>NZ_JBVJPT010000001.1:893234-2756806 GCF_055609385.1 Streptomyces sp. NPDC036764
GTACCTCATTTTGTCCGCCTTTCTCCCCCCGCTCCTCCTTCGCCCTCTTCTCCCTCCCCCCCCCCCCCCCCCCCCCCCCCCCCCCCCCCCCCCCCCCCCCCCCCCGCTGCCTCACCTCATGAGCCGCCCCCCAACAGTCCCGCCGCCCGCGCCCAGCGGTATTTGGCGCCCAACACGGCCACCGGCTTCTCGGTCGTGTACGGGTACGCCACGACGCCGCGCTCGTACAGGTACTGGCAGGCCTCCTCGACCTCCACGTCACCCGCGAGCGACGCGACGACGGGCTTCTCTATGCCGCGCTCGCGGAACTCGGCCACCACGCGCGCGGTGAGCTCCGCGAAGACCATCGGTGGAGTGACGATCGTGTGCCAGTAGCCCAGCACCAGCGCGTGGATGCGCGGGTCCTCCAGACCGAGCCGGATCGTCGCCTCGTACGTCGACGGCGGCTCGCCACCGGTGATGTCGACCGGGTTGCCCGCGGCGCCGAAGGGCGGGATGAACTTCCTGAAGGCCTCGTCCAGGTCCGGCGGGATCTCCATCAGCGACAGGCCGTTGTCGGTCACCGCGTCCGACAGCAGCACACCGCTGCCTCCGGCCCCCGTGATGATCACGACGTTGTCGCCCTTGGGGGCGGGCAGGACCGGCAACCCGCGCGCGTACTCCAGCATGTCGTTCAGACCGGGCGCCCGGATGACCCCGGCCTGCTTCAGGATGTCCTCGTACACGGCGTCGTCGCCTGCGAGGGCTCCGGTGTGCGACCCGGCGGCCTTCGCGCCCGCGGCCGTACGGCCCGCCTTGAGGACGACGACCGGCTTCTTCGGCACGGTCGCCTGCGCGGCCTCGACGAAGGCGCGCCCGTCCTTGAGGTCCTCCAGGTGCATCGCGATGCACTCGGTGTGCGGGTCCTCGCCGAACCAGGTCAGCAGGTCGTCCTCGTCCAGGTCCGACTTGTTGCCGAGGCCGACGATCGCCGACACGCCCGTCTTCGTGGTCCGCGCGAAGCCCAGGATGGCCATGCCGATGCCGCCGGACTGCGAGGTCAGCGCCACCCCGCCCTTGACGTCGTACGGTGTGCAGAACGTGGCGCACAGGTCCTGCCACGTCGAGTAGTAGCCGTAGATGTTCGGCCCCAGCAGCCGGATGCCGTGCCGCTCGGCGATGGCCACGATCTCGTCCTGGAGCTCGTGCTCACCGGTCTCCGCGAACCCCGAGGGGATCAGGACGGCGTTGGGGATCCCCTTGCGTCCCACCTCCTCCAGGGCCGAGGCCACGAACTTGGCGGGGATAGCGAAGACCGCCACATCCACCTCACCGGGAACGTCCGTGACACTCTTGTACGCCTTGCGGCCCAGAATGTCATCGGCCTTGGGGTTCACCGGGTGGATGTCCCCGGCGAAACCACCGTCGATGAGGTTGCGCATGACCGAATTGCCGATCTTGCCCTGCTCGTTGGACGCACCGATGACCGCGACCGACGACGGCTGCATCAGGCGGCGCATCGAGGTGAGGATCTCCTCGCGCGAGTAGCGCCGGCGCGGCTTCGCGGGCGCCTCGGAGAGGATCACGCGGATGTCGGCGGCGACCGCGCCCTCGACGGTGGCGATCACCGGGTTGAGGTCCACCTCGGCGATCTCCGGGAAGTCCGCGACGAGCTGCGACACACGGCGGATCTGCTCGGCTATCGCCCACCGGTCCACGGCCGCCTGGCCGCGCACGCCGCGCAGGATCTCCGCTGCCCGGATCGAGTCCAGCATGGACAGCGCCTCGTCGGCGCTCACCGGCGCGAGCCGGAAGGTGACGTCCTTGAGGACCTCGACGAGCACTCCGCCGAGCCCGAAGGCGACGACCTTGCCGAACGTCGGGTCGGTGACCGCCCCGACGATGACCTCCTGCCCCTGCGGGAGCAGTTCCTGCACCTGAACGCCCTCGATGCGGGCATCCGCGTCGTACGCGCGCGCGTTGTCGACGATCTTGTGGAACGCAGCCCGTACGTCCGTCGCACCCTCGACGCCGACGATCACGCCGCCCGCGTCGGTCTTGTGGAGGATGTCCGGCGAGACGATCTTCATCACCACGGGCCCGCCGAAGCGCGCCGCGTAGGCCACCGCCTCGTCGACGTCGGTCGCGAGCTCCTCGCCCGGTACGGCGATCCCGTACGCGTCGGCGATCACCTTGCCCTCGGGCGCGGTCAGCGCGGTACGTCCCTCGGCCCGCACGGAGTCGAGAAGCGTCCGCACCCTGAGGACGCGGTCTTCGGCCATCACGTCAGATCACTCCGTTCGACTTGAGCAGGCGCAGCTCCTCGTCACCGAGGCCGAGCTCGCCGATGTAGACCTGTTCGTTGTGCTCGCCGAGCAGGGGCGAACTGCTCACCTCGACGGGGGAGTCGGAGAGCTTGAGCGGGCTGCCGACGGTCACGAACTCGCCCCGCTCGGGGTGCGGCACGGTGACGACCATCTCGTTGTCGACCAGCGAGGAGTCCTCGATGATCTCCTTGGTCGACAGGATCGGCCCGCACGGGATGTTGTGCGCGTTGAGCCGCTCCAGCACTTCCCACTTGGGCAGGGTCGAGGACCACTCCTCGATGAGCTGGAACATCTTGTTGAGCTTGGGCAGCCGGGCCTCGGGCGTCGCCCACTCGGGGTCGTCGGCCAGTTCGGGCCGGCCGATGAGCTCACTGATCGGCTGCCAGCCGACAGGCTGCACGATGACGTACACGTAGTCGTTCGGGCCGCCCGGCGCGCACTTGACCGCCCAGCCGGGCTGACCGCCGCCGGACGCGTTTCCCGAGCGGGGAACTTCCGTGCCGAAGTCTTCGTTCGGATATTCAGCAAGCGGCCCATGTGCCAGGCGTTGCTGGTCCCTCAGCTTCACCCGGCACAGGTTGAGTACAGCGTGCTGCATGGCCACGTTGACCCGCTGCCCACGCCCGGTGTTCTCGCGCTGGAACAGCGCCGCGAGAATCCCCGCGACGGCGTGCACACCCGTCCCCGAGTCCCCGATCTGGGCTCCGGTCGCCAGCGGCGGCCCGTCCTCGAAGCCGGTGGTCGACATCGACCCGCCCATGGCCTGCGCGACGACCTCGTACGCCTTGAAATTGGTGTACGGGCCTTCGCCGAACCCCTTGATGGAGGCATAGACGATACGCGGATTGATCTCCTGGATGCGGTCCCAGGTGAAGCCCATCCGGTCGACCGCGCCCGGTCCGAAGTTCTCGACCATGACGTCGGAGCGCCGGATCAGCTCGGTGAGGATCTCCTTGCCACGTTCGGTCTTGGTGTTGAGGGTGATGCTCCGCTTATTGCAGTTGAGCATCGTGAAGTAGAGGGAGTCGACGTCCGGGAGGTCGCGCAACTGCTTGCGCGTGATGTCACCGGTCGGCGCCTCCAGCTTGACGACGTCCGCGCCGAGCCAGGCGAGCAACTGGGTCGCGGAGGGCCCGGACTGGACGTGGGTCATGTCCAGGACGCGGATGCCTTCGAGAGCCTTGGTCGACGTAGCAGTCATGAAGGCCTCCTCACTTGTACATGGTCTGGTTCATGGTTCCGGGGGCGTACGCGTCCGGGTCGACCCAGACGTTGATCAGCGACGGCTTGCCGGACTCGCGGGCGCGCAGCAGCGCGGGGCCGATGTCGGCGGGGTCACGGACCTCCTCGCCGTAACCGCCCAGCATCTGCGCGAACTTGTCGTAGTGGACGTCGCCGAGGGTGTTGCCGACCCGCTCGCGCTCCAGGCCGTACTTCTGGGCCTGGCCGTAGCGGATCTGGTTCATCGAGGAGTTGTTGCCGACGATGCCGACGAAGGGGAGGTTGTAGCGGACGAGCGTCTCGAAGTCCCAGCCGGTGAGGGAGAACGCGCCGTCGCCGAAGAGTGCGACGACCTCCTTGTCGGGCCGCGCCTGCTTGGCCGCGAGCACGAACGGCACCCCGACGCCGAGCGTGCCCAGCGGACCCGGGTCCATCCAGTGCCCGGGTGACTTGGGCTGCACGACCTGACCGGAGAAGGTGACGATGTCGCCGCCGTCGCCGATGTAGATCGAGTCCTCGGTGAGGAAGTCGTTGATCTCGCTGACCAGTCGGTAGGGGTGGATCGGCGAGGCGTTCGACTTCAGGCTGGGCAGCCGCTTCGCCAGAGCGGTCTGCTCCGCCGCGCGCAGCTCGTCGAGCCACTCCTTGCGCTTGGACGCGCCGCCGTTGACGCGCCCGGAGGCGGCCTCGGTGACCGACTTCAGCACCAGTCCGGCGTCGCCGACGATGCCGAGGTCGATGTCGCGGTTCTTGCCGACGGTGCGGTAGTCGAGGTCGATCTGCACGACGGTCGCGTCCGGGGACAGCCGCTTGCCGTAGCCCATGCGGAAGTCGAAGGGCGTGCCGACGATGACGATGACGTCTGCGTTGGAGAAGGCGTAGCGGCGCGACAACTGGAAGTGGTGCGGGTCGCCGGGCGGCAGCGTGCCGCGGCCGGCTCCGTTCATGTAGGCCGGAATGTTGAGGGTGCGCACGAGCTCGATGGCCGCCTCGGTGCCGCGCGTCGTCCACACCTGGCTGCCGAGCAGAATGGCCGGCTTCTCGGCGTGGACCAGCAGGTCGGCGAGTTTCTCGATCGCCTCGGGGTCGCCGGCCGAGCGGGTGGAGGCACGGTAGGCCCCTTCCTTGGGCACTCGCGCCTTGCTCACCGGCACCTTGGCGTCGAGCACGTCGCGCGGGATCTCCAGGAAGGAGGGCCCGGGCGCACCGTGGTAGCACTCGCGGAACGCCATCGAGACCATGTCCGCGGCGCGTGCCGTATCCGGCACGGCCGCCGCGAACTTGGTGATCGGCGTCATCATGTCGACGTGCGGGAGGTCCTGGAGGGACCCCATCTTGTGCTGGGTGAGGGCGCCCTGGCCGCCGATGAGGAGCATCGGTGACTCGGCGCGGAAGGCGTTGGCGACACCGGTGACGGCGTCGGTCGTGCCGGGGCCGGCGGTGACGACCGCGCATCCCGGCTTGCCGGTGAGACGGGCGTAGCCGTCGGCGGCATGGGCGGCGACCTGCTCGTGACGGACGTCGACGACCTCGATGCCCTCGTCTACGCAGCCGTCGTAGATGTCGATGATGTGGCCGCCGCACAACGTGTAGATGCGGTCGACCCCCTCGGCCTTCAGCGCCTTGGCAACGAGATGACCACCGGAAATGACGTCCTGGGTGTCGTCGGGCATGGCGAAGTCCTGTCCCTTCGTAGGGGGGTGGAACGGCTCTCGCGGTACATTGCATACAGTCGACGAATACTGTATGAACCTTGTTATCCCGCATCCGGTGGGTGGTGTCCAGGGGGCGTGCGGCACTTTCGAGTCAGGAGCCGGAATGGACCTGTACGAACACCAGGCAAGGGAACTTTTCGAAGAACACGGCATCTTGGTGCCGCGGGCGGAGGTGACGGACTCACCGAAGGAAGCCCGCGAGATCGCACGCCGCCTCGGCGGCCGGGTCGTGGTCAAGGCGCAGGTGAAGACCGGTGGCCGCGGCAAGGCGGGCGGTGTGAAGGTCGCAGCCGACCCGGCGTCCGCCGAGATCACCGCCCGCCAGATCCTCGGCATGGACATCAAGGGCCACACGGTCGGCAAGGTGATGCTGGCCCAGCCCGTGGACATCGAGACCGAGTTCTACGTGTCCTATGTGCTCGACCGCGCGGCGGGCGGCTTCCTCGCCATCGCCTCCGCCGAAGGCGGAATGGAGATCGAGGAGGTCGCCGCCACCCGGCCGGAGGCGGTGGCCCGTATCCCCATCGACCCGGCCGAGGGCGTCACCTCGGCGAAGGCCGGCGAGATCGCCGAGGCGGCCGGCCTGCCACCACAGACCGTCGACGTGCTCGTCAGGCTCTGGGAGGTGCTGGTCCGCGAGGACGCGCTCCTGGTCGAGGTCAACCCGCTGGTGCGCACCGAACAGGGCCAGATCCTCGCCTTGGACGGCAAGGTCACCCTCGACGACAACGCCCGCTTCCGCCAGGCACGGTGGGGCGGCGAGAGCGTCGAACACGACGACGCGCTGGAGGCTGCCGCCGCGGCCAAGGGCCTCAACTACGTCAAGCTCGACGGCGAGGTCGGCATCATCGGCAACGGCGCGGGTCTCGTCATGTCGACACTCGACGTCGTCGCGGGCTGCGGCGCCCGCCCCGCCAACTTCCTCGACATCGGCGGCGGTGCCTCGGCCCAGATCATGGCCGACGGGCTCTCCGTCATCCTCTCCGACCCCGATGTGAAGTCGGTCTTCGTCAACGTGTTCGGCGGAATCACCGCGTGCGACGCGGTCGCCGACGGCATCGTGCAGGCCCTGGACAGCGTCCAGTTGACCAAGCCGCTCGTCGTACGCCTCGACGGCAACAACGCCGCGCGTGGCCGCGACATCCTCGACGGCCGCGCCCACCCCCTGGTCCAGCAGGCCACCACCATGGACGGCGCCGCGCTGCGGGCCGCCCAACTCGCCGCCGCCACAGCCTGAGGAGACACGACGACATGGCGATCTACCTCACCAAGGAGAGCAAGGTCCTCGTCCAGGGCATGACCGGCGGCGAGGGCATGAAGCACACCCGGCGCATGCTCGCCGCGGGCACGAACGTCGTCGGCGGCGTCAACCCGCGCAAGGCCGGTCGCACCGTCGACTTCGACGACCGTGCCGTCCCCGTCTTCGGCTCGGTCGCCGACGGCATGCGCGCGACCGGAGCCGACGTCACCGTCGTCTTCGTGCCGCCCGCCTTCGCCAAGGCGGCCGTCGTCGAGGCCGCCGACGCCGGCATCGGACTCGCCGTCGTGATCACCGAGGGCATCCCCGTCCACGACTCCGTCGCCTTCACCTCGTACGCGAAGGCGCACGGCACCCGAGTCATCGGCCCCAACTGCCCCGGCCTGATCACCCCCGGCCAGTCCAACGCGGGCATCATCCCGGCCGACATCACCAAGCCCGGCCGCATCGGCCTGGTCTCCAAGTCCGGCACGCTCACCTACCAACTGATGTACGAGCTCCGCGACATCGGCTTCTCCACCTGCGTCGGCATCGGCGGCGACCCCGTCGTCGGCACGACCCACATCGACTGCCTGGCCGCCTTCCAGGACGACCCCGACACCGAGCTCATCGTCCTCATCGGCGAGATCGGCGGCGACGCCGAGGAGCGCGCGGCCGCGTACATCCGCGACCACGTCACCAAGCCGGTCGTCGGCTACATCGCCGGCTTCACCGCACCCGAGGGCAAGACGATGGGGCACGCGGGCGCCATCGTGTCCGGCTCGTCCGGCACGGCGGCGGCGAAGAAGGAGGCGCTGGAAGCCGTAGGGGTACGGGTGGGCGGTACGCCCACCGAGACCGCGCGCCTGGTGCTGGACCGCCTCGACTCCGGGGCGTGACGTCACTCATAGTCCACGCGGTGTCGCTTTCAGGTGTATCCGCGCCTCGCTACCTTCCGTCGTAGCCATCACCAACCGCCCCCGACTGTGCACCGAGAGCGGAGACCCTCATGGCAGCCACCTTCACCCTCAAATCCGGAACCTCCTGGGCCGACGCCTGGCAGCAATGCCTCGCCGTCGCCCCGGAGGCCTTCCGGGACGACCGCGTCCTGAACCTCTGGAACTCCACCTGGCAGGCCGACGGCCGTGCCCTGCCCGCCACCAGCCCCGTCGACGGCAGCCCGATCGCCGGCCCGCCGCGCCTGGACCGGGACACCGCCCACCAGGCCGTACGCGCCTCGCTCGACCAGCACCGCGCGTGGCGGCACATCCCGCTTGAGGAACGCCGGGCACGGGTCGCGGCCACCCTCGACGCCCTCACCCAGCACCGTGACCTGCTCGCCCTGCTCCTGGTCTGGGAGATCGGCAAGCCCTGGCGGCTTGCCCAGGCGGACGTCGACCGGGCCATCGACGGCGTGCGCTGGTACGTCGACGGCATCGAGCCGATGCTCGCCGGCCGGGCCCCGCTGAACGGTCCGGTCTCCAACATCGCGAGCTGGAACTACCCGATGAGCGTGCTCGTTCACGCAGTGTTGGTACAAGCACTGGCAGGCAACGCGGTCATCGCCAAGACCCCGACCGACGGCGGTGTCGCCTGTCTGACCCTGGCTTGCGCACTCGCCGCCCGCGAGGGGCTTCCCGTCACCCTCGTCAGTGGCAGTGGAGGCGAGCTCTCCCAGGCGCTGGTGCGGGCGCCGGAGATCGGCTGCGTCTCCTTCGTCGGCGGCCGCGACACCGGCGCCGCGGTGGCCACGGCCGTCGCCGACCTCGGCAAACGACATGTACTCGAACAGGAGGGACTGAACACCTGGGGCATCTGGAACCACACCGACTGGGACGCGCTCACGGCGGTCATCCCCAAGCTCTTCGACTACGGCAAACAACGCTGCACGGCGTACCCGCGCTTCGTCGTCCAACGTGAGCTGTTCGACGAGTTCCTGGCGGCGTACCTGCCGGCCGTGCGCACGCTCAGGCTCGGGCACCCCCTGGCCGTCGAGCAGCACAACGACCCGTATCCGCAACTGGACTTCGGGCCGGTTATCAACGCGGCCAAGGCCAAGGAGCTGAACGACCAGGTCGCCGAGGCGATCGACCGCGGTGCCGTACCGCTGCACCGGGGCGACGCGTCCGAAGCCCGCTTCATGCCCGGACAGGACACCTCGGCATACGTCCAGCCCGTCACGCTGCTGAACCCGCCGCGGTCGTCCCCGCTCCATCACGCGGAGCCGTTCGGCCCGGTCGACACGATCGTCCTGGTCGACACCGAGGCGGAGCTGCTGGCGGCGATGAACGCCTCCAACGGCGCGCTGGTCGCCACGCTGTCCACCGACGACCGGGCGACGTACGAGCGGCTCGCCCCGCAGATCCGCGCCTTCAAGGTCGGCCACGGCAAGCCGCGCTCCCGCGGCGACCGCGACGAGCTGTTCGGCGGGTTCGGTGCGTCCTGGCGCGGGGCCTTCGTCGGCGGCGAGCTGCTGGTGCGCGCGGTGACGCAGGGGCCGGCGGGGGAGAGGCTGCCCGGGAACTTCCCGGACTACCACCTCATGCCCTGACGTGGGTTCCGGTGGCGCCCGCCAGGTGCGGGCGTCACCGGGTACCGACCCCCGCAGCTCAGCCGTGCGTGTCTGTCTCGTCACCTTTCGTGAGGTGGCCCAGGGCCGCCCCGACCGGGGCTCGCGCGGGCCGTCCAGCGGACGGATATGCAGGTGAAAGGCACTCCGAAACCTTGGTATTGTTGTCCACGTCGCCGAGGGGAACACCCCCGGGAAGGCGGCAGACACCTAGTCCGGGTGGCGGAATGGCAGACGCGCTAGCTTGAGGTGCTAGTGCCCTTTATCGGGCGTGGGGGTTCAAGTCCCCCCTCGGACACACAGAGTGACGGAACGGGTCTCCGTGGTGATGTGAATCGCCACCGAGGCCCGTTTCACGGTTCTCAGGATGCCTTGCTCTTGATGTAGTCGAGGAGGACCGGCAGGTCCCCGTTCCCGTCCCCCGCCTCGGGGTCGAGGGAGTACAAGCTCACCCCGCTCAGGAAGTCGGGCACATGCTCCTTGCCGTATCCGGGGAAGGCGACCAAGAGGATGCGTTGGTGCCACGCGCGGTCCGTCATCCGGTCCTGGAGGATGTAGTCCGACTCGAACGCCACCCCGTCGCCCTGGCCCGGCACCTCCTGGTGCTCGGCCCGGCGCTTGTAGGCCGGTGAGACCATCAGGAGGACGAAATCCGCCTCCTTGTACTGCTCGCGCATCCACCGACCCCAGTGCTTGGGGCCCTCGCGGAGCGCGGTCACATCCATGTGGGCGTCGATGTCCGCGGAGTGCAACCGTGCGTGGAGCGCCTCGACCCTGCCCCTGTGGACACCGCCGTCCGGCTCATGGGCGTAGGAGAGGAACACGCGCGGCCTCTTCGGATCCTCCTCCGGTTGGCGGGCGCGGGGCACCTTGGCCCGCAGGACGCCTTCACAGCAGGGCGCGGCGCGCGGGAAGGGGAGTTCGAGGACCGGTAGTTCGCCGGTGGGCACGTGGGGCGGGCTGGTCGCGTACCCGGTGCAGATGGCCGCGGCGACCTCGTCGACGGCGTGACGGTAGGTGGCGGAGCGGAAGCCTTCCTCGCGGATGATGCCGCTGACACCTACACGGGCGTAGCTGTCGGTGACCTCGCCGCTCATGATCGGGGCGCGGGGGAATCCGGACGGCGGGTCGGCCGGCTGCCAGCGCACCAGGACCAGGGCCCGCGGGACCTTGGGCCGCAAAGGGGCGGGCACGAGGCGCAGGCGGTACTCGAACACCGCCCAGTCCGCACCACAGCCACGGTCGTTGTAGAAGGCCGGGGAGCACAGCGCGACGAATACCTGTGCCTCGGCGACCATCGGGCGGTTGGCGCCCTCCAGCCCGCCACGGCACATGGCCGCGGCGATCGACCGTCCCCGGCGCCGCTGCACCGCCTCGACCAGATCCTGGTGGAAACGCGCCGCATTGGCCCGGTTCTCGGCGGCGGCGAAACTCGTGATGAAGTCGTTGGGCATGCGCAACCTCTTCACTCCCATTGCCCCGCGGTAGCCGTGGTCATGCCGAAAACGGCTCCGACGTTGGCCAGTTGGCCGCTCATCGGACACGGGTCTTTCCTCGTACGCTGAGCGGGGGACAGTACATCGCCGCGCCGCAGCCGCTCCGGCGTGGCACCGAGTCGACCCCCGGACGACGAACGGGGGCCGGATGCAGGGCACTTCGCCGAGCCTTGACACTACGTCATTGACGACCGTCTCGAACAGTCGGCAGGGACCTAGCTGGGACGACTCGACACCACCCCCCAAACGTTGGCCAGAGCCTCGGATATCCGTTACCGAGGACGGCCGTACAACGCTTCGGGCTTTCGATCAATTCGTCGTCAAGTTATGCAGCAGGTGCAATCTCTCCTGCGATTACTGCTACGTATATGAATTACGGGACACTGCCTGGCGTGAACGCCCCCGCATCATGCCCGAGCGGGTACGCGAACAACTCGTGTCACGGATCGCGGAACATGTGCGTGATCACCGTCTGGATCGCGTCCGGGTGATCCTGCACGGAGGCGAGCCGCTGCTGGCCGGGCCGCGAGTGATCGCCGACTTCACCCTGGCCGTGCGCCGCGCCGTGCTGCGGGCCGGAGCGGAGGTGGAGTTCGCCCTCCAGACCAACGGCGTCCTGCTGACCGAATCCATCCTGGAGCTGTTGCTGAATCTGGACGTCCGGGTGGGCGTGAGTCTGGACGGTGACGCCACCGCGCACGATCGCCATCGACGCGGCCCCGGCCCCGGCCGGGGAAGCCATACACGGGTGACCGCCGCGCTCGGCATGCTGGGCCATGCGCGATACCGGCCGCTGTTCGGCGGGCTGCTGTGCACGGTGGACCCGGCGAACGACCCGGTGCGCACCTTCGACACTCTCGCGTCCCACCGCCCGCCCGCCGCCGACTTCCTTCTGCCGCACGGGACTTGGGACCATCCGCCACCCGGCGCCGACGACGGCACGCTGCCGTACGGGACATGGCTGTGCGCGGTGTTCGACCGCTGGCGGCAGGCCGGGCGGCCGATGCGGGTGCGGCTCTTCGAGTCGGTCGTCTCGCTGTCCCGGGATGACGGAGGAAGCAGCAGCGAAGTGCTGGGCACCGTACCGGCCGCCGCAGTGGCGATCGAGACGGACGGGGCCGTCGTGTGGACGGAGTCGCTGAACGCCGTGGCGGATGGCGCTGCCCACACCGGAGGGGCGATATTCAGCCACTCCTTCGATGATCTCCTGGCTCTGCCTCGCGCGCCGCAGTACGGGGTGGGGTCCCTGTGTCGCACGTGCCGGGAGTGCCCGCTGGTGCACGTCTGCGGAGGTGGACTGCGTGCCCACCGGTTCGGGCGCGGCCGGGGCTTCGCCAATCCCTCCGTGTACTGCAAGGACATCTCCGCCCTCATCCGACACATCGGGTCCCGGGCGGATCAATGACCGCGTTTTTCCGGAACGCGCGGCCGAAAAAGGGCGGCTACCAGCGCAAATGTACGACGCTGTGCGCTCATTCGGGTCAGTGAATTGTCAATGTCGTGTTTTCGGGGGCGGTTTGAGGGCAAAACCACATAACATGGAGGCCAATTGGCGTGGGGGCGGCGCGGAACTCAAACGTACCTGCTCACTCCGCGTCGATGTGGGTCCATGGGCAAAGAGCGTTCCGTGGTAGCAACAGGAGGCAGGCCCTTGGGGGGTTGCGGTGGGGCCGTTTTTCTTTACCAGCTACGCCAGCTCGACCGGTGACAGAGGACCGGTCCAACGGTTCCACATCGATGTCCAGAACGAGATCTACAGCGTGCTGGGCCGCACCCCCTCCGCCGAGGGCCGGCTCAAGCATCCCGAGCCGACCGCGGGACCCGATCCGGCCGTTCTGGACTGTCGCGCGATGCTGGTGCTGTACTCCGCGGAGTACGTCGACGATCTGCAGTGCGCCCGGGAGTGGTCCGTCTTCCTGGAGCGCATGGACCGCCGGATGCGGCGGACCGGGCAGCGGCCGGACTCGCTGGTAGGAGTCGTCTGGCGGACGCGGGCGCTGGTGCTTCCCAGGCCGGTCACCGCCGTCCGGCACATCGTCGACGAGGAGTACCAGGGGCCCGGAGTGCTGGGCCTTCAGCAGGATTCCCGCAACCGGGATAGATATCGCGGGGTGGTGCGGCGCGTCGCAGAGCACCTGATGCGAGCGGCCGAGGTGCCGCCACCGGTCATGTCCGAGGCGGAGAGCCGAGCGGTGGACCCGCGGTTCGGCTCGAGCCGGGGAGCGCCGAGCAGGCGGCCCGATCCCGGTGAACAGGGCGCCGGCCTCCCGGAGTCGCCCGCCTCACCGCAGGCTGCCGACGCCATCGACCGGCACGTCCTTCTCTGCATGGTCGCCGGAACCAGAGACCGCATGCGGCACCTGCGCGAGCAGTTCGACTACTACGGGGAGTCCGCCGAGGAGTGGCGGCCCTTTCGCCCGTACAGCGAGGAAACCGTGACGGCCACCGTCGGCTGGGCGGCGCGTGCCTGCGGTGTCGACCGGCTGACCGTGACCGTGCCGTGCTCGGAGGATCCCTTCCCCGACCGCATGGACGAGTCGGCGACGGTTCTCGTCGTGGTCGATCCCTGGCTGACGGGCGACCCGGCGTTCACCGTGCTCTGGGAGCGGATCGCGCGGTCCCGGGCCCGCGTCGCCGCCGTCGTGGTCGTACTGGCCCGCGCGGACGAGGAGAGCCTCGGCAACGCGACGCGACTGCGCGAGGCGATCTCCCGTACGCCGGCGCGGATGCTCGGGGCGGCGCACCACGAGGCGGGCAGCCGAGACGCGCTGGCACACATCGTGGCGGCCGTGATGGCCGACTCGCTCACCCGCCCCGAGGACGACACGGGCGGCGCGCGGGCCAGAACGGGTGAGCTGTCCATCGAGAGTCCGGCGGATCGGCGCGTCCGCAGACAGCGGGAGCGCGTCGGATGGCTCAGGCGCGGGGCGAACCCGTGGCCTCCGGTACTGAGCAGAACGCCCGGCGAGTCGCTGGGCCCGGGCTGAGCATATGGGGCGGGGGATGAGCACAGGTCCAGCGAAGATCATTTCTTTCTATTCCTTCAAGGGCGGAGCCGGCCGCACGATGGCCCTGGCGAACGCCGCCTGGATCATCGCGAGCCGGGGGAAGTCGGTGCTGGTCATCGACTGGGACCTGGAGGCACCCGACCTCCACCTCTACTACGGGGCCTTCCTGCCGCTCTCCGACCAGAGCTTCGCCGACGGCGTGCTGGACATGTTCTCCGTCTTCGCGGGTGCGGCCGCATCCCTCGGCGAGGAGATACCGGAGGACCTGCGGGCCCTGCACCCCCAGCACACCGACTTCGAGCGCTACCAGGTGGGCCTGGAGCACGAATTCCCGAACGGCGGCAGGCTGCACTACATGGGCCCCGGGCGCATGGACGACGACTACGCCAACCGTCTGGCCTCGTTCGACTGGGCCGGGTTCCACACCAGCGACGACGGCAGGGAATTCCTGGAGGCACTGCGCACGCGGCTGCACAACAGCGACTACGACTATGTCCTCATCGACAGCCGCACCGGTTTCTCCGACGGCGCCGGTATCTGCACGCTCAGCCTGCCCGACACGGTCGTCATCGCCCTCACCATGAACCGGCAGGCCATCCAGGGCGCCCGGAAGATCGCCGAGCGGATCAGCCGCCACCACAGACCGATCGGGCTGCACTTCGTGCCCATGCGGGTCGACAGCGCCGAACAGGACCGCCTGGACCAGCGCCGCAAGGAAGCGCGCCGAGCTCTCGACACCTACCTCGGTACCACCGACGAGGACGCCCTCGCCACTTACTGGGGGCAGGTGACGGTGCCGTACCTGCCCTACTACGCGTACGGCGAGGAACTCGCCGTGATGCGGGACGACCCCCGCAACGCCGACAGCCTGCTGGCGTCCTACGTCCGGCTCGTCGACCGGATCACCGACGGTGTGGTGGCGGAGTTCCAGCCGGTGTCGCGGGCCAAGTCCCGCGCGTACCGCAACCAGCTCGCGCAACGTCAGCGTCTGCAGGCCGAGCAGGAGACCGAGCCCTGCACGGTCACCATCCTGCACGCTCCCAACGACCAGCTATGGGCGGACTGGATCGGTGCGCAACTGCGGCCGACCCGCATCCAGCTCGTCCAGTCGGACGAGAAGCCGACCGACTCGCTGCCGGACACGGACCACGTCCTTGCGCTGCTGTCCCCTCATCTCACGGGGACGTGGGCCGGCGACACGATCGCGCGGCTCACCACGGGCGCACCCATCGGCGGCGGTCCCGGGGACCAGCGCCTCATCGGGGTACGCGTGAGCACCGCACGACTCGCGCCGCACTTCGATTTCGACTGGCAGGACACGATCACGCTGGACGGCCAGAGCGAGGACGCGGCCCGTCAGGAGCTCCTCGACCGCTTCGGACTCCTCGCCGGCGGCGAGGAACCGGAGTCCGGCTGGGCCGGCCCCCGCTTCCCCGGACTGCAGCCGGCGGTGTGGAACCTGCCGATGCGCAACGCGGAGTTCATCGGGCGGGTCGAACAGCTCGACACGCTGCGGATGCGTTTCGACTGCTCCGGCGCGGGCAACTCCGCGCCCCAGGTGCTGTGCGGCCTGACCGGCGTCGGCAAGCGGCAGATCGCCCTGGAGTACGCCCACCGCTTCGCCTCGCAGTACGACCTGGTGTGGTGGGTGCCGTCCGCGACCGCGGAGGGAATCCAGGACGCCTTCACCCGGCTCGCCCGGGCCGTCAACGCCACGAGCGACGGCCGCCGCACCAGCGAGGACCGGCAGACGCTGCTGGACGACCTGCGGCAGGGCCGGGACCAGGGCCGGCGCAGATGGCTTCTCGTCTTCGACGGAGCCGTGAACCAGAAGGCGGTCGAGGAGTACATCCCGACCGGCGGCTCGGGCCATGTGCTGATCACTTCGACCAGCATGGAGTGGGCGTCCGAGTACCGGCAGCACACCGTCGAGTTCTTCACCCCCGAGGAGAGCGTGGCCCTGCTCAGCCGCAGGCTGCCCGGTGCGGCCGACGAAGAACTGCTGCGGCTCGCCGACCGGTTGGGTCATCTGCCGATCGCGGAGGAGGCCGCGGCCGCGGTACTGCGGGCGTGCCCCCAGGACATCGACCTCTACATCGACGTGCTCGACAGCGGTGAGACGACCTCCCAGGAGGACGTCTCACCGGAGTACCGGGACTTCACCCAGGTCTGCCGGCTGGCCTACGACGACCTGCGGGAGAGGTCTGCGGCCGCCGCCCGGCTGCTCGACCTGTGCGCCTTCCTGTCACCGGACGGCGTGGGCATGAACGTCGTCCAGTCGGATCGCATGCTGGAGCTGCTGAAACAGAGCGACCCCGAACTCGGTGACGCCGTCCTGGTCCTGCACCGCCATCTCAAGCTGCTCGGCGACCAGGCGCTCGCACTGCAGGACTTCGGCTCCCGCACCCTGAAGGTCCCCAGCGTGGTGCAGGACCTGGTCAGAAGCTGGATGACCGAGGAGGACCGGGACCGCACCCGTGCCGAGGCGCTCACCGTCCTCGCCTCGATGGTGCCCAACGACCTCGAGCGGCACGAGCCCGGTCACCGCGACACGTTCGTGGAGCTCGACAAGCACGTCATCGTCTCCGGAGCGGTGGACAGCCCCGAACCGGACGTGCACCGCTGGCTCGTGAGCCAGGTCTACCACCGTTGGTCGTCCGGTGAGTGGAAGCACGCCCGGGAGCTGGGCGAGCTCGTCCTGGAGCGCTGGCGGCGGGACCTGAACCCGGAGCACCTCATGGTGCTGCGCATGGAGTCGCAGCTCGGCGCGGCCTGTCGGCTCCTCGGCGACTACCGTACGGCGCTCGCCCTCACCACCCACGCGGTGACCACCCTGCGCAGGAACGGAGCCAACCAGGCCGACATCCTGCTGGCCAGCCGTGGCTACGCCGCCGATCTGCGCGCGGTGGGCGACTTCAAGAGGGCGTTCGAGGAGGACCAGGGCACGTTCTCGGGGCTGCGGGAGGAGATCGGGGAGAACTCCAACGGAACGCTCGCCGCCTCCGTCAACCTCGCCCTGTCCAAGTTCTACGTCGAGTCGGTGCCGGCCGCCATCCTGCAGGAACAGCAGGCGTACGAGCGGCGCGGGCAGATCGCCACCGACAAGGACCACAAGCCGTGGGTGTCGTACACCTACCTCGGCACCTACCACCGGGAGAAGGGTGAACTGGACGCCTCCGAGTGGCATCTGGCCGAGGCGCGCAACCAGTTGACCAGGCTGCTGGGCTCCGGCTCCCATCACACGCTGGGGGCCGTCGCCAGCCTGGGCATGACCATGGTCCGCCAGGGCGAGGTGCGACACGGCCTTCAACTGCTCAAGGACGCGTACGTCTCGTACCGCGACCAGTGGGGCGAGGAGCACCCCGGGACGATGTCCTGTCGGGTGTCCCTCGCCATCGGCCTGCACGCCGAGGACAGGACCGGTGACGCGCTGGACTACACCCGGGACGTCCTGGGTCACTACCGCCAGGTCTTCGGGGACGACCACCCCTTCACTGGCATCTGCCGCAACAACCTCGCGCTGTACCTGCTGTGCCGCGGGGAGCCGGCGGAAGCGGCGGAGCACGCGAGCAAGGCGGTTCTCCAGTTGAAGGAGACGTTCGGGCGGGCGCATCGCTACACGCTGGTCGCGCGGATGAACGAGAACAACTGCATGAACGCGCTGGGCACTCTGGCGGCCACGGAGAGGATCGCTGTCGACCGGGACATCCACGAGGGCTGCCGGGAGCCGTCGGCATGGGGAGAGAGCCATCCGATCACGCTGATCGCCCTGGCGAACCTGTTGGACTCCGACCCCAGGACCGACGACGATCTCGAGGCGCGCCTCGGACGCAAGGTACCCGACTGCCTCCCCAAGGACCACGCGCTCGCGAGGGCGCTGCTCGCCAAGCCGTATCGCAGGCTCGGTGCCGATCTGGAGGTGCAGAGTGTCTGACCCTTCCACCTCATCGGCGTACGCCCCGGCGCACGAAATGGACGGAGTGAATCAGAGGATGGGCGAACTCGATTTACAGCTCCTCCAGTTGTTGCGGGCATGCGGTCTGGCTCATATGGCGTTCTACGATCGCGACCGGGCGAAAATGGTCACGGAAACTCCGTCGCCGTCGGAGGGAATGCCGGTCGAGTCGGAGTCGCACGGTCTCGAACGCGCCGGGCGCCAACTCTTCTACATTCTTGAGGAATTAGCGCCGGATTTCGCCGAACTCCGCACCGGATCGCTCATACGCACCGTGGTGCTCGTTCCCGCCGGGGCGCTTCTTTACCATTCCGTCGACCCGGGAATCCATCTGTGCTGTGCCACACGCAGGGACCGGGTCGACGAACTGATCGTCCAGATGGCCGCAGGGATCGACGACCTACGGCCGGCAGTCCGGTACGGCATGTTCCCGCGCCGCTCGTATCTGCGCAGGCACGCCGCCGCATCCAAGCGGCCCGTGGTCGAGGACGTCACGGAGGACACCGCCGAGCGCACCGCGTACACCGCAGCGGACCCGGCCGGCGCTCCGGACGCCACCGTCGACCTGTTGCGCGCGGCACTCGGCGTGCACGGGCTGCACTACGTGGCGTACTACGCCGGCGGTGCGAGCGCGCGCACGGCCGACATCTTCGGTCATCCGGCGCTGCGAAGCCATTTCGGCTCCTCCACACCGCAGCAGCGGCGGGACAAGTACGGCCTGCTGGGGCAGTTGCTGCCCGGCGTCACGGGCCGTATGAACACCTCCCTGCATGCGCTGCTCGAAGGGGAGATCCACCAGATGGTCCTGCGGGTGGGGCAGGGAGCCGTCTATTTCCAGCAGCTCTACGGACGTCACTACCTGCTCGGCGTGGCCCTGGACCAGTCACGGCTGACCGAGGCGGACCGGCACATCGAGAGGCTGGGACGGGAGCTGGCGAGCGAGTGACGGGGGGCGGGCGAAGGCGGCGCAGCCAGGTCCTCGGCATACGCATCAGTTGTTCCGTGCGGCTGATTGATCGGCGCCGTCCGCGGGCTTAGCCTCGGCGCATGGTGCACAGCACGGCGGACGATGTCGACGCCTATCTCGCCGAGGTGCCGCCCGAGCGCGCGGAGGCCCTGACGAGGCTCAGGGAGCTGTGCCGTGCGGAACTGCAGGGCTTCAGCGAGGGCATGACGTACGGCATGCCCACCTACCAGCGTGATGGTGAGGCCGAGATTGCGTTCGCGAGCCAGCGGCAGTACATCTCTTTCTATCTGATGCGCACCGACGTCCGGGACGCGTTCGAGGAACGGCTGGCCGAACAGGACATGGGCAAGGGCTGCCTGCGGTTCCGCAAGCCCGAGAAGATCGATTTCGAACTGGTCCGGGATCTGCTGCGGGCCACCTCGGCGGGGCCCGGCCCGATCTGCTGACGCCCCGGCGGGACCGGTGCGGCCTGTCTCAGTCGCGGTCGGTCGGCGCCGTGGTGAGTGCGGAGGGGCTCTCGTGTTCCGCTGTGTCCGGGGCGTATGGGTCGTACGGGTCGTACGGGTCGTACGCATGGTCAAGGCTCCTCGGCCAGGGGCGGCCCGTGATGCGTTCGATGTCCGTGTTGAACTGCCGTAGATCGGCGATGAAACGGCTCAGCCGGTCCGGGGTCCAGTCGGCCACGACCGTGGACAGGCCGGTGACGATTCCGGCGCGTTGTTCGGCCAGGAGTCTCATGCCCTCGTCGGTGATGCGGAACTTCCGGGCGACGCCGCCGGCCGGGTCGAGGGTCCGCTCCACCAGGCCGTTGCGCAGAAGGGCCGAGGTCTGGCGGGTGAACGTCGACGCCGCGAGTCCGAAGGCCTCGACGAAGTCCGGGATGGACATGGGGCCCTGGGCCTGGAGTCTGTTGAGGAGGACGTACGCGCTCTGGTCCAGTGGGTCCCCGCCGCGCGGGCCCCGGGGCGCCCGCATCTCCTTGTGGCGGGTGAGGATCAGCAGTTCCCGCTCGATGCGTTCCGCGGCCTCTCGGGCATCCATGCCGACCTCCTTCCCGGCCGCACGGCCAGGTTCCCGACTCCCCGAACGCCCACCCTACGGTGAGATTGCGCCATACATCGAAAGTGCATCATGCACTCTTGATGCATGATGCACAACGTGCGTAGCGTGCGCGCTGTGAACGCCTCCGCGTCGCCCACCCGCCTCCCCCGCACACGCACATCCCCCCACCCAAGGTGATGACAGATGCGCGAGAACGACCTGCTCAGGCTGCCGCTGCCCAGTGACAACCCCTTGGAGCCGCCCGCCGATTGGGAGCGACTGCGCCGTCAGTGTCCGGTGGCCACCGTCGAACTCCCCAGTGGTGACGAGGCGACCTATCTGACCCGCTACGACCACGTCAAAGCCCTGCTGGCCGACCCCCGTTTCGCCCGGCCGACCGCCGAGGACGGCGGCGCACGGATCGCCCCCGAAGGGGCCGGCGGTCCAGCCGCCGACGGGAGTTCGCCCCTGGCCCTTCCCGGCCGCGGCGAGTCGCACCTGCGGTGGCGGCGGCAGGTGGGCAAGTACTTCACCGCCAAACGCATGACCGCCCTGCGTCCCGGAATGGTCCGCACCGCCGAGAGCCTCGTCGACGACATGATCCGGCAGGGACAGCCCGCCGACCTCAAGGCATGCCTTGGTTTCCCGCTGCCCGTCTATGTCATCTGCGACATCCTGGGCGTCCCCGCCACGGACCGGGACCGCTTCTCGCACTGGTCCGACGCCTTCCTCAACGTCAGCCGCTACACCGGCGAGCAGACCCGGGCTGCGTACGACGAGTTCGCCGAGTACATGGCGGCGCACATCGCGGCGACGCGCGCGGAGCCCGGTGACGACCTGATCGGCATGGTGATCGGGGAGAGCGAGGGCGAGGGGCAGGGGCTGACCGACGACGAGCTGCTCGGCACCGCCATGGGGCTCCTCGTCGCCGGGCACGAGACCACCGCCAACATGATCGGCAAGATGGTGGCCATGCTGCTCGTCGACCGCACCCGTTGGGAGCGGCTGCTGGCCGACCCCGCCCTCGTGCGCACCGCGGTCGACGAGGCGCTGCGCTTCGACGCCAACCTCGGCTTCGGGATCCGGCGTTACCTCACCGAGGACGTCGAGGTCGACGGCGAGCTGCTGCCGAGGGGCACGACCGTGGTGTGCAGCATGCCCGCCGCCAACCGGGACGAGCGGGTCTTCGACCACGCGGACGACATGGTGCTGTCCCGGTCCCCGAACCCGCATCTGACGTTCGGCTCCGGCCCGCACTCGTGCCTCGGCCAGAGTCTCGCGCGCACCGAACTCCAGGTCACCCTCGAAGTACTGCTCCGCAGGCTGCCGACCCTGCAACTGGACGTTGCCGTCGATGAGTTGAGGCGCGTCGAAGGGCTTCTCGTCGGTGGACTGCGCACGGTGCCCGTGCGGTGGTGACCGGGCCGGCAGCAGGAGAAGAAGGGCGACAGCGGTGAAAGTCCATGTGGACCAGGACCGGTGCTGCGGCGCCGGCCAGTGCGTGCTGATCGCACCCGAGGTCTTCGACCAGCGTGACGAGGACGGCATCGTCACCCTGCTCGACCCCAGCCCCGCGGCGCAGGTGCACGCCGCCGCCCGCGAGGCGGCCGCCGTCTGCCCCGCGGCCGCCATCACGATCGACGACGACCAGTAGCCCACGCCCGAGTCGTACCGCCCGGAAAAATCGCGTGCTCCCATCCGGCCCGCCTCTCTAGACTCACCACACCATCACGCGCCGCCCACCGATCGGCGGCGCGTCGTCGTGACCAGTCGAGGGGAGCCGGGCCGTGCCTGACCGCACCGCTGTCGTCGTCTCTCCCTGCCGGTACGAGGTGATCCTGGTGTCCTCGTCCGCCCGGTGCCCGCTGCGCGGCCGGTACCGGATGCCCGTGACGAACACCTGAGAGCGCCCGAGCAAACCCTTCCGGGGGCATCAACACCCCCGCCCCACCTGCCGTACCCGGTCTGACGGGGCGACAGGTCTCGCTCACGTGCGCCCACCCGTCGTCCGGGATTCGCGCTGACCCCTTTCCGTTTCCGGAACATCCGAAAGGCCAAGGGCCGTGCGCACCAACCTCGACAACCTCGCCGTCGTCCGCAATCTCGGCATCCTCGCCCACGTCGACGCGGGCAAGACCACCGTCACCGAGCGGATCCTGTACGCCACCGGGACCACGCACAAGCGCGGCGAGGTCCACGACGGCACCACCGTCACCGACTTCGACCCGCAGGAGCGTGACCGGGGTATCACCATCTTCGCCGCGGCCGTGAGCTGCGCCTGGAACGGTCACCGGATCAACCTCATCGACACCCCCGGCCACGTCGACTTCGCCGACGAGGTCGAGCGTGCTCTGCGCGTACTGGACGGCGCGGTCGCCGTGTTCGACGCCGTCGCCGGTGTCGAGCCGCAGAGCGAGTCCGTGTGGCGGCAGGCGGACCGGCACGGAGTGCCGAGGATCGCCTTCGTCAACAAGCTGGACCGCGCCGGAGCGGACCTCGACAGGGCAGTGGAGTCGATCAGGGAACGGCTGCATCCGACGCCGCTGGTCGTGCAGTTGCCCATCGGCAAGGAGGACGGCTTCCGCGGTGTCGTGGACCTCGTACGGATGCGGGCGCTGGTCTGGGCCGACGGCGCCGACACGTTCGTAGTGGAAGACGTGCCCGAAGAACTGCGAGCGGAGGCGCAGCGGCGTCGGCGGCTGCTGGAGGAGGCCGTCGCCGAACTGCACACGGGTGTGCTGGAGGAGTTCTGCGCAGGATCGGCGGTCTCGCCGAAGACGCTGGCCGGCGCTCTGCGTGAGCTGACCCGCACGGGCGAGGGCGTGGTCGTGCTGTGCGGCTCGGCCTACCGCAACCGCGGTGTCGAGCCGTTGCTCGACGCGGTCGTGGCGTATCTGCCGTCGCCGCTCGACGTGCCTGCCGTGCGCGGCCTGCACGACGGCGCCGACGTGGAGCGGCCCGCCGACCCGGCGGCACCCTTCGCGGGGCTGGCGTTCAAGGTGAGCGCGACGCCGACCGGACGGCTGACCTATCTGCGGGTGTACTCGGGAACGATCGGGAAGGGAGACACGGTGCTGGACGCGAGTGCCGGGCGCACCGAGCGGATCGGGCGGATCCTGCGGGTGCAGGCCGACCGCCATGCCCAGGTGGACCGGGCCGTCGCCGGGGACATCGTGGCCGTGGTCGGTCTGAAGTCGGCTCGCGCGGGCTCCACGCTCTGCGCACCGAACGCGCCGCTCGTCCTCGAACCGCCCGGCGTGGCCGACCCGGTGGTGTCGGTCGCGGTCGAGGCCCGCAGGTCCACGGACACCGACAAGCTGGCCACCGCGCTGGCCCGACTGGGGGAGGAGGACCCGTCGCTGGTCGTGCGGACCGACGCCGAGACCGGGCAGACGCTGCTGTCCGGGATGGGGGAACTGCATCTGGAGGTCGCGGTGGAGAAGATCCGGCGGGAGACGGGGCTGGACGTCAACGTCGGCCGCCCCAGGGTGTCGTACCGCGAGACAGTCGGCGAAGGCGTGACCGGATTCGTCTTCCGGCACGTCAAACAGGACGGCGGAGCGGGCCAGTTCGCGCATGTCGTGCTCGACGTCGAACCCCTGGAGAGGGGGTCCGGCTTCGAGTTCCGCTCGGCCGTGGTCGGCGGTCGTGTGCCGCAGGAGTACGTCCGTGCCGTGGAGGCCGGCTGCCGGGACGCCCTCGCCGAGGGCCCCCTCGGCGGTCACCCGGTGACCGGGTTGCGTGTCACCCTCACCGATGGGGCGACCCATGTGAAGGACTCCTCCGACACCGCCTTCCGGACGGCAGGCCGTTTCGGCCTGCGCGACGCCCTGCGCTCCTGCGCGATGGTGCTGCTGGAGCCGGTCGTCGAGGTCACGGTCACCGTGCCGGAGGACGCCGTCGGCACCGTGCTGGGCGACCTGGCTTCGCGACGCGGCCGCGTCTCGGGCTCGGTCACCCGGGCGGGCTCGGCGGTCGTCACGGCGACCGTGCCACTGGCCGAACTCTTCGGCTACGCGACGCGGTTGCGCAGTCGGACCCAGGGCCGCGGCACGTTCACGGCCCGGCCGACCGGGTACGCACCGGCGCCGGTGACGGCACCGGTCCGGTGAGCGAGGCGGCCCCACCTGTGCGCGGGTGGGGCCGCTTACGGGCCCTCAGGGATACGACACCACGGTCGACGGCACCGTCGAGGTTCCCGATGTCGGCGCCCCCGTGTCGTTGATGACGCACTCGTACTGCCCGTTGCCGCCCAGCGACACGACGAGCAGGTTGTGCAGGCGCACCCCGGGCCGCACGGGTGCGGCGAAGCCGTGGTGCTGCACGATCGACGGGTCGACGTTGTAGTAGCAGTAGCTGCCCAGTCCCCAGCCCTCGTGGGTCGTCACGCCGTCGCCGACCTTGTAGGCGGCGTAGCCCTTGAGGGAGCCGTTCTGGATGGCGGCCTGGTTCGGGGCGTCGTACGCCTTCTCGTTCTGGAAGAAGATCGTGCGGCCGCGCTGGCCGTTCCACTGCACGTCGTACTTGTTGAAGTGCTCCACGAACAGGCCGGTCGCCAGGACGTCGTCGCCGCCCACGACGACGCCGTAGTCGGCCCGGTTGGTCTCCCAGCCGACGCCCTCGCCGTGGTCGGCGCGCCACACCCAGGTGTGGTCGATGATGGTGTGCCGGCTGTTGACCACCATGCTGGTGGTGGCCTTGCCCGCGCCCGCGCCGCCGATGCGGACGAACACGTCCTGGACCGTGGTCGGGTTGGCGGAGTGGTCCCTGGACGCGCCCTGCGGCCCGATCTCCAGCAGCGTCGCGGAGTTGACCGGTCCGGCGTCGACCAGGAAGCCGGCCAGCCGGACTCCGTCCACGTCGGCGACCTTCACGGCCGTGACTCCGCCGTCGGGGATCAGGGTCGCGTAGCCGAGGCCCAGGACCACCGTGTTCGCCCGGTCTACCTGGATCGGCCGGTCGAGGTGGTAGATCCCCGGGGTGAGCAGCAGGTGCAGTCCCTGCGCCAGCGCCTGGTTCAGGGTGGCCGCGGAGACGCCGGGCCGGGCGACGTAGAACTGTGACAGCGGCAGCGAGGTGCCTCTGGGGGTGCCGTTGCCCCAGGTGACGCCGCGGGCGTTGGTCCGCTTCTCCGGGAGGAAGACGCGGTAGTCGTTTCCCTGGACGTACAGGAACGGCTTCTCGCGCGAGACCGGTGTGGTGTCGAGCGTGGTGTACGGCGGGTTGGGGAAGCTCTGCGCGGGGGCGCCCTCGACGCCCGAGAACACCATGTTCCACACGCCGTTGAGCCAGCTCCCGATCGCGCTGTCGCGGGTGTACCACTGCTGCTGCGAGTACGGTCCGACCTGCCCGTCGATCCGGCTGTCGGCGATGTAGCCGCCGCTGGCCCAGCCGTAGCCGGTGGGGGAGAGGTTGAGGCCGCCGCGGACGTGCATCCGGCGGAACGGGGCCGCCTGCGCGACCGCCCACCGGTTGGTGCCGTTGACCGGGACCAGGGCCAGGTTCTCCGCCGAACGCCAGAAGTTCTGCGTCGCGTTGCCGTTGAACCAGCCGGCGTCGACGGTGACGTCGCCGTTGATGGTGGTGTCGTCGGGGGACAGGCCGAGGCCCGCGATCGAGGTGTAGAAGCCGAGCTGGGCGTTGAGGCCGTTATAGGTGCCGGGCCTGAAGAGCAGGGCGTAGCGGCCGGTGCCGAACTGCGCGGACTCCTGCTGACGGAACACCTCGTCGAGCCGGGCCTGGATGCCGGGGGTCGAGGGGTCGAAGACGATGACGTTCGGGCCGAGGTCGCCGCCGCCGGGCAGAGCGCGCGGCTTCTTGCGGGCGGCCGGAGCCGGGGAAGGTGCCGAAGACGCTGCCGCGGACGACGGCGCGGCCACGCCGAGGACGGCCGGTGTGGCCGCGGCCGCGGCCCCCAGCAGCGTGCGACGGCCGATCGAGGGCAGCCGGGAATCCGGTGAGGAAGCAGGCATGGGGCGGCTCTCCTTGTTCAGGAAGTGAACATGGTGGGGTTTGGGAGCGCTCTCTCGCCGGTGAATGGTTCATCTGTAAAACGATGGAGTCAAGACTTTGGACCGGAGTCCGGTGAGTGTGTCAAAAGCCTTGACGCGAACGCTCCTTAGGGCTTAACTCACGCTCTAAATTAAGCAGCAGTACTCCCGGAAGGGACACCTGGAGCCATGCGCACAACGCGAGCCGCGGCCGTAGCTGCCGTCACCATGTCTCTCGCCCTGGCCGCAACGGCCTGCGGAGGCGGTTCGTCCACGGACGGCGGGGGGTCCAACGACTCGCCGAAGACCCTCACCTACTGGGCCTCCAACCAGGGCGCCAGCATCGAGGTCGACAAGAAGGTCCTCCAGCCCGAACTCGACAAGTTCGAGAAGCAGACGGGCATCGAGGTGAAGCTGGAGGTCGTGCCCTGGTCGGATCTGCTCAACCGGATCCTGACCGCGACCACCTCCGGCCAGGGCCCCGACGTCCTCAACATCGGCAACACCTGGAGCGCCTCCCTCCAGGCGACCGGGGCGCTGCTGCCGTGGAACGCCGAGAACTTCGGCAAGATCGGCGGCAAGGACCGGTTCGTGGAGTCGGCGCTCGGCTCGACCGGCGCGCAGGGCCAGGACCCGGCCGCCGTGCCGCTGTACTCGATGGCGTACGCGCTCTACTACAACAAGAAGATGTTCGCCGACGCGGGCATCTCCAAGCCGCCGGCCACCTGGGAGGAGCTGGTCGCCGACGGCAAGAAGCTGTCCAAGGGCGGCAAGTGGGGCCTGGGCGTGGAGGGTTCGAACCCCTCGGAGAACATCCACCACGCCGTCGTCTTCGCCAAGCAGCACGGTGCCGACTTCTTCACGGCCGACGGCAAGCCGGACTTCACCTCCGACAAGGCCGTCGAGGGCGTCAAGCAGTTCGTCGACCTGATGGCCAAGGACAAGATCATCGCGCCCGGCAACGCCGAGTACGCGCAGAACCAGTCCGTCAGCGACTTCGCCAAGGGCAAGACGGCGATGCTGCTGTGGCAGTCCGCCTCCGCCAACCTCAAGTCGCAGGGCATGAGCGAGGACGCCTACGGCATCGCGCCGGTGCCCGTGCAGTCCGGCACCCCCGGCTCCGGCACGAGCGTGAACTCCATGGTCATGGGCATCAACCTGGCCGTCTTCAAGAACACCGACAACGTCGACGGCGCCACCAAGTTCGTGAAGTTCATGACCAGCGACGACGAGCAGAAGATCCTCAACGAGGCGTACAGCTCGATCCCGCCGGTCAAGGGCGCGCAGTCCGAGCAGTCCTTCAACACTCCCGCGAACGCGGTCCTGAAGGACACCCTCGCGCAGAGCGCCATCGCGGCTCCTCAGGTCGCCGACGAGTCCCAGTTCGAGACGGCGGTCGGTACGGCCATCAAGGAGCTGTGGGCCGACGCCGCCGGCGGACGTCCGGTGACGGCCGACTCGGTGAAGGCGGCACTGGAGAAGGCCCAGCAGCAGATGCCGACGAAGTGAGCACGATGACGACCACGGTCCCGGCCAAGGCTGAGGTGCGTCAGAGCTCCCCCGGGACGGTGGACGGCCCCCGCCGCCGTCCCGGGCGGATCCGCCGCATCTCACTGCCTTATCTGCTGCTTCTGCCCGCCCTGCTCCTGGAACTCCTGGTCCATCTGGTGCCGATGGTGATCGGCGTCCTGATGAGCTTCAAGGAGCTCACCCAGTTCTACATCCGCGACTGGACCACCGCGCCCTGGAACGGCATCGACAACTACCGGATGTCGGTGGACTTCAACGCCCCCGTCGGGGAGGCGCTGCTCCACTCGTTCCTGGTCACGCTGGCCTTCACCCTGCTGTCGGTCGGTCTGTGCTGGCTGATCGGCACGGTCGCGGCCGTCTACATGCAGGACACCTTCCGCGGCCGGGGCCTGCTGCGCGCCCTGTTCCTGGTGCCGTACGCGCTGCCCGTCTACACGGCCGTGATCACCTGGGTGTTCATGTTCCAGCACGACAACGGCCTGGTGAACCACGTCCTGCACGACCAGCTCGGCCTCACCGACAAGCCCTCCTTCTGGCTCATCGGCGACAACAGCTTCATCGCGCTGCTGACGGTGTCGGTCTGGAAGGGCTGGCCGTTCGCCTTCCTCATCGTCATGGCCGGACTCCAGAACATCCCGAAGGAGCTGTACGAGGCCGCGGCCCTCGACGGCGCCGGCATGTGGCAGCAGATCCGCCGCATCACCCTGCCGTCGCTGCGTCCGGTCAACCAGGTCCTCGTCCTGGTGCTGTTCCTGTGGACGTTCAACGACTTCAACACGCCGTACGTCCTGTTCGGCAAGACCGCGCCACAGGCCGCGGACCTCATCTCGGTGCACATCTACCAGGCCAGCTTCGTCACCTGGAACTTCGGCACGGCTCCGCGATGAGCGTGCTCCTGCTGCTGTTCCTGCTCGTGGTGACGGGCGTGTATCTCGTCCTCACCTCGCGCGGACGGAGGACCAAGAATGCGTAACTCCCCCATGGCACCGCCGCGTTCCTTCCTGTGGTCCCGGCGGATCTTCCTCTCCCTGCTCACCGGCTTCGTCCTGGTCCCCGTCTATGTGATGGTCTCCAGCTCGCTCAAGCCGCTGGCGGACGTCTCGGGGCAGTTCCGCTGGCTGCCCAGCGGGCTGACGATCCGCCCGTACATCGACATCTGGTCGACGGTGCCGCTCGCGAGGTACTTCGTGAACTCGCTGATCGTGGCGGGCGCGGCGACGGTGTGCTCGGTGGTGATCGCGGTGTTCGCCGCGTACGCCGTCAGCCGCTACAACTTCCGCGGCAAGCGCGTCTTCACGGTCACCGTCCTGTCCACCCAGATGTTCCCGGGCATCCTCTTCCTGCTGCCGCTGTTCCTCATCTACGTCAACATCGGCAACGCCACCGGAATCGCCCTGTTCGGCTCGCGCGGCGGTCTGATCCTGACATATCTGACCTTCTCGCTGCCGTTCTCGATCTGGATGCTGATCGGGTACTTCGACTCGGTGCCGCGCGATCTGGACGAGGCGGCGCTGGTCGACGGCTGCGGCCCGCTCGGCGCGCTGTTCCGGGTGGTCGTGCCGGCCGCGATCCCCGGCATCGTCGCGGTCGCCGTCTACGCCTTCATGACCGCCTGGGGCGAAGTGCTCTTCGCGTCCGTCATGACCAACGACACCACCCGCACCCTCGCCGTCGGCCTCCAGGGCTACTCCACGCTCAACGACGTGTACTGGAACCAGATCATGGCCGCCTCGCTCGTCGTCAGCGTGCCCGTGGTGGCGGGCTTCCTCCTCCTTCAGCGGTATCTGGTCGCCGGCCTGACCGCGGGCGCCGTCAAGTGATCCACACCCCCCGTTCCGAGAGGATTTCTGTGTCCGACCGCATCGACCTCGCCGCACTCCCGCACGACTTCCTGTGGGGCACCGCCACAGCGGCGTACCAGATCGAGGGAGCCGTGGCGGAGGACGGCCGTTCCCCGTCGATCTGGGACACCTTCTCGCACACCCCCGGAAAGATCGACAACGGCGACAACGGCGACGTCGCCTGCGACCACTACCACCGCTGGCGCGAGGACATCCGCCTCATGCGTCAACTCGGCACGAACGCCTACCGGTTGTCGGTCGCGTGGCCGCGGGTGGTGCCGGGCGGCGACGGACCGGTCAACCCCCAGGGCCTCGCCTTCTACGACGAGCTGGTCGACGGTCTGCTGGAGGCGGGCATCACCCCGTCCGTCACCCTCTACCACTGGGACCTCCCGCAGGCACTCCAGGACCGCGGTGGCTGGCCCGAACGTGCAACCGCCGAGCACTTCGCGGAGTACGCCGCGGTGGTCGCCGCCCGGCTCGGCGACCGCGTCACTCAGTTCGCCACGCTCAACGAGCCGTCCTGCTCGGCCTGGATCGGCCACCTGGAGGGCAAGATGGCACCCGGCCTGACCGACCTCACGGCCGCCGTCCGCGCCTCCTACCACCTCCTCCTCGGCCACGGCCTCGCCACCCAGGCGATCCGCGACGCCGCGCCCGGCGCCGAGGTCGGCATCGTCAACAACCTGTCGACCGTGTACGCGGCCGGCGACCGCCCCGAGGACGAGGCCGCCGCCCGCCGTCAGGACGGCCACGTCAACCGCTGGTGGCTCGACCCGGTGCACGGCCGCGGCTTCCCGGCCGACATGGTCGAGACGTACGGCGTCGAACTCCCCGAGCGGGCCGGTGACCTGGAGACGATCGCGGCCCCGCTGGACTGGCTCGGCCTGAACTACTACTTCCCGGCCCACGTCGTCGACGACCCCGAGGGCCCGGCGCCGTACGCCCGCGCGGTCCGCCGCCCGGACGTGCCGCGTACCGGCATGGACTGGGAGATCGACGCGAGCGGCATCGAGACGCTGCTGCTGCGGCTGACCGAGGAGTACGGGCCACGGAAGATCTACGTCACCGAGAACGGCTCCGCCTTCCCGGACGTCGTACGCCCCGACGGCACGATCGACGACCCCGAGCGCCAGGACTACCTGGTCCAGCACCTGGCGGCCTGCGCCTCCGCCGCCCGCAAGGGTGCCCCGCTGGCCGGGTACTTCGCCTGGTCGCTGCTCGACAACTTCGAGTGGGCGTACGGCTATGCCAAGCGCTTCGGCCTGGTCCACGTCGACTACGAGACCCAGGTCCGCACGATCAAGGGGACCGGCCACCGGTACGCGGACATCGTCCGCGCGCACGGGGCGAGGGCGAAGCGGGCGGCCTGACCCGACCGCGGTGGGCGCGGGAGCCGGAGCCCACGCCCACCGCATCCACAAACAGAAGGGGTCGCGCACGGCCGGGCCGGCCGGCCGACCGGGCGTCAGGACCGGGCTGCCGGTGGGCCCGGTACGTAGTCCGGGTCCACCTGGGCGGCCAGGTCGCCGCCCGTCCTGTCGTCCGCCCAGGCGCGGGCGTTGCGCAGGTGGAACTCGACGGCGTGGCGATGGGTCGTCGGCCAGTCCTTGGGGTGGGCGTCGACCGCCTCGCGCAGGACGTTCAGGGCGTGCACATTGGGGGACTCCAACTCGCCCTGCTCCCTGCCCTGTTCGGCCGCGCGGACCCAGGGCGACTGGACGAGGTGGGTGAGCAGGTCGTCGCCGACCTCCTCCTTGAGGAAGAGCAGGTCGTCCTCGCCCGTCACCTTGTTGCCGACGACCGCGACGCGGATGCCGAACTCGCGCGCGTGGTCACGGTACTGGCGGTACACCGAGACGCCCTTGCGGGTCGGCTCCGCCACCAGGAACGTCATGTCGAAGCGGGTGAACAGGCCCGACGCGAAGGCGTCCGCGCCCGCGGTCATGTCGACGACCACGTACTCGCCCGGGCCGTCGAGGAGGTGGCCGAGGTAGAGCTCGACGCCGCTGAGCTTGGAGTGGTAGCAGGCGACCCCGAGGTCGCTCTCGTCGAACTCGCCCGTGACCATCAGCGGCACGTCGCCCACGCGCCGGACATGACGTGTGTGCAGCTCGTCGTCACCGAGGAGGCGGAGCAGGCGGGAGCCGCGGCCCGGCGGAGTGGTCTTGATCATGGCGTCGGCGGAGGGGATGCGCGGGTTGGTGCCGCGCAGGTACTCCTTGATGTCCCGGACGTGGGCTCCGAGGGGTGGCGCGTCGAGGGCGGCGCCGGTGTGGCCCAGTGCCTCGGCGAGGTGCTGGTTGATGTCGCCGTCGATGGCCAGCACCGGTGCGCCGGAGTGGGCCAGGTGGCGGGTGAAGAGCGCCGACAGCGTCGTCTTGCCGCTGCCGCCCTTGCCGACGAACGCGATACGCATCAGTGGCCCGCCTTCGTCACCGAGGTATCCTTGTTGAAAATGGATGTCATGTGGTCAGGTTGGCCATGGCTCATGATCGCTGTCAAATCGCTTGGGCCGTAAGGGGGTTGCGGAGATCGCGGGGGCGGTCGCGATCACCCCTTGTCCTTAATGCATATGATGTGCAAGTGCGCGACTACAGCATCAGGGCGGCGAGCCCGGACGACCTGGACGGTGCCCGAGCCCTGATGCTCGACACCGTCTACCACGACTTCGGCACCGGCTATGTGCCCCGCTGGCACGCGGACATCATCGATCCGGCCGCCGCCTACCTCGCCTCACCGCGCCACACCCTCCTCGTTGCGCTCGACCCCCGCGACGGCGGCGTCGTCGCGACGGCCGCGCTCGACTCCCGCGGCCCGGCCCACCCGCCGAACCCGCGCGACCTCGCCGAGCGCTACCCCTGCGGCGCGACGGCGCAGCTCCGCCGCGTCTACGTCCGTCCCGAGCACCGCAGGCGCGGCCTCGCCCGGCGGCTCGTCCGTGAACTGCTCGCCTTCGCGGCGGCCGACGGCGGCTACCGCGCCGTCTATCTGCACACCGACCCCAAGGTGCCCGGCGCCGAGAGCTTCTGGCGCTCGCTCGGCAAGGTCGTGCACGACGAACGCGAGGAAACCGGCGGCGGCAACGGCGTCGTCCACTTCGAGATACCCATGGAGCGATAGACCGTGCGACGCCGACTCCGCCCGATCCTCGCCGCCCTCATGCTCGCCCCGGCACTCGCCGGCTGCTTCGCCTCCGGTGGCGGGACCGACTCCGGCGGCGCCGGCAGCGGCTCCCGCCTGCGCGTCGCCCTCGCCTTCCCGCCCGCCGAGAACCTCTCGCCCTACGGCGCCGACTCCACGATCCTCAGCCGCCTCGGCGTCACCGAGGGCCTGACCGCGCTGGACGCCAACGGCGCCGCCACCCCCGCCCTCGCCGCCTCCTGGAGCCAGGAGAACGACCGCACCTGGCGGTTCACCCTGCGCGAGGCCACCTTCCAGGACGGCTCGAAGGTCACCCCGGCCGCCGTCGCCGCCGCCCTCACCCACGCCACCCGCGCCGAGCCCGCCCCGGCCGCCCTCGCCGGAGTCACCCTCACCGCGAAGGCGGAGGGCGGCAACGGCGTACGGATCACCACCGGGGCCCCCGACCCGATCCTGCCGCTGCGGCTGTCCAGCCCCTCCCTCGCCGTCCTCTCCGCCAAGGCATACAAGGAGAAGGACGACGTCGACCCGGTCGGCACCGCAACCGGACCCTTCGAACTCACCAAGGTGATGGGCACCACCGCGGCCACCCTCGACCGCTACGACGACTACTGGGGCGGGCGCGCGCAGGCCACCGGCATCGACGTGAAGTTCGTCGCCGACGGCACCGCCCGCGCGAGTGCTCTGCGCACCGACCAGGTCGATCTCGCCGAGGCGATCCCCGTCGCCCAGGCCGTCACCCTCGACAAGGGCACCCGCGAGGCGACCGCCACGACCCGCACCACGAGCCTGCTCCTCAATGCGGACAAGGGCCCCTTCGAGAACGCCGGGCTGCGGGCCGCCGCCCGTGCGGCCGTCGACACCTCCGTGCTGGCCAAGGACGTCTACGAGGGATACGCCGACGCCGGCGCGGGCATCTACGGCCCCGCCGTGACCTGGGCCGCGGGCAAGCGGACCGAGCCGGTCGGGCGGGCGGAGCCGGGCAGGCCCGACGGGACCCGCGTCACGCTCGCCACGTACGACAACCGGCCCGAACTGCCCGAGGTCGCCCAGGTGCTGAAGCAGCAACTGGAGAAGGCCGGGTTCGAGGTCAAGCTGGTGGTGCGCGAGTACTCACGGCTGGAGAGCGACGCGCTGGACGGCAAGTTCGACGCCTTCGTCCTCGCCCGCAACACCCTCGTCGACACAGGGGACCCCGTCTCGGTCCTCGCCAGTGACTACACCTGCGACGGCGGCTACAACCTGGCCCATCTGTGCGACAAGGACGTCGACCGGGCCGTCGCCAAGGCCGAGCGCACCACCGACACCGCCGGGCGGCAGGACGCTGCGATGGCCGCCGAGGCCCGCATCCTCGGCACCGACGCCGTCGTGCCGCTGGTCCACCAGCGCATCATCACCGGCGTCGGGACCTCCGTCAGCGGCGCGCTCCTCGACCCGTACGAGCGCACCCTCGTCGGCATCGGCACCCGGCGCTGACCCGTGGCGCAGCGCATGGCCACGTTGCTGTGGCGGGTCGGGATCGCGGTCGCCCTCATCACGGTCATCGGTCTGCTGCCCTGGCTCTCGCACACCGACCCGGCACTCACCGTCCTCAAGGCCCGTTCGGCGGACCGCGACCCCACGCCCGAGGTGCTGGCGGACATCCGTGCGCAACTCGGCCTGGACGCAGGACCGTTCCATCTGCTCGGTGACTGGGTGGGCGGGCTGTGGCGCGGGGACGCCGGCCGGTCGTGGATCTCCGGCAGCGAGGTCACGCCCGCGGTGCTCCAGGCCCTCGGCGTGTCCCTGCTGCTGATGGCGGTGGCCCTCGCGGTCGCCGCCGGCACCGTCGCGCTGATCTGTGCGCGCACCCTGTGGCTCGGATCGCGGCGGCGACCGGCCGGACGGCGGGCCGCGGGCAGCGGTTCGGCGGTCCTCGCCGCGCTGCCGGAGTTCCTCACCGCGTCGGTCCTCGCCACCGTCGTCGGCGTGCAACTGGGCTGGCTGCCCGCGCTCGGCTGGTACGGCTTCCAGTGGACGATCCTGCCCGCCCTCGCCCTCGGCGTGCCCGCCGGAGCCGTCCTCGGCCGGCTCCTCGACGACCTGCTGCCCGGCGCGTTCGCCGAGCCCTGGGCGCTGGCCGCCACCGCGCGCGGAGTGCCCGGCCGCACGGTCGCCCGGCAGGCCCTGCGCCGCTGTCTGCCAGGACTGCTGCCCAACACCGGCCTGTTCGTCGTGGGCATCACCGGCGGGGCGGTCACCGTCGAGCAGATCTACGACATCCCCGGCCTCGGCCGCACCACCCTCCAGGCGGCCCTCGCCCAGGACCTGCCCGTCCTCCAGGCCGGCACGCTCGCCCTCGTCCTGCTCGGCGCGGCAGCCGCCGCACTGGCCCACCTCCTCACCCGCCTGCTGATCGGCCCGGCCCTGCGCGACGGTGCGCTGCCGTCCCCGCACCGGCCATCGCCGCCCGCCCGAACGACCCTGCCCCTTGTCCACGGCGGCCTGCTCGTAGCCGTGATCGCCCTCGGCCTGCCCCGCGACCCGCTGGCTCTCGACACCGCCGAGCGGCTCACGGCCCCCTCCGGAGCCCACCCGTTCGGCACCGACGCCCTCGGCCGGGACGTCCTCGCCCGGGTCGCGCACGGCGCGCTCGACACCCTGCTGCTCGCGCTCGCGATCACCGCCGTCACGCTGCTCACCGGGCTGGCGCTCGGCCTGCTGCCGCAGTTGTCCGGACCGGTCGTCGACACGGTCACTGCGCTGCCGCCCGTCCTCGTCGCCCTGCTCGTCACCGCGATCGTCGGCGGCGGAAGCACCACACCCGCAATCGCCGTGGCCGCCGTCGCCTGGACACCGCTCGCCGCCCACACCTCGGCGCTGCTACGGCAGGAACGCGCCGCGCTCCACCTGACCGCCACCCGCGCACTGGGCGCCGGGCGCTGGTATCTGCTGCGCCACGAACTGCTGCCCGCCGTGCTGCCGCCCGTCACCCGGCACGCCCTGCTCCGGCTGCCCGGCATCGCCCTCGCGCTCGCCTCGCTCGCCTTCCTCGGTCTGGGCGCCCAGCCGCCCTCCCCGGAGTGGGGCCTGCTCCTCGCCGAGAACCAGCCCTACGCCGAGCGCGCCCCCTGGGCGGTCCTCGCCCCCGCCGCCGTACTCGCCCTGCTGGGCGCGCTGGCGGTGACGGCGGCGGGAGGGGTGCGGCGTCGGGACCGTGCGGTCGAGCCCCAGGCGGCGGACGTACCCGAACAACAGCCGGACACGCGCGAGCTGGCGGCCACCCGATGAGGCCGGCGGCACTCGGCCTGCGCAAGGCGCCTGTGGACCGGCCCCGCCTGTCCCCTCTCCTCCGCCTCCTCATCCTCACCCAACTCGCCTTCAACGTCGGCTTCTTCGCCGTGCTGCCCTTCCTCGCCGAACACCTGGGCCAGGCCGTCGGCATGGCGGGGTGGCTGGTCGGGTTCGTGCTGGGGCTGCGGACGTTCAGCCAGCAGGGACTGTTCGTGGTGGGCGGGGCGCTGGCCGACCGGTACGGCATCCGGCCGGTCGTGCTCACCGGGTGCGTGCTCAGGATCGCCGGGTTCGTGTGGCTGGGGTACGCGCGGGAGACGGGGGCGGTCATCGGGGCGGTGCTGCTGATCGGGTTCGCCGCCGCGCTGTTCTCGCCGGCTGTGGAGTCCGAGGTGGCCCGGCAGGCCGTGCTGTGGGAGGAGTCGGGCGGCGGCTCCCGTACAAGGGTCCTCGCGCTGCTGACCGTTGCCGGGCAGGCGGGCGCGTTCGTCGGACCGCTGCTCGGCGCACTGCTGCTGTCGGCGGACTTCCGTACGGTCTGCCTCACCGGCGCCGGGATCTTCGTCCTCGTCCTCGCCGGTCACGCGTGGCTGCTGCCGCAGCACATACCCGGGCGGGGCGGCGTCCAACTGCGCGGCGGCCTGGGGAAGCTGCTGCGTAACCGCCGCTTCCTCGCCCTGTGCTGCGCGTACGGCGCCTACCTGCTCGCCTACAACCAGCTCTACCTCGCGCTCCCCGACGAGGTGGAGCGCGCCACCGGCTCCCAGGCCGCACTCGCCTGGCTGTTCGCCCTGTCCTCGCTGCTGGTCGTGATCGGCCAGTTGCCCGTCACCCACTGGGTGGGAGAGCGGCTCACTCTGCGCCGGTCCATGGTGGCCGGTCTGCTGCTCATCACGGCGGGCTTCACGCTCGTGGCCGCGGCGCGCCCCGCCGACTGGACGGGCACGGCGGCCCTGTTGCCCGCGGCCGGCTTCGTCGTCCTGCTCACCCTCGGCCAGATGCTCGTCGCACCGGTCGCCCGCGCCTGGATCCCCGACCTCGCCGAGGAGGGCCGACTCGGCCTCTACACCGGCGCCCTGTCCTCGATCTCAGGCCTGATCGTCCTCATCGGCAGCTCGGCCACGGGAACCCTCCTGGACACCGGCCTGCCCGCGGCCGTGCCGTGGCTCGTGCTGGCGGCCGTACCGCTGGCGGCGATCGGGGCGCTACCGCGCCGGTAGGGGCTCGATCGCCGCGGTTCAGCAGCGCCCCTGAAGGGGCGCGGGGAACTGCGCGACCAGCCACAACGGTGCCGCAGACGACCGACGACCGATCGCGTTCAGGACGCCACCAGTTCCCGCACCTCCGCCACGGAGACCCGCTCCGTGCGGGACGTCCGGTACAGCCACATGATGTCCCGGCCGAACGACCAGACCAGCGCCCCCAGAGCCACCGCGGCCACCGCGAACGTGGCCGGGTAGGGGAGATAGCCGGAGGCGGCCAGCAGCAGGAACACGCCCTGCATCGCGGCGACCGTCTTGCGGGCCGTGCTCGGCGGGAGCGGGGCGTTCAGCCAGGGCCAGACGCGGGCGGCGGCGACGAATCCGTAGCGCATCGCGCCGATGAGCAGGACCCAGGGGCCCAGCGACATCGAGACGTACACGCTCAGCACCAGAATCAGGAACGCGTCGACCTCCATGTCGAAGCGCGCGCCCAGCGCCGTGGACGTGCCCGTGCGGCGGGCCACCTTGCCGTCCACGCCGTCGAGGATCAGCGCCACCGCCGTCAGGCCGACGAAGAGAGTGATGGGCGGTGAGCTCTGGAAGAAGGAGTCCGCCACCAGAGCCGTCACGCCGCCCACCAGCGTCGCGCGCCCGAGGGTGACCCGGTTGGCCGGGCCGAAGTTGCGGAGCCCGGACCGGTGCAGGGCCAGCGACAGCAGCGCCCAGGTCGCCACGGCGAAGACCAGGCCGGTCAGCCAGCCCGCCGGCCCCAGGCCGATCGCCGATCCGAGCAGGGCCAGCAACAGGATCTGCACGCCCGCTCCCACAGCGGTCTCCTGCTGGACCAGCCTCGCGTCGTAAGTGTTGTTCAGGGCCACCGCACATTCCTCCGGCCGGATGACAGAGTCGATCAAGGCCGCGTACTGTGCGCGACCTGTGCACACCTCCGTACGTGCACAGCTTCACGATCGTTCAGGAGGATCCCGATGAACCGCACCGCACGGGCGTTCTGGCTCAGCTCTCCGGGTGAGGGAGAGATCCGGCAGACCGTCCTCGCGGAGCCGGGCGACGGCGAGGTTCTGGTGCGGTCGCTCTACTCCGGAGTCAGCCGGGGCACGGAGACACTCGTGTTCCGCGGCGGGGTCCCCGAGAGCCAGCACGCGGCCATGCGGGCGCCGTTCCAGGAGGGAGAGTTCCCCGCCCCGGTGAAGTACGGCTACCTCAGCGTCGGGGTGGTCGAGGCAGGGCCGGCGGCACTGGTCGGCCGTACCGTCTTCTGCCTGTACCCGCATCAGACGCGGTACGTCGTCCCCGCGAGCGCCGTGACCGTCGTACCCGCCACCGTGCCCGCCGCACGCGCCGTCCTCGCCGGCACCGTCGAGACCGCCGTCAACGCGCTCTGGGACGCCGCGCCCCTGGTCGGTGACCGGATCGCGGTGATCGGCGGCGGCATGGTCGGCTGCTCGGTCGCCGCGCTGCTGGCCCGCTTCCCGGGCGTACGGCTCCAGTTGGTCGACGCCGATCCCCGCCGGGCCGACGTCGCCGAGGCCCTCGGCGTCGGATTCGCCACACCCGAGGACGCGCTCGGCGAGTGCGACCTCGTCGTCCACGCCAGCGCCAGCGAGCAGGGACTCGCCCGCTCCCTCGAACTCCTCAGGGCCGAGGGCACGGTCCTCGAACTGAGCTGGTACGGCGACCGGAGGGTCGCCCTCCCGCTCGGCGAGGCCTTCCACTCCCGGCGGCTCGTCATCCGCAGCAGCCAGGTCGGCACCGTCTCCCCGGCCCGCCGAGCCAGCCGGACCTATGCGGACCGGCTCGCCCTAGCCCTCGACCTGCTCGCCGACCCCGCTCTCGACGCCCTCGTCACGGGGGAGAGCGCTTTCGACGAGTTGCCCGAAGTGATGCCGAAGCTCGCCTCCGGGGAGATCCCGGCCCTGTGCCACCGCGTCAGGTACGCGGACACGCCCTGACGGACTCGTTCATTCCCGGACGACAAGAGCGCCTGACCTGAGAAAAGAGTGAGACAGGGCTGAACACGGGGAAGCGAAGAGCCGTACTACTCGACATCCCCGGCGGCGATCGGCGGGGATGAGGAGCGCACCGCACCTGGAGGGTCGTCCGTTGTTCAGCATCACCGTCCGCGATCACATCATGATCGCCCACAGCTTCCGCGGCGACGTCTTCGGGCCCGCGCAGCGCCTGCATGGAGCGACGTTCCTGGTGGACGCAACGTTCCGGCGCGAGCAGCTCGACGACGACAACATCGTCGTCGACATCGGACTGGCCACGCGGGAACTGGGTGCCGTCGTCGGTGAACTGAACTACCGCAACCTCGACAACGAACCCGACTTCGCCGGGATCAACACCTCCACCGAGTTCCTCGCCAAGGTCATCGCCGACCGGCTCGCCGAGCGGATCGAGAAGGGCGCGCTGGGCGAAGGCGCCAAGGGCCTCGCGGGCCTCACCGTCACGCTGCACGAGTCGCATGTCGCGTGGGCGAGTTACGAGCGTGCCCTGTGACCGACGTGACGCTGGAAAAGAACGTGGCCCCCGACAAGAGCAGGGCCCTGGGAAAGAACGTGGCCTTGGATGGGAACGTGGCGCTCGGCTATATGCCCGTGCAGCACTCCGTCCTGAAGAACGCCGAGATCATCCCCATGTCCCTGCGCTCCGTGCACTTCGTCCTGCCGGGCGGCGTCGACGACCTGAGCGCGCCGAGCGGCGGCAACGCCTACGACCGGCGCGTGTGTCTGGACCTGCCCGGCTTCGGCTGGCAGGTGCACAAGCACGCGGTGGACGGCGACTGGCCCCGCCCGGGCGCCGAGGCCCGTGCCGAACTCGCCCGTACGCTCGGGGAGTTCCCGGACGGGACGGTCGTCCTGCTGGACGGGCTGGTCGCGTGCGGCGTGCCCGAGATCATCGTGCCCGAGGCGGAGCGGCTGCGGCTCGCGGTCCTCGTCCACCTCCCGCTCGGCGACGAGACCGGACTGGAGCCCGCCGTGGCCGCGGACCTGGACGCCCGGGAACGCGCCGTGCTGCGGGCGGTCGACGCGGTGATCGCCACCAGCGACTGGGCGGTGCGCCGCCTCGTCTCCCACCACGGCCTCGCCCCCGAGCGGGTCCATGTCGCCGCCCCCGGCGCCGACATCGCGCCGCCGGCCGCGGGCACCGACGGCGTGTCCCGTCTGCTGTGCGTGGCCGCCGTGACACCGCGCAAGGGACAGCACCGGCTGGTGGAGGCGCTGGCCACGGTGACCGACCTGCCGTGGAGCTGCGTCTGCGTGGGCGGGCTGAACCAGGATCCCGGGTACGTGGCCGAACTGCGGGCCCTGATAGCCAAGCACGGCCTTCAGGACCGGCTGATCCTGGCGGGCCCGCAGGCCGGCGCCGAACTCGACGCCAGCTACAACACCGCCGACCTCATGGTGCTCACCTCCTACGCCGAGACCTACGGCATGGCGGTGACCGAGGCGCTCGCGCGCGGCATCCCGGTGCTGGCCACGGACGTCGGCGGGCTCCCGGAGGCGGTCGGCCGGGCCCCCGACGGCGGCGTCCCCGGCATCCTCGTCCCGCCGGAGAACCCCGCCGCGATCGCCGCCGAACTGCGCGGCTGGTTCGGCGAGGCGGACGTACGACGCCGGCTGAAGTCGGCGGCCCGCGGGCGCCGGGCGGCTCTGAACGGCTGGGCCGGCACGGCCCGCAGCCTGGCCTCGGTTCTGGGCCGACTGCCGAACGAACCCCGGAGGGCGGCATGAGGAAGACGGCGACGGCACAAGGCGGCGGGACGATTCCGACCCAGCCCGGGCCCCTGGACGGGCAGAGCGGGCCGCACAGCGAAATCGTTTCGGCGGAGGGTGACATGGGTGGTGCGTCGGTACCGTCGGCGTCCGATGCCGACGCGGTGATCCTCGGGGCCGGTCCCACCTTCCGGCCCGGTGAGCGGGCCACCGTACGGCTGCGGGACGCCGGGCCGGACGACCCGCCGCGCTACGCGCCCGAGTGGCTGGAACTGCGGGAGCCGGCCGATGCCTCCGCACGGGCGCACGACCTGCTCGACCCGCTGCGGATCCGGCTCGCCAACCTGCCGGCCCGGTCCGGCGGTCTGGTCATCCACGACATCGGCTGCGGTACCGGCTCCATGGGCCGCTGGCTCGCGCCGCACCTGGACGGCCCCCAGCACTGGGTCCTGCACGACCGCGACCCCTACCTCCTGCACTTCGCCGCCGTCGCCTCGCCGCGCTCCTCCGCCGACGGCAGCCGGGTCACGGTCGAGACGCGCCGCGGCGACGTCGGCCGGCTCACCGCGGACGCCCTCCTCGGCGCCTCCCTGGTGACGGCGTCCGCGCTGCTCGACGTCCTCACCCGCGAGGAGATCGGCACCCTCGCCGCCGCCTGCGCGGGCGCCGGCTGCCCGGCACTGCTGACGCTCTCCGTCGCGGGCCGCGTCGAACTCACCCCGTCCCACCCGCTGGACGGCGAGATCGCCGAGGCGTTCAACACCCACCAGCGGCGCTCGGGTCTGCTCGGCCCGGACGCGATCACGGTGGCCGCCGAGGCGTTCGCCGAGCACGGCGCGACCGTGCAGGTCCACCCGAGCCCCTGGCGGCTCGGCCCCGGCGAGGCGGCCCTGACCGCCCAGTGGCTGCGCGGCTGGGTCGGCGCGGCGGTCGAGCAGCGCCCCGACCTGCGTGAGCGCGCCGAGAGCTACCTGACCGAACGCCTCGCCGCCTGCGAGGCCGGCGAACTGCGTGTCGTGGTCCACCACAGCGACCTGCTGGCGCTGGTCCGGCCGACGGGCGGAGCGTCATGAGCGTGGAGACGGTGGCGCGGACCCGCGCCGAGCGCCGGGGCCTCAGCCGCCGCGACCGACGGGCCGAACGCCCGGGCGAGACGGGCGCGCACGGCGACACCACCGTCCGGGACGAGCCGAAGGGTTCGGTGGAGCGGGCGGGTTCGATCGGGTCGACGGGTTCGGTGGAGCACGCGAGCGTGCCCGCCGCCCGTTTCCCGGCGGCCCGTCCGGGCGCCCCCGCTTCCGGTGCCGCTGCCGTCTCCCCGGCTCGTCAGGCCGTCCCCGCTTCCGGTGCCGCTGCCGTCTCCCCGGCCCGTCCGGCCGTTCCGGCTTCCGCCGCCGTCTCCCCGGCCCGCATCGGCGTCGTGGTCACCGAGCCGCGCCCGCAGGCGGCGCCTTCCAAGCCGCCCCGCGGGCGCCTGCGCCGCGTCCTGTCCCGCCTCAACACCCCCGCCTTCCGCACCCACCTGGGCACGGCCGCCGGCGTCGTCATCCTGGTCGTGCTGTTCTGGCGGCTCGGCACCGGCGTGTTCCTCGACGGGCTGCGGCGGATCGACGCGGTCGCGCTGGCCGGCGGGCTCGGGATCGGGCTCGTCACCACCGTGTTCAGCGCCTGGCGCTGGCAGTTGGTGGCCCGGGGGCTGCGGATCCGGCTGCCGCTGTGGCCCGCCGTCGCCGACTACTACCGCGCCCTGTTCCTCAACGCTGCCCTCCCCGGCGGCGTCCTCGGCGATGTGCACCGGGCCGTGCGGCACGGGCAGAGCGCCGGTGACATGGGGCGCGGGATACGCGCCGTGGTGCTGGAGCGGACCGCCGGCCAGGTCGTCCTCGCGGCATTCGGGGCCGTCGTCCTGCTGACCATGCCGTCGCCGGTGCTCGACCAGGCCCGCGACGTCACCCCGCTCATCCTGTTCGCCGGGGTGGGCGCGCTCGCCGTCGTGGCCGCCGTACGGATGAACCGGGCGCCGTCGCGTCGCGACCGCAGCCGTCCGTCCGCGCTGCGCACGACCCTCGACGAGGCCCGGGAAGCCCTGCTGTCCCGTCGCAACGGCCCCGGCGTCGCCGTCTCCTCGGCCGTCGTGCTGGCCGGACACATCGGGATGTTCGTGCTCGCAGCCCGTGTCGCCGGCTCCGACGCCTCCGTGGCCGCCCTGCTGCCGCTCGCCGTCCTGGCGCTGCTCGCGATGGGCCTGCCCCTGAACGTCGGCGGCTGGGGTCCCCGAGAGGGCGTCACCGCCTGGGCGTTCGGCGCCGCGGGGCTCGGCGCCACCACCGGGCTCACGGTCGCCGTCGTGTACGGCGTGCTCAGCTTCGTGGCCGCCGCGCCCGGCCTCGTCGTCCTGCTCGCCCGCTGGTACACCGGCCTGCGCGCGGGATCCGGATCCGCCGTGACCATGGCGGACCCGGAACCGAGCGGCTATTTTCAGGCGTCACCCGTGTCCGCTACGGAATCGTCCGCGGAGGTCAGCAGTGACACATACGCGCCGAAGGAATCCGCGAGGCTCGCCAGCAGCCGTTCCCCCTTTTCCGCGGAACCCAGCGAAGGACGGCCGATGACACCGGAATCGGTATAGGCGGACATACCGAGGGTCAACAGATGACGGCGGTCGTCCGCCACGAAATCGGAAGTCTCATAACCGGGTCGGATCAATTCGGGATGAGCGTGCAGAAGGATGGAGGTCTCGATTTCCCCCGCGTGCATGTCGGTGAGCAGTGAGGTCTCCACCCCCGCCCGCACCCGCGCCGCCTCCCAGTCCTCCGGGGCCGGGAACAGCGCCATTCGCTCACCACGCGCGGAGGACTCCTGAACGACGTTGCCCAGTACGTAGTTTCCGCCGTGCCCGTTGACCAGCACCAGGGCGTCGACGCCCGACCGGCGGAGCGAAGCCGCAATGTCCCGTATCACCGCATGAAGGGTCACGGAGGAGATGCTGACGGTCCCTGGCCAGGCCGCATGCTCGTGCGAGCAGGAGATCGTCACGGGCGGAAGGAGGTGCACCGGGTGCGCGGCGGCGATCTCGCGCGCGATGGCGCAGGCCACCAGCGTGTCGGTCGCCAGCGGAAGGAACGGGCCGTGCTGCTCGAAGCTTCCGACGGGGAGCACCGCCACCTGTCGTGAGACGCCCGCCCCTCGGGTCCGTACGTCTTCGGTGGTGTCCGCCGGCACCAGCGAGTGTGCCGCCGGCCGCGTTTGCGAACCACTCATCTTTTCACGGCCTTTCGTCTCTGCTTAGGAACTGAAGAATCATGACAGAAAAAATTGGCGTCCTCGGCAAGAAGTCCACGCAGCGGACGCAGCGTTCCGGCGTGGAACGCATGGTGAATGCGCCTTTGCCCACCGTCTACGGCGAATTCCGTGCAATCGGCTACCTCGATCACGACCGCGGAGACGAGCAAGTGGCTCTGGTCTACGGCGAGATAGGTACGGACGAAGTGCTGACCAGGCTGCACTCGGAGTGCCTGACGGGTGACGCCTTCGGCTCCCAGCACTGCGAGTGCGGTGACCAGCTCGCGGCCGCCCTGCGCGCGGTCGTCGCCGAGGGCAGTGGCATCGTCGTCTACCTGCGGGGCCACGAGGGCCGCGGCATCGGTCTGCTCGCCAAGCTGCGGGCGATGGCCCTGCAGGCGGAGGGCCTGGACACCGTCGAGGCCAACCTCGCGCTCGGCCTGCCGGTGGACGCCCGCGACTACGGCGTGGCCGCCGGGATGCTGCACGACCTGAACGTGCGCAGCGTCCGCCTGATGTCGAACAACCCGCGCAAGCGCGAGGCGCTGGTGCAGCACGGCATCGAGGTCGCCGAGCAGGTCCCGCTGCTGATCCCGCCGTGCGAGAACAACATCACCTACCTGCGGACCAAGCGGGAGCGCCTCGACCACCACCTGCCCCATCTGGACGCGGTCGGGCACCTGTCCTGATTGCGGCGAGGCCCGTCCGGACAGGAAGAGGGAATGACCGACGACGTCCTCTTCCTGACCGGAGACCAGGTCTCGCGCCTGCTCGGCCTCGACGCGGCGATCGCCTCGCAGCGCGCGGCCTTCTCGGCGCTCGGCGCCGACGCGGCCGACCTGCCCGGGAAGATCATGCACCCGAGCCGCTTCGACGACAGCGTCGTCTTCGCGTACGTCTCCCGGCTGTCCGCGGACACCGGGGCCGTCGCGAAGATCGGCAGCGTCAACCCGGGCAACGCGGCGTCCGGCCTGCCGACCGTCCACGCGGTCATCACCGTGCTCGACCCGGTGACGGGCCGACTGGCCGCCGTCATGGACGGCACGGCGATCACGACGCTGCGCACGGCCGCCGCGAGCGCCGTCGCGGCCGACGCCCTGGCCACGCCCGGCAGCGCGGACCTCGCCCTCCTGGGCTCCGGCACCCAGGCCCTCGCCCACGCCCGGGCCTTCGCCCGGGTGCGCGAGCTGAAGTCGGTACGGCTGTGGAGCCCGACCGCGCGCAACCGCGCCCGCGCCGCGCGGGAGCTCGAGGCCGAACTGGGCCTCGCCGTCGAAGCGGTGGGCACCGCCGAGGAGGCCGTGACGGGGGCATCACTGGTCGCCGCCTGCACACTCAGCAGGACGCCCCTCGTGCGGGGGGAGTGGCTGGCTCCCGGGTGCACGGTGGTCAGCGTCGGATCGTTCGAGCCCGGCCGCCGCGAGGTCGACGACGACGTGCTGCTGCGCGCCGCGAGCGTCGTCGTCGACGACCCGCAGACCGCCGCCGAGCACGCCGGTCCGGTGGTGCACGCCCTGCGCGAAGGGGCGTTGGCCTTCGAGGACCTGGTCGGACTGGGCGCCGTACTCACCGGGCAGAGCTTCCCGCGATCGGGACCCGGCGACATCGTCTACTACAACAGCGTCGGCCTCGGCATCCAGGACGCGGCCGCCGCCTGGGCCGTCGTCGAGGCGGCGGGGAAGGCGGGCCGGTGACAGCGCGCGACGGCAGGAACCACTACCGAGAGGGTCCGCCCGTGAACACACACGCGAGCGTCGTCATCATCGGCGGCGGAGTGATGGGCACCAGCATCGCCTACCACCTCGCCCGCGCGGGCGTACGGGACGTCGTCCTCGTCGAGCGGGACGAACTGGCCTCCGGATCCACCTCGAAGGCGGCCGGCGGAGTGCGCGCGCAGTTCTCCGACGAGCTCAACATCCAGCTCGGGGCACGCAGCCTCCAGGCGTTCGCCCGGTTCGGGCTGGAGCTGGGCCACGACATCGGGCTGCACCGGGTCGGCTATCTGTTCCTGCTGTCGACGCCCGAGGAGGTCGCCGGATTCGAGGCGAGCGTCCGGCTCCAGAACTCCCTAGGAGTGCCCAGCCGGATGATCGACCCCGCCGAGGCACAGCGGCTGTCCCCGCTGATCACCACCGACGGACTGCTGGCGGCCGCGTTCTCCCCGGACGACGGCCACTGCACCCCCGAATCCGTCGTCCACGGCTACGCCGCCGCGGCCCGCGCGTACGGGGCGCGGATCTTACGCCACAACGACGTCACCGGCATCGAGGTGCACGGCGACCGCATCACCGCCGTGACCACGAGCATCGGCAGGATCACCACCGAGACGGTGATCTGCGCGGCCGGCCCCTGGTCGCGGGCGATCGGGGCGATGGTCGGAGTCGACCTGCCGGTGGTGCCGCTGCGCCGGCAGGTCGCGGTCACCGAACCCGTCGGCGGACTGCCGCCGCACCTGCCCATGACCATCGACTTCACCACCAGCCTCTACTTCCACTCCGAGGGCCCCGGCCTGCTCCTCGGCATGTCCGACCCCGACGAGCGGCCCGGCTTCGCCACCGACACCCACGACCGCTGGATCCCCCGGCTGGCCGCCGCCATGGAGCGCCGCGCCCCCGCCCTGCTCGACCTGCGCCGCACGGGAGGCTGGGCGGGCCTGTACGAGGTCACGCCGGACCACAACGCGCTCATCGGCGAGGCGACTTCCGTCTCCCGCTTCCTGTACGCGACCGGCTTCTCCGGCCACGGCTTCCTCCAGGGACCGGCGGTCGGCGAGGTCGTCCGTGACCTGTACCTCGGCCGCGTACCCTTCGTGGACGTCAGCCCGCTCAGCGCCGGCCGGTTCGCGGCCGACGCCCCGCGCCCGGAGGCCAACCGCGTATGACCGAGCTCCATCTGTGGCTGCGCCACGAGGTCCGTTCCACCGAGCGACGCACACCGATCGTGCCGAAGGACGCACGCCGGCTGGTCGAGCGCGGGGTGACCCTGACCGTCGAGGAGTCCCCGCAGCGGATCTTCCCCGTCGAGGAGTACGAGGCGGCCGGCTGCCGTACCGCGCCCGCAGGGTCATGGGTGTCCGCACCCGAGTCGGTGGTGGTGGTCGGACTGAAGGAACTCCCGGACGAACCCGGGGAGTTGACGCACGACCACATCTTCTTCGGGCACGCCTACAAGCGGCAGCCGGGTGCAGAGGCCCTGCTGAGGCGCTTCGCGGCCGGGGGCGGCACGCTGCTCGACCTGGAGTACCTGGTCGACGACGACGGCCGCCGTCTCGCCGCCTTCGGCTTCTGGGCCGGCTATCTCGGCGCCGCGCTCGCCGTGCTCCAGCACCGGGGCAGGCTCGCCGCGCCGCTGACGCCCATGTCCAAGGACGAGCTGGACGCCCTCCTGCAGCCGGTCGCCGGGGACGAGGAGTTCACCGCGCTGGTGATCGGCGCCCTGGGGCGCAGCGGACGGGGCGCGCGGCTGGGGTTCCTGACCGCCGGGATCGAGGCGACGCCCTGGGACCTCGCCGAGACCCGCGCGCTGGACCGCCCGGCCCTGCTGGCACACGACGTGCTGGTCAACGCCGTCCTCGCCACCACTCCCGTCCCGCCCTTCCTGCGCGAGGAGGACCTGGACGACCCCGGCCGGCGACTGCGCACCCTGTGCGACGTCACCGTCGACGTCGGTTCGCCCCTGAACGTCCTGCCGGTCTACGACCGCACCACCGAGTGGACCGACCCGGTACGCCGACTGCGCAAGGAGCCTGCGCTCGACCTCATCGCCATCGACAACCTGCCGTCCCTGCTGCCCCGCGAGTCCAGCGCCGACTTCTCGTCGGCGCTGCTGCCCCAGTTGCTTCAGTTCGAGACGGGCGGGCCGTGGGGGCGCTGCCGTGACCGGTTCCATCAGGCATGCCGTGAACTCGGCATCGTGGAAGGGGAGTTCCGCAATGGCTGACAGATCCGCACGGGTTACCGCGAGCGGCACCGTCCACTGGGTCGGCGCCGGGCTGTCGACCGGCAGCGGGCTGGCCCGGCTGTGCGACACGGCCGACCGGGTACGGCTGTGGCACCGCACCGAGGACCGCGCCGCGGACGCCCTCGCCCGGCTCGGCCTCACCGGGCGCGCCGAGCCCCGCGCGTACACCCTGCCCGCGCTCACGGCCGAACTGGCCCCCGGCGACGTCGTCGTGTCGATGCTGCCCGCGCCGGAGCACGCCGGGATCCTGGCGGCCTGCGTCCGGCGGGAGGCCCACTTCGCCTGCTCCAGCTATGTGTCGGACGCGGTCCTCGAACAGGTGCCGGCGGCCACCGCGGCCGGGCTCGTCGTCCTCACCGAGGCGGGCCTCGACCCGGGTATCGACCACCTCTTCGCCCACTGCCTGATCGGCCGCGCCCGGGAGGCCGTCGGCGACGACGCGGGAGCCTCGTACAGCCTTACCTCCTACTGCGGCGGAGTCCCGGCGGTCCCGAACGACTTCAGGTACCGCTTCAGTTGGGCGCCCGCCGGGGTCCTCAACGCCCTGCGCGCACCGGCCCGCTACCTCCAGGACGGTGCCGAGACCGTCGCCGAGCGGCCGTGGGAGGCGACGCGGCCGCACATCGTCGACGGGGAGGCGTTCGAGGTCTACCCCAACCGCGACAGCGTTCCGTTCGTCGAGCAGTACGGGCTCCCCGACGCCTGGAAGCCGCTGACCTTCGTACGCGGCACCCTGCGTCTGGAGGGCTGGCTGCGTGCCTGGGACGCCGTCTTCGAGGAGCTGAAGGCGGGCGACGACGCGCGGATCGCCGCCCTGGCCGGGGAGTTGGCGGCCGCCTACCCGACCACGGACGCCGACCGTGACCGGGTCGTCCTCGCGGTGTCGCTGGACGTGCGCGGCGGGTCGGGGCAGTCGTGGTCCGGCAGTTATCTGCTCGACCTGGTGGGGGACGAGGAGGAGAGCGCGATGGCCCGCTGTGTCTCCCGCCCGCTCGCCCTCGGCGTCCGGCACATCCTGGACGGCTCCCTGCCGGCGGGCCTGAGCCGCGCCGCGGAGACGGCGGCCCGCTCGGAGGAGTGGCTGCGTGAACTCGCGCTGGAGGGAGTGGAGTTCACCCTGCGCGTGGACCAGTGACCGGCGGCGGGATCAGCCCTGTGTCACGGCCTCGTGCACGAGCCGCTTGAGGTCCTGGAACATCGTGTGCGAGGTCCTGGGCCGCACCTGCGTCATGAACTGCACCGTCAGGTCGTGGCGCGGGTCGACCCAGAACGTGGTCGTCGCCACGCCGCTCCAGCCGTAGGCGCCGAGCACGGAGGGGGCCTTCGTGCGGGCCGGGTCGATCACGACGGAGACGCCCAGGCCGAAGCCGACGCCGTCGTTGCCGGCCTCGTCGTGGGCGGGGCGGCTGCCGAAGGCGCGCAGGTCGGCGCCGCCGGGGAGCTGGTTGGACGTCATCAGGTCCACCGTCTCGGGCGCCAGCAGCCGGGTGCCGTCGAGTTCGCCGCGGCGGCGCAGCAGCTCCATGAAGCGGTGCACGTCGTGCGCGGAGGCGGCCAGACCGCCGCTGCCGGACAGGAAGCGGGGGCGGCCGCGCAGCGGGAGGCCGGGGATCGGTTCGATGCCGCCGTCCTCGGTCTCGCCGTACAACTCGGCGAGCCGGGGCGCCTGTTCGTCGCTCACGCGGAACCCGGCGTCGGTCATTCCCAGCGGGCCGCAGATCCGCTCGGCGAAGAACTCGTCCAGCGGCTGCCCCGACACCACCTCGATGACCCGGCCCAGGACGTTGGTGGCGACCGAGTAGTTCCACTGCGTGCCCGGCTCGAACTGGAGCGGCAGGCGCGCGTACACGTCGACCGTGCCGGCCAGGTCGGAGCCCGGCAGCACCGCCGAGTCCAGGTTGGCGTCGCGGTACAGGGCGTCGACGGGGTGCGTGTGGTAAAAGGCGAAGGTCAGCCCGGCGGTGTGGGTCATCAGATGCCGGACGGTTATCGGGCCGTCGGCGGGGCGCGTCACCACGTCGGCGCCGGACCCGCTCACGTACACCCGGGGCTCGGCGAAGCCCGGCAGATGGCGGGCAACCGGGTCGTCGAGCGACAGCTTGCCCTCCTCCACCAGCAGCAGCGCGGCGACGGAGGTGACCGGCTTGGTCATGGAGTAGATCCGCCACAGCGTGTCGGCCTCGACGGGCAGCCCGGCCGCGACGTCCCGGTGGCCGTGCGTGGCGAGGTGGGCGACGCGTCCACCGCGGGCGACGGCCACCAGATAGCCGGGCAGCCGCCCCTCGTCGACGTAGTGGGCGAAATACTGGTCGAGGCGGTCCAGCGCCTTCGCGTCCAGCCCGACCTCGCCCGGGTCGACCTCTTGTGTCAGCAGTGCCATCGCTCTCCTCCGAATACATGCGACGAGGGTGCGCTCCGGCATACCCCGCCGGAACGGCCTCTGACCTCATCGTTGCGCAGGAACACGTGTACGGTCCTTCGAATCGCCATGATCGTTCATGGCCGCGTCCCGCCGCCCCGGCAGCGCACGGCCGAATGCCGCTCCGGCCAGGGCGAGGGCGGCGAGGGCGCCCAGCGGCAGCCCGGGGCCGCCGCCGGTTCCCAGGAGCGCGGTCGCGACGGCCACGCCCAGCACCGGTCCGACGTTCATCGCGGTCTGCTGGAGCCCGCCCGCCACCCCGGCCGACTCGGCGGCCGCTTCCCGCACGACGACATGCGTCGCCGCCACCATCACGGTGCCGAACCCGGCCCCCACCAGCGCGAACGCCGTGCACAGCAGCGCAATGGCCGACGTGCGGGACAGCACGAGGATCCCGAGCGCGAGGAGTGCCATCGCGGCCACGGTCGTGCGCCGGGCACCGACCCGGCGCAGCAGTACCGCGCACGTCGGTGCCGCCGCCACCATCAGCGCGGCCAGCGGCAGGCTGACCAGAGCACTGTGGAACGGGTCCAGACCGAGAGTGTCCTGCAACAGGAACGTGCCCGCGAACAGTGCGCCGGACAGCGCCGCAGACGCGGCCACCAGCATGCCGAGCGCCGAACCGACGGCCGGCGAGCCGATCACGTCCGGCGGCAGCAGCGGGCTCGCGGTGCGGCGCTCGTGCCGGACGAAGACGGCACCGGTGACGGCGGCCGTCGCGGCGGTCCAGACCCAGCCCGGCATCGCCACCAGGGCGTGCACCAGGCAGGCCAGGGTGAGCGCGAGCAGGAGGGCGCCGGGCACGTCGAGCCGGGCCGGGGAGGCGCTGCGCGGGGGCCGTACGGTGAGGGCGAGCCCACCGAGGACGATCGCGGGGACCACGTTCAGCAGGAACACCACCCGCCAGCCCGACCCCGCCACCAGCGCACCGCCGAGCACCGGCCCGACAGCGGCCGACACACCGATCGCCGCCGTCCGTATCGCGATCGGCGTCCGCAGCCGGTCGGGCGGGAACGCCGCCCGCAGCATCCCGAGCGTGGCCGGTTGCAGCAGCGCCCCGAACACCCCCTGCACGACCCTCAGCCCGATCACCCAGCCGACACCGGGTGCCAGGGCGATCCCCGCCGACGCCGCTGCGAAGCCGAGCATGCCGATGCCGAAGAGGCGATGGTGCCCGAACCGGTCGCCGAGCCGCCCCGCGAACACCAACAGGCTCGCCACCGCGACGAGATAGCCGGTACTGGTCCACTGGACCTGGGCGAACGAGGCACCGAGGTCGCGTTGCAGGCTGGGCTGGGCGACGGTCAGGACGGTGCCGTCGAGCGCGACGATCACGGCCCCCGTGACACTGCTCGCGAGGGTGAGGCGCGGGTTCACTCGCCCTCCGCACCGAGGTGGGCGTCCAGGACCGACCGCAACAAGGGTGTGAAGTCGTCGGCGCCCGTGGCGAGTTGGAGACTGCCCCAGCCCCACAGTTGGGCGATGCCGTGCAGTCCCGCCCACAGCGCGCCCGCGACCAGACGCGCATCGGCGTCGGGTCGTACCCGGCCGACCAGGTCCACCAGGCGGGCGAAGAGCGGAAGACTGGTGTCCCGCAGCCCCAGATGGCCGCTCTCCAGCAGGTCGTGACGGAACATCAGCTCGTACATGCCGCGGTTGTCCAGCGCGAACCGCAGATACGTCCGCCCCAGATCGGCCAGTTGCGCCCGCGGATGCGCCGTGTCGTCACCGACCGCCGCCGCCCGCTGTGCCAGGTCGTCGAAGCCGCGGCGGGCGATGGCGGAGAGCAGCTCCAGGTGGGTGGGGAACCAGCGGCGCGGGGCGCCGTGCGAGACGCCGGCCCGGCGGGCGATCTCCCGCAAGGTCAGCGCCTGGACGCCCTCGCGCGCCACGAGATCCACGCCCACGTCGACCAGCCGCGTGCGCAGTCCCGGATCGGATTCCCTCGATGCATGCATAGACACTGTCTACCAGGCGGACATAGACACTGTCTACGAGGGAATGCGGGGCGCTCCCGCCAGGGTTGACGCAGGTATGACTCAGGACGCCACCCGCAACGCACTGCTCGCGCTCCTCGCCGAGAGCCACGGCGGGGTGCTGGTCACCCTGAAGCGCGACGGCCGGCCCCAGCTCTCGAACGTCAGCCACGCCTACTACCCCGACGAGCGGACCATCCGCGTCTCGATCACCGACGACCGAGCCAAGACCCGCAATCTGCGCCGCGACCCGAGGGCGTCGTACCACGTCACGACCCCCGACCGATGGGCGTACGTGGTCGCCGAGGGCACGGCCGACCTGACGCCGGTCGCGCAGGACCCCTACGACGCCACGGTCGAGGAACTCGTCCGCCTCTACCGGGACGTCCAGGGCGAGCACCCCGACTGGGACGACTACCGGGCCGCGATGGTCCGGGACCGGCGGCTCGTGCTGCGGCTTCGGGTGGAGCGGGCGTACGGCGTTCCGAAGAGCACGCTCCGGGGTTGAGTCCCGGCGCGGCCCAGGCCGCAGGGCGTAGGGCTCATGACCGATGGTCCCGGCGCCCGTGGCCTGCCTACGCTGCCGGTGGATCAACGCCGCCCAGGACGCCACACGGAGGGTCACCATGCCGGTCGACGGCCGCAGTCACATCCGCATCGCCCGCCCGTCCCGGGACCTCGCCGCGGCGGAGCGCTTCTGGGCCGGCGGGCTCGGACTCGGCGTCGTATGGCGGGCGGTGGGCGGCCCGGAGCCGGGCGAGCACGATCTGCTGATGCTCGGCTGGCCGGATGCCGACTGGCACCTGGAACTGGTCCATGAGCCCGCCCGCCCCGTCGAGCCCCGGCCGACCGAGGAGGACCTCCTCGTCGTCTACGTCGACGGACCCGTGCCGGACGACCTGGTCGCCAGGCTGGAGGAACACGGCGGCAAGCGGGTCGTGTCGCCCAACCCGTACTGGAACGAATGGGGTGTCACGATCGAGGACCCGGACGGGTACCGGCTCGTGCTGTGCAGGCGGGGTTGGTCCAACGCCTAGGGGTCAGGCGATCGGGGCCCTGTCGCCGACGACCGGGGTGGCGCGGCCGTCGTCGCCGGCCGCGGACGCCTCCTTCACCCAGGACTCCAGGCACATCACGAACTCGGTGGCCCGGTCGGCCCAGTTGAGGTCGGACCTGGCCGCCTCCCAGCCCCGGGCCGCCGCCCGGCGGCGCATGACCCGGTCGGTGCGCAGATGCCGTACGGCCATGGCCGCCGTGGCCGGATCCTCGTAGGGGACGACGAGACCGCAGCCGTAGCGTTCGACCAGCTCGGCCGCGAGCGGGGTGGGTGTGGTGACCACGGGGACACCGTGCGCCATGTACTCCACTGCCTTGGTGGGCCTCGAATGACGGTAGTTGGGCTGGTCCCGCAGCAGGGAGAGGCCGGCCAGGCTGCCGGAGAGCAGGCCGAGGGCACGGTCGTTGGGCAGGTAGCCGTACCAGCGCAGTACGCCGTCCCGGTCGGCCTCGGCGAGCGGGCCCCGCATGTCGGGGTCGGCCGCGCCGATCACCTCGACCCGGATGTCCGGCGCCAGCAGCCGTGCCGTCTCGATCAGCTCCGGCGCGCCGCGCGCCCGCGACAGATGACCGAGGTAGACGACCCGGTCGTCGCCGGGCGGCTCGGGCGGCTCCGGCGGCACCGTGGCGAGGTTCGCCACCACGGGATGCGGCCGGCGAAAGCGCCGCTGGTAGGCGTCCTCGGCGAGGAGCAGCCGCAGCTTCCGCTCCGCCAGTTGTTCCGCCGCGTGTACGGCCATCCGCAGCGGCGGCCGCAGCGGCCGGGGCAGCCAGCGCTTCATCACCAGCGCCGCCGCCGTGTCCTCGTGCACGTCCCACACGGTGACCGGTACCCGGCCGGCCCGCCGCCAGCGGCGCATCGTGCCGGGCAGGGCGAGCAGCAGCTCCGGGTCGTGCAGCAGCACGACGTCGGCCTGCGGCCCGCGTTCGGCGAGCAGGGTGCGTGCCGCGCGCAGTGCCGCCCGGCGGTCCCGGCCGGCGGCCCGCGGCAGGTCCACGGCCTCGATGTTCGGCCGCGGCGACGTCTGGCGCGCCGCGAACGGGGCGGCGTACACGATCCGGTGGCCGTGCTCGTGCAGGGCGCCGATCTCCCGGTGCAGGATCCGCGCGTCCTCGGGGTGGTGGACGACGGTGACGACGAGTATCCGCATCAGAGCACGCACCTTTCGACTACCCCGAGAACGACGGACCCGCGACGGATCCGGTACGAGAGATCAGGCGATCACAGCACCTCGACCCCGGGCCGGAAGATCCGCCCTCGGGTGTCGAACAGCAGCCGGGCCGCGTCGCCGAGAGCCGGCAGGTCGTAGGCCGAGTGGTCCTGGAGCAGGACCGTCAGGTCGTGCTCGCGCACCGCCGCCATGACGTCGGTGACGCGCGGGACGTTCACCCCGTCCACCGACCACAGCGGTACATGCGGATCGTGGAAGGAGATCTCGGCCTCCCGCTCGCGCAGCAGCCGCGCCACCGGCAGCGCCGGCGACTCCCGCTGGTCCGCCACGTCCGGCTTGTAGGTGACGCCGAGCAGCAGCACTCGCGACCCGTGCAGCGGCCGGCCGGCGGTGTTGAGGAGGTCCTGGGCGCGACGCACCACGTACTCCGGCATCCGCCGGTTGATCTCCTGGGCGAGCTCCACGAACCGGAACTCGTAGCCGAGGGACGAACGCACCTTGTACGACAGGTAGTTGGGGTCGATGGGGATGCAGTGCCCGCCTACGCCGGGGGAGGGCCGGAACGCCTGGAAGCCGAACGGCTTCGTGCCGGCGCAGCGGATCGCGTCCCACAGGTCGACATGCAACTCGTGGCTGATCACGGCCAGTTCGTTGACCAGGGCGATGTTCACATGCCGGTAGGTGTTCTCCAGCAACTTGGCCATCTCGGCCTCGCGGGTGCCCTTCGCCTGGACGACGGTGTCGACGAGCTTGCCGTAGAAGGCGACCGCGCGCGCGGCGCACGACGGGGTGCAGCCACCGACCACCTTGGGGGTGGTGCGCAGGCCGTGCGCGGTGTTGCCGGGGTCGATGCGCTCCGGCGAGAAAGCCAGCGCGAAGTCCGTACCGGCACGCAGCCCCGACTCCTCCAGGAGCGGCCGCACGACCTCCTCGGTGGTTCCCGGATACGTGGTCGACTCCAGCACCACGAGCTGACCGGGCCGCAGCCGCCGGGCCACCGCTTTCGTGGCCGCGGTGACTGCGCCGAGGTCCGGCCCGCCGTCCTTGCCGAGCGGTGTCGGCACACAGATGACGACCGCCTGCGCACGGGCCAGGCACGCGTCGTCCGTGGACGCGGCGAACCCGGCCCTGCGCATCCGGCGGATGTCCTCGTCGGAGACGTCGTCGACATGGGAGTGCCCGGTGTTGAGCGCCTCCACGACCCGCGGGTCGCGGTCCAGGCCCAGGACTCTCAGGCCGATCGACGCGGCCTCCCGCGCGAGCGGCAGTCCGACATAGCCGAGCCCGATCACCGCGAGTTCCACGTGGTCGGGCCGTTCTGTCTCCCCGAGCGGTTCTCTTTCCCCGAGCGGTTCGCTCGCTTCCCCGAGCGGTCCGGTCTGTTCGGCATGCATAGGGACTCACCCCGCATCAAGGCTGCCAAGGGCGCGGTACGCCTCACGGGTTGTGGCGGCGACCCGCTTCCAGGTGCGGTCACGCGCGACTCTCGCGCGGGCTGCTGCTCCCCACTCAGCGCGCCGGTTTCGACTGTAAAGGACTATTTCAAGCTCATCAGCCCAGGAATGTGGTGATTCAGCACTGATTAGCCTCCCGTTCACCTCCGGTTCGACCAGTTCTCTGAGCGCGGGGAGATCGCTCGCGGCCACCGGAACACCGCTCGCCATCGCCTCGACCGGCTTGAGCGGGGTCACCAACCGGCAGACGCGCTCGTCGGTCCGCGGGACCGCGAACACGTCCAACGCGGCGTAGAAATCGCGGACTTGGGCGTGCGGCACGCGGCCGGTGAACAGCGCGGTCCCGTCGTCCAGGCCGAGCCGGGCGGCCAGCCGCTCCAGCGCCGGGCGCTGCGGACCGTCCCCGACGATCAACAGCCGCAGCGGCACACCACGCCGACGCAGCTCTTCACCCGCATGGAGCAATGTTCCGATCCCCTCGTGCGGGGCGAGGGTGCCGACCGTGCCGACGACGAACTCGTCCGGCGCGATGCCGAGCCGGGCCCGCACGGGCGCCCCGTCCGGCGGCGGAGCGAGGAACGCGTCGTCCACGGCGTTGGGCACGATCAGCACCCGTTCCCGCGGCACCCCGCGGTCCACGATCTCGGCCTTCATCGCCTCACCCAGCGTCAGCACCAGATCGGCCTCGCGCATGCACTGCGTCTCCAGGGCGCGGCGCGCCCGGTACGTCTCGTCGTCCCGGCTGCGGCCCGGCGCCTGCGTCAGCCACGTCTCCTCCAGGAAGCCCCGCACCTCGTAGACCACCGGCAGTCCGTAGGTCTCCCGCAGGGCGAGCGCCACCCGCCCGTTGCCGTGGTCGCTCGCGGCGTGCAGCACGGCCGGCCGCAGCCGGTCGATCAGGCGGGCGGCCAGTTCGGCGTTGAGCGCGAGCGAGGCGGCCTGGCCGTACGGCAGCCAGGGCGGCAGCAGCCGGTGCTGCGGCACCCCGCCCACGTGCTGCTTCGGGCGGGCGTCCAGCACCCCGCCCGTGACGGGGAAGCCGATCCGGGTCACGACATGCGGGTCGAGTCCGGCGGCGAGCTGGGCCTCGGCGAGCTTCTGCGTGCGCACAGTGTAACCGGCGTGCCGGAACGGCAGTCCGTTGGTGACCAGATGGAGCACCCGTCCGGGGACGGGACGGTAGGGCAGGCCGTACGGCGCGGGCACCCGGGCGGCGGAAGGCGCCGCCGCCGGTCCCGCGGTGCGGGCGCGCACGGCCAGCCGCTGTTCGAGCGGCCCCAGCTTCCGCCGGGCGGGCCCCGGCAGCAGGCGTACCGCGAGCAGCGCGGCCCGCAGCGGATCCTGACGCAGTTCGCCAACGGCCACCGAGGCGGCCAGGCTCAGGGCAAGTGGAACATTCCGGAACATAACGCCAAAGTAGATCCAGCACCGAGCAACGGCCCACCAACAGTCACCGTTCCCAGGGCACCGGCCCCGAGGGAGCCGAAGGGGCATAGGGCGCCACGTAGGCGACCGAGCCATCAGACACGGAGGCAACCATGAACGGCTGCGTACTCCATGTGGTCGGCACCCGGCCGAACTTCGTCAAGGCCGCGCCGGTCGTCGCCGCTCTGGGCGCGGCAGGCTGCGAGCAGGTGCTCGTCCACACCGGACAGCACTACGACGAGCGGATGTCGGACATCTTCTTCCGGCAGCTCGGCCTGCCCGAACCCGACACCGACCTCGGCGTCGGCTCCGGCAGCCACGCCCGCCAGACCGCCGACCTCCTGGTGGCCCTGGAGGGCGAACTGACCGCCCGCGCACCCGCCCTCGTCACGGTCTACGGCGACGTGAACTCGACGCTGGCCGCCGCGCTGGTCGCCGCCAAACTGGGCATCCCCGTGGCGCATGTGGAGGCCGGTCTGCGCAGCTTCGACATGACGATGCCGGAGGAGGTCAACCGGCGTCTGGTCGACCAGATGGCCGAGCTGCTGTTCGCCACCAGCCCCGAGGCCGTCGGCCACCTCGCCCGCGAGGGCGTCGCCGCCGACCGCGTGCACCTCGTCGGCAACCCGATGATCGACACCCTGCTCACCCATATGGAGCAGTTCGACGCGGCGGGCGCGCGCAGGGCCCACGGACTGCCCGAGCGCTACGGCGTCGTCACCCTGCACCGGCCCGCCAACGTCGACGATCCGGAGGCGGCCGCTGCCGCCGCCCGCGTCCTTGCCGAGGCCGCCCGCCATCTCGACCTGGCCGTACCGCTGCACCCGCGCGGCCGGGCGGCGCTGCGGGCGGCCGGCCTCGCCGACGCGCCCGGCATCCACCTCCTCGACCCGCTCGGCTACGTCGAGTTCATGAGCCTGGTGCGCGCGGCCGCCGCCGTGATCACCGACTCCGGCGGTGTGCAGGAGGAGACGACCGTCCTGGGCGTCCCGTGCCTGACCCTGCGCACCACCACCGAGCGCCCGGTCACCGTCACCCACGGCACCAACCGGCTCGTCCGGCACGGGGAACTGGTGCCCGCGCTGCGCAAACTGCTGGACGGCGGGGGAGCGGCACCCGCCGAGGGACCGCCCCTGTGGGACGGCCGGGCCGGCGCCCGGATCGCCCGCGTGATCACCGGGTGGCTGGAGCGTCATGGCTGACGGGACGGCGACGCAGGACGGCACGCGGATGTACTGGGAGGCCCGGCACGCCGAGCACGACGACCTCGCCTCCGGCGGGCACACCGGGCTCGACCGCCCCGGCAACGAGCTCTTCTACGCCCAGCGGCTCGGCACGCTGCTCTCGCTCGTCGGTGACCTGTCCAGCCCCGCCGCCCCGCTGTTCGTGCTGGACGCCGGCTGCGGCAAGGGGTACTTCGCCCGCGCCCTGGCCCGCTGCGGCCACCGGGTCGACGCCTTCGACGCCAGCCGGACCGCCGTCGACCACGCCCGTGCCGAGGGCGGTGGCCCGCGCTACGCCGTCGCCACGCTCGACGAGTGGCGGGCTCCCTGGCCGTACGACATCGTCGTCTGCGTGGACGTCCTGTTCCACGTGCTCGACGACGAGGAGTGGGCGGCCGGGCTGCGCAACCTCGCCTCCCTGGTCCGCGTCGCCGGCCGGCTGATCGTCACCGACGAGGACACCGACCGCCGCACGCCCCGCGGTGCCCACACCGTGCACCGCCCGCTCACCGCCTACCGCGCCGAACTCGAGCCGCTCGGCCTGCGGCACACGCTCTCCAGGCCCTACGGCTTCCGGGAGAACCGGGTCGGCTTCCACGTCTTCACGAGGACCCGCTGATGCGCCTGACCGACCTGCTCCATCCGCACCTCGACACCGTCACGACGGTGGTGGACGCGACCGGCGGCGGACTGCGCCTGGAGCCCTACCTGCATCTGCCGCCGGGCATCGCCCTGCGCGCCGACGACGAACGGCCCGTCACCGAGGGTGAGTTGGCCCTCCTCTCCTACGGGCCCCACGCGGAGCCGCACGGCAGCGAGGACGCCCTGCGTGCCGTACTGGCCCGGATGCGGCCCGGTGCGCGCGGGCTGATCGTCTTCGGGCACGGCGGATCCGAGCTGCCCTACCACCGGCTCCTGGATCATCTGGTCGGCCACCGCTGCCAGGTGCTGCGCGCCGCCCCCCTCGACTACGTCCATCTGCACGCGGGCGCGGTCATCGCCCGCACCGACGAACTCCTGCCACCGCACGACTTCTTCGGCCGGCCGGTCCCGTCCGACGGCTACGCCACCGCGCTGCGGATCGCCGACGAGTACGTTTTCGCCGACCTCGCCTCCCGGTCCCTGCGCGCCCGGGTGATCGACCTCGAAACGGCCGCCGAGGACGCGGAACGCACCCGTCAGGCGGCCGGGCAGGACGCGCTCGCCGACCGGCTCGCCGCCGCCGTACGGGAGAAGGAGCAACTCGCCGGCGCGCTCAGGGCCGCCCGGGACCGGGTCGACGTCCTTCAGGCGCGGGTGGCCATGCTGGAGGGCTCGACCTCGCTGCGGGTGGGAAAGGCGCTGGTGACGGCCGCGCGCTCGCCGAAGCGGGGCGCGCGTCGACTGCCCGGGGAGCTGTACGGACTGTGGCGCGGGCGCCGGAGTTCCGCCGTTCGGGCGGCCGACGGCGCGAAGCAGGCGCAGACCGAGCCTCAGGCGCCCCTGGACGACCGTTTCCACCTCGCCCATCGCGCCCTGACCGTGGCGCCCCGCGACCGCCTCGTCGTCGCCGGAGTGCTCACCCCGGACGCCGCCGAGGACTTCGCGGCGGATGTGGTGGTCAACCCGCTGCTGCCGCACGACGGACGACTCCTCGTGCAGCGCACCGACCCCGACGTGCTCGTCGTGCAGCTCAGCGCCTGCACCGGCGGCGGACCCTGGTGGCTCACCGGCACCGGACTCGCCCCCGACCTGGACCGCACCCTCGCCGAACTGCTCGCCGAACAGCGAGTGCTGGGCAGGACGTCCGTGCTGTGGCGGGACGGCCCCGCCTCCGCCGCACCGGGCCTCACCCGGCTCGCCTGGGACGCCGTCCTCGACGCCGACACCGGCGTGCGGCTCGCCCGGCTCGACCCGGCCGCCGAGGGCAGGGAACGGCTGCGCGAGATCTTCCGGGCCGACAGCACCCGGGTACGGCTGTCGCAGCTCGCGCGGCTCGCCGACGCCCCGGACCCGCTGGACGAGCGGCGCGTCGCGGTGCTCGCCGCACCCCGGGACGGTACCGATGTCGCCCGGCTCGTCGGGCAGGTGCTCGGCCAGCGGCACCGGCCGGCCGAGGTCGTCGTGCCCGATCCGCAGGGCCTCGACGAACTCACCGCCGCCGGAGTGACGGTGCGCCGGGGCCCGCCCCTGGCGCCGTGGGTCGCCGACTGGACGGACCTCGCCGAGGACCGGCCCGACACCCTGCTGCTCGACCTGATGTGCGCCCAGGAGTACTCCGGCGCCGACGCGGTGGGCCACACCCCGACCGCCGACGACTACGTCTTCGTACCGTCCTTGCGGCCGCTGCTGGTACGCCGGTCGCTGCATCTGTCCGGTACGGAGCCCGGCAGTTGGGCGGGCCGAGGACACCGACTGTTCGCCGTGCGCGGGAAGGAGCCGTCATGAGCCGCACTCTGCGGGCGCTCGTCTACGGCGACGTCGACCTCAATCTCATCGACGGCTCCGCCGTCTGGGCCCAGTCGACAGTGCAGGCACTGTCCCGGGCGGGCTGCGACAGCCGGCTCGTCCTCAAGGCCCCCGTCCGCACCGGCCGGTTGACCGATCCGCTGGCCGAGCTGCCCCGGGTCGCTCTGGTGTCCCCGCACGAGGAGCGGCTGCTGGCGGGGCTCGCCGACCGGCCGATGTCGCCGGTGCAGGCCGCACAGGTACTCGCCCGGCTCGACGAGGACGAACCCTGCGACCTGCTGGTGCTGCGCGGCCGCAAGCTGGTCACCCGGATCGTCGCCGAGGGCGTCTTCGACGGGCGGATCTGGGCCTACCTCACCGACATCCCGCAGTCGGCCGCCGAGATGACCGAGGCGGCCCGCGCGGACCTCGTCCGCATCGCCGAGGCCTCGCACCGACTGCTGTGCCAGACCGAGGAGTTGCGCTGCTTCCTGGAGACGTGGGTGCCCGAGGCCTGCGGCAAGTGCGTGCTCAGCCCGCCCGCCGTGCCCGAGCCCGGCTTCCCGGTGCCGGACCGGGACGCTCCGCACGATCCGCTGCGGCTCGTCTACACCGGCAAGTTCGCGCCCCGCTGGAACACCCTGCCCATGACCAGGCTGCCGCAACTGCTCGCCGCACGGGGCGTCGCCGCCGAACTGCACACCGTCGGCGACAAGATCCACGACGACCCGGGCCACCCCGACTTCCAGGCCGACATGGCGCGTGCCCTGGCCGGCACTCCCGGCGTCCGCCACCACGGCGGACAGCCGCGCGAGGAGGCCATGCGCATCGCCGCCGACTGCGACGTCGGCCTCGGCTGGCGCGACCCGGTGCTCGACTCCAGCCTCGAACTGTCCACCAAGGTCCTGGAGTTCGGCGCCCTGGGCCTGCCCGTGGTCCTCAACCGCACCCCGGCCCACGAGGCGCTGCTCGGCACCGACTACCCGCTGTTCGTGCCGGGACGCGCCGGACTCGACGACGCCGCCGAGACGGTGGCCCGGGTCGCCCGTGAGCCGCAGTCACGGCGTCTCGCCGCCGTCCGCTGCCGCGCGGCCGCCCGGCAGTACACCCTGGACGGAGCGTCCGCCCGCTGGCGTGCCCACCTCGACCGGGCCTTCCCCGCCGGACCCACCGGGGTGAGAGACCGCCGGCACCCGCTGCGCGTGGGCGTCGCCGGACACGACCTGAAGTTCCTCACCCGGCTGCTCGACCACTTCCGCTCGACTCCCGGTCTGGAGGTACGGGTCGACGCCTGGCCGGCGCTCGCCCGCCACGACCCGGAGGCCAGCCGTGAACTCGCCGAGTGGGCGGACGTGGTGGTCGTGGAGTGGTGCGGCCCGGCAGCGGTCTGGTTCAGCCGGCACAAGCGGCGCGGCAGCCGGCTGATCGTACGCCTGCACCGCTTCGAACTGGACGCCGGCTGGCCCCGCCAGGTCGACATCGACGCCGTCGACCGGGTGGTGTGCGTCAGCCCGTACTACGCCCGCCGCACCCTGGAGCACACCGGCTGGCCCGCGTCGAAGGTGGTGGTCGTGCCCAACTGGGTCGACACCGACCAACTCGACCGTCCGAAGGCGCCGGGCGCCCACCACCGCCTCGGCATGATCGGTATCGCGCCCAGCCGCAAACGCCTCGACCTCGGCCTGGACGTCCTGGAGGTGCTGCGCGCCCGCGACCGGCGCTGGCACCTGTCGGTCAAGTCCAAGCCGCCGTGGGAGTACTGGTGGATCTGGAACAAGCCCGAGGAGCGCGCCCACTACGACGCCGTGCTGCACCGGATGCAGACCTCCCCGCTGCTCGAAGGGGCCGTCGTCTTCGACACGTTCGGACCGGACGTGGCGGGATGGCTGCGCCGGGTCGGGCATGTGCTGTCCACCAGCGACGACGAGAGCTTCCACCTCGCGCCGGCCGAGGGCATGGCCTCCGCTGCGGTGCCTTCGCTGCTGCCTTGGCCCGGTGCGGACGAGATCTACGACCGGCGCTGGATCCACGACACCCCCGAGGCGATGGCGGAGGCGATCGCCGTCCTTGAGGAGGACGACTGGCGCTCCGCGGGTGAGCTGGCCCGAACGCAGGTCAGGGAGGGGTTCTCGCTGGATCGGGTGGCTGAGACCTGGACGGAGTTGTTGTGCGCGGATTGATCTGCGGGCCGGTGGGGGTCGATCGCGCCCACGCGGCGGAGCCGCATATTGATACAGCCCCGCGCCCCTAAAGGGGGCGCGCCACCGCGGCTGTTCGTTCAGTGCCCGGTCCCCGGAGCCCTCATGGCGTCCGGGGACCGGTGTCGGTCAGGCCGCGACCTTCGCGGGTTGCGGGGCCTGCCCTGCCGCCCGCTCGCCGAGCTGCTCCGTCGGGACCTTCGCGGTCTCCCGCGCCGACAGCGCGGCCACGACCGGCGGCACGCACAGGGCGGCCGTGAACAGGGCCACAGCCGACCAGTTGTCACCGTCCGGGCCGGCGATCTGCGCGGCGAAGGTGACCGCGAAACCGGCGACCGCGAAACCGATCTGGGTGCCGATGGCCATGCCGGACAGCCGGACCCGGGTGGAGAACATCTCGCCGTAGAAGGAGGGCCACACGCCGTTCGCGGCGCTGTAGACGACACCGAAGGTGACGATGCCCAGCAGCAGGATCAGCGGGTAGGAGCCGGTCGAGATCGACCACAGGTACAGGAACATCATCACCGCGCTGCCGGTCGCGCCGATCAGGTACACCGGGCGGCGGCCGATGCGGTCCGAAAGGGTGGCCCACAGCGGGATCGCGCCGAGCGCGACCAGGTTGGCGAGCGCGCCCACCCACAGCATGGCGGACTTGTCCATCCCGACCGAGTCGCTCGTGGCGTACGACAGCGCCCACACCGTGAAGATCGTGCTGACCGAGGCGACCAGCGCACCGGCGATCACCCGCAGCACGTCCGCCCAGTGCTCCCGCATCAGCACCGCCAGCGGCAGCTTGACGACGCCTTCGGTGGCGGCCTGCTGCTCGAATGCCGGGGTCTCGTCGAGCTTGCGGCGGATGACGTAACCGACGACGGCGACCGCGATGCTCATCCAGAACGGCACCCGCCAGCCCCACGACATGAGCTGCTCCTCCGGCAGCGCGGCGATCGGGATGAAGACCAGCGTGGCCAGCAACTGCCCGCCCTGTGTACCGCTCAGCGTGAAGCTGGTGAAGAAGCCGCGCCGGTGCGGCGGCGCGTGTTCGAGGGTCATGGAGTTGGCGCTGGCCTGTTCGCCGGCCGCCGAGATGCCCTGGAGCACCCGGCACAGCACCAGCAGGACCGGCGCGAGGGTGCCGACCTGGTCGCGGGTGGGCAGACAGCCGATGAGGAACGTCGAGATGCCCATCAGGATCAGCGTGAAGACCATGATCTTCTTACGGCCCACCCGGTCGCCGAAGTGACCGAGGAACAGAGCGCCCACCGGCCGGGCCGCGTACGCCACACCGAACGTGGCCAGCGACAGCAGGGTGGCCGTCGCCGGGTCGGACTTGTCGAAGAAGACCTCCGGGAAGATCAGCGCGGCCGCGCTGCCGTAGATGAAGAAGTCGTAGTACTCCAGGGCGCTGCCGATCCAGGCAGCCATGGCCGCCTTGCGCGGCTGGCCGGCGTGCGTGTCGGGGACGGACACAGGGGTGCTCCTTCGAGGGAACTCCACCTTACGGGGAGTGTGTGGAGAGGAGAGGCGCCGGATCCCTGGGGTGACGGGTCGGCCACGCCGGGAGCTACCCGGCTAATTAACCCACTGGATAGTTAGTAGCGGATGGCTACGGATGTTGCGCCGACGTTTCCCGGGTGTCAAGAGGTCATGCCGAAGGATCTTGTGATGCGAGGCGTGCGGACCGGGCCCGGTCAGTCCTCGGCGCGCGGTGCCGTCAGGTAGGCGATGACCATGTCGCCGAGCATCGCGCGGTAGTACTCGCGCCGGGCCGGATCCACCAGGTCACGGCCGAACAGGGCGCCGAAGGTGTGCCGGTTGGAGACCCGGAAGAAGCAGTAGGAGCTGATCATCGCGTGCAGGTCGACGGCGTCGACGTCGGCCGTGAACAGGCCGGACTCCCGCCCCGACCGAAGGATCCGGCGGATCACGTCCAGGGCCGGCGAGCCGATCTTGCCGAGCTTCTCGGAGGCGGCGATGTGCTCGGCCCCATGGATGTTCTCGATGCTGACCAGGCGGATGAAGTCGGGGTGCTGCTCGTGGTGGTCGAAGGTCAGCTCGGCCAGCCTGCGGATGGCGGCGACCGGGTCCAGATGCTCCACGTCGAGCTGCTGCTCGGCCTCCCGGATCACGCCGTACGCCCGCTCCAGCACGGCCGTGAAGAGCTGCTCCTTGCCGCCGAAGTAGTAATAGATCATCCGCTTCGTGGTGCGGGTGCGGGCGGCGATCTCGTCCACGCGGGCACCGTCGTAGCCGGCGCGGGCGAACTCCTGCGTCGCGACGTCGAGGATCTCGGCCCTGGTGCGGGCGGCGTCGCGGATCCGCCCGTTGGTGCGTGCCGGCTCTTCGACGCTGGTCATCGGCTTCCTTCGGCGAGGGGCGGGCGCGTTTCGGTGGCCCACCCGCGTGCCGGTGATTGTAGAAGCCCGCTCGCCCCGTGTGCCGGGTCAGGTCTTCACAAGCTCCGGCGTCGCCTGCTATGACTAACTCACCAGTTCGTACATTAGTGAGCCGCTCAGGAGGTCCCACCGGTGGCCAAGGACGCCAAGGACTCGTATCTCGTCGGGCTGATCGGCTCCGGCATCGGCCCCTCGCTCAGCCCGGCGCTGCACGAGCGCGAGGCCGCCCGGCAGGGCCTGCGCTATCTGTACCGGCTGATCGACATCGACACGCTCGGCGTCCCGCCCGAGGCGGTGGGCGACCTGGTGCGGGCCGCGCGTGACCTGGGCTTCGACGGGCTCAACATCACCCACCCCTGCAAGCAGCTCGTCGTCGAGCACCTGGACGCGCTCGCCCCGCAGGCCGAGGCGCTGGGCGCGGTCAACACCGTCGTCTTCGAGGACGGCCGGGCCGTCGGCCACAACACGGACGTCACCGGCTTCGCCGCCTCCTTCGCGCGCGGGCTGCCCGACGTACCGCTGGAGCGGGTCGTGCAGCTCGGCGCCGGGGGCGCGGGCGCGGCCGTCGCGCACGCCATGCTGACCCTCGGCGCCGAGCGGGTCACCGTCGTCGACGCGCTGGGCGAGCGGGCCGCGGGCCTCGCCGGGGCGCTGAACCGGCACTTCGGTGCGGGGCGCGCTGCCGCGGCCGCGCCGGATCAGTTGGCGCGGCTGCTCGGTGCGGCGGACGGCGTCGTGCACGCCACGCCCACCGGCATGGCCGCCCATCCGGGTCTGCCCTTCGCCGCCGGACTGCTGCATCCCGGGTTGTGGGTCGCCGAGGTGGTCTACCGGCCGCTGGAGACGGAGCTGCTGCGTACCGCTCGTGCGGTTGGCTGCGCCGCTTTGGACGGGGGTGGGATGGCCGTGTTCCAGGCCGCGGACGCGTTTCGGCTGTTCACCGGGCGGGAGCCGGACAGTGCGCGCATGCTCGCGGATATCGCGGAGCTGGCCGGTGATGTCGAGAGCCCGGTGGGCAAGGCCGTGTGACGTCCGCGGGTCGTGTGTGGTTGCTCGCGCAGTTCCCCGCGCCCCTGACGGGGCGCTGCAGTACGGCGTGTTGAAGGAGTGGGTATGCGTACGTCCATCGCGACCGTCTCTCTGAGCGGGTCGCTCACCGAGAAGCTCACGGCCGCCTCCCGGGCCGGGTTCGACGGGGTCGAGATCTTCGAGAACGACCTGCTCGCGAGCCCCCTCGCCCCCGAGGAGATCCGCGCGCGGTGCGCCGATCTGGGGCTGGGCATCGACCTCTACCAGCCGATGCGGGACATCGAGGCCGTGCCCGCCGAGGAGTTCGCCCGCAATCTGCGGCGCGCCCGGCACAAGTTCGAGCTGATGCGCAGGCTCGGCGCCGACACCGTCCTCGTCTGCTCCAGCGTCCATCCCCTCGCCGTGGACGACGACGCGCTCGCCGCCCACCACCTGCACCAACTCGCCGATCTGGCCCAGGAGTTCGGCGTCCGGGTGGCGTACGAGGCGCTTGCCTGGGGCAGGCACGTCAACACCTACAACCACGCCTGGCGCATCGTGGAGGCCGCCGACCACCCCGCGCTCGGCACCTGCCTGGACAGCTTCCACATCCTCTCCCGCGGCTCCGATCCCAAGGGCATCGATGACATCCCCGGCGAGAAGATCTTCTTCCTCCAGCTCGCCGACGCCCCGCTGCTCGCGATGGACGTCCTCCAGTGGAGCCGCCACTACCGCTGCTTCCCCGGACAGGGCGGCTTCGACGTCGCCGGACTCGTCCGCCACGTCCTGCACACCGGATACGACGGCCCGCTCTCGCTGGAGATCTTCAACGACGTCTTCCGCCAGGCCGAGGCCGGCCCGACCGCCGTGGACGCCCACCGCTCGCTGCTCGTGCTGCAGGAGACGGTCGGCGTCGCGACCCCGCCCGCACCCGTCGTCCCCACCGGCGTAGCCTTCGCCGAACTCGTCACGCCCGACGCCGAACCGGTCGCCGCCGTGCTCGGCGCCCTCGGCTTCGCCCGCACCGCACGCCATCGCACCAAGCCGGTCGACCTCTGGCAGCAGGGCGAGGCCCGCATCCTGGTCAACACCTCGGGCGCCGCCCGCCGCACCGGCACCGGCCTCGCCGCGATCGGCCTCGAGTCACCCGACCCGGCCGGCGCCGCCCGCCGCGCCGAGGCCCTCCTGGCCCCCGTCCTGCCCCGCCGCCGCACCGCCGAGGACGCCCCGCTGGACGCGGTCGCGGCACCCGACGGCACGGAGCTCTTCTTCTGCGCGCCCCCCAGGCTCCCGGCCCCACTGGAGCAGGAAGGTGCCCCCGCCCGACCCGAACTGCCCGACTGGCGCGCCGACTTCGCCGACGTTCCGGGCGAGGCCCACGGCACCGGCGTGCACCGGATCGATCACCTCGCCCTCACCCAGCCCTGGCACCACTACGACGAGGCGACCCTCTTCCACCGCAGCGTCCTCGGGCTGCACGCCCAGGAGAGCGTGGACGTCGCCGACCCATACGGACTGATGCGCAGCCGCGCCGTCACCAACGCCGACGGCAGCGTCCGCATCGCCCTGGGCGTCGGCGCGGCACCCACGGACGACACCGTGCACGCCCAGCACATCGCGCTGGCCACGGACGACGTCGTCGCCGCGGCCCGCCGCTTCCGGGAGGCGGGCGGGCGGCTGCTGCCGATCCCCGCCAACTACTACGACGACCTGGCGGCACGGCATGAGTTCACCGACGGAGAGCTGGAGACGTACCGCGAACTCGGCATCCTCTACGACCGCGACGCACACGGCGAGTTCCGGCACTGCTACACCATGACCGTCGGCCGCGTCTTCTTCGAGCTCGTGCAGCGGGACGGCTACCGGGGCTACGGCGCGCAGAACGCGCCCGTGCGGCTGGCCGCGCAGCACACCGCCCGGGCGGTCATTGGCGGCTGACGGTGCGGGTCACACCGGCGACGACCGTGGTGGCCAGGATCCAGCCGATGAGGACCAGCGTGTACGCAAGGGCCTGCTGCAGGCCCTTCGGGGCGAACGCCGCTTCCTGACCGAAGGAGATCACCGGCAGCAGCAGGTCCAGGGTGTAGAAGACCGGGTTGAACTGCGGCGCCTCGTCCGCCTTCAACGGCGGGGGATGGTGCACCGCGAACGCCACCGAGGCGACCGCGAGCAGGGACAGCAGCCAGCCCAGCGCCCGCATCGGGCGGAAGCCGTAGCCGACGGCGGCGTCCTGGACATGGCCCCACAGACGGCCGTACCAGGGCAGGGTGGTGCGGTGCCGGCGCTGCTTGGCGAGCTGCACCAGCCGGGCGGCGTCGTCGTCGCCGGTGCGGCGGTAGGCGGCGGTCAACTGCTCGTACCCGTGCGGGTCGAAGGTGTCCTCGTCCCGCTCCAGCATGGGCAGCCGCTGCTCGGGCGGCACATGCGGGGTCAGGGACGTGTAGGTGAGGTCGAGGAGGCGGACCTGGTCCGGGAGCATCTCCGGCTCCAGGTTGAGGTGTTCTATCTGGGAGCGGCGCAGGTTGAGCATGCCCTGCATCCGCGGGCCCCGGCGCAGCCACACCTCGCCGATGACGCAACTGCTCGCCCGCATCGCCGTGCCGCCGGGATTGGACAGCCTGCTGTACAGCAGGTCGAGCCGGCCGGGAACGCGGGCACCGCGCAGGTCGATGCGCCCGTGCGTGCTCAGCCGTCTGCCTAGGACGTTGGCGCCCACCTCGAGGGCCTCGGCGCTGAGGACGAACTCGCCGGGATGACGCAGATCGGCCTCCTCCAGTCGGAGCGAGCCGCTGATCATGGCGCCGTTGAGGCGGATCTCGCCGCGCGTGCGCAGCCGCGACGCGCACAGGTCCTCCCCGACGGTCACCTGGTGGGCCTGCAGAACCGGATCCCCGGTTCCCTCGGGCGCGGTGATCTCGGCGCCCTCCAGATACAGCGCCCCGGCGATCTGCGCGCCGCCCAGCCGCACCGGCCCGCGGAACCGGCACCTCGTCAGCCGCAGCCCACCGTCGACCCGGACCCGCGCCGACGCCAGACCGGGCAGGTCGGACCCGGACAGATTGAGGTACTTCAGCTCGGCCCCGGAAAGATCCGGGACGGCCTCGAAGTGGCAGTCACTCAGGCGCGCGACGCTGGCGATCGTCGCGTATCGCAGATCCAGTGCGCCGGTGATCCGCGCGCCCGACACCTTGAGAGCGGCCACCTCCCCGCTCTGCACCGGGCCGTCGAGCAGCAGCGCCCGCAACACCGAGGCGCGGACGGTCCGTTGCGGGCCCCAGTCGGCACCGTCGGCCGCGCTCTCGCCCTGCGCCGCACGGAAGTCCACGGCCTCACCCTTGGGAAAGGCCTGCCAGACGCGAAGCTCGGCCGGCGTCAGATCGTTGATCTCCATCAGCCGGGACTCTGACGCCGGCCGCCGAACCTGTCAACTCACCGCCTGCCGACCGAAGAAGGACCGTTGGACGGCCGCACCCCAGGCGGAGTCCGGCGCGTCCTTCGGCTCGGCACTTGGGCGCGTCGGGCGGACCGCCCTGAGGCGGGCCGGCTCCCGGTGCCTGCCCGCCCGCACGTCAGTGCCCCAGCAACCCCAGCCCGCTACTTCGACTCGACGGCGTGCCCGCCGAACTGGTTGCGCAGCGCCGCGATCATCTTCATCTGCGGGGAGTCGTCCTGACGGGAGGCGAACCGGGCGAACAGGGAGGCCGTGATCGCGGGCAGCGGCACGGCGTGGTCGATGGCCGCCTCGACGGTCCACCGGCCCTCGCCGGAGTCCTGCGCGAAGCCCTTCAGCTTCTGCAGGTGCTCGTCCTCGTCCAGGGCGTTCACCGCGAGGTCCAGCAGCCAGGAGCGGATGACCGTGCCCTGCTGCCAGGAGCGGAACACCTCACGCACGTTGTCCACCGAGTTGACCTTCTCCAGCAGCTCCCAGCCCTCGGCGTAGGCCTGCATCATGGCGTACTCGATGCCGTTGTGGACCATCTTCGAGAAGTGCCCGGCACCGACCCGGCCGGCGTGCACATAGCCGTACGGGCCCTGCGGCTTGAGCGCCTCGAAGATCGGCTGGAGCCGCTCCACGTGCTCCTTCTCGCCGCCGACCATCAGCGCGTAGCCGTTCTCCAGGCCCCACACGCCGCCGGAGACGCCCGCGTCGACGAAGCCGATGCCCTTGATGCCGAGTTCGGCGGCGTGCTTCTCGTCGTCCGTCCAGCGGGAGTTGCCGCCGTCGACCACCGTGTCGCCCGGGGACAGCAGGTCCTTGAGCTCGTCGACGACGCCCTGGGTGGCGGTGCCGGCCGGGACCATCACCCACACCGTGCGCGGCGCGTCGAGCCGCTGGACCAGCTCTTCGAGGCTCTTGACGTCGGAGACGTCGGGGTTGCGGTCGTAGCCGATGACGGTGTGGCCGGCGCGGCGGATCCGTTCGCGCATGTTGCCGCCCATCTTGCCGAGACCGATGAGGCCCAACTGCATGGCAGTCATGTCAGATTCACTTCCTTGAGTTCACGGTAGGCGGCCACGAGGGCGGCGGTGGAGGCATCGAGACCGGGGACGTCGGCGCCCTCGGTGAGGGCGGGCTCGACCCGCTTGGCGAGGACCTTGCCAAGCTCCACGCCCCACTGGTCGAAGGAGTCGATGTGCCAGATCGCACCCTGCACGAAGACCTTGTGCTCGTAGAGGGCGACCAACTGGCCGAGGACCGACGGGGTCAGCTCGCGGGCGAGGATCGTGGTGGTCGGGTGGTTGCCGAGGAAGGTGCGGTGCGGGACCTGCGCCTCGGGCACCCCTTCCGCGCGGACCTCGTCGGCCGTCTTGCCGAAGGCGAGCGCCTGGCCCTGCGCGAACAGGTTCGCCATCAACAGGTCGTGCTGGGCCTTGAGTTCGTCGCTCAGCTCGGCGACCGGGCGGGCGAATCCGATCAGGTCGGCCGGGATCAGCCGGGTTCCCTGGTGGATGAGCTGGTAGTAGGCGTGCTGCCCGTTGGTGCCGGGCGTGCCCCACACCACCGGACCGGTCTCCCAGCCCACGACGTGCCCGTCGCGGTCCACCGACTTGCCGTTGGACTCCATGTCGAGCTGCTGGAGGTACGCCGTGAACTTCGACAGGTAGTGGCTGTACGGCAGCACCGCATGGGACTCGGCGCCGAAGAAGTTGCCGTACCAGACGCCCAACAGGCCCATGATCAGCGGGGCGTTGGCCTCGGGGGGTGCGCTTTTGAAGTGCTCGTCGACGGTGTGGAAGCCGTCGAGCATCGCCCGGAAGTTGGCCGGGCCGATGGCGACCATCAGGGACAGGCCGATCGCCGAGTCGTAGGAGTAGCGGCCGCCGACCCAGTCCCAGAACTCGAACATGTTGTCCGGGTCGATACCGAACTCGGTGACCTTGCCGGCGTTCGTCGACAGTGCCACGAAGTGCTTGGCGACCGCCTTCTCGTCGCCGCCCAGCCCGGCCAGCATCCAGGAACGGGCCGAGGTGGCGTTGGTGATCGTCTCGATCGTGGTGAACGTCTTCGACGCGACGATGAACAGCGTCTCGGCCGGGTCCAGGTCCCGCACCGCCTCGTGCAGGTCGGCACCGTCGACGTTGGAGACGAACCGGAACGTCAACTCCCGTGCCGTGAACGGGCGAAGAGCCTCGTACGCCATCGCGGGACCGAGATCGGAGCCGCCGATGCCGATGTTGACGACGTTCCTGATCCGCTTGCCGGTGTGGCCGGTCCAGGCGCCGGAGCGCACGCGTTCGGCGAAGCCGCTCATCTTGTCGAGCACCGCGTGCACCTTGGGCACGACGTTCTCGCCGTCCACCTCGATCACCGCGTCACCCGGCGCACGCAGCGCGGTGTGCAGTACGGCGCGGTCCTCGGTGGTGTTGATCTTCTCGCCGCGGAACATGGCGTCGCGCAGCCCGGACACGTCGGTTGCGACGGCCAGTTCGTGAAGGTGGGCGAGCGTCTCGTCGTTGATCAGGTGCTTGGAGTAGTCGATGCGCAGATCGCCCACGCGCACGACGTACCGCTCGGCGCGGGACGGGTCGGCCTCGAACAGGTCGCGCAGCCGCGGGCGCTGGAGCGCGTCCGCGCGGTGGTCCTCCAGGGCCGCCCACTCGGGGCGCCGGTTGAGCCTGGGGAAGCCGGACAGCGGGTCGGACATGTCAGGACGTCTCCTTGCCGGCCTCGCCCCGCAGGGCGATGGCGTACATCTCGTCGGCGTCGAGGCGCCTGAGCTCCTCGGCGATGAGTTCGGAGGTGGTGCGCACCTTCAGCGCCAGGGTGCGCGACGGCTGGTCCGGCAGGGACAGCGTGGCCAGCGGCCCCTCGGGACGGTCGATGACGATCTCGCCGTCCTCGGTTCCCAGGCGCACGCCCGTGACGACCGGTCCGGCGGTGACGACCCGCTCGGCGCTGACGTGCAGCCGGGCCTCCAGCCAGCGCGCCAGCAGCTCGGCGGCCGGGTTGTCGGCCTCCGCCTCCACGACCGCCGAGACGATCGGCACCCGCGCCTGGTCCAGGGCCGCGGCGAGCATGGAGCGCCACGGGGTGAGCCGGGTCCACGCGAGGTCGGTGTCGCCGGGCGCGTAGGAGCGGGCGCGCACCTCCAGGTCCGACAGCGGGCTCTCGGTGGTGTACAGGTCGGTGATCCGGCGCTGGGCCAGCGCGCCCAGCGGGTCCTTCGACGGGTTCTCGGGCGCGTCCACCGGCCACCACACCACGACCGGCGCGTCCGGCAGCAGCAGCGGCAGCACCACCGAGTCGGCGTGGTCGGACACCTCGCCGTACATCCGCAGGATCACCGTCTCGCCGGTGCCGGCGTCGGCGCCCACCCGGACCTCGGCGTCGAGGTGGGAGCGGGTGCGGTCGCGCGGGGTGCGGGCGTGCCGCTTGATGACGACCAGGGTGCGCGCCGGGTGCTCGTGCGACGCCTCCTCGGCCGCCTTGATCGAGTCGTAGGCGTTCTCCTCGTCCGTGACGATGACCATCGTCAGGACCATGCCCACGGCCGGCGTGCCGATCGCGCGGCGGCCCTGCACCAGCGCCTTGTTGATCTTGCTTGCCGTGGTGTCGCTCAGGTCGATCTTCATGGCCTGCGCCAGCTCCGTCCGTCTCGTGCGAGCATCTCGTCGGCTTCCTCGGGTCCCCAGCTCCCGGACGCGTACCGCGCCGGCCTGCCGTGCTTGTCCCAGTACTCCTCGATCGGATCGAGGATCTTCCAGGACTCTTCCACTTCCTGGTGACGGGGGAACAAATTGGCGTCTCCAAGGAGGACATCCAGGATGAGCCGCTCGTAGGCCTCCGGGCTCGACTCCGTGAAGGACTCGCCGTAGGCGAAGTCCATCGTCACGTCCCGGATCTCCATCGAGGTACCCGGCACCTTGGAGCCGAACCGCACGGTCATGCCCTCGTCCGGCTGGACGCGGATGACGACGGCGTTCTGGCCGAGCTCCTCGGTGGCGGTGGAGTCGAAGGGGGAGTGCGGTGCCCGCTGGAAGACGACCGCGATCTCCGTCACCCGCCGCCCCAGCCGCTTGCCGGTGCGCAGATAGAACGGCACGCCCGCCCAGCGCCGGTTGTCGACGTTCAGCCTGATGGCCGCGTAGGTGTCGGTCTTCGAGTCCGGGTCGATGCCGTCCTCGTCCAGGTAGCCGAGCACCTTCTCGCCGCCCTGCCAGGCCGTCGCGTACTGCCCGCGCACGGTGTGCCGCCCGAGATCCTCCGGCAGCTTGACCGCCCTGAGCACCTTCAGCTTCTCGGTGAGCAGCGACGCGGCGTCGAACGCGGCCGGCTCCTCCATGGCGGTCAGCGCCATGAGCTGGAGCAGGTGGTTCTGGATGACGTCACGGGCCGAGCCGATGCCGTCGTAGTAGCCCGCACGGCCGCCGATGCCGATGTCCTCGGCCATGGTGATCTGCACGTGGTCGACGTACGACCGGTTCCAGATCGGCTCGAACATCTGGTTCGCGAAGCGCAGCGCCAGGATGTTCTGGACGGTCTCCTTGCCGAGGTAGTGGTCGATCCGGAAGACCTGCTCCGGGTCGAACACGTCGTGCACGATCGCGTTCAGCTCACGGGCGCTCGCGAGGTCCCGGCCGAACGGCTTCTCGATGACCGCCCGCCGCCAGGACCCCTCGGGGGCGTCCGCGAGGCCGTGCTTCTTGAGCTGCTGCACGACCTTCGGGAAGAACTTCGGCGGTACGGAGAGGTAGAAGGCGTAGTTGCCGCTCGTGCCGCGCGCCTTGTCGAGGTCCACGACGGTCTGGCGCAGCCGGTCGAACGCCTCGTCGTCGTCGAAGTCACCCGGGATGAACCGCATGCCCTCGGAGAGCTGCTGCCAGACCTCCTCGCGGAACTCGGTACGGGCGTGCTCACGCACCGAGTCGTGCACGATCTGCGCGAAGTCCTCGTCCTCCCAGTCCCGGCGGGCGAACCCGACGAGCGAGAAGCCCGGCGGCAGCATGCCGCGGTTGGCGAGGTCGTACACCGCTGGCATCAGCTTCTTGCGGGACAGGTCGCCCGTGACCCCGAAGATCACGAGCCCGGACGGGCCTGCGATACGGGGCAGACGGCGGTCCCGTGCGTCGCGGAGGGGGTTGTCCCAGTCGGAGGTCATTCTGCGTCAGCTCCCTTGTTGCCGAGCGACTTCTTGACGGCGTCCAACAGGTCCTGCCACGCCACCTCGAACTTGGCGACGCCCTCGTGCTCCAAGCGGGTGACGACCTCGTCGTAGGAGATCCCGAGCGCCTCCACGGCGGCCAGGTCGGCGCGGGCCTGCGCGTAGCCGCCCGTCACCGTGTCGCCGGTGATCCCGCCGTGGTCGGCGGTGGCGTTCAGAGTGGCCTCGGGCATCGTGTTGACGGTGCCGGGCGCGACCAGTTGGTCCACGTACAGAGTGTCCTTGTAGGCGGGGTCCTTGACGCCCGTGGAGGCCCACAGCGGGCGCTGCTTGTTGGCCCTGGCGCCGGTCAGGGCCGTCCAGCGTGCTCCTGACCGTGTCGAATCGTCGGCAGAGCCGAACACATCCTCGTACGCCTCGTAGGCCAGGCGCGCGTTGGCGAGCGCCGCGCGGCCCTTCAGCGCGAGGGCCTCGTCCGTGCCGATCGCCGTCAGCCGCTTGTCGATGTCCGCGTCGACGCGGGAGACGAAGAAGGACGCCACAGAGTGGATGGCGGACAGGTCCAGGCCCTTGGCGGCGGCCTTCTCCAGACCGGCCAGGTAGGCGTCCATGACCTCGCGGTAGCGCTCCAGGGAGAAGATCAGCGTGACGTTGACGCTGATGCCGAGGCCGATGACCTCGGTGATCGCCGGGAGGCCGGCCCTGGTCGCCGGGATCTTGATCATCACGTTGGGGCGGTCGACCAGCCAGGCGAGCTGCTTGGCCTCGGCGATCGTGGCCGCCGTTTCGTGGGCGAGGCGCGGGTCGACCTCGATGGAGACCCGGCCGTCGCGGCCGTCGGTGGCGTCGTACACGGGGCGCAGGATGTCGGCGGCGGCACGGACGTCGGCGGTGGTCATCATCCGCACGGCCTCGTCGACCGTGACGCCCCGCACCGCGAGGTCGGCGAGCTGCTCCTCGTAGCCCTCGCCGGAGCCGATGGCGGCCTGGAAGATGGACGGGTTGGTGGTGACGCCCACGACGTTCTTGTCCGCGATGAGTTCGGCGAGGTTGCCGGAGTCGATCCGCTTGCGCGACAGGTCGTCCAGCCAGATCGAGACGCCCTCGTCGGACAGGCGCTTCAGCGTGCCCGCGGTCGCGGTTGCTTCGGTGGTCACAGTGATCGTCTTCTTTCTGCGTTCAGGTCAACCGCGGGCGGCGGCAAGCGATTCCCGGGCGGCGGCGGCCACGTTCTCGGGGGTGAAGCCGTACTCGGCGAACAAGGTCTTCGCGTCGGCGGAGGCGCCGAAGTGCTCCAGGGAGACGATGCGTCCGGCGTCGCCCACGAAGCGGTACCAGGTGAGCCCGATGCCGGCCTCGACGGCGACCCGCGCCTTCACGGCCGGCGGCAGGACGCTCTCGCGGTACTCACGCGGCTGCTGCTCGAACCACTCCACGGACGGCATCGACACCACCCGCGTGCCGATCCCCTCGGCCTCCAGCCGCTCGCGCGCGGCGACCGCGAGCTGGACCTCGGAGCCGGTCGCGATGAGAACGACGTCCGGCGTGCCGGTGGAGGAGTCCCGAAGGACGTAACCACCCTTTGCCGCATCGGAGTTGGGCGCGTATGTCGGCACGCCCTGGCGGGTCAGTGCGAGGCCGTGCGGGGCCGGGTCGGTGGAGTGGCGGCGCAGGATCTCGGCCCACACGATCGCGGTCTCGTTGGCGTCCGCCGGGCGCACGATGTTCAGGCCCGGGATGGCACGCAGCGACGCCAGGTGCTCGACCGGCTGATGGGTCGGGCCGTCCTCGCCCAGACCGACGGAGTCGTGCGTCCACACGTACGTCACCGGAAGCTGCATGAGAGCCGACATGCGCACGGCGTTGCGCATGTAGTCGGAGAACACCAGGAAGGTGCCGCCGTAGATACGGGTGTTGCCGTGCAGGGCGATGCCGTTCATCTCCGCGGCCATCGAGAATTCACGGATGCCGAAGTGGACGGTACGGCCGTACGGGTCGGCCTCCGGCAGCGGGTTGCCCTTGGGCAGGAACGAACTCGCGCTGTCGATGGTGGTGTTGTTGGAGCCGGCCAGGTCGGCCGAGCCGCCCCACAGCTCGGGAAGGACCGCGCCCAGCGCCTGGAGCACCTTGCCGGAGGCAGCGCGGGTCGCGACCGGCTTGCCCTCCTCGAACACCGGGAGCGAGGACTCCCAGCCCTCGGGAAGCTGGCCGGCGACGATCCGGTCGAACAGCCGGGCGCGCTCGGGGTCGGCGGCGCGCCAGGCGCCGAACCGCTTGTCCCAGGCCGCGTGCGCCTCGGCGCCCCGGTCCAGGGCGCGGCGGGCGTGGGCGAGGACCTCGTCGGCGACCTCGAAGGACTTCTCCGGGTCGAAGCCCAGGAGGCGCTTGGTGGCGGCGATCTCGTCCTCGCCGAGGGCGGAGCCGTGCGAGGCCTCGGTGTTCTGCGCGTTCGGGGCGGGCCACGCGATGATGGTGCGCATCGCGATGATCGAGGGGCGCTCGGTCTCGGCCTGGGCCGCCCTGAGCGCCGCGTACAGCGCGTGGACGTCGATGTCGCCGCCGAGCTCCGGCTCGATCCGCTGCACGTGCCAGCCGTACGCCTCATAGCGCTTCAGCACGTCCTCGGAGAACGCGGTCGCGGTGTCGCCCTCGATGGAGATGTGGTTGTCGTCGTAGAGGAAGACCAGGTTGCCGAGCTTTTGGTGGCCGGCCAGCGAGGAGGCCTCGGCGGAGACGCCCTCCTCCAGGTCGCCGTCGGAGACGATCGCCCAGATGGTGTGGTCGAACGGGGACTCGCCCTCGGCGGTGTCCGGGTCGAACAGGCCGCGTTCGTAGCGGGCGGCCATCGCCATGCCGACGGCGTTGGCGACACCCTGGCCGAGCGGGCCGGTCGTCGTCTCGACGCCTGCCGTGTGCCCGTACTCGGGGTGACCCGGCGTCTTCGAACCCTGCGTCCGGAACGACTTGAGGTCGTCGAGCTCCAGCTCGTACCCGGCGAGGAAGAGCTGGGTGTAGAGCGTCAGCGAGGTGTGGCCGGGGGAGAGGACGAAGCGGTCGCGTCCGGTCCACTCAGGGTCGGCGGGGTCGTGCCGCATCACCTTCTGAAAGATCGTGTACGCGGCGGGGGCGAGGCTCATCGCCGTGCCCGGGTGGCCGTTGCCGACCCGCTGTACGGCATCGGCCGCGAGAAGGCGGGCCGTGTCGACGGCACGCCGGTCGAGTTCGGTCCATTCGAAGCTGTCCGGGGTCTGCGTGCTCATCTTCAAAAAGTCCTCGATCGGAGCGAAGTAGCTGGTCCAACGCGTTCAAAAGTAAAAGTCTGACTTTTGAGAGGGAAGGTCGGCGTGTGTCAGGCTGTGGTGAAAGTGGGACACCGCGAGGAGTGCCGCGCACGGCTGAGCGGGGGCGGCGCACGGGTGAGACGGCACGAGACGGACATGGTGGATATGGCGGATATCGCGGACGCGAGGGCTCAAGGCGGTGACGCGATACGGACGTTTCCGTTCCCGGCCGATCTGAGCGTCCTCGGCGTCGGCATGCAGGTGGGCCGGATGGGCGCCGGCCGCACCTGGCACGCCGCGGACGCACCGCTGGAGCGGGTGCACCGCATCGACTTCCACGTCGTGATGCTCTTCACCGAGGGGCCCGTGCGGCACATGATCGACTTCGCCGAGTACGAGGCGGACGCCGGCGACCTGCTGTGGATCCGCCCCGGCCAGGTCCACCGCTTCTCCGGGACCGACGACTACCGCGGCACCGTCCTGACCATGCAGCCCGGCTTCCTGCCCCGCGCCACCGTCGAGGCGACCGGCCTCTACCGCTACGACCTGCCGCCCCTGCTCCACCCCGACGAGGCCCAGCTTCCCGCCCTGCGCTCGGCCCTCGCCCAGTTGCAACGCGAGTACGAGGACACCACGACCCTGCCGCTGAGCCTGCACACCGCCGTCCTGCGGCACTCGCTGACGGCGTTCCTGCTGCGCCTGGCCCATCTCGCCGCGAGCTCGGCGGAGGCCGCGCGCCACCAGGGCGACACGACGTTCACCCTCTTCCGGGAAGCGGTGGAGCGGGGCTTCGCCACCAACCACAGCGTCAGCGCGTATGCCGATCAGCTCGGCTACTCGCGGCGCACCCTGGTGCGTGCGGTGCGCGCCGCGACCGGTGAGACACCCAAAGGGTTCATCGACAAGCGGGTGATCCTGGAGGCGAAGCGACTGCTCGCCCACACGGACATGCCGATCGGCCGTGTGGGAGCGGCGGTCGGGTTCCCGGACGCCGCGAACTTCTCCAAGTTCTTTCATCAGCACACGGAGATGACGCCGGCGGTGTTCCGGGCGGAGCTTCGTTGACGTGGCGCCGTAGGTGGCGGCGTGCAGGGTCGTCGAGCGTCTGCGGGTCGGTTGTGGCTTGTCGCGCAGTTCCCCGCGCCCCTCAGGGCGTTGTCGAACCGCGTGTCTGATGGATGCGCCCCGCTGCGAACCCTCCGTCGAGCAGGGACGGGTGAACCGGCGGGGCCGCTTGACACGGGGGGCCCGGGTGTCTACGAAGCCTGCATGACCGCCCATGAAGAAGACAAAGAAGACCCCGCGCCCGTGGCCGAGTCTGCCCCGGACGTCACGACCGCCCCCGCCTCCGTCACCCTCCTGGAACGCCTCGCCGAGAAGCTCGGCGGCCGTGCCTCGGTCACCGCCGTCTACGGCGAACCCGTCACCGCCGACGGCATCACCGTCATCCCGGTCGCCAGGGTCGCCTACGGCTTCGGCGGCGGCGCGGGACACAAGGCCGAGGGCGCCAAGACCGAGGACGGCGGGGGCGGTGGGGGAGGCGTCGAGGCCAAGCCCCTCGGCTACATCGAGATCCGGGACGGCATCACCACCTACCGGCCCATCCGGGACCCCTGGCGCGACATCGCGCTCCCGCTGGCCGCCCTCGCCCTTGCCCTCACTCTCCCGAAGGCGGTCCGCGCGCTGCGACGGCCCCGCTGAACACGCCGGTGCCCCGCGCCCCGAAGGGGCGCGGGGCTGTATCGATGTGCGGCTCCGCCGCGTGTGCGCGACCAGCCACGACAGACCCGCGGACCACTGACGCCTGTCGTGGCTCGATGCGCGGAGCGCTCAGCGGCCGAAGTTGAACCAGTTCACGTTGACGAAGTCCGCCGGCTGACCGCTGGTGAAGGTCAGATAGACGTCGTGCGTACCCGTCACCCCGGTGATGTTCGCCGGGATCGTCCGCCACGACTGCCAGCCGCCCGTGTTGCCCACCGCGAAACTGCCGACGGGCGCGTTGCCGCGGCTGTCCAGGCGCACCTCGACCAGACCGCTGACGCCGCCCGCCGCACCGCTGGCCACCCGGCCGACGAACTGGTTGGCCGCCGGGGAACCGAAGTTGACACCCCGGTAGAGCGCCCAGTCGCCGTTGGCGAGGGAGGCGATGTTCTGGCCGCCGCCCGAGTCGGAGGTGGACTCGGTGCCCACGCCGCCCTGGCCGTCGTAGGACTCGGCCTGGATGGCGCTGTAGGCGTCACGGTTGCCCGTCGGCGGGGGTGTGGTACCGCTCCCGCTGGACAGCACCTGGACGTAGTCGACGACCATCGAGTGGCCCGGCTGCGTGCCGCCGTCCGGGCCGCCGCCGAAGGCGTCCGGGAAGCCGCCGCCCATGGCCACGTTGAAGATGATGAAGAAGCCGTGGTTCGTCGCGTTCGTCCACGTCGTCGCGTCGACCTGGTTGGACCGTACGGTGTGGAAGTTGACGCCGTCGAGATAGAAGCGGATCTCCTCGACGCTCGTGGAGCGGTCCCACTCCATCCGGTAGGTGTGGAAGCCTGCCTGACAGGTCGTGCCGGAGCAGGGGGTGTTGCTTCCGATGCCGCTGGTCTCGTTGCAGGGGCCGCCGGGTGAGGTGCCGCAGTGCATGGTGGCGAACACCGTGTTCATGCCCTGGGTGTTCTCCATGATGTCCAGCTCGCCGACGCTCGGCCAGTTCCAGTAGTTGCCGCGGTAGGGCGCGCCCAGCATCCAGAACGCCGGCCAGTACCCCTTGGCGGCCGCTCCGGTCACGTTCGGCACCTGGATACGGGACTCGACGCGGAGCTTGCCGCCCGCCGGGGGCTGGAAGTCGGTGCGGTTGGTCTCGATGCGCCCGGAGGTCCAGTTGCCGGATGCGTCCCGGCGGGGCGTGATGCGCAGATTGCCGTTGCCGTCGAGTGACACGTTGTCCGTGCTGCTCGTCATCGTCTCGATCTCGCCGGTACCCCAGTTGGCGGGGCCGCCGGGATAGCCCTTGCCGGTCGCGTACTGCCAGTTGGAGGTGTTCACGCCGGAGCCCGCGGCGCCCTCGAAGTCGTCCAGGAACACCTGCGTCCAGCCCGAAGGGGGCGTGGGCGCCGACGCGTTGGCGGAGGGGACGGCGACAGTGGCTGCGGCCGCCACGAGGCCGAGCGTGCCGAGTACGGCCAGCAGCGCGCGCCTTGGGGAGCGGGGTCTGCGGTGTATGCCGGAGGGGTCACTCATGGGGTGCTGCCTCTCGGTGTACGGAAGTGGGGAGCGGGATGCCTTCGAGAACTCGTTGAGAGCGCTCTCAAAGTGCCGCCAATGTGCTCCCCGGCACTCCGGTCGTCAAGAGGTGAAGCAGATAAATCCCTTGCATCACAGGGAAGTTCACCCTGTGAAGGCAAACGGGCCCTGGAGCGCGGCGCCCGCCTTCCGGTCCGCCCGGGACGGGTTCCGGCCGCTGTTAATCTTGCCGATCATGCGAGCCCTCTTCCCAGGATCGTTCGACCCGGTCACCCAAGGGCACCAGGACGTACTCCGGCGCGCTGCCCTCCTGTTCGACGAGGTCGTCGTGTGCGTGATGTTCAATCCGAACAAGACCGGCCGCTTCCCCATCGCGGAACGGCTGGACCGGCTCCGCGGGGCAGCAACTGACTTGAGCAACGTCACGGTCGACTCCCACACCGGCGGCCTGCTGGTCGACTACTGCCGCCGAGTCGGAATCGACGTCGTCGTCCGCGGAGTCCGCGGCGTTGCCGACCTGGACTACGAAATGCCGATGGCCCGCATGAACCACGAACTGGCCGGGGTCGAAACGTTCTTCATCGCTGCGGACCCCGCCCTGGCCCACATCTCCTCCACCCTCGTCACCGCGATGAGTCAACAGGACCGTGTCCCCGAATGCTGATCTGAGCGAGCTTCCAGCAGGTGAGGGCGGCGGCGATGTTCCCGAGTCGTGTGCTGTGTGGTGAGTCCCGAAGCAAGGTGGTAGAGCCCGCCAAGCGCACTCGCCCGCCCCGCCCGTCACCGCCCCAGCCCCCGCAATGACCTGCGCAGGAGGCCACGTGGGCAGGGAAAACGCAACTTCGACATGGCCCGCAGAGGCAGCTACCTTCACCTGGTCCTCGGCGATCGCCCACGGTCGCACAGGAGTTCCTTGAGGCTGAGCCACCCGCGACGGGATGAGTCGGTCATGCCCCACGAATCCTCGCCCGCATGCGAAAGCCACCGAACCGGGTCCACGCCAGGCACCCCCAACCAGGGAGAGACGCATGCCCCATCTTGCGCTGTACACCTTCGGCGTCCTGAAGTCACCTCTCGCCGATCCCACACCGCTCACGCGCGAACTCCACGACAGCGGCGAGGCCGTCTACCCGGAGATCACCCAGCACCCCGGATACCTCGCTCGTGCTGAAGCGGCAGACCGCGGCCGGGGCACACACTTCGACTTGGACTGGGGTGCATGGGGAGAGTTCGTCGTACCGACCTGGTACAGCAAGGGCCGCACGGTGGAAACCATCGCCCTGGACGCGACCCTCTCACTCTGGACCGGCCTGAACCCCGCCTTCGACGCCATCTACACCGGTCTGCACCGTGAGGCGCTGAACAGGCGTTACGACTGGTTCGAGAGGACGGGACACCCGAGTTACGTGTTCTGGTGGGTCGCCGACGACGTGATACCCACCTGGCAGGACGGGGTTTCCAGGCTGGAACACCTCCACGACCACGGCTCCGCGCCGCACGCCTTCACCTTCCACCACCCGTTCGCCCCGGAGGGAACTCCGACCAGGATCAAAGGCATCGGGCCGAAGAGCGACAGGTTCGCTGAGCCGACCACCTAGTCTGGGATTCCCGTGAGGTCGGCTCGGAAGACAGACGAGAGAAGAGGTCCGCAGCGTATGGAACTCGCTTTCACCGGCTCGGTGATCGAATGGCGCGGACCGGCGCCGTTCTACTTCGTCCGGATCCCCGACGAGGAGTCCGCCGACATCCGGGACGTGGCCGCCATGGCCACCTACGGCTGGGGTGTGATCCCGGTCGAGGCCCGGGTCGGCGAGATCGCCTTCGAGACGTCGCTCTTCCCCAAGGACGGCGGCTACCTGCTGCCGCTGAAGAACGCCGTCCGTAAGCCGCAGGGGCTCGGGGCCGGTGACGAGGTGACCGTGAAGATGACCGTGCGCCTGTAGGCACCGGCACCGAAACGAGGTGCCGGTGCCCGGCCGCGGCGTCAGGCCCTCGTCGTCACGGAGGGCGCGGGCGCCGGGGCCTCCTCGTGCAGCCCGAACCGGTCGTGCGCCCGGCGCAGCGGCTTCGGTGCCCACCAGGCAAGGCGGCCGAGCAGCGCCATCGTCGCCGGGACCAGCAGCATCCTTACGACCGTCGCGTCGATCAGTACCGCGAGGGTCAGCCCCAGACCGATCTGGAGGATGGGTGCGAAGCCGCCGGTCATGAAGGCGCCGAACACCACCGCGAGGAGCAGTGCCGCGCAGGTGACGACGCGGCCGGAGCGGCGCAGACCGGTGACCACGGCCTCCTGGTCGTCGCCGGTGAGCCGCCGTGCCTCGCGCATCCGGGCCAGGATGAACAGCTCGTAGTCCATGGCCAGACCGAACGCGATCGCCACGATCAGCGGCGGCGCGGTCAGGCTCAGCGCGTCCAGGTCCTCGGCGCCGAGCAGCCCGGCCAGATGCCCGTCCTGGAAGACCCACACCACCATGCCGAGCGCGGCGCCCAGGCTGAGCAGGGTGGTCAGGATGGTGCGCAGCGGGATCAACAGCGAGCCCGTGAAGGCGAAGAGCAGGGCGAAGATGCCGGCCAGGACCGTGACCGCGGCCCAGGGCGCCCGTTCGGCGAGCATCTCCCGGAAGTCCACCAGACGGGCGGCCGGTCCGGTGACCTCGACCGGCTCGCCGCCGCGCACGTCCCGTATCCGCTCGACCAGGGCGGTGGCCTGCGCGCCGTCGACGCTGCCCGGTGGCTGGACGCGCAGGACCGTCGCCCCGCCGGGCAGTTCGTGGGACTCGGCCGTCGGGGACAGCGCCCGGATCCGGTCGGCGGTATCCGAGTCCGCGCCCGGCTTCAGCACGACCGTGATCGGCGAGACGCCGGTGCCCGGCGGGAAGTGCTCGTCGACGGTGTCGTACAACTGCCGTGCCTCGGTGCTCGCCGGCAGTTGCTCGGCGTCGCCGAGGTTGATCGTCATGCCGGTGACGGGCAGCGCCAGCACGAGCAGGACCGGTACGACGGTGGCCACCACGGCGACCCTGCGGCGGGCCGAGAAGCGGGCCAGGCGGGCGAACACGCGGCCCTCCTCGCCCTCCGGCCGGACCTTCGCCGGCGCGATCCTCCCGCCGAACCTCGCGAGCAGCGCCGGCAGCAGCGTGAGCGCGGCCAGCATGTCGACGACCACCACGGCGGCCACGGCAAGCCCCATGCTGCGCAGGAACACGCTCGGGAACACCAGCAGCCCGGTCAGGCTGACCGCGACCGTGACCCCGGAGAACAGCACGGTACGGCCGGCCGCCGCGACCGTACGCTCCACGGCCTGTGCCACGTCCTCGGTGCTGCGGCGTTCCTCGCGGAAGCGCACCACCATCAACAGGGCGTAGTCCACGGCGAGTCCGAGCCCCAGCATCGTGGTCACCTGGATCGCGTACACGGAGATGTCGGTGACCTCGCTGAACAGGAACAGCGCGAGGAACGCCCCCGCGATCCCGCTGACCGCGATCACCAGGGGCAGCGCCGCCGCGCGAAGCCCGCCGAACACCACCAGCAGCAGTGCGAGCACCACCGGCAGGGAGATCAACTCCGCGTTCCGTACGTCCTCCTGGGCCCGCTCACCGATCTGCGTACCCAGCAACGGGCCGCCGCTGACATGCACTTCGGGCGCGTCGATCTGCCGGATCCGCTCGGCCGCCGCGTCCACGGCGTCCTCCTCGGCGGCGTCGTCGAGACCGCCTTCCAGGGTGACGGGGATGATCAGGGCCCGGCCGTCATCGGCGGTCAGGCCACGGGTGGCGTACGGGTCGGGTACGGCGGCCACCCCGTCGAGGGAGCGCACGTCGGCGACGGCCCGTTCGACCTGTTGCCGCAGCGCGGGGTCGGCGACGGCGGTGCCCTCGACGACGCCGGTGATCGACTCCCCGGCGGGGTCGGCGCGGTCGAGGTACTGGGCGGCGGCCTCGGACTCGGTGCCCGGGATGTCGGCCACGTTGTCCGAGAGGCGGCCGAAGACACCCGTCCCGAGGCCGAAGCCGAGCAGCAGGAAGAGCACCCACAGGGCGATGACGGTGAGCGGGCGGCGGGTCGCCGCCCGGGCGAGCGTGGTGAGCACGGTCCCTCCCGGCAGGACGGTCGGTTGCCATCGCCCTCAGGCTCACGCCACAGGGGTGGTCACCGGATCGCCGGTGGGAGCGGTTTGCGGGCCTCCCTCGCACGGGGGAGGAGGGCCCGGAACTCCCTCGCTAGGGGGATCCCGGGGTCACCAGCCCCGTCTCGTAGGCGCAGATCACCGCCTGCACCCGGTCCCTGAGAGCGAGCTTGCCCAGCACGTTGCTGACATGGGTCTTCACCGTGTGCTCGCTGACGAACAGGGTCGTGGCGATCTCGGAGTTGGACAGCCCGCGCGCCAGCAGCCGCAGGGTCTCCACCTCGCGTGCCGTCAGGACGTCCAGGCGCTGCGGCGTGGCCTCGGCGGCGGTCTCCTCGCGGCGGCGCCGCACGATATCGGCGACCAGCCGCCGCGTCACCGTCGGCGCGAGCAGCGAGTCCCCGGCCGCCACGACCCGTACGGCGTGCACGAGGTCGTCGCGCCGCACGTCCTTCAGCAGAAAGCCGCTGGCGCCCGCGCACAACGCCTCGTACACGTACTCGTCCAGGTCGAACGTGGTCAGCATGACCACCTTGCAGCTCGACTGCCCGCACACCCGCCGCGCCGCCTCCAGACCGTCCATGACCGGCATCCGGATGTCGAGCAGCAGCACATCGGGGGAGTGCCGCTGCACCGCGGCGACCGCGTCGGCGCCGTCTCCGGCCTCCGCGACCACCTCGATGTCCGCCTGCGCCTCGAGGATCATGCTGAAACCGGCCCGCACCAGTTCCTGGTCGTCGGCGACCACCACCCGGATGCTCATCCCAGAGCCGCCTCCCGGTCGACGGCCGCCGGCAGCCGTACGACCACCCGGAAACCGCCTTCCGGTCCGCGCCCGGCCCGCGCGCTGCCCCCGCAGGCGGCGGCCCGCTCCCGGATGCCGATCAGCCCGTGCCCGCCGTCACCGGAGCCCGGTCCCCGTCCGTCGTCCGTGACCGTCAGTGTCAACTCTTCCTCCGTCCAGTCGAGTTCGACGGTAGCGGAGGTGGCCTGCGCGTGCTTGACGGTGTTGGTGAGGGCTTCCTGGATCACGCGGAAGGCGGCGACCTCGGTGTCCGGGGGCAGCGGGCGGGGCGTGCCCGAGGCGCGCAGCTCCACGCGCAGGCCGGTGGACTCGCCGACCTGGCGGACCAGGCCGGGCAGCTCGGCCACGCCCGGCTGCGGCAACCGCCACGCACCGTCCTTGCCCCGCGGCTCCTTGAGGACCCCGAGGATCCGGCGCAGTTGGCCCATCGCGTCCCGCCCGGCCGCCGCGATGGCGTCGAACGCGGCCTCCGCGCGCGCCGGATCGCTGCGCACCACCACCGGTCCGGCCTCGGCCTGCACCACCATCAGGCTCACCGCGTGCGCGAGGACGTCGTGCATGTCCCGGGCGATCCGGGACCGCTCCTGCGCGATGGCCCGCGCGGTGTCGGCGGCCCGCTCCCGCTCCAGTTGCCGGGCCCGGTCCTCCAGTTCCGCGGCGTACGCCCGCTGCACCCGGGCCAGCACGCCGAAGCCGTACGCGCACACCACGCTGAGCAGGTGGAAGGCGTACTCGAAGGGCTGCGGCTCCTCCTTGTGCATCATCGTCAGCGAGACGCCGATCAGCCAGCCGACCAGCATCACCCGCCGCTGCCACGGCTTGCCCAGGGCGGCCATCGTGTAGAGGACGACCATGCCGCCGTACATCACGTCCGGCGGCGGCGCGTGGTAGACGGCCTGGGCCGGGGTGGCCACCGAGACGGCCCACGCCGTCGCGAACGGCGCCCTGCGCCGCCACACCAGCGGCACCGCCGTCGCGGCACCGATCAGCCAGCCCTGCCAGGTCAGCCGGTCGTCGCCCTCGTCGGGAAAGATCCACTGCAACGAGACGGCGAACAGCACGAGCGTGGCGAGCGCCGAGTCGACGACGTACGGGTTGGCGGTGCGCAGGCGCGCGGCGGCGGGGGAGATCCAGGAACGAGCGGACACGGGCGGCTCCTCGGGGCAAGGGCTCTTTCAGTATCGCGAGGTCACTCGGGGCTCGTCCTCACCGGTGAGAGGGATATCGGCGGGGCGCCTGCCGTGGGGCGTGCTGGGTCGTTGGGCGTCCGCGGGTTCGTTGTGGCTGGTCGCGCAGTTCCCCGCGCCCCTTCGCGGCGCTGCCGAGCCGCATATCGATATGGCCCCGCGCCCCCTGGGTGCGGTTCGGCAACGCCGGCACGCTGCGCCGGCGAGCCGGCGTGGACTTCGGCCCTCTACGTCCCCTTCTCCGGCTGCCACCCCAGCCCCCGCGATATCCCCCGCGCCGCCAGCCGCACCGCCGGTGCCAGCACCGGTACCTGGGCGTCCGCCCGGGGTACGACGACCGATACGGCGGCGACGACCGCCCCGCCCGGCCCCCGCACCGGAGCCGCCACGGACAGCGCGTCGTCGGTGACCTGGCGGCTGCTCACCGCCACACCCGTGCGGCGCACCTCGGCGAGCATGCGGCGCAGCCCGGCCGGATCGGTGACGGTGTACGGCGTGAACGCGGCGAGCGGCCCGCCGCAGTACTCCTCCTGGAAGTCCGCGTCGCTGTGCGCGAGCAGCGCGAGCCCGACGCCCGTGGCGTGCAGCGGCCAGCGCGCCCCGACGCGGATGTGCACACCGACCGCCGAGCGCCCCGACAGCCACTCGATGTAGACGACCTCGGCGCCGTCCTGGACCGCCAACTGCACGTTCTCGTGCGTGGCCTCGTAGAGGTCCTCCAGATACGGCAGCGCGACCTGCCGCAGTGCAAGACCGCGCGGCGCGAGTGCCGCGAGCTCCCACAGCCGTAGCCCTACGTGGTACAGCCCGGAGTCGTCCCGCTCCAGCGCGCCCCACTCGGTGAGCGCGGCCACCAGCCGGTGCGCGGTGCTCAGGCTCAGCCCGGCCCGTCGGCCGATGTCCGTCAGACACAGCGCCGGATGCTCCAGGTCGAAGGCCCCGAGCACCGACAGCAGCCGGTCGGGCGCGGAACGCGTCCCCTTGGCCGACGGGGACGGCACGGCGTCGGCGGTCATCGGCACCCCCGTCATCCCAGCCCGGACTCGGCGACTCTCTGCAGCAGCGCGTGCAACTGCTCGCGCTCGTCGGCGTCCAGCGGCCCGACCAGATCGTTCGTGACGCGCTGCCCGGCCTCGTCGGTGTCCCGCAGGAAGGCCCGGCCGCCCTCGGTCAGCACGATGATCCGGCTGCGGCGGTCGTCGGGGGAGGGGCGCCGCTCGGCGAAGCCCAGCTTCTCCAGGTCGTCGACCAGGCCGACGATCGCGCTCGGGTCGTAGCCGAGCGACGCGCTCAGCTCGCGCTGGAGCGCGCCCGGGGTGGTGGCGAGGAAGCGCAGCACCGCGTAGTGGCGCAGCCGCAGGCCCGACTCCTGGAGGAAGGTGTTGAACAGTTGACCGGAGCGCAGGCCGAGGCGGTAGAGCAGATAGCCCGTGTCCGCGTGCAGTGTGCGCATCCACGGCTCGTGCGCGTCGATCGGTGCGTTGCCTGCGGTGTGCTGGGTGGTCTGCCGGCTGGCGATGACGGGCTCCCTGGTCGAGGCCCCGGGCGGGGCGTGCGGACGTACCGCACCCAGCATGACGCAAGGACGAGTCCGCAACAACTATTGACGTCGACAACTATTGTTCTTACCTTCGATCTCGTAGCCGCACCTCTCCTCGAAGGGACACGCCCGTGCCCAGCATCGATCTCACCGGCAAGGCCGCCGTCGTCACCGGCAGCGGCCGGGGCCTTGGCCTCGCCTACGCCCACGCCCTGGCCGCCCATGGCGCGTCCGTGGTCGTCAACGACGTCGACGAGGCCGTGGCCGAGGCGGCCGTGAAGTCCATCCGCGAGGCCGGCGGCACCGCCGTCGCCGAGGTCGTCCCGGTCGGCACGACCGAGGCCGCCAACCGGCTGGTCGGCCGCGCGGTGGAGGAGTTCGGGCGGCTGGACGTCCTGGTCACCAACGCGGGCATCCTGCGCGACAAGGTCCTGTGGAAGATGACCGACGACGACTTCGACGCGGTGATCGCCACCCACCTCAAGGGCACCTTCACCTGCGCCCGCGCCGCCGCCGTGCGCATGCGCGAGCAGGGCGAGGGCGGCACCCTGATCCTGGTCGGCTCCCCGGCCGGCCAGCGCGGCAACTTCGGGCAGACGAACTACGCCGCCGCCAAGGCCGGCATCGCCGCCTTCGCCCGCACCTGGTCGATGGAGCTGGGCCGCGCGAACATCACCGTCAACGCGATCGTGCCGGTCGCCGCGACGGCGATGACCGAGTCCATCCCCGCCTTCGCCCCGTACATCGAGGCGATGCGCGGCGGCACGCCGCTCCCGGACTTCCTGCGCAAGGGCGAGGGCTTCGGCACCCCCGAGGACTGCGCCGCCCTCGTCCCCTTCCTCGCCTCCGAGGCGGCCCGCGGCATCACCGGCCAGGCCATCGGCATCGGAGGCGACAAGGTGGCACTCTGGTCGCATCCGCAGGAGATCGCGGCGGCCTTCGCGGACGGCGGCTGGACCCCGGACACCCTGGCCGACGTCTGGCCCACCTCGGTCGGCGCCGAACTCCAGTCGGTCGGCATTCCGGCACCCAAGTTCCCGGAGGCGTGATGGCCCCCTCCATGAACCCCGACGAGCTGGTCGCGATCGACGTCCACACGCACGCGGAGGTCTCCTCCAAGGGCCACTCCTCCCTGGACGACGACCTCCACGACGCCTCCTCCGCCTACTTCAAGGTCGAGGGCAAGCGCAAGCCGACCCTGGAGGAGACCGCCGCCCACTACCGCGAGCGGAAGATGGCGGCCGTGATCTTCACGGTCGACGCCGAGTCCGCGACGGGCACGCCCCCGGTCCCGAACGAGGAGGTCGCCGAGGCGGCCGCCGCCAACGCTGACGTGCTGATCCCCTTCGCGTCCATCGACCCCTTCCGGGGCAAGGCGGGGGTGCGGCAGGCCCGCCGCCTGGTCGAGGAGTACGGGGTGAAGGGCTTCAAGTTCCACCCCAGCATCCAGGGCTTCTTCCCCAACGACCGCTCGGTGGCGTACGACCTCTACGAGGTGATCGAGGAGACGGGCACGATCGCCCTGTTCCACACGGGTCAGACGGGCATCGGCGCGGGAGTGCCGGGAGGCGGCGGCATCCGCCTCAAGTACTCCAACCCCCTCCACGTCGACGACGTGGCGGCCGACTTCCCGCACCTGAAGATCATCCTGGCGCACCCGTCCTTCCCCTGGCAGGACGAGGCCCTGGCGGTCGCGACCCACAAGCCGGGCGTCCACATCGACCTCTCCGGCTGGTCGCCGAAGTACTTCCCGCCGCAACTGGTGCAGTACGCGAACACCCTCCTCAAGGACAAGGTCCTCTTCGGCTCCGACTTCCCCGTCCTCACCCCCGACCGCTGGCTCGCCGACTTCGCCAAGCTGTCGATCAAGGACGAGGTCAGACCGAAGATCCTCAAGGAGAACGCCGCCCGACTGCTCGGGCTGACGAAGCCGTAAGGGGCGTGACATGCGCAACGAGGGACTGGGGTCGTGGCCCGCACGCCGGGCCCGCAAGACACCCCACCGCACCGCCCTGATCCACGGCGGGACAGCGACGTCGTACGCCACCCTGCACGACCGCACCACCCGCCTGGCCCACGCCCTGCGCGAGCGTGGCGTCCGCCGCGGCGACCGCATCGCGTACCTGGGCCCGAACCACCCGTCCTACCTGGAGAGCCTCTTCGCGGCCGGCACGCTCGGCGCGGTCTTCGTCCCCCTCAACACCCGCCTGGCCGGCCCCGAGATCGCCTACCAACTGGCCGACTCCGGAGCCAAGGCCCTGATCTACGGCCCGTCACACGCCGGACTGGTCGCGGGACTCCCGGGCCACACCGACGTCCGTACCTACGTCGAAGTGGGCCCGGACTACGACCGGGCGCTGGCGGCGGCCTCGGACGAGCCGATCGACGCCCCCGTCACCCCCGACGACACCTGCATCATCATGTACACCTCGGGGACGACCGGCCGCCCCAAGGGCGCCATGCTCACCCACGGCAACATCACGTGGAACGCGCTCAACGTCCTCGTCGACACCGACCTGATCGCCGACGAACGCGCTCTGGTCTCGGCCCCGTTGTTCCACACGGCCGGCCTGAACATGCTGACGCTCCCGGTGCTCCTCAAGGGCGGCACCTGCGTCCTGGTCGAGGCCTTCGACCCGGACGCCACCTTCGACCTGATCGCACGTCACCGCATCACCTTCATGTTCGGCGTGCCGACCATGTTCGACCAACTGGCCCGCCACCGGGCCTGGCCGGACGCGGATCTGTCCTCCCTGCGCATCCTGACCTGCGGCGGCTCCCCGGTCCCGTCGCCGCTCATCGCCGCCTACCAGGAGCGGGGCCTGACCTTCCTCCAGGGCTACGGCATGACGGAGGCGGCCCCGGGGACGCTGTTCCTGGACGCCGAGCACGCGGTCACCAAGGCCGGCTCGGCGGGCGTGCCGCACTTCTTCAGCGACGTACGGGTGGTGCGGCCCGACCTGACCCCCGTCGACGCCGACGAGACCGGCGAGGTCGTGGTCCGCGGCCCGCACGTCATGCCCGGCTACTGGGGCCTGCCCGACGAGACCGCGGCGTCCTTCGCCGAGGGCTGGTTCCGCAGCGGGGACGCGGCCCGCGTCGACGAGGACGGTTACGTCTTCATCGTCGACCGCATCAAGGACATGATCATCTCTGGTGGCGAGAACATCTACCCCGCCGAGGTCGAGGACCTCCTCCTCGCCCATCCCGACATCGTCGAGTGCGCGGTGATCGGCGTCCCCGACGACAAGTGGGGCGAGGTCCCGCGCGCGGTGGTCGTCCTGCGGGAGGGCGCCGTGCTGGACCCCGACGAGGTACTCGCCTCCCTGTCCGGCCGGCTCGCCAAGTACAAGATCCCGAAGTCGGTCGTCCTCACCGACGAACTCCCGCGCACCGCCTCCGGAAAGCTCCTCAAGTCCCGTGTCCGTACCCGCTACGGCAACCAGTAAGGAACGCACCCGTATGACCATCACCGTGAACGGCCTCGAAGAGCTGAAGAAGCTGGCCGGCAGCGACCTCGGCACCAGCGAGTGGATCGAGATCACCCAGGACCGCATCAACACGTTCGCCGATGCCACGGACGACCACCAGTGGATCCACGTCGACCCCGCGAAGGCCGCCGAGGGCCCCTTCGGCGCCCCCATCGCCCACGGCTACCTCACCCTGTCGCTCTTCATCCCGTTGTTCACCGAGCTGTTGGATGTGCAGGGGGTGACCACGAAGGTCAACTACGGCCTGAACAAGGTGCGTTTCCCGTCTCCGGTAAAAGCCGGGTCCCGCATCCGGCTCGTCGGTAAACTGGCGGAGGTGGAGGAGGTGCCGGGCGGTGTACAGATCGCCGTCGACGGCACGATAGAGATCGAGGGTGCGGCGAAGCCGGCGGCAGTGTTGACGAGTCTGTCCCGGTTCTATGGCTGAGGCGTCTCGATACCCCGAAAACGGTATCGGTATCCCCCAGTCGGGTGCATAGTTTGGTCAGCAGCGGGGTACTCGCGGCTCCGCCGCTGTAACGTGCTGTCTGAGTGACCAGTCGCTCACCCCACCCTACCCTCCTGATCAGGGAATACCGTGACCGTTCCAACCAGAGCCGCTGCCGGCACCAAGGTGCGGCAGTCGGCCGCCGAAGCTCACACGGACGCGCCGCGTCTCGACGCTCCGCACGACCCGAAGAGTGTCCGAGGCGTACGTCGAGCTCGCTCGTCCACGCCGACGCGCAGGGGGGCCGGGGTAACCTTCCAGTCGTCCATCTGAGGACACCGCATACTCCGTCATGACCGGTCCGACCGTCCCGCTGCGGCAGCTCGTACTGAAAGTGCACAGCAGATGTGATCTCGCCTGCCGGCACTGCTACATCTACGAGCACGCCGACCAGAGCTGGAGTTCGCGACCCAGGGTGATCTCACAGGAAACGATCTCCTGGACCGCCCTTCGGCTGGCGGAGCATGCCAAGAAACATCAGCTCGCCTCCGTACAGGTCATCCTGCACGGAGGCGAGCCTCTGCTTGCCGGTCCGACGCGCTTACGGGCCGTCTGCGAGGCACTGACCACCGCACTGCACGGCGTCTGCGAACTCGATCTGCGCATCCACACCAACGCCGTTCAGCTCAATGAGCGCCACCTCGACCTCTTCGCCGAATACGGCGTCCGGGTGGGTGTCTCCCTCGACGGCGACCGGGCCGCAAACGACCGCCACCGCCTCTTCGCCAACGGCCGCAGCAGCCACGACAAGGTCCTCAGGGCCATCGCCCGGCTCGACCAGGACCGCTACCGCCACCTCTACGCCGGCATCCTGTGCACCATCGACGTGCGCAACGACGCCGTCGCCGTCTACGACGCCCTGGCCGCCCTGCGGCCCCCGCGCATCGACTTCCTCCTGCCCCACGCCACCTGGGACGAGCCGCCCCTGCGGCCCGACGGCAGTGACACTCCGTACGCCGACTGGCTCCTCACCATCCATCACCGCTGGAGCGAGCAGGGACGCCCGATGCCGGTGCGGCTCTTCGACTCGGTCGTCAGCACCCTCGGCGGCGGTCCCAGCCTCACCGAGGCAATGGGACTGGAGGCCGCAGACGTCGTCGTGGTCGAGACCGACGGCACCTACGAACAGGCGGATTCGCTGAAGACCGCCTATGACGGCGCACCGGTCACCGGCAAGGACGTCTTCCGCCACTCCCTCGACGAGGTGGCCCGCCACCCCGGCATCGCCGCCCGCCAGCACGGCCTGGACGACCTGAGCGCCCAGTGCCGGAGCTGCCCCGTGGTGCGCTCCTGCGGCGGTGGGCTGTTCGCGCACCGCTACCGGTCCGACGGCACCGGGTTCGACAACCCGTCCGTCTTCTGCGCTGACCTCAAGGAACTGATCCTCTCCATCGACGCCCGCACCGGCGCGAGCGCGGACCGCCCGATCGGAGGCTTCGACGCCCTTGCCGACGGCAGCGACGAGGGCGCCGGCGTACGGGAGTTGGCGCGGGCACGGCAGGAGGTCACCCGGGGGTTGCTGGGCGCCGTGCGCGACGAGATCGGGGCGCGGGCGGGTGAGTCGTGGGAGCGCTCGTGGCAGCTCGCCCTCGACCTGGGCCGGTGCGACGGCGCACTGCTCGAAACCGTGCTGTCCCACCCCTACACCCGCACCTGGGCCGTGCGCTGCCTGGGCGAGGCCGCCCCGCCCGCGCACCTGACCTCGCTCCTGGCGGCCGTGGCGCTGCCGGCGCGGGCCGTCGACCAGGTGAGGGTGCCGGTGTACGACGGCTTCGCATACCTGCCCGGACTGGGCAGGCTGCAGGTCGAACCCGCCAAGCCCGCAGTCGAGTTGACGGCTAATCATCTCAAGGGGCCGGACTGGGATCCGCTGCGTCGGGTTCGCGGCGACGGACTGGATGTCGTCCTGGACGACTCCGACCCGCATCGCGACTGCTTCGGTACTCCCGTCGCCGGACGGCTGACGGATGCGGAGACCGAGTTGTGGCGGCATGTCCTGCCGCAGGCCTGGGCGTTGATCCGCAAGGCCCTGCCGGCCGTCGCCTCCGGGATCGCGGAGGGGGTCCGCGTGATCACCCCGCTCGCCGCGCCGCCGGACCCCGAACACTTCGTGCCCGGCGGGGGGTTCGGCGCGCTGGGCGTCCACCTCGACCCCGACCCGGAGCGCGTCGCCGAGCAGTTGGTGCGGGGATTCCGGCTCGGCACGCTGGACGCGCTGCTCGACGTGTGCGACCTGTACGACGAGTCGGACGCGCGCACCGGCACGCTGCTCGGCGACACATATGCGCGCGCCGCCACCGACGCCCTGCGGCACGACCCCGACGTGGCCGGCCGCACGCGCGCCCAGTGGGCGGAGCTGTCGGCCGCCGGCTCGGTGACCGCGCTCGGCCGGCGGTTCGTCGACGGCATCGGGCGGGCCCTGTGACCGGCATCCCCTCGCTCGCCGAGGACCTCGCGACACTGGGCATTCGGCCCGGGGCCACCGTGCTGGCCCACGCCTCCCTGCGCCGGGTCGGCGCCCACCCCGACGCCGCCCTGGCCGCACTGCGGGACGTCCTCGGCCCCGCGGGCACGCTCGTCGTTCCGACGTTCACCGCGGGCAACTCCGACACCTCACCGGCGTACCGGGACCGCACCCGGAACATGACGACCGATCAAATCGAGGCACTGCGGCGGCAGATGCCCCCCTTCGATCCGGACCGGACGCCATCCGAGGGCATGGGGGCGCTGGCTGAGGCCGTGCGGTGCGCGCAAGGGCGGGTGCGCACCACTCATCCGCAGACCTCGTTCGCCGCCGTCGGCGCCCGGGCCGGGGAACTGCTGGCCGGACACGACGGGGACTGCCATCTGGGCGAGCGCTCTCCGCTGGGCCGGCTCTACGAGGCCGGTGCCCAAGTGCTGCTCCTGGGAGTCGGCTTCGAGGTGTGCAGCGCCTTCCACCTCGCCGAGTACCGGGTGCCCGACCCGCCCCGGCGGACCTATCGCTGCGTGGTCCTGCGCGGCGGAGCGGGCCGCTGGATCGCGTACGAGGACGTCGACCTCGACGACAGTGACTTCGGCGCGCTGGGCGCCGACTTCGAGAAGGGCGACGCCGCACGGCCCGATCCCGTCGTGCGCGGCGGGCGCGTCGGGGACACCCACGCCCGGCTCTTCCCGCTCGACGAGGCCGTGGACTTCGCGACCGCCTGGCTGGCCGGAAATCGATCCCGTCGCCTTTTCACGGACCCGTCACAAATCGCTGCGGGGTTCCTACACTGAGTGTCCACCCCCGCGGGGCCGGGGAACGGGGGGCCGGGGGACGGGATCGGGGGATCGCGTGGAGCCGACGGAACCACCGGGGGATGCCACCGCCCCCTATTTCTTTCTCAGTTACGCCCGTATGCCGCAAGGCGGATCCGGTTCGACGAACCCGGATCTGTGGGTCCATCGCCTCTTCGACGAACTGTGCGAACACATCAGCCATCTGACGGCACATCCGGGAGAGCCGGGTTTCATGGACGGCACGATGCGGGTCGGTCAGATCTGGAGCCGTGAACTCGGCGACTCGCTCGCCCGCTGCCGCGTGTTCGTGCCGCTGTACTCGCCCAGGTACTTCATCAGCTCCTGGTGCGGCAGGGAGTGGTCCGCCTTCGGCAGCCGTACGGCACGCCACCGGGTGACGGGGCAACCCGGCACCCCCAGTGCGGTGGTGCCCGCGCTGTGGGCGCCCGTGCCCGATCACCGGCTCCCGGAATGCGTCAAGGAAGTGCAGTACATGCATCCCGAACTCGGACAGCGCTACCGCTCGTTCGGTCTCTACGGACTGGCCAAGCTGAAGGCGTTCCGCAGCGACTACGAAAAGGCGGTCCTGCATCTGGCCCGGCGCATCGTCGACGTGGGCGAGAGCATCGTCGTCGAACACGCCGACCGCGTCCGACTGGACGCGGCACGCGACGCCTTCGCCACCACCCCGGCGACGACCTCGACCACCGGACGCACCCTGCGCATCAGCGTCGCGGCCCCGGCCCGGGACCGGCTGCCCGAGGGACGTGCCCCCGACTACTACGGCCCCTCGGCCGTCGACTGGCAGCCCTATCACCCGGCGTCCGACCGGCCCCTGGCCCAGGTCGCCGCCGACATCGCCGAGGGGCTGGCCTTCCGGCCCGACATCCGCGAGTTCGACCACACCGCGGGTCCGGCCGAGGGGCCCGAGGTCGTACTCCTCGACCGCTGGGTGCTGCGCGATCCCGAACGACGCGCCGCGCTCGGAGAGTTCGACGCCAGCGATCTGCCGCCGACGGGATTGGTGGTGCCGTGGAACGAGGACGATCCCGACAGCGACGAAGCCGAGTACACACTCGCCGCGCAGGCCGAGGCCACCCTGCCGCACCGCTTCCGGCTGGGCCGTCAGGCATGCAGACCCGCGGTCCGGGGTGTGCCGGACCAGCAGTCTTTCGACAACGTGCTCCCCGCCGTCGTGCACTGGGCGGAGGGCGAGTACCGCAAGCGGGCCCAGCCCCGGCCACCGACCGGACAGGGTACGGAGCGATTCCGGCTGTGCGGGAAGGACGACCAGGACAGCCGACCCCAGGGACACCGCCGGAACGCCGAGGAGGAAAACCGCGATGAGCAGCCTTGACGAACAGGACGGCCGGGCCGGCCGCATCGTCACGTTCTACTCCTACAAGGGCGGTACCGGCCGGACGATGGCCCTCGCCAACGCGGCGTGGATCCTGGCCGCCAACGGCAAGCGCGTGCTCGCCGTCGACTGGGACCTCGAAGCCCCGGGCCTGCACCGTTTCTTCCATCCGTTCCTCGATCCGGCCACTGTCGGCGCGACCACCGGCGTCATCGACATGCTCAAGGAGTACGCCTGGGCGGCCACCGGTGACGGAGACGACGGCGCGGACGAGCGGCCGCCGGACTGGCATCTGGACTACGCCCGCATCCAGCGCCACGCCGTCTCCCTGGACTGGTCCTTCCCCGAGCCCGGCACCCTCGACCTGGTTTCGGCGGGGCGGCAGGACCGCGACTACTCCGCGCTCGTGAGCACCTTCGACTGGGACCACTTCTACGACGAACTCGGCGGTGGGCTGTTCTTCGACGCGCTGCGCGAGGACATGCGCCAGAACTACGACTACGTCCTCATCGACAGCCGCACCGGCCTGTCGGACATAGCCGACATCTGCACCGCCCATCTGCCCGACGTCCTGGTCGACTGCTTCACCCTCAGCGACCAGAGCATCGACGGCGCCGCGGCCGTCGCCCACGACATCCGCGACCGGTTCCGCAGCCGCCGTATCCGCATCCTGCCCGTCCCCATGCGCATCGACGAGGGCGAGAAGGAGAAGGCGGACGCCGGGCGGGGGCTGGCCCGCGCCAAGTTCGACGGGTTCCCCGCCGGGATGACGGAGGACGAACTCACCGACTACTGGGGGTCCGTGGAGGTCCCCTACCGGCCCTACTACGCCTACGAGGAGACGCTGGCCACGTTCGGCGACGAGACCGGCAACGCGACGTCGCTGCTGTCCGCGTTCGAGCGGCTCACCGGCATGATCAGCGGTCAGGCCGTGGTCGCCCTGCCGCGCATGCCCAAGGAACTGCGCGAGCGCGTCACGGCGAAGTTCACCCGGCCCCGCCTCGCGCTCCCCGTCGACCTGCACCTCAGCTATGTGTCCGAGGACCGCATGTGGGCCGACTGGATCGCCTTCCAGCTCTCCCGGGCCGGATTCAAGGTCTCGCGCAGGTACGTCGGCTGCGAGGGGGACGGCGCCGAGAAGCCGGCCGACCGTACCGTCTTCGTTCTCTCCTCGGCCTTCCAGCGCTCCGCGCGTGCCCGTCAGGTGTGGGACGCGGCGACCGGTGGCGACCTCTCGGGCCGCCGCCAGGTGGTCTCCGTCCGGGTCGGCGACCTTCGCCCGGCACCCACGTTCAGCGAGCGGCCCTCGGTCGACCTGGTGCGTACCGGTGAGAGGATCGCCGCCACCGCGCTGTTACGAGCCCTCGGCAAGCCGCCGCTGCCCGCCGAGCTGGCCGACGACACGGCACTCAGGGACGTCCGGTTCCCGGACACGGTGCCCAAGTTCTGGAACGTCTCGCCCCGCAACTCCTCCTTCACCGGCCGCAGCGCCCTGCTGGAGAAACTCCGCGACGGACTCGGCAGCAGCAACTCGGGCGGCTCCTCGGCGCCGTACGCCCTGTACGGGCTCGGCGGTGTCGGCAAGACGCAGATCGCGCTCGAGTACGTGCACCGCTTCGCCGCCGACTACGACCTGGTGTGGTGGATACCCTCCGAGCAGAACGAGCTCGTGGTCTCCTCCCTCACCGACCTCGCGCGCAAGCTCGGCCTGCGGATCGGCGACGACGCCGCCCAGGCCGCGCAGGAGGTCTGCGACCATCTGCGCCAGTCGTCCTCGGCGCTGCGCTGGCTGCTCGTGTTCGACAACGCCGACGAGCCGCAGGAGGTCAGCAAGCACTTCCCCGGCGGCACCGGCCACGTCCTGGTCACCTCGCGCAACCAGACCTGGCTGCACTTCGGCGAGGCCCTGGAGATCGACCCGTTCCTGCGCGAGGAGAGCATCGAGCACCTGTTGCGCCGGGCCGCCGACCTCACCACTGATGACGCCGACCGGGTCGCCGCCGCCGTCGGCGACCTGCCCCTCGCCCTCGACCAGGCCGGCGCCTGGCTGGCCGAGACCGGCACACCCGTCGACACCTATCTCGCCGAACTGGAGCACCAGGCGGCGCGGGTGCTGTCGCTGAGCCAGCCCGCGAACTACCCGGAGCCGGTCGGTGCCACCTGGAACGTCTCCATCGAGCGGCTCAACGAACGATCCCCGGCCGCCGTACGCCTGCTCCAACTGTGCGCCTTCTTCGCGGCCGAACCGATCTCCATGGAGCTCCTGTACGGCGACGAGATGACGAGCGTCCTGTCCGAGCTGGATCCCTCCCTTCAGGAGAAGATGGTGCTCGGCCGGGTGATCCGGGAGATCGGCCGCTTCGCCCTCGCCAAGGTGGACCGGGGCACCGAGTCGATCCAGGTCCACCGGCTGGTGCAGTCGGTGATCCGGTCCCAGCTCTCCGCCCGGGAGCAGGAGGACGCCCAGCACGTCGTGCACCGCATCCTGGCCGGCGCCCGCCCGTCGGGCGAGGAGCCCATCGACGACCCGAAGAACCAGCCCATCTTCGCCGCGATCTGGCCGCATCTGGAGGCCTCCGAGGCGAGTACCTGCGATGAGCCGAAGACCCGCCAGTTGCTCATCGACCGCGTCCGCTACCTGTGGAAGCGCGGCGACCTGAACGCCGCGCACTCCTTCGCCCGCGGACTGCGGGACTTGTGGGAGCGCCAGTTGACCGAGAGCCGCGCCCGGATCGTCGAGCTGGAGAAGCAGGAGCCGGCCGAGCAGGAACCGGTGGCCGGGCCGAACGGCACGGCCGACCCGCGGGCCCCGCGCACGCTCCCCGAGGAGAAGCGGTACGCGACGGAGCTTCAGACCCAGCTCCTGCATCTGCGGTTCCACATCGCCAACGTGCTGCGCTCGCTCGGCAAGTACGTGGAGGCGGAGGAGCTGGGCTCCGACACGCTCACCCAGCAGCGCACCCTGCTGCTGCCCGGCCATCCGCACATCCTGATGACGGCCAGCGGCCTCGCCACCGACCTGGGCAGCATCGGCCGGTTCGAGGACGCCCTGGAGCTGGCGACCGAGGCGTACAACGGCTTCAAGGAGTTCTTCGGCGAGGATCACGCGCGCACGCTCAGCGCCAACAACAACCGCGCGGTGTGCCTGAGACTGCTCGGCCGCTACACCGAGGCCCGGGACATCGACCAGGAGATCTACGACCTGCGGCGCAACGACCTCGGCGCCGCGCATCCGCATACCTTGATCAGCATCACCAACCTGGGCCGCGACCTGCGCGAGACGGGCCAGTACGAGCCGTCCATCTCACTGCTGAGCAGCAGCTACGACGCGTACAAGCGGCTGTTCGGCGAGGTCTACCCGGAGACCCTGCGCAGCGCGAAGAGCCTCGCCGTGTCCTTGCGCAAGGCGGGGCGGGTGGACGAGGCGCGGGCGCTCACCCACCAGACCCGCGAGCACTACCGGCTGCGCGACACGCCCGCGTTCACCCCCGACGTGCTCGACTGCAACCTGAACTACGCGACCGACCTGTACGCCACCGGGGCGCGTGAGGAAGCCCTGACGCTCGCGCAGGACATCGTGCGGCAGTACCGCTCGGCACCCGGAGAGCGGCATCCGGCGACCTTGGCCGGCGTCAACAACCTCGGCATCTTCCTGCGCGGTTCCGGCGAGGTGAGCAGGGCGCGGGCGCTGCTGGAGAAGAACTTCGACACCCTGCGCGAGGTGCTCGGCGACCGGCATCCCTACACGCTCGCCTGTGCCGTCAACCTCGCCAACGTGCTGGCCGAGCTGAACGAGCTGCGCCAGGCGGAGGACCTGGAGCGGATGGCGGTCGCCGGCTTCCAGCCGACCCTCGGCCACGAGCACCCGGACACCATCGTCTCGCGCGCCAACCTGGGCGTGACCTTGCGGTCCCTGGGCCGCATCCCCGAGGCCGAGCAGCTCCAGGACAGCAGCCACACCGAGTTCGCCCGGATGCTCGGGGAGAACCATCCGCATACGGTGAGTGTCCGCGAGGGCAAGCGCATCCACCGGGATCTGGAGCCGCCGGCCGTGTGACCGGCGCGGGGACTCAGGCGCGGTCGGCCGTCAGCCGCGAGCGTCCGCCCAGGAGCCAGGTGAAGACGTCCGGCAGCACCCGCAGCGACGCGAAGTGCGCCTCGTCGGGGTGCACGACGGCCTGGCCCCCCGGAATGCGTTCGGCCAGCCACCGGGTGTGGCTGGCCGGCGAGAACCCGTCCCGTTCGCCGTGCCACAGCAGGACCGGGACGGAGATGTCGGCCGGTGAGAAGCCCCAGGGGACGCAGAAGGACAGGGCGTCGTCCACCCAGCCGTCGGCGGACACACTGAGTGCCTCCTGGTAGTTGCGCAGCAGCATCGCGCGGATGCCGGCGTCGGCGACCACCCGCAGATCGGACTCGGTCAACTCCCAGCGCAGTTGCGCCAACAGCTTGCGCGGATCGGACCGAATGTCGACTGAACGTTTTCGCAGACTGTCCGCGAGCTCATCGGGTCCGTCCAGGGCCTTGGTGTACTCGTTGACGTTGGAGGCCGTCATGCCCGCAAACCAGTCGAGCCCGTCCGCATCCCTGGGGGCGAGGCTGACCAGGACGGCGGCCCGGGTCACCCGGTCCGGCAGCAGGGCGGCGCAGGCGAGGGCGTGCGGGCCGCCACCGGAGCGGCCGACCACGGCGAAGCGTTCGACGCCGAGGGCGTCGGCGATGGCGGCGACATCGGCGGAGACATGGGCGACCTGGCGGCCGGCGAGGCGGTCGGAGGGGCCGTAGCCGGGGCGGTCGTAGGTGATGAGCCGGACCTGCTGGTGGTACAGGAGCATCGGCCGGGGAGCCGGGCCGAGCCGGCTTCCGGGAGTGCCGTGCAGCAGGAACACGGGTGAGCCGCCGGGATCTCCGCTGATCTCGACGGCTAATCGGCGCCCGTCCCCCGTGTACACGTCTTTGAGCATGCGCGGCCCCCTTCCGAAGCCCCCGCCCGCTGCGGCATGCCGTGTGGTCGTGCAACGGCCATTCCCCATCGTGCCCCAGATCATCCCGATGTGCGGGTGTTTCCGGCTTCTGGCGGGTCAATGGCCAAGAGGTGGCGGGGACTTGTCGTTTCGGTAGGTGAGATGAGGGCCGCGGTGACCGTTTCCGCGGTCACCGCGGCCCTCGCAGGACTTCCCGGTCAGCTCGTGACCTGCTTGTACGAGTACACGGCCGTCGCCACCGCGCACACCCCCGGCGGGATCATCTCCGCCCGCAGTGTGCCGCTGTTCACGTCGTAGTCGATGCCCTCCGTCTCGAACGCCCCCTTGCACACGCTCCGTTGGGGCAGCGCCGACAGGGACCTCACCGCGCCGGTGATCGGCTGACCGTCCACCTTGCGGGGCAGGTCGACCTGGAGGAGCGGGCGGAGTTCGGGGAAGAAGGTGCCCGTGGCGTCGTTCGACGCGCACAGCAGGCGGGTGTCCGTGACGAAGTCGCAGCCCTGGATGTCGCGTACGGGCTTGTCCAGGGTGATCTGCCAGGCCTCCTTCAGATCGCCGCCGGCCTGGGGTGTGGCCGGGTTCAGCAGCGGTGCGGGGAAGACCTGGAGGCGTCGCTGTTCGCCCCACTCGCCCGACACCAGCCACTGCCCGTCGGGCGAGACCGTGGCGAAGGAGTTGTTGAGTTTCTCGCCCGGGTTGAGCTGGTGGACGTACTCGTAGCGCTTGCCCGACGGAGTCGTCACCGCGAACATCTTGGACGTGGCCGTGTCCGGGCCCTGGTAGGCGTCGAAGGTGTGGCCGCGGGCGATGTCGGGGTCGCCGACGTGGTTCCAGCCCTTGATCCGCAGGTCCAGCGGGATGTCGATCAGGCCCCGGTACAGCAGCGAACCGTCCGCCCTGGCGGCGAGCCCCTGCCCGCCGCCCAGGGTGTCGGTGTACGCGGTACCGGTCTCGGCCCACCGCGGGTCACCGGCCGCGGACGCGGCGGACGCGCCGAGCGCGAGGGCGCCCGATAAGCAAACGAGGGTGACGAGGTGACGTCTCATCAGGCTCCTGCCACGTCGACGAATACGGGGTTCGAATAGAACCACGTATCCGCCCACGGGTCACCGTTTCCGGGCGCGTGCGGGATCGGCCCGTGCGGGTCGACCGAGGCGCCGAGGTAGCCGGCGCCGTTGCGGTTGCCGTCGCTGCCGCGCAGGCGGACGTAGAAGGACTCGCTCCCGGCGGTCAGCGGGATCCGCAGGGTGTACGTCCCCTTGCGGCCGGAGACGTCCTTCGTCGCCACGACCTTGGTGTCCGGCGCCTGCCAGGAGTCCCGGTCCGCCACCGGGCCGCGCACCGTGCCCCGGATGACGTCGACGTGCGCCAACTCCGGAAGGATTCCCTGGGCGTTGGGGCGGGAGGCCGTCGTGACCGTGACGTACAGGGTGATCCGCTCTCCCTCGCGTACGCGCAGCCGTCCGCCCAGCGTGACGCCCCTGCCGTGGTCGCAGTCCCGCTTGACGCGCACGTCGAGGCCGTCCAGCAGATGACCGTGGTCCAGCCAGACCCGGCCCGCGCGCAGGCCCGCCATCACCGCGCGGTAGCCGTAGCGGGTCACCCCGACGTGGGTGCGGCTGAACTGGCCCGGCCAGAAGTCACTGCCCGGCTGCGGGGTGTCGGTGTTCACCGGGTCGGGCAGCTTGCCGGTGTTGTCGAAGTTCTGGCCGGCCGGCCAGTCGCCGTTCTTCCAGGTGTCGAAGACGATGCGGTGGGCGTCGGAGTTGGTGGTGACCGAGAAGAGGCGGCCTTCCGCCAGCATCGAGTCCCACAGGCCGCCGACCGTCGCGGTCGCCCAGTCGAAGCCGCCGTAGGTGAGGAACGCCTCCGCCGGGTAGCCCGGCCAGGACTGCGCCGACGGCTTGTTCTCGTACTCGCCGCGCATCGACGTCGCCCCGCGCCAGCCGGGGATGGCCGCGCCCTGGGCGCCCGGTGCGCCCTCCATGCCGATCATGATCTCGGGGGCCGCGTCCCGCCAGCCCCGCATCTCGTGCGGGGAGTCGATGCCCAGGCGCAGCGGGTGGTTGGCGAGGACGAGGACGTCGTCCACGTAGCCCGTGCGGCGCTGCTCGGCCAGCCACTTGATGGCCTTGACCGCGTGGGCCTCGTTGCGGGCGGTGTCCGCGGCCCCCGGGGCCCCCTCGGTGTAGCCGAGCAGCTTGCCGTCGTAGGCGCTCTCGAACTGGGTGAGCAGGTCCACCTCGTGGCGGCCGGGCGCCGCGAAGACCGTGCAGTGCTCGGCGGCCGGGATGTACCACTCCAGGCCCTGGAAGATGAGCTGGCGCGGGTTCTCGGCGCGGGCCTTGAGGATCTCCTGGTGCTCCAGCGGGGCACCGTACTTGGCGTGCCCGAAGTTGGAGTGCTCGGTGAACACCATCCAGTCCAGGCCGTACTTGGCGCCGGCGGCGGCCAGTTGGGAGAAGGTGTACTTGGCGTCGTGGCTGTAGACGGTGTGGATGTGGTGGTCGCCGACGAGGTAGGCGACGCGGGGGTCCTCCCCGCCGAGGCGCCGGTCGGCGGCGGAGGCGGCCGTGGGGACGGCCGCGCCGCCCAGGGCGAACGCGGCGCCGAACAGGCCCGCGCGGCGAAGGAGTCCGCGGCGGGAGACGCCCTGCGGATCGAGGTCGGCGGGCGAGACGGACGGGTCGGCCCAGGTGGGGAGCTGCTGCTCGGTCATGGTGATCCTCGGCAGGGGGTCAGTGAGTCATGAAGGAGGTGACGGGCAGCGCCCGTTCGACGATCCGGACGTCGCCGAGGCGGCCGTACAGGATCTGGTCGATCTTGCCGCCGTACTCGTAGCCGCCGAGCAGCCACGGCAGGCCGACCGAGGTGAGGCCGATCGCGGTGGCGTGCGGGTTGCGGGCCACGGGGGAGCCCTGGACGTACATCGTGGTGTGCCGGCCGTCGTTGACGACGGCGACGTGCCACCACGTCTCCCGTGCGGTCTCGTCGCCCCAGTTGGTGGCGATCCCCTGCTGGTTGAGCGGCCGGACCGCCCACTGCGGGCCGGGTCCGTCGGAGAGGGACAGCGTGGCGAGCGGCTCGTCGGGGTCGCCCTCGGTCTTGCCGGCGGCGCCGCCCGTGCCGGTACGGCTGACCAGGCCGGCCCAGGCGTTGTGCGAGGCGTCCCAGTCGGCGGGCAGCCGGTAGAAGGCCTCGATGGTGTAGCCGCTCCGGAAGGTCGCCGAGTTGAGCGGCGCGCCGTCGACCGTGCGCAGATACGCGCCCCGCAGCGGGGACTTGAAGCCCTGGAACTCCAGGCTGCCGTGTCCGGGCTGGTCGGGGTGGTGGTCGTCCGACCAGCCGAGCTTGCCGCCGCCGACGGAGACAACGGTGAGGTCGTTGCCGCGGCCGGACAGGTCGCGCACGGTGCCGGAGACGGGGGCCTCGAAGCGCCAGTAGGCGGCCGTGCCCCGGATCAGCATCTTCGACGCGGGGCGCGCCGGGCGGGCCGGCACCGGGGCGAAGCCGGAGAAGCGGTCCGCGAAGTCGATGTCGACCGAGAACCGGTCGGCGTCGCCGCTGAGTTCGATCTCCTGCCGCTCCAGCTCGTTGAGGCCCTTCGCGGCCCGGCCGAGGATCCACGGGGAGACCGTCTCGACGTCGATGACGTTCCGGTCGAGGTCGAAGTGGTAGAGGCGGATCATCGCCGCGCCGCCGAAGTAGCGGTTCTGGTAGTTCGTCAGGTGAAGGTGGACGTCGTTGCCCGCCGCGTTCTTGCGGACGGCGCGGCCCGCCGGCCAGTAGTGGCCGTTGAGGGTGAGGAAGATCTGGTCGTGGTCCTTGACCAACTGGTCCCAGAGCTGCTGACCGTAGGACGACAACGTGTCGTCGTCGACGACCAGTTCGTGGGTGGTGAGGATGACCGGCGTCTTGGGGTGCCGGGCGAGGACGTCCTTCGCCCAGGCGTAGCCCTTCGCCGACAGCCGCCAGTCCAGCGCGAGCACCATCCACTCGCGGCCGGCCGCCTTGAACAGGTGACAGGTGTTGTAGCCGTCGGAAGAGGCCCCGCCGAAGGTGGGCTTGCCCTGGAAGCGGCGCGGTCCGAACGTGTCCAGGTACGGCGTCGGGCCGCGCTGGTCGTCGGTGGACGACTTCACGTCGTGGTTGCCTGCCAGGACGCTGTAGCCGACGCCCCGCCGGTCGAGCAGCTCGAACGCCTGGCCGATCGCAGCGCACTCTTCCTTCGCGCCGTTCTCGGTTAGGTCGCCGAGGTGGGACAGGAAGACGATGTTCTCGTCCCGGCCGTGCTCCAGCAGATAGCGCAGGGACGCCTCGATGGGCGCGGGGTTGATGCTCGGCCCGTCGAAGAGGTACTGGGTGTCAGGCATCACGGCCAGCGTGAAGCGGCCGCTCTGGGTGTCCGGGCGCAGGCGGCTCTCCGTGGCGGCCTCGGCCGCGGCCGGGAGTGCGATGCCCGCTGTCGCCGCGGCGCCGAGCAGCGCCGTGGCGCGCAGGAATCCGCGTCTTCCGGCACCGGCCTGCGCGGCCTCGCCCTGTTCCTGGTCATGCGAAGTACACACGTGTGCTCCGTAAAAGAAGATCCGTGAGAAAAGGTGACGGTGAAGGGCGTGGGGGGAGTCAGAGAACGCGCAGGGTCCAGCTCCAGCGATGGATGCCCGGTGCGACGAGATGGGAGGGTGAGGTGTCGGGCCCGCAGGACGCGGTGCCCAGGCCCCGGTGCGCGGCGTCGATGTGCACCACGCAGTTGGGCCGCGGGACCAGTTCGTCGTGGTGGCCGGTGGCGGCGAGGTCCTCGGCCCGGTAGCGGGTCACCGAGACCTGACAGGGCTCGTCCAGGGCGACGGAGAACCCGGTGGCGTCCGGCGCCGACAGCGTGAACCGCCGTACGCCGTGCCGGCCGCCGCTCTCCTGCGGCCGCAGGTACGGGGTGAACAACTCGTCGACCGGGACGGCGTGATGGCCGACGGGCGCGCCCGCGCTGCGGTCGGGATACGACTCCCATGGGCCCTGCCCGAACCACTCCAGCAGGTCGAGTCCGGCGACCGTCTCGAAGACCGTGCCGACCCTGGCCACGTCGGCGAACGCCGCCGGCAGCTCGGCCTCCTCCTCGACCCGGACGCCGCCCTCGACGGGCGTCAGCACCTGCCGGTGCCGTACGACACCGGTCGTGCCCGCGTACTCGGCCTCCACGGTCACCCTCCCCCAGCCTTCGGCCGGGGGGACCCCCATCTCGCTTCGCCCGGCGTCCTCGCGCACCGACACGACCTTGCGCACCAGCGCGTCGAGCCCCCAGCTCCGCCAGCGCCGGGCCATGCCGCCGAGCTCGTCGTTGTCGGTGGGCGCCCGCCACAGCGAGAGGGTGGGGGCGGCCGTCAGCAGCGGGTGGACGAGGAGACCCTCGCCGTCGACCTCGACCTGCCGGGCCACCGGAGCGTCCTCGACGGCGGCGGGCCCGCGCAGCCTGATCTGCGGCACGCACACCTCGGTGCCGCGCGGCGCCCACGGCTGGTCCTCGGCCACCGTCACCCGCAGCGTCAGCCAGGCCTCGCCGCCGTCGTGCGGCACCGCGAAGGGCAGCGGTACGGCGGCCGTCTCGCCGGGGCACAGGCTCGGCAGCTCGGCCGGCCCGGTCAGCGTCGTGCCGTCGGCGAGTTCCAGCCGCCACTCGCCGGCGAGCCAGTCCAGGCCGCGGAAGTGCTGGTGGTTGCCGAGCACGATGCCCTCGTGCTTGTAGGACTCGATGCGCACGGGCGCCGCGATCTCCCGGTGCTCGTACATCGCGGGCTTGGGCGTGCGGTCGGGGAAGACCACGCCGTCGGCGATGAAGGCGCCGTCGTGGATCGTCTCCCCGAAGTCGCCGCCGTACGCCCAGCGGTGGCCGGGCGCGGCGACACCGTTGTCGAAGAGGCCGGCGCCCGCGCGCCCGGCAGGTCTGCCATCGCTCACGCGTTGCAGAATTCCGTGGTCCCAGAACTCCCAGATGAACCCGCCCTGAAGACCCGGGGTGGCCTCGATGGCAGCCCAGTGGTCGGCCAGCGTGCCGTTGCTGTTGCCCATGGCGTGCGAGTACTCGCACTGGATGAGCGGCCTGGTCTGCGCGCCGGAGAGCGCGTGGGCGACACAGTCCTCGATGGGCGCGTACATGGGGCAGGCGATGTCGGAGGCGTCGTCCATGGCCGCCCAGTCGAGCTTGGCCGCCCCCTCGTACTGGACCGGCCGCGTCGCATCGTGCCGGCGCAGCCAGCCGGCCGCCGCGTCGTGGTTGGCGCCGTAGTCGGACTCGTTGCCCAGCGACCAGATGATGACCGACGGATGGTTCTTGTCGCGCAGCACCATGCGCGAGACGCGGTCCACGAAGGCGTTCAGGTAGCGCGGGTCGTCGGCGATCTCATGGGCGTGGTCGTGCGACTCGATGTCCGCCTCGTCGACCACGTAGAAGCCGAGCTCGTCGGCGAGGTCGTACAGCGCCGGCTCGCCCGGGTAGTGGGCGGTGCGGATCGCGTTGAAGCCGAAGCGCTTGAGCAGGACGAGATCGGCGCGCATGTCGTCGTACGACACCGTCCGCCCGGTCAGCGGGTGGAAGTCGTGCCGGTTGACGCCCCGGATGAACACCCGCTCCCCGTTGACGAGGAGGTCCCGGCCGACGATCTCGACGTCCCGGAAGCCGATCCGGTGGCGGGAGGTGTCGGCGACGGTGCCGTCGGCGCGGTGCAGGCGGACGGTCAGGTCGTAGAGCTCGGGCGTCTCGGCGTTCCAGGTGCGCACGTCCTCGACGGCCGTCACTATCCGGGCCTCGCCGAGGAAGTCGGAGACGCGCTCGTCCTCGGCGTTGAGACGGTCGAACTCCCGGTCCTGTGCGAGGAGTTGACCGTCCAACTCCCCGCTGACGTACCACCCCTCGGGCAGCGCACCGCCCGCGTCCCGCACCCGGCAGTCCACCCGCAGCTCCCCGCTGAAGGCGGCCCGCACGGTCACGTCCGCGAGATGCAGCGGGTCCGTCGCGTACAGCAGCACCGAGCGGGTGATCCCGCCGTGCCACCACTGGTCCTGGTCCTCGATGTGCGAGGCGTCGGACCACTTCACCACCGTCAGTCGTACGGTGGCCCGCGCGCCGGGACGCACCAGTCCCGTCAGATCGAACTCGGCGGCCAGATGCGAGTCCTTGGAGACGCCCACGGGCCGCCCGTCGACATGCACCAGCAGCACGCTCTCGGCGGCCCCGACCTGGAGCAAGATCCGGCGTCCGGCCCATTCGGCGGGGACGTCCACCTCACGCTCGTACACCCCCGTCGGGTTGGCGGCGGGGGAGTGGGGCGGGAACTCGGGGAACGGCATCCGGACGTTGGTGTACTGCGGCAGGTCGTCCGTGCCCTGCATGGTCCACACGCCCGGGACACAGGACGAGGACCAGGCACCGCCGACCGGCGCGTTCGGAGCCGACAGCAACTGGAAGCGCCAGTCGCCGTCGAGGGGGAGTGCTCCGCGGCGCCGGTCGACGGCGTTCATGGGCAGTCGCCCCCAGGAGGTCACCTCGGGTGCCTCCCAGGGACGGAGCCCCAGCAGCGGGTCCATCAGCGGATGGCCCCCTTGCCGAGGTCGCCGATGATCTGCTTGGCGCCGATGGCGAAGACGATGAGCAGCGGGATGAGGGCGAGCAGCGCGCCGGTCATCACCATGCCGTAGTCCGTTGTGCCGTGGACGCCGTTGAGCTGGGACAGCGCGACCTGGAGGGTGACGTTGTCCGGGTTGGTGAGGGCGATCAGGGGCCAGGCGTAGTCGTTCCACTGCGCCATGAAGGTGAAGATGCCGAGGAAGGCCAGGCCCGGCCGGACGACCGGGAGGGCCACGTGCCAGTACTGGCGCAGGAAGTTCGCCCCGTCGATCTTCGAGGCGTCCAGCAGTTCGTCGTGGATCGCGCTCTTCATGTACTGGCGCATCCAGAAGATGCCGAAGGCGTTCGCTGCCGCCGGCACGATCAGCGCCGTCATCGAGCCTATCCAGCCGATGTTCGCCATCATCACGAACTGCGGGATGATCGCGAGCTGCGTCGGGACCATGAAGATGATCATCAGCAGGGTGAAGAGCAGCCTGCGGCCCGGGAAGTCGAACTTGGCGAAGACGAACGCGGCCAGCGAGTCGAAGAACAGGACCAGGAAGGTCACCGCCGACGCCACCAGCAGCGAGTTGAACATCGAGCCGAAGAAGTCGATGTTGTCGAAGAGGCTGCGGGCGTTCTGCAGGAAGTGCGAGCCGGGCAGCAGCTTCGGCGGGTAGGAGAAGATCTCGGTCGACGTGTGCGTCGACATGATGACGGCCCAGTAGAACGGGAAGGCCGACAGCAGCAGTCCGATGACGAGTACGGCGTGCAGCGCGATGCCCCGGCTGCGTGTTCCCTTGATGGATGCCATGGTGTCCAGGCCTCCCTAGTCTTCGCCCCGGCGCTGCACCAGGCGCCAGTTGATGATCGAGAAGATGACGACGACGAGGAAGATCCCCCACGCCACGGCGGCGCCGTAGCCGAAGTCGTTGTTGTCGAAGGTCTGCTGGAAGAAGTAGAGGACCATCGTCCGGCCCGCGTGGTCCGGGCCGCCGGAGAACGTCGAGTCGTTCGAGGTGTTCTGCAGCAGCACCTGCGCCTCGGTGAAGCTCTGCAGTCCGGTGACCGTCGAGACCACCAGCACGAACAGCAGCGTCGGCCGCAGCATCGGCAGCGTGATGCGGAAGAACGTCTGCACGGGACCGGCGCCGTCCACCCGGGCCGCCTCGTACAGCTCGCTCGGGATGGTCTGCAGGCCCGCGAGGAAGATGATCGCGTTGTAGCCGGTCCACTGCCAGGTCATCAGCGTCGCGATGGCGACCTTGATGCCCCACGGGGTGTTCAGCCACGCCACCTGGTCCAGGCCCACGGCCTGCAGCAGGGCGTTCATCAGGCCGAAGTTGGTGGAGAAGACCGAGCCGAAGACGATGGCGATGGCGACGACCGAGGTGACGTTCGGCAGGAAGTACGCGAAGCGGTAGACGTTCTTGAAGCGCACCGCCGAGTTGAGCATCACGGCCGTGATCATCGCCAGGAAGATCATGGGGAAGGTGGCCAGCGCCCAGATGATCAGCGTGGTCCCGATCGAGCTCCAGAAGTCGCTGTCGCTCAGCAGGTACTGGTACTGCGAGAGGCCCGCCCACTCCATCGAGCCGAGGCCGTCCCAGCGGTGGAAGGAGAGGTAGAGCGAGAAGCCGACGGGGATCAGGCCGAAGGCGAGGAAGAGGAGGTAGAAGGGGGAGATCGCGGCGTACAGGTGCCAGTACTTGCGCAAACCCGAGCGGGGCCCGGCGGTCGACGCCTGCTCCGCGATGACGGGCGGCTTTTCCAACGCGGTGGCCATCAGTAGCTCACCCCCAGGTGCTTCGCGATCCGCCGGCACTTGCCCATGGCGTCACTCCAGGCCTTCTTCGGGTCCTTGCCGAGGACGCCGACGTTCTTGATCTCGTCCTTGATCGGCTGCCCGAGCGCCACGTCGAACGGGCTGTTGTAGGCGACCACGATCTTCTGCGCGGCGGGCCCGAAGACGTCCGTCGTCACCTGGCCCCCGAAGAAGGGGTCGGGTTCGCGCAGTTGCTTCAGGTCGTACGCGGCGGGCGTCGAGGGGAACAGGCCCGCGTCGACGTAACCGGAGGCCTGGTTGGACGCGTTCAGCATCCACGCGATGATCTCGAAGGCCCGCTCGGGCTCCCGGCACGCCTTGGTGATCGACAGGAACGAACCGCCGTTGTTGGAGGGCCGCACCGGCATGTCGGCGATCCGCCACTTGCCCTTGGTCTTCGGGTTGCCGTTCTTGATGTCGTACGTCGCCCAGGAGGCGCCGAGCTGGCTCGGGAGCTTGCCGCTGTCGACCGCGGAGATCTGGTCCGGGGTGCCGGTGACGAGGTTGGAGACGATCCCGCGCCGCTTGGCCTCCACCGCGAGCGCCCAGGCGTTGCGTACGTGCTCCTGGTCGCCGATGAAGTGCCGGTCCTTGTCGACGTACCGCTTGCTGCCCTGCTGCACGACGTTCTCGAAGACGCTGTTGACGTCCGTGAGCATCGAGGTCCCGGGGATCCGCTGCTTGAGCCGCTCGCCGGCCGCGAAGAACTTCTCCCAGGTGTTCAGCTCCCTGGAGACGTCGGCGGGCTCGTACGGCAGTCCCGCCTTGCGGAACACCTCGTACTGGAAGAAGTGCGCGACCGGGCCGCAGTCGATCGGGAAGCCGATCATCGTGCCGTCGTCGGCGATGCCCTGGTCCCACTTCCAGTCCAGGTACTGGCTCCGGTACTTGTCCGCGCCCAGTGTCCTGAGGTCCACGAACTGGTCCGCGTTGGGCAGGTAGGACGCCATGTCCTCGCCCTTGAGGCCCGCGATGTCGGGGACGTGGGCGTTGCCGGCCATCGTCGTGATCAGTTTGGACCGGTAGTAGCCGCCGATCTTGATGGCCTGGAGGTCCACGCTGCTCGCGTAGCGGGCCTTGGCCTTGTCGACGGCCGTGTCACCGAGGCCGCCGTCCCAGTACCACAGGACCATGTTCCGGCCGGTCGAGCCGGTCGGAACGGCACAGCCGGACGCCAGGCCGCCGAGCGCCGTGGCGGCCGTACCGGCCAGGCCTGCGCGGAGCAGACCTCTTCGTGAGAGCCGCACAGCTCCCACCGCCTTTCGGATCTTTTCGGGACTTCGCATGAGAGGGGCGTGGGGGGAAGTCAGTTCTGCCGTGCGGGAGGAGTGACGGGGGCGTACGCGACGGGCGGCCCGGGATCGTCCGGGAGCCGGTCCGCCAGGAAGCCGTACGCCCGCTTCAGCTCGGGGTCGGTCAGGGAGCGCCACCAGCGGTCGACGCCGTACCAGCCGGGGGCCGCGAGGGCTCCGCCGTGGTGCCCGACCGACAGCCCGGCGGCGAGTACGGCGAACCGCAGCCGCTCCTCCAGGGGCCAACCGCCGAGCGAGGCCGCGACGAAACTCGCCCCGAACACGTCCCCGGCGCCCGTCGCGTCGAGGACGTCGACGGGCAGGGCCGGGACCTCCGCGTACTCGCCGGTGATCTGATCGACGGCCACGGCACCGTCGCCGCCGCGCGTCACCACGGCCACCGGCACCAGCTCGCTGAGCGTGCCGAGCGCCGCGACCGCGCTGTCGGTGCGGGTGTACGCCATGGCCTCGGTCTCGTTGGGGAGGAAGGCATGGCACAGGGCGAGCTGGTCGAGCAGGTCGGTCGACCACCGCTGGGTGGGGTCCCAGCCGACGTCGGCGTAGATGTGGGTGCCGTTCGCGGCGGCCTTGGCCAGCCACTCGCGGGGTTCGGCCTCGATGTGCACGAGGGCGGTGCGCGCCTCGGGCGGGTCGCCCATCAGCGCGTCCTGCGAGTACGGGGGCTCCTGGCCGTGGGTGACGAGCGCCCGGTCGTGGCCGTAGGCGAGGGAGACGGTGACGGGGGTGGGCCAGCCGTCCGCGGTGCGGGACAGCGAGAGGCCGATGCCCTCCTGGTCGCGCAGGATGTCCCGGCAGCACTCGCCGTAGAGGTCGTCGCCGAACACCGTGGCCAGCGAGGTCCTCAGGCCGAAGCGGGAAGCGGCCACCGCCAGGTTGGCGATGCCGCCCGGGCCGCAGCCCATGCCGCCCGTCCAGATCTCCTCACCCGGCGTCGGCGGCTTCCCGAGCCCGGTGAGAACGAGGTCGTAGAAGAGCAGCCCGGTCAGCAGCACATCGGGCCGGTCGTCGTCCACGGGAACGTCCTCTCGCTCGGGACCCGCTCGGAGAGCTCGTCAAAACTCTTCATTTCGGTGACCGGAATCGTGCGCCGCTCCGAGAGATTGGTCAATACCCGAGCAGAAATGAGCATGGCGATGATTGAAGATGACGAGTAGTGTTCACCGCGTGCTGGCAGAACGACGACACCAACTCATCCTGCGGGCCCTGCGCTCAGGGGGCCCCGCGGCCGTGACCGATCTCTCCGAGCAGTTGGGTGTGAGCCCCGCCACGATCAGGCGTGACCTGCTCAAACTCGAGGAGGACGGCCTGCTGACGCGGGTGCACGGCGGTGCGGTCGCGGACGAGGGCGACCAGCCCTTCGCCGAGGTCGCCGAGGTGCGCGTGGCCGAGAAGGACGCCATAGCCGCGCATGCCGCCGCGATGATCGAAGATGGTCAGTCGGTGCTGCTCGACATCGGGACCACCGCCTTCCGGCTGGCCCGCCAGTTGCACGGCCGGCGGCTCACCGTGATCACCAGCAACCTGGTGGTCTACGAGGAGCTCGCCGACGACGAGGGCATCGAGCTGGTGCTGCTCGGCGGCATGGTCCGCCGCGAGTACCGCTCCCTGGTCGGGTTCCTCACCGAGGACAATCTGCGCCAGCTTCATGCCGACTGGCTGTTCCTGGGCACCAGCGGAGTGCGGCCGGGCGGCCAGGTGATGGACACGACGGTCGTCGAGGTGCCGGTCAAGCGGGCCATGATCAAGTCGAGCGGCAAGGTCGTCCTGCTCGCCGACGCGGCGAAGTTCCCCGGGCACGGGATGGCGAAGGTGTGCGGTCCCGAGGACCTGGACGTGGTGGTGACGAACGCGCCGGTCGACACGGTGACGAGGGCCTCCTTGCAGGAGGCAGGCGTCGAGGTCGTCGTGGCGGGAAAGGTGCAGACGTGAAGCTGACGATTCTCGGCGGCGGAGGTTTCCGTGTGCCGCTCGTGTACGGGGCGCTCCTGACGGACCGCGCGGAGGGCCGGGTCACCCAGGTCGTGCTGCACGACCTGGACGCCGGCCGGCTGAACGCCGTCACCCGCGTCCTCGCCGAGCAGGCGGCGGGCGTGCCCGACGCACCCGAGGTGACCGCCACCACCGACCTCGACGAGGCACTGCGGGGCGCCGACTTCGTCTTCTCGGCGATCCGCGTCGGCGGCCTCGAAGGCCGGGCGAACGACGAGCGGGTCGCGCTCGCCGAGGGCGTCCTCGGCCAGGAGACGGTCGGCGCGGGCGGCATCGCCTACGGCCTGCGCACGGTCCCGGTCGCCGTCGACATCGCCCAGCGCGTGGCCCGTCTCGCGCCGGACGCCTGGGTCATCAACTTCACCAACCCCGCGGGCCTGGTCACCGAGGCCATGTCCCGCCACCTCGGCGACCGCGTCATCGGCATCTGCGACTCACCGGTCGGCCTCGGCCGCCGTATCGCCCGGGTGCTCGGTGTGAAGAACCCCGGTGAGGCGTGGATCGACTACGTCGGCCTCAACCACCTCGGCTGGGTGCGCGGCCTGCGCGTCGCCGGCCGTGACGAGCTCCCGCGGCTGCTCGCCGACCCCGACCTGCTCGGCTCCTTCGAGGAGGGCAAGCTCTTCGGCGTCGACTGGCTCCGCTCGCTCGGCGCCATCCCGAACGAATACCTGCACTACTACTACTTCAACCGCGAGGCCGTCCGCTCCTACCAGCAGGCCGACAAGACCCGCGGCGCCTTCCTGCGCGACCAGCAGGCCGGCTTCTACGAGCAGATGCGCGACCCCGATGCCCGCGCCCTGGAGGTCTGGGACCGCACCCGCGCCGAGCGCGAGGCCACCTACATGTCCGAGAACCGGGAGACGGCAGGCGCCGGCGAGCGAGACGCCGACGATCTCTCCGGCGGCTACGAGAAGGTGGCGCTCGCGCTGATGCGGGCCATCGCCCGTGACGAGCGCACGACCCTGATCCTCAACGTCCGCAACCAGAACACGCTCTCGGTGCTCGACTCCGACGCCGTGATCGAGGTGCCCTGCCTGGTCGACGCCAACGGCGCCCACCCGGTCGCCGTCGCCCCGCTGCCCGACCACGCCACCGGGCTCGTCTGCTCGGTGAAGGCGGTCGAGCGGGAGGTGCTGGCCGCCGCCGAGTCCGGCTCCCGTACGACGGCCGTGAAGGCCTTCGCACTGCACCCGCTGGTCGACTCGGTCAACGTGGCCCGCAGGCTGGTCGAGGGCTACACCGGGGTGCATCCCGGCCTCGCGTACCTTAGGTAGCGCCCGCCCCAGAAAGCGCTTCCAGCGCTTGTCCCCCTCGCAGTCCCCTCGCTTCCCATCTCCGTTCTCTCCCTCCCTGGAGACCCTGATGCACGACGAACGCCGCCGGATCGAGGAACGCGTCGAGCGCGTCCACAACCAGCGCATCAAGCCCGCGATCTACTCGGCCACCGTTCCCTTCGAGGTCGAGGCCTGGCAGGCGCCGGGCGAGCCGGTCTCCTTCGAGGAGGCCGCGGCCGCCCGGTACCAGCCCTTCGCGATGGACACTCCTTGGGGACCGCCCTGGGGCACCACCTGGTTCCGGATGCGCGGACAGGTGCCCGCCGAGTGGGCCGGACGACGCGTCGAGGCGGTCATCGACCTCGGCTTCGTGGGGGACTGGCCCGGCAACCAGGCCGAGGCCCTGGTCCACCTCGCCGACGGCCGCCCGCTGAAGGCGGTCAACCCGCTCAACCAGTACGTGCCGATCGGCAACCCGGTCGCGGGCGGCGAGAAGATCGACTACCTCGTCGAGGCCGCCTCCAACCCGGACATCCTGGCGAACGACTTCGCGGTCCCGACCCCGCTCGGCGACGTGCTGACGGCCGGCGACAAGCCCCTCTACACCTTCCAGCGCGCCGACATCGCCGTCCTGGACGAGGAGGTCTGGCACCTCGACCTGGACCTTCAGGTGCTGCGCGAACTCATGGTCCACCTCGGCGAGCACGAGCCCCGCCGGCACGAGATCATGCACGCCCTCGACCGGGCCATGGACGTCCTCGACCTGGACGACATCTCCGGCAGCGCCGCGGCCGTACGCGAGGTCCTCGCCCCCGTCCTGGCCAAGCCCGCCCACGCGAGCGCCCATGTCGTGTCCGGTGTGGGCCACGCGCACATCGACTCCGCCTGGCTGTGGCCGATCCGCGAGACCAAGCGCAAGACGTCCCGCACCTTCTCCAACGTCACGTCCCTCGCGGACGAGTACGACGACTTCATCTTCGCCTGCTCGCAGGCCCAGCAGTACGAGTGGGTGCGCGACAACTACCCGCACGTGTGGGCCCGGATCCAGGAGTCGGTGAAGAAGGGCCAGTGGGCGCCGGTCGGCGGCATGTGGGTCGAGGCCGACGGCAACCTGCCCGGCGGCGAGGCCATCGCCCGCCAGCTCATCCACGGCAAGCGGTTCTTCATCGAGCACTTCGGCGTCGAGACCAAGGGCGTCTGGCTGCCGGACTCCTTCGGCTACACGGCCGCCTACCCGCAGCTCGCCAAGCTCGCCGGCAACGAGTGGTTCCTGACCCAGAAGATCTCCTGGAACCAGACCAACAAGTTCCCCCACCACACCTTCTGGTGGGAGGGCATCGACGGCACCCGCATCTTCACCCACTTCCCGCCCATCGACACCTACAACGCCCGCTTCAGCGGCGAGGAGATGGACCGCGCGGTCCGCAACTACTCCGAGAAGGGCGGCGGTACGCGCTCCCTCGCGCCCTTCGGCTGGGGCGACGGCGGCGGCGGTCCCACCCGCGAGATCATGGAGCGGGCGCGCCGGCTCGCCGACCTGGAGGGCTCGCCCAAGGTCGTCGTGGAGCACCCGGACGAGTTCTTCGCCAAGGCCCGCGCCGAGTACGAGGACGCCCCCGTCTGGAACGGCGAGCTCTACCTGGAGCTGCACCGCGCCACCTACACCTCCCAGGCCCGCACCAAGCAGGGCAACCGACGCAGCGAACACAAGCTGCGCGAGGCCGAGTTGTGGGCGACGACGGCCGCGCTGCACGCGCCGGGCTACAGCTACCCGTACGAGAAGCTCGACCGCCTCTGGAAGACGGTCCTGCTGCACCAGTTCCACGACATCCTGCCGGGCTCCTCGATCGCCTGGGTGCACCGCGAGGCGGAGGCCGAATACGCCCGCGTCGCCGAGGAGTTGGAGACGCTGACGGCCGAGGCGGTCGCGGCGCTGGGCGGGGGGCAGGCCCGCGTCTTCAACACGAGCCCGTTCGAGCGCGCCGAGGTGGTCCGTACGGCCGAGGGCGCACCGGCGTATGTCACGGTGCCCGCGAGCGGCAGCGCGCCCCTCGCGTCGCAGGAGCCCGCGCAGCCGGTGTCCGTCACCGGCCGTGTCCTCGACAACGGCCTGGTCCGCGTCGAGGTCGCCGAGGACGGCACCCTGTCGTCCGTGTTCGACCTGCGGGCGAACCGAGAAGTCCTCGCCGACCAGGGCAACCTGCTCCGCCTGCACACGGACCTGCCCAACTACTGGGACGCCTGGGACATCGACAAGCACTACCGCAACCGCTACAAGGACCTGCTGGAGGCGGAGTCCCTGACCGTCGTCGAGGACGATCCGCTCATCGGCGCGATCCGGGTCACCCGCGCCTTCGGCAAGGGCTCCAAGCTCACCCAGACGATCACCCTGCGCGCCGGCAGCCCCCGGATCGACTTCGAGACCGAGATCGACTGGCACGAGGCCGAGAAGATCCTCAAGGCGGGCTTCCCGGTCGACATCCGCGCCCCGCACTCGTCCGCCGAGATCCAGTTCGGTCACATCCAGCGGCCCACCCACACCAACACGAGCTGGGAGGCGGCCCGCTTCGAGGTCTCCGGCCACCGCTGGGTGCACATCGCCGAGCCCGGCTACGGCGTCGCCGTCATCAACGACTCGACGTACGGCCACGACGTGACCCGCACGGTCCGCGAGGACGGCGGTACGACGACCCGGGTCAGCCTCAGCCTGGTGCGCGCCCCGCGCGTCCCGGACCCCGAGGCCGACCAGGGCATGCACCGCTTCACCTACTCGCTGCTGCCCGGCGCGAGCATCGAGGACGCCGTCGCCGAGGGCTACGCCCTCAACCTCCCGCTGCGCGTGGCGGACGCCGCCGGCGCGCCCGAGCCGGTCGTCTCGGTGGACGGCGACGGTGTGACCGTCGAGGCGGTCAAGCTGGCCGACGACCAGTCCGGCGACGTCGTCGTACGCCTCTACGAGTCGCGGGGCGGCAGGGCACAGGGCGTGGTGCGCACCGGGTTCCCGCTGGCCGGTGCGCAGATCACCGACCTCCTGGAGCGCCCGCTGGAGGTCGCCGAGGTCGACGGCGGAGTACCGGTCTCGCTGCGCCCCTTCCAGGTGCTGACCCTTCGCCTCCAGCGCGCCGAGGTGCACTGATGGCGATGCAACCCTGGTTCACCGACGCCAAGTTGGGGATCTTCATCCACTGGGGCATCTACGCCGTCGACGGCGTCCAGGAGTCCTGGTCGTTCTACGACGACATCGTCCCGTACGACCGGTACATGTCCCAGTTCGACCGGTTCACCGCCGCCCGCTACGAACCGCGCGACTGGGCGAAGCTCTTCGCGCGGGCCGGCGCCAGGTACGCCGTCCTGACCAGCCGCCACCACGACGGCGTCGCCCTGTGGGACACGGCCCACGGCGATCTGAACGTGGGTCGCGACCTGATCGCCGGCTACGCCGACGCCCTGCGCGAGCAGGGCCTCAAGGTCGGCCTGTACTACTCCCACTCGGACTGGAGCCACCCCGACTACGCCTCCACCCGCAAGCCCGGCCGCCCGCCGGAGCTGGAGGACAACCGGTACTCCGAGGTCGCCGCCGAGGACGAGGACCTTGCCGCCTGGGAACGCTTCCTCGGCTACCGGGACGGCCAGATACGGGAGTTGGCGTCCCGCTACAAGCCGGACCTGATGTGGTTCGACGGCGAGTGGGACCGCAGCGAGGAGCAGTGGCGCATCCCGGAGCTGGCCGCACTGATCCGCTCCGAGGTGCCGGACGTCGTTTTCAACGCCCGCATGCTCAGCGAGGGCGACTACGCCACGCCCGAGCAGGGCGCCCCGGTCGTCCCGCCCGACGGCCCCTGGGAGCTGTGCCTGACGATCAACGACTCCTGGGGCCATCAGCACCACGACCACAACCACAAGTCGGTCGACCAGCTCATCCGCTACTTCACCGAGACGATCGGCGGAGGCGGCAATCTGCTGTTGAGTGTGGGCCCGCGTGAGGACGGCATGATCCCGGCCGAACAGGCCGAGAAGCTGGAGGGGCTCGGCGACTGGATCGCCAAGCACGCGGAGGCGGTATACGGCACCGGACGCGGCCTGCCGGCCGGGCACCACTACGGCCCCAGCACCCTCTCCAAGGACCGTCGCACCCTGTACCTGATGCTGTTCGACGCCCCGCGCGCCGAGATCAACGTACGCGGGCTGCTCGGCGGGGTACGGCGGGTCACGGTGCTCGGCAGCGGCCGGGAACTGGCCCATCGGGTCACCGGCGGTCTGCACGAGACACCCGGGGTGCTCTGGATCGAACCGCCCGCCGGGGCGGACCTCGACCCGCACGCCACGGTGCTCGCGGTCGAGCTGGACGGGGAGCTGGAGCTGTACCGGGGCTCGGGCCGCTTCTGACCCACCACGCTGCGGTTCATTCGGGCCGGTCGGCCGCCGCCCCGTGACAGCGGTCGGCCGGCCCGAATCCCCCGTGCTTCCCCCGTGGTGGTGCTTCCCCCGTGTTCCCTCGGTCCCCCGTTGTTCCCCCGTTGCCTTTCACTCTTATGAGCACGGCGTCGGCGCCCTGATACACCCTCCCGGGAAAAAACTTTCCCGGGAGGGCGACCGGGGCCTCAGCCGGTGAACCCGGCCGTGATCGAGGTGAACTGCCAGTTGCTCTGGCTGATCCCGGAGCAGTTGCTCGTCACGCCGCCGCCGGGGCACGGCCGGTCGCGGTTGACCGACCAGAACGCGAGGCGGGCGATGTGATGGGAGTTCGCCCAGTCCCGGATCTGCGTCCAGGTCGCGGGCGAGGTGAGCTCCTGCTGGTCGGACAGGCCGTTCATGCCGGAGATGCCGATGTGGGCGTAGGCCGTGGCGTCGTCCCACCCGAAGGTGGACTTCAGCTTGTTCTTCAGCCCCTCCGAGGCGTTCACGGTGTTGCCGTACATGTCGGCGCCGCCGCCGAAGTCGAACGGCATGATCGTGAAGACGTCGATGTCCGCGTTCAGCGCCTTGGCCTGCTCGATGAGCCGGTTGCCCCAGTACGTCGGGCCGGTCGTGGAGGTGCCGAAGGTCAGGATGGTCCGCAGGCCCGGGTTGTTCGCCTTGACGATCTTCAGGGCGTTCAGGATCCGGTCCTGCACGGTCGCGTTCTCGAACTCGTCGGTGTTCTCGATGTCGACGTCGATCGCCTTCAGCCCGTAGGCGTCGATGACCTTCTGGTACGCCCCCGCCAGCGCCTCGGCGCTGGAGCAGTTCGGCCCGAGCTTGTTGCCGCTCCAGCCGCCGATCGACGGCACGATGTCACCGCCCGCGGACCGGATGGAGTTGATCACGCTCTGGTCGTTGCCGCCGGTCAGCGGCCGTGACCCGTCCCAGGCGGGGTTGCAGCCGCCGGAGGAGAGGATGAACGCCATCGTGTACCACTTGATCCCGGTCGAGCTCATCACCGAGGTCGCGCTCGGCGGATCGCCCCAGCCCAGGTACAGATACGGCGCGGCCTGCTTGAAGCCGGTACCGCCACCGCCGCCCGCGTCCGTCGTGACGGAGACGGCATTGGAGGCGGCCGACACGTTCCCGGCCGCGTCCCGTGCCTTCACCGTGAACGTGTAGCCCGTGCTGGGCGACAGCCCGCTGACCGTGGCGCTCGTACCGGAGACGCTGAGCACCTGGGTGGAGCCGCGGAAGACGTCGTACCCGGTCACCCCGACATTGTCCGTCGAGGCGTTCCACGCCAGCGACACGCTGGACGAGGTCTTGCCGGTGGACCGCAGACTGCCCGGCACGCTCGGCGCCTGGCTGTCGGAGCCGCCGCCCGGCCCGTCGAGGCTGATGTCGTCGGCGTAGTAGGTGCCCTGGGCGTACCAGCCGTGCACATACACCTGGGCGCTGGTCTGGGAGGCGCCGGTCGTGAAGGACAGCGACAGCCGGCTGTACGCCGACGGCGACGACGTCCAGGTGGAGGCGCCGCCGTCCACACCGAGGTAGACGTAGGACCCGCGCACCCAGCCGCTGAGGGTGTAGGCGGTGTTCGGCTGCACCGCGACGGTCTGGCCGCACTTGGCGATGTCACTCGAACTGACCGCCCCCGCAAGGGCTCTGGACCCGCCGTGCACGGGCGAGGAGACGACCGACCCGAGGTTGCCGGTGCAGCTCCACGGGGAGAGCCCTCCCGACTCGAAGCCGGCGTTGGACAGGACGTTGGCCGCTTGGGCCGTACCGGGAAGGGCGACGGCTCCGGTGATCGCGAGAGCGGTGGAGCCGAGCAGTGCCAGAAGTCGACGTCTCAGACGTCTGAGGGGTTGGTTGCGCACGTGATCTCCCTGGGAAAGTGGGGTGTTCGGGAGTGCACAGATGCAGAGATGTGCAGAGAGGTGCGCAGACCAAGTTGGTATGGACCAATTCCGGTGTCAAGCTCTGACACAGGGATTGGTCCATACCGAAGGTGTGATGAGCGGCAGAACAGCTAGAGCGGCAGTACCTGAGCCGCCCCGCTCTTCTCGACCGATTCGACCGGCGTGGGCGCCGGTACGGCAGGCAGCAACGGCTCCGTCTCCTCCGCCGCACGCTGCTGCGGAATGGACACCGGCCTGAGCTGCCGCGGCCCCGAGACGACCGTGTAGTCCTGCCCCAGGAACGGCGGAACGACCTCGCCCGGGTCCTCGCCGAGCGCCAACTGCACAGCCAGCCAAGGCACATTGACGCCGCACAGCGAGAGCTGGTGCAACCCGCCCGCAGGGCGCGTGTTGACATCCATCAGCACCGGCGTGTCCCCGAACATCCGGAACTGGATGTTCGACAGGTAGTGCAGCCCGAAGCCTTCCGCGATCAGCCGCGCCGGCTCCAGCCACTGCTCCTGGAGCGTGAACCCACGCCGGCGCCCGCTCTTGCTGCGTCCGATCGCCAGCCGCACCCGGTTGTCCGGCCCGGTCAGGCAGTCCACCGACACCTCCGGCTGCTCCAGCCGCGGCATCACCAGCCAGTCCACCGGCTCGTCGGTCCGCCGCAGGGCGTCCACCACCAGGTCAAGCTGCACATAGGGGGTCGGGAACCCGCTCAGGTGCATCAACGAGAACGGGGATCGCGTGATCACCCGGAAGCCCACCCCGCCCGCGCCGGACGCCGGCTTGAAGCAGGCCTTGTGCCCGGCCTCTTCCAACTCCTCTACGGCGGCGACGAGTTCGTCGGCGTTGCGCACCCGCCACCACGGGGGCACCGGCACCCCGACGGCCTGCACGGCCTCGTACGCGATCACCTTGTCCTGGAAGACGGCCACGGCCTCCGGCGGCGGCGCGAGCAGCGCCGTACCGACCGCCTCGAACTCCGCGCGGTGCGCCACGATCGCCGACTGGTGCAGCCGGGGCACGAACACGTCGATGCCGCGGCGCCGGCACTGGGCGAGGGCGTACTCCACGTACCCGGCCGGGGACAGGCCCTCCGGCTCCAGCTCGGCGGTGTCGGCGGCGGCCAGCACGGGCGAGTCGGCGTCCCCGTGCGTCGCATGGATCTCCACGGCCCGATCGCTGGGATTTCGCCGGAGCTGATCCATGAAGAACACGTTCTCCGCGTACGTGCGGTTGAGCCAGACGCGTACGCGAGAGACCATGCAGGGCCGTCCTTTCGGGGTTCGCGGGCACGCCGAAGCAGGCCCGTGCCCGGGCAGGGTGGTTGGAGGGACACCAAACCGCCCCTTGCGAAGGGACGTTCACGGCGGTGGTGTTGGGGCGATCATACGGGTTTCAAGGGGGGCCGCGTGCAACGTACGTGTTACGGAATTGCGGATGCCTCCTGACCGTCCGGAACACCCGAGGTACTCCTGACGGTGACGACGTGATCCGACCTTGTACCCGTGGGGCACTCTGTGTTCTGGTGGTCCTGTTCGAGTGATCGTTCCGTGTGATCGGAAGGGGCGAAGGTGACGTCGACGGCCCGCGGTGCCGGAAAGCTGCTGGCCATCAGCGACCTGCACATCGGATACGAGGAGAACCGCGCCCTCGTGGAGAAGATGCGCCCCGACTCGGACGACGACTGGCTGCTCGTCGCCGGCGACGTGGCGGAGACCGTCGCCGACATCCGCTGGGCCCTGAAGACGCTCGCGGACCGCTTCGGCAAGGTCGTCTGGGCACCCGGCAACCACGAGCTGTGGACCCACCCGAAGGACTCGGTCACCCTGCGCGGCGTCGAGCGCTACGAGCACCTGGTCGAGGTGTGCCGCGAACTCGGTGTGACGACCCCCGAGGACCCCTACCCCGTCTGGGAGGGACCCGGTGGCCCGGCCGCGGTGGCGCCGCTGTTCCTGCTGTACGACTACTCCTTCCTGCCCTCCGGCTGCGCGACCAAGGAGGAGGGGCTGAAGTACGCGCACGGCACCGGGATCGTGTGCAACGACGAGTACCTGCTGCACCCCGACCCCTACCCGACCCGCGAGGCCTGGTGCGAGGCCCGGGTCGCCGAGACCGAACGCCGGCTCGCCGCGCTGCCCGAGGACCTGCCCACCGTCCTCGTCAACCACTACCCGCTGGACCGGCATCCCACGAACGTGCTGTGGTACCCCGAGTTCGCGATGTGGTGCGGCACCCGGCTGACCGCCGACTGGCACCGCAGGTTCCGCGTCGAGACCATGGTCTACGGCCACCTCCACATCCCGCGGACCACCTGGCACGAGGGCGTCCGCTTCGAGGAGGTGTCGGTGGGGTACCCCCGCGAGTGGCGCAAGAGACCGGACCCGCCGGGCCGTCTGCGTCGCATTCTGCCGAAGGAGGGCACGGCCCGTTGATCGAGGAACTGCTGCCGGACCCGGTGGTCACCGTCGAGGCGTACGGCAACGGCGAGCACGCGGGCGCGGCCCTGTACCCCGAGGAGGAGGCCGTCGTCGCCAAGGCGGTCGACAAGCGCCGCCGGGAGTTCGCCGTCGTACGCTCCTGCGCGCGTCGCGCCATGGAGAAGCTCGGCGTGCCCCCGCAGCCGATCCTGCCCGGTGAACGCGGCGCCCCCGGCTGGCCGGCCGGTCTGGTCGGCAGCATGACCCACTGCGACGGCTACGGCGCCGCAGCCCTGGTCCGCGCCGCCGATCTGGCCTCCCTCGGCATCGACGCCGAACCCCACCGGACGCTCCCGGAGGGCGTACTGCCCGCCGTCGCGCTGCCCGCCGAGTCGGACCGGCTGCGCAGGCTGGCCGGCGACCACCCGGATGTCCACTGGGACCGGCTCCTGTTCAGCGCCAAGGAGTCCGTCTACAAGGCGTGGTTTCCCCTCACCGGCAAGTGGCTGGACTTCACCGAGGCCGACATCGACGTCTTCGCCGATCCCGGTGAGCGGCACAGCGGCGGACTGCGCGCACGGCTCCTCGTGCCGGGCCCGCTGGTGGGCGAGCGCCGGATCGACGTCTTCGAGGGCCGGTGGACCGTCCAGCGGGGGCTGGTGGCGACCGCGGTCAGCGTGCCCCACACCTGAGCCCCCGCCAGGCGCCGCGACCCGCTAGGGCTCCGCCGGGCACCAGCTCGTCAGCAGCCGGAAGAACGCCTCCTCGTTGCCCGTCAGACCCGCGGCCGCCAGAGCCTGTTCCGCCTCGGCGAGCACGGCGGGCGGCACCATGGGTGGCCGGCCCTTCCCGGGCGGACCGTCGAACGCGGCTCGTACGGTGTGCAACAGCCGCAGGTAGGCCTGGACGGCGGTGCGCTCGCGATCGGTCAGTACGGCAGTGGGCATCGGTCGGCTCTCCCCAAGTCGGCGTCGTCGCGTCACGCCCGCACATGAGGGCGCACCACCAGCTTGCCGTCCACCACTGACAATCGGGCCCGTCCACATCGGCGTTCGCCCGCTTAGCGGAGGCGAAACCTCCCCGAAATCCCTGGTGGGAAAGGCGTCCTACGCTGAGAGGAAGGGCTTTCGGCCGCGCGCGCGGCCGGGGCGATGCGGCACGAACGGAGGTGGGCGCATGGCCGACGTCCAGGGGCGGCGCGCTGCGCGCGCCGTACGGCTGCGTTCGGTGGGCGACAGGGAACTCGCGTTGCAGTACCGCGTCGTGCACGGCTACCGGCGTGCCTTCCGCATGGCCGGCGAGGGGCCGGTCCTGGTGCTGATCCACGGCATAGGAGACTCCTCCGACACCTGGGCCGAGCTGATCCCCGACCTCGCCCGGACGCACACCGTGATCGCCCCCGACCTGCTCGGCCACGGCGCCTCGGACAAGCCGCGCGCCGACTACTCGGTCGCCGCGTACGCGAACGGCGTGCGCGACCTGCTCACCACGCTCGGTGTCGAGTCGGCGACCCTGGTCGGGCACTCGCTGGGCGGGGGCGTGGCGATGCAGTTCGCCTACCAGTTCCCCGAGCGCACCGAGCGGCTGATCCTGGTCAGCGCGGGCGGCGTGGGCCGCGAGGTCAATCCGGTGCTGCGGCTGGTGTCGCTGCCCGGCGCGCATCTGCTTCTGTCGACACTGCGGCTGCCGGGTATGAAGCTGCAAGTGGGGCTGGCGGTACGGCTGATGAAGCTCCTCGACACCGATCTCGGGCAGGACGCGCCGGAACTGCTGACCCTCGTCGACGCCCTGCCCGACGAGACCTCGCGCAACGCGTTCGTCCGTACTCTTCGAGCGGTGGTCGACTGGCGCGGACAGGTGGTCACCATGCTGGACCGCTGTTATCTGACCGAGGGCATGCCGACCATGCTGCTGTGGGGCGACCGGGACAGCGTGGTGCCGGTGCGGCACGCCTACGGTGCGCACGAGGCGATGCCCGGCAGCCGGCTGGAGATCTTCGAGGGGGCGGGCCACTTCCCGTTCCACACCGACCCGGCCCGTTTCGTGGCGCTGGTCGAGGAGTTCACCAGTGCCACGTCCCCCGCCGACTGGAGCCGCGAGAACTGGCGCGAGACGCTACGCGCGGGGCGGCCCGGCACGGCGGCGGGGCAGCCGGACACGGCCCGTTCCCGCGCGGTCGAACGGGAGCTGCGAGAGGCGAGCGAGCGCAGCGCGACCTGATCCCGGTCGCCGCCCGGCGCGCCTCCGATCAGCCCTGCGGCCCCAGATAACCCAGCGACGCCTCGATCCGCCCCGCCAGATGGTCCCGCTGCCCCCGCACCGAGGAGTCCGCCAGCCAGGTGCGGCACCTGCTGGCCAGCAGCAGGCCGAAGCTCTCGGCCTCCTGCTCCTCGGCCTCGTCGAAGCGGCTACGGGCAGCGACCTTCAGCACGGTGGAGCGCAGGTCGGCCTCGTCGCTGAGCAGCCGGGCCGCGACGGAGGCGCCCTCGATGCTGTGGGTGCAGTGACCTGCCTTCATGTGCCACAGCTCGTGGCCGAGGATCACCAACTGGTGGTCGGGCGCGGTGCGTTCCTCGATCACGACCAGGTCCTGGTCGGCCATGTCGAGCCACAGCCCGCTGGCGGTGCCGGCCGGGAAGGCGGCCGTACGGAAGTGGACGGGACGGCCGCGGCGTCTGCTCATCGCGTCGCACAGCGCGCCGTACAGCATGCCGGGCGCCGCGGGCGCGGGGAGCTCCAGCTCCGCGACCAACTCGCCGCACAGGCGGCGCATTTCCCTACCGATGCCCACAGATCTCCCGTCTCCCCGGATCACGACTCGGGTCGCTTGACGCTCTCCAGGAGCATGTCCAGCCACTCGGCGACCTTGTCGCGGTGCTGGTCGGTGGGCAGTTGGGCGGCACGCCACGCTATGCCGCGCACGCCGTGGTCCTGGAGGAGCTTCTCGAGCGGGTCCTCGGCCGCCTGGGCCGCCTCGCGCTCGGCGAGTTTCTGGAGCAGGTCCTGTTCGGTGCGCTGGAGGGAGCCCGCGAGCGCCTCGGGGTCCTCGGCGGTGAGGAATCCGGCGTGCACCCGGAAGAAGCGCTGGATGGCGTCGCAGTGTTCCATGGTGGGACGCCGGTCGCCGTTGATCAGGGCGCCGGCCTGCTGCCGGGACATGCCCGCGCCGTCGGCGATCTCCTGCTGGGTGTACTTACGGCCGTTCGGCTTCAGCCGGGTCCGGCGCAGCAGGTCGAGCCGCTGGAGGAAACGCTCCTGCACGTCGGGCTCACCTGCGGGACGGCCGCTCAGCAGGGCCTTGACGACCGGCTCCGGGACGCCGGAGGCGACGGACAGCCGCCCGGTGTCGCAGACCTCCGCGTGCGACACGCCGAGCCGGTCGGCGAGCGCGGTGACACGGGCGACGACGGCCGGCAGCGCTACCGTCGGCGTGGCGCCCGAACCCTCGAAGCCATCCGTCACCGGCAGATCTCCTACGTCTCTCACAGGCTCCTCACAAGCCCTTCCCGTGAACTCGACGGACATTACCGGGTAGTTCGAACTCACATCCAGGTCTCGCCACAACTGTGGCCAATTTCAGCCGTCAACAGGCATGAAATGCCACGATAGTTGACACGGCTCGGGCTCGGGCAGCAGGATCGGGGCGCCGCGTGAAGGCCCGCAAAGGCAAGAGGGGTGACCTCCCGATGGCATATCAGGCAGGTGGGGAGCGGTCCGTGCCGCGCCCCGTCCTCGAGAGGCCACAGGCCCAGGCCTATCTGCGGGACTACGCCGCCCTCGTGGAAGCCGTGCCCTTCCCGTCCGTGGTGCTCGACCACCGCTGGGACGTCGTTCTGGCGAACACCGCTTTCGCGTCACTTTTCCGCGGTGTGGGCTCGCACCCGACGGCGATGCCCGGCGACAACTTCCTCAGATTCGTGCTCTTCCACCCGGACGCGAGCACGGTCCTCGGCGAGCACGAGTCGAGCTGGTGCCTGCCGATGCTGGCCCACTTCGCCGCCGCCGTGGAGCGGCACGGCCACGACCACGGGTTGCAGGCCATCCGCCGTGACATCGCCCAGGACCCCATCATGGAGGCCGCCTACCGGCAGGGCCTGCCGCACTGGATCCGCGCGGTCGGCGAGCAGGCCGTCGCCCGGGACGGCGCCGTACGTCCGCTGCTGCACCCCGACCCGCGCTGGGGCGCGACGGAGTGCCGGGTCGTCGACGAGACGCCGAGGACCCTTGAGGAGATGGGGTACACCCGGCTGACGCTGGTGCTGCGCGAGCTGCGCCGCGAACGGCCCCGGACGCGAGGGGCGCGCCGTGGTGCCGCCCATCTGCGCGTCGTGCCCGCCACCGAGAACTGAACGGGGCACCGTCGGCGTTCAGGTCGCCGGCGGCGCCCCGTCAGCGCGCGGGGAGGTTCGGCCCGGCGGCGTCCTTCGGCGCGCTCCCCTTTTTTTGGTGAGGCGGCGGCTCTTTCTGCGGGGTGACCCTTTCTATGGGGGACGCCTTCTGTGAGGCGACGCTTTTTGTGAGGCGACGCTTTTTGTGAGGCGACGCCCGTCGGGACCATTCCGTCTCTGAGTGGTGTGTGACATAGTACTGGCGTGAGCAAGCGACTGACCTGCGACGTCGTGGTCGTCGGAGCCGGCATGGTGGGTGCGGCCTGCGCGCTGTACGCGGCCAGGGCGGGCCTGGACGTGATCATCGTCGACCGTGGCCCGGTGGCGGGCGGCACCACCGGCGCCGGTGAGGGCAACCTCCTCGTCTCCGACAAGGAACCGGGCCCCGAACTGGACCTCGCCCTGCTGTCCGGCCGTCTGTGGGCAGAGCTGGCGGGGGAGTTCGCAGCGGCCGTCGAGTACGAGGCGAAGGGCGGTGTCGTCGTGGCATCGTCCCCGGGCGGGCTCGCGGCGCTGGAGCGGTTCGCCGACGGACAGCGCGCCGCCGGGGTCGTCGCCGAACCCGTCGCGGGCGATGCCCTGTACGCCCTGGAACCCCACCTCGCCCCCGGTCTGCCGGGCGGTGTCCACTACCCCCAGGACTGCCAGGTCATGCCCGCCCTTGCCGCCGCCCACCTCGCCCGCGGCTCGGGCGCTCGCCTGTTCACCGGCCGTACGGTGACCGGCGTACTGCGCACGCGGGCCGGCGCGGTGCGCGGGGTCCGCACGGACAAGGGCGACATCCACGCCCCGGCGGTCGTCAACGCCGCCGGCACCTGGGGCGGTGAACTCGCCGCACTCGCGGGCGTGCCGCTGCCCGTCCTCCCGCGCCGGGGCTTCGTCCTGGTCACCGAACCCCTCCCGCGCAAGGTCCGCCACAAGGTCTACGCCGCCGACTACGTGGCCGACGTCGCCAGCGACTCGGCCGCGCTCCAGACCTCCCCGGTCGTCGAGGGCACCGCGGCGGGCCCGATCCTGATCGGCGCGAGCCGCGAACGCGTCGGCTTCGACCGGGCCTTCTCGCTGCCCGTCGTACGGGCGCTGGCGGCGGGCGCGACGCGGCTGTTCCCGTTCCTGACGGACGTCCGCGCGATGCGCGCCTACCTCGGCTTCCGCCCGTACATGCCCGACCACCTGCCCGCCGTCGGCCCCGACCCCCGTGTGCCCGGTCTGTATCACGCGTGCGGCCACGAGGGCGCCGGCATCGGACTGGCCACCGGCACCGGCCACTTGATCGCACAGGCCCTGACCGAGCAGACCCCCGAGCTGGACCTGACGCCGTTCCGTCCCGACCGCTTCGCCGAGGAGGCCGTATGAAAACCCCCCTGGAGCTCGCCGACGCCCATCCGGGCCCGGCCTTCACGGTCACCCTGGACGGGCGCGAGATCCAGGCCCTGCCCGGACAGACGGTCGCCGCCGCGCTCTGGGCGGCCGGGGTCGTCTCCTGGCGGACCACCAGGGGAGAGGGCCGTCGGCGCGGCGTCTTCTGCGGTATCGGGGTCTGCTATGACTGTCTGATCACCGTCAACGACCGCCCGAACCAACGGGCCTGTCTGGTGCCATTGCACCCGGGCGACGCGATCCGGACCCAGGAAGGGACGGGTCACCATGACTGACCGCGACCGTGAGCGGGCGGCGGTCCCGCACCTCGCCGTGATCGGCGCGGGGCCCGCCGGGCTCGCCGCGACCGTCGCCGCCGCTGCCCGAGGTGTCCGGGTCACGCTGATCGACTCGGCCGCCGAGGCGGGGGGCCAGTTCTATCGGCAGCCGGCCGCCGGGCTTCGTGCCCGCAGGCCCGAGGCCCTGCACCACCAGTGGGGGGCGTGGGAGCGGCTGCGGGACGCGCTGGCCGGGCACGTGGAGGCAGGCCGCGTACGGCATTTGACGGATCATCACGTCTGGTTCGTCGAGCGCCTGCCCGACGGCGGTTTCACCGTGCACGCCCTGCTCGGCCCCGAACAGCAGGAGCCTGCCGAGGTGCGGGCCGACGCCGTGCTCCTCGCCACCGGCGGCTACGAGAAGGTGCTGCCCTTCCCCGGCTGGACCCTCCCGGGCGTCGTCACGGCGGGTGGCGCCCAGGCCATGCTCAAGGGCACCCTCGCGACCTCCGGGCGCACCGCGGTCGTCGCCGGGACCGGCCCGCTGCTGCTCCCCGTGGCGACCGGGCTCGCCGCGGCCGGCGTCGCAGTGGCCGCCCTCGTCGAGTCGGCCGACCCGAAGGCTTTCGTACGGCGCGCCCGAGCATGGGCTGCACAGCCCGCAAAGGTCGCCGAAGGCGCGCAATACGCCTCCCTGTTGCTGCGACACCGTGTGCGGCTGCTCGCGCGGCACACCGTCGTCGAGGCGCACGGCACCGAGCGGCTGGAAGCCGTGACCGTCGCCGCGCTCGACGTCGACGGGAGGGTCCGGCCCGGCACCGGGCGCCGCATCCCCTGCGACACCCTCGCCGTCGGCCACGGGATGCTCCCGCACACCGATCTCGCCGAGACGCTCGGCTGCCGTCTCGACTCACTCGCCGTACGCGTGGACGACGAGCAGCGCACCGACGTGCCCGGCGTGTGGGCCGCGGGGGAGACGACCGGCGTCGGAGGGGCGGCGCTCTCGCTCGCCGAAGGGCACATCGCCGGGCGTTCCGTCGCCGCCTGTTTGCGAGGTGTGCGGCCCGACCCGGCCGGATGGGCGGCGGTGGCCGAGGTCCGTACCCGACTGCGTGCGTTCTCCGCCGCGCTCGACTCCGTGTACGCCCCGCCGGCGCGGTGGGCAGAGCGGATCACCGACGACACCGTCGTCTGCCGCTGCGAGGAGGTCACCGGCGGTGCGATCCGTGCGGCGGTGGCGGAGTTGGGCGCCGGGGACGCGAGGACCGTGAAGCTGCTGACCCGGGCCGGGATGGGATGGTGCCAGGGGCGGGTGTGCGGGCCGGCGGTCGCGGGCCTCGCGGGCTGTGAACTCGCCGCTTCGCGCAGGCCCTTCGCCCGGCCCGTGCCGCTCGGCGTGCTCGCGCGGGCGGGGGAGAGGGAGGACGACTGAGCGCCGTAGTCATCGGGCGCCCGGGCAGCAGTCCCAAGTTCAATGCAATGTCACACTCCACTGAGAGGGAACCGAGATGACCGACCTGACCGTCACCGAACACCGTCCCTGGCGCGGCGTCCTGGTCGCCACCGCCCTCCCGCTCGACGACGATCTCCGCGTCGACCACGGCAGGTACGCCGAGCACTGCTCCTGGCTGGTCGAGAACGGCTGTGACGGTGTCGTGCCGAACGGCAGCCTCGGGGAGTACCAGGTGCTCACCCCCGAGGAGCGGGCGAAGGTCGTGGAGACGGCCGTCTCCGCGATCGGCGGCACGCGTGTGATGCCCGGTGTGGCCGCCTACGGTTCGGCCGAGTCCCGGCGCTGGGCGGAGCAGGCCCGTGACGCGGGCTGTGCGTCCGTGATGCTGCTGCCGCCGAACGCCTACCGCGCCGACGAGCGCTCCGTCCTCGCCCACTACGAGGAGGTCGCCGGGGCGGGCATCCCGGTCGTGGCGTACAACAACCCCATCGACACCAAGGTCGACCTCGTCCCCGAACTGCTCGCGAAGCTGCACGGCGAGGGGTACATCCAGGCGGTGAAGGAGTTCTCCGGCGACGTCCGCCGCGCCTACCAGCTCGCCGAACTCGCCCCGGAACTCGATCTGTTGATCGGTGCCGACGACGTCCTGCTGGAGCTCGCGCTCGCCGGCGCCAAGGGCTGGGTGGCCGGCTACCCGAACGCGTTGCCCCGTTCCACCGTCGAGCTGTACCACGCCGCCGTCGGCGGCGACCTCGGCACCGCCAAGAAGCTCTATGAGGAGCTGCACCCGCTGCTGCGCTGGGACTCCAAGGTCGAGTTCGTGCAGGCGATCAAGCTCTCCATGGACATCGTCGGCCGGCACGGGGGACGCTGTCGTCCACCACGGGTGCCCCTGCTGCCGGAGCAGGCGGCCGTGATCCGCGCCGCCACCGAGAAGGCCGTCGCCGCCGGGCTCGCGTGAAGGAGGCTGGTCCAATGCGCAGCAAACTCGTCCTGCACGCCGTCGACTCGCACACCGAGGGCATGCCCACCCGCGTGATCACCGGTGGGATCGGGACCGTCCCCGGCGCGACCATGAACGAGCGGCGCCTGTACTTCCGTGAGCACCGCGACGACATCAAGCAGCTCCTGATGAACGAGCCGCGCGGCCACTCGGCCATGAGCGGCGCAATCCTCCAGCCGCCCACCCGCCCCGACTGCGACTGGGGCGTGCTCTACATCGAGGTCTCCGGCTATCTGCCGATGTGCGGGCACGGCACGATCGGGGTCGCGACCGTGCTCGTCGAGACCGGCATGGTCGAGGTCGTCGAGCCGGTCACCACCATCCGGCTCGACACCCCGGCGGGCCTCGTCGTCGCCGAGGTGGCCGTGGAGGACGGCGCGGCCAAGGCGGTCACCCTCCAGAACGTGCCGTCCTTCTCCGTCGCCCTCGACCGCAAGATTGCCCTCGCCGACGGGCGCACGGTGACATACGACATGGCGTACGGCGGCAACTTCTACGCCATCCTGCCGCTGGAGCAGTTCGGGCTGCCCTTCGACCGCTCCCGCAAGGACGACATCCTCCAGGCCGGCCTCTCCCTGATGGCGGCGATCAACGCCGAGGAGGAGCCCGTCCACCCTCAGGACCCGTCCATCCGCGGCTGCCATCACGTCCACCTGATCGCCCCCGGCGCCACCGCCCGGCACTCCCGGCACGCGATGGCCATCCACCCGGGCTGGTTCGACCGCTCGCCCTGCGGTACGGGCACGAGCGCCCGCATGGCGCAGCTCCACGCACGGGGTGAACTGCCGTTGCACACCGAGTTCGTGAACGAGTCCTTCATCGGCACCCGCTTCACGGGCCGGCTCCTCGGCACCACCGAGGTCGCCGGCCGCCCCGCCGTCCTGCCCAGTTTCACCGGCCGCGCGTGGATCACCGGGACCGCGCAGTACCTGCTCGATCCGTCCGACCCGTTCCCGGCCGGGTTCGTGCTGTAGGGAAGGGGCCCGGCAGGGCACCGGAGCCGGGGATAATGGCGGTTACCGCGTGACGGTAGCGCGTGACATTGCACCAGCTAGGAGACACCGCATGGCCGCCCAGCGCACCGGCGCCCCGTCCACCGCAGCCGCCCCGGCGCTGCCGAGTCTGGGCGGCAGGAAGAGCAGCTACCGGGAGCGGGTCGCCGACGCCCTGCGGGCCGCGCTGATCGCCGGGGAACTGCTCCCCGGCGAGGTGTACTCGGCGCCCACGCTCGCCGCCCGCTTCGGCGTCTCGGCGACGCCGGTGCGCGAGGCCATGCTGGACCTGGTCAAGGAGGGCCTGGTCGACACGGTCCCCAACAAGGGGTTCCGGGTCACCGCCGTCTCCGAGAAGCAGCTCGACGAGTACACCCACGTCCGGGCGCTCATCGAGGTCCCGACGGTGGTGGAGCTGGCCCGCACCGCCGACAAGGTCTCCCTGGAGGCACTGCGCCCCGCCGCCCGGGAGATCGTCCAGGCCGCAGTCACCGGTGACCTCATCGCGTACGTCGAGGCCGACACCCGCTTCCACCTCGGCCTGCTCGCCCTCGCCGGCAACGCCCACCTGGTCGAGGTCGTCGGCGACCTTCGCAAGCGCTCCCGGCTCTACGGCCTCACCGCACTCGTCGAGGCCGGTCGCCTCCTGGCCTCCGCCGAGGAGCACCTCGAACTCCTCGACGCGCTGATCGCCCGCGACGAGAAGGCCGTACACGAGGTCATGACCCGCCACCTGGGGCATGTCCGCGGACTCTGGGCGGCGAAGAAGGAGAAGGCAACGTAACGCAAGCGGCTTGCGCTTCTTGCGCTATTCTTGCGTGTATGACGCGACGACTTGCTGAGGTGGCGAAGAAGGTCGGGGTCAGCGAGGCCACGGTCAGCCGGGTGCTCAACGACAAGCCCGGTGTCTCCGAGGCCACCCGGCAGGCGGTGCTCTCCGCGCTGGACGTCCTCGGCTACGAGCGGCCCACACAACTGCGCGGCGAACGCGCCCGGCTCGTCGGTCTGGTGCTGCCCGAGCTCCAGAACCCGATCTTCCCGGCGTTCGCCGAGGTGATCGGTGGCGCGCTCGCCCAGCTCGGCCTGACGCCGGTGCTGTGCACGCAGACCAAGGGCGGGGTGTCCGAGGCCGACTATGTCGCGCTGCTGCTGCAACAGCAGGTCTCCGGGGTGGTGTTCGCCGGCGGGCTGTACGCCCAGGCCGACGCACCGCACGACCACTACAAGGAGCTCGCCGACCGCAACATCCCGGTGGTGCTGGTCAACGCGGCCATCGAGCACCTCGGCTTCCCGGGTGTGTCCTGCGACGACGCCGTGGCCGTCGAACAGGCCTGGCGGCACCTGGCGTCGCTGGGGCACGAGCGCATCGGATTGGTGCTCGGGCCGGCCGACCACATGCCGTCGGCGCGCAAGCTGGCCGCCGCGCGCGGCGTCGCCGGCGAGCTGCCCGAGGAGCGCGTGGCGCGGGCCATCTTCTCGATCGAGGGCGGGCACGCGGCCGCCTCCCGGCTGATCGACCGGGGCGTCACCGGCATCATCTGCGCGAGCGACCCACTGGCGCTCGGCGCGATCAGGGCCGCCCGCCGCAAGGGACTTGACGTCCCGTCGGAGATCTCCGTGGTCGGGTACGACGACTCGGCGTTCATGAACTGCACGGAACCCCCGCTCACCACCGTCCGCCAGCCCATCGAGGCCATGGGCAGGGCGGCGGTCGAGTTGCTGAACGCGCAGATCGGCGGCACCGCCGTACCTGCGGACGAGCTGCTCTTCGAGCCGGAGCTGGTGGTGCGCGGCTCCACGGCGCAGGCCCCGCGCGCCTGACGCCCGGCCCTCGCCCACTCCGTCGTCCCTCGAGATCCATTCAACTGTTCAAAAATTTCAAATCTCGCGCGACATCTTGCGTTCAGATGTCGCCGGTGCTTGAGTGTGCGGCGCCCACCGCTCCTGCCCAGAGGGGTCCACCGATGAGAAGCACCGGGTTCCGCCGTACCTTCGCCGCGCTGAGCGTCTGCTCCCTCGCCCTGGCCGTCTCCGCCTGCGGGTCGGGCGACGACTCCGCGAGCGGCAAGACCCGCATCACGGTCAACTGCATGCCGCCCAAGAGCGCCAAGGTCGACCGCCAGTTCTTCGAGCAGGACATCGCGGCCTTCGAGAAGGCCAACCCGGACATCGACGTCGCGGCCCATGACGCGTTCCCCTGCCAGGACCCGAAGACCTTCGACGCCAAGCTCGCCGGCGGGCAGATGGAGGACGTCTTCTACACGTACTTCACCGACGCCCGGCACGTCGTCGACATCAACCAGGCCGCCGATCTCACGCCGTACGTGAAGGAGTTGAAGAGCTACGGGACGATCCAGCAGCAGCTCCGCGACATCTACACCGTCGACGGCAAGATCTACGGCATCCCGCGCACCGGCTACTCGATGGGCCTGATCTACAACAAGGCGCTCTTCGAGAAGGCCGGCCTCGACCCCGAGAAACCCCCCGCCACCTGGGACGAACTGCGCGCCGCCGCCAGGAAGATCGCCGCTCTCGGCAACGGCACGATCGGCTACGCCGACTACAGCGCCCAGAACCAGGGCGGCTGGCACTTCACCGCCGAGCTCTACTCGCAGGGCGGCGACGTCGTGAGCGCCGACGGCAAGAAGGCCACCGTCGACACCCCCGAGGGCCGCGCCGTGCTGCAGAACCTGCACGACATGCGCTGGACCGACAACTCCATGGGCAGCAAGCAGCTCCTCGTCATCAACGACGTCCAGCAGATGATGGGTTCGGGCAAGCTCGGCATGTACCTCTCCGCCCCCGACAACATCCCGATCCTGGTCAAGGAGAAGGGCGGCGACTACAAGGACCTCGCGCTCGCGCCCATGCCCGGCGGCCAGGGCACGCTCATCGGCGGCGACGGCTACATGTTCAACAAGAAGGCGAGCCCCGAGCAGATCCGCGCCGGCCTGAAGTGGCTGGACCACATGTTCCTCACGCCCGGCGACGGCTTCCTCGGCGACTACGCCCGCGCCAAGAAGAACGACGCCCCCGTCGGACTGCCCGAGCCCCGGCTGTTCACCGGTGCCGCCGACGCCAAGGACCAGCAGGTCAAGGAGGCCAACGCCAACGTCCCGGTGGACAACTACCAGGCGTTCCTCGACGGCAACCAGAGCCTGGAGATGAAGATCGAGCCGCCGAACGCCCAGCAGATCTACTCCGTCCTCGACGGTGTCGTCTCCGCCGTCCTCACCAAGAAGGACGCCGACATCGACCAGCTCCTCAAGGACGCGTCCGGGAAGATCGACGGCATCCTGTCCCGGGGCTGACGGACCATGACCGAGACGGCTCAGCGAGCGACCGCCGCGAAGGTCGCGGTCCGCCCGATGCAGGCGCCGCCCCCGGCAGGGGACCGGAGGCGGCGCCGCCTCGCCGACCAGGCACGCGCCTACGGCTTCCTCCTCGGCGGCCTCGTCTGCTTCGCCCTGTTCTCCTGGTACCCGGCGATCCGCGCCGTCGTGATCGCCTTCCAGAAGTACACGCCCGGCAGCGACCCCGAGTGGGTCGGCACCGCCAACTTCACCCGCGTCTTCGCCGACCCGGAGTTCGCCGCCGCCTGGCGCAACACCCTCACCTTCACGCTGCTCGCCCTGCTGCTCGGCTTCGCGATCCCCTTCGTACTCGCCCTGGTCCTCAACGAGTTGCGGCACGCCAAGGCGTTCTTCCGGGTCGTGGTCTATCTGCCGGTGATGATCCCGCCGGTGGTCAGCGCCCTGCTGTGGAAGTGGTTCTACGACCCCGGCACCGGCCTCGCCAACGAGGCGCTGCGGTTCCTGCACCTGCCGACGTCGAACTGGTCCAACGGAGCCGACACGGCACTGGTCTCCCTGGTGATCGTCGCCACCTGGGCCAACATGGGCGGCACCGTCCTCATCTACCTCGCGGCGCTCCAGTCCATCCCGGGGGAGCTGTACGAGGCGGCCGAGCTCGACGGCGCCAACCTCCTGCAGCGCGTCCGGCACGTCACCATCCCGCAGACCCGCTTCGTGATCCTGATGCTGATGCTCCTTCAGATCATCGCCACGATGCAGGTCTTCACCGAACCGTTCGTCATCACGGGCGGTGGCCCGGAGAACGCCACGGTCACCGTCCTGTACCTGATCTACAAGTACGCCTTCCTCTACAACGACTTCGGCGGCGCCTGCGCCCTCAGCGTCATGCTGCTCGTGCTCCTCGGCGCCTTCTCCGCCGTATATCTGCGCCTGACGCGCACCGAAGGGGAGGACGCATGACCACCCGGACCCTGCTCTCCCCGGCGGCGCTGGCCCGCCCGCGCGGCAGGGCCGTCTACTGGTCCGTCTTCACCGGCACCGTCCTGCTGTTCACGCTCGCCTTCCTCTTCCCCGTGTACTGGATGGTGACGGGCGCGATGAAGTCGCCGGACGAGGTGGCGCGGACCCCGCCCACGCTCGTACCCGAGCAGTGGCACCTCAGCGGCTACACGGACGCCTGGGACCTGATGGCGCTGCCCGGTCACCTGTGGAACACGGTCGTCCAGGCCGCCGGCGCCTGGCTGTTCCAGATCGTGTTCTGCACGGCCGCCGCATACGCCCTGTCCAAGCTGCGCCCCGTCTTCGGCAAGGTGGTCCTGGGCGGCATCCTCGCCACCCTGATGGTCCCGGCCCAGGCACTGGTCGTACCGAAGTACCTGACGGTGGCGGACCTGGGGCTGCTCAACGACCCGCTCGCCATCTGGCTGCCGGCCGTCGCCAACGCCTTCAACCTCTATCTGCTGAAGCGGTTCTTCGACCAGCTCCCGCGCGATGTCCTGGAAGCCGCCGAGATCGACGGTGCCGGAAGGCTGCGCACCCTGTGGTCGATCGTGCTGCCGATGTCCCGTCCGGTACTCGGCGTGGTCTCGATCTTCGCCCTGGTGGCCGTCTGGCAGGACTTCCTCTGGCCGCTGATGGTCTTCTCCGACACCGAGAAACAGCCGATCAGCGTCGCGCTCGTCCAGCTCTCGCAGAACATCCCGCTGACCGTGCTCATCGCCGCGATGGTGATCGCCAGCATCCCCATGGTCGCGATGTTCCTTCTCTTCCAGCGGCACATCATCGCCGGGATCGGCGCGGGCAGCACCAAGGGCTGACGCCCCCGCCTCCCGGACACCGCCCGCCCTGCGGACGCCCGCCCTCCTCCTTCCGACAGAAAGGGCCGCACCGTGGCACAGTCCCGTCATGCCGCCGCACAGTGGTGGCGCTCCGCCGTCATCTACCAGGTCTACGTCCGCAGCTTCGCGGACGGCGACGGCGACGGCACCGGCGACCTCGCGGGCGTCCGCGCCCGGCTGCCGTATCTCGCCGAACTCGGCGTGGACGCCCTGTGGTTCACGCCCTGGTACGTGTCACCGCTGAAGGACGGCGGCTACGACGTCGCCGACTACCGCGCGATCGACCCGGCGTTCGGCACCCTCGCCGAGGCGGAGAAGCTCATCGCCGAGGCACGTGAGCTGGGCATCCGCACGATCGTCGACATCGTGCCCAACCACGTCTCCGACCAGCACCCGTGGTTCCGGGCCGCGCTCGCCGCCGGTCCCGGCAGCCCGGAGCGCGAGCTGTTCCACTTCCGGCCCGGACGCGGCCCGGACGGGGACCTCCCGCCCAACGACTGGCCGTCGCAGTTCGTCGGCTCCACCGAGCCCGTGTGGACCCGGCTGCCGGACGGCGAGTGGTATCTCCATCTGTTCACGCCCGAGCAGCCCGACCTCAACTGGGCCCACCCCGCCGTCCGTCAGGAACACGAGGACATCCTGCGCTTCTGGTTCGAGCGGGGCGTGGCGGGTGTGCGCATCGACTCGGCCGCGCTGCTCGCCAAGGACCCCGCGCTCACCGACCTCGCCGACGCACCCGACCCGCACCCATTCGTCGACCGCGACGAACTCCACGACATCTACCGCTCCTGGCGGACCGTGGCCGACGACTACGACGGTGTCTTCGTCGGCGAGGTCTGGCTCCCCGACCCCGAGCGCTTCGCCCGCTATCTGCGCCCGGACGAGCTGCACACCGCCTTCAACTTCGCGTTCCTGTCCTGCCCCTGGGACGCCGAGCGGCTGCGGGCGTCCATCGACACGACCCTCGCCGAGCACGCGCCCGTCGGCGCCCCCGCGACCTGGGTGCTGTGCAACCACGACGTCACCCGCACGGTCACCCGCTACGGCCGCGCCGACACCGGCTTCGACTTCGCGGCGAAGGCCTTCGGCACCCCGTCCGACCGGGCCCTCGGCACCCGGCGCGCACGGGCGGCGGCCCTGCTCTCGCTCGCCCTGCCCGGCGCCGTCTACCTCTACCAGGGCGAGGAACTCGGTCTGCCCGAGGCCGACATCCCCCTGGACCGCATCGAGGATCCGATGCACGCCCGCTCCGGCGGCACCGACCCCGGCCGGGACGGCTGCCGGGTGCCGCTGCCCTGGGCGGCCGAGGCGCCGCACGCCGGCTTCGGCTCGCAGGAGGAGCCCTGGCTGCCGCAGCCCGCCGACTGGGCCGCGTACGCCGCGGACCGGCAGGCCGCCGACCCCGGTTCGATGCTCGGCCTCTACCGCCGGGCGATCGCACTGCGCCCGGAGTTCGGCGACGGCCCGCTCACCTGGCTTCCGGCAGCCGAGGGCGTGCTCGCCTTCACCCGGGCGCCGGGCGTGATCTGCGTGGTCAACCTCGCCGACGTGCCCGCCGACCTGCCCGACCACACCGAACTGCTCCTCACCAGCGGCCCCCTGGACACCGGCGGTCGGCTGCCGAAGGACACCGCGGCCTGGCTGCGCGCCTGACCGCGGACCCGCTATCCCCGTACCCCCACCACGAAGGGATCAGCACATGCAGTACACGCGCAGATCTGTCAGGATCATGCCAACCGCGGTGACGGTCGCCCTCGCCGCCGGCCTGCTCACCACGACTGCCCCCACCGCCCACGCGGCCGCCGGCGCCACCCTCCCGTTCACCTCGGTCGAGGCCGAGTCCGCCACCACGACCGGCACGAAGATCGGCCCCGATTACACGCAGGGCACCCTCGCCTCGGAGGCCTCCGGGCGTCAGGCCGTACGCCTCGCCTCCGGCCAGCGCGTCGAGTTCACCGCGCCGCGCGCGGCCAACGCCCTCAACGTCGCCTACAGCGTCCCCGACGGCCAGACCGGCTCGCTGAACGTGTACGTCAACGGCACCAAGCTGGCGAAGACCATCACCGTCACCGCCAAGTACTCCTACATCGACACCGGCTGGATCCCGGGCGCCAGGACCCACCACTTCTACGACAACGCCCGGCTGCTGCTCGGGCAGAACGTGCAGGCCGGCGACAAGGTGGCCCTGGAGGCGACGAACGCCCAGGTCACCCTCGACGTCGCCGACTTCGAGCAGGTCGCGGGCGCGGCGAGCCAGCCCGCCGGGTCGGTGTCGGTGACCTCCAAGGGCGCCGACCCCACCGGCCAGGGCGACTCCACGCAGGCCTTCCGGGACGCCATCTCCTCGGCCCAGGGCGGCGTCGTATGGATCCCGCCGGGCGAGTACAGGCTGACGTCCTCCCTGAGCGGGGTCCAGAACGTCACCCTCCAGGGCGCGGGCAACTGGCACTCGATCGTGCGCACCTCGCGCTTCATCGACCAGTCGAGCTCCTCCGGAGGCGTCCACATCAAGGACTTCGCGGTCATCGGCGAGGTCACCGAGCGGGTCGACTCCAACCCCGACAACTTCGTCAACGGATCGCTGGGGCCGAACAGTTCCGTCTCCGGAATGTGGCTCCAGCACCTCAAGGTCGGCCTCTGGCTGATGGGCAACAACGACAACCTGGTCGTCGAGAACAACCGCTTCCTCGACATGACCGCCGACGGCCTCAACCTCAACGGCAACGCGCGCGGGGTGAGGGTCCGGGGCAACTTCCTGCGCAACCAGGGAGACGACGCGCTCGCCATGTGGTCGCTGTACGCGCCGGACACGAACAGCAGCTTCGAGAACAACACCATCACCCAGCCGAACCTGGCCAACGGCATCGCGATCTACGGCGGCACCGACATCACCGTCAGGAACAACCTGATCTCCGACACCAACGCTCTCGGCAGCGGCATCGCGATCTCCAACCAGAAGTTCCTGGACCCCTTCCACCCGCTGTCCGGCACCATCACGGTCGACGGCAACACCCTCGTCCGCACCGGCGCGATGAACCCCAACTGGAACCACCCGATGGGCGCCCTGCGCGTCGACTCCTACGACAGCGCCATCGAGGCCCAGGTGAAGATCACCAACACGACCGTCACCGACAGTCCGTACAGCGCCTTCGAGTTCGTCTCGGGCAGCGGTCGCGGCTTCGCGGCCAAGAACATCACCGTCGAGGGCGCCACCGTCCGCAACACCGGCACGGTCGTCGTCCAGGCCGAGGCCCAGGGCGCCGCCACCTTCCGCAACGTCACCGCGACCGGCGTCGGCGCAGCCGGCATCTACAACTGCCCCTACCCCGCCAACTCCGGCACCTTCACCCTCACCGACGGCGGCGGGAACTCCGGCTGGAGCAGCACCTGGTCCGACTGCTCGACCTGGCCGCAGCCCGGCCAGGGCAACCCCGACCCGGACCCGGCGCGCAACCTCGCCAAGGGCCGTCCGGCCACCGCCACCGGCTCGCAGGACGTCTACACGCCGGGCAAGGCGGTCGACGGCGACGCCAACAGCTACTGGGAGTCCAGCAACAACGCCTTCCCGCAGTCCCTGACGATCGACCTCGGCGCCGGCGAGGCGGTGCGCCGTCTGGTGCTCAAGCTGCCGCCGTCCTCGGCGTGGGGCGCCCGCACCCAGACCGTGACGGTGCTGGGCAGCACCGACGGCTCGAGCTACTCCACGGTCGTCGGCGCCACCGGCTACCGCTTCGACCCGGCCACCGGCAACACGGCCACCGTCGCCCTGCCCGGCGGCACCAACCTGCGCTATCTGCGGCTGTCGGTCAGCGCCAACACCGGGTGGCCGGCGGGCCAGTTCAGTGAGGTGGAGGCGTATCTGACTTCGTGACCGCGTCCTGCGCGACCCCGCGCTTCGCCGCCTGGATCTGCTCGTACACATGGGTGCGCAGTTCGGCGAAGCGCGGGTCCACCCGAGTGTGCAACTGGTCGCGCTCGGCGGGCAGATCGACCTTGAGCTGCTCACGTACGACGGTCGGGGACGCGGACAGGACGATCACCCGCTCACCCAGGTACACGGCCTCGTCGATGTCATGGGTGACGAACAGGATCGTCATGTCGCGCTCCCGCCACAGCCCCCGCACCAGGTCCTCCAGATCGGCCCGCGTCTGCGCGTCGACCGCCGCGAACGGCTCGTCCATCAGCAGTACACGGGGCTCGTACGCGAGGGCGCGGGCGATGGCGACGCGCTGCTGCATGCCGCCGGACAGTTGCCACGGATACGCCCCCACGGCGTCCGCCAGCCCCACCGACTCCAGCGCGTCGCGGACCAGCTCCCGACGTCGCGCCTTGCCCAAGTCCTTCTGTTTCAGGGGGAGTTCGACGTTCTCGCCGACCCGCATCCAGGGGAAGAGGCTGCGCCCGTACTCCTGGAACACGAACGCCATCCCCGGTGGCGGCCCGCTCACCCCGCGCCCCTCCAGGAGCACCTCACCGCTCGTCGGCGTCAGCAGTCCGCCCATGCACTTCAGCAGGGTCGTCTTCCCGCAGCCCGACGGCCCGACGAGACAGACGAGTTCTCCGGCGTCGACGGTGAAGGTGAGGTCGCGCACCGCCTCCACACGCCGCCCGGAACCCTCGTAGACCTTCTTCAGGCCGCGTACGTCGAGCATGACCCGCCCCTTCACGGTGTTCACTCAGGACCGCCGGGTGGTGGCGCGCAGACCGTGGTACCAGCCGAGCACCCGGCGCTCGACCGACTGGAACACGACGGAGAGCAGAAAGCCGAGCAGGCCGAGGACGAGGATCCCGGTCCACATGTCGGGGACCGCGAAGCTGCGCTGGAACTGGACGACGGTGAAGCCGATGCCGTTGTTGGCGGCGAACATCTCGCTGATGACCATCAGGATGATGCCGATCGACAGCGCCTGGCGCAGCCCGGCGAAGATCTGCGGGCTCGCCGAGGGCAGCACCAGATGCCGCAGCCGGGCGAGGCCCGAGACGCCGTACGAACGGGCCGTCTCCAGCATCACCGAGTCGACCGCGCGCACGCCCTCCACGGTGTTCAGCAGGATGGGCCACACGCAGCCGCTCGCGATCACGACGATCTTCATCGTGTCGCCGATGCCCGCGAACAGCATGATGACCGGCACCAGCACGGGCGGCGGCACCGCCCGCAGGAACTCCAGGACCGGCTCGCACACCGCGCGCACCGTCCGGTAGGAGCCGATGACCGTGCCGAGCGCGACGCCGGCCAGGGCGGCGAGCGCATAGCCCGCGAGGAGCCGCAGCAGGCTCGGTAAGACGTCGGTTCGCAGCCGGTCGGCCGTCCACACGTCCGGGAAGGTGTCGAGGATCGTCCGCAGCGGCGGCCAGAAGGGGTCGGTGCTGCCGGCCGACGCCGCCCACCACACCGCGACCAGGACGATGGGCAACGCGACGACGAACAGCGCTCTGAGCAGCAGGCGCCCGATCACACCGCCACCTCCCCGCGCACCGACTGGTGCCAGGCCAGCGCCCACCGCTCGACCGTGCGCGCGCCGACGTTGATGAGCAGCCCGAGCAGGCCCGCGACCACGATCAGCGCGTACATCTCCGGCACCGCCTGCGAGGTCTGCGCCACCGCGATCTGCCGGCCCAACCCCGGCGCACCGATGACGAGTTCGGCGGTGATGGCGAGGATCAGCGCCACCGCGGCGGCCAGCCGGACACCGGTCATGACGTACGGCAGCGCGGTCGGCCACAGCACATGGCGGACGCGCGCCCAGGTGCCGAGGCCGTAACTGCGTGCCGTCTCCTCGGCGACCGGGTCGACGTCCTGGACGCCGTACAGGGTCTGGATCAGCACCTGCCAGAACGACGCGTACACCACCAGCAGCAGCACCGACCGCAGTTCGGTGCCGTACAGCAGCACCGCGAGCGGGATCAGTGCCACCGACGGGATCGGGCGCAGGAACTCGATCGTGGAGGCCGTCGCCGCGCGCAGATACGGCACGACGGAGACGACGACGCCCGCGACGACACCCGCGCAGACCGCGATGGCGAGGCCCAGCGCCCAGCCGGTGAGGGTGTCGCCGAGGGCGTCCCAGAAGGCGGCGTCGGATAGTTCGTCCCCGAGGGCTGAGGCGATCCGGCTGGTCGGCGGGAAGTACGCCTCCTTGACCAGGCCGAGCCGCGGCACCGCCTCGCCCAGGGCGAGGAAGGCCGCGAGCCCGGCGGCACCGAGTGCGGTGTTCCTCACGGGAGGAGCGCGTCCAGATCGGGCGTCTTCTTGAAGAGGCCGTCCTCCTCGCCGAGCTTCATGAGGGCCTCGATGGAGGGACGGTTCGCCTCGGCCGGCCACTTCGGCAGGACGACCTGCTCCAGTACCGACACCGGGATCTTCGTGTACGTCGTGACGATCTGCCGGGCCTCGTCCGGGTGGGCCTCGGCGTACGCGAGGGACTCGGCGGTGGCGTCCTGGAACTTCTTGACCAGGTCCGGGTGTTGCTGCGCGTACTGCGTCGAGGTGAAGTACATCGCGACGGTGAGCTCGGGTGCGATGTCGATCAGCGGCGAGGCGATCTCCCGACCGCCCTGGCTGCGGATGGTGGCGGTCGCCGGTTCGACCACGCACGCGGCGTCGATCTGGCCCTGGTCGAGGGCGGCCGGCATCTGGTCGAAGGCCATCTCGACGAGCTGCACCTTGTCCGGGTCGCCGCCCGCCTCGCGCACCGCCTGGCGGACCGCGGTCTCGTTGATGTTCTTCAGGGTGTTGATGGCGACCTTCTTGCCCTCCAGGTCCTTCGCCGACTTGACGGGGCTGTCCTTCTTGACCATCAGGCCGTTGAAGTCCTTGCCCCGCACGCCGGTCGACGCGATGCCGTTGGCGACGGCCTTCACGGGGACGCCATTGCTCTGAGCCACCATCAGGGACGTCACATTGCTGAAGCCGAACTGGAACTGACCGCTCGTCACCCCCGGCACGATCGCCGCACCGCCCTGAGCGGTGGTGAACTCCAGCTTCAGGCCGTGCTTTTCGAATAACCCCTTCTTCTGGCCGAGATACAGCGGCGCGACATCGACGATCGGGATGAGTCCGAGCTTGACGGTGGTGACACCACCGGACGACGCGCCCGCGTCCGACGATCCGCCGTCGGACGTGCCACAGGCCGTCGCGACGAGCAGCAGGGCGCCGGCGCTGAGACCGGCGGACAGACGACGCATGGCTCCTCCTGTACAGACAACGTGCAACGGTGTTCCGACAGGTTGTGCGCAAGGCGCACAGTAGTGCGCAGGGTTGCTCAGCGGGAAGGTAGAAGCCTCAAACGCATCCGGTCAATGGATTCGCCGACAAGATTGTTGACAATTCTGGAGGTGGCGATGTCCGCCGAGGCCCGCGCACCGCACTTCGTGAAGTCCTTCGAGCGCGGACTCGCCGTCATCCGCTGCTTCGACGCCGACCACCCCGCGCGCACGCTCAGCGAGGTCGCCCACACCTGCGACCTGACCCGCGCCGCCGCACGCCGCCTGCTGCTGACCCTCGCCGACCTCGGCTACGTCCACCAGGACGGCCGCCTCTTCCGCCTCACCCCGCGAGTGCTGGAACTCGGCTACTCCTACCTCGCCGGCTACACCCTGCCCCAGATCGCCGAGCCGCATCTTGAGCAACTCGTCACGCAGGTACGGGAGTCGTCGTCGCTGTGCGTCCTCGACGGCGACGACATCGTGTACGTCGCCCGCGTGGCGACCCGGCGCATCATGACGGCGTCCATCACGGTCGGCACCCGCTTCCCGGCGTATGTGACCTCGGTGGGCCGGGTGATCCTCGCGCATCTGCCGGAGCGGGAGGTCGAAGTGCGGCTCGAACGGGCCGAGTTGAAGCCGCTGACCGCGCGCACCCTCACCTCGCCGGACGCCCTGCGGGCAGAACTGCGCCGCGTCCGCCGGCAGGGCTACGCCCTCGTCGACCAGGAACTGGAGGAGGGGCTGAGGTCCCTCGCCGCCCCGGTGCGGGACCGGGGCGGCGAGGTGGTCGCGGCCGTCAACATCGCGGTGCACGCCGGTCGCAACACGGTCGACTCCGTGCGCCGGGACCTGTTGCCGCCGCTGCGGGCGACGGTGGCCCGGATCGAGGCGGATCTGCGGATCACAGGTCCAGGACCAGCCGCTTCCCCCGGCAACGTGACACACAGATCATCATCGTCTCGCCACTCTCCCGCTCCTCCCGAGTGAGCACGGAGTCCCGGTGGTCCGGGGCGCCGTCGAGGACGTCGGTCTCGCAGGTCCCGCAGGTGCCCTCGGTGCAGGAGTACAGCACCTCGATGCCGGCCGCCCGCACGGTGTCCAGCACGGAGACGCCGGGCACGACGGTGAGCGTCCGCCCGCTCTGCGCGAGTTCGACCTCGAACTCCCCGTCCTCACCGGTGAGTTGTTCCTTGGGCTGGAACCGCTCGATGTGCAGCACCCCGGCCGGACACCGCTCCTCCACGGCGTCGAGCAGCGGACCGGGCCCGCAGCAGTAGACGAGCGTGCCGTCGGGGACGTCGCCGAGCACCGAGGCGAGGTCGAGCAGCCCGGACTCGTCCTGCGGGGCGACGGTGACCCGATCGCCGTATCGCCCCAACTCCTTCGTGAACGCCATGGACTGACGCGTTCGCCCGCCGTACAGCAGCGTCCACTCGGCGCCCGCCGCCTCTGCCGCCGCCAGCATGGGCAGGATCGGGGTGATGCCGATGCCGCCCGCTATGAAGCGGTAGCCGGGAGCGGGCTCCAGCCGGAAGTGGTTGCGGGGTCCGCGCACCCGGACCTTGTCGCCGTGTCCCAACTGCTCGTGCACATGGGCGGATCCGCCTCGGCCGTCCGGCTCCCGCAGCACCGCTATCCGCCAGGCGGCACGGTCCGCCGGATCCCCGCACAGGGAGTACTGCCGTTCCAGCCCCGGCCCGAGAACGACGTCGACATGGGCGCCGGGCTCCCAACCGGGGAGCTGCTCGCCCAGCGGGTGCCGCAGGGTGAGGGCGAGGACCCCGTCGGCGGCGAACTCCCGCCCTTCCACGACGAGTTCGGCCTCGTACACATCACTCATGACCGGTTCCTCGCGGCTCGTGTCCCTGCGGCTGGTGCCCCTGGGGGTGGGCGAGCATCCACTCCCACATCTCCACCGGGTCCTGCGCGGTGTGCTCGCGGCCGCAGTGACAGGTGCCGTGCAGGACGTCGGTGCCCGGCAGCCAGTCGATGCGGTAGATCTCGCCCGTCGAAGAAGTGCTCACAGGACCTTCTCCACGGGCTTGTCGCCCTCCTCGGCCAGCCGGGCGAGGATACGGCGGGCGGCCAGGCCGCCGGTGTCGATGTTGATGCTCAGCTCCTGGTAGCCGTGGCGCTCGGTGCCGAGGGTCTTCTGGAGCAGGTTGAGGGCGTTGACGTCCTGCATGACGACCGTGTGGTTGTTGCCGCGCAGGAACTCGGTGACCTCGTCGTCGTCCGTCGCCCAGTCCCGCGAGACCGCCCAGAAGTCGTACACCTTGCCGTCGCCGGACGGCGTGATGGCGTACGTGATCTCGGTGTGGAAGCCGTTCGGGTCGCTGCCGTCCGCCTCGGGCAGCACGCCGACCGGCGCGATGCGGCTGTGCAGCAGGTACAGGCACGGGGCGTGATACTCGATGTCCTGCCAGCGGGTGATCCGGCCCTCGATGCCGGTCGACCTGGCGTAGAACGGCGGGCACTCGGCGTCGTCCATGTGCCGGCTCACCCGCACGATCCCGGCGCCCTCGTCGACCTCCGTGGTGATCGGCGTCTCGGCGACCTCGGGGGTGCCGATGTAGCCGCCGTGGAGGTAGGTCTCGTGGGAGAGGTCGAGGAGGTTGTCGACGAGGAGGCCGTAGTCGCAGTCGATGGGCTCCATGCCGCGAACGGTGACCCAGCCCGGCGAGTCCAGGTGCCTGGCCCGCGGGATGCCCTGCGGGTCGGCGAGCGCCGGGTCGCCGATCCACACCCATATCAGGGAGTCCTGCTCGACGACCGGGTACGAGGCCACGCGCGCGGTGCGCGGGACGCGCTTTTGGCCCGGCACGTACACGCACGTCCCCGTCGTGTCGTAGGTGAACCCGTGGTATCCGCACACGATCCGGTCGCCGTCCAGCCGGGTCGGCGCCTCGGACAGCGGGTAGCGGCGGTGCACACACCGGTCGTGCAGCACGACCGGCGTCCCCTCCTCCTCGGTCCGGTACAGCACGAGCGTCTCACCGAGAATCGTCCGGCCGAGCAACTCCCGCCCGACCTCATGGCTGTAGGCGGCGACGTACCACTGGTTCCTGGCGAAGGCGGTGGTGTGAGGCATGGCGTTCCCGTCCCTGAGAGCGGGGCGCCCTCGCCCCGCGTGCCGTGGTTGGACTCAGGGTCGTGACGGCCGCGGCAGCGGCGCAAGGCCGCTTCTGCCAGGCGGAAGGGCTTACGCAAAGATGCTGGTCAGCGCGGTGGCACCGAGCGGCCGGCCACCCTACTCAAGGCTGAGCTGGCGAAGATTGGTCCTGGTGAGCTCGACGATCTCGTCACCGCGTCCGGAGAGAACGGTGCGGGTGGCGAACAGCGTGAACCCCTTGATCTGCTCAAGGGTGAGCTTCGGAGGAAGCGAGAGCTCCTGGCGCTCGGTGTGGACGTCGACCAGTGCGGGCCCGTCGTGCGCGAACGCCTCTTGCAACGCGTCCTCCAACTCCTCGGCGCGCCGGACGCGCGACGCGTGCAGGCCGGCCGCGCGGGCCTGGGCGCTGAAGTCGGGATTCTCCAGGCCGGTGCCGTAGGTGACGACGCCCGCGGCCTTCATCTCCAACTCGACAAAAGCCAAGGCCGAGTTGTTGAAGACGATGACCTTCACCGGAAGGTCCAACTGTCGCAGGGTGATCAGCTCGCCCAGAAGCATCGCCAGGCCGCCGTCGCCGGAGAGCGCGATCACCTGCCGCCCGGGGTGAGCGGCCTGGATCCCGATCGCGTGCGGCAGGGCGTTGGCCATCGAGCCGTGATTGAACGAACCGATGAGCCGTCGCTCGCCGTTCATGCGCAGATAGCGCGCCGCCCAGACGGTGGGCGTGCCGACGTCGGCGGTGAAGGCCGCGTCGCGGGCGGCCAGCCGGTCGACGGTGGCGGCGACGTACTGCGGGTGCAGCGGGGAGTCGGTGGGTTTGGCCTCGGCCAGCCGGTCCAGGCGGGTACGCACCCGCTCGTAGTGGCCGGTCATCGTCTTCAGGAAGCCGTCGTCGCCTCGACGTTCGAGGAGGGGAAGCAGCGCCTGGGCGGTGTCCTTGACGGTCCCGACCAGGGGTACCTCCACCGGCGTACGGCGGCCGATGTGCTCACCGCGCACGTCGACCTGCACGACGGAAGCCTTCTGCGGGTAGAACGAGCGGTAGGGGAAGTCGGTGCCCAGCATCAGCAGGGCGTCGCAGTGCTCCATCGCCCGGTAGCCGGAGCTGTAGCCGATCAGCCCGGTAAGGCCCACGTCGTAGGGGTTGTCGTACTCCAGGAACTCCTTGCCCCTCAGGGAGTGCACCATGGGCGCCTGCAGCGCCTCGGCCAGCGCCAGCGCCTCGTCGTGGGCCCCTTCGCAGCCGGCCCCGGCGAGGATCGTCACCCGGTCGGCCCCGTTGAGGACCTGCGCCGCACGGGCCAGCGAGGCGTCGTCCGGGCGGACGTGGGACGAGGTCTTGAGCACCGGGTGCTGGGCGGGTCTGTCGGGCGCCGGCGCCAGGAACAGTTCGCCGGGGACGACCAGCACCGCCACCCCCCTGCGTTCGAGGGCGGCGCGCAGAGCCATGCCCAGGAGCCAGGGCACCTGTTCCGGCATGCTCGCCAGTTCGCAGTACACACTGCACTCGCGGAAGAGCAGCTCCGGATGGGTCTCCTGGAAGTACTGGCTGCCGATCTGCTCCTGCGGGATCTGCGCGGCCACCGCGAGCACCGGCACCCGGCTGCGCTGTGCGTCGAACAGCCCGTTGATCAGATGCAGGTTGCCCGGCCCGCAACTGCCGGCCGCGACCGCCAGGCGCCCCGTCACGCCCGCGTCGGCAGCGGCGGCGAAGGCCGCGGCCTCTTCGTGGCGGACATGCCCCCACGCGATGGTGCCGTCACGGCGCAGGGCGTCGGTGAAACCGTTGAGGGAGTCGCCGGGCAGGCCGTACACCCGTCGCACACCGGACGCCTTGAGCATGGAGACGATGAGGTCGGAGACCGTGTCGGCCATGATGTGACGTCCTCCTGACCCGGGCTGCGGACGGCGGTGGACTCATCGAGGTCCTGCCCTCAGGATGGCCCGGCTCGGGGGAGCCCGCACCCGCTGTCCGCGGCTCAGCGGGGCGCCGGGACACCGCCGAGGAGCCGGTTGAACACGCTCACCGTCACCACCGCGTAGGCGAGGTGGGGAACGATGTCGGCAATCCAGTCGGACCTGGCCCAGGTCCGGGGATCGGTCACCCCCAGGACGGTCATGGGCCCGTTGGTGGCCACCAACGCCCCCACCACGGCCACCGCGTACTGGGCGCCTGGAGCCGGACGCCAGCCGGCCGCGTGCGCCAGCCCCAGCATCGCGCCCATACCGGTCCCGGCCGCCAGGCCCGTCAGCGCACCGAGAGCCTCGACGCGACTGTCCTGGGCCAGGCCCTCGCCGGGGATGTGCAGGTGAAGTTTCTGCGCCAGCCTGCGCACCGTCGTCTCGGGCGTGGAGCTGGCAGGCCGGCCCCGCACCACCATGTCACCGTAGGAGACCACGTTGAGCGCGGTCGTACCGGCGGCTCCGGCGGCGGCCCCGTACAACAGCGGGCGCGTGAGACACACCATGGGAACCCTCCAACTCCCTCCCCTCAGGATGCGCCCCATCCGCCTCCCTCGCCACAGCACGTCGTGCGCGGGGACATCACCGAGCCGCGTGACGGCTGACCTGGGACGCGGGCGCCTCATGGACTCCGGTCGTGTCCAACGGGGTTTGCGGATGTGCCGGTCAGCCCAGAGGACGTTCGAACCTTCTCGCCCGGGTGTTCGCCACACGGGCGTCCTGCCAGGCTCACCGTTCCAGCGGCTTGTGAGCGGTCTCCGGCAGGCGCAGATACACCAGCGACGAGCCGAGGCAGAGTACGGCGACGTACCAGGGGAAGAGATCCGCGTGGCCGAGCTCCTTGAACAGTGTGCCGACGTACGGTGCCGTGCCGCCGAACATCGCGACCGTCAGCGAGTACGGGAACCCGATGCCCGCCGCCCGCACCCGGGGCGGGAACACCTCCGCGTTCACGGCCGCGCTGATCGAGGTGAAGCCGGTCAGCAGCACCATGCCCGCGCACTGCACCAGCAGCAGCACCGCGAAGGAGTCGCGCAGGGCGTGCAGCAGCGGGACGGTGAGCAGGGTGAAGCCCAGGCCGAAGAAGAGGAGCAGGGGGCGGCGGCCGAAGCGGTCGGACATGAGGCCGCCGATCGGCTGGAGCAGGGCGAAGAAGGCCAGCGAGATCGTGCCCGCGAGCAGCGCGTCCGACTTCTCGATGCCCGCGTTGAGTTCGGCGTACGTCGGCAGGTACGACGTCCAGGTGTAGTACGCGATCGTGCCGCCCGCGGTGATGCCGCAGATCAGCAGGGACTGCCGGGGATGGCGACGCAGCGCCTCCAACAGGCCGGGGCGCGGCGCCTGTTGCTGCTCGGTGCTCCGTGTCTCCTGGGCGCCCTGCCGGATCCAGAAGCCGACCAGGCTGAGCACGGCACCGAGGACGAAGGGCAGCCGCCAGCCCCAGCCGTTCATCTGGCCCTCGCTGAGAGTGTCCACCAGCAGTGTCGCGATACCGGACGCGACGAGCTGACCTGCGGTCGTCGACACATACTGGAAGCTGGAGAACAGCCCGCGCCGGCCCGGCCCCGCCGACTCCACCAGGAAGGTCGTCGACGCCGCGAACTCGCCGCCCACGGACAGGCCTTGGAGAAGGCGGGCCAGGACCAGGGTCACCGGAGCGAGGACGCCGGCCGCTTCGTACGTCGGGGTCAGGCCGACCAGCAGGCTGCTGCCGCCCATCAGCAGGATGGTGACCGTCAGCGCGGCGCGCCGGCCGCGACGGTCCGCGATCGCGCCCATGAGCAGCCCGCCCACCGGCCGCATGAAGAAGCCCACCGCGAAGACCGCGAACGTCGACAGCAGCGGAACCAGGGAGTTGTCCGCGCTCTTGGGGAAGACCTCGGCCGCGATGTAGGTGGCGAGGAACGTGTAGGCGTACCAGTCGTACCACTCGACGGCGTTGCCGACCGAGGCGGCGAGGAGCTGGCGTACGGGCCGTGAGGCCGGCGGGGAAACCGTGCGCGTCGTCTCTGTCATGATCGCGACCATCCCCGTGCCCCGGCCCCGGCACACCTCACGTACCCGCGACTTTCACACGAGCGCCACCGGACCCTTCCCTGACGTTTGGTGCTCCTGGAACACTCCTTCCGCGCGCATTCCGTCACATGCCGTTCGGTCAAATCACCCCTATTGGGAAGAGGTCCCTCACTCATGCCCGAAGTCAATCGCCGCAGATTCATTCAACTCGCGGGCGCGACCACGGCGTTCACCGCTCTGTCGAGCAGCATCCAGCGGGCCGCCGCCATCCCGGCGAACCACCGCACCGGGTCGATCGAGGACGTCGAGCACATCGTCGTCCTGATGCAGGAGAACCGTTCTTTCGACCACTACTTCGGTAAGCTGCGCGGCGTCCGCGGCTTCGGCGACCCGCGCCCGGTGGCGCACGACAACGGCAAGTCGATCTGGCACCAGTCGAACGGCACCAAGGACATCCTGCCGTTCCACCCGGACGCCGACGACCTCGGCATGCAGTTCCTGGAGGGCCTGCCGCACGGCTGGACCGACGGCCAGCAGGCCTACAACCGCGGCAAGTACGACAAGTGGATCCCCGCCAAGGGCACCACGACGATGGCGTACCTGAACCGCGAGGACATCCCCTTCCACTACGCGCTCGCCGACGCCTTCACCATCTGCGACGCCTACCACTGCTCGTTCATCGGCTCCACCGACCCGAACCGCTACTACATGTGGACGGGTTACACGGGCAACGACGGCCAGGGCGGCGGCCCGGTCCTCGGCAACGACGAGGTCGGCTACGGCTGGACGACCTACCCCGAGCGCCTGGAGCAGGCCGGCATCTCCTGGAAGATCTACCAGGACATCGGCAACGGCCTGGACGCGGCCGGCTCCTGGGGCTGGATCGACGACGCCTACCGGGGCAACTACGGCGACAACTCGCTGCTGTACTTCAACAAGTACCGCGAGGCCAAGCCCGGCGACCCCTGGTTCGACAAGGCCCGCACCGGCACCGACGTCAAGAACGGCGACGGCTACTTCGACCGGCTGAAGGCCGACGTCAAGGCCGGCAAGCTGCCGCAGATCTCCTGGATCGCGGCCCCCGAAGCCTTCTCCGAGCACTCCAACTGGCCCTCGAACTACGGCGCCTGGTACATCGCCCAGGTCCTGGACGCTCTCACCTCCAACCCCGAGGTCTGGTCCAAGACGGCCCTGTTCATCACCTTCGACGAGAACGACGGCTTCTTCGACCACGTCGTACCGCCGCTGCCGCCGAAGGACGCCTCCCAGGGCAAGTCCACCGTCGACGTCTCGCTCGACCTCTACAAGGGCGACAGCAAGCGCCCGGCCGGCTCGTACGGCCTCGGCCCACGGGTGCCGATGCTGGTCGTCTCGCCGTGGAGCACGGGCGGCTACGTCTGCTCCGAGACGCTCGACCACACCTCGATCCTGCGCTTCATGGAGCGCCGCTTCGGCGTCAAGGAGACCAACATCTCCCCCTGGCGCCGGGCCATCTGTGGCGACCTGACCTCGGCCTTCGACTTCTCCCGCAAGGACAGCCGCCCGGCCGCCCTGCCGGAGACGGACGAGTACGAGCCGCAGGACCGCGAGCGGCACCCCGACTACAAGCCGACGCCGCCGGCCGATGCCGACATGCCGAAGCAGGAGCGTGGTCTGCGCCCCTCGCGCCCGCTGAAGTACGCCCCGCACGTCGACGGTTCGGTGGACTCCGCGGCCGGCAAGTTCACGCTGTCCTTCGCCTCCGGCGCCAAGGCCGGTGCCGCATTCCACATCACGTCGGGCAACCGCACCGACGGCCCGTGGATGTACACCACCGAGGCCGGCAAGGGCATCGCGGACACCTGGAACTCGGCGTACTCGGGCGGCTCGTACGACCTGACGGTGCACGGCCCGGCCGGTTTCGTGCGCTACTTCAAGGGCTCGAACAAGGTGGCCGGTCCCGAGGTCACCGCCCGCCACCAGGGCGACGACATCGAGCTGACCTTCACCAACAAGGGCACGACGAGCGTCCGCCTCAAGATCGCCAACGGCTACGGCGGCCGTCCCTCGACGGTGACCGTGCGCCCCGGCGCCAAGGTGTGCCGGACGGTCGACCTCGCGGCGAGCCGGCGCTGGTACGACCTGACCGTCACGTCCGAGGCCGACCCGGCGTTCCTGCGGCGCTTCGCCGGGCACGTCGAGAACGGGCGGCCGGGCGTGAGCGACCCGGCGATCATCTCGGAGTAGTCCGGACCGCCGTGCCGCCCGGCGCACGGTTCACAGCGCGGTGAGGTGCCCCGGCCCGGGTTGCCGGGGCACCAACGCCGGTTCCTGGGCTGCGGACTCGGGTTCCAGAGCCAGTACGGCGGCGACGGGGTGGTCCTCGTCGGCGGCCGGGTCCTGCGAGCCGCGGTCATTCTTGGCGAGGTCGGTCGTGCCGAGTGTGTTCGTGGTGAGGCCGGTCGTGCCGAGTGTGTTCGTGGTGAGGCCGGTTGTGTCGAGTGTGTTCGTGGTGAGGCCGGTTGTGTCGAGTGTGTTCGTGGTGAGGCCGGTCGTGGCGTGCGTGTTCGTGGCGACGACGATCGAGGCGCTCGACTCGGCCGGCTTCGGTGTCGCGCGGCTCAGCAGCACCACACCACACGACGCCAGGCCCGCTCCGGCCAGCGCGAGCAGGATTCCCGCCGGCCCGCCCTGAAGGCGCTCGCCGAGCAGGACGAGCCCGATCACCGCGGCCGCCAGCGGGTTCGCCAGCGTCACCATCGCGAGCGGGGCGCCGAGGCCGCCCCGGTAGGCGGTCTGCGACAGCAGCAGCCCGCTCGCCGCGAGGGCCGCGACCAGCAGAGCCACGCCGACCACCTGAAGGCCGAGCAGTGGGGCGGAGTGGTCCGTCGCGGCGACCGTCACGGTCTGTGTGAGCGCCGAGGCGACACCGGAGGCGAAGCCGGACGCGGTCGCGTGCCGCAGCCCCGGGGGGGGGGCCAGTCGCGACAACATGCCGAGCCGGGCCGCCACACCCACCACACCCACCCACACTTCCCAAATGCTCCCCCCGTCGTTAGGTGCGGGCCCGGACGCCGTGACGAGGATCGCGCCGAGGCCGGCCAGGGTCAGTGCCGTACCGCGCCACTCGACCCCGCTGACCCGCCGCCCCGCCAGGCGCGCGCCCAGCGGCACCGCGGCGACGAGGGTGAGCGCGCCGAGCGGCTGCACCAGGGTCAGCGGACCGTACTTCAGGGCCACGACGTGCAGCAGCGCGCCCGAGCCGTTGAGCAGGACCGATCCCCACCAGGCGCCGGAGCCCAGCAGCCGCAGCAGGCCCGAGCCCGGGGCGCGGGAGGCCAGCCGCTCCTGGGCGACGGCCGCGGCGGCATAGGCGACGGCGGAGAGCAGCGACAGGGCGACGGCGAGCACGGTGGCGTTCATCGGGTCGCTCCCACGAGCACGGACTCCTCGTCGACGGCTTCCTCGCCCCGGGCCGCCGGAGCGAGCTGCCCGGCGCCGCGTCCGGCCTTCGCCGCGGTGCGCTTCGGCGAGCGGAGCGAGATGGGGGTCCGCCCGGACGAAGTCTGGGGGACGATCACGGCGAGGGCGATGCCGAGCATGGCCGTCGCCACGATCGCGTCGAGCCAGTAGTGGTTGGCCGTGCCCACGATCACCAGCAGGGTCAGCAGCGGGTGCAGCAGCCACAGCCGGCGCCAGCGCGACCGGGTCGCCACGATCAGGCCGATCGCGACCATCAGGGCCCAGCCGAAGTGCAGCGACGGCATCGCCGCGAACTGGTTCGACAGGTGGTCGGTCTGGGGTGAGCCGTACACGGACGGGCCGTAGAGCTGTCCGGTGTCGACCAGTCCGGTCGCGGCCAGCATGCGCGGCGGGGCCAGCGGGAACGTCAGGTGCACCACCAGGGCGGCGGCCGTGACGGCGGCGAGGACGCGGCGGGCCCAGACGTAGTGCGTGGGGCGCCGCAGGTACAGCCAGACCAGGAAGGCCGCGGTGGCCGGGAAGTGGACGGTCGCGTAGTAGGTGTTCGCGATGTGTATGAGCGTGTTGCCGTGCAGCAGCAGGTTCTGCACCGAGCCCTCGCCGGGCAGATGGACCGCCCGTTCCAGGTCCCACACGCGGTCCGCGTTGCGGAAGGCCTCATCGGTGTGGCCGGTGGCGAGCTGGCGGCCGAACTTGTACACGAGGAAGAGCCCTGCGACGAGCAGGAGCTCCCGGACGAGAGGAGGCCGCGCTATCGCGGTCTCGGCCTCTGAAGGCTCGGTGCGGGCATTCATTCCCCCGGCCCTTTCGCTGACGTGGGTGGTGCTGGCTGTGCTGTCGAGCTGATGACTCCGCGGGTACGGCGAACTCATCGGTACGGGGGCGTACCGAAACGCCCCTGTACCGATACGCCACTGTACCGATACGTTGGCGTTCCGGTACAGTGACGTTTCGATAGACGTGCGACACACTGGAAGGCGACCCCCCGGACACGGCGGGGCGTGGCACCCGAGCGAGGAGACGAGCAGATGACGTCGCAGGCCGCGGACGGACCGGAGACGGTCGCCGCCTCGCGCCGCTCCAAGATCACGCCCGAGCGTGAGCAGGAGTTCTTCGACGCCGTGCTCGAACAGGTCCGCGCCTGCGGCTACGACTCCGTCACCATGGAGGGTGTCGCCGCCAGCACGCGGTGCAGCAAGGCCACGCTCTACCGGCAGTGGAAGACGAAGCCGCAGTTCGTGGCGGCGGCCCTGCGCGCCAACAGGCAGACCCGGTTCGACGGCATCGACACCGGCACGCTCGCGGACGACCTGCGGGAAGCCGCACGGGCCGCGGGGGCGTGGTCGGCCAAGGACACCCGGCTGCTGCAGGCCCTCGGTCACGCCGTCATGGAGGACCCGGAGCTCAAGAAGGCGCTGCGCGAGGCGCTCATCGACCCCGAGATCGACGCGCTGCGGCAGATCCTGAGGCGGGGCGTCGAGCGGGGAGAGGTGGCCGCCGACAATCCGGCGCTGGAGTACATCCCCGCCCAGATCTTCGGGGTATTGCGCGCCCGGCCCGTGCTGGAGGGCGAGGACGCCGACCCGGAGTACATCGTCCGATTCGTGGAGGCCGCCGTGCTGCCCACGCTCGGACTCACATAGGACCCAGGCCGCCGTCCACGGGATGACTGGACGGTGACCTGTTCCGCGCCGCACCGTGGGGACGGGGGCGGCGCGCACCACCCGGCCGGGTGGGGTTCCTCTTGAGCGGAGGGGAGCCCCCACCCGGCCGCCTGGTGTCCGGGGCCGCCGGGTGGGGGTTCGGTCAGGGGCGGATCAGACGTCCTGGCCGTTGCCGCCGCCGGTGGACACCTTGATGCCCTTGGTGATCTCGTCGAGGACCGACTGCTTCTCACCGACGTCGACGCCGAAGCGGACCACGACCATCTGCCGCGCATTGGCGGGGGAGGGGAAGGCGAGCGACTCGACGTAGCCGTCGGAGCCCTTGCTCGTGACCGCTTTCCAGCGGACCAGATAGCCCTTCTGCCCGGCAACGGTCACCGCCTTGGAGGCCAGCACCTCGTGCGAGGTGATCTCGCCGTACCCCTTGCCGTAGGACTCCTCGGCGTTCGCCGCGATGTCGGCCTTGGCGACCTCCTCGGGGGTGTCGCCCTTGGCGCCGTGCACGAGTGCGGGGGCCGAGTAGGCGCCGCCCTTCATGCAGGTCTCGGAGGTGTCGGCGGGGCACTTGTACGACTCCTTCGACGACACCTGCGCACCCACGCGGATCTCCTGGCCGTACCAGCCGTCCGGCACGGGGATGCTGATCCCGTTCACCGGATCGGTCACCGAACCGCTCTCGATCCTCGGCGCCTCGGAATCCTCCGGCGCGGGCGACTGCCCACCGGATCCGCCGTCGCCGCCGCCGGAGTCCCCGAAGGGACCGCCCTGACCGCCGCCGGGACCGCCCTGCCCGCCCTGGCCGTCCTGCCCTCCCGGGCCCCGCTGGGAGTTGGCGCTGCCACCGCCCGAGCCGTCGTTCGCGGTCAGCGCGTACACGCCGACGCCGATGCTCGCGAGGACGACCACGGCCACCCCCACGGCTATGCCCGTGCGCAGCCCACGCCGACCGCCGGACTGCACCTGACCGGGATACCCCGGGTGCGTGGGATACCCAGGGAGCGCGGGATATCCCGGCTGCACCGGATGGGCCGGGTACTGCGGGAGGCCCGGACCCTGCGGGTGGCCCGGATCCTGTGGCCGGCCGAGACCCTGCGGGTGGCCCGGATCCTGCGGGTGGCCCGGACCCTGCGCCTGGTCCGGAAACGCCGAGGGCTCCCCGTCGGCCGGTGGCTGCTCCGGAGGGTTCCCTCCGTCGGTCGACCCCGCGGGCCGGACCTGGTCCGTCCATGCCTTGCCGTCCCACCAGCGCTCGGTGGGCGGACCGTCACTTTTCCGGCCGGGGTCGGGGTACCAGCCGGGAGGAGTCACCTGCGTCATGTGCACACCGTATGAGGCGTCGGTGAAAGCGGGATGAGAGGCCCCGGCCCGATGCCCGGAATGTCAGCCCGCGCCGCTCTGCATATCGCCCGCGACGTGCTGGAATGCGGCCCGCGACGCCTTGGCGCTTCGGCCGCGACGCCCTGCTGCATCGGCTGCGACGCCCCGGAATGCGGCTGGCGATGCCCTGGTACATCGGCCGCAACGCCCCGGAATGCCGCCCGCGACGCCCCGGCACATCGGCCGCGATACCTCGGAATGCGGCCCGCGACGCCCCGGCACATCGGTCGCGACGCCCCGGCACATCGGCCGCGATACCTCGGAATGCGGCCCGCGACGCCCCGGCACATCGGTCGCGACGCCCCGGCACATCGGCCGCGATACCTCGGAATGCGGCCCGCGACGCCCCGGCACATCGGTCGCGACGCCCCGATATATCGCCCGGCGTCACTCCACGACGAGCCGCACAGGCCGCTGCCCGGCCGGCGGTGGTAGCCGCAGTGCGTGCCGTCCCGGGGTGATCGAACCCAGTACGCGTGTGTGCCGGGCGCCGGTGGCCGAGGGCTCGGTGCCGGGCAGGCCGTGTGCGGTCAGGAAGCCCAGCACGGCGAAGGCGTACGCCTCCTTCGCGGCCGACGGCAGCCCGAGCTCGTCGGAGGTGCGCAGCGCCACCCCGGGCAGCCGCTGCCCGAGCATCCGCATCAGCACGGGGTTGCGCGTCCCGCCCCCCGAGGCGATGACCTCGGTCGCACCCAGCGTGCTCACGGCGTCGGCGACCGTCCGTGCCGTGAGCATGGTCAGCGTGGCGACGACGTCCTCGGCGGGCAGGGTGCCGACACCCGACAGCGCGTCTCGCAGATGGCCCAGGTGGAACAGTTCCTTGCCGGTCGTCTTCGGCGCGGGCAGCGCGTAGTACGGCTCCTCCAGCAGCCTCAGCAGCAGTGGCTCATGGACGGTGCCGCGACCGGCCAGCGCCCCGTCCACGTCGTACGACAGCCGTCCGCCGCTGAACCCGCGTGCTGCCGCGTCGATCAGTGCGCAGCCGGGCCCGGTGTCGAAGGCGGTGCCGTCGGGCGCGGTGAGGTTGGCGATGCCGCCGAGGTTGAGGGCGGCCGGTGCCCCCGGCCGGCCGCGCAGCCACAGCAGGTCGACCAGGCTGACCAGCGGCGCTCCCTGGCCTCCGGCGGCGATGTCGCGCGAGCGGAAGTCGGCGACCACGGGCAGCCCGGTGGCCTCGGCGATCCACGCGGGCTGCCCGAGCTGGAGCGTTCCGTGCACCCGGCGGTCCTCGGCCCAGTGGTAGACGGTCTGCCCGTGCGAGGCGATCAACTCCGCCCGCCCGTCGCACACTTCACGCACCGCGCGCACTGCCGTCGCGGCGAAGGCCTGCCCGATGCGGGTGTCGAGCCGGCACACCTCGGCCATCGAGGTCGCCCCCGGCGGCAGCGCCGCCGCGAGTGCTTCCCGCAGCGTCTCGTCGTACGCCTCGCTCACCAGCCCCAGCGGCTTGAGGACGAGGCTGTCGCCGTCGAGGCTCAGGTCGGCGGCGCCGGCGTCGATGGCGTCGTACGACGTGCCCGACATCAGACCGATCACCCGCATACGATCAACTCGCCTTTCCCTTCGCATCCTTGGCCGGGGCCGCCGAAGCCCCGGTCCTCGGGCCGCCGGCCGCCGCCGTCGGTGTCCAGGCCAGCGCCAGGACACTCACCGCGCACGTGGCCGCCGCGTAGTGGGCGGGGATGTCCACGCTCCCCGTCCGTTCGATCGTCTCCGTGATGATGAGGCCGGCGCATCCGGAGAACACCGCATTGGACAACGCGTAGGCGAGTCCCAGCCCGGTGTAGCGCACATTCGTCGGGAACAGTTCCGCGAGCATCGCCGGTCCCGGTCCCGCCATCAGCCCCACCACGGCTCCCGCGCCCCACACTGCCGCACCCTTCACGGTGAGGGAAACGCCCGGGTCCTGAAGAAGGTTGAGCAGCGGCACCGCGAGCACCACCACGAGCACCGCTCCCGTCAGCATCAGCGGCCGCCGTCCGAACCGGTCGCTGAGCCATCCGGCCGGCACGATCGTCACCGCGAAGCCGAAGTTGGCCAGCACTGTCGCGATCAGCGCCTGCTGGAAGGAGGCGTCCAGCGTGGACTGGAGATACGACGGCAGCACGACCAGGAACGTGTACCCGGCCGCCGCCCACCCCATGATCCGCCCGGCACCCAGCGCGATCGCGCCCGCGACCTCGCGCGCGGGCGGACGCTCGGCCCGCCGCTCCTCCCGGAACGCTGGCGTCTCGTCCAGTCGCAGCCGCAACCACAGCGCGCCAAGACCCAGCGGCAGCGTCAGCAGGAACGGCAACCGCCAGCCCCAGTCGCCGAGTTGTTCCTCGGTCAGCACGGTGGCGAGCAGCGCCGCCACCCCCGCGCCGCCCAGCAGCCCGAGCGCGACCGTGAACGACTGCCACGACCCGTACAGCCCGCGCCGCCCCGGTGGCGCGAACTCGGTCAGCACCGACACCGCGCCACCGAACTCCCCGCCCGCCGAGAGCCCTTGCAGCACCCGCAGGAACGTCAGCAGCCACGGCGCGAGGGCGCCGGCGGTGGCGTACGTCGGCAGCGCGCCGATCAGCGTCGTCGCCACGGTCATCAGCGTGATCACCAGGATCAGCACCGGACGCCGGCCGATCCGGTCGCCGAGCCGGCCGAACAGGGCCGCCCCGACGGGCCGGAAGAAGAACGCCAGCGCGAACGAGGCGTACGTCCTGACCAGCGCCTCGACCTCGCTGCCGCCCTCCGGGGTGAAGAAGCGTGCCGCGATGATCGTCGCGAAGTAGCCGTAGACACCGAATTCGTACCACTCGATGAAGTTGCCCACCGACCCCGCGACCAGGGCCTTGCGGGACCGGACCGTGCCTCGTTCGTGGAAAGCCAACGTCATCCCCGCGCCTTCGCAAGCCGCCCGGAGGCCGGCCGGGCGTCGAGTGCGTGTCGACTGAATACCGGTTCGACCGTCGGTTTTTGACTGCCATTCAGTTTTTCCGGAGCAGGTCGCGGGCCCTGCGCGTCGCCTGCCCGTACCCGCTGTCACCCATCACGGCAAGAGCTGCCCGGACCGGCCTCCACTTAGGCACCCGGACGGCTACGCTCGAGGTCTGTACGTCGTCAGGGCGACAATGGGGAGGTAGCGGGATGACGCAGGTACGGCCCACGCCGGCCGCCTCGGCCTCCCTCTGGGAGCGCGACGAGGAACTCGCCGCGGTCGAGGGGGCCCTCGACACGCTGTGCGCGGACAACTCCTCGTCGGGCAGCCTCCTGGTGCTCCGAGGCGAGGCGGGGCTCGGCAAGACCGCGCTGCTGGCCGAAACCCGTCGTATCGCCGAGCTGCGCGGCTGCACGGTGTGGTCCGCCCGCGGCAGAGAGACGCTGAGCTCGGTCCCGTTCAACGTCGTACGGCAGTTGCTCCAGCCCGCGCTGCTGTCGCTGATGCCGGAGGAGGCGCGGGAGTACCTCGGCGACTGGTACGACATCGCCGGACCCGCCCTTGGCATAACGGACCCCGGCGAGCGTCAGGCCGACCCGCAGGGCGTGTGCGACGGCCTGGTCGCCGCCGTACGCCGACTGGCCCGGCGCGACTGGCCGCTGGTGCTGCTGATCGACGACGCGCACTGGGCCGACCAGGAGACCCTGCGCTGGCTCGCCGCGTTCGCCGAGCACGTAGGCGAACAGAACGTGCCGGTCGTCGTGGCCCGCCGCCCCGGCGAGACAAGCGGCGACAGCGCCCGCCATCTCGACACGGTCGCCGCCGCGGGCTCCTCCGTCGCCACCCTGAGCGCTCTCACACCGGACGCCACCACCGGCCTGACCCGCGCCACCCTGGGCGCGCACGCCGACGCCCCGTTCTGCCGCGAGGTCTGGGCGGTCACCGGCGGCAACCCGTACGAGACCGTCGAGCTCCTCGCCAAGGTCCAGGACAGCGAGTTCGAGCCGACCGAGTCCGCGGCCGCCGAGCTGCGCGCCCTGAACCGCGAGGCCCGTGGCGGCGGCCTCGTCGCCCGTCTGGAGACCCTCGGCATCGAGGCCACCCGGTTCGCCTGGGCGGCCGCCATCCTCGGCACCGGCATCTCCGTCGACCTGGTCGCCGAACTCGCCACCATGAACCCGGACGAGGCCGTGCGCTGCGCCGAGAAGCTGCGCACCGCCCGCATCCTCACCGAGTCCGACCCCGCGGGCGTCCAACCGGACGACGGCGAGCTCCAGTTCGTGCATCCGCTGATCGCCACCGCCGTCTACAACTCCATCCCGGACGCCCTGCGCACCGCGATGCACGGCATCGCCGCCCGCGTCGTCACCGACAACGGCCACGGGGCCGCGGTCGCCGCCCGTCACCTCCTGGAAGTGCACCCGGACGACGACGAGGAACTCGTCGAGCAACTGCGCGAGGCCGCCCGCGAACACCTCGCCGTCGGCGCCCCCGACGCGGCCCGCCGCTGCCTGGAGCGCGCCCTGCTGGAGCCGCCCCTGCCCGCCGTCCACGCGCGCGTGCTCCACGAGCTCGGCTGCGCCACCCTGCTGACCGCACCCGCCACCACCATCGACCACCTCCAGACCGCTCTCGCGATGCCCGGACTCGACGGCGGCGAGCGCGTCGACGCCGTCTACCGCCTCTCCCAGGCCCTCCTGCACAACGACCAGTTGGAGGAGGCCGTCCGCACGGTCGAGGCGGAAGCCGCCCGGCACCCGGTGGGACCGGCCAGGCTGCGGCTCCAGGGGGTGCAGTTCATGTGGGAGGGCATCCACGCGGGCGAGACGACCTCACCCGGGCGCTCCGCACGCCTCGCCGAACTCGCCAAGACCTGCACCGGCCGCGACAACTCCGAGCGCGCCCTGCTGATACTGCGCGGCTTCGACGCAATGGCCCGCGGCGAGAACGCCGAGGAGGTCGTCGAAGTGTGCGACCGCGCCCTCGTCAACGGCCGTCTCGCCCCCGGACTCGGCTGGACCGACCCCGAGTGGGGCATCGAACTGCCGATGATGCTGGCCAGCGCCTACGCCTACACGGACCGGCTCGACCGCGCCGAGGCCCTCTACAACGAGGCGCTGCGCGCGTACGAGTCCGCCGGCTGGAGCGGCGGCCACCTCTCCCTGGCGCACGCATACGTCGGACTCGGCCTGCGCCGGCGCGGGCGGCTCCGCGAGGCGGAGGCGTCCCTGCGCAAGTCGCTCGCGCTCGCCGAGCGCGTCGGCCGACGGCTGCCCCTGCACTGGTCCGCCACCTGCAACCTCGTCGACACGCTGCTCGCCCGCGGCCATGTCCAGGAGGCCTGGGAACTCGCCGAGCAGTACGGCTTCGCCCCGCCCTACCCGTCCACCATCGTCCTGCCGGACCCGCGCTCCGTGCGCGGCCGTCTGCTCCTGGCCGTCGGCCGCACCAAGGACGGCATCAACGAACTGGAGGCGGCGGAGAAGGCGGCCGAAGTGCGCGGCCACCACAACCCGGTGCTCGTCCCCTGGGCCGTGGACCTGACCCGGGTCCTGGCCAGTGAGGACCCGGCGCGCGCCGCCCGCCTGGCCACCGAGGTCCGCCGCAACGCCGAGCGCCTGGGCACCGACACCGCCATCGGCGAGGCCCTGCGGTGCGCTGCCGCGCTGGAGACCGGGCAGCGTGCGGTGCGCCTCGCCGAGCAGGCCGTCGCCTATCTGGAAGCCTCGCCGTGCCAGTACGAACACGCCGCCGCCCGCGTCGAGTACGGCATCGCCGCGCGTTCCGCCACGGAGCTGCGGCGGGGGATCACCCTCGCCCGGTCGTGCGGTGCGGACGGGCTGGTGCTCCAGGCCGAGGCGGCGTTGGCGCACCGCTAGGGGGCCGAGGAGGTCGTTTGTCGGCTGCGGTGCCTTGGGGCTGGGCGCGCCGACGCGGCGGAGCCGCACATCGATACAGCCCCGCGCCCCCTTCGGGGCGCGTCAGAGTTCGAGGAGCTGATCCGTGACGGCGGTCAGCCGTCGTCGGACGCTCGCCTCGTACGCTTCCTCGTGTGCCCGGGCCGGGGTCGTGCCGTCGAAGTACCTGCCCGTGCCCAGGTCCTGTGTCGCCAGGGCCAGGACGCCCGGTGCGCCGTCGGCGACCGTGCTCCACGGTTCGATGCCGCCCTCGCGGACCATCCCGGTGTCCATGAACGTCGCCGGATGCAGCACGTTGACGGCGACCCCGGTGCCCGCCAGCTCCTCGGCGAGGGCGAACGTATGGGCCGCGAGGGCGAACTTGCTGCGCCGGTACGCCGCGGCACCGTCGTAGCCGCGGGTCATTTCGGGGTCGTCGAAGTCGAGCGGCTCCTGGCCGGCCGAACCCACGTCGACGATCCGCGCGGGAGCGTTCGCGCGCAGCACGGGAAGCAGGGCACGGGTCAGTACGACCGGCGCCAAGTAGTTCACCGCGAGCCGCAGTTCATGCCCGTCGGCACTGAGCTCACGGCCCGAGCCGGGCGAGCCGAAGCCCACCCCCGCGTTGTTGATCAGCACGTCGAGCTCGGGATGCTCCCCGGCGACATGCGCCGCGAGCTGACGCACCTGCCCCAGCGAGGCCAGGTCCGCCGTGAACCCCTCGGCCTCGCCCTCGGCCCGCAGCTCCTCGACGAGCCGCTCCGTACGGCCCGCGTCCCGCCCGTGCGCGAGGACCCGATGCCCGGAGCGGACCAGCTCGAAGGCGACGTGGCGGCCGAGACCCGAGGTGGCGCCGGTGATCAGAATCGTGGACATACCCCCACCGTAGGCACGCGGAGCGGGCATGTGCGAGGCGCTCCTGGACCTACGACCGCCAGGGTCACCCTCAGGTGCCGGACTCCGGCTCCGCCTCCTCGGCGAGCACCCGCTGGGCCGTCGCGAACGCCGAGTTCGCCGCCGGGACCCCGCAGTACACGGCCGTCTGGAGCAGTACGGCGCCGATCTCCTGCGACGTCAGCCCGTTGCGCAGCGCCGCCCGGACATGCATGGCCAGCTCGTCGTAGTGGCCGTGCGCGACCAGCGCCGTCAGGGTGATCATGCTGCGCTCGCGGCGGGAGAGCGTCGGGTCGGTCCAGATCTCGCCCCAGGCGTAGCGCGAGATGAAGTCCTGGAAGCGCGCGGTGAACGGGGTCTGCCGGGCCTGCGCCCGGTCCACGTGCGCGTCGCCGAGGACCTCGCGCCGCACCTCCATGCCCCGCCTCGCGCCCCCGTCGAAGTGCGCCCGCAGCGCCGTGAGCACGGCTTCCGGGCACTGCGCCGGCGCCAGGTGCGAGGCCCCTGGGATCTCGACGAGCGCGGCGCCCGGCACGGCGTCCGCGATCTCCCGGAGGTGGACCGGCGGGGTCGCCGGGTCCTCGCGCCCGGCGATCAAGAGAGTCGGGGTGGAGATCTCGGCCAGTCGGTCGCGCAGGTCGAAGGCGGCGAGCGCGTCACAGCAGGCGGCGTACGCCGCGGGATCGGCGTCGCGGTGGTCCTGGACCAGCTCCGGCACGGTGAACCGGGGCGTGAACCAGCGGGCGTTCGCGCTCTCGGCGAGCCCCGCGAGCCCTTCGCGGCGCACCAGCGCGGCCCGCTCCTCCCACGGCTTGGAGCCGTTGAAGTGCGCCGACGAGCAGATCACGGCCAGGGAGTGGACCCGCTGCGGATGGTGCACGGCGAGATGCAGTCCCACCGCACCGCCCAGCGAGACACCCGCATACGCGAACCGCTCGATGCCGAGCGAGTCGGCGAGCGCCAGCACCAGGCCGGCGAGGTCGCCGACCGTCGCGCCCGCCCCGATGAGACCGGCACTCGAACCGCCGTGCCCCGGCAGCTCCCAGCGGACCACCCGATGGGTGATCGACAGCTCGGGCGCGACCTTGTCCCACAGGGCGGACGATGTGCCGAGCGAGGGTCCGAGCAGCAGCGGCGGCGCCGAGGCGGGCCCTTCGGCACGGTGGTCGAGGAGTTTCAACGTCGCTCCAGAGCACGGTCGGTGAGGGCTCCGGCGGAGCCGGTGTAATGGGTGGGGTCGAGGTCGACGTCCGCCAGCTCCGGGGCCCCGGCGAGCGGACGCCCCTCGGCGGCCAGCCGGGTCAACAGCTCCTTGGCCCCGGCCCGGCCAAGCACCGGGGCCAGCTCGGCGGACAGCCGCTCGGAGACGATCAACCCATGGGTGAGATCAAGGTGTTCGCGCATGACACCGGCCCTGACCCGCAGTCCCTCGGCCAGCTCCACGGCATCCCGGGCGGCCCCGCCGATCAGCCGCAGCAGATCCCTCAGCGGTTCCCACTCGGCGTGCCAGGCGCCGGCCGGCCGCTCGTCCTCCGCCGCCAGTGACCCGTACAGCGTGGCCGCGAGCTGCGGCGCCCGTCGTGCGGCGGAGGCGATGAGCGTGGACCGTACGGGGTTGGACTTGTGCGGCATGGCGGAGGACCCGCCGCCGCTGCCCTCCGCGACCTCGGCGATCTCGGTGCGGGAGAGGGTGAGGACGTCCACGGCGACCTTGCCGAGCGCGCCCGCCGTGAAGGCGAGGCATCCGGCGAGATCGGCGACGGGGGTGCGCAGGGTGTGCCAGGGCAGGTCGGGCGCCCGGAGGCCGAGCTCCCGGGCGTACCCGGCCGGCAGCGCGGTCGGATCGCTCGCGCCGTACGCCCCGAACGCCGCCAGCGTCCCTGCCGCGCCGCCGAGTTGGGCGGGCAGCGAGTCCCGTACGGCCCGTACCCGGTCCCGTGCGTCGAGCACCAGCGCCCGCCACCCGGCCGCCTTCAGCCCGAACGTGGTCGGTACGGCGTGCTGGGTCAGCGTCCGCCCGGGCATCGCGGTGTCGCGGTGCTCGGCGGCCAGCCGGGCGAGCGCCGCTGCCGTGCGGTCCAGGTCGCCGAGGACCAGGTCGAGTGTGCGCGCGGCGACCAGCATCGTCGCCGTGTCCATGATGTCCTGGCTGGTCGCGCCCCGGTGGACATAGGGGCCGTACTCCTCGCCGACGGCCTTCGTCAGGTCGCCGACCAGCGGGATGACCGGGTTGCCGCCGGCGCGGGAGCGCTCGGCGAGCGTCCGTACGTCGAAGCGTCCGGCGTCCGCCGCCTCGGTCACCGCCACCCCGGCCTCGGCCGGGGCGAGGCCCAGGGCGGCCTGGGCCCGGGTGAGGGCGGCCTCCGCGTCGAGCAGGGCCTGGAGCCAGGCCGTGTCGCCGGTCGTGGAGGCCGCGGGGGAGCCTGCCCACCCGGGGGCGAGCAGGCCGGTGTCGTCGCCGGCAGAAGTCACTGGAACTCCAGGAAGACCGTTTCGCCTTCGCCCTGAAGGCGGATGTCGAAACGGTATGTGTCCCCGCCCTGCCCGGCGGCGATCAGCGTGTCGCGTCGCGCCTCGTCCAGTCGGGCGAGCAGCGGGTCGGCGGCCAGCGCCGCGTCGTCGCCCGGCAGGTAGATCCGGGTGAACAGGTGGACCAGCAGCCCGCGAGCGAACACGCACACGCTGATGTACGGCGCGCTTTGCCCACGCGCCCCCGGCCGCAGGGTACGGGCCGTCCATTGGCCGTTCGCGTCCGTCTGGACACGTCCCCAGCCGGTGAACTCCACGCCGTTGCGGCCCAGGAATCCGCCGCTCGCCGGGTCCCGCCGCATCGAGCCGTCGACCTGGGAGACCCGGCCGTCCGGGTCGGCACCCCACAGCTCCACGAAGGCGTCAGGGAGCGGCTTGCCCTCGCCGTCGAGGACGTACCCCTGGAGCGTGATCGTGTCCGGATGGCCGACGGGCGCGATGTCGCCGCCGCCGGGGAAGGGCAGGGCGTGGCCGTAGAAGGGGCCGACCGTGTGCGACGGAGTGGGGAGCACCGTCTCCGGACGGCTTGTGTCGATCTTCGTCATGGCAGGTCAGCGCCCTTCTTCGATCCAGGTGGCGGCGGGCCCGTCGAGCACGATGTCCCAGCGGTAGCCCATCGAGAACTCCGGCACGGACAGGCTGTGGTCGTACGTCGCCACCAGCCGCTGCCGGGCCGCGTCGTCCGTCACCGACTGGATGATCGGGTCGTACGGGAACAGCGGGTCGCTCGGGAAGTACATCTGGGTCACGAGCCGCTGGGTGAACGCCGTTCCGAACAGCGAGAAGTGGATGTGGGCCGGCCGCCAGGCGTTGTCGTGCTGGCGCCAGGGGTAGGGGCCCGGCTGGACGGTGGTGAAGCGGTAGAAGCCGCTGTCGTCGCTCAGCGTGCGGCCGACGCCCGTGAAGTTCGGGTCCAGCGGTGCGTCGTGCTGCTCGCGCTGATGGGCGTAGCGGCCGGCCGAGTTCGCCTGCCAGATCTCGATCAACTGGCCGCGGATCGGGCGGCCGTCGCGGTCGAGGAGGCGGCCCTCGACGGTGATGCGTTCGCCGATCGGCTCACCGGTGTGCTGCCGGGTGAGGTCGTTGTCGATCTCGGTGATGTCGCGCTCGCCGAAGGCGGGGGAGTGCAGCTCCACCAGCTCCGGGTCCTTGCTGACGTCGATGGCGATCGGCGGCTGCTTCGGGTGGCGCAGGACGGAGGAGCGGTACGGGGCGTAGTCGCGCCGCGGGTGGTGCTCGACGGGGGCGCCGTCGGCGACCCGCTTCTCGTACGCGGCGTGCTCGGCCGCGATCTCCTGGTCGATGTCGTGCTGGGTGAGAGTCATGGGAGTTCCTCGGGTTCCTAACGCTCCAGAACGAGGGCGAGGCCCTGGCCCACGCCGATGCAGAGGGTGGCGACGCCGACCCCGGCACCCTTGCGGGCCAACTGGTGGGCGACCGTGCCGGCGAGGCGGGCACCGGAGGCGCCCAGCGGGTGGCCGAGGGCGATGGCGCCGCCCTGCGGGTTGAGGATCGCCGGGTCGAACTCGGGCCATTCGGCGACACAGCCCAGCACCTGGGCGGCGAACGCCTCGTTCAGCTCGAGCACGTCCAGATCGCCGAACCCCTTGCCCGCCTTGGCGAGAGCCCGGTTGACGGCCTCGACGGGCGCGAGGCCGAAGTAGTGCGGGTCGAGGGCCGAGACGCCGGTGGCGGAGATCCGGGCGAGCGGTTCGCGGCCGGTGGCCCTCAGGCCCTCCTCGTCGGTCAGCAGCAGTGCGGCGGCACCGTCGTTGAGCGGGGAGGCGTTGCCGGCGGTGACGGTCCCGTTCTCCTTGCGGAACGACGGCTTCAGCCGGGCCATCGCGGCGAGGGAGGCGTCCTGCCGTACGCACTCGTCGGCGCCGAAGGCGACCGGGTCGCCCTTGCGCTGCGGGACCGGCACGGGCGCCAGCTCGGCGTCGAACAGGCCGGCCTGCTGTGCCTTCGCGGCCTTGAGATGCGAGGCCAGCGCGTACTCGTCCTGCTGCTCCCGGCCGATCTTGTGCTTGTCCGCGATCAGCTCGGCCGATTCACCCAGCGGGACGGTCCACTGCGGCTCCATCGCCGGGTTGACCATGCGCCAGCCGAGGGTGGTGGAGTACAGCTCCGTGTGCCCGGCGGGGAACGGCCGGTCGGACTTGGGCAGCACGTACGGCGCCCTCGTCATCGACTCCACACCGCCGGCCACCGCGATGGAGGCGTCCCCGACGGCGATGGCGCGGGCCGCCTGGATCACCGCTTCGAGGCCGGAGGCGCACAGCCGGTTGACCGTCACGCCCGGCACGGAGGTGGGCAGTCCGGCGAGGAGGGCGGCCATCCGGCCGACGTTGCGGTTCTCCTCGCCCGCGCCGTTGGCGTTGCCGAAGTAGACGTCCTCGATCCGGGACGGGTCCAGGTCGGGCGTACGGCCCATGAGTTCGCGGATCGCGTGGGCGGCGAGGTCGTCCGGGCGCACGCTCGCCAGGCCACCGTTGTGGCGGCCGATGGGGGTGCGGACCGCGTCCACGAGGTAGACGGTCTTCACAGCAGGCCCTCCGCGACGGTGAGTTCGGCGTCGGTCTTCGCGATGATCTCGTCCGTGCTCACCCCGGGCGCCGTCTCCACGAGCAGCAGGCCTTCCTCGGTGACGTCCAGGACGCCGAGGTCGGTGATGATCCGGTTCACACACGCCTTGCCCGTGAGCGGCAGCGCGCACTCGGCGAGGATCTTCGCCGAGCCGTCCTTGGCGGTGTGCGTCATCACGACGATGACCGTGCGCGCCCCGTGCACCAGGTCCATCGCCCCGCCGATGCCGGTGATCATCTTGCCGGGGATGGCCCAGTTCGCCAGGTCACCGGTCTGGGACACCTGCATGGCGCCGAGCACGGCGACGTCGATGTGCCCGCCGCGGATCATCGAGAACGACAGCGCCGAGTCGAAGAAGGAGGCGCCGGGCAGGACCGTCACGGTCTCCTTGCCGGCGTTGATCAGGTCGGGGTCGACCTGGTCCTCGGTCGGGTAGGGGCCGGTGCCCAGGATGCCGTTCTCGGACTCCAGGATCACCTCCACGCCCGGCGGCAGATAGTTCGGGATCAGGGTCGGCAGTCCGATGCCGAGATTGACGTACTGGCCGTCCTGAAGCTCGCGAGCGGCCCGCGCGGCCATCTCTTCCCGCGTCCACGCCATGATCAGCTCTCCGTCCCTCGTGCCCGGGGCACGGAAACCGTGCGTTGCTCGATGCCCTTGTCCGCGGCCTGCTCCGGGGTGAGCGCCACGACCCGCTGCACGAAGATCCCCGGCAGATGCACCGCGTCCGGATCGATCTCGCCGGGCTCGACGAGTTCCTCGACCTCGGCGATCGTCACCCGCCCGGCCATAGCGGCCAGCGGGTTGAAGTTCCGGGTGGACTTGTTGAACACCAGGTTCCCGTGCCGGTCACCCTTGGCGGCCCGCACCAGCGCGAAGTCGGTGCGGATGCCGCGCTCCAGCACGTACTCGGTGCCGTCGAACTCGCGCACCTCCTTGGGCGGGGAGGCGAGCGCGACCCCGCCGGAGCCGTCGTAGCGCCAGGGCAGCCCGCCCTCGGCGACCTGGGTGCCCACCCCGGCCGGCGTGTAGAACGCGGGGATCCCGGCGCCGCCGGCCCGCAGCCGCTCGGCCAGCGTGCCCTGCGGGATCATCTCGACCTCCAGCTCCCCGGCCAGGTACTGGCGGGCGAACTCCTTGTTCGCGCCGATGTAGGAGCCGGTCACCCGGGCGATCCGCCCCGCCGACAGCAGCACCGCGAGGCCGGACTCCATCGCCCCGCAGTTGTTGGAGACGACCGACAGCCCGGACACGCCACGCTCGTACAGAGCCTGGATCAGTACGTTCGGCACACCGCTCAGCCCGAAGCCACCCACCGCGAGCGACGCGCCGTCGCCGACATCGGCCACCGCCTCCAGGGCCGTGGCGACCACCTTGTCCATCCGAGAAGCCCCATCTCTTCCGAGCTCCCAGCACCCTAATTAGTCAGGGCACTGATTATTTCTGCGAGGTTCCCCCTCACGCTGTCACTGGAGCGGGAAGCCGTCAAGACCTCGGTAAATGTGATGCCGGCCGGGCCTGCTGGGCCGCAGACAGTTAGGGCAAGGCCGGGTATTGTTCAGTGCACCGACGAAATGACCAGGGGGAGTGCGCATGGCTGCCGTGGACCTCACCACCCACCCCGGGCACCTGGCCCGGCGGCTCCAGCAGGCGCACTACCTGCTGTGGAACACGATGGTCTCCGAGGAGATCACCTCGCCCCAGTTCGCCGTGCTCAACACCCTCGTCGCCGAGCCGGGCCTGGACCAGCGGACGGTGGGGGAGCGGGTCGGACTCGACCGGTCCACCATCGCCGAGGTGATCAGCCGGCTCGGCCGGCGCGGGCTGCTCGACAAGGTCCGCGACCCCCAGGACGGCCGCCGCTTCCTGCTGCGCCTCACGGACGAGGGCCTGCGCACCCACAAGAAGCTGACCGTGCGCACGGCCCGGATGAACCAGGTCTTCCTCGCCCCGCTCTCCGCCGAGGAGCAGACGCTGTTCTTCGACCTGATCCGGCGCGTGGCGGACGCGGCCGAGGGGCTGCGCAACCCGGGGGAACCCCTGGTCGCACAGCCCTGATCCGCTGCCTTCCGGCGCGTTCGGATGTTCAGGAGGCGTTCGCGAACACCACCCACACCTGGCCGTGCTGGAAGTTCATCCGCTTGCCGCTGTTCGTCGTGAACGTCGTTCCGTCCGACGCCTTCGGGCGCTTCCACCTGACGTCGTAGGCGCGCCCGTCGCGCAGCACCCGCGCCTTTCCGGAGCCGACCGTCTCGGTGTACGGCGTGTAGTGGCCGAGCTTGTCGTGGAACGGGGACTTGCGGATCTTCACGTACTGCACGACGACCGTGCCGGCCATGACCCGCTTGCCGTCCGTCGTACCGGCGGCCTTGCCGTCCATGGCGACCAGCCAGCGGTCCTGGCTCCTGGACCAGGTGAAGGTGTACCGGGCCGCGTCGTAGCGCACCGTCTGCGAGGTGGTGGGCTTGCCGCCCGCGGGGGGTGAGCCGAAGCGGAAGCCGGTCGTCAGGACGGACGTACCGGGCGGCTTGGCCATCAGCCGGTGGGGTCGCAGATAGAGGTTGTGCGGTGCGGGCCGGTACTTGCCGCGGAAGTAGGCGTCGGTCGCCTTCTCGGGCGGCTTCGCCTGTACGGGGGTCTTGTCGATCAGCGGCAGGAGCTTGTTCTGCGCCCCGGAGAAGGCGAGCACCGGCCGGTCGAACTGGCCCAGCAGCTCCAGGTCGGTCTCGCGGGCGCTGCGCACCGGCCCGATCGCCTTCGGCAGCTTCTGCGCGTACACCGCCATCAGCCGGCTGAGCCCGCCCTCGACCTGCTCCACGTAGACGATGTCCGCCTCGTTCAGGCCGGTGTGCGGCCGTGCGTGCCGGGAGTTGTCGATCTTCACGGCCAGCACCGAGCCGCCCTTCGCAAGGCTCTCGCCGTCGCCGGGCGCCGTCGAGCGGCCCTGGCCGCGGCCGTCGTCGCGTGAGCCGCCGGACGTCGTGCAGCCCGCGGCCAGGGAGGCCGCCAGTGCGGCGGCCAGCAGTCCGGTCATGGTCGTGGCGCCTCTTGTGCGCGCCGCTCGTTGCCTGCCCACCTTGGTCACCCGTAGCCACCCGTCCGGTTCATGCCATTAATTGTGCGCTTATCTGTTCATAGGGTGCATACCCGATCGGGTCCCGCGCTCCTCGCCATTGCGCCGATCGGCTCACCCGGCGCACCTGGCGGAGCAGGGGCGGGCTCCTGTACGTCGGCGATTCGGCCGGGGAGCGCGCGGGTACCCGGGTCGCCCACCGTACGAGGGCCGTGCGCGGACGACCGGAGGGAGCGCGGGCGATGAGGGCAGTGACCTGGCAGGGCAGGCGGGACGTGCGGGTGGAGACCGTGCCCGATCCCGGGATCCAGGAGCCGACGGACGCCGTCGTCCGCATCACCTCCAGCGGGCTGTGCGGCTCCGATCTGCATCTGTACGAGGTGCTCACCGCGTTCATGACACCGGGGGACATCCTCGGGCACGAGCCGATCGGCGTCGTCGAGGAGGTCGGCGCCGCAGTGCCGGACCTCCAGGCCGGCGACCGGGTCGTGGTGCCGTTCCAGATCGCGTGCGGCAACTGCTGGATGTGCCTGACCGGGCTGCCCACCCAGTGCGAGACCACCCAGGTCACCGGCGAGGGCATGGGCGCCGCCCTGTTCGGCTACACCCGTCTGTACGGCGCGGTGCCCGGCGCGCAGGCCGAGTACCTGCGGGTCCCGCAGGCGCAGTACGGCCCGATCAAGATCCCCGAGGGGCCGCCCGACGACCGGTTCGTCTACCTCTCCGACGTGCTGCCCACCGCCTGGCAGGCGGTCCGCTACGCCGAGGTTCCCGATGGCGGCAGCGTCGCCGTGCTCGGCCTCGGCCCCATCGGCGACATGGCCTGCCGCGTCGCCCAGGTGACGGGCGCGGGGAGGGTGTTCGGCGTGGACCTGGTGTCCGAGCGGCTGCGGCGGGCACGGGAGCGGGGCGTCGAGACGTTCGACCTCAGGAGCTTCGACGACGAGAAGGAACTCGTCACCGCCATCCGTGACCGGACCGACGGCCGCGGCCCCGACGCCGTCATCGACGCGGTCGGCACCGAGGCCCACGGCAGCGCGGCGGCCCGGCTCGCCCAGCAGGCCTCGACGCTGCTGCCCCGCAAGCTGGGCGCACCGCTCGCCGAGCGCTTCAGCGTCGACCGGCTGGCCGCCCTGTACACCGCGATCGACCTGGTGCGGCGCGGCGGCACGATCTCGCTGTCCGGCGTCTACGGCGGCACGGCGGACCCGATCCCGCTGCTCACGCTGTTCGACAAGCAGATCCAGATCCGGATGGGGCAGGCCAACGTACGCCGCTGGGCCGACGACATCCTGCCGTACCTGACGGACGAGGACCCCCTCGGCGTCGACGACTTCGCCACCCACCGCCTGCCGCTGAGCGACGCCCCGCACGCGTACGAGATGTTCCAGCACAAGCAGGACGGCGCGGTGAAGGTGTTGATGAAGCCCTGACGGGGCCGACGTGGACGTCCCGTCGGTCAGGCCTGTGGACCGAAGATCGCCGCGAGGTCGTACCGGACCGGCTCCTCGAGCTGGGCGTACGTGCAGCTTTCCGGCGTGCGGTCCGGGCGCCAGCGGCGGAAGCGGGCGGTGTGCCGGAAGCGCACGCCGTTCTCCATGTGGTCGTACGCCACCTCGGCCACCCGCTCCGGTCGCAGCGGTACCCAGGACAGGTCCTTCTTGCCCGACCAGCGGCTCGGCGCGCCGGGCAGCCGGGCCGACTCGTGCGCCGCCTCGTCGGACCACGCCGCCCAGGGATGCCCCACGGCGTCCTCCATCCGCAGCGGCTCCAGCTCCTCGATCAGCTCGGCCCGCCGCTTCATCGAGAACGCGGCCGACACACCCACGTGCTGGAGGGTGCCACGGTCGTCGTGGAGGCCGAGCAGCAGGGAGCCCACGATCGGTCCGCTCTTGTGCAGCCGGTAGCCGGCGACGACGACGTCCGCCGTGCGCTCGTGCTTGATCTTGAACATGGCCCGCTCGTCCGGGAGGTAGCGCAACGTCAGCGGCTTGGCGATCACACCGTCGAGACCCGCCCCCTCGTACTGCTCGAACCACCCCTGCGCCGTCTCGACGTCGGTCGTCGCGGGCGCCACGTGCACCGGTGCCGACACCCCGGACAACGCCATCGTGAGCAGCGCCCGCCGGTCCGCGAGCGGGGTCTCCACCAGGGACTCGTCCGCCAGCGCCAGCAGGTCGAAGGCCACGAACGACGCCGGCGTCCGCTCCGCCAGCGTCCGCACCCGCGAGTCGGCCGGGTGGATGCGCTCGGTGAGCGCGTCGAAGTCCAACCGCCCCTCCCGGGCGATCACGATCTCCCCGTCCAGCACGCACCGCTTGGGCAACCGCTCCTTCAGCCCCGCGATCAGCTCGGGAAAGTACCTGGTCAGCGACTTGGTGGTACGGCTGCCCAGCTCGACCTCGTCCCCGTCGCGGAACACGATCGCCCTGAACCCGTCCCACTTCGCCTCGTACTGCATGCCCGGCGGGATCTTCGCCACCGACTTGGCGAGCATCGGCTTCACGGGCGGCATCACCGGCAGGTCCATGCCCTCGATTCTGCTCGCATCCGGCAGGCGCCGCCCGGTGTGCGAGCGGTACGTCGTGCGCCTACCGTGGCTCGCATGGGCGAAGCGGTGGAACTGGAGGCGGGCGGGCGGACCGTGCGCCTGTCCAACCCGGGCAAGATCTTCTTCCCGGAGCACGGCTACACCAAGCTGGACCTCGCCCGCTACTACATCGCCGTCGGCCCCGGCATCCTGCGCGCCCTGCGCAACCGCCCCACCACCCTGGAGCGCTACCCGGACGGCCTGAACGGCGAGTGGTTCTACCAGAAGCGGGCCCCCAAGAACATGCCCGACTGGATCCCCACGGCCCACATCACCTTCCCCAGCGGCCGCAGCGCCGACGAGATGTGCCCCACCGAAGAGGCGGCCGTCCTGTGGGCCGCCCAGTACGGCACCCTCACCTTCCACCCGTGGCCGGTCCGCCGCGACGACGTCGACCGCCCCGACGAACTGCGCATCGACCTCGACCCGCAACCCGGCACCGACTTCGACGACGCCGTACGCGCCGCCCACGAACTGCGCGCCGTCCTGGACGAGTTCGGCGGCCTGCGCGGCTGGCCCAAGACCTCCGGCGGCCGCGGCCTGCACGTCTTCGTGCCCATCGAGCCACGCTGGACCTTCACCCAGGTCCGGCGCGCCGCGATCGCCGTCGGACGCGAGCTGGAGCGCCGGATGCCCAAGCAGGTGACGATCAAGTGGTGGAAGGAGGAGCGCGGCGAGCGCATCTTCGTCGACTACAACCAGACGGCCCGCGACCGCACGATCGCCTCCGCCTACTCGGTGCGTCCCCGCCCGCACGCCCCGGTCTCCGCGCCCCTGAGCTGGGACGAGGTCGGCGTGGCCCACCCCCAGGACTTCGACATCACCACCATGCCGGCCCGCTTCGCCGAACTCGGGGACGTGCACGCCGACATGGACGACCAGCGCTTCTCCCTGGACGCCCTGCTCGAACTCGCCCGACGCGACGAACAGGACCACGGCCTGGGCGACCTGCCCTACCCGCCGGAGTACCCGAAGATGCCGGGGGAGCCCAAGCGGGTGCAGCCGAGCCGGGCCAAACGGAACCCGACAGAGCCGGGAAGCGCCTAGGCGTATGGATTGCCGCCTCAGCCTGCGTCGTCACCGGGGGCGGGATCCAGTTGGCCGGGAAACTCCAGGGCGATGTCAGGGCTTTCCCTGATCTCCTCCAGGACGTCCGCCGGCACGTCGCGCGGCCGGTTCGCCGAGGTACGCAGCGTCCGCACGTCTCCGTACACGCCCTCGACGCCCCGGATGAACCGGCGTCGCAGCCGCATCACGCGGTAGAACGGCGTCACCTGCTTGCCCAGCAGTTCCAATTCGAGCCCGGAGGAACGGGCACCGCGTACACCGGCCGCCAGGTCGGCCAGCGTGGCCGGAGCTTCGCCGAGGGCCGCACGCGCGTGCATCTCTATCAAGGCACCCTTCTGGCCCGCGACCAGCACGGTTCCCGATTTGGCCGTCACCAGATGGCTGACCACGTACCAGTCGAGCTGCCAGGTGCCCGCCCAGTAGCGTTCGATCAGTCCCCTGGCCAGGAGCGGCTGGTCCGCCAGGCGGTGCTCGGTCAACCCCCGATAAGCGACCAGCAGGGCGTTCTCGCGGGAGAACTCGACCAGGGCGCCCGCCTGGGCGTCGGCCAGCATGGCGAACGGGCCACCCGCCTGTCCCGCCGACTTGTAGGTCACGCTGACCCCGCCCCTGGTACGCCAGGTCAGCTCGTCCCGGCTGGTGGGAGCGACCTGAGAGGTCGCGATCCCGATCTCGTCGAGACTGGTGATCGGCACGAGCCCCTGACCCCTGGCCGTGCCGACATCGCCCAGCCGGTACCGGGCGGAGGGGTGCCAGGTCACCCAGTAGCCCTTGCCCCAGACGTCGGCCAGCGCACGGATGAACAAGCGGGAGGGATCGGCCATCAGTCGACTCCATAGTGCTGGAAGCAGTCGGTGTACACGCTGTCCGCGAACGGCGGGTCGAACGGAGGCAGATCGTCCGTGCCCAGGACGGCGACCGCCTCCGCACGACTGATCGAGGCGAGGCGCTGCCGTGCCATGGCCAGCGCGGCGGAGGGGGGCGGGTTCGAAGCGGCGGCGCTCGCGGTGTAGAAGGCGTTCATGAGCAGTGCCGCGGCCGCGTCGTGAGCCGGCCACAGGGAGGCGATGACGTTGCGGGCCCCGGCGATCAGGAACGCGCCCGGCAAGCTGGTGAACTCGCTGGCCGCGTGGTGCCGGGGCAGTCCGGAGTCACAGGCCGACAGCACCACGAGAGCACAGTGCGGCAGCAGCAGCCGGCCGGTGATCTGAGCGGCGGTGAACAGTTCGAGGCCTGCCCTGCGCTGTTCCTCGCGGGCCCCCAGCGGGTCCGGCAGGGACGACACGGCCACTTCGAGCCCGGAACGGTAGGCGCTGTCGGGGTCGAAGTGCCCGTGGCACGCGAAGTGGACACGGCCCGCGCCGGGCAGGGTGGCGAGCAGAGCCTCGGTCTCGGGAGGACACGGCTGGTAGCCCAGCGACTCAGGGATGTCCCGGGCCGTGTGACGAAGGGTTCGGGAGGGATCCGAAACCGAGATCCACGGCCGCCTGCCGTCGCGGCGCCGGGCCCGCAGCAGGGGCAGCGCACCTGAAGTCGGCAACACGCTCACGACGGAGCCCGGCAACAGGTCTGCCAAGCGCCAGTACGGCAGTTGGAACAGCTCGTTCTCCGGGCTGACGAACAGCCGCACCGGAGGCTTGGAACACACGTCTCCCACCGCCCCGGCGATTTCGGCGAACAGCCCTTCATCGAGCCGGCGCGCGCTCTCCTCGGCCAGGGCCCGGGTCTCCTGGAGATCGTCGGGATGCGCGTTCAGATACTCGCGACGCACCCGTTGGAGCCGCAGCAGAGTACGGCGTCGAGTCAGTGCACCCCACTTGAACAGCCGGGCCGTGGTTGCGCCGTCACTGCTGAGACATGTGATCGTCACGCCATCGGGCACTGCCAGAAGGTCGACCAGAACATCCCCCGGGGCGAGCACTCCCGCCAGTTGCTCGATGGGCACCGGATCGGCGTTCACGCGCAGTGAGCTGCCCGCCATGGCGGAGGCTCGCTCCAGTTCGGTCGCGGCGCGCTCGCGCTCGGCGATCGGCTCAGCCAGGCCTTTGAACTCGGCGGCAGCGAGCTGCAGTGCGGCCTCCGCGGCCCGCAGCCCGAGAACCGCGGACTTCAGCGCCGGATCCGCGTCGGCCTCCACGACCTCCCCGACGCGCAGTTCCTCGGTCATGGTGGCGGCACGCGCTCGTTGCCCCATCTCGAGCAACGAGCTTGTGCGCGAGGGGAGCTCTGCCGGATCGTCACTCTCGTCCACCGGTTCGCCCGACTGGTGGAGTACGGCGGTTACGAACACGTGCGCGTCGTATGCCGCGGACAGGGCCACGGCGACGCTCTGCCGAAGCTCGACGGTGACGGCCCCTGCTCGTAAGCGCTCGCCGAGCTCGATGGCCGGGGCCACCTCCGCCATGGCTTGATGGGCCTTGCCTTGATGGATCAGATTGCGCACCAGGTCAATGCGGTAACGCACAGAGCGCAGCATGTCCCCGCTGCGCTCGGCTGCCCGCACGGCCGTACGCAGGGCGACTTCGGCCTGTGCCGAGTTGCCGCAGAGGCCGTGGGCGATCCCCAGTGCATGGCGAGCGTCGGCCTCGTACACAGGTGAGTGGAGTCCCAGTGCCTCGGCGATGCATCCCCTCAGCAGAGGAACCGCCTCGGCGGCCCGCTCAGGTTGCCGGTTGATGATCACAGAAGCCCGCCGCCAGGCCCATCCCTTCTCGTACCGGTCGTCCACTCCGTCCGTGAACTCGCCCCGCCACTCGGCCGCCCAGTCGTGACGTCCGAGCCTCTCGGCCTCCGTCGCTGCCTGCTCGACCATCCGCGTGCTCCGCTCCCGCTCGCCGAGGAAATTCCAGGTGCGTCCCGATTCCTGCAACATCAGGGCGGCAAGATCGGAATCACCGGCCGCGAAGGCGAGTCCCCGGGCCTCTTCGAGTACCTCGAGGGTCTCCTCGAACAGACCTGCCTGCCGTGCGATCAAGGCGTGTTGATAGGCAAACGACACCAGGGAGTACACAGGGCCCCCGTCGTGAGCCCGCACTGTGCCGCGGATGCGGCGAGCCACCCGTACCGTGTCAAGAGCAGTCCTCGCATCACCGCTCTGTGCCGTGACATCAGCCTGGTCCATGAGCGCCATGCTGAGGTCCACGCGGCTGTCCAGCCGCTCCGCTTCGGCGACGACGGCAGGACAGTCGCGGCGGAACTCGTCGTGGCGGCCCAGCAGGGCAAGGGTTTGCAACCGGAGCCGACGAGCCGTTAGCCGGATCGGTTCATCGGCCTCGAGAAGGCTCAAGGCCCGCTCGAGGAAGTCGAACGCGGGGGCGGGAGCGTCCAGCGCGATGAGCCGCAGAGCTCCTTGCATCAGGATGTATCCGCGGGTCTCGGCGGGAAACAACGTCGCAGCCGTGACGCCGAGCTCGGTTGTGGTCTGGGCGTGCAGTGCGGTGGGGGCCGTACCGATCCTGTCCACGAGATCTGTGAGCTCCTGCCCCCGGGTCTCGAAAAAGGACCGGTCGTACCACTCCGGATCGCCCTTGAGTTGCTGCTCCGCATCGGGCAGTGACAACCGTCCCTCCAGCACGTCTGTCACCACCCGAGCCACCGTGCCGTCCTCACTCGTCATGGCTGAAGACCTTCTCGACGAGGGAGATGACGCGGGACCTGAACGGAGGGGGCAGAGGAGCGAACACCGAGGCACACGCGTCGTCGGGATCGTCGCCCAACAACTCGGCCAGCAGTCGCGTCGCGTGCATGCTCCAGGCGGTGACGGCGACGACGTGGTCATTGTCCAGGTCCAAGTTGCCCTCGGAGCAGGCATGGGCCGGCGTCAGGCAGGCCAGCCACATGAACAGTGAGCCGCTGTCCTGAGGTTTGAAGTAGTAGGGCAGATACGGCAACTGATCGCTGAGCCGGTCCACATAGGATCGGATCTCGGGGATCTCCCACACCTCGCGAGGATCGGAGTCCGGAACTTCGAAGGTGACCATGTACCTGCCGTGGCGCTTCCTGAGCTCGGCGATCCGCTCCGGCCCGAGCCCCTGTGCGCGGTGGGAGAACATGACGACGAAGGGGTAGATGTCGCCGCCCTCGACAAGATCGAGGGAAATGGAGAACCGCACCGGCTTCTCGGCCGGTGGACCCGGACTCTCTTCCGTAGGGACCCAGTCCGGCTGGCGGACAGTGATCCCAGCGGCATCGAACGCGGATTCCACAAACTCCGTCAACGTGTCGTCGCGGAACTCCAGGTCATAGAGCGCGGCGATGACGACGGCCAGTTGGGCGAAGCCGTGCCAGGTGCCTTTCCGTGCCTTGGCCTTGTCGACCAGATGGCGGCATGCCGAGGCCGTCTGCTCGGCGTCGGACGCGACCAGTTCTCTGAGCTCACGGCCGTCCATCTGCTGAGTGCCGTCCCCAACGGGCACGGCGAGAGCCTCGATCCGTCCGAAGAATCCGCCGAGAGGCTGCTCGTCGGCGCCCTGTTCCTCGGCGTTCAGCCCCGCGGAACGCCGCTCCCCCTCGGACATGTCCGACCCCCGTTCCGGACAAGGTGACGTTGGGCACGCCACCTTGCCGGAATTGTACGGTTGGTCATCAAAGATCGTGACTGTCTTTCCGGATGAACCCTGACACGATCCCTGCCCGTCCTCTTCTCACAACTCCTTGATCCGGATGTCCCGGTACGACACCACGTCCGTCGTGCCGTGCACCTGGAGTCCGACGTAGCCGGAGGCGAACCGCCGTCCGTCCGTGCCCGGGTCGTCCGAGCGGGGCGGGACGAAGTCCTGGCCGCCGGTGTTGTCGAACTCGTTGATCAGCACGCCGTTGCGGTAGACCGAGTAGTGCTGGTCGACCACCCGGATCTCGTAGTCGTTCCACGCGCCCTTCTGGGTGACGCCGGCACCGGCGAGCCCCACCCGGTCGAAGCCGTAGATCGAGCCCGTCTTGTACATGTCGCCGTCAGGACGGTCGAACACCTGCACCTCGTGCCCGTACTTGATGGCGGCCCACTCCGGCCGTGGCTCCTCGGGATGGTCGTGGACCCACGGGAAGCGGACGAAGACGCCGGAGTTGGCGTTGCCCGTGCCCGGTGCGTCGTCGCGCCACTGGAGCTTGAGCGAGAAGTCGCCGTACTTGCGCTCGGGGAACCACAGCATGCCCAGGCCGGCCTTCGTCGTCCCGGACGTGATCGAGCCGTCGCCGTTCGGCGCGAACGAGCCACCGCCCACCTGCTGCCACTTGGCGAACGACGCCGCGCTGCCGTCGAGGATCGTGCGGTAGCCCTCGGTCTGTCCGGGCTTGCCGATCCCGGACTGGCGGGCCGCCTTGCGGACGGCGTTGTACTCGCGCTGGTCGACGACGCCTTCCTTGAGGAGCTTGTCCAAGACCGTCGTCACGTGCTTGAGGAACAGCGCGTGGGACGTCCACTCCCTCTCGTCCTCGATCAGCTCGTTGATCCGGCACCGGCTGTTGGTGAGCCGGTTCGGGACGCCCGAGTCGACCGTGCCGACGATCACCGTCAACCGCTCGTCGAACTCCGGGCAGTTGGGGGCGGGGACCTGGCCGGACACCACGGTGAAGGTCACCGTGCGGGCGGCGGAGGTGTTGCCCGCCTTGTCGGTGGCACGGTAGGCGAGGGTGTGCGTGCCCGCGCGGTCGACGACCACCGGGGCGGTGTACGCCAGGTACGGCCCGCCGTCGATCGAGTACTCGATCCGGTCGACGCCCGAGCCGTGGTGCTCGTCGGTCGCCGTGACGGTCACCTTGGCGTTGCCGATGTACGCCCCGGACGAGTTCTTCGTGCCCTCGACGCTCACACCCGTCACCGGCGCGGTCGTATCCGGCTGGGGCGCCGCCACGACCGTGAACTGCACGCTCTTCTCGGCGGCGACGTTCCCCGCCTTGTCGGTGGCCCGGTAGCGCACGGTATGGGAGCCGACCTCGTGCACCATCACCGGACCGGTGTATGCCTGCCAGGCACCGGAACCGACCGCGTACTCGATGGTGTTGACGCCGGAACCGGTGTCGGAGGCCGAGACCGTGACCGTCGCCATGTCGATGTACGTGCCGTCGGGGTTCTGCTCGCCACCGACGGTCGCCGAGGTCTCCGGCGCCGTCGTGTCGTCGGTCGGCGGCGGGACCACCGTGAAGGTGACGCTCTTCTCCGCCGAGACGTTCCCCGCCTTGTCGAGCGCGCGGTAGCGGATCTTGTGGTCGCCGACCTGATCGACGACGACCGGGGTGGCGTACGGCGTCCAGGCGCCCGCGTCGCCGACCGCGTACTCGACACGGTCGACCCCGGAGCCGCCCTCGTTGTCGGTGGCGTGCAGTGCCACGCTCGCCGAACCGACGTACTGCCCCTGCGCGTTCTGTGTCCCGCTGACATGCGCCGACGCCTCGGGTGCCGTCGTGTCCTCGCCGGTGCCCTCGGTCACCACCAGGATGCCCTGCATCTGCCCGTGACCGGGGATCGTGCAGTAGAAGCGGTAGCGGCCGGGGGTGAGCGTGACCTCGGCGGTGTGGCGGCCGCCCTGGTCGTCGTTCGGGTTGGCGAGGATGTTGAGCTGGACGTCGTTGTTGAACTCGGGATCGGAGGTGTCGAACGTCAACGTGTGCGGCATCCCGGTGGTGTTGCCGGTCGCCTTGCTGTTCTCGAAGACGATCGTCGTCGCACCCGCCACGGCCGTCGTGGGGGCCGAGACGTACTTCGTGATGTCGTCGCCGGCCGTCCAGGTGAGGACCTGCGCGGCGGCCGCCTGAGGCTGCGGTTGCGGCTGTCCGGTCGCGGGCAGGGCTTGCAGCCCCAACACCACCAGCAGTGCGGCCAGCAGGGCCGCCCACATTCTTCGTTGCCGTGTCACTGCGCCCCCCTCGCGAGCTGGTCGGCGGCCGGTGTCGGCCCGCCGCCCGTGTAGGTGACCCGCCACAGCGCCGACCTGGCGTCCGAGGTGAAGAAGCCCCGGCCGTAGTCGAGCACGTACAGCGCGCCGTCCGGACCGAACTTCCAGTCCATGAGGTTCTTGATGCCGTCGTTGCCGATCGGCACGATCTTCTTCAGGGACTCCGAGTGGACCGGCAGACCGCCGTCCCCGTGCGTCTTCGGGTCCGTGATCACCGCGTTGCGCGGCTGGTCGGCGTCGTAGAAGTCACCGACGAACCACTTGCCGTCCCAGTAGGCCGGCCACTTGGTGCCGCTGGTGCTCGCCGCGTCGTACCGGTAGACCGGACCGTTCATCGCGGCCTGGCCGCCGCCCTTGAGCCACGGCAGACCGTAGGTGGCCTCCTCCTGCTTGTACGACGGCACGCCGTTCGCGTCGCGCGGGAAGTCCGGGGCGCCGCCCTGGGGCGAGTACCAGATGTTGTTGCCGGTGACCGGCGGGAGGTTGACGAGGCCGTCGTTGTTCGGCGACTCGTTCTTCGGGTGGTTGCAGTCGTACCAGCCCAGCGGCTTGCTCGGATCGGGCAGGTTGCGGTCCCGGTAGGGCTGCTTGTTGCCCATGCAGTACGGCCAGCCCCGGTTGCTCGCCTTGGTGATGACGGCGAACGTGTCGTACTTCGCCGGACCCCAGGTCGTCGACGGCGCGCCCGCGTCGGGGCCGACCCAGCCCGCGTACAGGATGTCCGTCTGCTTGTCGACGAAGATGCGCGCCGGGTTCCTGACGCCCATCACATAGATCTCGCCGCGCGTCTTCCCGCCGCCCTCCTCGGTCTCCTTGCCGGTGAAGAGGTTGCCCGCCGGCAGCGTGTACGTGCCGTCCGGCTCCGGGTGGATGCGCAGGATCTTGCCGTTGAGGTTGTTGGTGTTGCCGGCGGTGCGGCGCGCGTCGGCGAACGAGACGCCCTTGTAGTTGGGCTCGGGGTTGTTGCCCGAGTAACCCCCGCTGAAGCCGCTGGAGTTGTTGTCGCCGGTCGCGATGTACAGGTTGCCCTTGGAGTCCCAGGTCATCCCGCCACCCGAGTGGCAGCAACTGTGCACCTGCACCGGCCACTTGAGCAGCACCTTCTCACTGCCCAGGTCCAGCTTGTTGGTGGCCAGGTCGAGCGTGAAGCGGGAGACGCGCCGCTCCGCCATCCGCGTGTCGCGGTTGAGCTGCGAGTGCGGGGTGTAGTGCAGATACACCCAGCCGTTCTCCTCGAAGCGCGGGTCGAGCTCGATGCCGAGAAGGCCTTCCTCGACCTTGATCAGCTCGTCGCCGCCGCCCTTGTTGCCGAACACGGTCAACGCCCCGGCCAGGGTGACCTTCTTGGTCTTCGGGTCGTAGACGTGGATCTCGCCCTTGCCCTTGCCGATGTCCGGGTTGTTCCAGTCGGTGACCACCGGCTGGGAGGAGTCGGCGCCGCCCCGGCCGATGTACAGAACCCGGCCGTCGGGGGCCGTCACCAGGCCGTGCGGTTCGCCGATCTGGTCGTTCTGGCCGGCCTGGTTGGGCTGGGTGAGGCGCTCGGCCTTGTAGTTGCCGTTGATGGTGGCCTTGCAGTCGGCCTGGGACAGCCGGGTCGTCCACAGCAGGGCGCCGCGCAGATGCGTACGGAAGTCGGTCTCGTCGTACGACGACACCGTGCCGCCCATGCCCGTGTAGAAGGAGCGGCCGCCGTCGTAGTCACGGCACCAACTCACCGGGTGGTCCCAGCCGTTGGCACTCGACCCCGGCTGGTAGCTGGACTCCCGCACGCGGGCGACCGTGTGCACCGAACCCGACGGGTTCTTCGTCCAGTTCAGCCACTTGTCCGGCCGTTTCCACTGAACCGGCAGGTCCTTGGTGGCCGGATGCCGCCGGTCGCCGACCTCGACGACCGCGCGCTGCGCGTTCGTCGGGCCGCCGGCCGCCGGGCGGGCGCCGACGAGGCCGGTGAACCAGTCCGAGTACGGCTCGGCGCGGGCCGCGTCATGGACGCCGACGAAACCGCCGCCCGCCTCCATGTAGGCCTCCAGGCCTGCCTCCTGCTCCGGGTCGAGGACATCGCCGCCACCGGTCAGGAACACGATGGAATTGAACCGGCCCAGCCTGGTCTCATCGGTGAACACCGAGGCGTCGTTGGTGGCCTCGGTCTTGTAACGCTGGTCGGCCGGGCCCGACAGGCCGATCTTCTCGATCGCCTCGATGCCGGCGTTCACCAGCGGCGACTCCTCGCCGGAGGCGGCGGACCCGTAGAAGATGAGCACCCGTACGTTGGCGCCGCCCGGAGGCGACTTGATGGACATCGTTGTCAGGGGTGGTTCCGGGGCAGGGCGTGCGTCCGCCGCCGGGGCTGCCATCAGCCCGGCGGCGACAATCCCTGCCGTCACGGCAGCCACCCAGGTCTGTCTTCTCGTGCTCAACCCTCGTAAGTGCATGGGCACCTCCACGGTCACAGCAACAGCGACAAGGAAGCTAGACCCCTTTGAGCGACAGGCCAATACCTATGACCTGACTGAGACGAACTTTGTCCTGAGTGTGGATAAACGAGGGAGTGGCCGGTACCGTCTCACCGGTTCATCCCCGTAATTTCCGTACCGCCGTGGGGAGTTCGGCATGGACAGACGCAGCTTCAACAGACGTGTACTGCTGGGCGGCGCCACCGTCGCGACATCGTTGTCGCTGGGATCGGTACCCGAGGCCGTCGGCGCTGACGCACCACCGCGTACCGCCCCGGCCGGAGGTGAGGTCCGACACCTGAAGCTGTACGCCGAGAAGCTCGCCGACGGGCAGATGGGCTACGGCCTGGAGAAGGGCAAGGCGACCATCCCCGGTCCGCTGATCGAGCTCAACGAGGGCGACACCCTGCACGTCGAGTTCGAGAACACCATGGACGTGCCGGTGAGTCTGCACGTCCACGGCCTCGACTACGAGATCACCAGCGACGGCACGAAGCTGAACAAGAGCGACGTCGAGCCCGGCGGCACCCGCACCTACACCTGGCGCACCCATGCCCCCGGCCGCCGCAAGGACGGCACCTGGCGGGCGGGCAGCGCCGGTTACTGGCACTACCACGACCATGTCGTCGGCACCGAGCACGGCACCGGCGGCATCCGCAAGGGCCTGTACGGGCCGGTGATCGTGCGGCGCAAGGGCGACATCCTCCCCGACGCGACCCACACGATCGTCTTCAACGACATGCTCATCAACAACAAACCCGCGCACAGCGGCCCCGACTTCGAGGCCACGGTGGGCGATCGGGTCGAGATCGTGATGATCACGCACGGCGAGTACTACCACACCTTCCACATGCACGGGCACCGCTGGGCGGACAACCGCACGGGCATGCTCACCGGCCCCGACGACCCCAGCCAGGTCATCGACAACAAGATCGTCGGCCCCGCGGACTCGTTCGGCTTCCAGGTGATCGCCGGTGAGGGGGTCGGAGCCGGTGCGTGGATGTATCACTGCCATGTGCAGAGCCACTCCGACATGGGCATGGTGGGGCTGTTCCTGGTGAAGAAGACGGACGGCACGATTCCCGGCTACGACCCGCACGAACACGGTCACGAGCCGGCCTCGGCGTCCGCGCACGAGCACGAGCACGAGCACTGACGGATCATGGACGGGTGACTCTTGTTCTGACACGCAGTGACCTGGAAGCGGTGCTGGCACCCGGGACCTGTCTGGAGGTGCTGCGCGACGGCTTCCGCCGGGCGCGGGACGCCACGGTCGCGGGGCAGCGGGTGCGCACCGATCTGCCGTTCCCCGGCACGGCCACCGCGCTCATCCCCGGCGTCCTGCCGGGCATCGAGGCGTACACGGTGAAGGTCAACGCCAAGTTCCCCGGCGCCCGGCCCGCCCTGCGCGGGGTGATCTGCCTGCACAGCGGCAGGGACGGGGAACTGCTGGCGCTGCTGGACTCGGCCACGGTGACGGCGTGGCGCACCGGGCTGGCGGCGGCGCTGGGGACGCACGCGCTGGCCGGTCCCGGCGACGTCCTCGGTGTGGTCGGCGCGGGCGCCCAGGCCGAGCTGACGCTGCGTGGGCTGGCGGAGCTACGGCCCTGGCGTGCCCTCGTCGTCCATGACACGGATGCCGGGCGGGCCGAGGAGTTCGCCGCACGGCACGCCGGCCGGACGGCGGCCTCGGCACAGGAGGTCGCGGCGGACGCCGACACCGTACTGCTGGCGACCTGGGCCCGGGAGCCGCTGCTGCGGCTGTCGGACACGCGGGACGGCCAGCACTTCACGAGCCTGGGCGCGGACGAGCCCGGCAAGCAGGAGCTCGCCGCCGACCTGCTGCGTGCCGCGCTGCTCGTCGTGGACGACCGTGAACTCGCCGCGAGCACGGGCGCCTTGGCGGCAGCCGGCCTGCCTGCCACCGCCGCCGACGCCGAGCTCGGGGACCTCCTTCGGGGCGACCACCCGGGGCGGGTGAGCGCCGCAAGCCGCAGCGTCTACGCGCCGGTCGGGCTGCCCTGGCAGGACCTGGCGCTCGCGTGGACGGCGTTCCGGGCCGCGGAGCGGGAGGGCGTGGGACGGCAGGTCGACCTGCTGGCCTGAACGCCACTCGTCCCAAGCTCCCTCGCCCCCTTGCTCAGGAGATGTCGAGCACCGTCCACTCCAGGCCGGGCTCCTCCTGGACGTAGATCCGCGGACCGCGGCAGACCAGACGGCGGCGGCCGACAGGGCTGCCGTCCGGACGGAGCAGTCTGCCCGCGGCGGCCGTATCGACGGTCCGCTCGGTGATACGGCAGTCCACCAGCCGGTCGTGGTCGGTGCCGTATCCCCCGAAGAACACGAGCCGGTCGGCGTGCACGGCCATCCCCTTCGCGCCCCGGACGCAGGACTCACGCACCCGCATCGCTGCGTCGCTCCGGATCTCCAGAACCGGGAAGAGATGGTACGGGCACGCCCAGGCGGTCCGGCCGTGCACGTTGAGGGCGTAGCAGTCGGAGATCTCCCCGGCTCCCGGACCGCCGCGGTAGGTCCACAGAGGTTCACCCGACGAACTCCAGCGACGCAGGCCGGGCCGACTCAACGCATCGTCGCCGTAGATGCCTTCGTCGAAGTAGCCCACCCACAGATCGCCCGCCTCGTCGGCAAGGAGATGCTCGATCGCGTCCCCGACCCGGAACGTCGCCGTGCAGCGTCCCAGCGCGTCGAAGACCTGCACCTGCTCCTCGTGCGGGCGGGCGCGGGGGGCCGCGATCACGAAGCCACCGTCCGGGAGGGCCTGCAGCCGTGGGGAACGCGCCGACACGGCACTGAGGTGCGTCTCTTGGGGATATCCGTCCGCGACGGTGACCACCACCGCCTCGTACGGGTCGCGCGCTCCGCCGGGGTCCTGCCCGGTGAGCAGCCAGTGCGCGCGGCCGTAGGCGTCGACCGTGCTGTGCGCGATGTGCGCGATGTGCCGGTCGTGGTGGCGGCGGGGGAGCCGGGCGTACGGCACGAGCCGGGGCTCGGGGTGCTTGCCGGGGCGCCTACTCGGCATGAGCCTTTCTCATCGTCATGGCGCCGATCCTCACCGGCACCGGGCTCGGGGGCAAGGCGTTTTCGCCCGGGCGAGAGCGCTCTCACGTGCGGCTCACGGCGGGGCTATCCTGATCGGCATCCGTCGACGAGGAGCAACGCAGTGACCGACACCGCCCCGCGCCCCACCCTGGAGGCAGTCGCCGCGCGGGCCGGGGTCTCGCGGGCCACCGTGTCACGCGTCGTCAATGGCGGGGACGGAGTCAGGGAGCCGCTCGTCGAGCGGGTCCGCAAGGCCGTGGACGAGCTGGGCTACGTGCCGAACCAGGCCGCCCGCAGCCTGGTGACCCGGCGCCACGACGCCATCGCGGTCATCGTCGCCGAACCCGAGACCCGCGTCTTCGCCGACCCCTTCTTCGCCCTGCAACTGCGCGGCATCAGCAAGGAGTTGACGGCCCACGACAACCAGCTCGTGCTGCTGCTCACGGAAGGGCGGGACGACCACGCTCGCGTCGGCCGCTATCTCGCCGGCGGGCATGTCGACGGGGCGCTCGTCTTCTCCCTGCACCTCGACGACCCCCTGCCCGAACTGATCCAGCGCGCCGCAGTGCCCACCGTCTTCGGCGGACGGCCCGGCTGGAGCGGGGACCGAGGCGGTGTCGTGTACGTCGACGTGGACAACCGCGGCGGCGCCCGCGACGCCGTACGGCATCTCGCCGGCCTGGGCCGCACCCGGATCGCGCACATCACCGGCGCCCTCGACCAGACCTCGGCGGTGGACCGGCTCGACGGGTACCGGGACGTCATGGTCGACGCCGATCCACGGCTGATCGTCGAGAGCGACTTCACACCGGCCGGCGGGGAACGGGCGATGCGCGAACTGCTGGCGCGATGCCCGGACCTGGACGCCGTGTTCGCCGCCAACGACCTCACCGCCGCCGGGGCGCTGCGGGTGCTGCGGGAGGCCGGGCGGCGGGTGCCGGACGATGTCGCCGTGGTCGGCTTCGACGACATGCTGCCGGTGACCGAGCAGACCGAGCCGCCGCTCACGACGATCCGTCAGGACATCGAGGAGATGGGCCGGCTGATGGCCCGGCTGCTGCTGCGCGGCCTGGAGCGCAACGCCGCCGACCAGGGCATCGCGGCCACGCCGTCCAGCGTGGTGCTGCCGACCACGCTGATCCGGCGGGCGTCCGCGTAGGCCCGAAGCCCGGCGGCGCTCGTCAGCTCCGTGCGGGCGCGCTCTTGATCACCGCGAAGCGGGCGCCGTAGGGGTCGGTGAGCTTGGCGATACGGCCCACGTCCGGCAGATCCGTGGCGGGCATGCGGACCGTGCCGCCCAGCTCCTGGGCCCTCGCGAGTGTCGCGTCCGTGTCGGCGACCTCGAAGTACGGCAGCCAGTAGGCAGGGCCCTGCGCCTCCGCCGGGTCGTCCGCCTTGTCGACGACACCGCCGAACATGGCGTCCTCACCCTGACCGGCCGGGCTGAACGTCGTGTACGTGCCGCCGTAGAAGTCGAGGGCGAAGGTCTCCAAGCCGAGCGTCGCGTTGTAGAACCCCGCCGCGGCCGGCACGTCCGTCGTGTACAGCTCCAGCCAGCACAGCGAACCGGGCTCCTGGACGACGTCGAGGCCCTTGTTGGTGCCGGGCTGCCACAGGCCGAAAGACACGCCCGACTTGTCGGCGAGGATGGCCATGCGGCCCATATCCATCACGTCCAGGGGCTGCATCAGCACCGAGCCGTGCGCCTGCTCGGCCGCCTTCGCCGTGGCGTCCGTGTCCGGCGTCTGGAAGTACACCGTCCAGGACGGCGGACCCTGCTCCTCGGTGGTCTGCATACCGCCGGCCACCGTCTTCCCGTCGAGCTGGAAGAGGCCGTAACCGCCGGTCTCGGGCCCGCCCGGCTGGAACCGCCAGCCGAACAGACCGCCGTAGAAGTAACCGGCGCCACCGATGTCGGGTGTGCCGACGTCGATCCAGTTCGGCGCGCCGGTGACGAAACGGGTGGTGAGCATCATCGCCCTCCTCGGAAGGGTCCCGCTGTCTGCACTGCCGAGTCTTGCACCGCCCACTGACAATCGCTGCCGGAACGCCGCCGTCTGCCGGGACCTCCGATTCCGGTCACTGTCAGTGACGGTCGAGCTTCTCGTTGTTTTCTTCCGGCTCCGCGCGCCGCCGTGCGCCGCGGCGAAACGAAGGGGACCATCGGGTCGGCCGGGGGCCCTGCGACGCGGCGTTGATCCCGCGTTGATCGAACGTTTTTCGCCGACCGGCACGATCCTGCGCATGCACACCGACACGATCACGATGATCACCTCGCCCGACCTGGCCTGGCAGGAGGAGGCGTTGTGCGCACAGACCGGGGCGGACTTCTTCTTCCCCGAACCAGGAAGCTCCGTCCGGGAGGCGAAGCGGATCTGCGGCATGTGCCCGATCCGCTCCGCCTGCCTGGAGTACGCCCTCGACAACGACGAGCGCTTCGGCGTCTGGGGCGGCCTGTCGGAGAAGGAGCGCCTGGAGATCAGGCGCACGTCACGCTGACCGGCAGGCGCCAGGTCCGTCGCGGCGAGCCGCCTCCGCCGAACAGGTCGACGAGCGGGCGCAGATCGCCGCATGACCTCGTAGAACCGCCCCTCATGGGTCCGCGCGACGGTGTGCACCCCCTGCGTGCACCGCTGCATCGCGGCGCGTAAATCGGTGCGGAGCGCCGCACGCCGGCGGTTAGGATCCGGGAGCGCACCCGGGGTAGCGCAGAGGCAGGCGCACTCGCCTTGCCCAGGCGAAAGACATCGGTTCGAATCCGATCCCCGGGCTGCGTCCGTGGGCCCTGTAGAGCAGAGGCAGACTCGCCGCCCTCTCAAGGCGGATACGCCGGTTCGAATCCGGCCGGGGCCCCACACCGGCACGGAGTGCGGGACACAGGGCACGGGCGGGGATTCGGGGCGGGAATGACGGGCGACGCGAGCGGCACCGGTATCGGCTCCGGCATCAGCACGGGCTCCGGCATCGGCTCGGACTCCGGCATCGGCTCGGGCTCCGGCATCGGCTCGGGCTCCGGCATCGGCTCGGGCTCCGGCATCGGCTCGGGCTCCGGCATCGGCTCGGGCTCCGGCATCGGCTCGGACTCCGGCATCGGCTCGGACTCCGGCATCACTCAGGAGGAGCTCGCCGCCTTTCACCGTACGGTCGGACGGCTGCGCGCGCTGCCCGCGGACGACCCGGTACGGCTGCGGGCCGAGCAGGTCGCCGCGTCCTTCGCCCGGGACGGACGGCTGCGCCGGCGCAAGGTGCGGGACGCACAGGCGTCGGCGGCCGACGCGGCGGTGATGGCCGCGACCTCGACGGGCGCTGTGGACAGGCGCGAGGACGCGCCGCTCCCTGTGCCTGCCTCTGTCCAGGAGGCGCCGGGCGACGCGGGCGTTTATCGCAGGCCGCGAGGTTGCTACGTCTGCAAGTCGTCCTATCGACAGGTCGACTCCTTCTATCACCGGCTGTGCCCGCGGTGCGCCGCCGACAACAGGTCCCGGCGCGCCCTGAGCACCGACCTGAGCGGGCGCAGGGCACTGGTCACCGGCGGCCGGGTGAAGATCGGGTTCCAACTGGCCCTGATGATGCTGCGGGACGGCGCCGAGCTGCTGGTGACCAGCCGCTTCCCGCACGACACCGTGCGCCGATTCCGGGAGGCGCCCGGCAGCGAGAAGTGGCTGGACCGGCTCACCGTCGTCGCCGTCGACCTGCGCGACCCGCGCCAGGTCCTGGGGCTCTGCGAGGAGTTGCGACGCGAAGGCGAGCCGCTGGACATCCTCGTCAACAACGCCGCGCAGACGGTACGGCGGCCCGTGGAGTCCTACGCCCTGCTGGCCGCCGGGGAGTACGACGCGCTGCCCGAGGGCGCTCGGCGGGCGCCCGGGTTCACGCCGACGCGGATGCTGGAGAGCGGTGCCGCCTCCCTGCCCGTCGCCCTGCGCGAGGCCGACGAGGCCGGGCTGCTGCCCGACCCGTCCCCGGAGAACTCCTGGTCGGCGCGGCTCGGCGAACTCGACCCCGCCGAGGTGCTGGAGACCCAGCTCGTCAACGCCCTCGCGCCCGCGCTGCTGTGCGACCGGCTGCTGCCGCTGCTGCTGGCCTCGCCGCACCCACGGCGCTACGTCGTCAACGTGACCGCGGTGGAGGGGCGTTTCGCCGTCCGCAACAAGATGGCGGGGCATCCGCACACCAACATGGCCAAGGCCGCCCTCAACATGCTCACCCGCACCAGCGCCGCCGAACTCGCCGAGCAGGGCGTGCACATGTGCGCCGTCGACACCGGCTGGATCACCGACGAGAACCCCGCGCCGAAGAAGGCACGCATGGCCGGGGCCGGCTTCCGTACGCCGCTGGACATCGTGGACGGGGCGGCGCGGGTGTACGACCCGATCGTGCGGGGCGAGGTGGGGGAGCCGGTGTCCGGGGTATTCCTGAAGGACTACCGGGAGGCGGCGTGGTGAGCGACGAGGCCGGACGGTCGGTGCAGGCAGAGGGACCGGCGGTCGAGGCGGCGGCGCCGGCCGCCTTCGCCGGGGTGCCGTCCGTCGTGCCGCGCCCGACCGTGGAACTCGGACCGCTGCTGGACTGGCTGCGCGCCGGGCGCCCCGCCGGGCAGCGGCTGGACTTCGCCGCGGGTACGGCGCTGCCCGACGGGCGGCTCGACCTGTGCAAGCAGGGGCTGGGCGCCGAGGGCGCCGCGCTCGTCGCGGACGCGCTGGCCGTGGGGCCGTCTCCGGTACGGCATCTGCTGCTCGGCACCGACGGGCTGGGCGACGAAGGCGCCGCCGCGGTGGCCGCAGCCGCCACGGACGTGGAGACGCTGTACCTCGGCTGCAACGGGATCACCGCGGGCGGGGCCTGCCGGATCGCCGACCGGCTGCGGGCGTCGCCGCAGGCGCTGACCGGTGTCTGGCTCAAGCGGAATCCGCTGGGCAGCAGGGGAGGGCGGGCCGCCGCCGAACTCATCGAGTCGGTACGGTCGTTGCGCACGCTCGACCTCGTGCAGACCGGGCTCGACGCGGGCGCCGTCACCGCTTTGGCCGACGCGGTGCTGGCCGCCGACGGGAACGGTCGGCGGATCGAGCGGCTCTTCGTCGGCGGGAATCCGCTGGGGGAGGCCGGAGCGCGGGCACTGGCCGCGGTGGTCGAGGCGGGCGCGGTCGATGAGCTGTACGTGTCCGCTGCGAAGCTGGGGGACGCTGGGGCGCTGCGCCTCGCCGACGCTCTGGAGCGGGCACCGTACGGGCGGCTCACCCGGTTGTCCCTCGCCAGCAACGGCATCGGGCCGCGGGCGGCGGCCCGACTGGTGACGGCGGCGACCGCTTCCGGCGTCACCCTGCTGGACCTCGGGCGGGTGCGGGCGGCCGCGGTGCTCGGGGCGGCGGACAACCGGGTCGACCTTGCCGCTGCCGAGGCGATGGCGCAGGTGCTGGCGAGGCGGGAGCATCGGCTGTCCCATCTGGTGCTGGTCCACACCGGTATGCGCAGCCGGGAGGCCCACCGGTTGCTCGACACCGCGCCGAATGCCGCTACGGCCACCCGGTTCGTGCTGGGGCAGGGGATTGCCGCGAGTATCAAGCGGCGGCTGGAGGTGCTGAGCGCGCGTGTTCCTCCGCCGGCGGTTCCGGCCGACGTGGCCGCCGTGCGCAGCGTGCACCGGACGGCTCCGCCGTCGCCGGGTGGCTGACGAGGGTTCCTCGAACGCCGGACGGACTGAAGGACGCGGGCCCGCCCTGAGCGGCGCCGGCCGGACCGCCCCGTCATCTCACCGCCGCATCCCCACGAACACCTCCGTCCAGAACCGCTGCTGCCGCTCCGACGCCCCCACCAGATACGTGGCCCGCAGTTTCGGTGGCAGCAGGGCCACCAGGCGGGTCACCACCGATCGGTGCTTCCTGAGCTGGGACAGTTCCGCGTTGGCCAGGATCTGATGGACCACGTCCGTGTCGTCCGCGCCCTCGTCCGAGGCCTCGGCGGCGCGGCGCAGACGGGACTCCCAGGCGTCCACGTCACGGGCCAGCTCGCGCAGGCCCGTGACCGGGCGGCCCTTGAAACGGTCCATGAGGGCTGTCAGGGGCACCGGGGCGTACTCGCCGTCGCCCAGGTAGACGGTGGCCATCTCCAGGGGCAGGCCCCGCCGGTGCAGCTTGATGAGCCGTTCGAGGGTGCGCTTGGTGATCCAGGCGCGGCCGTCGTCGTCGATGTCGTGCTTCCACCACTCGAGCACCGTCTCGGCGTCCTGGCCGTAGCGCGCGAGCAGCCACTCGTTCGCCGGGATGTCCTCGGGCCGCACCTCCAGGGACGCCGTGAACCGGGTCGCCTGGGCGATGTTGTTCCGAGCGACCAGCAGCTTGCGGCCCAGGTGGTACGGCGGATTCTGGACGGCGATCTGGGCCCGCAGGTCGGCTATGCGCCGGCCCGCCAGCGACCACTCCTGGGTGATCTCCATGAGCTTGGCGAACGCCGCCTTGTCCTTGGGGCGGTTGTACTCGTCCCACACGATCGCCTTGGGCTCCGGCCCGGTGAACTTCGCCGCGAGCAGGTTGTCCAGGGTCCCGTCGGCAGACGGGACCGGCGCGCACAGATCCTCGACGTTCGTCACCGGCAGCGAGAAGTACAGCGCGTCGCGGCCCAGGCCCTCGCGCACCGTCTCCCGCACCAGCTCCGTCTTGCCGCAGCCCGGAGGGCCTTGCAGCAGCACGGTCCAGCGGTTGCGCAGGGCCGCCCGGACCACCTGCCGTACCGGATCGGGGACGGCTGCCGGGTTGGGCGCGCCCAGGGCCTCGGCGATGCGGTCCAGGATCTCCGCCGTGCGGTTCTGACCGGGCCTGCCGTCCGGGCCCGGCTCGGCCAGCCGCAGCCGCTCCCCGTCGACCAGGGGCAGGCCCCAGCGGAGCGGGAAGCCCTCCTTGGCGTTGGCCAGGATGTGGTCCAGGGTGCGCGGGGACAGCAGTTCGCGCAGGGCCGGGGACAGCGAGGCCCAGAGCGAGAACACCGGGCGCAGGTCCCACGGGCGGTACTTGGCGGCCAGATGCCGCCGCCAGGCCGTGTCGTTCGCCGTGATCCGCATCGTGACCATGCGGTCCAGCAGCGCGAGGTCGCTGCGCCGTGCCGACGTCTCGGCCGGCGACTCGTTGTCGGTGAGGAACACGCCCACGCAGCCCAGCGCCCGCAGATCGTGCTCGCCGAGCGTCCAGTTGCAGGCGATCTGCATGAGCTGCGACTGGATCGTGTCGCCCGCCTGGAGCGAGTCGTCGATCAGCAGCACGAACGGCCTGCCCGGCTTGAGCCGGCTCATCACCAGTTGGCGCAGCACGAGTTCACCGGTGTGCGTGTCACGCACCGGCGCGTTGACGAGCAGATCGTCCGGCGTCAGGTTCGCCGCCGGGACGTACACCAGCTCGGTGCCCTCGTGGGCGCGGGCGATGTGCGTGAAGAACGTCGCCGTCTTGCCGATGCCGTGCTCGCCGAAGATCTGCCCGGTCTGCCCCATGTCGATCATCGCGTCGATGAAGGACTCCAGGTGGGACCGGTCGGCCGGATGGCCCCCGCCCCGGGTGGAGTCCTCCCCGGACACGTCCGTCCGCCGTGCTTGCGTGGTCATCTACCGGGTTCCTGTCGTGACGCGATGGCAGTCCATCGCCGGGTGGTGCGTCTCGGGCCACTCGCTGCCGCCCTCGGTGATCAGCCAGATCCACTTCTCCGGCTCGGCGGGAGTGATCGGCGGCGCGTATCCGTCGGTGAGGACGACGACCGCGTCCGGCACGACGTCCAACCGCCGTCCGTTCACCTCCGTGCGCCCCTCCACGTAGTCGGCGACCACCCGGAAGCTCGTGCCGCCTCCGCCGTACACCCGCTCGCCCGGCGCGAACGGCATCACCACGGCGTCGAAGGACAGCCAGTGCGCCTCCACGCCGTCGATACGGCCCACCAGTTCGGTGAGCCAGGTGATCACACGGGCCGGCATCGAGCCCGAGGTGTCGTACGCGATGACGAGCACCTTGTCCCGCACCGGGCCGCGCCGCGCGAGCATCGGGTCCTGGCCGAGTGCCGCGAGCAGCGCGCCCCGCTTCTTCGGGTACACCAGCCGCTCGCCGTCGCGCAGCTTCGAGCCGAGCACGTCGACCAGCCAGCGCTGCCACCAGTCGACCGTGCGGGTGCGCGTCGTCTCGCCGCGCAGGGCGCCCGCGCCGAGGTTCCCCCAGAGCTTTGCGGCCCGGGGATTGCCCTCTTCGCTGCGGCCCATCAGCTCCAGCAACTCCCGCTCCGCGCCCGCGTGTCCGCGCCGAGCCGTGAGCAGGGCGTTGAGCAGGGCCGAGGAGGCCGCCCCGTCCACGGTCTCCTGGTCGGCGGGGACAGCGCCGTCCAGCAGATGCACGCACAGGCGTCGCGCCGGCACCGGCGGGCGGTGCATGCGCTTCAGCTCGCCGTAGACCCGCATGTCCGTCTCCGTGAACGTCTCGTACGGCACCGGCTCCAGGCCGTGCGCCGTCAGGTCCGCACGGTAGGCGTCGTGGACCTCGCGCGGGTCGACGCCCGTCGGCCGGCCGTCCAGCAGCGGCAGTTGCCCTCTGCCGAGCCGGATCAGTGCCACGTGGTTGATGGAGACCTCGCAGGCCAGCTCGAACACCGGGTCCTCACGCAGCTCCGGGTCGGTGAACAGATGCCGGTGCACGAGATGGCGGGCCTCGTGGAACAGCACGAACTTCACGCCGTCCAGGCCGAGTCGGACGAAGAAGTGGGGGTTGTAGAGCAGCAGGCAGGTGCCGTCGCCGGAGGCCACCACGGCCGCCGTGTCCACGGCCGTCGTCGGGATCTGGTGGTGGCACTTCGCGTACAGCCAGGACGCCACCGCCGACTCGGTCAGGCCGAAGTCCAGCAGCGCGGCCTCCTTGAGCCGGCGTGCCCGTTCGATCACGTCCGGGTCGGCCGGCCGGTACCGCTCCAGCGCCCTGCGGTCGGCGAGGTCGACCACCGGGGCACGCCGTCCCCGCTCTCCGTACGTCATACCGAGCCCCCGTACCGAATTTCCCCCGGACCTCATTGGTAGCAGCGCCCACTGACAACGGGCCAACGCATTACGCTCGGGGATCAAGGGCGGGGTCGTAGCGCAGAGGCAGGCGCACCGGTCTCCAAAACCAGAACACGCTGGTTCGAATCCAGCCGCCCCGCCCCCTTACGCCCGGGAGTCCGACGTCAGGCGATCGCACCCGCCGTCATCACCAGCTCCGGCGTCCTCCCGTGGAACGTCTCCATGAGCTGCGCCAGCACCGCCCAGGCCTCCTCACGCTCGCCCAAGTGGTCCCGCACGAGCGGGCGCAGGGCGTCCTGCGCCTCGTGGACGCGCGAGGGGAACAGCAGGTGCCCCATCGCCAGGACCTCCAGGACGTCGACGGCGGGTCCGTGGCCCGTCGCGTACTCGGCCGGACCGTCGATGATGCCCGCCGTACGCACGCGATGGGCGAACTTGGCATGTGAGCCGAACCCTTCGCGCACCTCAGGCGGGCAGTCCGGACGCACGGCGAGCGCCCAGCGGGCGTAGCCGGGCAGCGGGCGGTCGAGGTCCGCCTCCGCGACCGTCCACCAGTCGTCGGCCGTCAGCACCATGGACGCGGCGGCGCGCCCCTGGCCCATCGACGTGACGGCGCGCAGCGCGCCGACGAGGCCGTGGCGGACGTAGCTGTCGGGCACTTCGGGCTCCTGCTCCCGCAGGACCCGGTCGACGGGCAGGGGATCGGTGCGGCCCTGCCCGAAGGGCACGCCACGGGCGACCGCCCGGCGCAATCCCGCGTCGGCGGCGATGTAGTGCCACACCACGCCGTTGAGCGCCGGATCGTCGTTCTCCAGGATCCACAGCGCCACGGAGGACGGCAGACGCCGGGCCCACGTCCACGCGCGCGCCAGTCGGCGCCGGGACACGGCCGGGTCCTCGGGCCCGGGCAGCCCGGTGCGCGCCCGGACCCGCTCGGCGGTCTCCGCATCGACCAGTTGGAGCAGGAAGCCGACGGCCTGCTCCACCCCGCTGTTCTCACGCATGGCGTGCATGATGCCGCAGGCCAGGGCGGACGCGCATACGAAAAAGCGACGGCCGGCCCGCTTAACGGCGGGCCGGCCGTCGGTGACCGTGGGGGCCGGCGGTCAGCCGGCCGCCCGTGCCGCCATGCGAGCCTTGCGCGCGGCCAGCTTCTCGTCGAACTTCAGGGCCTCGGCGTTCAGACCGCCCATGAACAGCCCCAGCTCCTCCTGGGCCTTCTGGCCCTCCGGGCCCAGGCCGTCGATCTCCATGACCTTCAGGAAGCGCAGGACCGGCTCGAGGACGTCGTCGTGGTGGATGCGCATGTTGTACACCTCGCCGATGGCCATCTGGGCGGCGGCCCGCTCGAAGCCGGGGATGCCGTGGCCGGGCATGCGGAAGTTGACCACGACGTCGCGGACCGCCTGCATGGTGAGGTCGGGGGCGATCTCGAACGCGGCCTTCAGCAGGTTCCGGTAGAAGATCATGTGGAGGTTCTCGTCGGTCGCGATGCGCGCGAGCATGCGGTCGCAGAGCGGGTCGCCGGACTGGTGGCCGGTGTTGCGGTGCGAGATGCGGGTCGCGAGCTCCTGGAAGGAGACGTAGGCGACCGAGTGCAGCATGGAGTGCCCGTTGTCCGACTCGAAGCCCTCGCTCATGTGGGCCATGCGGAACTGTTCCAGCTTGTCCGGGTCCACCGCGCGCGAGGCGAGCAGGTAGTCGCGCATCACGATGCCGTGGCGGCCCTCCTCGGCCGTCCAGCGGTGCACCCAGGTGCCCCAGGCGCCGTCACGGCCGAAGAGCGAGGCGATCTCGTGGTGGTAGCTGGGCAGGTTGTCCTCGGTGAGGAGGTTGACCACCAGGGCGATCCGGCCGATCTCGGTGACCTTGGACTGCTCCTTGTCCCAGGCCTCGCCGTCCTCGAAGAAGCCCGGGAAGTTGCGGGCGTCCGACCACGGGACGTACTCGTGCGGCATCCAGTCCTTGGCGACCTTCAGATGCCGGTTGAGTTCCTTCTCGACCACTTCCTCCAGCGCGTGCAGCAGACGGGCGTCGGTCCAGACGGCAGAGCTGCCGAGGTGCGGGGAAGTGATCGTCACGGGAACTCCAGGGGGACGCGCAACACAGGAAAAAGGTGACCGGCGAGCGGTTGCCGGAACCTACGGGATCGTAGGCTACGAACCCGTAGGTTACGAAGCCGTAGGGTAAGAGCGGTGTAAAGACCGCTGATCAGCCAGCGTTCCGCCGGAAGTTCACAGGGCTGTGCGCAGCGCCAGGACTCGCAGGTCCCGGGCTGAAAAGGCGATCGGCTCAGCCGGTCAGGCGTACAGTTCCCGCATTCGCACCGAGAGGCAAGTCACACATCCTTCGAGCTTCTCGAACTCGCTGATGTCGACCAGTACGGTCTCGTGGCCGAGGTCGGAGAGCAGCTCCGCCGTCTTGGGCGCGCTCGCCGCCAGGAGCAGCTTGTCGCCGCCGAGCAGCACGACGTGCGCCCCGGACTCCTCCGGCACCGGCAGGAAGCGCGGGAACAGCGACGGGACGTCCAACTGCGGGATACGGCCCAGAATCGTTCCGTCCGGCAGCGCCGTGATCGCCGACTTCAGGTGCAGCACCTTGCTCACGGGGACGGCGACCACCCGCGCCCCCAGCGGCTCGAACGCGGCCCGGAGCTGCTGGACGCCGGCCGCGTTGGTACGCCCGCCCCGGCCGACGTAGATCGTGTCGCCGACCTTCAGGACGTCGCCGCCGTCCAGCGTGCCCGGCTCCCAGATCCAGTTCACGGAGCAGCCGAGCGAGGCCACGGCCTCCTCGACGCCCTCGGTCTCGCCGCGCCGGGACTCGGCGCCCGAGCGGGCTATCAGGGCGACGTTGCGGTACATGACGACCGTGTCCTCGACGAACACCGAGTCGGGGCAGTCGTCGGCCGGGTCGACCTCGATCGTCTCCCAGCCGTGCGTGCGCAGCGCCTCCGTGTACGCCTCCCACTGCTCGACCGCGAGATCGACGTCGACCTTCTCCCGCTCGACGTGCGTGACCAGCCCTTCGGCGAGGCGCGGGCTCGGGCGGCGGATGAGGGCCTTCTTGCTGGGCACGACGGGATCTCCGGATCGGTGGCAGGTTTCGGCGCCCATGATGCATGGGCCACCGACCCGCCATGATGCAGGGCCTACCCGCCCGTAGAAAACCCTCGCGGTCAGGCTGTGGCCCTCCTGAGATGCGCCGCGGTGAAGGAGTCGCGGTCTTCGAGGAGCTCTCGTGGCGTTCCCTCGAAGACCACCCGGCCACCGTCGCGGCCGCCGTCCGGACCCAGGTCGATGATCCAGTCGGCGTGCGCCACCACGTCCAGGTCGTGCTCGACGACCACCACGGTGTTGCCCGCGTCGACCAGCCGGTCCAGCAGACCGAGCAGCCCCTCGACGTCCGACATGTGCAGCCCGGTCGTCGGCTCGTCGAGGACGTACACCGCTCCGGTGCTGTTCTTGTTGCGTCGCCTCCGGGGCGCTCCAGCCGGTGTCGAGAGCTCGACCGTGCCCGGCCCTTCGGGCCTCCGAGCGCTCGAACTCTCGACACCGGCGCCCCCCTCCGGCTCCTGGTGCAGCCGCGTCGCCAGCTTGATGCGCTGCCGTTCCCCGCCGGAGAGCGTGGACAGCGGCTGCCCGAGGGTGAGGTACGTCAGCCCCACGTCCCGCAGCGCGCACAGGCGCCGTCGTACGCCCTTGTCCTCGAAGGCATCCAGCGCCTGGTCGGCCGTCATCGCCAGAACGTCCGCGATGGAGTTCCCGTCCACGGTCAGCCGCAGCACCTCGTCCTTGAAGCGGCGCCCCTCGCAGTCGTGACAGGTCGTGGTCACCGGATCCATGAAGGCGAGGTCGGTGTAGATGATCCCGCGGCCCGCGCAGGTGCCACAGGCGCCGGACGAGTTGAAGCTGAACAGGCCCGCCTGGGCGCCCGTCCCGCGCGCGAAGATCTTCCGTACCGTGTCCATGATCCCCAGGTACGTCGCCGGGGTCGACCGCCCGGAGATCCCGATCGACGACTGGTCCACGACCACCGCGTCGGGGTGGGCGGCGGTGAACTCTCCGACCAGTGTGCTCTTGCCGGATCCGGCGACCCCGGTCACCACGGTGAGCACCCCGGTCGGGAACTCGACCGTCACCTCCCGCAGGTTGTGCCGGTCGGCGTCCTTCACCCACAGCCCGCCGCGCGCCGCCCGCACCGCCTCCTTGAGCACCGTACGGCGCCGCAGGCACCGCCCGGTCACGGTGCCGGACCCGGCGAGCTCGTCCGGCGTGCCCTCGAACACGACCCGTCCGCCGTCCGCGCCGGCCCGCGGCCCCATGTCGACGACATGATCGGCGAGCGCGATGACGTCCGGGTCGTGCTCGACCACCAGCACGGTGTTGCCCTTGTCGCGCAACCGCAGCAGCAGATCGCCGAGCCGGCCGACGTCGCGCGGGTGCAGTCCGACGCTGGGCTCGTCGAAGATGTACGTCATTCCGGTGAGGCTGGAGCCCAGGTGGCGCACGGTCTTCAGGCGCTGCCCCTCGCCGCCGGAGAGGGTGGCCGTCTCGCGGTCGAGGCTGAGGTAGCCGAGACCGATGGCGTCGATGCGTTCGAGGGCGGTCACGGCGGCCCGGGCGATGGGGCCGGCGACCGGGTCGTCGATGTCCCCCAGCGCGGTGATCAGGTCGGTGATCTGCATACGCGTGCAGTCGGCGATGCCCAGGCCGTTGATCCTGGTCGCGAGCGCCGCCGCGTTCAGACGGGCCCCGTCGCAGACCGGGCAGGTGCCCTCCACGAGGTACTCGCGCACCAGGTCGCGGGTCTTCTGGCTCATCGCCGACAGGTCCCGCTTCAGGTACAGCCGCTCGAAGCGGGTGGCGAGGCCCTCGTAGTCGGTGGTCCAGGTGCCGCCCGTGCCGTTGACGGTGACCTTGCTGCCGGGGCGGCCGCGCATCAGGAACTCCCGCTCGGCGGGCGTGAACCGGCCGACGGGTGTGTGCGGATCGAGGTCGGCGCTGTTGGTGTACGCCTGCCCCTGCCAGGTCCCCGCGGCGAACGGCGGGAAGCGGACCGCCCCGTCGGCGAGCGAACGGTCCGGGTCGAGGATGCGGTCCCAGTCCGGCCGTACCGTCCGGCCCAGGCCGTCGCACTCGGGGCACATACCGGCAGGGTCGTTGAACGAGTACGCGGTCGCCGGCCCGGCGCTCGGCGTGCCGTGCCGGGAGAACAGCACCCGCATCACCGAGTAGATGTCGGTCATCGTGCCGACCGTGGACCGGGAGTGGCCCCCGATCGGCCGCTGGTCGACGACGATCGCGGGGGAGAGGTCCAGCAGCTCCTCCGCGTGCGGGCGCTCGTACTTCGGCAGCCGGTTGCGCACGAACCAGGTGAAGGTCTCGTTCAGTTGGCGCTGCGACTCCACCGCGATCGTGTCGAAGACGATCGAGGACTTCCCCGATCCCGAAACGCCGGTGAACACGGTCAGCCGGCCTTTCGGGATGCGGAGCGTGACGTCCTTGAGGTTGTTCTCCCTGGCTCCGGTGATGGTGATGAACTGCGGTGTGAAATCGGGCATGCCCCCGAAGCTAGGCCGGATACCCGACAGCTTCTGGCGTGATTTCCTTCAGTTCTCCCTCCTCCACCATCAGCCAGCGCGTGATGCCGATCGACTCCAGGAACGGCAGGTCGTGGCTGGCCACGATCAGCGCGCCCTCGTACGACTCCAGGGCCGTGGTGAGCTGCCGCACGCTCGCCATGTCCAGGTTGTTCGTCGGCTCGTCCAGCATCAGCAACTGCGGCGCGGGCTCGGCCAGCATCAGCGCGGCCAGCGCCGCACGGAAGCGTTCGCCGCCCGAGAGTGTCGCCGCCTGCTGGTCGGCTCGGGCACCCCGGAACAGGAAGCGGGCCAGCCGCGCCCGGATCCGGTTGTTGGTGGCGCCCGGCGCGAACCGGGCCACGTTCTCGGCGACCGACAGCTCACCGTCGAGAACGTCCAGCCGCTGCGGCAGGAAGCGCAGCGGCACATGTGCCGTCGCCTCGCCCGCCACCGGCGCCAGCTCGCCGGCGATCGTCCGCAGCAGCGTCGTCTTGCCCGAGCCGTTGCGCCCGATCAGCGCGATCCGCTCCGGACCGTGCAGATCGAGACCACCGCCCACCCGCGCGCCGTACACCATTTCCAGGTCGCGCAGCGTGAGCACGCTGCGGCCAGGCGGTACGGCCGTGTACGGCAGGTCGACGCGGATCTCGTCGTCGTCCCGTACGGCGTCCACCGCCTCGTCGAGCCGGTCCTTGGCCTCGGCGAGCTTCTCCTCGTGCATGATCCGGTGCTTGCCCGCGGACTCCTGCGCCGACCGCTTGCGCGCACCCATGACGATCTTCGGCTCGCGCTTCTGGTCCCACATCTTCTGGCCGTACCGCTTGCGGCGGGCCAACTTGACCTGGGCGTCGACCAGTTCGCGCTTCTGCTTCTTCAGGTCGGCCTCGGCGACCCGCACCATGCGCTCGGCCGCCTCCTGCTCGGTGGCGAGCGCCTCCTCGTACGCCGAGTAGTTGCCGCCGTACCAGGTGATCTCCCCGGAGCGCAGATCGGCGATCTGGTCGACCAGGTCGAGGAGTTCACGGTCGTGACTGACCACCACCATCACCCCCGGCCAGGACTCGACGGCCGAGTACAGCCGCCTGCGGGCGTACAGGTCGAGGTTGTTGGTGGGCTCGTCCAGCAGCAGGACGTCGGGCCGGCGCAACAGCAGCGCGGCCAGGCGCAGCAGCACCGACTCGCCGCCCGACACCTCGCCGATCGTGCGGTCCAACTCGACGTGGCCGAGCCCGAGTTCGCCGAGAGTGGCGAGGGCGCGCTCCTCCACGTCCCAGTCGTCGCCGACGGCCTCGAAGTGCTCCTCGGCCACGTCGCCCGCCTCGATGGCGTGCAGCGCGGCCCGCTTGGCGGCGATGCCGAGGGCCTCGTCGACCCTGAGGGCGGTGTCGAGGGTGACGTTCTGCGGGAGGTAGCCGAACTCGCCCGCGACGCGCACGACGCCGTCGGCCTGGGCGAGCTCACCGGCGATGAGCTTCAACAGGGTTGATTTTCCCGACCCGTTGATCCCGACGAGCCCGGTCCTGCCGGGACCGAACGCGACGTCCAGACCCTCGAAGACGGCGGTGCCGTCGGGCCAGGCGAAGGAGAGGGAGGTACAGCTAATGGAAGTAGGCATAAGGGCGCCTCCGCGGTTGCTCGAAACGATCAGGGGCAAACGCGTATCGAGACACCGGCGACCAACGGGCGGTGAGAGGCACTGGGCATGAGAAAAGCCCTGTTCCGTGAGGACGGCTCGAACGCCGAGGTCGCACGCGGCGTACACACACTTCAGGTGTGACGCGGTGTCTCAGACCTCAGACGAGCAACGTCCTTCTCCAATCGACGGCAACAGGACCGATATACACCGTACGAGGGAGCCGCGACGGTGTCAACGGGATTAGGCGGGCCCGGTGCGCGGCCCTTGCGGGCGGGGGAGCCCGGCGGGGCGCCTCAGCAGGCGTCCCGCATCAGCTCCGCCAGGTCGCGGTCCAGGTCGAGCTGGAGGTGCTCCAGACCGAGCGGCACCAGGTCGCTCGTCGACTTCAGGAAGCGGCGCACCTCACCGCTGCGGATGTGCACGACCGCGGTGCCCTCGGGGGCGTGGAACTCCAGGACGGTGCGGTCGAAGCCGTACGGCCGTACCCGGACGTCGCCGTCGCCCTCGGGGCCTTCGAGGCCGGCCAGCAGCAGTTCCCGGCTGAAGGTCCAGCAGACCTCGACACCCTCCAGGGTGGCCGGGGCCGGGAAGGTCATCCGGACGGCGAACGGGTCGCGCCGGTCGTATTGCAGGGTGGCTGGAATGCTCGGCATCCGCGGCGCGGCGGCGACGAGACGGGCCTCAACGGGCTGCTCGATGACGGTGGACAACGCCTTGCTCCCTTGTTACGGCTGGACCAACATCCGGTTGGACAGGACCGGGCACTCGTAGAGACGACGGAATCGGTGAATCCGTGCACCCTGATGCCGAGTGACCTCTGTCACCGCCTTCATGCATGGGAGTGGGGCGTTCGTCCTTCAGTGACCGGATGATCGCCTGTGGCCGGTGTGGCCATCTGGACGGCAACGGGGCGGTGGACTAGCTTCGCCCGCCATGAGGCGTTCGGGAAGCACGCGACGGGTGGGGCGTACGTTTCGGACAGTGGCCGCGGGGGTGGCGTGCGGGGCGGCGCTGGCCGCGCTGACGGCCGTACCGGCGCAGGCGCACGAGCCGGAGCGGCGCGCGCCGCACTGGGAGCTCAAGGACAGCGGCACGCCCGAGGTGCGCTTCCGCGGTCTGGCCGCGGTGAGCCGGCACACGGCGTGGCTGGCCGGGACCGCCGGCACCGTGCTGCGCACCACCGACGGCGGCGCGAGCTGGCGTAACGTCTCGCCGCCCGGCGCGGCCGAGCTCCAGTTCCGGGACATCGAGGCGTTCGACGCGCGGCGCGCGGTGGTGCTGGCCATCGGGGAGGGCGAGGCGTCCCGGGTGTACCGCACGGACGACGGCGGCGCGACCTGGACCGAGTCCTTCCGCAACACCGATCCGCGGGCCTTCTACGACTGCCTCACCTTCTTCGACCGCCGCCACGGTCTGGCGATGAGCGACCCGGTCGACGGCAGGTTCCGCATCCTGTCGACCGGCGACGGCGGCCGTACCTGGAAGGTGCTCCCCGGCGACGGCATGCCCGCGGCGCTGGAGGGCGAGGCCGGGTTCGCGGCGAGCGGGCAGTGCCTGGTCACCTCCGGGCCGAAGGACGTCTGGCTGGCCACCGGCGGGGCGTCGCGCGCGCGTGTGCTGCACTCCGCCGACCGGGGGCTGACCTGGACGGCCGCGGACACGCCGATCCCGGCCGGGGACCCGGCCCGCGGTGTCTTCGGGCTCGCCTTCCGCGACCGTACCCACGGCCTCGCGGTCGGCGGCGACTACCGCCCCGACCAGGGCTCCCCGCAGGCCGCGGCCCGCACCGGCGACGGGGGCGCCGCCTGGCGGTCCGCGACGACGCCGGTGCCCGCCTACCGCTCCGGCGTGGCCTGGCTCCCGCACAGCCGCAGCTCCGCCCTCGCGGTCGGCCCCACCGGCACCGACCTGACGACCGACGGCGGCCGGACCTGGCGGACCGTGGACACCGGCTCGTACGACACCGTGGACTGCACGCCCGACCTGGGCTGCTGGGCCGCGGGGGAGAAGGGGCGGGTCGCGCGGCTGGAGGGGTGAGCGCCGGAATGCGGGTACTCGGACGCGGATCGCGTAAGGAGTCCGCGAGAGGAGTGACGCACATGCCGGCCGGATCGAACGCGAAGCGGGAACGCCAGTACGAGCACATCAAGAAGAGCGCCCAGGACCGCGGCGAGAGCACCTCGCGTGCCGAGGAGATCGCCGCGCGGACGGTGAACAAGGAACGCGCGCGCTCCGGCGAGTCGAAGACCGCCAGCCGTACGTCCACCGAGGACATGTCCTCCGGCAGGCGGGGCGGGCAGCGCTCCGGGAAGGGCCCGCAGGGTCCCACCTACGACCAGCTCTACGAGGAGGCCAAGCGGCGCAACATCCACGGGCGTTCGGACATGAACAAGGGCCAGCTCAAGCAGGCGCTGGGCAAGTGAGGCTCACCGGGGCGCCTCGCGGTACCGATCCAGTTCCGGCGCCGTCTTGGTGGCGACGAACTCGGTGACGCGGTAGGCGCAGACGCCCGCGCCGACGAACGGGTCGGACGCGGCGATCCGCTCGATCCCGGCGCGGTCCTCCGCGACGGCGAGGATCACCCCGCCGTCACGGGGGTCCTTGCGCCCGGACGCGAGGAAGATCCCCTTCGCGTACTGCTCGTCGAGCCACGCCACATGGGCCTCCAGCACGGCGTCGACGTCCTCGATCGGTGCGGTGTAGGTCAGCTCCAGCACGAACATGATCGCGAGCCTACCGCCGGGCCCGTACGCTCGTGCCCACCATGACGACCGTACGCATTCCCGCGGGCTGGCCCGCGACCGAGGAGGAGGCCCGCGCCGTCCAGGACGAGCTGCGGGCGCGGGTGGTGCTCGACGAGCCGGGGCCACCGCCCGGATCCGGACACGTGACCGGCGTGGACGTGGCCTACGACGACGAGCGCGACGTGGTCGCGGCCGCGGCGGTCGTCCTCGACGCGGCGACCCTCGACGTCGTCGCCGAGGCCACGGCCGTCGGGCGGATCTCCTTCCCCTACGTCCCCGGCCTGCTCGCCTTCCGCGAGATCCCGACGGTGCTGGCCGCCCTCGAAGCCCTGCCCTGCCCGCCCGGCCTGGTCGTCTGCGACGGCTACGGCCGAGCCCACCCGCGCCGCTTCGGCCTCGCCAGCCACCTGGGCGTCCTCACCGACCTGCCCACGATCGGCGTCGCCAAGAACCCGTTCACCTTCACGTACGACGCCCCCGCCGCCCCCCGAGGATCCTGGACCCCCCTCCTGGCAGCAGACGAGGAAGTCGGCCGGGCCCTGCGCACCAGCGACTCCGTCAAGCCGGTCTTCGTCTCGGTGGGCCACCGCGTGACCCTGGAGAACGCCTGCGCCCACACACTGGCGCTGACCCCCGAGTACCGCTTGCCGGAGACGACCCGCAGAGCGGACTCGTTGTGCCGGAAGGCGCTGAAGGAGGTGACTTCCTGACGGGGCGGCACCGCGCGATCTGAGTACCGGGACTGAGTACCCGTACGGATGCCGCCGCCCCGCCCTGGTCGGCAGGCTGAACCCCATGACGACGCACCGCTCCCCGAAGCCCCTCGCCGATCCCGACCGTCCCGTTGAGCGTGCCGTGACGGCCGCGCTGGTGTTGGCCACGTTGGCCGGGCTGGGGTGGATCGTCGGGATGATCTACACCATCGCGGGGTGGCCGCTGTAGGGCAGGGGGCTTCAGCGGGTGGCCGCCACCCGGAAGGTGATGCCCGCCGTGCGCAGGCGTTCGATCAGGGTGTTTCCCATCGCGACGGCCGTGGTGACCTGGCCGGCTGTCGGCGGCAGGTCGTCGAAGGCGAGCGAGAGGGCCGACTCGGCGAACATCTTCGCCGTCTCGCCGTAGCCGGGGTCGCCGCCGGACACCTCGGTGAAGACCCGCCGGCCGCCGCCCTCGCCGACGAAGCGGACCGAGAACCAGCTCTTCGCGCGCTTCTCCGGACCCGGTCCCTCGCCGGGCTTGAGCCGGTCCGACAACCAGCGCCGGGCCGGTGCGAGCTGGGCGGCCGAGAAGAGCGCGCCCATCGCCGCGACTCCGCCGACCGCGACGGGAAGGGTCCGTACGGCGGCGTAGTGGCGGTAGCGGAAGTCGGGGCCGTAGCGGTCCAGGGCGCGCGCGGACCGCTTCACGATCTGCGGGTCGATCGTCGGCAGCGGCAGCGCCCACGCGCCGACCTCCCCCGCGAACCGGGGCACCCCCGTCGGCGCCTGCGCCCGGCGCCCCATCAGCCGCGGCTCGTGCCGGGCGCGGTCGCGCGCGGCGGTGATCATCTGGCGTCCGCGCGCGAACTGGTTGAGCGCCGAGGCGAACGTACCGCCCGAGAAGGTGGCGTCGGCCGTCACGAACCCGTCCACCGTCAGCGGCACGTCCTGCGGCAGTTGCTGCACGGTGAAGTACGCGCCCAGGTCGTGCGGGATCGAGTCGAAGCCACAGGCGTGCACCAGCCGGGCGCCCGTCTCACGCGCGCGTGCGTCGTGCCGGACGTACGTCAGGTCCACGAACTCCGGCTCACCGGAGAGGTCGAGATAGTCGGCGCCGGTGTCCGCGCAGGCCGCCACCAGGTCCTCGCCGTACTTGATGTAAGGGCCCACCGTCGTGGCCACCACGCGCGCCTGCTCGGCGAGCCGGCGCATCGAGGCCGGATCGGCGACGTCCGCCTCCAGCACCCCGACCCCCTCGCCGCCCGGCAGCGACTCGCGCAGTCGCTCCAGCTTCTCGGCGCTGCGGCCGGCGATCGCCCAGCGCAAGCCCTCGGGCGCGTTCTCCGCGAGATACTCCGCGGTGAGTACCCCGACGAAGCCCGTCGCTCCGAAGAGCACGATGTCGTACGGACGATCCGTCCTGCCCAGCCTGCTCATGACACCCCTCGGTCCCGCACCACGCGCCGTTGTCGGTGGCCGAGGCTAGCGTGAGGTGTGCGGAGCCCGACGACGAGCCCGGAGGTATGCGGTGGCCGTACCCAGGTCTGCCCTGAAGAAGTGGGAAAAAGTACGCGAGTTCGCCCTCGGCATGCCCGGTGCCGTCGAGGAGTTCCCCTGGGGTGAGACGGTCGCGAAGGTCAACAAGAAGGTGTTCGTCTTCCTCGGCGTCGCCGACGGCAGCTATCCGATGGGCGTCACCGTGAAGCTCAAGGACGAGTCGGCCCACGCCCACGCGCTGACCTGCCCGGGCGCCGAGCCCGCCGGATACGGCCTGGGCAAGGCCGGCTGGGTCAGCCTCCCGCTGGAGCAGAAGGGCGCCCCGGCGGCGGAGCTGCTGTGCGACTGGGTGGAGGAGAGCTACCGCACGATCGCGCCGAAGCGGCTGATAGCGGAGCTGGACGCGCGCTGATTGCGCCGGGATGGTTCGCGACCCGGCTTCCGGCGAGTAACTTCCTAAGCGCTTGCTCTTGTATCCGTCCGGACACTTTCTTAGCATCGCTGGTGTTACAGCAGTAGTGTCACACCCCTGGGGGCAGGATGGCGACGACGCCAGGACAGGGCCCGCTCACCGGCGTACGCGTGGTCGAGCTGGCCGGAATCGGGCCCGGCCCGTTCGCCGCCATGCTCCTCGCCGACCTCGGCGCCGACGTCGTCCGCGTCGACCGGCCCGGCGGCACCGGGCTGGGCATCAACACCGAGTACGACATCACCAACCGCAACAAGCGCTCGGTGGTCGTCGACCTGAAGTCCCCCGAAGGCCCCGCGCGCGTCCTCGACCTCGCCGCCCGCGCCGACATCCTCATCGAGGGCTACCGCCCCGGCGTCGCCGAGCGCCTCGGCGTCGGCCCCGAGGCCTGCCACGCCCGTAACCCCGCGCTGGTCTACGGCCGGATGACCGGCTGGGGCCAGGACGGACCGCTTGCGCACCGCGCCGGCCACGACATCGCGTACATCGCGGTCACCGGCACCCTCGGCATGATCGGGAACCCCGACGAACCACCGGCCGTCCCCGCCAACCTGGTCGGCGACTACGCGGGCGGCTCCCTGTACCTCGTTGTCGGTGTCCTCGCCGCCCTGCACCACGCGCGCGCCACCGGCACCGGCCAGGTCGTCGACGCCGCCATCGTCGACGGCACCTCCCACCTCTCCGCGATGATCCACGGCATGCTCGCGTCCGGCGGCTGGCAGGACCGGCGCGGCGCCAACCTCCTCGACGGCGGCTGCCCGTACTACGGCACCTACGAGACCGCCGACGGCCGGTACATGGCGGTCGGCGCCCTTGAACCCCAGTTCTACGACGAGTTCCTCCGGCTCCTCGGCGTCGAGGACTTCGCCTCCGCCCGCAAGGACTTCTCCCGCTGGGGCGAGCTGCGCGACGCGGTCGCCGCCCGCTTCAAGTCCCGTACGAGGGACGAATGGACGGCCCTCTTCGAGGGCTCCGACGCCTGTGTGGCCCCCGTGCTGTCCCTGGGCGAGGCCCCGCGGCATCCGCACCTCGCCGCCCGCGGCACCTTCACCGACCACGGCGGCATCACCCAGCCCGCCCCGGCGCCCCGCTTCTCCGCGACCCCCACCGCCGTACGCACCGGCCCCGCGCAACCGGGCGCCGACACCGCGGCCGTGGCCCGCGACTGGGAAGTACCCGACCTCCTGAAGCACCAGGAACCCACGAAGGGCCTCGAATGAAGCGGCAGATCTTCGCCCCCGAGCACGACGCGTTCCGCGCGACCGTGCGCAGCTTCCTGGACCGGGAGGTGCTGCCGTACTACGAGCAGTGGGAAAAGGACGGCATCGTCTCCCGCGAGGCCTGGCGCGCGGCCGGCAAGCAGGGCCTGCTCGGCTTCGCCGTGCCCGAGGAGTACGGAGGCGGCGGCACCGACGACTTCCGCTACAGCGCCGTCCTCGCCGAGGAGTTCACCCGCGCGGGCGCCCCGGGCCTCGCCCTCGGCCTGCACAACGACATCATCGGCCCCTACCTGACGAGCCTCGCCACCGACGAGCAGAAGCGCCGCTGGCTGCCCGGCTTCTGCGACGGCTCGATCATCACCGCCATCGCCATGACCGAACCCGGCGCCGGCTCCGACCTGCAGGGCATCCGCACCCACGCCGAGGACCGCGGCGACCACTGGGTGCTCAACGGCTCCAAGACGTTCATCTCCAACGGCATCCTCGCCGACCTGGTGATCGTCGTCGCGAAGACCACCCCCGAGGGCGGCGCGCACGGGCTGTCGCTGCTCGTCGTCGAGCGCGGCACGGACGGCTTCGAGCGGGGCCGCAACCTCGACAAGATCGGCCAGAAGTCGCAGGACACGGCCGAGCTGTTCTTCCGCGACGTCAAGGTGCCCAAGGAGAACCTCCTCGGCGACCTCAACGGCGCCTTCGTGCACCTGATGACGAACCTCGCGCAGGAGCGCCTGAGCATCGCCGTCTCCGCCATCGCCGCCGCCGAGCACCTGCTCGAGATCACCACCGAGTACGTCAAGGAGCGCGAGGCGTTCGGCCGGGCGCTCGCCACCAAGCAGCACATCCGGTTCGAGATAGCCGAGATGGCCACGGAGTGCGCCGTCACCCGCACGTTCCTCGACCGCTGCATCGAGGACCACTCGAACGGGGAGCTGGACGCCGTCCACGCCTCGATGGCCAAGTGGTGGGCGACCGAGCTCCAGAAGCGGGTCGCCGACCGCTGTCTGCAACTGCACGGCGGCTACGGCTACATGAGCGAATACCCGGTCGCCCGTGCCTTCACCGACGGCCGTATCCAGACCATCTACGGCGGGACGACCGAGATCATGAAAGAGATCATCGGCCGTTCCCTGCTGGGCTGACCCTCACCTCGAAAGGCTTACCAGTGAGCACCGAAGCGTATGTGTACGACGCGATCCGCACCCCGCGCGGCCGCGGCAAGGCGAACGGCGCCCTGCACGGCACCAAGCCCATCGACCTGGTCGTCGGCCTGATCCACGAGATCCGCGCCCGCTTCCCGGACCTGGACCCGGCGGCCATCGACGACATCGTGCTCGGCGTCGTCGGCCCGGTCGGCGACCAGGGCTCCGACATCGCCCGGATCGCCGCCATCGCCGCCGGGCTGCCGGACACGGTCGCGGGCGTACAGGAGAACCGGTTCTGTGCCTCGGGTCTGGAAGCCGTCAACATGGCCGCCGCCAAGGTCCGTTCGGGCTTCGAGGACCTCGTCCTCGCGGGCGGCGTCGAGTCCATGTCCCGCGTGCCGATGGCCTCGGACGGCGGCGCCTGGTTCAACGACCCGATGACCAACCTCTCCGTCAACTTCGTGCCGCAGGGCATCGGTGCCGACCTCATCGCCACGATCGAGGGATTCTCCCGCCGAGACGTGGACGAGTACGCGGCGCTCTCCCAGGAGCGGGCGGCGACGGCCTGGAAGGAGGGCCGCTTCGACCGGTCCGTCGTCCCGGTCAAGGACCGCAGCGGCCTCGTCGTCCTCGACCACGACGAGCACATGCGCCCCGGCACCACCGCCGACTCCCTCGCCAAGCTGAAGGCGTCCTTCGCGGACATCGGAGACCTGGGCGGCTTCGACGCCGTCGCGCTGCAGAAGTACCACTGGGTCGAGAAGATCGACCACGTTCACCACGCGGGCAACTCCTCCGGCATCGTCGACGGCGCCTCCCTGGTCGCCATCGGCAACAAGGAGGTCGGCGAGCGGTACGGCCTGACGCCCCGCGCCCGGATCGTCTCCGCCGCCGTCTCCGGCTCCGAGCCCACCATCATGCTCACCGGCCCCGCCCCCGCCACCCGCAAGGCCCTGAAGAAGGCCGGTCTGACCATCGACGACATCGACCTCGTCGAGATCAACGAGGCGTTCGCGGCGGTCGTCCTGCGCTTCGTCAGGGACATGGGGCTGTCCCTGGACAAGGTCAACGTCAACGGCGGCGCCATCGCCCTCGGCCACCCGCTCGGCGCGACCGGCGCCATGATCCTCGGCTCGCTCGTCGACGAACTGGAGCGCCAGGACAAGCGGTACGGCCTCGCCACGCTCTGCGTCGGCGGCGGCATGGGCATCGCCACCATCGTCGAGCGCATCTGACCCCCTCCCGACGGATCACACGGAGCACCTCCACATGAGCACTGAATCCACCACCATCCGCTGGGAACAGGACCGCGACGGCGTCGTCACCCTCGTCCTGGACGACCCGAACCAGTCCGCGAACACCATGAACCAGGCGTTCCGCGACTCGCTCGCCGTGGTCACGGACCGGCTCGAGGCGGAGAAGGACACCATCCGCGGTGTCATCATCACCTCCGCCAAGAAGACCTTCTTCGCCGGCGGCGACCTGCGCGACCTCATCCGGGTCACCCCCGAGACCGCGCAGGACCTGTTCGAGGGCGGCATGGCGATCAAGCGCCAGTTGCGCCGCATCGAGACCCTCGGCAAGCCGGTCGTCGCCGCGCTGAACGGAGCGGCCCTGGGCGGCGGCTACGAGATCGCCCTCGCCTGCCACCACCGCATCGCCCTCGACGCGCCCGGCTCGAAGATCGGCTGTCCCGAGGTCACCCTCGGCCTGCTGCCCGGCGGAGGCGGCGTCGTCCGCACCGTCCGCCTCCTCGGCATCGCCGACGCCCTGCTGAAGGTCCTCCTCCAGGGCACCCAGTACAACCCGCAGCGCGCCCTGCAGAACGGCCTGATCGACGACGTGGCCACCACCCAGGAAGAACTGCTCGCCAAGGCACGCGCGTTCATCGAGGCCCACCCCGAGTCGCAGCAGCCCTGGGACAAGCCGGGCTACCGCATCCCCGGCGGCACGCCCGCCAACCCCAAGTTCGCGGCGAACCTGCCCGCCTTCCCGGCCAACCTGCGCAAGCAGACAGGCGGCGCGCCCTACCCGGCCCCGCGCAACATCCTCGCGGCCGCCGTCGAGGGCTCCCAGGTCGACTTCGAGACCGCGCAGGTCATCGAGGCGCGCTACTTCGTGGAGCTGGCCGCCGGCCAGACCTCCAAGAACATGATCCAGGCGTTCTTCTTCGACCTCCAGGCCGTCAACTCCGGCGCCAACCGCCCCAAGGGCATCGAGCCCCGCAAGGTCCGCAAGGTAGCCGTCCTGGGCGCCGGGATGATGGGCGCCGGCATTGCCTACTCGTGCGCCCGCGCGGGCATCGACGTCGTCCTGAAGGACGTGTCGGCGGAGGCCGCCGCCAAGGGCAAGGCCTACTCGGAGAAGCTGTGCGCCAAGGCGGTCTCCCGGGGCCGTACGACGCAGGAGAAGGCCGACGCGCTGCTCGCCCGCATCACACCGACGGGCGACCCGCAGGACGTGGCCGGCTGCGACGCGGTCATCGAGGCCGTCTTCGAGAACCCGGAGCTCAAGCACAAGGTCTTCCAGGAGATCCAGGGGATCGTCGAGCCGGACGCGCTGCTGTGCTCCAACACCTCGACGCTGCCGATCACCGTCCTCGCCGAAGGCGTGGAGCGCCAGGCCGACTTCATCGGACTGCACTTCTTCTCGCCCGTCGACAAGATGCCGCTCGTCGAGATCATCAAGGGCGAGCAGACCGGTGAGGAGGCGCTGGCCCGGGCGTTCGACCTGGTCCGGCAGATCAACAAGACGCCGATCGTCGTGAACGACTCCCGCGGCTTCTTCACCTCCCGCGTCATCGGCCACTTCATCAACGAGGGCGTGGCGATGGTCGGCGAGGGCATCGAGCCCGCGTCGGTCGAGCAGGCGGCGGCCCAGGCGGGCTACCCCGCCAAGGTCCTGTCCCTGATGGACGAGCTGACGCTCACGCTGCCCCGCAAGATCCGCAACGAGTCCAAGCGGGCCGTGGAGGAGTCGGGCGGCACCTGGACTGCGCACCCCGCCGAGGCGGTCATCGACCGGATGGTCGACGAGTTCGACCGCCCCGGACGCAGCGGCGGAGCCGGCTTCTACGACTACGACGAGGACGGCAAGCGGGCCGCCCTGTGGCCGGGCCTGCGCGAGCACTTCACCCGTGCGGGCGCTGAGATCCCCTTCCGGGACATGCAGGAACGCATGCTCTTCTCCGAGGCCCTGGACACGGTCCGGCTCCTGGAGGAGGGGGTGCTGACGTCCGTCGCGGACGCCAACATCGGCTCCATCTTCGGCATCGGTTTCCCCGGCTGGACCGGCGGCGTCCTGCAGTACATCAACGGCTACGAGGGTGGAGTCGCCGGCTTCGTGGCACGCGCGCGTGAGCTGGCGCAGACGTACGGAGAGCGCTTCGCGCCGCCCGCGCTGCTGGTGGAGAAGGCGCAGAAGGGGGAGACCTTCGGCGACTGACGCCGTATCGCGGCGTGTCGTTCAGCGATACGCCGGCCCTGCTCCCCGGGAACGGCCCCCGAAGCCGGCGGACGAACCGTCCCCACTCCGGTGCCCGGCCCCGGGGAGCCCCCATGGGATCCCGCCCCGCCTGATCGGTCCGCTCGACGTCCGCCGCTCCCGCACCCGGTTGGTGCGAACTGCGCGACGCCGCGCGCCAACGTGTCAGGCGGATCCGCGTTCCGTCGGGTCGCCGCCCAGCCACTGCCGCAGCTCCTCGCGCAGGGACCGCTGAAAGGTCGTCAACAGGGCCTGCACGATCACGGGTTGCATATAGGCGGACAGCGACTTCACGTCCTGCGCGGTGCGCTCCGACACCTCGCCGCGGAAGAGCTGCGACAGCTCGTGTGCCGCGGCGCGCGAGTGCTCGATGAGGACCCCCCGCGCCGCGAGGATCGCCTCCTGGGAGAGCGGTACGTCCAGCAGTCCGACGCCGAGCCGCAGCAGCCCCAGGTCGACGCGGTAGTCGCGGTGACCGTCGCCGTCCGTCTCGCCGCCCCCTTCGCCGGACTCGACCACGCCCATCGCGGCCAGCCGCTCCAGGTCGTCGTCGCCGAGGGGGCGCCCCGCCCGCCGCTCCAGCTCGTCCCGCGACACCGTCTCCACGGTCTCCGGCGCCCAGGAGGCCACCACGGACCGGTGCAGGGCGAGGTCGTGGGCGTCCAGATCCGGCGGCAACTGCTGGAGATACCGCTCGATCGCCGCCAGCGTCATGCCCTGCTGCTGAAGCTCCTCGATGAGTGCCAGCCGGGCCAGATGCTCGCGTCCGTAGTGCCCCACCCTGCGCGGACCGATCACCGGCGGCGGCAGCAGCCCCTTGGTGCCGTAGAACCGCACCGTGCGGACCGTCATACCCGCGCGCGCGGCAAGCTCGTCGATCGTGAGGGTGGGCCGGGTCGGTTCCTCGGTGCCGGTCGTCATGTGCAGCAGTATCGCTGTCTCACCACTGCTGTGACACCCGACGGGACCGGCGGGACGTCCGTGTGAGAAGTGACGCTCTGTGACGTGCGCCACCGTATGAGGTGCGCTCCGTGGGGGAAGGTGGCCCCTTGGTCTGTGCCTTTTACGGAGGGCGCAGGCCATACGTTCGTCCGGACACCCGAGCGCGATCCGCTCGGGCGCACCAGAGATTGGTACCACCCGTGAGCAAGGACGCCGTGAACACGGCAGTGGCCGCATCCCGTACCGACGCGGCCCAGGTGCCCGCGGACGCGGGCGACGCCGGTTACAGCAAGGACCTCAAGGCCCGCCACGTCAACATGATCGCCATCGGCGGGGCCATCGGCACCGGCCTCTTCCTCGGCGCCGGCGGCCGCCTCCACAACGCGGGCCCGGCCCTCGCCCTCGCGTACCTCGTCTGCGGCGTCTTCGCCTTCTTCGTCGTGCGCGCCCTGGGCGAGCTGGTCCTCTACCGCCCCTCGTCCGGCTCGTTCGTGTCGTACGCGCGCGAGTTCCTCGGCGAGAAGGGCGCCTACGTCGCCGGCTGGATGTACTTCCTGAACTGGTCGACGACCGGCATCGCCGACATCACCGCGATCGCGCTCTACACGCACTACTGGAGCCTGTTCACCGACATCCCGCAGTGGGTGCTGGCCCTGATCGCGCTGGCGGTCGTGCTGGCCGTGAACCTGATCTCGGTGAAGATCTTCGGCGAGATGGAGTTCTGGTTCGCGATCATCAAGGTCGCCACGCTCGTCGGCTTCATGTTCGTCGGCATCTTCCTGCTGGCCACGCAGCACGAAGTGGGCGGTACAACGCCCGGCATGAGCGTGATCACCGACAACGGCGGTGTCTTCCCGCACGGCCTGATGCCCGTCGTCCTGGTCATGCAGGGCGTGATCTTCGCGTACGCCGCCCTGGAACTGGTCGGCGTCGCCGCGGGTGAGACCGCGGAGCCGGAGAAGATCGTCCCGCGCGCGGTGAACTCGATCATGTGGCGCGTCGGCCTCTTCTACGTCGGCTCGGTCGTCCTCCTCGCCCTGCTTCTGCCCGGCTCGGTCTACTCGGCCGACGAGAGCCCCTTCGTGACGGTCCTGTCGAAGATCGGCATCCCGGCGGCGGGCGACGTGATGAACCTGGTGGTCCTCACGGCCGCCATGTCCTCCCTCAACTCCGGCCTCTACTCCACGGGCCGCATCCTGCGCTCCATGGCGATGGCGGGCTCGGCCCCGAAGTTCACGGCCCGCATGAACCGCAGCCAGGTGCCGTACGGCGGCATCCTGCTCACCTGCGCGGTGTGCGTGCTCGGCGTCGGCCTGAACTTCCTCATGCCCAGCCAGGCCTTCGAGATCGTGCTGAACGTGGCATCCCTCGGCATCATCTCCACCTGGGTGATCATCATGGTCTGCCACCTGATCTTCGTCCGCCGCGCCAAGGCGGGCCTGGTGGAGCGCCCCTCCTTCCGCCTCCCGGGCAGCCCGGTCACCGAGATCGCCACGGTCGTCTTCCTCCTCGCCTGCCTCGGCATGATGTGGAACGACCCCGAGGTCGGCCGCAAGACCCTCCTCCTCATCCCCGTGATCGCCGTGATGCTGGTCGGCGGCTGGTACGCCGTCCGCCGCCGCGTCAACCGCACGGAGGACCAGGAACTGGCCGAGCTCACGAAGTAATTCCGGGGCCGTTGTCAGTGCCGGCCTCTACGGTGGCGTCATGTCGGAGATCACTTACATCCGGGGTGACGCCACCGTTCGGAGCCTTTCGGCGTACGGCCACGCATGCGCGGCGAGCCGACCTGCCTCCGCAGCGAAGTGCCCCGTCGCCGTCACGGTCTACGACCATGGGGAGGGTGCGAGTTGAGCCGTGACATCGACGTGCTCGTCCTGGGCGGGGCGGGCGTCGACACCATCGTGTACGTGCCGGAACTGCCGCTGCCGTACGCCGACAGCTACATGATCGATTCGGGTATCCGTACCCGCGCCGGGCAGACCGGTGACTTCGTCGCCCTGGGCCTCGCCGCCCTCGGCCTGCGGGTCCACCACCTCGACATGCTCGGGGACGACCCCGAGGGCGACCTGGTCCGAGCCCTGCACCGCGAGAAGGGCATCGCGCTCACCGCGATCCCGCAGCCCGCGGGGACGAAGCGGGCCGTCAACCTCGTCAGCCCCGACGGCAGACGGCTGTCGCTGTACGACACCAGCCGCGGCCACGCCGACGACCGCCTCCCGCATGCCACCGTGCGTGCCCTGGCCGGAGCGAGCCGCCACGTCCACGTCACCATCACCCAGCCCTGCGCCCACGCCCTGCCCCTCCTGCGCGAGTCGGGCGCCACGCTCTCCACCGACCTGCACGACTGGGACGGCGAGAACCCGTACCACGAGCCGTTCGCGCAGGCGGCGGACGTCGTCTTCCTGTCCGCCGCCGCCCTGGACGACCCCGAGCGCACGATGCGCCGCATCGCCGACCGGGGCCGGGCCGAGGTGGTCGTGGCCACGGCAGGCGCGAAGGGCGCCTACGTACTCGCCGACGACGAGCTGACCCGCCTGCCCGCCGCGACACCGCCCGCGCCGGTGGTGGACTCCAACGGCGCGGGCGACGCCTTCGCCGCCGCGTTCCTCTACGCCTGGCTGAACCGCGAGACCCCCAGGCGCAGCGCCCTGTACGGCACGCTCGCCGGCGCCCACGCCTGCACGGTGCCGTCGACGCAGACGCACGCGATAGGGCGAGACGAACTGCTCCGGCTCACTGCAACCCCCTGAGGGGCGCGGGGAACTGCGCGATCAGCCACGGCACACCCGCAGGCGCCCGACGGCATGATGAGGCACCCCCAACGGCGACTCAGTGCTCATGCCCGTGCACATCATTGGTCGCGGCGATCTTCTTCCACGACTTCGGCTGCACCGGCGCCGACTTGGCGATCGACGCACTACGCGCCGCAGGCGCACCTGGCTTCGACGGCTCGAACAACCACGTGTCGAACAGCCCCGCCAGCGGCTTGCCGGACACCTCCTCGGCGTACCGCTCGAAGTCATCGACCGAGGCGTTGCCATAGGCGTACTTCTGCGGCCAGCCCTTCAGAATCGCGAAGAACGCGTCGTCACCGATCTCGTTTCGCAACGCCTGAAGCGTCAGCGCACCCCTGTCGTAGACGGCGATGTGGAACTGGTTCTCCGGCCCCGGATCCCCGGGCTTGACCGACCAGAACGCGTCGCCGGCCGACCGCGAGGCGTACACGTAGTCGGCGATCTCCTGCGCCGTCCCCTCGCCCTCGTGCTCGGACCACAGCCACTGCGCGTACCGCGCGAAGCCCTCGTTGATCCAGATGTCCTTCCACTTCTCGACGGACACCAGGTCGCCCCACCACTGATGGGCCAACTCATGCACGACCACGGAGGTGTTCGACCCGTTCGCGAAGTTGGAGGGGCTGTAGAACGGCCGGGTCTGCGTCTCCAGCGCGTACCCGGTGTTCGTGTTCGGCACATACCCGCCGAGCGCGTTGTACGGATACGGCCCGAAGTACTCGCTCAGCCAGTCGGCGATCTCCCCGGTCCGCTCGATGCTCGCCCGCGCCGCCCCCGCACGGTCGCCGAGGTCCTTGCTGTAGGCGTTGATGACCGGAATTCCGCTCTCGGACGTCCCCGTGGTGACGTCGAAGCGTCCCGCCGCGAAAGTGGCCAGATAAGTGGCCTGCGGCTTGTTGGAGCGCCAGTTGTAACGGGTCCAGCCCGCCCGCGAACTCGTCGACTGGAGCGTTCCGTTGGAGATGAACTGCGTGCCGTTGGGCACCTGCACCGACACGTCGTAGGTCGCCTTGTCGAGCGGGTGGTCGTTGCTCGGGAACCACCACCAGGCCCCCTCGGGCTCACCCGCTGCGACGCCGCCGTCCGAGGTGCGCAGCCACACGTTGAAGCCGTACGCCTCCTTCGTCGAGGGCACACCGTGGTAGCGCACGACGACGGTGATGGGCGTGTCCTTGGCCAGCGCCTTCTTCGGCGTGATCTCCAGCTCGTGCTCGCCCGAGGCCGCGAACGACGCCTTCACGCCGTTCACCCGCACCTCGCTGACGTCCAGCAGGAAGTCCAGGTTGAACCGGGACAGGTCCTGCGTGGTCTTCGCCAGCAGCGTCGCCGTGCCCTCCAGCTCGTCCGTGGCCGGCTGGTACTTGAGCCGGAGGTCGTAGTGGGAGACGTCGTAGCCGCCGTTGCCGTAGGCCGGGTAGTAGGGGTCGCCGATGCCCGAAGCTCCGGGGGTGTGACTGGCCGCCGACGCCGGGATCGCCAGCATCAGCGAGGCAGCCGCCAGTGCGCCCGGCGCCATGATTCTGCGGTGCACAAAAGCTCCAAGTCGTAGGGGCCGAAGTCTGTCCGGAGCCTATTGAGTACCTGTGCCCCCTGCGTGTCCATGGCCACCGCTGTCACACGATCGCCATTCGGCCGACATGAGTGGATCCGCCACAAGGGTGTTTATCGGCCACAGGAGGTCTCATACGGCGTCAGTCGCCCTCTTCTGCACAGGAGTTGACCGATGTACCGTCCGCGCATGCCGAAACGCACGCGCTTCACGATCTGGAGACCGCTCGCGACGGCGGCCGCGGCCGCCCTGATGGCCACGTTCCTCGTGCCCTCGACGGCACACGCCGGCCCCGGGGCGAGTGGCCCGCGGGAGAGCACACCCGTCTACTCCTACGACAACGCCGTCCGCGAGGCGGTCTGGGTGGACACCGGACTCGACCTCGACGGCGACGCCGGGCACGACCGCGTCGCCGTCGACATCGTCCGGCCCCGCGAGGCGGCCGCGCAGGGCCGCAAGGTGCCCGTCATCATGGACGCCAGCCCGTACTACTCCTGCTGCGGGCGCGGCAACGAGAGCCAGAAGAAGACGTACGACGCGAGCGGCAACCTGGTCCAGGCGCCGCTGTTCTACGACAACTACTTCGTGCCCCGCGGCTACGCGTTCGTCGGCGTCGACCTCGCCGGCACCAACCGCTCCGACGGCTGCGTGGACGTCGGAGGCCGCTCCGACATCCTCTCCGCGAAGGCCGTCGTCGACTGGCTCAACGGCCGCGGGAAGGCGTACACGACCCGCACCGGCACCACCAGCGCCAAGGCCACATGGACCAACGGCCGCACCGGCATGATCGGCAAGAGCTGGGACGGCACCATCGCCAACGGCGTGGCCGCGACCGGCGTCGAGGGCCTGAAGACCATCGTGCCGATCAGCGCCATCTCCTCCTGGTACGACTACTACTTCCAGCAGGGCGCCCCGCTGTACGACTCCGGCCCCGACTGGCTCTCCGACTACGTCGACAGCCCCGACGCCCGCGCCAAGTGCGGCGCCGTCCAGCAGATGCTCGCCGACGGCGCTCCGCGCACCGGAGACTGGACGCCGCTGTGGACCGAGCGCGACTACGTCAAGGACGCGCGCAAGGTACGTGCCAGCGTCTTCGCGATCCACGGCATGCAGGACCTCAACGTCCGGATGAAGCACCTCGGCCAGTGGTGGGACGCCCTCGCGAAGAACGGCGTCGAGCGCAAGATCTGGCTCTCCCAGACCGGCCACGTCGACCCCTTCGACTTCCGTCGTGCCGACTGGGTTCGGACCCTGCACCGCTGGTTCGACCACGAACTGCTCGGCTACGACAACGGCATCGACCGTGAGCCGATGGCCGACATCGAGCGCCACCCCGACCAGTGGGCCACCTCCAAGGTCTGGCCGCCGCGCGGCACCGACACCACCACCCTGCGCCCCGCCAAGGGCGCCGAGGCGGGCGTCGGCACCCTCGGCCTGCGCAAGGGCAAGGGCACCGAGGCCTTCACCGACGATCCGCAGCACAGCGAGACCGACTGGGCCACGCACATCGACGCGTCCACCCCGGACAAGGTGGGCTTCACGACCGGCCCGCTCACCCGGGACCTGCGCCTGTCAGGCTCCTCCGAGGTCACCGTCACCGCCACCCCGAGCACCTCGAGCGCCCACCTCTCCGCCGTCCTGGTCGACCTCGGCCCCGACACCATCCGGGACTACGCGGCGAGCGGCGAGGGCATCGCCACCCTCACCGACCGCACCTGCTGGGGCGCGAGCACGAGCGGCGACAGCGCCTGCTTCAAGGAGACGAAGGCCAAGACGGCTGACGTCGACCACACGGTCGTCAGCCGCGGCTGGGCCGACCTCGGCAACCACGCCTCCGACCTCAAGGGCGAACCGCTGACCCCGGGCAAGGCGTACACGATCACCATCGACCTGGCCGCCACCGACCACGTCGTCCCGGCCGGCCACCGCCTGGCCCTGATCGTCGCGGGTACCGACAAGGACCTGATCGACCCTCCGGCCACGAAGCCGACCCTCACCCTCGACCTCTCCCGCACGAAGGCCCGCGTCCCGCTGGTCGGCGGCGCCTTCGCCTTCGCGCGCGCCACCGCCGACGCGCCGTCAGCCGCCCCGGCGGCGGGGCTCCTCGACGGCGTGACGAGCGTGCCGCGCCCCACCCACCGCATCCCGGAGGGAGCCCGGTGAACCGCGTCCGAGCCCTCACCCTGACCGCGGCGGCCCTCGCCGCGTCCCTCGTGGCCGTACCCGCCCACGCCGCCGACTCCCCGCCCCGCACCGGCTTCGAGCAGTCGGGCGGCGCCCGCTGGACCGGCCAGAGCGAGGAACAGGAGTTCCTGGCCGCCGTCGACAAGGCGACCGACCGGGTCTCCGTCGACGAGATCGGCACGACGAAGCAGGGCCGGCCGCTCCAACTGGTACGGATCGGCGAACACCCCGCGCCGAACAAGGTGCTGCTCGTGTGCAGCCAGCACGGCGACGAACCCTCCGGCCGCGAGGCGTGCCTGTCCACCATCCGCGACCTGGCCTACGCCAAGGACCGGCAGACCCGGCGCTTCCTGGAGCGCACCACCGTGCTGGTCGTACCCACCGCCAACCCCGACGGCCGGGCCGCCGACACGCGCGGCAACAGCGACGGGGTGGACATCAACCGCGACCACCTGGCGCTGGCGACCGCCGAGGGGCGGGCCATGGCCGCGGTCGTCCGCGACCGGCGCCCCGACGTGATCTACGACCTGCACGAGTACGGCGCCACGCCCCCGTACTACGACAAGGACCTGTTCGACCTGTGGCCGCGCAACCTCAACACGGACGACGACGTCCACGACGCGGCGCGGGACCTGTCCGAGTCGTACGTGCGCCCGGCCGCCGCGGCCGGCGGCTACTCGACCGGCACGTACGGCATCTGGACCGACCCCGAGACGGGGGATCCCATCCGGCAGGTCGCCGGTGACGGCCAGGAACGCATCCTGCGGAACATGTCCGGCGTCAAGCACTCCGTGGGCCTGCTCATCGAGAGCCGTGTCGATCCGCTGACCGAGGCGGAGAAGGCAGACCAGGCCCTGAACAACCGGCGCCGGGTGAACTCCCAACTCGGCGCGCTGGAGGGCCTGTTCGGCTTCACCGATGCCCGGCGCGGCCGGATCGAGGCGGCGACCGGCCTGGCCCGTCTGACCGGCTACGCCGACACCGGGCCCGTGTACGTGGGCGGAGCCGACAACGACCCGCCCGAGACCACCGAGGTGATCCAGGACCCGCCCTGCGGCTACCGGCTCACCGACGACCAGTACGCGCAGGTGAAGGACGAACTCGCCCTGCACGGAGTACGGACCCACGGCACCTACGTCCCGCTCCGTCAGTCCCTGCGGGCCCTCGTCCCACTGCTCCTCGACGAGCGCGCCCCGTACCACCTCACGGTCGGTGAGCCTGACACCGACTGCTGAACGGCTGTGATCGGCGGGATCTGTGGTAGGTCCTGGGAAACGACGTGGAAACCGGCGTATCCACTGTTTCCAGGGGAAGGTGCCGCTGATGACTGAGGATCTGAAGAACAGGAGTGGTCGGCCGGAAGGTCACGCGGACGCTTCCGGCCGCCACACCGATCGAGTGGTGTTCGGGGTCACTGCCGCCATCACGCTGGCGTTCGTGATCTGGGGCTGGGCGGGCACGGACTCGCTGGAGAGCGTGTCCACGAAGATGCTCAACGGCCTGATCCACAACGGCGGCTGGGCCTTCATGCTGTCCGCGTCCGCTTTCGTGGTCTTCGCACTGTGGCTCGCCATCAGCCGCTACGGCCGCATCCACCTGGGCACGGAGGGCGAGGAGCCGGAGTTCCGCACCGTGTCGTGGGTCGCGATGATGTTCAGCGCCGGCATGGGCATCGGCCTGATGTTCTACGGCGTCAGCGAACCGCTCGCGCACTACACGACCCCGCCGCCGGGAACCGACCCCGCCAACTCCGGTGAGCGCATGGAGACGGCGATGGCCACCACCCTCTTCCACTGGACGCTGCACCCCTGGGCGATCTACGCGGTGGTGGGGCTGGGCATCGCCTACAGCACCTTCCGCAAACGGCGCCGCCAGACCATCAGCGCGGTGTTCACCCCGCTGATCGGTGAGAAGCACGCGAACGGCGCCGCGGGACGGGTGATCGACATCCTGGCGATCATCGCCACCGTCTTCGGCTCCGCGGCCTCGCTCGGCCTCGGCGCGCTCCAGATCGGCTCCGGCTTCCAGGAGCTGGACTGGATGGACGACGTGAGTACCGGCCTGCTCGTCGCGATCATCGCCGTCCTCACGCTGGCGTTCGTCGCCTCGGCCGTCTCCGGCATCGAGCGGGGCATCCAGTGGCTGTCCAACACCAACATGGTGCTCGCCCTGATCCTCGCGGTGTTCGTGTTCATCGCGGGCCCCACGATCATCGTGCTCGACCTGGTGCCGACCTCGATCTTCGCCTACCTCGGCGATCTGCCCCAGCTCGCCGGCCGCACCGAGGCCAGCGGCGGCGAGGGCGTCGCGGACTGGCTCGGTAGCTGGACCGTCTTCTACTGGGCCTGGTGGATCTCCTGGACGCCCTTCGTCGGCATGTTCATCGCCCGCATCAGCCGCGGCCGCACCATCCGGCAGTTCGTCGGCGGCGTCATCCTCGTGCCCAGCACCGTCAGCCTCATCTGGTTCGCGATCTTCGGCGGTACGGCCATGAAGCTGAAGGAGGGCGGCGCGCTCGGCGGCGAGGAGACCCCGGAGGGCCAACTCTTCGGCCTCCTCCAGGAGTTCCCCATCGCCACCGCCACCAGCCTGCTGGTGATGATCCTGGTCGGCATCTTCTTCGTCTCCGGGGCCGACGCCGCCTCCATCGTGATGGGCACGCTCTCCCAGAAGGGCGCCCTTGAACCCGGCCGGTTCGTGGTGGTGTTCTGGGGCGTGGTGACCGGCGCGGTCGCCGCCATCATGCTGCTCGTCGGCAGCGGCCAGGGCGGTGCGCTCACGGGCCTGCAGAACCTCACCATCCTGGCCGCCGCGCCGTTCGTCCTCGTGATGATCGGAATCTGCTTCGCCCTCATGCGCGATCTGCGCCGGGACCCGATCATCGTGCGCGGCGAGATGGCTTCCGAGGCCGTCGAACTCGCCGTGATCACGGGCCACAAGAGGTACGACGGGGAGTATGAGATCAAGGTCGGCCCGGGCCCGGGCACCGAGGCGGAGGGCGATCCGCTGGGGCACGACCACGGCTGATTGACGCGCACGCGCCGGGCGGAGGCGAGCCGGGCAGCCTCCGCCCCGCGCGCCTTCACGCCCCCTCCTGACCGGGAACAACCTCGGCCACCTGTTCTTTTCCCATGCCGGACGTAGCGGAATATGTCATGCCGCGCTCATATCGGTCTCGCTCTGGGGATACTCACAGCATGTCTGCCGAGTACGCGACCTTCGGCCTGGCACCGGCGATGCGTGCCGGTGGCGTCCTCGCCAACGGTGACTTCCAGGTGCACCGGGACTTCGTGGACTTCATCGTCGACGGACGCCCGCTGCTGTTCCAGCTCTCCGACCTCGACGCCGTCTCCCCGCTCGCCTCCGACGTCCCGCCCGCCATCTTCACCGCGCAGGTTCGCAGCCTGCTGCTGGAGGCGGAACCCCCGCTTCCGGGCGGCCGGTACGTCATCTACGGCTGCCCCGAATGCGCGGACCTCGCCTGCGGCGCCGTCACCGCGGTCATCGACAAGGAGGACGACGACTACATCTGGCAGGACTTCGCCTGGCAGACCGACGAACACGCCGACCTGGAGCTCAACGGCTACCACGGCATCGGCCCGTTCCGCTTCCAGGGCGCCGAGTACCGCGCGGCGCTCGGCGCCCTGCTCGACCGGGCCGCCGAGGCCCCCCGCCGCCGGGTGCTCCTCATCGGCGCCCGCGTCGCCGTTCTCGCCAAGCTCGCCGCCGCCCTGCGCACCATCGGCATCGGCGCCGAGATCACCCATGACCTCAGCGGCGTCCCCGCCGACGAACTGCGCACCTACGGCGCCGTCGCCTTCGGCCGCGGGATCGGCGGGGAACAGCGCGCAGCCGTGCGCCGCGCCTTCACCGACGCCGGGGTGGAGGTGACGTACGTCGACGGACTCGCGCCGATCGTGCCGCTGCTCGTGGCGCAGATCGAACACGCCCTGGACCGCAGCCCGGTCGAGCAGCGCCGCCTGACCCGGCTCGTGGCCGCCGACGGCGAGGCGGGCGTCGAGGTCACCTCGCCCTGCCGGGTGCGCCTGACCGCGTACCGCCTCGACCGCCTCTACCGCACCCACACCCACGAGGTCTTCGACGGCATCCTGGAAGCGGGCCGGCACCGCATCGCGCTGGACGCGAAGGCCGTGAAGGGGGAGTCGTTCGTCGTGGCGCGGACGTCCGGGAGCGTGCTGGTGGAGGCGATGGCACGGTAGCGCTCCGCCGGGTCGGCCGCGCGAGGAGGGTGCCGCGATTGCCGTCGCGTGTCTGCGGGCGGGTTGTGGCTGGTCGCGCGGTTCCCCGCGCCCCCTGAGGGGCGCCGGGCGTCCGGCGATCTCGTGCCCCGATATCCCGACGCCGCCACGGCGGCGCGGCCACTAGGATCGCTCCCTGTGACTGCCACCCTCGTCGCCAAGAACCTCGCCGCCGGCCACGGTGACCGCTCCCTGTTCACCGGGCTCGACCTCGTCGTCGCGCCCGGAGACGTGATCGGCCTGGTCGGGGCCAACGGCGCGGGCAAGTCCACCCTGCTGCGCCTGCTCGCCGGGCTCACCGCGCCGGAGGAGGGCGAGCTGCGGCTGTCCCCGCCGACCGCGACCGTCGGTCACCTCCCCCAGGAGCCGGAGCGGCGCCCCGGCGAGACCGTACGCCAGTTCCTGGCCCGCCGCACCGGAGTCGCCGAGGCCCAGCGGACCATGGACGAGGCGACACAGGCCCTCGTCGACGGGGCGCCGGGCGCGGACGACGCCTATGCGACGAGCCTGGAGCGCTGGCTGGACCTGGGCGGCGCCGACCTCGACGAGCGGGCGGAGGAGACCGCCGACTCGCTGGGCCTCGCCGTGGACCTGGACCAGCCGATGACCTCCCTGTCCGGTGGCCAGGCCGCCCGCGCTGGACTGGCCTCACTGCTCCTTTCCCGCTACGACGTCTTCCTGCTGGACGAGCCGACGAACGACCTGGACCTCGACGGCCTGGAACGCCTGGAGGCGTTCGTCTCCGGCCTGCGCGCCGGCACGGTCGTCGTCAGCCACGACCGCGAGTTCCTCACCCGCACGGTCACCAAGGTCCTCGAACTCGACCTCGCCCAGCAGCAGATCAACCTCTACGGCGGTGGCTACGAGGCGTACCTCGAAGAGCGCGAGGTGGCCCGCCGGCACGCCCGCGACGACTACGAGCAGTACGCCGACAAGAAGGCCGCCCTCCAGGACCGGGCGCAGATGCAGCGCTCCTGGATGGACAAGGGCGTCAAGAACGCCCGGCGCAAGGCGAGCAACGACAACGACAAGATCGGCCGCAAGTTCCGCAGCGAGGCCAGCGAGAAGCAGGCCGCCAAGGCCCGCCAGACCCAGCGCATGATCGAGCGCCTGGACGTCGTCGACGAGCCCCGCAAGGAGTGGGAACTGCGCATGGAGATCGCCTCGGCCGCCCGCTCGGGCGCCGTGGTCGCGACCCTGCGCGACGCCGAGGTACGACGCGGCGGCTTCACCCTCGGTCCGGTGTCCCTCCAGATCGACTGGGCGGACCGCGTGGCGGTCACGGGCGCCAACGGCGCGGGCAAGTCGACGCTGCTGGGCGCCCTGCTGGGCCGCGTCCCGCTGACCGCCGGCCAGGCGTCGCTCGGCTCCGGTGTGCTGATCGGCGAGGTCGACCAGGCCCGCATGCTGTTCCACGGCGAGGAGTCCCTGCTGGACGCCTTCTGTGCGGCGGTCCCGGACACCGAACCGGTCGAAGTGCGCACCCTCCTGGCCAAGTTCGGTCTCAAGAGCGGTCACGTCATGCGCTCCGCCGGCACCCTCTCGCCCGGCGAGCGGACCCGCGCCGCCCTCGCGCTCCTCCAGGGCAGGGGCGTCAACCTCCTGGTCCTGGACGAGCCCACCAACCATCTCGACCTGCCGGCCATCGAGCAACTGGAGTCGGCCCTGGACGCCTACGAGGGCACACTGCTCCTGGTCACCCACGACCGGCGCATGCTCGACGCCGTCCACGTCACCCGCCGCCTGGACGTCGCCGACGGCAAGGTGACGGAACGCTAGGGCGTCATCCCGCGCACGCCGGTCAGCGCAGCAGCGCGCAGACGAAGTCCTCCTGCACCGCCCGCAGTCGCTCCAGCAGCGCGGGCTTCAGGGTCCGGTTGATCTGGGTCGTGGTGGAGAAGGTCAGCGACCGCCGCCCGTCCGGCGTGGCCGCGATGAGCTGCGTGTAGCCCGGCGTGTTGCCGGTGTGCCCCAGCACCGTCCCGCACCTGGTCGTGTACCGGAAGATGGCGAGCCCCGCGTCGTTGCGCCCCGGCCCGGCCGGCTCGGACGCGCCCCCGAGGATCCAGCGCCGCTGCTCCCGTACGACGTGATGGCCGTACAGCCGGCCGCCGGCGTAGCCACGGATGAAGCGGGTCAGGTCGACGGGCGTGGACACGATGCCGCCCGAGGCCCACACACCGGACATGCTGAGGGCCTCACTGATGTCCTCCGGCGGCGCGGGCGGGCTCACGTCGTAGCCGTGCAGATAGGGCGTGGGCATCCGGTAGCCCTGCGGCAGGCTGGTCCGGCGCAGACCGAGCGGCCGGTACACCAGCTCCGCCAGCAGGTGCTCGTACGGCACGCCCGTGGCCGCCTCGGCCATCAGGGCCACCGTGATGTTGTCGGAGTTGGAGTACTGGTACCGGGAACCGGGCCGGAACCGCAGCGGCCGGTCCGCGACGTAGTCGAGCAGCCGGCGGGAGTCGAAGTGGTGCCGCGGGTCGGCGTTCAGCGTCTCCAGGAACGCCGGGGCCTCGGTGTAGTCGGGCAGCCCGCTGGTGTGGTTCAGCAGCTCGCGCAGTGTCACGGAGCCCCATGCGCGGGGCAGTCGGGGCAGCCGTGCGCGCAGGGTGTCGTCGAGCCGCAGGCGGTGGCGGTCGACGAGGGACAGCGCCACGGCGCCGCTGAACGCCTTGGCCGTACTGGCGATCCGCATGTGGTCGTGCGGGTCCGGTCGGTGGCCGGTCCGCAGATCGGCGACACCGGCCCGGACGACCCGGCTGCTCGTGCCGTCGGTGAGGACGGCGATGACGCCGGGCGGGCCACCCGGCGCGCGGACCAGTTCCTCCAGTTGCCGTTGGAGGGTGTCGTCAGGGTGCGGTCCGGGCCGCGTGGCGGCCTGCGCACCGGCCGGGAACAGCGTGGCAAGACAGGCGGTGACGAGGGAGACCGCCCCGAGTCGGGTACGGCGGCGAAGGCGAGGGGGCATCGGCTCTCCTGAGCGGCGACGGGCACGCGGATCGGCGTCCAGCCTCACCCGCCCGCAGCTCTACGGCCGCTCGTGCTACTGCACATGGCGCAACGCCCTGTGCCGCCGCCTCAGCCGAGCCGGCCGGCCAGCCCCGGGTAGTCGACGACGAAACCGTCGTCGTCGAACTCGATCTCCGTGCGGAAGTCCTCGGAGACGAAGCGAACCCGGCCGGGGCCCAGATGGGTGTACATCTGCGGCGAGGCGACGACGGTCAGCTCGGGCACCGACACCCAGGCCATCAGGAACTCCCGTTCCCCGGGCGCCCGATGGAGCCCGTGCCGCAGCACCGGCATCGTGTTGGTGAGCGGGCACAGCCCGAGGTCGCAGTCGAGGGCGCCGTCGACCTGCGGGATGCGCTCACCGTTCATGGTCCAGCGGCCTTCGCCGTCGTGACGCAGGTCGAGGAGGCGGGTGCCGTGCGTGGTGGCGGCCTCCACCAGAAGACGGCGGGTGACGAAGCCGTCGGCCGTGTCGAGCGCGTACGAGATCCAGTACGGCTCCGACGCCGTCCCGACCGAGCGACCGCGCGCCCTCAGCGCATCACCGTCGAAGTCGATCCAAGCGGTCTCGAACCCCTTGCTCTGGAACACTTGCCAGGTGATGACGCGCGAAGCGGGCATGCCGGTCACTCCCTAGGTGGGGAAGGCGCGCCGGGCGCCTCTTCCAAGGGCGCAGGGGAACCGCGTGACCCGCCGCGGCGGGCCCGCAGTTCCCCACGACGCATCCGTCAGCGCTTGCCGTTCTTCGGATCGAGCAGCCCGGCCTTGCGCAGAGCATCGGCCATCGCGCTGTTGGCCGGAGGCGGCGCCTGGCGCGAACCGGCGCCCTGACCGCCACGGCCGCCGCCCTGGCGCTGGCGCTGCTGGGGCGGACGCCCGCCACGCTGGCGCCGCTCACCTCCGCCGCCCTGCCTGTCCTGCGGCGCCGACTCGTCGTCCAGCCGCAGCGTCAGCGAGATCCGCTTGCGCGGGATGTCGACGTCGAGGACCTTCACCTTGACGATGTCACCCGGCTTCACCACGTCCCGCGGGTCCTTCACGAACGTCTTCGACAGCGCGGAGACGTGCGCGAGACCGTCCTGGTGGACACCGACGTCGATGAACGCCCCGAACGCCGCCACGTTCGTCACGACGCCCTCCAGGACCATCCCGGACACCAGGTCGGAGATCTTCTCCACGCCCTCCTTGAAGGTGGCCGTCTTGAAGGCGGGACGCGGGTCGCGCCCGGGCTTCTCCAGCTCCTTGAGGATGTCCGTGACGGTCGGCAGACCGAACGTCTCGTCCACGAACTCCTGCGGCTTCAGCGAACGCAGCACACCCGTGTTGCCGACGAGCGAGGCCACCTCCTGGCCCGACGTCTTCACCATCCGCCGGACGACCGGATAGGCCTCGGGGTGCACGCTGGACGCGTCCAGGGGGTCGTCGCCGCCGCGGATGCGCAGGAAGCCCGCGCACTGCTCGTACGCCTTCGGGCCGAGCCGCGCCACGTTCTTGAGCTGCGCGCGGGACGTGAACGGGCCGTTGGAGTCCCGGTGGGACACGATGTTCTCGGCGAGCCCGGAGGTGACGCCGGAGACGCGCGCGAGCAGCGGCGCGGAGGCGGTGTTGACGTCGACGCCGACGCCGTTCACACAGTCCTCCACCACCGCGTCCAGCGAGCGCGAGAGCTTCACCTCGGACAGGTCGTGCTGGTACTGGCCGACACCGATCGACTTCGGGTCGATCTTCACCAGCTCGGCGAGCGGGTCCTGGAGCCGGCGGGCGATGGACACGGCGCCGCGCAGCGACACGTCCATGTCGGGCAGTTCCTGGGAGGCGAAGGCGGACGCCGAGTACACCGAGGCGCCGGCCTCGGACACCATCACCTTGGTGAGCTTCAGCTCCGGGTGCTTGGTGATGAGTTCACCGGCGAGCTTGTCCGTCTCGCGGGACGCCGTACCGTTGCCGATCGCGACCAGCTCGACCGCGTGCTCCTTCGCCAGGCGCGCCAGCTTGGCGATCGCCTCGTCCCACTTGTTCGCCGGGACGTGCGGGTAGATGACGTCCGTCGCGACGACCTTGCCGGTGGCGTCCACGACGGCCACCTTGACGCCCGTGCGGAAACCGGGGTCCAGGCCGAGCGTCGCGCGCGTGCCGGCCGGGGCGGCGAGCAGCAGGTCGCGGAGGTTCTTCGCGAACACGTCGACCGCCTCGTCCTCGGCGGCGGTGCGCAGCCGCAGCCTGAGGTCGATGCCGAGGTGCACCAGGATCCGGGTCCGCCAGGCCCAGCGGACCGTGTCCGTCAGCCACTTGTCGGCGGGACGCCCGCGATCGGCGATCTGGAACTTGTGGGCGACGATCCCCTCGTACGACGAAGGACCGTCGGTCGGCTCCTCGGGCTCCAGGACGAGGTCGAGGACCTCTTCCTTCTCGCCGCGCAGCATGGCCAGGATGCGGTGCGAGGGCAGCTCGGTGAACGCCTCGGCGAAGTCGAAGTAGTCGGCGAACTTCGCGCCCGCCTCCTCCTTGCCCTCGCGCACTTTGGCGGCCAGCCTCCCGCGCACCCACATGCGCTCACGCAGCTCGCCGATCAGGTCGGCGTCCTCCGAGAACCGCTCCGTGAGGATGGCCCGGGCGCCGTCCAGGGCGGCCTGCGGATCGGGCACGCCCTTGTCGGCGTCCACGAACGCGGCGGCAGCGGCCAGCGGCTCGACCGTCGCGTCCCCGAGCAGTCCCTCGGCCAGCGGCTCCAGCCCGGCCTCGCGGGCGATCTGCGCCTTGGTCCTGCGCTTGGGCTTGTACGGCAGATAGATGTCCTCGAGCCGCGCCTTCGTCTCGGCGCCGCGGATCTGGGCCTCCAGCTCCTCGGTCAGCTTGCCCTGCTCGCGCACCGAGTCGAGGATCGCCGTCCGCCGCTCCTCCAGCTCACGCAGATAGCGCAGCCGCTCCTCGATCGTGCGGAGCTGCGCGTCGTCGAGCATCTCGGTCGCTTCCTTGCGGTAGCGGGCGATGAAAGGCACCGTCGAACCGCCGTCGAGCAGCTCCACGGCAGCCTTCACCTGCCGCTCCCGTACGCCGAGCTCCGCGGCGATCCTGCCTTCGATGGACCCTACGAGGGGTGTCGTCACGATCCCGTCCCGCCTTCTCACTGAGGTTGCGCGGCAATTGTGGCAGGTGACACCGACAACCGGGGATCAGGGCGCCAACCCGGCCCGTCGCGCCACACATCACCACTCGACGCCGGTCCGTACAACTTCAGCCCGTCCGGCGTTCGGGAGCTCGCTGCATCATCCAGCCCGTCCGGCGTTTGAGGACGAGGCCCGTTCAGGGCCGAAGCGGGGTCTGGGGCGGCAGCCCCAGCGGGGTCGAAGGGGCGGAGCCCCTTCAGGACGGGACGGGTAGGGGCGGCGGGGGCGAGAATCCGCGGCTCAGCCCTTGCCGAGCAGATCCGCCGGGAACGCCCCCGCCGTCACCGCCGCCTGCGCGAACCCGGCGGCGAGCTCGGTCAGCCGCGCGACGCCCTGAGCCCCGAGGTGCTCGTACGGCGCCCGGTCAAGGCGATCCGTCTCGGCCTCGATCTCCGCACGCAGCGCGACACCCTCGGACGTGAGCTCACCGCCATCGTCCAGAAGGCCGCGCCCGCGCAGTCGCCCGGACGCCGCATCCCAGTCCTCCTGCGTCCAGCCGCGCGTGGAGAACACCCACTTCGGCGTCATCCCCTTACCGGTCGCCGTATGGGTCACCACCGCCTCCAGCCCGTCGAGCCCAGCGGCCATCAGCACGGCGAGATGCCCGTCACCGCGGTGCTCACGCAGCAGCGTCGTGGCATGGAAGTACGCCAGATGCGGCTCCTCCGGCACCGGCAGATCCGCGTACGCCGAGTACAACGGCCGGGCGCTGCGCGAACACGCCTCGGTCGCCCGCAGCGCGAGCTGAGCGGCCTCCGTCATCTCCGCGGACGTCACGGCCTCCTCGCCGAGCAGCCGCCGCAGCGCCGCGTCGACCGCACGCGCGCGTGCCGCCAGCACGACCTCGGGCGAGGCGGCCGCCCAGACCGCGGGGACGTGCCGGGCGACCAGTTCGTGCTTGTAGTTGTAGAACGTCGCCGTCACCGCGCCGGCACCGACCGGACCCAGTGCGGCGGCCCGCACCGCGAAGTTGACCGCCCTCGGGTGCGTGATCCCCACAGCGGCCAGTTCCCTGCCCAGCTCGGGAGCGAAGTACGACGTCGCGTGCAGGGAGTTGAGCATGTTGTGGCAGCGGCGGCCGGCACGGGGCTCAAGGACGGCAGTAGTCATGTCCGGCAGGTTACCAACCGCTTGGTACGTTGCTCCGGCCCGAGCGCATCATGGCAGGAAAGGTGGGGAGCCCGTCATTGCGGCCATCGCGTCGGTTCCGAAGAATCGAGGACATGGCGCAGCGAACCGTTCTCTTCCTACTCTTCGACGCGGTGCAGAGCCTCGATGTCACCGGGCCGCTGGAGGTCTTCGCGGGGGCCGAGAAGCACGCTCCGGGCACGTACCGCATCCGCACGGCCTCCGTGGACGGCGCTCCCGTACGCACCTCCAGCGGTCTGACCCTCACGCCGGACCAGCCCCTCGGTGACCGGCTCGACGCGCACACCCTCGTCGTCCCCGGCGGGGAGGGCACCCGCACCCCGGACCCCGGCCTGGTGGAGTGGCTGCGCGAGCACGGCCCCCGCGTCGACCGCCTGGTCTCCGTGTGCACCGGCGCGATCCTGCTCGCCGCGGCGGGCCTGCTGGACGGCCGCCGCGCGACGACCCACTGGGCGTACTGCGACAAGCTCGCCCGCGACCATCCGGCCGTCGAGGTCGACCCGGACCCCATCTATGTGCGCGACGGACATGTCGCCACCTCCGCCGGTGTGACCTCGGGCATCGACCTCGCCCTCGCCCTGGTCGAGGAGGACCTCGGCCGGGACGTGGCGCTCGGCATCGCGCGCCATCTGGTCGTGTTCCTGCGCCGGCCCGGGAACCAGGCCCAGTTCAGCGCCCAGCTCGCCGCCCAGACCGCCCAGCGGGCGCCCCTGCGGGAGGTCCAGCGCTGGATCACCGAGCACCCCGACACCGATCTGACCGTCGAGTCGCTCGCCACCCGCGCGAGCCTCTCACCGCGCCACTTCGCCCGCGCCTTCCAGACCGAGACCGGCATGACCCCCGGCCGCTACGTCGACCGGGTCCGCCTGGAACACGCCCGCCGGCTCCTGGAGGACACCGCCGACGGCATCGAGGAGATCTCCCGGGCCAGCGGCTACGGCACCCCGGAGGCCATGCGACGGGCCTTCGTCAAGGCCCTGGGCGCGGCCCCGGCCGAGTACCGCCGCCGGTTCCGCCCGGCACCGGCCCGCTGAACACGCGTACCGACCACGAAGACACAAGCTGAAGACGCGTATCGACCCCGAAAACACAAGCCGAACACGCCTACCGACGCCGAAGACACGAACCGGCGGATCCGCCACCGAAAGGGAGACCCATGCAGATCGCGATGGTCCTCTACGACCGCTTCACCGCCCTCGACATCGTGGGGCCCTACGAGGCACTGAGCCGGCTCCCGGACGCGCGCGTGGACTTCGTCGCCGAGACCGCGGGGCCCGTGCGGGCCGACACCGGGTTCCTGGCCATCACGGCCGACAAGGCCCTCGCCGACGTACCGCATCCCGACATCGTCGTGGTGCCGGGCGGCCCCGGAACCTTCGACCAGATCGAGAACGAGTCCCTCCTGGACTGGCTGAGGACTGCCGACACCACGAGCACCTGGACGACCTCCGTCTGCACCGGCTCGCTGCTCCTCGCCGCCGCGGGGCTCCTCGACGGGCGCCGCGCCACGACCCACTGGCTCACCCTCGACTTCCTGGCACAGTACGGCGCGGAGCCCACGGGTGAGCGGGTCGTGCCCGACGGCAAGTACGTCACCGCGGCCGGCGTCTCCTCCGGTATCGACATGGGCCTGACCCTGGTCGGCCAGATCGCCGGCGACGAGCACGCCCAGGCCGTACAGCTCCTGACGGAGTACGACCCGCAGCCGCCCTACGACGCCGGTTCACCGCAGAAGGCGCCCGCGCACCTCGTCGAGGAGTTCCGCACGAACAGCCGGTTCAGCCTCGCGTAGGCACGTTCCAGGTGAAGTGCGGCTGCCTGCGCTCCAGGAACGCGGCGACGCCCTCCGCGGTGTCGCCGCTTCCGCGCGCCTGCCGGGCCCAGTGGTCGTCACGGTCGGTGTGCCCGTTCGCGAACTCCTTCGCCGCGGCCTGCGTGAGCTGCGAACGCGACGCCAGGATCCCGGTGAACTCCGCCACCCGCTTGCCGAGTTCGTCCTCCGGCAGCACCTCGTCCACCAGACCCGTGCGCAGCGCCCGCGCCGCGTCGATCAACTCGCCCGAGAACAGCAGGTACTTGGCGGAGGCCGGCCCCACCAGCGACACCAGCCGCCGGGTGGAGGACGCCGGATAGACGATCCCGAGCTTCGCCGGCGTCACTCCGAACAGCGATCCCTCCGCGGCGAACCGCAGGTCACAAGCCGCCGCGAGCTGCGATCCGCCGCCCACACAGTGCCCCCGGATCGCCGCCAGAGTCGGCTTCGGGAACGCCGCCAGCGCCTCCTCCGCGGCCACGGCCAGTTCCTGTGCCTCCTGCGGCGACCCCTGGAGCGTGGAGATGTCGGCGCCCGCACAGAACGTGCCGCCCTCGCCGGTCAGCACCAGCACCCGTACGGCCGGGTCGGCGGCCAGAGTCTCGAGCAGCGGGGGCAGCGCGCGCCACATCGCGGCCGTCATCGCGTTGCGCTTGGCCGGATGGTGGACGACGACGGTGGCGACCGAGCCGGCGATGTCGTGCAGTAGCTGGGGCTCCATGCGGCGGATGCTATCCGCTGGCGCCGAACGGCCGATCACCGAGGGCTGCACGGCATTGGGCAGGGGCGGCAGCAAACCCGTACAACCCGAATAGTTCCCCAAGTCGGCACGAGCGGCACAGGAGCGGTCCCACAACTGACCGTGTCATACGCCAACGGTCAGAAACGCTCGATACCTGCTGACTTCTGTTCAGTTCAACGGCCCGGACCTGCGCGTTACCAACACTCGAGTTGTGGTGACAATCGAGCGCGAGGGTGGCGACCGGACGATGGAGAACCACGGGCGCGGGTCCGGCCCACGCCCAGCAGGCGGCGCGAACGAGCCCGTCGATCCGCGGCCGCCGAATTCCCTGCCTTATGAGGGCGTCTGGCGGTTCACCGCCCCCGCCGTGGAAGCCTCGGTCCCGCAGGCCCGGCACGCCGTACGGGACCTGCTGTACCGCCAGGGCGTGCCGGTCTCGGACGATCTCGTCCAGGGGCTGCTGCTGATCGTCTCGGAGCTGGTCACGAACGCCGTCCGGCACGCGGCGCTGCTGTCGCCGATGCTCGCCGTGGAGGTCGCCGTCGGCGCCGAGTGGCTGCGGGTGTCCGTGGAGGACAACCACCCCTACCGCCCGACCGCTCTGGAGGCCGACCACGGCCAGACGGGCGGCCGAGGGCTGCTCCTGGTGCGCGAGGTGGCCCGGGAGGCGGGCGGCGTGTGCGACGTCGAGCACACGGCGAGCGGCGGCAAGGTGATCTGGGCCGCAGTACCGCTCAAGCCCGTGCACGTGCCCTAGGGGGTGTCCGCCGGATCCTCCGGTTCGTCTTCGTCCCGCGTCCGCGGGACACCCCCGGGACAGGTCACCAGCCGGCCGACGGACCCGTCAGCTCGCGCATCGCGGGACGGGCCGTGTCCAGCACGGTCATGAACCAGGCCGAGAAGGTGTCCTTCGCATGGCGCTCCGCCAGCTCGGCCGGCGTCACGAAGGCCGTCTCGCCGACCTCCTCCGGGTCCGGGCGCAGCGGGGACTGCACCAGGCCGACGAAGAGGTGGTTGTACTCCTGCTCCACCAGGCCCGAGGCCGGGTCCGGGTGGTTGTAGCGGACCGTGCCCGCCTCGGCGAGCAGCGACGGGGAGACGCCGAGCTCCTCGAACGTCCGCCGGGCCGCGGCCGCGAAGGGCGCCTCGCCGGGGTAGGGGTGGCCGCAGCAGGTGTTGGACCAGACGCCGGGGGAGTGGTACTTGCCGAGCGCGCGCTGCTGGAGCAGCAGCCGGCCCTGCTCGTCGAAGAGGAACACCGAGAAGGCGCGGTGCAACTGTCCCGGTGGCTGATGGGCGGCGAGCTTCTCAGCGGTGCCGATCGTCACACCGTTCTCGTCGACGAGTTCCAGCAAAATCGCGTCAGCGGCCCCGTTCGACGGACTGTGCGTCGTGGTGGCAGGTGTGATCGACATACCCATCCTTCACATCGGTCTTGCGCCCCAAGTGTGCCGTACGCGTACGACACTCCCGGCAGTTGATCGTGCCCGGCGCGGCGGGTGCGGAACCGTCCGAGGCGGGGCTGTGAGCAGGAGGACGCGGCAGGCCACCGGATCGCTGCATTCCGTCCGTACTGACGTCTTATAGGACCGCACGGTTGTTTTAGTGGGGTCCTTGGTGCCCGTGGTGCCCGTGCGTCAGTGGCAGAGCCGGGCCTCGTGCTCTGCGTGCCCGATCGGCTCCAGTTGGAAGGTGCAGTGCTCCACGTCGAAGTGGTCGCCGAGGCAGCCCTGGAGCTCGTGCAGCATCTTCTCGTGGCCGATCGCGTTCAGGACGTCGGAGCGCACCACCACGTGGGCCGACAGCACCGGCATGCCGGACGTGATCGTCCATGCGTGCAGGTCGTGGACGTCCTCGACGCCGTCCAAGGCGAGTATGTGGGTCCGGACCTGGGCCATGTCGACGTCCTTGGGTGCCGACTCCAGCAGTACGTCGAGGGTCTCGCGCAGCAGCTTCAGCGTGCGCGGCACGATCATGAGGCCGATGACCAGCGAGGCGATCGGGTCGGCCGCCTGCCAGTTGGTGGTCAGGATCACCGCGGCGGAGATCATCACCGTGAGCGAGCCCAGCGTGTCGGCGGCGACCTCCAGGAACGCGCCGCGCACGTTCAGGCTCTCCTTCTGGCCCCGCATCAGCAGCGTGAGCGAGATCATGTTCGCGACCAGGCCGATCGCGCCGAACACGATCATCAGGCCGCCCTCGGTCTCCGCGGGCGTGAAGAACCGCTGGATCGCCTCGTACAGGACGTAACCGCCCACGCCCAGCAGGAGCAGACAGTTGGCGAGAGCGGCGAGGATCTCCGCGCGGGCGTAGCCGAAGGTGCGGTTGGTGCTCGGCGGGAGGTTCGCGAAGTGGATCGCGAGGAGGGCCATGCCCAGGCCCAGCGCGTCGGTCGCCATGTGCGCGGCGTCCGCGATCAGCGCGAGCGAGTCCGCCAGCACACCGCCGACGATCTGGACCACCATGACGCCGAGCGTGATCGACAGCGCGACGCGCAGCCTCCCGCGGTACGCGGCGGCCGCGGTACCGGTCGGGGGCGCGTGCGAGTGCCCGTGCCCGTGGTCGTGCCCAGCCCCCATGAAAAGCCGCCCTTCTGTGTCCGTCGGACGATCGGAATCTCCGTCCCGGGATCACAGTGAACTACGGGTGGGGGGTATCGGGCAACGCGGCACTGAACACCGTTGTCATGTGCCCTGACCTGCGGAAACGATCCGCAGGTCAGGGTGCTGCGCATGATCAGTGGCCGTGGTGGAGCTGCCAGCCCGCCCACGCCGACTCGACCATCTCGCGTACCCCGCGCCGGGCCGTCCATCCGAGCTGCTCGGCTGCGAGCGCGGCCGAGGCGACCGCACGCGGGGCGTCCCCGGGCCGCCGGGGCTCCACGACGGCCGCACGCCGGTCGCCGCTCACCTCGCCGATGACGGTGATCAGCTCGCGCACCGAGACGCCCTCGCCGCTGCCGATGTTGACCGTGAGATCGCCGTCCGCGTCCGCCTCGGTCAGGCGCCGGGCCGCCGCCAGGTGCGCCTCGGCGAGATCGGCGACGTGAATGTAGTCACGGACGCAGGTGCCGTCCGGCGTCGGATAGTCGTCGCCGAAGATCCGCGGGGCCTCGTCGCGGGTGAGCCGGTCGAAGACCATGGGGACGATGTTGAAGACGCCCGTGTCGGCCAGCTCGGGCGAGGCGGCGCCCGCGACGTTGAAATAGCGCAGACATACGGTGGAGATCCCGTGTGCTCGCCCCGCCGCGCGCACCAGCCACTCCCCGGCGAGCTTGGTCTCGCCGTACGGGTTCACCGGCGCGCACGCGGTGTCCTCCGTGATGAGCTCCACATCCGGGTTGCCGTAGACGGCGGCGGACGACGAGAACAGGAACCGCTTGATGCCCGCCTCCGCGACCGCTTCCAGGAGCGTGGTGAGACCGCCCACGTTCTCCCGGTAGTAGCGGGTGGGCTGGGCCACGGACTCACCGACCTGCTTGCGCGCCGCGAGGTGCACCACACCCGTCACCGCGTGCTCGGCGAACACCCGCTTCAGCAGCTCGCCGTCCAGTGATGAGCCCTCGACCAGCGGGACGTCCTCCGGGAGCCGTGCGGGGTACCCGGCCGAGAGGTCGTCCAGTACGAGCACCCGTTCCCCGGCGCCGGTCATGGCCCGCGCCACATGTGCCCCGATGTAGCCGGCTCCGCCTGTGATCAGCCATGTCATGGTCGCCCACCCTATGCGCAGCCTTTCGCGCGCTACGCAATGTCGTCGATGCCCCGTTCTGTGCGCTCGGGTTTGTGGGCGGACCCCGGAATCCCTGATGATGATCGCGGCGGAGGTCCGGGCAAACCACGTTGATCGCTTCGCCAAACGGCCGGTGAACGTTGTCTTCCAATCATCCGATAGCCTCTGCCGACACACCGCCCGGCCGCACCGCCGACAGGCGCTGCCACCCACGTACACGACCGGCGCGGACATGCCGGCACCCAGGGAGTGAGTTCGGTTGTCGACCGCCATCCTCACCGGTCAGCCGGTCCCCGGATCGTCGATCGAGGGCGACCTGCGGTCCCTCGGCTACGACGTGCGGGCCGCCGCCGACGCGGCCGATGCCGAGACGCTGCTCGCCCAGGTGCCCGGTGACCAGCGCGTCGCCCTGGTCGACGCCCGTTTCGTCGGCCACCAGCACGCGCTGCGCCTCGGTCTGACCGACCCGCGCTTCCCGCTCGCCGCGATCCCGGGAGCCCTGACCGCCCAGGCGGCCGGCCGGCAGGCCCTGACCCGTGCGATGGCGCGCGAGAACTCGGGCGGCTCCGCCGAGCTCTCGGCCCCGCCGGAGCAGGGCGGCGCCCCCACCGTCGCCGTGGACAGCCTCGCCGACCGTATCGTCACCGCCCTCGACGACGACGGCGCCGACGTCCACCGTCCCGAACTCGGCAGCCTCGTCGCCGCCGTACCGGCCGACCCGCAGGCCCGCAACGAGGCGCGGCAGGCCGTCGCGTCCGTCGACGACGAGGCCATACGCCTGAAGTCGGCCGTGAAGGCCCGCGACGGCTTCTTCACGACCTACTGCATCAGCCCCTACTCCCGCTACATCGCCCGCTGGTGCGCCCGCCGGGGCCTGACCCCCAACCAGGTCACCACCGCCTCCCTGATCACCGCGCTCATCGCGGCGGGCTGCGCGGCCACCGGCACCCGGACCGGGTTCATCGCGGCCGGCCTGCTGCTGATCTTCTCGTTCGTCCTGGACTGCACCGACGGCCAGCTCGCCCGCTACTCCTTGCAGTACTCCACGCTCGGCGCCTGGCTCGACGCCACCTTCGACCGGGCCAAGGAGTACGCCTACTACGCCGGCCTCGCCCTCGGCGCGGCCCGCGGCGGCGACGACGTGTGGGCCCTCGCCCTCGGCGCGATGATCCTGCAGACCTGCCGGCACGTCGTGGACTTCTCCTTCAACGAGGCCAACCACGACGCCACCGCCAACACCAGCCCCACGGCCGCCCTCTCCGACAAGCTCGACAGCGTCGGCTGGACGGTCTGGGTGCGCCGGATGATCGTCCTGCCGATCGGCGAGCGCTGGGCGATGATCGCGATCCTGACGGCGGCCACGACGCCGCGCATCACCTTCTACGCACTCCTCATCGGCTGCGCCTTCGCCGCCACGTACACGACGGCGGGCCGCGTGCTGCGCTCGGTGACGCGTAAGGCGAAGCGCACGGACCGGGCTGCCAGGGCACTGGCGGACCTCGCGGACAGCGGGCCGCTGGCAGAGCTGCTGGCGCGCGCCGCGAGCGGCAGGAGCAAGGCCCCCGCCGCCGGTGCCGCCGCCGTCGGTGCCGCCCTCGTGGTGATCCCCGCCACTCTCTGGGGCGCGAGCTGGCAGACCGCCGTGTTCGCCGTCGCCTATGTTCTCGCGGCTGCCATCGCCGTCGTACGCCCGCTCAAGGGCCCCCTCGACTGGCTGGTTCCGCCGCTGTTCCGGGCCGCCGAATACGGCACCGTCCTGATCCTCGCGGCCAAAGCCGAGGTGAACGGAGCCCTTCCGGCAGCTTTCGGACTGGTGGCCGCTGTCGCCTACCATCACTACGACACGGTGTACCGCATCCGCGGCAACGCCGGAGCGCCCCCGGCCTGGCTGGTGCGCGCCATCGGGGGGCACGAAGGACGGACGCTGCTCGTCACCGTCCTTGCCGCGGTGCTCTCCGCCTCGCAGTTCAGCGTCGCGCTCACGGTGCTCGCCGTGGCCGTGGCCCTCGTGGTGCTCGTCGAGAGCATCCGCTTCTGGGTGTCCTCCGGGGCGCCCGCCGTACACGATGAAGGAGAACCCGCATGATCGGCCTCGTGCTGGCGGCCGGCGCCGGACGGCGTCTGCGCCCCTACACCGACAGCCTTCCCAAGGCTCTCGTGCCGGTGGGTCCTGCGGGTATAGAGGGCGAACCCACGGTTCTCGACCTCACTCTCGGCAACTTCGCCGAGATCGGTCTGACCGAGGTCGCCGTCATCGTCGGCTACCGCAAGGAAGCGGTGTACGAGCGCAAGGCCGCGCTGGAGGCGAAGTACGGCCTCAAGCTCACCCTCATCGACAACGACAAGGCCGAGGAGTGGAACAACGCCTACTCCCTGTGGTGCGGTCGTGACGCCCTCAAGGACGGCGTGATCCTCGCCAACGGCGACACCGTGCACCCGGTCTCCGTCGAGAAGACGCTGCTCGCCGCCCGCGGCGACGGCAAGAAGATCATCCTCGCCCTGGACACGGTGAAGAGCCTCGCCGACGAGGAGATGAAGGTCGTCGTCGACCCCGCCAAGGGCATGACGAAGATCACCAAGCTGATGGACCCCGCCGAGGCCACCGGTGAGTACATCGGCGTCACCCTCATCGAGGGCGACGCCGCCCCCGAGCTGGCCGACGCCCTGAAGGCGGTGTGGGAGACGGACCCGCAGCAGTTCTACGAGCACGGCTACCAGGAGCTCGTGAACCGCGGCTTCCGCATCGACGTGGCGCCGATCGGCGACGTCAAGTGGGTGGAGATCGACAACCACGACGATCTCGCCCGTGGACGGGAGATCGCGTGCCAGTACTGACCCGGCTGATCCCCTCGCCGCTCGTCGTCGACATCCGCCCGGGTGCCCTCGACGACCTGGCCTGTGTGCTCGCCGATGAGCGCATCTCGCACTCCGGCAAGCTGGCCGTCGCCGTCAGCAACGGCTCCGGTGCCCGGCTGAAGGAGCGGCTCGCTCCCGCGCTGCCCGGCGCGACCTGGTACGAGGTCGGCGGCGGCACCCTCGACGACGCCGTCCGGCTTGCCGGGGACATAAAGTCCGGCCACTACGACGCCGTCGTCGGCCTCGGCGGCGGCAAGATCATCGACTGCGCCAAGTTCGCCGCGGCGCGTGTCGGCCTGCCGCTGGTCGCCGTACCGACGAACCTCGCGCACGACGGCCTGTGCTCGCCGGTCGCCACCCTCGATAACGACGCCGGGCGCGGCTCCTACGGCGTGCCGAACCCGATCGCCGTCGTCATCGACCTCGACGTCATCCGCGAGGCCCCCGTGCGCTTCGTCCGGGCCGGCATCGGCGACGCCATCTCCAACATCTCCGCCATCGCGGACTGGGAGCTGGCCAACCGGGTCAAGGGCGAGAAGATCGACGGCCTCGCGGCGGCCATCGCCCGGCAGGCCGGCGAGGCGGTGCTGCGCCACCCCGGCGGCATCGGGGACACCGACTTCCTCCAGGTGCTGGCCGAGGCGCTGGTGCTCAGCGGTATCGCCATGTCGGTGTCGGGCGACTCCCGTCCGTCCTCCGGCGCGTGCCACGAGATCAACCACGCCTTCGACCTGCTGTACCCGAAGCGCGCCGCCGCCCACGGCGAGCAGTGCGGGCTCGGCGCCGCCTTCGCGATGTACCTGCGCGGAGCCCACGAGGAGTCGGCCTACATGGCCGAGGTGCTGCGTCGGCACGGGCTGCCGGTACTGCCGGAGGAGATCGGCTTCACGGACGACGAGTTCGTCCGCGCGGTGGAGTTCGCTCCGCAGACCCGGCCCGGCCGGTACACGATCCTCGAACACCTCGACCTGACAACCGACCAGATCAAGGACATCTACGCCGACTATGTCAAGGCCATCGGTAGCTGAACTCCGCCCCGTCGTTCACCCCGCGGGGGTGAAGGACCGGCGCAGCGGTGAGCACTGGATGGGACGCCTCTACATGCGCGAGGTGTCCCTGCGGGTCGACCGCTACCTGGTGAACACCAGGGTCACGCCCAACCAGCTCACGTACCTGATGACCGTTTTCGGTGTGCTCGCGGCCCCGGCGCTTCTCGTGCCGGGGATCCCGGGCGCGGTGCTGGGCGTGGTGTGCGTCCAGATGTATCTGCTCCTTGACTGCGTCGACGGCGAGATCGCGCGCTGGAAGAAGCAGTACTCCCTCAACGGCGTCTACCTGGACCGTGTCGGCGCCTACCTCACCGACGCCGCCGTGCTCGTCGGTTTCGGCCTGCGCGCCGCCGACCTGTGGGGCAGTGGCCGTATCGACTGGCTGTGGGCCTTCCTCGGCACCCTGGCCGCGCTCGGCGCCATCCTGATCAAGGCCGAGACCGACCTCGTCGGCGTCGCCCGTCACCAGGCCGGCAAGCCGCCGGTCCAGGAGTCGGCGTCCGAGATGCGTTCCTCCGGCATGGCCCTGGCCCGCAAGGCCGCCGCCCTGCTCAAGTTCCACCGGCTGATCCTCGGCATCGAGGCCTCGTTGCTGATCCTGGTCCTGGCGATCGCCGACCAGGTCCGCGGCGACCTGTTCTTCTCCCGGCTCGGCGTCGCCGTACTCGCCGGCATCGCGCTGCTCCAGACCCTGCTGCACCTCGTGTCCATCCTCGCCTCCAGCAGGCTGAAGTGAACGGCATGAAGGTCGGCGCGGTCATCATCACCATGGGCAACCGCCCCGACGAGCTACGTGCCCTTCTCGACTCGGTCGCCAAGCAGGACGGCGACTCGGTCGAGGTCGTCGTGGTCGGCAACGGCTCCCCGGTGCCCGACGTCCCCGAGGGCGTACGCACCATCGAGCTGCCCGAGAACCTCGGCATCCCCGGCGGCCGCAACGTCGGCATCGAGGCCTTCGGCCCGAGCGGCCGCGACGTCGACATAGTGCTCTTCCTCGACGACGACGGCCTCCTCGCCCACCACGACACCGCCGAGCTGTGCCGCGAGGCCTTCACGGCAGACCCGAAGCTCGGCATCGTCAGCTTCCGCATCGCCGACCCCGAGACCGGCGTCACCCAGCGCCGCCACGTCCCCCGGCTGCGCGCCTCCGACCCGATGCGCTCCTCCCGGGTCACCACCTTCCTCGGCGGCGCCAACGCCGTGCGCACCCAGGTCTTCGCCGAAGTCGGCGGCCTCCCGGACGAATTTTTCTACGCCCACGAGGAAACCGACCTGGCATGGCGGGCCCTCGACGCGGGCTGGATGATCGACTACCGGTCCGACATGGTGCTGTACCACCCGACGACCGCGCCCTCGCGGCACGCGGTCTACCACCGCATGGTCGCCCGCAACCGTGTCTGGCTGGCCCGCCGCAACCTCCCCGCCCCCCTCGTCCCGGTCTATCTGGGCGTCTGGCTGCTCCTCACCCTGGCCCGGCGTCCCTCCCGCCCCGCTCTGCGAGCATGGTTCGGCGGATTCCGGGAAGGCTGGACCACTTCGTGCGGTCCCCGCAGGCCCATGAAGTGGCGTACGGTGTGGCGGCTGACTCGACTGGGCCGACCTCCTGTCATCTGACAGGCTCGACCCTGAGAGTGACCGGGCCCAACGGCCCCAGGTTCATGCCAGGCCCGCACAGTCTGCGCATCTCGAAGACGAAAGTTTCAACTGGTGAGTGAGACAACGCACGACGGCTCGGTCGCGGTGAGCGCGCCGCCGTCGCCCGACGAGGGACTCACGGCGTCCGAGCTGGCCGCCAAGTACGGGCTGGCTGTCAGCGGCGCCCGCCCCTCGCTGTTCGAGTACGTCCGCCAGCTCTGGGACCGGCGGCACTTCATCCTCGCGTTCTCGCGGGCGAAGCTGACCGCCCAGTACAGCCAGGCGAAGCTCGGCCAGCTCTGGCAGGTGGCCACCCCGCTGCTGAACGCGGCCGTGTACTTCTTCATCTTCGGCCTGATCCTCCAGGCCGACCGGGGCATGCCCCGCGAGGTGTACATCCCGTTCCTGGTCACGGGCGTCTTCGTGTTCACCTTCACCCAGAGCTCGGTGATGGCGGGCGTACGCGCGATCTCCGGCAACCTGGGCCTCGTGCGCGCCCTGCACTTCCCGCGCGCCTCGCTCCCCATCTCCTTCGCGCTCCAGCAGCTCCAGCAGTTGCTGTTCTCGATGATCGTGCTGTTCGCCGTGGCGATCGGCTTCGGCAGCTACCCGAAGCTGAGCTGGGTGCTGATCCTGCCGGTGCTGGCGCTTCAGTTCCTGTTCAACACCGGCCTCGCCCTGATCATGGCGCGCGCCGGCGCGAAGACCCCGGACCTGGCCCAGCTCATGCCGTTCGTGATGCGTACGTGGATGTACGCGTCCGGCGTGATGTTCTCCATCCCGATCATGCTGAAGGACAAGCCGGACTGGATCGCCACCGTCCTTCAGTGGAACCCGGCAGCGGTCTACATGGACCTGATGCGCTTCGCCCTGATCGACGGCTACGGCTCCTCGAACCTGCCCGACCACGTCTGGGCGGCGGCGGCCGGCTGGGCCGTGCTGTTCGCGGTCGGTGGCTTCGTGTATTTCTGGAAGGCGGAGGAGAGGTACGGCCGTGGCTGAGCAGAGGGCGGATGCGCACATCCCCACCGTCATCGCGGACGAGCTCCACATCGTCTACCGCGTCAACGGCGCCAAGTCCGGCAAGGGCAGCGCCACGGCGGCCCTCAGCCGCATACTGAAGCGCGGCGAGGACCGAGGCGTGCGCAAGGTGCACGCCGTCCGAGGCGTCTCCTTCGTCGCCTACCGCGGCGAGGCCATCGGCCTGATCGGCTCCAACGGCTCCGGCAAGTCCACCCTGCTGCGCGCCATCGCCGGCCTGCTCCCGCCGGAGAAGGGCAAGGTCTACACCGACGGCCAGCCCTCCCTGCTCGGTGTGAACGCGGCCCTGATGAACGACCTCACCGGCGAGCGCAACGTCATATTGGGCGGGCTCGCCATGGGCATGTCCCGCGAGCAGATCAAGGAGCGCTACGAAGGGATCGTCGACTTCTCGGGCATCAACGAGAAGGGCGACTTCATCACCCTGCCCATGCGCACCTACTCGTCCGGCATGGCCGCCCGTCTGCGCTTCTCCATCGCCGCCGCCAAGGACCACGATGTCCTCATGATCGACGAGGCGCTGGCCACCGGCGACCGCAAGTTCCAAAAGCGCTCCGAGGACCGCATCCGGGAGCTGCGCAAGGAAGCGGGCACCGTGTTCCTGGTCAGCCACAACAACAAGTCGATCCGCGACACCTGCAACCGTGTGCTGTGGCTGGAACGTGGCGAGCTGCGTATGGACGGACCGACGGACGAGGTCCTCAAGGAGTACGAGAAGTTCACGGGCAAGTAGTCCACCCGGACATGGGCCGTGCGGCCCAGCAAGCTTCCCGGGGCCCCGCCGGAACTGCGACCGGCGGGGCCCGCGTCTGCAAAGGAAACGTCAACTCCGGCTTGCGCCAGGAATCTTGACGCCAATCGGTGTGTTGTTGTGATGTGCAGGACACCCGCACGGGCCACGCCGCGTTGTACAACGTAAGCTGTACCGGTACCGAAACGCGGCAAGTGGGGCGATAAGGCGCGACACCCCTCTCTCCGGGCTGCTGCGCGGACCGCCGGGCGGCGTGTCCGAAATAGTGTGCATTGGGTCGGCGGTGTAGAACGGGAGATGTGACGGCAATGGCTACGGAAACTCCCCAGCTCAAGGCATCCGCCTGCGCCGTCCCCGCCCCGGGCAGTCCACGGTGACGGCAACCGGCGCGCGCGCGGACGATCCGGAGCGCGGCACGCTGGACAAGGCCGCCGCGGAGAACTTCCCCGTTGCCCCGTTCTTCCTGCCCAAGGCCTGGCGAGCCGACCTCATGGCGGTCTACGGCTTCGCCCGCCTCGTCGACGACATCGGTGACGGCGATCTCGCCCCCGGCGGAGCCGACGCCCGCCTCCTCGGCGTTTCGGCCAAGGAGGCCGAGGACCGTCTGATCCTGCTCGACGCCTTCGAGGCCGATCTGCACCGGGTCTTCGAAGGCACCCCGCGCCACCCCCTGCTGCACCGCCTCCAGCCGACGGTCCGCCACCGCTCGCTGACCCCCGAGCCCTTCCTCGGTCTGATCGCCGCCAACCGCCAGGACCAGCTCGTGGGACGGTACGAGACCTACGACGATCTCCTTGCCTACTGTGAACTGTCCGCCAATCCCGTCGGCCGTCTCGTCCTCGCCGTCACCGGCACGGCGACGCCCGAGCGGATCCGCCGTTCCGACGCGGTGTGCACGGCGCTCCAGATCGTCGAGCACCTCCAGGACGTCGCCGAGGACCTCGGTCGTGACCGGATCTATCTGCCCGCAACGGACATGAAGCGCTTCCACGTCGAGGAAACCGACCTCGGGGCGAAAACGGCGGGCGCATCGGTGCGCGCACTGGTTGCATACGAAGCCGAACGTGCCCAAAACCTCCTGAATGAAGGCACCCCTCTGGTGGGTAGCGTCCACGGCAGGCTCAAGCTGCTGCTCGCGGGTTTCGTGGCGGGGGGAAGGGCGGCGATCGGTGCGATCGCCGCCGCCGAATACGACGTACTGCCCGGCCCGCCCAAGGCCAGCAGGCTACGGCTGCTGCGCGAGGTGGGCGTGACTCTGCGAGGAGAGGGGTGATCCGGACCGTGGAGTCTGCACCACACGCGTCCGCACCGGTACTCGCCGCCTACAGCTACTGCGAGGCCGTCACCGGACAGCAGGCACGGAACTTCGCCTACGGCATCAGACTGCTGCCCACGCCCAAGCGCCGGGCGATGTCGGCGCTGTACGCGTTCTCGCGCCGCGTCGACGACATCGGTGACGGCGCCCTGAGCGGCGAGGTCAAGATGGCCAGGCTCGAGGACACCCGGGCGCTGCTGACCCGGATCCGCGACCGCGCGGTCGACGAGGACGACATCGATCCCGTGGCCGTCGCCCTCGCCCACGCCGCCGACGCCTTCCCGATCCCGCTCGGCGGACTGGACGAGCTGATCGACGGCGTGCTGATGGACGTGCGCGGCGAGACCTACGAGACCTGGGACGACCTGAAGGTCTACTGCCGCTGTGTGGCGGGCGCCATCGGACGCCTGTCGCTCGGCGTGTTCGGCACCGAACCGGGGGTGCGCGGCGCCGAACGCGCCCCCGAGTACGCGGACACGCTCGGCCTGGCGCTGCAACTGACCAACATCCTGCGTGACGTCCGTGAGGACGCCGAGGGAGGGCGCACCTATCTGCCCTCCGACGACCTCGCCAAATTCGGCTGCTCGGCCGGCTTCAGCGGGCCGACACCACCGGAGGGCTCCGACTTCGCGGGCCTCGTGCACTTCGAAGTGCGTCGGGCCCGCGCCCTTTTCGCCGAGGGCTACCGGCTGCTCCCCATGCTCGACCGGCGCAGCGGTGCGTGCGTCGCCGCCATGGCCGGCATCTACCGCCGCCTCCTGGACCGCATCGAGCGCGACCCGGAGGCCGTGCTACGCGGCCGGGTCTCCCTGCCCGGGCGCGAGAAGGCGTACGTCGCCGTGCGCGGTCTGTCCGGTCTGGACGCCCGGCATGTCACCCGAACCGTCAGGAGGCGCGCCTGATGGACATTTCGGCCCAAGGTGATGCCGCCGGGGAAAAATGGCAGGCAACCCTCCGCCGTCAGGCGGCGTCCCTGACTGAGACGACCGGCCGTGCACCGTTGAACCATCGGCACAGCGGTCGCGCAGGGGAGGGTGCACGATGACCGACGGCATGCGGCCGGACGGGTCGCTCGCGGACATCCCGGGACGCGCCGGGAAGGACGCGGTCGTGGTCGGCGGGGGGCTCGCCGGCATCACCACCGCGCTCGCGCTCGCCGACGCGGGCGTCCGCGTCACCCTGATCGAGGGCAGGCCGAGGCTGGGTGGCCTGGCCTTCTCCTTCCAACGCGGCGACCTCACCGTCGACAACGGACAGCACGTCTACCTGCGCTGCTGCACCGCCTACCGCTGGTTCCTCGACCGGATCGAGGGGACGGCGCTGGCTCCGCTCCAGGACCGGCTCGACGTGCCCGTACTCGACGTCGACAAGCCCGAGGGCCGACGGCTCGGCAGACTGCGGCGCGACGCGCTGCCCGTACCCCTGCACCTGGGCCGGAGCCTGGCGACGTATCCGCATCTCTCCCTCGCCGAACGCGCCAAGGTCGGGCGTGCCGCGCTCGCGCTCAAGGGGCTCGACCTCGCCGATCCGACCCTGGACACCCAGGACTTCGGAAGCTGGCTGACCGCGCACGGTCAGTCGGCGCGTGCCGTCGAAGCCCTCTGGGACCTGGTCGGGGTCGCCACCCTCAACGCGGTCGCGGGCGACGCCTCGCTGGGGCTCGCCGCGATGGTGTTCAAGACCGGTCTGCTGTCCGACCCGGGCGCGGCCGACATCGGATGGGCGCACGTCCCGCTGGGCGAACTGCATGACCGGCTGGCCCGCAAGGCGCTCGACACCGCGGGCGTGCGTACCGAGGTCCGTACACGCGTCACCTCCATCTCTACTGACGAGAACGGACGTTGGAGCGTTCAGGTTCCCGGCGAGACGCTCCACGCGGACGCGGTCGTGCTCGCCGTGGCCCAGCGCGAGGCGTACGACCTGCTGCCCGGCGGTGCCCTCGACGCCCCCGAACAGCTCCTGCAGATCGGCACCGCACCGATCCTCAACGTCCATGTCGTCTACGACCGCAAGGTGCTCGGCACGCCGTTCCTCACGGCCCTGGGCACCCCGGTCCAGTGGGTGTTCGACCGCACCGACGCCTCCGGGCTGAAGGAGGGCCAGTACCTCGCCCTGTCCCAGTCGGCCGCACAGGACGAGATCGACGAACCCGTCGCCGCCCTGCGCGAGCGGTATCTGCCCGAGCTGGAACGGCTGTTGCCCAGGGCGCGCGATGCCCGGGTGAAGGACTTCTTCGTGACCAGGGAGCGCACGGCGACGTTCGCCCCCACCCCCGGCGTCGGGCGGCTGCGGCCCGGCGCCCGCACCAAGGCATCCGGCCTGTACCTGGCCGGAGCGTGGACCGCCACAGGGTGGCCCGCGACCATGGAGAGTGCGGTCCGCAGTGGCGTGAGTGCGGCCGAAGCCGCGCTGAGCGCTCTGGGCCGGCCTCGCCCCAGCCACCTCTTCGACGTCGAGGAGGCGGCGTGATGCTGAACGAGCAGTCGGCGGCAGGCCCCCGCACCCCCCGTAGCGCAACAAGAGGAGAGAACGTGCCCACTGTGCCCCCGGCCGAGAAGGCCGCTCGAGAGACCGCGGTGGACGTGACCGCGCTCCTGGAGCGCGGTAGGACCCTGACCACGCCGGTTCTGCGGGCGGCCGTCGACCGCCTGGCTCCTCCCATGGACACCGTTTCCGCCTACCACTTCGGCTGGATCGACGCCGACGGAAAGCCCACGGCCGGCGACGGCGGCAAGGCCGTGCGCCCCGCCCTCGCGCTGCTCTCCGCCGAGGTCACCGGCGCCGCGCCCGAGGCCGGTATCCCCGGCGCCGTCGCCGTCGAACTGGTCCACAACTTCTCGCTGCTGCACGACGACCTGATGGACGGCGACGAGCAGCGCCGCCACCGGGACACGGTCTGGAAGCTGCACGGCCCCGCCCAGGCCATCCTCGTCGGCGACGCCATGTTCGCGCTGGCCAACGAGGTGCTGCTGGAGCTCGGCACCGTCGAGGCCGGTCGTGCCACCCGCCGCCTGGCCACCGCCACCCGCGCCCTGATCGACGGCCAGGCCCAGGACATCTCCTACGAGCACCGCGACCGCGTCAGCGTCGAGGAGTGTCTGGAGATGGAGGGCAACAAGACCGGCGCCCTGCTCGCCAGCGCCAGCTCCATCGGCGCGGTGCTCGCCGGCGCGGACGACCACACCGCCGACACCCTGGAGAAGTACGGCTACCACCTGGGGCTCGCCTTCCAGGCCGTCGACGACCTCCTCGGCATCTGGGGCGACCCGGTCTCCACCGGCAAGCAGACCTGGAGCGACCTGCGCCAGCGCAAGAAGTCCCTGCCGGTCGTGGCCGCGCTCGCGGCGGGCGGCTCCGCCTCCGAGCGGCTCGGCGAGATCCTCGCCGCCGACGCCAAGAGCAGCGACTTCGAGAACTTCTCCGAGGAGGAGTTCGCCGCCCGCGCCGCCCTCATCGAGGAGGCGGGCGGCCGCGAGTGGACCGCCGGGGAGGCGCGCCGTCAGCACGCGGTCGCCGTCGAGGCCCTCGACGCCGTCGACATGCCCGACCGGGTGCGCGCACAGTTCACGGCGCTCGCCGACTTCGTCGTCGTACGAAAGAGATGATCACCGCCGGGCGAAATGAGATGATCAGTATCGGTCGAATAGCCCTCGCATAGTCGCCGGCTGGTGTCGCTGGAAGAAGCGCGCCGGCCGACGGCGGACCCGTAGCAGACGCACTACCTGTAGCACTGCACGAAGGGGAAGCCATGACAGCGACGACCGACGGAAGCACCGGGGCGCGGCCGCCCCGGGCAGCCGCGGCCAGCGACACCGACAGCGAGAACCCCGTGGCGGCCGGGGTGCACGAAGCCGCCGCAGGCGCGGTCCGGCGCGCCACCGACTTCCTGCTGGCGAAGCAGGACGCCCAGGGCTGGTGGAAGGGCGACCTCGAGACGAACGTCACCATGGACGCCGAGGACCTTCTGCTCCGTCAGTTCCTGGGCATCCGCGACGAGAAGACGACACAGGCCGCCGCGCTCTTCATCCGCGGCGAGCAGCGCGAGGACGGCACCTGGGGCACCTTCTACGGCGCGCCGGGCGAGCTCTCCGCCACCGTCGAGGCGTACGTCGCCCTCCGTCTGGCCGGCGACGCGCCGGACGCACCGCACATGGCACGGGCCTCCGCCTGGGTCCGCGAGCAGGGCGGCATCGCCGCCTCCCGGGTCTTCACGCGGATCTGGCTGGCCCTGTTCGGCTGGTGGAAGTGGGAGGACCTGCCCGAACTCCCGCCGGAGCTCATCTACTTCCCCAAGTGGGTCCCGCTCAACATCTACGACTTCGGCTGCTGGGCCCGGCAGACCATCGTCCCGCTGACGATCGTCTCCGCGAAGCGACCGGTACGCCCCGCACCCTTCGCGCTCGACGAGTTGCACACCGACCCGGCGCTCCCCAACCCGCCCAAGCCCCTCGCCCCGGCGGCGAGTTGGGACGGCGCCTTCCAGCGGCTCGACAAGGCGCTGCACCAACTGCGCAAGGTCGCCCCGCGCAGGCTGCGCAGAGCCGCGATGAACAGCGCCGCCCGCTGGATCATCGAGCGGCAGGAGAACGACGGCTGCTGGGGCGGCATCCAGCCCCCGGCGGTGTACTCGATCATCGCGCTGCACCTGCTCGGCTACGACCTTCAGCACCCCGTGATGCGCGAGGGTCTCGCCTCGCTGGACCGTTTCGCCGTCTGGCGCGAGGACGGGGCCCGGATGATCGAGGCCTGCCAGTCGCCGGTCTGGGACACCTGCCTCGCGACCATCGCGCTCGCGGACGCGGGCGTACCCGCCGATCACCCGCAGCTCGTCAAGGCCGCCGACTGGATGCTGGGCGAGGAGATCGTCCGGCCCGGCGACTGGGCGGTCAAGCGGCCCCAACTGCCGCCGGGGGGCTGGGCGTTCGAGTTCCACAACGACAACTACCCCGACATCGACGACACCGCCGAGGTGGTCCTCGCCCTGCGCCGGGTCCGGCACCACGACCCGGAGAAGCTGGAGAAGGCGATCGGCCGCGGTGTGCGCTGGAACCTCGGGATGCAGTCGCGCAACGGGGCGTGGGGCGCCTTCGACGTCGACAACACCAGCCCGTTCCCCAACCGGCTGCCGTTCTGCGACTTCGGCGAGGTCATCGACCCGCCGTCGGCGGACGTCACCGCGCACGTCGTCGAGATGCTCGCGGTCGAGGGCCTCGCCCACGACCCGCGCACCCGGCGCGGCATCCGGTGGCTGCTCGCCGAGCAGGAACCGGACGGCTCGTGGTTCGGCCGCTGGGGCGTGAACTACGTCTACGGCACCGGATCCGTCGTACCCGCCCTGGTGGCCGCCGGCATGCCGGGCTCGCACCCCGCGATCCGGCGCGCCGTCACCTGGCTGGAGTCCGTCCAGAACGACGACGGCGGCTGGGGCGAGGACCTGCGCTCCTACAAGTACGTCAAGGAGTGGAGCGGCAGGGGCGCCTCGACGGCCTCACAGACCGGGTGGGCGCTGATGGCGCTGCTGGCCGCGGGGGAGCGGGACTCCAAGGCCGTCGAACGCGGCATCGAGTGGCTCGCGGCGACTCAGCGGGAGGACGGCTCCTGGGACGAGCCCTACTTCACCGGCACCGGGTTCCCCTGGGACTTCTCCATCAACTATCACCTCTACCGGCAGGTCTTCCCGCTGACCGCGCTCGGCCGGTACCTGCACGGGGAGCCCTTCACCGACAAGAGCGGCGGGCCCAGGAGGTCGCTCGCCGAGGCCAAGGGGAGCTGATGAGTCCGCAGCCCGCCCCGGCCCCGCTGCTGATCGCCTGCGCGCTCGGCATCGAGCAGTTCGCCCTGCGCGCCGGCGAGCGGGGCGGGGCCGGCGGGCCGGTCACCGTGCTCCGTACGGGCATGGGACCCCGGGCGGCCGAACGCTCCGTGGCCCGGGTGCTGGCCGACCCGGCCCTCAGCGGGGCCGCCGTCCTCGCCACCGGCTTCTGCGCGGGGCTCGCCCCCGGGATGCACCCCGGCGATCTGGTGGTCGCCGAGGAGACCCGGGATCCGGCGGGAACCGTTCCGTGCGTGGGGACCGACCTACTCGTCAAAGAACTCGTGCGGACCATCCCGGGCCGCACCGTCCACACCGGACCACTCACCGGCTCCGATCATGTCGTCCGCGGTCAGGAACGGTCCGATCTGCTCGCGACCGGCGCAATCGCGGTCGACATGGAGTCGGCGGCCACACTCCTGAGCGCCGTCCGCACGGGCGAGCGCCCGGTTGCGGCCGTCCGGGTGGTCGTGGACGCTCCAGAACATGAACTCGTCCGGATCGGCACGTTGCGCGGTGGAATATCGGCTTTCCGCGTCCTTCGTACCGTTCTTCCCGCATTCTACGAATGGCACCGTTCTTTGCTGCTCCCCAGGAGGTGAGCCAGATGGCCATGCCGCTGCGTCAGTCCATCAAGGTCGCTACATACTTGGCCGAACAGAAGCTCCGTAGGCGTGACAAGTTCCCGCTGATCGTGGAGCTGGAGCCGCTCTTCGCCTGCAACCTCAAGTGCGAGGGCTGCGGCAAGATCCAACACCCGGCCGGAGTCCTGAAGCAGCGCATGCCGGTGGCCCAGGCCGTCGGTGCGGTGCTCGAGTCCGGTGCGCCGATGGTGTCCATCGCCGGCGGCGAGCCGCTGATGCACCCGCAGATCGACGAGATCGTGCGGCAGCTCGTGGCCAAGCGGAAGTACGTCTTCCTGTGCACCAACGCCATGCTGCTGCGCAAGAAGATGGACAATTTCACGCCCTCGCCCTACTTCGCCTTCGCCGTGCACATCGACGGCCTGCGCGAGCGCCACGACGAGTCCGTCGCCAAGGAGGGCGTGTTCGACGAGGCGGTGGAGGCGATCAAGGAGGCCAAGCGGCGCGGCTTCCGGGTGACCACCAACTCGACCTTCTTCAACACCGACACCCCGCAGACCATCATCGAGGTGCTGAACTTCCTCAACGACGACCTCAAGGTCGACGAGATGATGATCTCGCCCGCCTACGCCTACGAGAAGGCCCCCGACCAGGAGCACTTCCTCGGCGTCGAGCAGACCCGCGAGCTGTTCAAGAAGGCCTTCGCGGGCGGCAACCGCAGGAAGTGGCGGCTGAACCACTCGCCGCTGTTCCTCGACTTCCTCGAGGGCAAGGTCGACTTCCCGTGCACCGCGTGGGCGATCCCGAACTACTCGCTGTTCGGCTGGCAGCGCCCCTGCTACCTGATGAGCGACGGGTACGTTCCGACGTACCGGGAGCTGATCGAGGAGACCGACTGGGACAAGTACGGCCGCGGCAAAGACCCGCGCTGCGCCAACTGCATGGCGCACTGCGGCTACGAGCCCACCGCCGTCCTCGCCACCATGGGCTCGCTGAAGGAGTCGCTGCGCGCCATGCGCGAGACGGTCTCCGGAAACCGGGAGTGACGCCATGACCGCCATCTCCTTGGGCGTCCCCGAGGTACCGGTCCGGCCGGTCGCCGAGCGACGTGTGTCGCGGCAGATCCACGTCGGCCCGGTGGCGGTCGGGGGCGGTGCCCCGGTGTCGGTGCAGTCGATGACGACGACCCGTACGTCCGACATCGGCGCCACCTTGCAGCAGATCGCGGAGCTGACGGCGTCCGGCTGCCAGATCGTGCGCGTGGCCTGTCCGACGCAGGACGACGCGGACGCGCTCGCGACCATCGCCCGCAAGTCGCAGATCCCGGTGATCGCGGACATCCACTTCCAGCCGAAGTACGTGTTCGCCGCGATCGAGGCCGGCTGTGCGGCCGTACGCGTCAATCCGGGAAACATCAAGCAGTTCGACGACAAGGTCAAGGAGATCGCGCGGGCCGCCAAGGATCACGGCACCCCGATCCGGATCGGCGTCAACGCCGGTTCGCTCGACAGGCGGCTGCTGCAGAAGTACGGCAAGGCGACCCCGGAGGCGCTCGTGGAGAGCGCGCTGTGGGAGGCGTCGCTGTTCGAGGAGCACGGCTTCCGGGACATCAAGATCTCGGTGAAGCACAACGACCCGGTCGTGATGATCGAGGCGTACAGCCAGCTCGCGGCGCAGTGCGACTACCCGCTGCATCTCGGGGTCACCGAGGCCGGGCCCGCCTTCCAGGGCACGATCAAGTCGGCGGTCGCCTTCGGCGCGCTGCTGTCGCGGGGAATCGGAGACACGATCCGGGTGTCGCTGAGCGCCCCGCCCGCCGAGGAGGTCAAGGTCGGCATCCAGATCCTGGAGTCGCTGAATCTCAAGCAGCGGCGCCTGGAGATCGTCTCCTGTCCGTCGTGCGGGCGTGCGCAGGTCGACGTCTACAAGCTGGCCGACGAGGTCACGGCGGGCCTGGAAGGCATGGAAGTGCCGTTGCGGGTGGCCGTCATGGGCTGTGTGGTCAACGGCCCCGGCGAGGCCCGGGAGGCCGACCTCGGCGTCGCCTCCGGCAACGGCAAGGGGCAGATCTTCGTGAAGGGCGAGGTCATCAAGACGGTCCCCGAGTCGAAGATCGTCGAGACGCTGATCGAAGAGGCGATGAAGATCGCCGAGCAGATGGAGCAGGACGGGGTCGCATCGGGCGCCCCCACCGGCACGGGGAAACCGGCAGTGACGGTGAGTTGAAGCAAGGCACGGACCGAGAGGGGGCCCGAACGTGACGATTCTGGAGAGCATCCGGGGACCACGTGACCTGAAGGCGCTGTCCGAGGCAGAACTCGGTGAACTGTCCGACGAGATCAGGGAGTTCCTGGTGCACGCGGTCGCCAGGACCGGCGGACATCTCGGGCCCAACCTGGGGGTGGTGGAGCTCTCCATCGCGCTCCACCGGGTCTTCGAGTCGCCGGTCGACCGCATCGTCTGGGACACCGGTCACCAGAGCTACGTGCACAAGCTGCTGACGGGTCGGCAGGACTTCTCCAAGCTGCGCGGCAAGGGCGGCCTGTCCGGCTACCCCTCGCGGGAGGAGTCCGAGCACGACATCGTCGAGAACAGCCACGCCTCCACCGCGCTCGGCTGGGCCGACGGGCTCGCCAAGGCGCGTCAGGTGCAGGGGGAGAAGGGGCACGTCGTCGCGGTGATCGGCGACGGGGCGCTGACCGGCGGCATGGCCTGGGAGGCGCTGAACAACATCGCGGCGGCCAAGGACCGGCCGCTGATCATCGTCGTCAACGACAACGAGCGCTCGTACGCACCGACCATCGGCGGCCTTGCCAACCACCTGGCCACCCTGCGCACGACGGACAGCTACGAGCGGGTCCTGGCCTGGGGCAAGGACGTGCTCCAGCGCACGCCCGTCGTCGGCAACACCGTCTACGAGGCCCTGCACGGCGCGAAGAAGGGCTTCAAGGACGCGTTCGCACCGCAGGGGCTCTTCGAGGATCTCGGGCTGAAGTACGTCGGTCCGATCGACGGGCACGACATCGGGGCCGTCGAGTCCGCGCTGCGCAGGGCCAAGCGCTTCCACGGGCCGGTGCTGATCCACTGCCTCACGGAGAAGGGGCGCGGCTACGAACCCGCCCTCGCCCACGAGGAGGACCACTTCCACACCGTCGGCGTGATGGACCCGCTGACCTGCGAGCCGCTCGCGCCGTCGGGCGGTCCGTCCTGGACGTCGGTGTTCGGCGACGAGATCGTGCGGATCGGCGAGGAGCGGGAGGACGTCGTCGCGATCACGGCGGCCATGCTGCATCCCGTCGGGCTCGGCAAGTTCGCGGAGCGGTTCCCGGACCGGGTCTGGGACGTCGGGATCGCCGAGCAGCACGCGGCCGTGTCGGCGGCGGGGCTCGCGACGGGCGGGGTGCATCCGGTCGTCGCCATCTACGCCACCTTCCTGAACCGCGCCTTCGACCAGCTCCTCATGGATGTCGCGCTGCACCGCTGCGGAGTGACGTTCGTGCTGGACCGGGCCGGCGTCACGGGCGCCGACGGCGCCTCCCACAACGGCATGTGGGACATGTCGATCCTCCAGGTCGTCCCCGGTCTGCGGATCGCCGCGCCGCGCGACGCCGACCAACTGCGGGCGCAGTTGCGCGAGGCCGTGGCCTGCGACGACGCGCCGACGCTCGTACGATTCCCGAAGGAGTCGGTCGGGCCGTCGATCCCGGCGGTCGACCGGGTGGGCGGGCTGGACGTGCTGCACAGGGACGCCGGTGAGCCGGACGTCCTGCTCGTCGCCGTCGGCGTGATGGCCCCGGTGTGCCTCCAGGCGGCCGAGCTGCTCCAGGCCCGCGGCATCAACTGCACCGTCGTCGACCCGCGGTGGGTGAAGCCCGTCGACCCCGCGCTCGCACCACTCGCCGCGCTGCACCGACTGGTGGCCGTCGTCGAGGACAACAGCCGCTCGTCCGGGGTCGGCTCGGCCGTGGCGCTGGCGCTGGGCGACGCCGATGTCGACGTACCGGTGCGGCGCTTCGGCATCCCGGAGCAGTTCCTCGCGCACGCCAAGCGGAGCGAGGTGCTCGCCGACATCGGGCTCACGCCCGTGGAGGTCGCGGGCCGGATCAGCGCGAGCCTGGCCCTCAAGGAGGCCGAGGAGAGCGTCGCCGGCGCGGAGCGGGCCGAGGGGAGTCATGACGGTCCTGCCGTCGTGCCAGTCAAGGAGAAAGCTGAATGACGAGCGAGTTCGACCTCGGCCGGCTCCTCGCCGAGCGCGGAGCCGAGCGCTACGAGCTGCACACCAAGTACCTGAACCACCAGCTCCCGCGCATGCTGCACACCATCGGCTTCGACAGGGTCTACGAGCGGGCCGAGGGCGCGTACTTCTGGGACGCGGACGGCGACGACTACCTGGACATGCTCGCCGGGTTCGGGGTGATGGGCCTGGGGCGCCACCACCCCGTCGTCCGCAAGGCGCTGCACGACGTCCTCGACGCCCAGCTCGCCGACCTCACCCGCTTCGACTGCCAGCCGCTGCCCGGGCTGCTGGCGGAACGGCTTCTGACCCACAGCCCGCACCTGGACCGGGTGTTCTTCGGCAACAGCGGGACGGAGGCGGTGGAGACCGCGCTGAAGTTCGCGCGGTTCGTCACCGGCAAGCCGCGGGTGCTGTACTGCGACCACGCCTTCCACGGGCTGACCACCGGTTCCCTGTCCGTCAACGGCGAGTCCGGCTTCCGGGACGGCTTCGCCCCGCTGCTGCCGGACACGGCAGTACCCCTCGGCGATCTCGACGCCCTGGCCCGGGAGCTGAAGAAGGGCGACGTGGCCGCCCTGATCGTCGAGCCGATCCAGGGCAAGGGCGTGCACGAGGCCCCGCCCGGCTATCTGCGGGCCGCCCAGGAGCTGCTGCACAAGCACAAGGCGCTGCTCATCGCCGACGAGGTGCAGACGGGACTGGGCCGGACCGGCGACTTCTACGCCTACCAGCACGAGGAGGGCGTCGAACCGGACCTGGTGTGCGTCGCCAAGGCGCTCTCCGGGGGCTATGTACCGGTGGGGGCCACGCTCGGCAAGGACTGGATCTTCAAGAAGGTCTACTCGTCCATGGACCGCGTGCTCGTCCACTCGGCGAGCTTCGGATCCAACGCCCAGGCCATGGCGGCCGGGCTCGCCGTGCTGTCGGTCATGGAGAACGAGCAGATCGTCGCGAACGCGCGGGCGACCGGGGAGCAGTTGCGGTCCCGGCTCGCGGCGCTGATCGACAAGTACGAACTGCTCGCCGACGTCCGCGGCCGGGGCCTGATGATCGGCATCGAGTTCGGCCGTCCCGACTCACTCAAGCTGCGCGGCCGCTGGACCATGCTCCAGGCCGCGCGCAAGGGACTGTTCGCGCAGATGGTCGTCGTACCGCTGCTGCGGCGGCACCGGATCCTCACCCAGGTCTCCGGCGACCACCTGGAAGTGATCAAGCTGATCCCGCCGCTGATCATCGGCGAGCGGGAGGTGGACCGGTTCGTCGACGCCTTCACCGATGTGATGGACGACGCACACAGTGGGGGCGGGCTGATGTGGGACTTCGGCAAGACGTTGATCAAGCAGGCGGTCGCGAACCGGTGAGCCCCCGGCAGCCCTCTCAGCTCGGCCCTTCGCAGATTTTGCCTCTGAGGCAAGAAATTTGCCGCTGAGGCAAGCCTGCGGCTGAATGGAGAGCATGAGCTCTCCCGAGACCTCGCCTGAAGGCGATACGGCGGTGCCGGTCGACGCCCTGCCCGCAGTCGCGCCTCAGCTTCGGGCCCTGCGTCGTCGAGCCGCCCTCACCCTGGAGGCCGCGGCCCGCTCCGCCGGGCTGTCGCCCGCCCACCTCTCCCGACTGGAGACCGGGCAACGCCAGCCCTCGCTGCCGATGCTGCTCGCGCTCGCGCGTATCTACGGTACGACGGTCTCCGAGCTGCTCGGCGAGACGGTCGCCGACCGGGACGCCGTCGTGCGCGCCGCCGACATGGAACCGACCGCGGCGGGCGGCTGGACGTACTGGCAGGCGGGCGCGCCCGGGCGCGGGATGCAGGCTCTGCGCGTCCATGTGCCGCACGGCGCGCAGGGCGACATCGTGCGGGTGCACCCCGGCGAGGAATGGCTCTATGTCCTCGAAGGGCGGCTGCGGCTGCGCCTCGGGGACACCACACACCGGCTCGCGCCCGGCGACAGCGCGCACTTCGACTCGCTGACCCCGCACCGCATCGCCGCCGAGGACCCGGGCGGGGTCGAGCTGCTGTTCGTCCACACCTTGTTGCAGAGCCCCACGGCCACCCTGTGCCTGGGCCCCACCCCTGGAGAGACGCCATGAGTGACATGGAGGAGAAGTTCCCGCGCGCCCTGTGGGTGCGGCTCATCATCTACATCGCGGTGGGGCACGTCTTCGCCGCCTTCATCTACTTCCTGTTCGAGGCGGGCGCGAAGTAGGCACGGGTGCGCGGTGGCGGCCGGCGCCGGTCGAGCGCATGGGCGCGCGCCGGCGCGGACGCGGCGTCAGTCGAGCAGCCGCTCCCGCAGCCGCTCCCGGGACTCGGGGCTCAGCCGCACGCCCTGCTCCAGGTAGGTGTCGACGCCGCCCCACGTCTCCTCGATCGTCTCGAAGGCCGCCGTCAGATACTCGGCCCGCGCGTCGAACAGCGGGCTGAGCAGCTCCATGACCTCGGGCGAGTAGGCGGAGGCGTCGCTGCCGTTGCGGCGCACCTTGTAGCGGCGGTGCTTGGCGTTGGACTCCAGGTAGTCGGCGACGATCGCCTCGCGTTCCACGCCGAGGGCCAGCAGCGTCACGGCGATGGTCAGACCCGCGCGGTCCTTGCCGGCAGCGCAGTGCATCAGAGCTGGGACGCTGTCCTCGGCGAGCGAGTGGAGCACCTGGGAGTGTTCGCCGGTGCGCTCCTTGATGATCGAACGGTAGGAGACGATCATCCGGTTCGCGCCCTTGCCGTCCGCCAGGATCCCGCGCAGTTGGTCGAGATCGCCGTCCCGGACCATCTTCCAGAACTCCGCGCCGTCCGCCGGGTCGGACAGCGGCAGGTTGACATTGCGCACGCCGGGCAGCTCGATGTCCGGTCCTTCGAGCTTCTGGTCGGCCGCGTTGCGGAAGTCGAAGATCGTGTGCAGCCCCAGCGAGCCGAGGAAGCCGGCGTCCTCGGCGGTCGCGTGCGCGAGATGGCCGCTGCGGAACAGCACTCCGTGCCGCACCCGTCGTCCGTCCACCGTGGGCAGGCCGCCCACATCACGGAAGTTGCGAACCCCGGCCAGTTCGGGCTCGGTCGACGGGATCTGCTGCGTCACGGGGGCTCCTCCCGGTCGGCCCCGGCGGCGCGGCTCGGCGATGCGGCCGACGGGGTGCGATCTCGACCATACGACATGGATTCCAGGGCCAATGAGTTGTCCACAGGCGTTGCCTCAGGGCCGCACGACCCTTGATGATGTTGGTACTTGATCGCGCCTGTTCGTCTCTGTGAGGGTTTGATGCTGGACATCTCCGACAACGGCCGTACGTGGGTCCTCTCCGGGCCGACCAGCAGCTACGCCGTCCACCTGACCGACGGGGACGAGCTGCTGCACCTCCACTGGGGCCCGCGCATCGGGCTCGCCGACGCCGAGGCCCTCGCCGTCCGCCCGCTGCCGGAGTACTGGCCCTTCGAGTCCCCGCTGGACGGGCGCGAGGAGTACCCGGTCGAGGGCGGCCCGCGCTTCGTTCGGCCCGCCCTGTCCGTGCGCAGCGACGAGCGGCGCGGCACCGAGTGGAGCTTCGAGCGGCATGAGTCCGAGGGTGACGAACTGCGGTTGCTTTTTCGTGACGGCGCACTGAAGGTCACGCTGCACTACCGGATGCGCGAGGACGTCGTAGAGCGCTGGGTGACCCTGGACAACCAGGGAGGCGATCTGGAGCTGCTGCGCGCCGACTCGGCCACCTGGACGCTGCCGGAGAGGGAGGGCTGGCGGCTGTCCCAGTTGCACGGCCGCTGGGGCGCCGAGTCACGGCTGGCGCGGGCCCCCCTCACCTACGGCGAGAAGGTCATCGGCAGCCGCCGCGGGCACACCGGGCACCAGCATCTGCCGTGGGTCGCGCTCGACACGGACGCCACCGAGGAGCGCGGCGAGGTCTACGGCTGCGCGCTCGGCTGGTCGGGGTCCTGGCGGATCGCCGTGGCCCAACTCCCGGACGCGCGCGTGCAGGTCACCGGCGGCGCCGGACACGACGACTCCGGCCTGCTGCGGCTGGCGGCGGGGGAGTCCTTCACCACGCCCGTCTTCGCCGGCCTGTGGAGCGACGGCGGCTTCGGCGGCGCCAGCCGCGCCTGGCACGCGTATCAGCGCGCGTACGTGATCCCGGACGCCGACCAGGACCGGCCGGTGCTGTTCAACTCCTGGGAGGCGACGGAGTTCGACATCTCCGAGGAGCAGCAGAGCCTCCTCGCGCGGCGGGCCGCGGCCATCGGCGTCGAGCTGTTCGTGGTGGACGACGGCTGGTTCGGGACGCGCACCAGCGACCGCGCCGGGCTCGGCGACTGGACGCCCAACCCCGACCGCTTCCCCTCCGGCCTCAAGCCGCTCGCCGAGTACGTGCACGCGCTCGGCATGCAGTTCGGCATCTGGGTCGAACCGGAAATGGTCAATCCGGACAGCGAGCTGTACCGCGCGCATCCCGAGTGGGTTCAGTATCAATCGGGACGAAAGCGGACGGAATTCCGCAATCAACTAGTGCTGAACCTCGCCCGCGACGACGTCCGGGAGTACCTCTGGGAGCAGCTCGACGGGCTCCTCTCCAGTGCCCCGATCGACTATGTGAAGTGGGACTTCAACCGCTGCTTCAGCGACGCGGGCTGGCCCGGTGAGCCGTACCCGCAGCGCCTGTGGGTCGACCATGTGCGCGCCCTGTACGACCTGCTGGACCGGCTGCGCGCCGCTCACCCCGGCGTCGCCTTCGAGTCCTGCTCGGGCGGGGGCGGACGCATCGACCTCGGCGTGCTCGGCCGTACGGACCAGGTGTGGACCTCGGACAACACCGACCCCCTCGACCGGCTCGCCATCCAGCACGGCTTCAGCCAGATCCACCCCGCCCGGGCCATGGCCGCCTGGGTGACCGACAGCCCGAACGCCATGCTCAACCATCGCGCCAGCTCGCTGCGCTTCCGGTTCGTGAGCGCGATGGCCGGCGTGCTCGGGGTCGGCGGTGACCTTGCCCAGTGGACCGAGGAGGAGCTCGCCGAGGCGCGGGAGTGGGTGGAGCTCTACAAGGAGATCCGGCCCCTGGTGCAGCGCGGCGACCTGTACCGGCTGCGGGCCCCGCGGGGCGGGCTGAGCGCGGTGCAGTACGTGCTCGGGGACGAGGCGGTCGTCCTCGCCTGGCTCCAGGCGCAGAGCTTCGGCGAGCCCCTTCCGGCGCTGCGGCTGCGCGGCCTGGATCCGACAGCAGCGTATGAATGCCTTGAAACGGGCGAAATTCACCGAGGTGCCGTACTGGTGCATCACGGACTGCGTACCGGCTTGCGAGGCGACCTTGATGCGGCAGTTATTCGACTCCGTCGCATCTAGGCGTTCTGTCCGAATTGGCGCCTTCATTCCAACTCGCTCTGCAATAAGGAAAGCTGGAGCAGTGTCACGTGAGGAGCGTCATATCCGTGACCGTGAGTCGCCCGTCATGTCCACGTAATTCGTATGCTTTTCAAGGGGCTTTGGGTCCGGCGGCACTCCTGTATTTAACGGACGGTGACGGTTAATTCCCACAAGGGATCAACAGGAACGCATTCGGACGGAACCTCTCACTTGTTCCCATGCGTCTTCCTCGCTTACGTTCGCCACCAATCCGGACGGACGCCCAATCCTGCCGCCGCTCGGATTCCGCGCAAACTCACCCGTCCACGGCAGGAGCGGGGGACCCACAGGTAGAACCGCCTGTTCCGGTCTCCGGAACGGCTAGGGGTCAAGCCGCACCTCGGCGCGGCCGGGCATCTCCAGCCCGCACCCGACAGCTCACCTCGCAGGCGCCGGAGAGGAATTCGCCATGCCCGCGAAGGGTAAGCATCGCCGTCCGAAGTCCCTGCGCTTCACCCGCTCCATCGCCGTCGCCGGAACCGGTGGCGCCGCTCTCGCTCTCCCGCTCATGGGGGCAACCGGCGCCCACGCCGCTCCCTCGCAGTCCGTTTCGGAAAAGGCCGTTCAGTCCCTTCCGGTCGTCGGCCAGAAGGCCGTTGAGAAGAAGGCCGCCCAGAAGAAGGCTGACGTACGGACCTATTCTGTGAAGGTCGGCGACTACCTTTCGAAGATCGCCGACGAGCAGAACGTGAGCGGCGGCTGGAAGCGGCTCTACTCCGACAACCGCGAGGCCGTCGGCTCCGACCCGTCGCTGATCCACCCGGGACTCAAGCTCGCCATCGGCGGCAAGAAGGCCGCGACGACCGCCCCCAAGTCGTCGTCCTCCGCGCCCTCTTCGACGCACAAGTCGTCCTCGAAGGACTCGTCCGCCTCGAAGTCCTCCACGCCGAAGAAGGCGCAGAAGGCGACCACGGCCGCCGAGACCACCAGCACCGTCAACGGCTTCTCCGCCCCGCTGACCGGCGCCTCCCTCGGCACCGGTTACAAGGTCGCGGGCAGCATGTGGTCCAGCGGCTACCACACCGGCGTCGACTTCGCCGCCGCGACCGGCACCCCGCTGAAGGCGGTCGGCGCGGGCACCGTCGTCTCGGCCGGCTGGGGCGGCGCGTACGGCAACCAGGTCGTCATCCAGCTCGCCGACGGCTACTACGCCCAGTACGCCCACCTGTCGTCGCTCTCGGTCTCCAGCGGCCAGACCGTGACCGCCGGCCAGCAGATCGGCCTCTCCGGCGCGACCGGCAACGTCACCGGCCCGCACCTGCACTTCGAGATCCGCACCACGCCGGACTACGGCTCGGACGTGGACCCGGTTGCCTACCTGCGCGGCAAGGGTGTCGCCATCGGCTGACGCGACCCACGCGACAACCACTTGCCTGACACGCGGCCGAAGGCCGGACCCCGATCCCCGGGTCCGGTCTTCGGCATGTTTCGGGGGGTGTCGACAGGGCGGTTTGGCTTGACCACAACACCCCTGCTCAGAGGGTTATTCCAGGTTTGGTGAACACTTTAGGAGTGGCTTATCTCACCGATCGTCAACCCTTTCCTACGGTCGCGTAGGTCACATTCAAAGGTGAATCATGTGCCGATGTGGCAGACGATTCGAAGAGTGACAGCAGTGCAGTGATCGGGTCGTACGTTGCGGTGGGGGACAGCTTCACCGAGGGCGTCGGCGACCCCGGCCCCGACGGGGCGTTCGTCGGCTGGGCCGACCGGTTCGCGGTCCTCCTCGCGGACAGGCGACCCGAGGGCGACTTCAAGTACACCAACCTCGCCGTACGCGGCAAACTGCTCGACCAGATCATCGAGGACCAGCTTCCGAAGGCCGTCGAACTGGCCCCGGACCTGGTCTCGTTCTGTGCGGGCGGCAACGACATCATCCGACCCGGAACCGACCCCGACGAGGTCGCCGAGCGCTTCGAGCGGGCGATCATCCGGCTCACCTCGGCCGTCGGCACCGTCATGGTGACGACTGGCTTCGACACCCGTGGCGTACCCGTGCTGAAGCATCTGCGCGGCAAGATCGCCACGTACAACGGACATGTGCGGGCCATCGCCGACCGGTACGGCTGCCCGGTGCTCGACCTGTGGTCCCTGAAGACCGTTCAGGACCGCCGGGCCTGGGACGACGACCGGCTCCATCTGTCCGCCGACGGGCACACACGCGTGGCGCTCCGGGCGGGCCAGGTCCTCGGCCTGGAGATCCCCGCGGACCCGGACCAGCCCTGGCCGCCGCTCCCGCCCCGCGGCACCCTCGAGGTCCGCCGGGACGACGTCCACTGGGCGCGGGAGTACCTGGTGCCGTGGATCGGCCGACGACTGCGCGGGGAGTCGTCGGGGGACCATGTGACGGCCAAGGGCGCTCTTTCCCCGGACGACATCAAGATGCGGATCCGATCGGTGGCTTGAGAACCGTTCGCGAGCGAGCGATAGGTCCGGGCCGTACCGATGGCTGATCGGTGCGGCCCGGACGTACGCATGGGGTGCGGGGTGCGGGGTGCGGGATTCGGTGCTGCGTACGACACATGGCGGCATCGCACACAGCGTCCCGGCACATGGCGGCATCGCACACAGCGTCCCGGCACATGGCGGCATCGCACACAGCGTCCCGGCACATGGCGGCATCGCACACAGCGTCCCGGCACACAGGCTCACCGGTTCGACGCCGTCAACGCCTTTCGCTCCAGCCCGAGTTCCCGGGCGAGCGCCTCGTCCACCCACTCCTGGGCACGCGCGCGTGAGATCGCGCCCGGGTACGACGTGAGCTGTACGGCGAGGCCGTCGAGCAGGGCCGTCAGGCGCAGGGCCGTGCCGTTCGGGTCCGGGCAGTGGAACTCCTCGGCGGCGACGCCCTCGGCGATCACCTCGGTGATCGCCCCCTTCCACTGCCGGTCGAGGTCCCGGGTGACCTCCTGGAGCGCGGGTTCGCGCAGCGCCGCCGCCCAGCCCTCGATCCACAGCCGCCAGCCCTTGGCCTGGCCGGTCGGCGCGTACCAGCGCACGGCCGCCCGCAGCCGCCGCAGTGCCGTCGTGCGGCGCCCGAGGAGCCGGCGCAGATGGGCCAGGTCGCCTTCGGCCGCGTGGGTGAACGCGGCCGCGACGAGCTTTTCCTTCGTGTCGAAGTGATAGAGCACCAGCGCGTTGCTCACGCCGAGCACCGAGGCCACGTCGGCGATCCTGACCGCCGCCACGCCCCGCGCCTCTATCTGCTCGACGGCGGCACGCAGCAACTCCTCACGCCGCTCCGCCACGCTCAACCGCACTCTTGCCACGTCGTCACCCTAAAGCCTCGTCACCGACCGGTCCCGAGCCAGGTCGGGCAGGGCCTGCGCGACCGCCGTCACCGGTGCCAGCCGAACCGTTCGGTGATCAACGGCAGCCGGTCCGCGGCGACGGCGTGCGCGGCCGCCCGCGGAGCCGTCCCGTCCGCCTCGGCGCGGGCCAGCGTGAGGTCGGTCAGGGCGCGCATCGAGCGCCGTGTGTGGGCGAACGCCTCGTCCGCGTCCGGGCCGATGTCCCCGAACAGCGTCCACCACCACCAGGCGTTCGTGCCCGAGTTGACCACGACGTCCGGCAGCACGGTGACGCCGCGCGCGGCGAGTAGTTCCTCCGCGTCGGGCCGTACGGGCATGTTGGCCGCCTCGGCGATCCAACGCGCGGTGATCCGGCCCTGGTTCGCGGCGTCGATCGCATACGACACGGCCGCAGGCACCAGCACCTCCGCCTCGGTCGACAGCCAGGCGTCGCCCGGCAGTTCGCGGTCCCCGGGACGCAGCGCGGCTCGGTCGACGGTGCCGTACGCGTCGCGTGCCGCCAGCAGGCTCTCGATGTCGAGTCCGGCCGGGTTGGCGATGGTGCCCTTGATGTCGGCGACGGCGACGACGGTGAGCCCCGCGCGCGTGAGGAAGCGAGCCGTGGCCCCGCCCATGGTCCCCAGGCCCTGCACGGCGACGCGTGTCCTCCAGTACGGCACACCGGCCCGGTCCAGCGCGGTCAGCACCGACTCCGCGACCCCGCAGCCGCCGACCAGCTCGTCGAGGCCGATGCCGTCGACCTCGACCGCGAACGCCTCCGCGAGCCGCCGCCGTGCACCGACCTCGTCGTCGAGCAGCGGGTACACGGCCTGGACGGACGAGACGAGCCCCGCCTCGGCCGCCGCCCGGTCGACGACGTCCTGGGTGAGTCCGAGATCCTCGCCCGTGGTCCAGAAGTTCTCGATGTACGGCCGCATGCTGCGCAGGTAGCGCACCAGGAGCCCGTACGCCTCCGGGTCCCGGGGATCGCAGTCGATGCCTCCCTTGGCGCCGCCGAGGGGGACGTACCGGGCCTCGGGGTCGTAGTGCAGGGCTTCCTTCATGCTCATGCCCCGAGCGAGCCCGGTGACCTCGTCCAGCGTGCAGCCCGGCCGCATCCGCAGCCCGCCACTGGCCACGCCGCGCACCAGCCGGTCGACGACCAGGAAGCCCTGACGGCCGGTGATGTGGTCGGTCCAGGTGAGGGAGAGCAGGGGGGTGGTGGGGGCGGCTGGGGTGGTCATGGGGTCTCCGGGGTCGGGGGCAGCCCTCTTCGGGATCGAGGGGCCCCGCGCTGCTACTGAACGATGAGTCAGTATCGGAGTGGGACGGGGACATGTCAAACGTGGTGCAGGGGCTTCGGTGTCGGGATGACCAGCGGGAGGCACCGGAGCCCGGCCGGACGTGGCGGACCCGGGCATATCCAGGGGGTATCCGGGGTTGTCGGAGGTGCCGACCATAATGGAAGGCCTCACCGAATCCACCTGGAGGTAGCGTGGCCGGTTTCCGTTTCCCGAGCTCCGGGCTGCGCGCCCTGCGGCCCGAGGCCTTCGGCGTGGATCCGAGCGGTGAGCGCATGGCGCGTATCCGCAGATCACCCCACTTCAAGGACGGGGTGTTCCAGAACCCGGGCGGCGAGGCGCGGACGAGGCCGTCCGGGTCGATGCTGGAGTTCGGCAAGGTCTTCTTCGACAAGGAGTCCCGGCCCCACCGGACCCCGAAGGGCACCGTGCCGGTGCACCCCACCACTTACGCGGACCTGGCCAAGCCGCCCGCCACGGGGCTGCGCCTTACCTGGATGGGGCACTCCAGCATCCTCGCGGAGATCGACGGTCGCCGGGTCCTCTTCGATCCCGTGTGGGGCGAGCGCTGCTCCCCGTTCCCCTTCGCCGGGCCGAAGCGGCTGCACCCGGTACCGCTGTCGCTCGCCGCGCTCGGCCCGGTCGACGTCGTCGTCATCTCGCACGACCACTACGACCACCTCGACATGCCCACGATCAAGGCACTGGCCGACACCGACACGGTCTTCGCCGTGCCGCTCGGCGTCGGCGGCCACCTCGAACACTGGGGCGTGTCCCCCGACCGGCTGCGCGAGCTGGACTGGCACGAGGCCACCAAGATCGGCGGGCTCACCCTGACCGCCACCCCGGCCCGCCACTTCTGCGGCCGCGGACTGCGCAACACGCAGCACACGCTCTGGGCCTCCTGGAGCGTCGCCTCCGACGAGCACCGGATCTACCACAGCGGGGACACCGGCTACTTCGACGGCTTCAAGGACATCGGCGCCGAGCACGGCCCGTTCGACGCCACGATGATCCAGGTCGGCGCCTACTCGGACTTCTGGCCCGACATCCACATGACGCCGGACGAGGGCGTCCGTGCCCACCTCGACCTTCAGCGCGGCGACCCGAGCGCGGGCGTCATGCTGCCGATCCACTGGGGGACCTTCAACCTGGCGCCGCATCCGTGGGCGGAGCCGGGGGAGTGGATGATGCGGGCCACCCACAAGGCCGGGGCCACGATGGCGGCTCCGCGCTGCGGCGAGCCCTTCGAACCGGCCTCCGTGGCACCCGTGACGCCGTGGTGGCGAGACGTCGCCGAGGCGCCCGCCCAGGGGTGGCCGGCCTGGCCGCCGGTTGCTCCGGCGCCGGACGGCACGGTGCAGTTCTCCTAGCGCGAGCGCCGCAACCACCGTCGAGGGACGACCCATGGGGCGCGGACGGCAACAACTCGCGCCCCTACGCGGCGATTCACGCGGGGCGTGCAGGAGTGCTCCTGAGCGCTCGCGCGGCATCGCGCGCCGCTACTGTCAGTGATGCTCTGGGGGTCGGGGCGTCGGGCGGGTGAGGTGCTGAAACGTCCCCACCGGGACGGTCGGGGGCGAGGAAGCGAGACGTAGTCGAGGGGCGGGGCACGGAAAGTGCCCCGCCCCTCGGCCTTTCCTCGTGACCACTTCTGACCAGGTCCGATCATTCGACTGCCCCTTGTGGGCGAACGGCGTGACGGGTTATCGGTCTGTCGTACGAGGCCTCATACCAGAGCGGGACGCTGCCTGCGGGAGTTTGTCAACTGCCCACCGCACTTGATGCGAAGGCGACTACTGTCAGTGTCCGTCGGGCGACGCGGAGCCGAATTCGTCGGCTCTGTCGACCGACATCGCGATGGCGCACGCCCCGGGCCGCGCAGACCGCGCGCACCCCCAGGCCCCGACCGACGGACCAGTACGAGGACCCCGATGTCTCATCTACGCGCCCCGGCCGCACGCGCAGACCGCCGTGAGGGCGGGCGGCACGGGCGCCCGGCCACCCGCACGGCACCCGCGCTGCCCGAGACCCATATACGGCCCCAACTGCTGCGGCTGGCCGTGCTGCCACCCGTCGCGGTGACCCTCAGCGCCTCGGCGGCCGTGCTGTTCGCGGTGCGCTCCACGGGCGCCCGGCCGAGCCTCACCCTGTGGGCCGTGCTGGCCGGCGCGGTCTCGGTGACCCTCGCCGGCATCCTGATCGCTGCCGTGGCCGCCAACCGCACCGCCAGGTCAGTGAGCGACCGCATCCGTGCACTGCGCCGCAGCAGCGCGCGTGGCGAGGCCGAACTGCGGAACCTGGTCGAGACAATGCGCCGCGGCGAAGCACCGCCGAAGCGCAAGTCCCGCAGCGGTCCGCCCGAGGGCGCCGACGACTTCGAACTGCTCGCCGCCGACCTGGCCCACGCCCACGACGGCGCCGTCACCGCCGTCGTTCAGGCCGCCCAGCTCTCCAGCCAGGCGGGCAGCGAACAGAAACTGGAGGTCTTCGTCAATCTCGCCCGGCGCCTTCAGTCGCTGGTGCACCGGGAGATCTCCATCCTCGACGAGCTCGAGAACGAGATCGAGGACCCCGACCTGCTCAAGGGCCTCTTCCACGTCGACCACCTCGCCACCCGCATCCGCCGCCACGCGGAGAACCTCGCCGTCCTCGGCGGCGCCGTCTCCCGCCGGCAGTGGAGCAACCCGGTCTCGATGACCGAGGTGCTCCGCTCGGCCATCGCCGAGGTCGAGCAGTACTCGCGGGTGAAGCTGGTGCCGCCCATCGACGGCACCCTGCGCGGCCACGCCGTCGCCGATGTCATCCACCTGCTGGCCGAACTGGTCGAGAACGCCACGGTGTTCTCCGCCCCGCACACCCAGGTACTGCTGCGGGCCAACCTCGTGACCTCGGGCCTCGCCGTCGAGGTCGAGGACCGCGGGCTCGGCATGCCCGTGGGCGAGCAGAACCGTATGAACGCCCTGCTCACCGACCCCGACCAGGTCAATGTCGCCAGCCTGCTGGCGGACGGACGCATCGGGCTGTTCGTCGTGTCGCAGCTCGCGAAGCGTCACGGCATCCACGTGCGCCTCCAGACCAACATCTACGGCGGTGTACAGGCCGTACTCGTCGTGCCGCAGGGGCTGTTGGGAAGCGAACCGGGGGCACGGGCGGGTGCGGCGCGAGGGCAGGAGCCGCAGGGCGTTGCCGGTACCGCCATGCCGCCGCAGGCTCCTCCGTCCTCGCCACAGGCACGTCAGCAGCAGGCGCCGGTGCCGCCTCAGCAGCGACGGCACGCCGCGTCGGCCGGGTCGGCGTCAGTGGCCGCCTCGGTCGGAGTGGAGAGCGGAGGGCAGCGGGGTGCGGCCGAGGCGTCGTCCCAGACGCCGTCGGTGTCGCACGACGCCCCCCGTCGGCAGGAACCGTCGGCCGGCGCAAGGGGCGCGACCGGAGGCGCGGCCCCCTCGGCGAACGGCACCGGACCGGCTCCGCTGCCCGTACGCGGCGCCCAGGAGGAACGGGCCAACCCGGCCGAGGCCGTACCCGGCATCAGGCCTGACGAACGCCGACGCGTCGAGGAGAACGCCGGCACGCCGCCGACCCCGCGTGTCAGCACCGTCCGCGGCACCATGGGCAAGCCCCAACTTCCGCGCCGCCGCGCCCAGGAGCACATCGCACCCCAACTCCGTGGTGGTCCCGCACCACGACAGGAGTCCGACCATCTCGCCGGGCACGACCCGGGGCTGATGGCCGCCTTCCAACGGGGAATCGGACTGGCCGAGACGCAGCAACACATGGAGTCGGCGCGGGCGGACGCCGAGCATGTGGATGCGGGGTATCTGGACGCCGACCACATGGACGCCGACCACGTGGGCACCGACTACATGGGTGGCGGCCACGTGGGCGCCGACCACATGGGTGGTGACCACTTGGGCACGGGCACGGGCACGGGGCACGCGGCTACAGGTCAAACGAGCTCGGGCCACACCGGCACAGGCCACACGTCCACGGGTCAGACGAGCACGGGGCACATGGGGACGGGCCACATGGGCGCAGGCCACATCGACTCGGCGCACACGTCCACCACTCACGGGATCACCCCCGCCTACACCCCTTCACCCCACACGACATCCGAGACCACGTCACCCGCCCCGGAGCCGACCCACCCGGATCCCCTGGTCTCCCAGCCCACTCGCCTGGAGTCAGTACGCCCGGCGCCCAGCCGTCTGGAGCCGACGAGCGTCGACACGGCTCGCGCGCAGCCCACACGTCTGCGTCCGACGTCCCTGGATGCACTCCACATGGACGTGACGTCCATGACCACCCGGGCCTCCATGGACGTATCGCCCATGGACCCGCCCCACATGACCGAGCCGCACCCCGGGCCCGCGCCCGGTACCGACCACACCACCTGGCCTGACGGGAGCGCACCAGCCGGATGACCACGACCGTGACCAGCTCGAAGTCCGCCTGGGAGACCACCCCCAACCCCGGCGCTCCCGCAGACCTTCGTACCTCAAGGAGTCGATCCACCATGGCGAGCGAAGCGCCGACCGCCCATGTCTCCGACCTCGACTGGCTGATGAGCGGCCTCGTCCAGCGCGTACCGCACACGACCAGCGCGGTCCTCCTCTCCTGCGACGGTCTCGTGAAGTCGGTTCACGGCCTCGACCCGGACAGCGCCGACCACATGGCGGCCCTGGCCTCCGGCCTGTACTCCCTCGGCCGCAGCGCCGGAGTCCGTTTCGGCGAGGGGGGAGAGGTGCGTCAGGTCGTCGTGGAGCTCGACTCGACCCTGCTCTTCGTGACCACGGCCGGATCCGGCACCTGTCTCGCCGTGCTGGCGGGCCGCGAGGCCGACGCGGCGGTGCTGGGCTACGAGATGGCGATGCTGGTCAAGAGCGTCCGCCCCTACCTGGTCACCGCACCCCGGCAGCACTCCGTCGAACCCTCGGCGCTGAGGCCTTGAACATGACGGCGGCCGGCGACGGGCCCTGGCTCGACGACGCGGCCGGACGGCTGGTGCGTCCTTTCACGGTCAGCAACGGCCGTACCAGGCCCACCGTCGCGCTCGACCTCATGTCACAGGTGATGGCCACCGGGGCGACCCCCCTTGGCTACCTCGGCCCCGAGCACGAGCTGGCGCTCGACCTGTGCCGCGCTCCCGTCTCGGTCGCCGAGGTGGCCGCCCACCTGAAGCTGCCGGCGGCGGTCACCAAGGTGCTGCTGTCGGACCTCGTCGACTGCGGGGCGCTCACCACCAAGCCCCCCGAGTTCCACCACAACCCGACAGACCGGGCCCTTCTGGAGGCAGTGCTCGATGGACTACGACGACAGCTCTGACCCCTTCCCCACCGCACTGAAGATCTTGGTGGCGGGAGGGTTCGGGGTAGGCAAGACGACCTTCGTGGGCGCGGTCAGCGAGATCGCGCCGCTCAGCACGGAGGAACTGCTCACCACGGTCAGCGCAGCGACCGACAGCCTCGAAGGGGTCGAGAACAAGGTCGAGACGACGGTGGCCATGGACTTCGGCCGCATCACGCTCGATCCGGAACACGTCCTGTATCTGTTCGGCACACCGGGACAGGAACGGTTCTGGTTCATGTGGGACGAACTCTCGGAGGGCGCGCTCGGCGCGGTGATCCTCGCCGACACCCGGCGCCTGGAGGACTGCTTCGCCGCCGTCGACTTCTTCGAGCAGCGCGGCCTCGGCTTCATCGTCGCGATCAACGAGTTCGACGGCGGGTACCGGTACGACCCGGAAGAGGTCCGAGCCGCCATCGACCTCGACCCGGAGATCCCCATCGTCCGCTGCGACGCCCGGATCTCCAGCTCCGGCGTGCAGACCCTGCTGACCCTGGTACGGCACCTCATCGCCCACACACCGGCACCTGCGCCAAGCCATGGCGCCCACATGTGACAGCCGCACACACCCGCACGGAGCCGCATATGACGTACGCCCACAGGGACGGAATCCGCCCATGAGCTACGGCCCACCCCACCCGGTCGCCCGACTGCTGCTGACCCCCGAGGACAAGGAGGCACCCGCCCGCGCCCAGCGGCTGTTCCGGCTGGGGCTGGGGGACCATGCCGACCCGGCACTCGACGTCTTCGCGGACCATCTCGCCGAGCTCACCGGGGCGCCGTACGCCATGGTCAACTTCATCGACGAGAACCGGCAGTTCTTCGCGGGGCTCCACGCACGGCACCGGGTCACCCTCACACGGGCCGATGATGCCAAGAAGGAGCTGGGGCGCCATATGGAGCGGGACCATGGGTTCTGCCCCCATGTGGTCGTGCGACGCAAGGCACTGGTCCTGGAGGACGTCTGCGACTATCCACGGTTCGCCGGCAATCCGATCGTCGACGAGTTCGGCATCCGCTCCTACATGGGCGCCCCGCTCATCGACAGCACGGGGATGGCGCTCGGCACCGTGTGTGTCGCGGACGTGGAGCCGCGGCCGTGGGGGAGGGCGGGCCTGGACACCATCAAGGCGTCGGCGGTGGACCTGATGACCCGGCTGCAACGACGGGAGGCGGACGGGCTCCCGCTGCTCTGACGGCGGCATCGGCGGCAACGGCAGCGCCGGTGCTGGCGGTACAGGGCAGATGTGGTGCGGCCATGACTTCTAGCCGACCGGTCTAGTACTCCGTACACTTGCCCTGTGGGACGCACCAGTGATGCCAAACAGAAGATCCTCGGTGCCGCGCGCTCGCTGATCGAGGGGCGTGGCTACTCGGCGCTGGGTGTGGCCGAGATCTGCAAGGCGGCCGGAGTGCCGAAGGGCAGCTTCTACTACTTCTTCGAGTCCAAGGAGTCCCTCGCGCTCGCGGTCGTCGACGAGCACTGGGCGGTGCAGCGGAGCGACTGGGCGCGTGTCCTGGACGGTGACGGGGAACCGTTGCAGCGGCTTCGGCGGCTGTTCGAGGAGACCCAGGCGGGCCAGCGCGCCGTCCAAGAGGGCTGCGGGACCGTGTCGGGGTGCCTGTTCGGGAACCTCACGCTGGAGTTGAGCAACCAGACGGAGGCGGTGCGCACACGACTTCAGGAGATCTTCGACGCGCAGGCCGACATGGTCGAGACGGTCGTCAAGGAGGCCCGGGAGCGCGGCGACGTCACTGTGACGGACACGCGCGAGGCGGCGCGGGCCGTGGTGGCCCAACTGGAGGGCCAGGTGATGTTCGCGAAGCTCTACAACAGCACGGAACGCCTGGCCCCCTTGTGGGACAACTGCCGGGCGCTGCTGGGCGCCCGCTGAGCGTCGGTCTCTGATCGGCCACTCAGTAGCCGCGCCACACATTGTCGAACGCGGCGTCCTCGATCGCCCGCCGCTGCCGTACGGCCTCCAGTTCCATGACTGCGTCGCCGAGCGCGGCCAGCACGGTCGTGACCGTCTCGTCGGTGAGTTTCTCGGCGTCGTCGTCCGTCTCGTCGCGGATTCCGGCTGCGGTGGCCAGGGCGGCCAGGACCGGCTCGCCCGAGGTCAAGCGCTCCTCGGCCTGGCGCCGGGCCGCCGAGTCGACCGGCACTCTCGGCGCGGCACGCAGCGAGAACCGGGGGCCCCGTGCCCGGGCCGTGAGCCCCACGCGCTCCAGATCGTCGACGTAGGCCGCGGACAGGCCCCGGCCCCGGCGCCACAGCCAGTCCTCGACCGACTCGTACGGTTGCTGCCGTACGAGTGCCGAGGCGGCCTCGTCCAGCAGGCGGTCGCCCGTGGGCGCCTGGGCGCTGGGCGTGATGAGGTCGCCGTCCAGGACGAGGGCCTGTGCGTCGAGGAGGTCGAACACCTCCGCGGCGGCGAGCGCGAGCGACAGATCGCCTTGTTCCACTGTGTGGTCCGACGCCATGTCCAGGGTGACGATCGCGAGATCCCGTGCGGTGTTCATGAGCGGCTCCTGGTCAGTCGGCCGAGTGCGGGACGCGAGCAAAGAGGCCGTCCACGGCGGTCCGGACGTCCTACGCCGATTCTCGCTGTCATTCAGGCCCTGTGTGTCGTACTACCACCATGTGGTGCGGGACCCCGATTCTCAGCCCGGCGGTGGTTGCGGCAGCCATGAGGACCACGAGGGCGGCCGGAAGCAGGGCCGGACGATAGCCGCGTGCAGCAGCGGGGCGAGGGGCGGCTACCGGGAGCCGTCGACCCGGGCCGGGTCGTTGGGGTGGGGTTCCAGCGGGGTGACGGTCAGGTTCATCCATGGGCGCAACGGCAGTGTGCCGAGGACCTTGTCGTGGAGTTCCTCCTCGTCGGCGGCCCGCCACACACCGATGCTGCGCAGCTCGCCGACGGGGCGCCACAGGCGGGCGAGGTTCCCGGTGGCGGCCAGTTCGAAGGCGCGGACCGCCTCGGCGGCGCGCCGGCGGTCGACCTCCTCGGGATCGGTGCCCTCGGGGACGGTGGTGGTGATCTCGACCAGGAACTCGCGCATCGCCGCTCTCCTTCGGGACGGGCCACGGCGTGGTGGTGGCGGCTGAACTGCTCCCATCGTGGGCCCGTCACCTGCGTGGATGCCACGATCGGCTTTCTCGCTTCTGATAGGCGCAGCCTCCCAGCGCGCGTAGCATGACCGCCGTGGAGCTGCGTCAGTTGCGGTACTTCGTCGCCGTCGCCGAGGAACTGAACTTCGGCCGGGCCGCCGAGCGGTTGCTCATCGCGGGGCCCTCGCTCTCCCAGCAGATCAAGGCGCTCGAACGGGACCTGGGTGTGCGGCTGTTCGACCGCGACCGCCGCTCGGTCTCCCTCACCCCGGCCGGCGCCGCGCTGCTCCCGCACACCCGGGCCCTGCTGGAACGGGCCGAGGACCTGAAAGCTTGGGCCGGCCGGCTGGCGGGCTCGGAGTCCGTGCGGCTGGGGTACGTCAACTGGCTCCCCGCGGACCTGACTTCGCGTACCGCCTCGGTGGCCCGGGTACACGTCGACGCATGGGTGGCGCCCTCCCACACCCAGGCCGCCCGGGTCGCCGACGGCAGCCTGGACCTCGCCGTGTGCTGGGTGCGCACCGAGGATCTGAAGCGGCTCGGACTGCGGGCCCGGTTGATCGGCGCCGACCGGCTCTATGCCGTGGCCAAGGGCACGGACACCGGCGATGTGGCGGCCCGGGACACCGATGTGCTGATCGACGACGACGTCACCTCCTGGGCGTCCTGGAACGCGTACGCCGAAGAGCTGACCCGGGACGCCGGGTCCCGGGCCGTGCGCATCTCCGACGGGGCCATCACCGGGCCCGCCTTCTTCGACCACGTCCGCCGCTGCACACGGCCCGTCATCAACTCGCCCAAGGGGCAGACGGCTGCCCTGCCGCCCGACCTGGTCCGCCGGGAGGTCGTCGGACCGCAGGTGTGGTGGACCTGGTCCCTGGTATGGCGTGAGAGCGAGCTGCGCGCCGGCGTCCTGGGCGTCGTGGACGTGCTGTGCGACGGCGTCGGCGATCTCGGCATCCACACCCCGGACTCCTGGCTGCCGTCGGGCGACCCGCACGCACTCCGCCCCTGACCTGTGCTGGGAGTCTGTGCCTTCCACGCGGGAGGAAACGGGTCCCGCGTGAACCCCTTCTGACCTTTGACGTTGCCGCGTGCCCGGCCTACGTTCCGAATAGTCGACCGGTCGGCTAGTAACCGGTCATCAGCTTCGGAGAAGGTCATCATGAGCACTCAGCAGCAGAAGGTCGCGATCGTCACCGGTGCCTCGCAGGGCATGGGCGCCGCGCTCGTCGAGGGGTACCGCAAGCTCGGATACGCCGTCGTCGCCACCTCGCGCACCATCGCCCCGGTCGACGACGCCGACGTCCTGACCGTGCAGGGCGACATCGCCGATCCCGCCACCGCCGAGCGCGTGGTCGCCGCGGCCGTCGAGCGGTTCGGCCGGATCGACACCGTGGTCAACAACGCGGGCATCTTCGTCGCCAAGCCGTTCACCGAGTACACGGCCGAGGACTACGCCGCCGTGACGGGGATCAACCTGGCCGGCGTCTTCCACCTCACCCAGCAGGCCGTGCCGCACCTGCTCGCCCAGGGCGGCGGGCACATAGTGGCCATCACCACCAGTCTGGTCGACAACGCGGACGCCAAGGTGCCGTCCGTCCTCGCCTCGTTGACCAAGGGCGGTGTGCAGGCCGCCACCAAGTCGCTCGCGATCGAGTACGCGACGCGTGGCATCCGCGTCAACGCCGTGTCGCCCGGCACCATCAAGACACCCATGCACCCGGAGGAGACCCACGATTTCCTCGCCGCCCTGCATCCGGTCGGGCGGATGGGCGAGGTCTCCGACATCGTCGACGCCGTGCTCTACCTGGAGACGGCCCCGTTCGTCACCGGAGAGATCCTGCACGTCGACGGCGGCATGAGCGCCGGACACTGACATCCCGTCAGGACAAGGATCAAGGAATCCCCCCAGGGAACGACCAAGGAAAGAGCCAAGGAGCGGACATGACCACCACGAAGGACGCGAAGGCGATCCTGAGCGGCGTCCTCGACCGATGGAAGGACGCTGTCGACGGGCACCGACCCGAGAGCGTCGCCTCCCTCTTCACCGAGGACGCCGTCTTCCAGGGGCTGCACCCCTACAGTGTCGGCCGGGCAGGTGTGGCCGAGTACTACGCCTCGCAGCCGCTCGGTCTGCGGGCCGAGTACAGCATCCTCGAGACCAGGCAGCCGGCCGACGGCCTCGTCGTCGGCTACCTGGACGTCCGGTTCTCGTTCACGGACCGGCCCGTCCTCGACGTCAAGCTCGCGGTTCTCGTGACCCGCGTCGGCGACGACTGGTACATCAGCCACTACCAGGTCTCCCGCCTCGACCAGACGGCGTGAAGGAAAGCTGTGGCGCCGCTTAAGAAATCCTCGATGGACCGGGGCGCCGCCGTACGGCAGATTGCTACGCGATTCCACCCCCCTCCCCGGCCGCGGGCTGCCTCGGTATGCCCGCGGCCGGGACTCGAGCACAGGAGCCGTAGCGTGAAGGCGCTGGTCAAGGAGAAGGCGGAGCCCGGGCTGTGGCTCGCGGACGTTCCGGAACCGGCCGTCGGACCCGGCGACGTACTGATCAAGGTGCTGCGCACCGGCATCTGCGGCACCGATCTGCACATCCGGTCCTGGGACGGCTGGGCGCAGCAGGCGATCCGCACCCCGCTCGTGCTCGGGCACGAGTTCGTCGGCGAGGTCGTCGAGACCGGCCGGGACGTCGCCGACATCAAGCCGGGTGACCGGGTCAGCGGCGAGGGCCACCTGGTCTGCGGCAAGTGCCGTAACTGTCTGGCCGGCCGCCGCCACCTGTGCCGTGCCACGGTCGGCCTCGGCGTCGGACGGGACGGCGCCTTCGCCGAGTACGTCGCCCTGCCCGCCGCCAATGTGTGGGTGCACCGGGTGCCCGTGGACCTCGACGTGGCCGCGATCTTCGACCCGTTCGGCAACGCCGTGCACACCGCGCTGTCGTTCCCGCTGGTCGGCGAGGACGTCCTGATCACCGGCGCCGGCCCGATCGGCCTCATGGCGGCGGCCGTGGCCCGGCACGCGGGTGCGCGCCACGTCATGATCACCGACGTGAGCGAGGAGCGGCTGGAGCTGGCCCGCAAGGTCGGCGTGAGCCTCGCCCTGAACGTCGCCGAGGCGAGCATCGCCGACGGGCAGCGCACCCTCGGTCTGCGCGAGGGCTTCGACATCGGCCTGGAGATGTCCGGCCGCCCCGAGGCCATGCGCGACATGATCGCCAACATGACGCACGGCGGCCGTATCGCCATGCTGGGCCTGCCCGCCCAGGAGTTCCCGGTCGACTGGGCCCGGATCGTCACCTCGATGATCACCATCAAGGGCATCTACGGCCGTGAGATGTTCGAGACCTGGTACGCGATGTCCGTGCTGCTGGAAGGCGGCCTCGACCTCGCGCCCGTCATCACCGGCCGGTACGGCTACCGCGACTTCGAGGCGGCGTTCGCCGACGCGGCGAGCGGCCGCGGCGGCAAGGTCATCCTCGACTGGACCGCGTAACTCCCCTTCGGCGACGGCATTTTAGGAGCCTCCCTCATGTTCGACTCCGTGCGCGACGACCTGCGCGCCACCCTCGACGAGATCCGCGCCGCCGGCCTGCACAAGCCCGAGCGCGTCATCGACACCCCGCAGTCCGCGACCGTCAACGTCAGCGCGGGCGGCCGCCCCGGCGAGGTCCTCAACTTCTGCGCCAACAACTACCTCGGCCTCGCCGACCACCCCGAGGTGATCGCCGCCGCCCACGAGGCCCTTGACCGCTGGGGCTACGGCATGGCGTCGGTGCGCTTCATCTGCGGCACGCAGGAGGTGCACAAGGAACTGGAGGGCAGGCTCTCGGCGTTCCTCGGCCAGGAGGACACGATCCTGTACTCCTCCTGCTTCGACGCCAACGGCGGTGTCTTCGAGACCCTGCTCGGCCCGGAGGACGCGGTGATCTCCGACGCCCTCAACCACGCGTCGATCATCGACGGCATCCGGCTGTCCAAGGCGCGCCGCTTCCGTTACGCCAACCGCGATCTGGCCGACCTGGAAGCCCAGTTGAAGGAGGCCCAGTCGGCGCGCCGCCGGCTGATCGTCACCGACGGCGTCTTCTCCATGGACGGCTTCGTCGCCCCGCTGCGCGAGATCTGCGACCTCGCCGACCGCTACGACGCGATGGTCATGGTCGACGACTCGCACGCCGTCGGCTTCGTCGGCCCCGGCGGCCGCGGCACGCCCGAGCTGCACGGCGTCATGGACCGCGTCGACATCATCACCGGCACCCTCGGCAAGGCGCTCGGCGGCGCGTCCGGCGGCTACGTCGCCGCGCGTGCCGAGATCGTCGCCCTGCTGCGCCAGCGCTCCCGGCCGTACCTGTTCTCCAACACCCTGGCCCCGGTGATCGCGGCGGCCTCCCTCAAGGTCCTCGACCTGCTGGAGTCCGCGGACGACCTGCGCGTCCGGCTCACCGAGAACACGGCGCTCTTCCGGCGCCGGATGACGGAGGAGGGCTTCGAGATCCTCCCCGGCGACCACGCCATCGCGCCCGTGATGATCGGCGACGCGTCCAAGGCCGGACAACTGGCGGAGCTGCTCCTTGAGCGCGGTGTGTACGTGATCGGCTTCTCGTACCCCGTCGTACCCCAGGGCCAGGCCCGCATCCGGGTGCAGCTCTCCGCCGCGCACTCGACGGACGACGTCAATCGCGCCGTGGACGCCTTCGTCTCGGCCCGGGCCGAACTGGAAGGCTGACGTCCGGCCCACGCCGGACCTTGCGATAATCGATCTCATGATCGAAGCGCGGCGGCTCCACATCCTCCGTGCGGTGGCCGACCACCGCACCGTGACGGCGGCTGCCGCCGCGCTGTATCTCACCCCCTCCGCGGTCTCCCAGCAGCTCGCGGCACTGGAGCAGGAGACCGGCCACCGCCTGGTGGAGCGCGGCGCCAAGGGTGTACGGCTGACCCCGGCCGGCGAGATCCTGCTCAGCCACACCAACGCCGTGCTCGCCCAGCTCGAGCGGGCCGAGGCCGAGCTAGCGGCGTACAGCTCGGGCGCGGCCGGCACGGTCACGGTCGCCTCCTTCGCGACCGGCATCGCCCTGGTCGTCGCGCCCGCGGTGGCTCGCCTCGCCGACACGTCCCCCGGCATCCGCATCCGTGTCCAGGACGCCGAGGGGGACGCCAGCCTGCCGATGGTGCTGGACCGGCAGGTCGACATCGCGGTGGCCGTCGAGTACCGCGGGGCGCCGCCCGCCGACGACCCGCGCCTGGCGCACGTACCGCTGTACGCCGAGCCCTTCGACGCGGTCGTCCCGGTCAGGCACCGGCTGGCCGACGCGGCCGAGGTCCCGCTCGCCGAGCTGGCGAAGGACACCTGGATCGGCCCCTACCCCGGCAACCCCTGCCATGACGTGGTCGTCCTGGCCTGCGAGAACGCCGGCTTCCAGCCTCGCCTCGAACACTCCTCGGACGACTTCCGCGCCGTCGTCGCCCTCGCCTCGGCAGACGCCGGAGTCGCGCTCGTCCCGCGCTCCGCGCTGCGCGGCATGGACCTCGCCGGGGTGGTCGTACGGCCCGTGGACGGGGTGGCGCCCACGCGCCGGGTCTTCGCGGCCGTGCGGCGAGGGGCCGAGGAGCATCCCCTGATCCGGCCGGTGCTGGAGGCGCTCGACGAGGCGGCCGGGGAGTGAGTCTCCCGTAACGTCGTCGTCCCATATCTGGGATACCGTCCCGAATATGAAACAGACGGCGGGCGGCGACGAAGCCCCGGACACGGCCGAGACCCAACCCGGCACCGACCCCGACAGCCATCTCGACACCCGTCTCGGCTCCCGCCTGGCCGAGCTGCGGGCCGAACATGGCTGGTCCCTCGGGGAGTTGGCGGAACGCAGCGGCATCAGCCGCTCGACCCTCTCCCGCGCCGAGCGGGCGGAGATCAGCCCCACCGCCTCACAGCTCAACCGCCTCTGCAACGTCTACGGCCGCACGATGTCCCAACTGCTCAGCGAGGTCGAGTCCGAGCCGGCGCTGCTGGTTCGGGCGGCCGAGCAGCCGGTGTGGGAGGACCCTTCCGCCGGATTCGTACGGCGTTCCGTATCGCCCCCGCATGCGGGACTGCGCGCCGAACTCGTCGAGGGACGTCTCACGGCGGGCGCCGACATCGCCTACGACCGGCCGCCGGTGCCGGGGCTGGAACAGCACATCTGGGTACTGGAAGGGGCGCTCGACGTCACGGTCCAGGAGGTCGAACAACGTCTCGGCGCCGGGGACTGCCTGCGGATGCGGGTGTGGGGGCCGACGCGGTTCCGGTGCGCGGGGCCCAGGCCGGTGCGGTATGTGCTGGCGGTGGTGCTGCCGTGATCGTCGTGACTCGACTGGACGAGGCTCAACTCCTGGACCGGATCGGTGACTTGGCCGCCCTCCTGGTGGACACGGTGGACGACGGCGCTTCCGTCGGCTTCCTCGGACCCCTCGACCGTACGGCGGCCCGTGCCTGGTGGACGGAGCGCGCGGGCGCCGTCGGCGACGGGCGGCTGGCGGTGTGGGTGGCGTGCCGGGACGGGCGGACCGTCGGCACGGTCAGCCTGGCGTTCGCCGACAAGCCCAACAGCCGCCACCGCGCCGAGCTCGTCAAGCTGATGGTGCACCGGGACGCTCGGGGGCAGGGCCTCGGCCGCAGACTCCTGAGGACCGCTGAGGTGGCGGCGACCGACGCCGGCGTCACCCTCCTCCACCTGGACACCGAGACCGAAAGCCCGGCCGAGCGCCTCTACGACTCGGCCGGCTGGACCCGGGCCGGGGTGATCCCGGACTACGCGGCGAGCCCGGCGGGAGTGCTGCGGCCCACCACGATCTACTTCAAATACGTGTGACCGGACCGGTCTGTCTCGAGTAGGTGTGACGGGTCCGCTCTGTCTCGAGTAGGTGTGACCGGTCCGCTCTGTTTCGAGGCGACCGATGGGCCCCCTGATTGTCAGTGCCGCGTGGAAAACTCCCCGTCATTGATCGGTGAAGAGGCCGAACAGGCAGTACACCAAGGGGGATTACCTGCCATGGGCGTAAGCATCTCGTTCATCAGCGCGACGACGGAGGAGCTGGACAGGGCGGAGAAGGATCCGGACTGGGCGGATCAGTACGTGTCCGACCTGTACGGCGTCGACTATCCGCTGCCGGACCGGCCCGACGCCGGCCCCGACAAGGCGTTCGGCGGCCTTCAGTTCCTGTTCGACGAGGCCGAGGTGTCGCTCGAGTTCGTGATGGACGGATTCCAGATACTGGACGGCGGCACCCTGTTCGGGTGGACCGCCGAGCAGGTCGACGGCGTGGCACGGGAGTTGCGGGCGACCCCGTGGGAGCGGTTGGCGGCGTACTACGACCCTGAGCGCATGGCGAAGGAGGACGTGTACCCCAACATGTGGACCTTCGACCCCGATGGTCAGTTGGACTGGCTGGAGGCCGCCTACGAGGAACTCGTCGCGTTCTTCTCGGCGGCGGCCGAGCGAGGCTACGGGGCGTTCATGAACTTCAGCTTCTAGGGGCCGGCCGTGGGTGAGGGGCTCCGAACTGCGCCCCCGAGAACGGACGGACCGACCGACCGACCCCCTCTCACCAGGTGAATGTCAGTGGTGGGCGCTACCGTGCCTGTCATGCCGGATGCCGAAGACGTACGCCGTATCGCCCTCTCTCTGCCGGACACGACGGAGAAGATCGCCTGGAGCATGCCCACGTTCCGGGTAGCGGGCAAGATGTTCGCCACGCTGCCCGAGGACGAGACCTCCATCGCGGTGCGGTGCCCCAAGGAGGAGCGCGACGAACTCGTCATGGCAGAGCCCGGGAAGTTCTGGATCGCCGACCACGAGGCACAGTTCGCGTGGGTACGGGCCAGGCTGGCGGCGCTTGAGGACGAGGGCGAACTGCGCGACATCCTCGCCGACTCCTGGCGCCAGGCCGCTCCGACCCGCCTGCTGGACGCCTATCCGGAGCTGGGGCTGGCGACGGGGGACTGAAACGCGCGGGCGTTGTCAGTGCACCCTGTCATGATCCGAGGGCAGGAGTGGGAGCCGGGGCGGAGGGGGCATCGGCCACCACGGGGGTTTGTGTGACGCGGGCACGGGCGCCGGCGCGGGGCGCGGGCGGCGGTTCGGCCGGATAGGGACATGAGGGGGATCAGGGGGATGAAGACGGGCAAGGAGGCCGGAGCGCGGCTGGCGCGGCCGGTGTGGTCACGGGACTTCGCCCTGTTCTTCGTCGCTCGTGCCGTCGCTCAGCTCGGGGACACCATGTTGCCCGTGGCCCTCGCTGCCGGTCTCCTCCAGCACGGGTACGGCGCCGGCGCGGTCGGTCTCGCCCTGGCCTCGACGTCCGCCGCCTTCGCCGGGCTCATCGTGTTCGGCGGGGTCATCGCCGACCGCTTCAGCACCCGCCGGCTGATGATCGGTGCCGACCTGGTCCGTCTGTGCACCCAGTCCCTGGCCGCCGCGCTCTTCTTCTGCGGGCATGTCGTCCTGTGGCAGATCTGCGTGATCGGTTTCGTCAACGGGGTCGCGGGCGCCGTGTTCCAGCCCGGCGTCGCCGGCACGGTCCGCCGGCTCTCCACCGACGTCCAGGGCGCGAACGGCACCATGCGGATCGCCGAGGCCGTCGCCCAGCTCGCCGGACCGGCGTTCGCGGGCGTGCTCGTCGGCTTCGCGTCACCCGGCGGCGTGTTCACCGCCCACGCGACCACGTACGCCGTCAGCGCCCTGTGCCTCCTCCTGCTGCGCCTGCCCGCGCAGACCCGCTCGCCGGGCGACGCCCGGGCCGATCGAGGAACCCGCGCCTTCGCCGCCGATCTGGTGGAGGGCTGGCGGGAGTTCAGAGCCCGTACCTGGCTCTGGGGCGTCATAGCCGTCTGGTGCGTCTACATGATCACCGTGTGGGGCCCGACCGTCCCGCTCGTGGCGACAGAGGTGGTCCAGCAGCACGGCGCGCGCTCCTACGGCCTGATCAACTCCGCCCTCGGCGCGGGCACCGTCGCCGGCGGCCTGCTCGCCCTGCGGCTGCGTCCACGCCGAATGCTCCGCGCCGGCGCGATCGGTCTCTTCGCCTTCGCCGGCTTCCCGGTTACCGTCGGCGCCGGTCTCGGCGTACCCGCCATGGCCGCGGGGGCGGCGGTCGCGGGGGCGGGCATGGCCTTCTGGAGCGTGATGTGGGCGACCAGCGTCCAGACACAGGTGCCGGGCGATGTCCTCAACCGCATCCACGCGTACGACGTCGCGGGTTCCCTGGCGATGATGCCGGTCGGCCAGGCCATCGCCGGCCCGGCCGCCGCGACCCTCGGCGCCGGTCATGTGCTCCTGGTCGCAGGCGGGATGAGCCTCGTCGTCGCGGGCGCGCTGCTCTCGGTGCGGTCGATCCGGGGCCTGGTCCGGGCGGACGCCCCGACGGCGGCGCGGTCGGCGCCGGTGACGGCGGACGAACGCGTGCGGCCCGAGCCGCGCTGAAGCGGACGGGTGCGCATAAACGGGTGCGCGACCACCGACCCGAGTGCGGTATTGTTTCCCTGCACGTTCAGCCGGGGGAAACCCCAGGTCAGACGGGCACCGGGACGTGGCGCAGCTTGGTAGCGCACTTGACTGGGGGTCAAGGGGTCGCAGGTTCAAATCCTGTCGTCCCGACTTGTGAAGTCGCAGGTCGGAGGTCATTTCCAGTTGATCGGAAGTGGCCTCTTCGTCGTTCTTGGGGACCTGATGGGGACCGAGCGTCATGAGGCGGTTGTGTAACGCACCTTGACTCGGTCAAGGTGCGTTTCCGGGGCGATCGTCGAACGCTCTGACCTGTGTGGACGTTTCCCTTGATGCCGCGTCCGGCCGACAGCGCACGGCCGCGCACAACTGGCGCTCCGATCGGGTTCGGCGGACTCTTCCATGTCGAACAGATCGCGCACCCTGCCGTAGAGCAGTGGAAGTGGCCGAAGTTGATCGTCCCCCTTCCGTGTCCGCAGATTCGCAGAGTCGATCCCGCTGGTGGGCCGGACTGGGTAATTAGATGTGATATGTGCTTGATCTTGCTTTATGTTCTCTTTAGTGTCGCCGGGAGGGAAACGCTGCGAGGTCCGAGTCCCGTGCCACCGTCCGGAAGCGAGGTGTGGAGCGCGTGCACGCGAGGTACGGCTGCCGGCCCGTTTCGGGTGAGAAGGGACGCCTCAGAGGGGCGCGATGGCTGCGGACGTTCGCCGTACTGCCGTTGCTGGCGTCGGTGCTCGCCGCTTGCGGCAGTGATGAGGGCTCCGGTAGGCCCACCCTCAACTGGTACAACTTCCCCGACGACTCCGGTGCGCTCCAGAAGGCGGCGGACCGGTGCAGCCAGGCGTCGGGCGGCCGCTACAGGATCAGCTACAACAAGCTCCCGCGTGCCGCGGACGGCCAGCGCCAGCAACTTGTCCGCAGACTCGCCGCCGAGGACGACTCGCTCGACATCCTGGGCCTCGACGTCACCTGGGCGGCGGAGTTCGCCGAGGCGCGCTGGATCCGGGAATGGACGGGGACGGCAAGGCGGCAGGCCGTAGAGGGCACCCTGCGCGTACCGCTGCAGACCTCGACCTGGAAGGGCAAGCTGTACGCCGTCCCGTACAACACCAACACCCAGCTCCTGTGGTATCGCAAGGACCTGGTGCCCACCCCACCCAGGACCTGGGCCGAGATGCTCGACATGGCCGGCGCCCTCGCCCGGCAGGGCAAACCGCACTTCGTGGAGATCCAGGGCGCCCAGTACGAGGGCCTGACCGTCTGGTTCAACACGCTGATCAACAGTGCGGGCGGCTCCATCCTCAACGCGAGCGCGACCGAGCCCTCGCTCGGTCCTCCTGCCGTGCGGGCCGCCGGGATCATGCGTGATCTGGCGAACTCCCCGGCCGCGGACCCTTCCCTGCCCAACCAGATGGAGGACCAGAACCGCCTCGCCATGGAGTCGGGGACGGCGGCGTTCGAGCTCAACTACCCGTTCGTCTATCCCTCGATGAAGGCGAACAACCCCGCACTGTTCAAGAACTTCCGCTGGGCGCCGTACCCCCGGGTCGACCCGAACCGCCCGGCACGACCCACCATCGGCGGCATCGACCTTGCGGTGAGCGCCTATTCGCGCCACCCCGACCTGGCCTTCGAGGCGGCGCTGTGCCTGCGCAACCGGGAGAACCAGCTCACCGCCGCGCTCGAGGGTGGTCTGCCGCCCACCCTGCGCGCCCTGTACGACGAGCCCGCGTTCATGAAGGAGTACCCCTTCTCCAAGGACGTGCTGGCCGCCCTGGAGTTGGCGAGCGTGCGCCCGATCACTCCGGTCTACCAGAACGTGTCGATCGCGGTCTCCCACACGCTGTCTCCGCCGTCCGGAATCCAACCGGTGAGCTCCGTCAACACCATCGGAGAGCAGATCGACGATGCCCTGCGATCCGAGGGTGTGATCCCGTGAACCACCTCCCACCGCACCGCTCCGCCGGCCTGCGCCGCAGCGCACGGGCCTCGTCCTCGGGCGGCCCGAGATGAGCACGCGGGCGCAACCGGCCGGAGCACCGCCGCCCCCCGAGTCGGAGACGGAGCAGGCGGAGCCGGACCGGGCGGCACTCTCGGCGGGCGCCAGGCAGGAGCGGCGGCTCGGCTGGCTGCTCTGCGCGCCCGCGGTCGTCGTCATGATCGCGGTGACCGCCTACCCCATCGGGTACGCCGTCTATCTGTCCCTCCAGCGGTACGACCTGCGCTTTCCCGGACGAGCGGAGTTCGTGGGCCTGAGCAACTACGGGGCGGTGCTGTCCTCCCCGTTCTGGTGGGACGCCTTCTGGGTCACGCTTTTCATCACCGCCGTGTCAGTGGCGATCGAACTGGTCCTCGGAATGGGGCTCGCCCTGGTGATGCACCGCACGATCTTCTGGCGCGGCACCGTCCGCACGTCGGTCCTCATTCCGTACGGGATCGTCACCGTGGTCGCCGCCTTTTCCTGGCAGTACGCCTGGACCCCGGACCTCGGGTACCTCGCCGAACTGCTGCCCAGCGGAGAGGCCCCGCTGACCGAACAGTGGCCCGCCCTCTGGCTGATCATCCTTGCCGAGGTGTGGAAGACGACGCCGTTCATGGCCCTGCTGTTGCTCGCGGGCCTCGCGCTGGTCCCCGAGGAGACCCTGAAGGCGGCCATGGTGGACGGTGCCACCGCCTGGCAGCGCTTCACCAAGATCATGCTGCCGCTGATGAAGCCGGCCATCCTGGTGGCACTGCTCTTCCGCACACTGGACGCGTTCCGGATCTTCGACAACATCTACATCCTGACCGCGGGCGCCCAGGGGACCGGCTCCGTGTCGATCCTCGGGTACGACAACCTGTTCACCGCCCTGAACCTGGGCATCGGGTCGGCGATCTCGGTCCTGATCTTCATCTGCGTCGGGATCATCGCCTTCGCCTTCGTGAAGCTGTTCGGCACTGCAGCACCCGGCGCGGAGGTGAAGCGCTGATGGCCGCGGTGGGAAAGACACATGCCGTCCGATGGGGAGTCCTGAACGCGGTGGTCGTGCTGTACGCCCTGTTCCCGGTGTGGTGGATCGCCGCGCTGTCGTTCAAGGACCCCAGCACCCTGACGGACGGCAACTACATCCCCACGGACTGGACCTGGGAGAACTACCAGGGCATTTTCGAGACCTCCGAGTTCACCCGTGCGCTGATCAACTCGATCGGTATCGCCCTGATCGCCACGGTGATCGCGGTCGCGCTGGGCACCATGGCCGCCTACGCGGTGGCCCGGCTGCGCTTCCCCGGCAAGCGGGTACTCATCGGGATGTCACTGCTGATCGCCATGTTCCCCCCGATCTCCCTGGTGTCACCGCTGTTCAACATCGAGCGGATCATCGGGATCTTCGACACCTGGATCGGCCTGATCATCCCGTACATGACCTTCTCCCTGCCGCTTGCGATCTACACCCTGTCGGCGTTCTTCCGGGAGATCCCCTGGGATCTGGAGAAGGCCGCCAAGGTCGACGGGGCGACACCCGCGCAGGCCTTTCGGTTGGTCATCGCACCGCTGGCCGCGCCGGGCGTGTTCACCACGGCCATTCTCGTGTTCATCTTCTGCTGGAACGACTTCCTGTTCGCGATCTCCCTGACGTCCACCGAGTCCGCGCGCACCGTGCCTGCCGCGATCGCGTTCTTCACCGGGAGCTCCCAGTTCCAGCAGCCCACCGGATCGATCGCCGCGGCCGCTGTGGTCATCACGATCCCGATCATCGTTTTCGTCCTGTTCTTCCAGCGGCGGATCGTCGCCGGACTGACCTCCGGGGCAGTCAAGGGATGAGCGGGCCGACCGCGGCAGACAGGCCACCGGTCCGGGACACCGACCGGGGTACCCGGACCCGGAAGGCATGAAGGCAAGGAGGCACCATCCATGGCTGAGATCATCCTGGAGAAAGTCACCAAGCGCTTTCCCGACGGGTCCCTCGCCGTGAAGGACGTGGACCTCGAGATCGCCGACGGCGAGTTCGTGATCCTGGTCGGTCCGTCGGGATGCGGCAAGTCCACCACCCTGAACATGATCGCCGGACTTGAGGACATCACCGAGGGAACCCTGCGCATCGGAGACCGAGTCGTCAACGACCTGGCTCCCAAGGAACGCGACGTCGCCATGGTGTTCCAGAGCTATGCCCTGTACCCGCACATGAACGTCCGGGAGAACATGGGGTTCCCGCTGCGCCTGGCCAAGGTGGACAAGGACACCATCGAAGCCAAGGTGACGGAAGCCGCCCGGATCCTCGATCTCACCGAGCACCTGGACCGCAAGCCCGCCAACCTCTCGGGCGGTCAGCGCCAGCGGGTGGCCATGGGGCGGGCGATCGTCCGTGATCCCAAGGCGTTCCTGATGGACGAGCCGCTGTCCAACCTGGACGCCAAGCTCCGGGTACAGATGCGCACCCAGATCTCCCGGCTGCAGCGGAGCCTCGGAACGACCACCGTGTACGTCACCCACGACCAGACCGAGGCGATGACGCTCGGCGACCGGGTCGTGGTCATGAGGCAGGGCCTGGTCCAGCAGATCGGCACGCCTGCCGAGCTGTACGACCTCCCGCGCAACATCTTCGTCGCGGGGTTCATCGGCTCCCCGGCGATGAACTTCCTGAACGCCACTCTGGAGGGCGGTGCCCTGCGCTCGCCCCTGGGCGACCTGACCCTCGACGACCGTACGAGGCAGGCGCTGGAACGTCAGAACGCACCCCGTGAGGTCATCGTAGGGCTGCGACCGGAGGCATTCGAGGACGTCGCCCTGTCACATGACCGGGACCGGACGGGTCCGGTCTTCACCGCCACCGTGGAGGTACTGGAGTCACTGGGCTCCGATGCGTATGTCTACTTCACCGCGGAGGGCGGGCCCGCGACGACCACCGAGTTGGAGGAGCTCGCCAAGGACTCGGGTCTGCGCGACACCGGCGCCGACACGCATAGCATCGTGGCCCGCCTGGACGCCGCCACGCGTGCCCGCGAGGGCGAACCGGTGGAGCTGCAGGTCGACATGGCCAAGGCTCACGTGTTCGACCCGGCGACCGGAGCGAACCTTACGCATCCAGTGAGGGCGGACTGACGATGCACCACACAGGGCGCGATCCGTATTCGTGTACCCGGCGACTCAAGACCCGGCTGGTCTTTGTCGACTGCGAGAATGTAGATGGCGCGTAGTTCTGGGGGGCAAGGGGTCGCAGGTTCAAATCCTGTCGTCCCGACCAGCTTGATAGCAGGTCGGAGGTCGTTCTCTCAGGGATGAGGGGACGGCCTTTCGTGTGTATGGGGTCCCCTGGCCGCTGCGTATCGCGCGGCAAGTTGGGGTCGGCTCACGGCGGTGCATCCGAACAAGGCAAACACGGTCCTCCGAGGCGCCCGCGAGGGAGGGCTTCCGGTTCTTCATCTTCCTCAACGCCGCCTCCAGCGCGCTGACCGCCATCTACCTTAGTCACCGCACGCAATGGGACGGCCCCGCAGGCGAGTGCCTGCGGGGCCGTGCGCCGTCGAGCGTCAGGTGTAGGCGTCGAAGGGGATTCCGGACGGCTTCGCGTAGTTGAGGGCCCACTGGAAGTCGCCGTCGTCGATCTTGATGGTGGCCGAGCCGAAGTCGGCGCTCATGAGCTTGTCGCGGTATCCGGCCGGATAGCCCTCCCAGCCCACCAGGCGCGGGAAGAACCAGTTGCCGGTGGCGTTCTCCGCCGGTTCGTCGTTGTTGCCCGCGAAGCGGAAGCAGTGACTGGAGACGCCGTCCTTGTGGTAGACGATCTTCGGGTGGGTGCCGTCGAAGCGGATCGCCGAACGGGCGGCGAGCTGGTAGGTGTTGTGCTGGGACACCGACACGTACTCGGCCTGGTTGCCGCTGACCCACACGATGACGTGTTCCCAGTCGTGCGTGTGCCCGAGGGCCGCCGGGCCGAGGGTGATCTGGTCCTTCTCGAAGTAGCTGGCGTACATCACCGCGCACCACCCGTTGTTGCATTTCGCGCGCGAGTAGGTGTTGGCGTTCGCCAGTTGGGCGTAGTCGTGGCACTTGCCGTTGACGTCGCCGCCGAGCTTGAGACCCGGGTTGAGGGTCCCGTCGGCGCCGATGGCGGCCGTGGTGTAGCAGCCGTCGCCGTCGTAGTCGTAGGCCGGGGAGAACGTCTGCTCCAGGCCGTCGGCGTTCTGCGGCAGGAGGGTCAGGACGTTCGCGTGGGCGTTCGCCGGGAGGGCCACGACGAGCGTCATCGCGCCGAGGGCACCGAGGGCGACCTTGGCGAGGGATCTCAACTTGCGCATCACGGCTCCCGGTTCAGCAGTAGAGGTTGCCGCCCGGCGAGACGCCGAGGATCGAGGTGAACCGGTTGTAGGCGTCGACGCGGCTCTGCACCTGGGCCGGGTTCTTGCCGTCGCACTCAAGGGAGCCGTTGATGGAGCGGATGGTCTGGCCGAAGCCGGCCTGGTTCACCATGGCGTTGTGCGGGGTCATCGTCCCCGGACCGGACTGGGTGTTCCAGTACCAAAGGCCCGTCTTCCAGGCGACGGCCGACTCGTTCTGGACCCGCCAGGGGTTGTTGAGCAGGTCGATGCCGAGCGCGTCACCGGCGGCCTTGTAGTTGAAGTTCCACGAGAGCTGGATCGGGCCGCGGCCGTAGTAGGCGGCCTGACCCGCGGGGCAGCCGTAGGGCTGGTTCCAGTCACAGTAGTGGGGGTAGTTGGCGGTGTTCTGCTCCACGATGTGGACGAGGCCGCCGGTCTCGTGGTTGACGTTGGCGAGGAAGGCCGCCGCCTCCTGCTTCTTCACGGTGTCGCTGCCGGTGTTCGCGAAGCCGGGGTATGCGCTGAGGGCGGCGACCAGGCCGCTGTACGTGTAGAACGAATTCCGGCTCGGGAACATCTGGTTGAACTGGGCCTCGCTGACGACGAAGCCGGACGGGTTGCCGCCGCCCCCGCTCGCGGGCGCGTTCCACTTCTGGTTCGCGGCGCCCGTGCAGGTCCAGATCTGCAGCCGGGTGCCGTTGGCGCTGCTGTTGTCCCGGACGTCCAGGCACTTGTTCGCGGCCGGGTTCACGATGTCACGCGCGCCGCTGACCACCCACTGCTGGTTCGCGCCGCCCGAGCAGTCCCAGAGCTGGACCGCGGCGCCGTCCGCCGTGCTGCGCTCGACGACGTCCAGACACTTGCCGAGCGCGCGCAGGGTGCCGTCACCGGAGTTGGACCAGATCTGCGCGCCGGTCCCGTTGCAGTCGTAGAGCTGTACGGCGGTGCCGTTGGCGTTGCTCGCGCCCGCCACGTCGACGCACTTGCCGGCGAGGCCGGTGATCGTGCCGTCGGCGGCCCGGGCGGGAGTCACGGTGAGCAGGGCGGTGAGGACGGCGGAAAGCACCGCGAAGATCGCGAGCCGGGGTCTGAGCTGGGTCATGGACATGGTTGACGACGCTCCTTTGAGGTGTCGGGGGGTGAGCCGGCCGCCCCTCTTCGCGAGGGGCGGCCGGCGGCAGAGCTCAGGGACGCGTTACGGGTAGTTCGTCAGATTCGCCACGTTGGAGGCGGAGTTGGACGGGCCGCCCGTGTTGTTGACGACGTGCCGGATGGTGCCCGTGCCGCCGAGGGAGACCGTCACCATGCTGGTGAACCGCACTCCCGCGTTGTTCGGTGCCTCGATGGCGCGCTCGGCGGTCACACTCGGGTTGACGTTGAAGAAGCAGTAGCTGCCGAGGCCGTAGGCCTGGTGGCTGGTGACGGAGTCGGCCACCTTGTAGGCCGCGTAGCCCTGGGTGGAGCCGTTCATCCAGGCGGCCTGGTTCGGCGGGTCGTACGGCATCTCGTTCTGGTAGAAGTACGTCCGGCCGCCGTTGCCGTTCCAGATGGTCTGGTACTTCTGGTAGTGCTCGACGAACAGGCCGTACGCGGTGACGTTGTCGCCGTTGACGATCAGGCCGGTGTCCCCGGTGTTGGTGTTCCAGCCGACGCCGCTGCCGTGGTCGGCACGCCAGATCCACATGTGGTCGCCGATGACGTTGTCGCTGTTGACGACGAGGCTGGTGGTCGCCTTGCCGACGGCGGCGCCGCCGACGCGGAAGTACACATCGTGCAGCGAGGTCGGGTTGGCGGCATGGGACGCGGACGAGCCGGTCGGGCCGACCTCCATCAGGGTGGGCGAGTTGGTGGTGCCCGCGTCGAAGAGGACGCCCGCGATCTTCACTCCGTCGACGTCGGCCACCTTCATGGCGGTGACGCCGTTGTCCGGGATGAACGTGGCGAGACCCAGGCCGAGGACGACGGTGTCGGCGCGGTTCACCTGGAGGGTCTGGTTGAGGTGGTAGACACCTGGGGTGACCAGCAGGTTCTTGCCCGCCGCCAGCGCCGCGTTGATGTCGGCTGCGGTCGCGCCCGGCTTCACGACGTAGAAGGAGTCGAGGGACAGCGAGCTGCCGGACGGGGAGCCGCCCGCCCAGCTCGTGGCGCTGGAGTTGGACCGCACCGACGGCACGAACACCTTGTACGCGCCGGCACCGTCGACGTACAGGAACGGCTTCTCCCGGCTGACCGGGGTCTGCGCGACCGTGGTGTACGGCGGGTTGGGGAAGCTGGTGCCGGGGACGCCCTGGCTGCCGACGAAGACCATGTTCCAGTTGGAGCCGGTCCAGCTCCCGAGCTGGGAGTTGCGGGTCAGCCACTGCTGCTGGGTGCCGGAGTTGACCTGGCCGTCGACCTTGGTGTCGGCGAACAGGCCGCCGCTGGACCAGCCGCCGTCGTCCAGGGCGAGGTTGCCGCGCAGATGCATCCGGCGATAGGCCGACGCCTGCGAGACCGCCCAGCGGTCGGCGCCGCCCGTCGGGTTGACGGACAGGTTCTCGGCGCCGCGCCAGAAGTTCTGCGTGGCGTTGTGCGGCGGGAACCAGTCGGCCTCGGCGTGCACCGCGCCGTTGATCGTGACCGCGTCCGGGGACAGACCGAGCCCGGCGACCTGCGTGTAGAAGCCGACGTTCACGTCCGCGCTGTAGGAGCCCGGCTTGAACAGGACGGCGTAGCGCTGCGAGCCGAACTGGTTGGTCTCCTGCTGCTGGAAGATCGAGTTGAGCCGGTTCTGGATGGTCGACGACGACATGGACGGGTCGAAGACGACCACGTTCGGGCCGAGATCCGGATTGGCGGTCGACTGGTTCACCGGCACCACCTGGAACCGCTGGGCGGCACTGCCGTTGCACGTGTACTGCACGAACTGCACGCTGTCGGCGAGCGAGGCGCCCGGGTCGTCCAGGCACTTGCCGCTGTTGCGGTTCACGAAGCGGTACACGCCGCCGCCCTCGTCGACGGGCAGCCACTGCTGGTTGGCGCCGCCGCCGTAGGCCCCCAGATGGACCGGCGCGTTGTCGGCGGTGGAGACGTCGGCGACGTCCACGACCTGGCCGGTGTTGTTGCGGTTGTTGATGCGGACGTAGCCGTCACCGGTGGGCGTGAAGTTCCAGTTCTGGGCCGTCGAGCCGTTGCAGGCGTACTGCTGCACGACGGTGCCGTTGGCGGTGGCGGCCGCCCGGGCGTCCAGGCATCTTCCGCTCGCGGCGTTCATGACGGTCGCGAAGTCGGCGGGCAGCGCGGCCGCCGCGCTCTCCGCGGCGCCGGCGGGCGCGGGCGCCGAGGTGAGCAGGGACGCGGCCGCAACGGTGACGACCGTGACAGCGGTGGATCTGCGGAGGCGCCTGAGCGCGGGACGCACAAAGGTGGGCACTGATTCTCCTCGCCGAGCGAAGCGATACGGGGGTTCCCCCGGCCGGAGCCGGGGGAGGGGCCGACCGCTGGTGGGGGTGGCTGGATCAGCCGGTGTATCCGGCGAACACCCGGGTGAAGTCCCAGTCGGACTGGTTCACGCCGGAACAACTGTCGGCGGGGCCGCCGGTGCAGGGGCGGTCGCGGTTGACGGACCAGAACGTCAGCCGCGCCAGGTGGTGTTGCTGGGCGTAGGCGAGCATCGCCTTGAAGTCGTTGACGGTGACGGTCTCGTTCTGGTCGGTGACGCCGTTCATCGACGAGATGCCCATGGACCGGTAGGCCTGGTCGTCGCTGTATCCGTACGCCGACTTCAGCGAGTTCTTGAGCCCCTCTGCGGCCCGCACGGACAACTCGCCCATGTTCTGTCCGTTGCCGCCGAAGTTGAACGGCATGATCGTCCAGGCGTCCACCGTCAGACCGGTGTCGGCGGCCCGGTCGATCAGGCTGGTGTCGGGGCCGTTCTGGCCGGTGCCGATGGTGATGTACACCTTCAGGCCGGAGTTGTCGGCCTTGACCTTCTTCAGGGCGTCGACCGTGCGCTGCTGCACGGTCGGGCTGTCGTAGGCATCGGCTTCGAGGTCGATGTCGATGGCCTTGAGCCCGAAGGCGCTGATGACCTTCTGGTAGGCGGCGGCCAGTTCGCCGGCGCTGGAGCAGGAGCTCTCCAGCTTGTTGCCGCTCCAGCCGCCGAACGACGGGACGACGTCACCGCCGTTCGCCCGCACGGTCTCGATCGTGCGCTGGTCGACACCGCCGGTCAGCGAACGGCCGCCGTCCCACTGCGGGTTGCAGTAGCCGTTGCTGAGGACGAAGGCGAGCGTGAAGTACTTGACGCCGGTGGCGTTGCTGACCGTGGTGGGGTTCGGCGGGCTGCCCCAGCCGTTGTAGAGGTAGGGCGCCACCGCCATCGGAGCGGCAAGGGTGCCTGGATCGTCGGGTGCGGCCTGTGCGGGGGGCGTGGAGAGCAGGCCGGTGGTGAGGGAGAGCGCGGTGAGGGATATGGCCGCGGGGAGAGTTCTGGGCATGTGCGCGGAAGCCCTTCGTGGGGGGTGAGCAACCGGGCCGCGTTCACCTTCTGAACGGTGAGTGCGTCACGTGGTGGTCTGGCTGACCCGTGAACCTAAAGGTCTGGACCACTTTCGTCAAGACGTGAAGTAAGCTTTGGCAACAATTAATTGCGGGCTTGATCGGAACGGGCCGACTCGCCTCCGCGAGCCCCGCCGCGGCACGTGGTACTTCTTGCCTTCCCGGCCCCGCCGCCGTACCAGACCGTCGACGATCCGCCTGGTGGCACCGATATGACGAACCGCCCCACCGGCCTGCGCCGCCGTCACGCGGCCGTGGGTCCCGAACGACTGCTCGCCCTCGGTGACGCCGTGTTCTCCATCGCGATGACACTGCTCGCGCTCGACATCACCGTCCCGGACGGCCTGCCCGAGACCGAGGTCGCCGGCGCCGTGGCGGACGCCGTGCCCACCATGGGCGCCTATCTGCTCAGCTTCGCCGTCATCGGCACGCTCTGGCTGGTCCAGCACGGCCTGTTCCGCCTGATCGAGACGCTCGACCGCTGGCTGCTCCTGCTCTACTTCACGCTCCTGGCACTGGTCGCCGCACTGCCCTTCCCGACCCGGCTGATCAGCGAGTACGGCGAGACGACCACGGCGACCGCCTGCTACGCGGCGGCGATCGCCCTGGCCGTGTCCCTGATGTGCGGCATGTACGTGCGCCTGCTCGTGAACCCCGCCTCGGCGGCGCCGCACACCTCACCCACGATGCTGAGGGGAGAGATCCGCCATGGCGTCCTGCTGACCCTCGTCTTCGCCACTTCGATCCCCGTCGCCTTCTACTCCCCGAGCCTCGCCAAGTACTGGTGGCTGCTGGCCATCGGGACACGGCTGCTGTACCGCAGGCCGGCCGGCACCTCGCGGGCACCGGCCGACGCGGGGGAGTGACGCCTCGCCGGACGCCGTGGGCTCAGCCGGCGTCGCCGAACCACCGGCGCAGCCGCTCGACCAGCTCCGCCTGGTCCTCACCGACCCACGCCACATGACCGTCCGGCCGCAGCAGCACCGCGGGCACGTCCAGGTCCTCGCTGATGTCGACGACATGGTCGACCCGGTCCGCCCAGCCCTGCACCGACAGCCTGCCGGTCCGGTCGAGCAGCAGTCCGCGGCCGTCGTGCATCAACTCATAGAGGCGGCCCTGCTTCAGAGGCACGTCCCGCATACGGCGGCCGAGCAGGTCGTGGCCGTCACCGAAGTCGTAGCGGACCTCGACCGCGGTGATCATCCCGGTGATGTACCGATTCACCTCCTCGAAGTCCATCAGCTTCGAGAACAGCTCCCGCAGCGCGGTCGGGCCCGGTTCCGTGCCCAACAGGGTGATCTGCGCCCGGGTGTTGGCCAGCACGGCCGCGCCCACCGGGTGCCGTTCGGCGTGATAGGTGTCCAGCAGATCCTCCGGAGCTTGGCCCCGGACCGCTGCGGCCAGCTTCCAGCCGAGGTTGAACGCGTCCTGGACACCGAGGTTGAGCCCCTGCCCGCCGGTCGGCGGGTGGATGTGCGCCGCGTCGCCGGCCAGCAGCACCCTGCCGACCCGGTAGCGCTCGGCCTGCCGGGTGGCGTCACCGAACCGGGAGAGCCAGCGCGGCGAGTGCGCACCGAAGTCGGTGCCCGCGACGGCCCGCAACTGCCCTTTGAACTCCTCCAGGGTCGGCTCGCTCGCACGGTCCTCGGCAACGCCGTCGGCGGGCACCACGACGCGGTAGACCCCGTTCGCGTCGGCGGCGGCACCGAACCGCAACTGGGTCCTGCGGACTTCGGCGACCACCGCGGCGATCGTCTCCGGATCCTCCGTCAGCTCCATCTCGCCCAGCAGCGTCTCGACCGTGGCGGCCTCGCCGGGAAAGCCGACGCCGAGCAGCTTGCGGACCACGCTGCGGCCGCCGTCGCAGCCGGCGAGGTAACGCGAGCGAAGCCGCGTACCGTCCGCCAGCTCCACGCTCACCCCGTCCTCGTCCTGGCTCAGGGCGACCACTTCGCAACCGCGCCGGATCTCGGTGCCGAGTTCGAGGGCACGCTCATTCAGCAGTCGCTCGGTGACCGGCTGCGGGGTCGCCAGGCCGTACGGGTGAGCCGTGTCCAGGCGGTCCGGCCACGGCTTGGCGATGCCGCCGAAGAGACCGCCGACCTGGAACCTCTCACTGACCGCCGTGAACCGGTCCAGGATGCCGCGCTGGTCCATGATCTCGACGCTGCGCGTGTGCAGCCCCTGCCCACGGGACTGCGGGGTCGGTTCGGCCAGCTTCTCCAGCACGACCACGTGCACGCCGTGCAGCCGCAGTTCGGCCGCCAGCATCAGGCCGGTGGGCCCACCGCCGACAACGATCACATCGATCATCACAATCCCCGTTTCCGCAGGTCCAGGCTTCGGTTGGTGATTGTGCTGCACGAGGGGGGCCTTGTCGCAAGCCCCCCTGTGCGCTATACGTTGAGAGCGGCAAGGGGGCAATGACTCCTTGCCTCCGTCGTTTCCGGCGTGACGCGCCGAGGCGGATCAGGCGGTCAGATCACGCAGCCCACATGCGCCAGCGCCTGCTTCAGCAGCACCCCGTGCCCACCCGGCATCTCGCTCTGCACCGCGGGCGACAGAGCCTCCTGCGGGCTGAACCAGACCAGGTCCAGGGCGTCCTGGCGCGGCCGGCAGTCGCCGGTGACCGGGACGACGTAGGCCAGGGACACCGCATGCTGGCGCGGGTCGTGGTACGGCGTGACGCCGTGCGTCGGGAAGTACTCCGCGACCGTGAACGGCTGCAGGGACGTCGGCACCCGGGGGAGCGCGACGGGGCCGAGGTCCTTCTCCAGATGGCGCAGGAGTGCGTCGCGGACGCGCTCGTGGTGCAGCACGCGGCCGGAGACCAGGGTCCGGCTGACCGTACCGTCCGGTCCGATGCGCAGCAGGAGGCCGATGCTGGTGACCTCACCGCTGTCGTCGACGCGCACGGGCACTGCCTCGACGTACAGGATGGGCATGTTGGCGCGTGCATGCTCCAGCTCGTCGCTGCTCAGCCAGCCGGGCGTGGTTTCGGTCATGTCAGACATTGCTTGATCATACTTTCCGGGATTGCGAACGCTCGGTCGCGAGGGGGACGGGGTCGGGGTCGGGCAGTCCGTAGAGGCGGCGGGCGTTGTCACCGGCCGCCCACGCCGCGATCCGCAGCGCGTCCGGCAGGCCGAGCTCATCGGCGTCCACCAGGTCCTGGAGCAACTCGCCCAGGCCGCGGCGGAACGCCAGTGCGCCGAGCCGGTACAACTCGGCCAGACCATACGCGTCCGAGCTGTACAGCAGCTTGCGGAACGGGGTGATCTCCAGCGCCTCCGCCAGGATCGTCCGGGAGCGGGCGGTGCCCACATGGTGCAGGGTCAGGCCCACGTCCAGGTACACCTGCTCGAAGACCGCCGCCAGATAGGCGGCCTGCCGCTGGTACGGCCAGCAGTGCAGCAGCAGGACGGGGATCGTGCCCCGGGTCAGATGCAGCCAGTCCGTGAGATGGGTGGGGTCCACCCGGTGCAGGCGGATGTCGTTGTCGCCGAAGCCGGTGTGCAACTGGAGCGGCAGCCCCAGGTCGACCGCAGTCCACAGCAGATGCCGGACCAGGACCGGGTCGGCCAGCCGTCCGCCGTCCGCGAGCCACTGCCGGGCCGCCGCGACGACGAGCGCGTCCGGCGGGCGTGCCGGGTCCAGGTCGAAGCCGGTGCGGTAGGCGGCCACCGACTTCACGGCCACCACGCCCGGCCGGCGTACGGCCTCCTCGGCGGCCGTGCGAAACGCGGCGGGGTACGCCTCCGCCTCGACTCCGCCGGCCGCGACAGCCTCGGCCACCGACTCAAGCCGTACGACCTCGTACGCCCTCGCGCCGGCGATCCGCGCGAGTTCCCCGGGCGCCGTGATCGGGAGGGGCGTGTACCCGGTGTCGACGCAGAACGCCTCCGTCGCGGCGGCCGTCAGGAAGCGCCGGTCGACCTCGTGCGGGCCCAGTTCCGCACGCCGGGCCAGATAGTCGTCGGCGGGCGCGTGGCGCGGCAGGTCCAGCAGGGGTGCGCAGTGGCGGCGGACGGCGAGGCCGAGCGGGGTGTCGAAGGGGGAGCTGCCGGGCCAGGGTTCGCCCTCGGTGAGCAGGGACTCGAAGCCGGCCCGGTCCGGTTCGGCGGTGAGGATCCCGTGGCAGTGATGGTCCACCAGCGGCAGCGCCGCGAGCGCCTCGTGGACCGGCCCTGTGGCGCCCACGTCAGTACTTCCACCGGTATGCGGCGGCCACCTGGTCGTCGTCGAGCCCGGCCACGGCCTCGATCTCGCCCTGCCGTACGGCGATCACGGCGTCCGCGAGCACCGGGCCCAGCGCCGCGCGCATCAGCCGGCCGGCCCGGAACTCCTCGACGGCCTCGCCCAGTGACGTCGGCAGCCTGCGCACCTTCCGCGCGGCCGCTGCCTCCGCGTCGAGCCGCGCCGGGTCACCGGTGATCTCCTCGGGCAGCCGCGCGCCCGATCCCAGACCGTCCAGCCCGGCGGCGATCAGGCAGCCCAGGGCGAGATACGGGTTGGCGGCCAGGTCCACCGGCTTGACCTCCAGATTGGCCCCCTGGTCGCGATGGCCCGCCGTGCCGGTGACCACACGCAGGCCAGCCTCCCGTGTCTCGCGGCCCCACGCGGTGAACACCCCGGCCCACTGCGAGGGTCTGAGCCGCAGATAGCTGGCCGGGCTGGGCGCGGTCACCGCGGTCAGGGCGGGGAGATGACCGAGCACGCCGGCGACGAATGACTCGGCCTCGGGCCGCATACCGTGCCGGCCGTCACCGCCCGCGTGCAGGTTTTCCCCCTCACGCCAGGCGGAGAGATGGATGTGCCCGCCGTTGCCGACGCCCTGCCCGAGGACCGCCGGGGAGAAGGACACCGCGAGGCCGTGGCGCTGCGCCACCGCGCGGATCGTCTGCCGGACCAGGACACTTCGGTCGGCCGCCGCCACCGGGTCGAGCGCCGCCACCGACAGCTCGAACTGCCCTGCCGCGTACTCCGGATGGAACTGGTCGACCTCCACGCCCTGCCGCGCGAGCGCCGCCAGCAGATCGGCGGAGCAGTCGCTCAGCTCGACCTGGCGGGTGGCGCCGTACGCCGGACCTGTCACCGCCGGTACGAACGCCCCGTCGGCGCCGGGCGGCCGGGCGACGGCCCACTCGATCTCGATGGCCGCCCGGAAGGTGACATCGTGGCGTTCGGCGGCCTCCTGGACCGTCCGCCGCAGGAACGTGCGGCTGCACCCGGGATGCCGCTCGCCGTCCTGTGTGATCCGGTCGACCGGCGCCCACGCCCAGCCGGGCTGACCGGCGAGCTCCACCAGGTGTTCCAGGTCGGGGTACAGACGCAGATCGCCGTCCGGGGAGCCGAGGACATCGGTGGTGACGATGGAGTCGTTCGCGAGGAACGTGTCGAACACCGGCGACATCCCGACACCCCAGGCCGCCGCCGAGGCCAGCTTCGCCGTCGGGATCGTCTTCACCCGGCCGATGCCCGCCGTGTCGACGTAGGCCAGGACGATCCCGTGCACGCCCCGCCCGGCCAGCTCGCCGCTCAGCGCGGCGGCACGCTCGACGTCGCCGGGACGCCCGCCCGGGACGGGGTCGGCAAGGGTGGTCATGCGGTCTCCTCGACGAGCTCGGCCGTTCCGCGGCGGTCCGGGTGTGCCCCGCTCGGTGTCAGGGTTTCACGCCCACCGCTCCGTACTGCGGCACCGCGAGGGGAGAGCCGGGGGCGCGCCACTGCGAGCAGGACACCATCCCCGGCTCCAGCAGCTCCAGGCCCTCGAAGAAGGCGGCGATGTCCGTGCCGCTGCGGGCGGTGATCGGCGGCGTGGCGTTCTCGTTCCAGAACTTCATCGCCGGGATCTGGCCCTCGCCGCCGAGCGCCGGGTCGAAGGTCGGGTGGGTCAGGACCAGGAGGCTGCCGGAGGGAACGGCGGCCATGACGCGCCGCACGATCTCGCGGGCCTTGTCGTAGTCCAGGACGAAGTTGAGGATGCCCAGCATCATCACCGCGACCGGCCGGGTGAAGTCCAGGGTCTGCGCGGCGCGTTCGACGATGGCGTCCGGGTCGTGCACATCGGCGTCGATGTACGCGGTGGCGCCCTCACGGGAGCCCGTCAGCAGGGTGCGGGCGTGCACCAGCACGATCGGGTCGTTGTCGACGTACACGATCCGTGAGTCGGGCGCGACGCGCTGGGCTATCTCATGGGTGTTGTCCGCCGTCGGCAGCCCGGTGCCGATGTCCAGGAACTGCCGTACGCCCTGCTCCTCGGCCACGAAGCGCACGGCGCGGCCCAGGAAGTCGCGGTCCGCGCGGGCGATGTCCCGGATGATCGGGAACATCCCGGCGACATGCTCGCCGACCTGCTGGTCGACCTCGTAGTTGTCCTTGCCGCCGATCCAGTAGTTCCAGACGCGCGCGTTGTGCGCCACACCGGTGTTCAGCCTCGCCGACCCGCCCGACGGGGTGTGGCCATCACTCACGACTCGTCCTCTCCTCGCACGAACGACCGAAACCGGTCATCGTCGCCATTGTGCCGTTCCGTTGATCACGCTGTCCCGGGAATCGGCAGAGCAGGCGGGGCCGTTGGCGTGCCTGCTGAGAGAGAGGTGGGCGGGCCGGGCTAGTCGAACTCGCTGGGGGTCGGCGCGGGCGTCTTGCCGGCCAGGACGTCCTTCAGACGCTGTGTGCCGAGCTTCACCGCCTGTTCGACGGAGTCCGGCTGGCCCCCGTCGAGGCCGCCCGCGGTGACGGTGATCGCGTCGTTGCCGACGCGCACGGCGGCGACGTCCTCGGTGAGGGTGGTCGGCTCGCCGTTCGACGTCCCCGTCATGGTGACGCGCAGGCCGACGCGGTCGTCGCCCACCTTGGGCGGCGACGTCTCGATGACCTGGACCGTGCGTTGCCCGGCGCCGTTGCTTCCGGTGACGCTGAACTGGTCGCACTCCTGCGGCAGGGTCTCGAGCCAGGCCAGGGCCTCCTGCGGGTCGGTCCGCTCGTAGGCGGCCACCTGGTACAGCAGGCGCGACTGGCCCTGCTGGAAACCGCGCAGCGCGGACGCCCCGGACGGCTTGCCGAGCAGTTGGTCGGTGTAGAGGCCGTCGAGCAGCCGCTGGCAGTCCGCGGCGTCCGTCTTGCCGGTGAGGAAGTCGTCGACGTCGACATCGCCGATGAGCAGGCTGTCGTGCCACTTGGCCACGTCCGAATCCTTCACCTGCGTCCAGTCGTCCTCGATGTCCGCGGCGGTGATCAGCGCGGCCTCGGCGCCGGACTCGCTGAGAGTGGCGGTCGGTGAGGGGCTCGAGGTCTGCCGGGCGACGGCCCCGGCCTGGGAGACGTCGCCGCCGTCGTCCGAGCAGGCCGCGGTGGACAGCAACGCCCCGACGGCCAGGGCCGAGGAGAGTACACGGACAGGACGGGACGGCCGACGGATCATCTGTGTGCCTCCTGGGGACGCGACGGGTGTCCCCAGCGCACCACCGCTCCCGACGGCCCACCAGCGGCGCCGGACCGTTCGAGTGAGCGCATCGGACCCCGGCGATTTCCGGTACCGATACCTTTCGGGCCCCGTTCGCTGTTCAATGAGAGCGAACGGTGCCGTTCCGACGCCCGAGAGGAGCTGCCCCATGTCACCCGCCGCCGTCCCGCCCGTCGGCGCGCGCATCCGGCAGGCGCGCCTCGCACACGGGACGAGTCTGCGGGCGCTCGCCCGTGAGATCGGGGTGTCGGCGAGCCTCGTCTCGCAGATCGAGAACGGCAAGAGCCAGCCCTCGGTCAGCACCCTCTACGCCATCACGACCGCCCTCGGCATCTCCGTCGAGGCGCTCTTCGACGCGGGCGAGCCCGCCGCGGCGACCGCACTGACGGCGTCCCGCACCCCGCCGGGCGCCCCACCCGGCACCGTCCTGCACGCCTTGGCCGCCTTCGCCGCCGACCCCGGCCGCCGCATCGGACCGCTGGTCACGCCGGCCGAGCGGGAGGCGCTGGAGCTGGACTCCGGTGTGGTGTGGGAGCGTCTCGGCCACGTTCCCGGCACCCACGTCGACTTCCTTCAGGTGACCTACCGGCCCGGCGGCGCCTCCTCCAGCTCCGGCGGTCTCATGCGCCACGCCGGCACCGAGTACGGATGTCTGACCTCGGGCGAACTGATCCTCACCCTCGGTTTCGACGAGTACACGCTGCGCCCGGGGGACGCCGTCTGCTTCGAGTCGACGACCCCGCACCGCTACCGCAACGATGGAGACGTACCGGCCATCGGTACCTGGTTCGTGTCCACCGAGATGTTCAGTGACACTTGACACTCGTCCTGGACAGTCGTTCACTCCGAAGTGGGGGTGGTCGCCATGGCGATCCGCACGTTCGGACCCAACGCCGTCGACTGGGAAGAGCGCGTCGACCTGGACCGGCTGCGCAAGCAGCGGCTGGCCCGCCTCAACGAGACCCTGAACCGCTCCGAGCTCGGCGCGGTGCTCAGCTTCGACTTCGCCAACATCCGCTACATGACCGCCACGCACATCGGCACCTGGGCGATGGACAAGCTGATCCGCTTCGCCCTGCTGGTCCGCGGCGGCGAACCCGTCGTCTGGGACTTCGGCTCCGCCGCCCGCCACCACCAGCTCTACAACCCGTGGCTCGACTACAGCGACGGCAAGGGCGGCCCGCCCACCGGCGCCCGCGCCGGCATCTCCACCCTGCGCGGCGCCTTCCACCCGGACGCGGGGATCGCCGAGGACGTCGCCGCGAAGATCGCCGCCGAGCTGCGTGAGCACGGCCTGGCCGGTGAGCCGCTCGGCATCGACGTCGCCGAGATGCCCGTCCTCACCGCCCTGCGCGCCGAAGGCATCGACGTCGTCGACGGCCAGCAGGTCTTCCTGGAGGCCCGCCGCATCAAGACCCCGGACGAGATCTCCCTGCTCACCCAGGCCTGCGCGATGGTGGACGCCGCGTACGAGGAGCTGTACGGCTATCTGCGCCCCGGAGTGCGCGAGAACGAGTGCGTCGGTGTGGTCAGCAAGGTCCTCTACGACCTCGGCAGCGAGTACGTCGAGGGCGTCAACGCGATCTCCGGAGAGCGCTGTTCACCGCACCCGCACGTCTACAGCGACCGCCTGATCCGCCCCGGCGACCCCGCCTTCTTCGACATCCTGCACAGCCACCTCGGCTACCGCACCTGCTACTACCGCACCTTCGCGGTCGGCAGTGCCTCCGGCGCCCAGCGTGACGCGTACGTCCGCTGCCGCGAGTACATGGACCGGGCCATCGCCCTCGTCCGCCCCGGGGCGACGACCGCTGACATCGTCCAAGTCTGGCCGCGCGCCGAGGAGTTCGGCTTCGCCGACGAGACCGCCGCGTTCGCGTTGCAGTACGGCCATGGCGTCGGCCTGTCGATCTGGGAGAAGCCGATCTTCAGCCGGCTGGTCTCCCTCGACCACCCCGAGGTCCTCGAAGAGGGCATGGTGTTCGCCCTGGAGACCTACTGGCCCGCCTCCGACGGCTGGTCCGCCGCCCGCATCGAGGAGGAAGTGGTCGTCACCGCCGACGGCTGCGAGGTCATCACCAAGTTCCCGGCGGAGGAACTCCTTGTCGCGGGCCGCAAGTACTGGACGGTGGGCGGCGAGCTGAACACCCGCCGCGAGGCGCAGTCCCACCTGAACACCGGGACGCCATGATGGACCCGGCCGAACTCCTCGCCGCCTACGAGCAGATGACCGTCATCCGCCGTACGGAGAAGGCCGCCCACGACCTGTTCCTCCAGGGCCTGGTGAAGGGCACCACCCATCTCGCCGCCGGACACGAGGCCATCGCCGTCGGCGCGAGCGCAGCCCTGCGTCCCGACGACTACGTCTTCGCCACCTACCGCGGCCACCATCACGCCATGGCACGCGGCGCCACCCCCGAGGAGTGCCTTGCCGAACTCATGAGCCGGGCAACGGGGTTGTGCGCAGCCAAGGGCGGCTCCATGCACCTGACCAAGGCGTCCACCGGCATGCTCGGCTCCTACGCCATCGTCGGCGCCCACCTCCCGATGGCCGCCGGCGCCGCATGGTCGGCCAGGCTGCGCGGCACCGACCAGATCGCCGTCGCCTTCTTCGGCGACGGCGCCACCAACATCGGCGCCTTCCACGAGGCGCTCAACCTGGCCGCCGTATGGAAGCTGCCGGCGCTGTTCGTGTGCGAGAACAACCTGTACATGGAGTACACGCCGATCGCCGACGTCACGGCGGTGGCCCGGCCCGCCGCTGACCGGGCGCCCGCCTACGGCATCCCCGGCGAGGTCGTGGACGGCAACGACGTCGTCGCCGTCCAGGAGGCGGTGACCCGCCTCGCGGCGCGGGCCCGGGCAGGAGACGGGCCCGCACTGCTGGAGGCGCAGACCTACCGGCACTTCGGGCACAGCCGCGCCGACCCGGCCACCTACCGTCCGGCCGAGGAGGTCGAACGCTGGCTGAAGCACGACCCGCTCGACCTGGCGCGGGGGCGGCTGATCGAGATGGGGGTGCACGAGGCCGTCGTCGGCGAGGCGGACGAGCGCGCGACGACCCTCGTACAGCAGGCCGTCGAGGCCGCGAAGGCCGCCCCGCCGCCCGATCCGGACCAGGCGCTGACCGACGTATGGGCCGACGGAGGTGCGGCGTGGCGGACGTGATCAGCTATCGGGAGGCGGTCGCCGAGGGCATCGCGCGGGAGATGCGACGCGATCCGTCCGTCGTCTGCCTGGGCGAGGACATCGGCGAGGCGGGCGGGGTGTTCAAGACGACCGCCGGGCTGTTCAAGGAGTTCGGGCCCGAGCGGGTGTGGGACACACCGATCTCCGAACAGGCCATCGTGGGAGCCGCCATGGGCGCCGCGATGACCGGGATGCGGCCCGTCGCCGAGATCATGTTCTCCGACTTCCTGGCCTGCTGCTGGGACTACCTCGCCAACGAGATCCCCAAGGTCCGGTACATGACGGGCGGTCAGGTCACCGTCCCGCTCGTGGTGCGCACCGCCAATGGCGGCGGGCTCGGCTTCGGCGCCCAACACTCCCAGGCCACCGAGAACTGGGCGCTGACCGTGCCCGGCCTGAAGATCGCCGCACCGGCCACCCCCGCCGACGTGATCGGCATGATGGCGGCGGCCATCCGCAGCGACGACCCGGTCGTCTTCTTCGAGCACAAGGGGCTCCTCGCGTCCAAGGGCGCTCCTCCGCCTGCGGACCACGTCGTCGAGCTGGGCCGCGCAGCCGTCGTCCGCGAGGGCGCCGACGTCACCCTCGTCGCGCTCGCCTCGATGGTGCCGATCGCCATGAAGGCCGCCGAACTGCTGTCCGGCGAGGGCATCGAGGCCGAGGTGGTCGACCTGCGCTGCCTGGTGCCGCTGGACGTCACCACCGTACTGACCTCGCTCGGGCGGACCTCGCGGCTCGTCACCGTCGAGGAGAACCCGTACCAGGGCGGCTGGGGCGCGACGCTCGTCTCCGTCGTCGCAGACGAGGGGTTCGCTCTGCTGGACGCGCCGGTCAGGCGGGTGGCGGGGGAGTGCGTCCCGCTGCCGTTCGCCGACGCGCTGGAGGAGCGGGTGATCCCCACCGTCGACAAGGTCGTGGCGGCCGTACGCGGCCTCGCCGCCTACTGAACACCCCATGGGAGGAAGGGCGATGACCAATCGGACAGTCCTGAGCGGCGGTCACGTGCTGTCGATGGATCCCGGCATCGGGGACCTGCCCCAGGGGGACGTCCTCATCGAGGACGGCAGGATCGCGGCGGTGCAGCCGCAGATCAGCGCCGACGCCGAAGTGCTCGACATGACCGGCCGCATCGTGATCCCCGGCTTCGTGGACACCCACCGCCACACCTGGGAGGCGTCCATCCGCAATGTCGCCCCCGACGCCACCCTGGACGACTACTTCGTCGACATCCTCGACACCTTCGCCCCGCTGTACACGCCCGAGGACGTGTACGCGGCCAACCTCGCGGGCGCGCTGGAGTGCCTGAACGCCGGCATCACCACGCTCGTCGACTGGTCCCACATCAACAACTCCCCCGAGCATCCGGACGCGGCGATCCGGGGCCTCGCGGAGAGCGGCATCCGCGCCCAGTACGCGTACGGCAGCGCCAACACCTCCCTCGCCGACTACTGGTTCGAGAGCAAGATCGCGATTCCGGGCGACGACGTCCGGCGGATCCGGGGAGAGTACTTCGCCTCCGACGACGGCCTGCTCACCATGGCGCTGGCCACCCGTGGCCCCGGTTTCTGCCTCAACGACGTCGTCACCGCCGAGTGGGCGCTCGCCCGCGAACTGGACATCCCGATCACAGTGCACGTGGCCATGGGCCGCCTCGCCGGCCGCTTCGGCATGGTCAAGCAACTGAACGACCTCGGGCTCCTCGGCGCCGACACCACCTACATCCACTGCTGCTACCTCAGCGACGAGGAGTGGCAGATGGTCGCCGACAGCGGCGGCACGGTCTCGATCGCGCCGCAGGTGGAGGTGCAGATGGGGCACGGCTGGCCGCCTGTGATGAAGGCCGTCGAGTACGGACTGCGGCCGTCCCTGAGCATCGACGTCGTCACCACCGTGCCCGGCGACATGTTCACCCAGATGCGTGCCGCCTTCGGCGCCGAGCGAGCCCGCGTGAACGCAGACTGCTGGAAGGCCAACATGCCGGTACCGGAAAGCATGTTGACGGCACGTCAGATGCTGGAGTTCGCCACGCGCAACGGCGCCCACGTCGCCGGCGTCGAGGACCGCACCGGCTCGCTCACCCCCGGCAAGCGCGCCGACGTCGTCGCCATCGACGCCACCGCGCTGAACGTCGCCCCCGTGCACGACGCGGCCGCCGCGGTGACCCTGTCGGCGGACGTCTCCAACGTCGACACGGTCATCGTCGACGGCGTGATCCGCAAGCGCGACGGCAGGCTCGTCGCCGACGTCGACCGCGCCCGGCGGCTGGTCCAGGAGTCCCGCGACCGGCTCCTGGCCGCGAAGGAGGCGAAGGGCGCCGCATGACCCGACACCTGGTTCGCCTCGCCGCCGACCTGCCGGAGCCGCCGTACGACGAACTCCGCTACCGGCGCCGTGAGTTGGTGGGGGAGTCGGACGGCAGCGTGCACACCGGCTTCGGCCTGTGCGAGATACGGCCCGACGGACGGGTCGACGCACATGTGCATTCGTACGAGGAGAGCTTCCACGTCCTCGACGGGGCCGTGGTCCTCGACGTGCCCGAGGGCTCGTACCTCCTCGAGGAGGGCGACTACGGTCTCCTCCCGGTCGGCGTCCCGCACGCCTGGCGCGGTACCGGGGACACGGGTGGACGCTGGGCCGACATGCTCGCGCCGGTGCCGCGGGCCCGCTACGGCCACGACACCCAGGCCCTCCCCGCGCTGCCGGAACGCGACCCCGTCCGCATCGACGTACGCGACCCGCGCACCAGGTCCTTCGGCCACTTCGAACCGGCGCAGATGGACCCCGGCAAGCAGTCGCAGGACCTGCTCGCGGTGTCGGCGAGCATGCGGACCGCGCTGCTCGTGTACAGCGGCATCACCGTGAAGATGATGGTCGACAGCGACCTCGGCGCGGTCGCCTCGACCATGTTCATGGTGCAGTACGCCCCCGACGGCGTCGCGGGCAGCCACGACCACCCCTTCGAGGAGACGTACCTGATCGTCGAGGGCCTGGTCGACGCGACCTTCGACGGCGAGCGGTACCGGCTCGGGCCGGGGGACGTCGCGTGGGCGGGCGCCGGCTGTGTGCACGGGTTCTCCAACGCGGGGGAGGGGCCGGTGCGCTGGCTGGAGACACAGGCGCCGCAGCCGCCGCCGCGGCACTCGTACCGGTTCACTCGGGACTGGGAGTATCTGAGGGAGGCCCTGGGTCGATGAACAGTGTCCTTGTGGTGGGCGGCACGTCCGGGATCGGCCGGGAGTTCGCCCGCCTGCGCGCGCGGCGGGGTGACGAGGTGGTCGTCACCGGCCGGGACGCCCATCGCGCGGACACCGTCGCCAAGGAGATCGGGGCCGGCCAGGGCCTCGCGCTCGATCTCTCCCGGCCGACGGAGATCGCCGCCGCGCTCGCCGGGGTCGGCCGTGTGGACCATCTGGTGATCGCGGGCGTCTCACGGGACGAGAACCGGGTCGCCGACTACGACATCGAGGCCGCCCTGCGTCTCGTCACCCTCAAACTCGTCGGCTACACGGAGGTCGTGCACGCCCTCGGCCCACGGCTGCACGACGACAGCGCCATCGTGCTGTTCGGCGGCCAGGCCAAGGAGCGACCGTACCCGGGGGCGACGACCGTGGCGACGGTCAACGCGGGCGTGCACGGCCTGGTGAACACCCTCGCCATCGAGCTGGCGCCCGTGCGGGTCAACGCCGTGCATCCCGGGGTCGTGGCCGACAGCCCTTACTGGGCGGGCAAACCCGAGGAGGTACTGGCGGGGCTGCGCGCCAGGACGCCCGGCGGACGGCTCGCCACGATGGCGGACGTCGTGGACGCGGTGGACTTCCTGCTGCGCAACCGATCGGTGAACGCGGTCGAACTCGCCGTGGACGGCGGGTGGTTGCTGGGCTGACGGGGTGCGGTCAGCGCTTGAGGCCGACCGCTCCGTACAGGGAAACGGGCTCGCCGCGCTCCCCGTCCTCCCCCTCGCCGGGCCGCCAGTCCGACAGGGAGACGATGCCCGGCTCCAGCAGCGCGAGTCCCTTGAAGAGGCGGCCCACTTCGGCGTGCGAGCGGGCCACGAGGGTCACCCCGCTCGCCTTGTAGGCCGCGATACCCCGCTGGACGTTCTCCGGTTCGAAGTCCGCCGTCATCGCCGACAGCACCAGACAACTGCCCGGCGCCAGCGCGCCGACCAGCGTGTTCACGAGCTCATGGGCGCCGTCGTCGTCCGCGATGAAGTGCAGCAGCGCGATCAGCGACAGGGCGACGGGCCGGTCCAGATCGAGCACGGCGCCCACCGCTTCGAGGATCCGCTCCGGTTCCCGCGCGTCGGCCTGCACATACTCGGTCACACCCTCAGGGGTGCCGCGCAGCAGGGCGTCCGCGTGCGCGAGGACGATCGGGTCGTTGTCAACGTACACCACCCGGGCGTCCGGGACGACGGACTGGGCGATCTGGTGCAGGTTGGGCTCGGTCGGGATGCCGGACCCGATGTCCAGGAACTGGCCGATCCCCGTCTCCTGGACGATCGCCCGCGTGGCCCGCTCCATGAACCGGCGGTTGGCGCGCGCGTGCCGTGGAGCGTCACCCTGCATCGCGGTGATCCGCCGGCCGAGTTCCTCGTCGACGGGGTAGTTGTCCTTGCCGCCGAGGAACCAGTCGTAGACCCGGGCCGGATGCGGCCTGCTCGTGTCGATCCTCGATATGGCCGGCTCGGACCCGGTCACACGAGCCTCCCTGCGCTCGACGACAACGTGTCCGAGCAGTCTGTCACGATCATGAGGCCCGGCGGAGGCTGTCTTCGGCCACCTCCCTGCCGAGCGAGGCCGGCACCAACTGCCTGTCGTGGGTCATGGCTTGAGCGGATCGTGGCCGATCGTCATGAGCCGATGCCGCCGACGCGTCTGTTCGGCTTCGGGTTCGTTCTCCAGGTCCGCTTCCTCGGTCACGGTGTCCACGACCTCGAACATCACGTCGACGTCGTCTTCCGTGAGGTCCATGCGCCGCTTCTGGAGGATCGCGAGGACGTGCTGCCCGGTCGGCGGGCCGGCCTGGTCCGGCAGCGGCTCGCTCTCCTCCTCGGCGTCCCTGACCCGCAGCCAGCCGGCCAGCTCCTGCGAGGTCATGTTCACCACGCGGTGGAACTCCTCCCACAGCGCGTCGAGTTCGAGAGCGTCGGTCACGGTGTGCCCCCTGTCTCCGGGTGGTCGTCCGATACGGCAGGCCGTGTCACTCGCCGCGCGGCCAGTTCTCGGCGTCGAACATCCACCGCTGCTTCTCCAGCTCGCCCGTGATGCCGATCAGCAGGTCCTGGGTCACCGGGTCCGGCTCCGCGGTGGCGGCGATGCGCTCGCGCAGCCGCTCGATGGCCGCGCCCAAGGTGTCCACGACCAGTTGGACGGCCTCCGTGTCGCGGATCCAGCCCTCCTTCGGGCCGGGCAGCGTGTAGGCCGCGGCGATCGTCTCAGGCCGGCCGTCGGGCGGCAGGCCGAGCGCCGAGGAACGCTCCGCGACGGTGTCGGCGTACGAGCGTGCGGTGGAGACCACCTCGTCGAGCTGGAGATGGATCGACCGGAATCGCGGGCCCACGATGTTCCAGTGCGCCTGCTTCCCGATCAGTGAGATTCCCAGAAGATCGACGAGCGTGCTCTGAAGTGCGTTCCCGGCGACCTCGCGGGCCGGCTCGGGAAGCGTGCTGTTGACCCCGTTCATTCCGTGTTCCTCCCTCTGGCTTGGTCCAGGCCGGAACGGAGCGATGCGGTGCCGGTGCGGTGTCCGACCACTTCAGCCACCGCAACCACTCCATGCCGGCGCGGGTGCCCAGGCCCGCAAGGTGCAAACGCGACGTGTCTCAGTGTGCGAGCACGCCGTCCAGGAAGCGGATCAGGTGCGCGAAGACCTCCTCCTTGTTCGTCTCGTGAAACACCTCGTGCCGGGCTCCGGCGTAGACGCGCTCGGTCACGTCGCTCCCGCGCAGCTCCTCGATCCCGACACGGCTGCCGGCGAGCGGGACGAGGCGGTCGTCGTCGCCGTGCAGCCACAGCAGCGGCAGGCGTCCGACGGCACCGCTCTTGGACACGGTGTCCAGCATCCGGGCGAACGCCTCCACCGTCGGCCGCTTCATCGGCCCGTGCCAGACCAGCGGGTCACCCGCGTACGCCGCGGCCACCTCGGGATCGCGGGACAGGGCGGCCGGGCTGATGGGCGTGCCGGGGATCTCCTCGTGGGCGAGCAGCCGCCGCGGCAGCTCCCAGTCGCCGATCACCGGCGCGGACAGCACCAGGGCGGCCGGCTCGTCGCCGTGCAACTGTGCGTACCGTGCCGCGACCAGTCCGCCCATCGAGTGCCCGACCAGGACGAGCGGTACGTCCGGATGCGCGGCCCGGGCCAGACCGGCGACGGCGTGCAGATCGGCGACCACGTCCTCGAAGTCCTCGATCACCACGCGCTCGCCCGCCGACCGCCCGTGCCCGACGTGATCCGGCCCGAACACGGCCGCGCCCCGCCCGACCAGCACCTGAGCCACCTCGGCGTATCGGCCCACGTGCTCAGCGTAGCCGTGGGCCAGGAGCGCGAGGAAACCGGGCCGAGGATTCGGCCATTCGCTCACGACGATCGATCCCCGGCGTCCGTCCAGGGCATGCTCGCGGATGTCGGCCATGGCTCCTCCGGCTGCGATCGGCGGTGATCGGCTGCGTGATCGTCTGTGTTCGGCGGCGTCGGTGAAGGTCCCCGGGGGGATCTTCCCAGGGTGCGCCGGGTCGGTCTATAGTCAAAAACTAGCGGTGCTAATTAACAGGGTGCCGTCCATACTGCCCGGTCAGGAGTCCTGTCGTGCGTCCCGTCCACTTCGCGGCCGCCCGCCGCACCCCCATCGGCAAACTGCGCGGAGCGCTGTCCTCCGTCCGGCCCGACGACCTCGCCGCCGCCGTGATCAAGGGCCTCGTCGCCGACGTCCCCGCACTCGATCCGGCGCGCATCGAGGACGTCTACTGGGGAGCCGCCAACCAGGCCGGCGAGGACAACCGCAACGTCGCCCGCATGGCGGCGCTGCTCGCCGGCCTCCCGGAGTCCGTCCCCGGTGCCACGGTCAACCGCCTCTGCGCGTCCGGCCTGGAGGCGGTCACCACCGCCGCCCGCACCATCGCCGCCGGCGAGGCCGACATCGTGCTCGCGGGCGGCTCCGAGTCCATGAGCCGCGCCCCCTTCGTGCTGCCCCGCCCCGACGAGGCACTGCCGCACCGCATCGAGACCTACGACACCCGGCTCGGCTGGCGCCTGGTCAACCCGGCGATGAAGGAACTTCACGGCCTGCTGTCCATGGGAGAGACGGCGGAGGAGGTCGCCGGGCGCCACGGTGTCTCGCGCGAGCGGCAGGACGAGTTCGCGCTGCGCAGCCACCAACGCGCCGCCGACGCCCGCAAGAACGGCCACTTCGACGACGAACTCCTGCCGGTGACCCGCCCCGACGGCGTCCTCGTCGACAGCGACGAATGCATCCGCGAGGACACCTCGTACGAGAAGCTGTCCCGGCTGAAGCCGGTCTTCCGCGAGGGCGGCACCGTCACCGCGGGCAACGCCTCACCGATGAACGACGGTGCCGCCGGACTGCTCCTGGTCAGCGAGGAGGCCCTGAACGAACTGGGCCTTGAGTCCCTCGGCCGCTATGTCGCCGGCGCCTCCGCGGGCGTCCACCCCGACGTCATGGGCATCGGCCCGGTCCCTGCCACGCGCAAGGTCCTGGCCCGCGCCGACTGGACGATCGCCGACATCCAGGAGGCCGAGTTCAACGAGGCGTTCGCCGCCCAGGCACTCGCCTGCGTGGACGAGCTGGGGATCGACCCCGAGCTGGTCAACCCCAGTGGCGGCGCCATCGCCCTGGGCCATCCGCTGGGCTGCTCGGGCGCACGGATCCTCACGACGCTGCTGCACCGGATGAAGCGGACGGGGGCGGAGCGGGGTCTGGCGACGATGTGTGTAGGTGTGGGGCAGGGCAGTGCGGTGCTGGTGGAGAGGCACTAGCAATCTCCCGACTGGCGAGACGCTCCTTACCAGTACCTGTTGTCTGCACATACCATCGGTCTCCGCATGGACACGATGACGCTTTGGCACATAACAGGCTGGGAGTTCGCCGCGCTCGCCTTCGCGGCCCTGCTCGTCGGCTTCTCGAAGACAGCCGTGAGCGGGGCCAACACGGTCAGCCTCGCGGTCTTCGCCGCCGTACTGCCCGCCCGCGCCTCCACCGGCATCCTGTTGCCGATCCTGATCGTCGGCGACGTGCTCGCCGTGCTCACCTACCGGCGGCACGCCCACTGGCCCACCCTGTGGCGGCTGTTCCCCGCGGTCGCCGCCGGCGTGGTCCTCGGCACGCTGTTCCTGGTGTGGGCAGACGACGAGATCGTCCGCACGTCGATCGGCGCGATCCTGCTGCTGATGGCGGGCGTGACGGTATGGCGCCGCCGTACGACCGACAAGGAGGCCGAGCCGGATTCGGTCACCACCCGGGCCGGCCGGGTCAAGGCCCGTTCGTACGGGGTGCTCGGCGGCTTCACCACGATGGTCGCCAACGCCGGCGGCCCGGTGATGTCGATGTACCTGTTGTCGGCCGGCTTCCGAAAGCTCGGCTTCCTGGGGACGTCCGCCTTCTTCTTCCTGATCGTCAACGTCTCCAAGGTGCCCTTCAGCGCCGGGCTCGGTCTGATCGACGGGTCCTCCCTGCTGCTCGACGCCGCGCTGGTGATCTTCGTCGTGCCCGGCGCGGTGCTCGGCAAATGGGCCGTGGACCGCATCAACCAGCGGCTGTTCGAGCAGCTCGTGATCGCGGCGACGGTCGTCGGCGGCCTGCAGCTACTGCTGCGCTGATCCCCGCACCTCCCTCAGCAGGGCGGGCAGGCCGGCGAACGATTCGATCACATGGTCCGGCGTACCGCTCGCGTCCCGATGCGTCCGCGGCAGATACTTCCCGGTCCGCACCAGCACCCCCGTGACACCGGCCCGCTGCGCAGCCAGCACATCGGACTCGATGTCGTCCCCGACCATGACCGCCTCGTCGGCACCGACTCCGACATGGGCGAGAGCCGCCTCGAAGAACGCGGCCGACGGCTTCCCGGTGATCTCCGCCTCGACCCGCGCGGCCTTCTCCAGCCCGGCCAGGAACGCGCCGGTGTCCAGCCGCAGCCCCTGGTCCGTACGCCAGTACAGATTCCGGTGCATGGCCACCAGGTGTGCCCCGCGTTGGAGGTACCCGAAGACCCGGTCGAGCGCCGCATAGCCGAATTCGGGCCCGGCACCGCCGACGACCACGACGTCGGGCCCATCGGCCTCGTCAGCCCCGACGACCGTGATCCCCGTCAGGTCCTCCGCGATGTCCCCGCTGTTCAGCAGCGCACACCGCGCCCCCGGCCAGTGCTCGGCGAGATGGGCGGCGGTGACGGCGGGCGCGGTCAGAATGTCCTCGGCGGACACCGGGAACCCGGCGTCCGCCAGCGTGCGCGCGATCGACGCCCGCGTCCGCGAGGTCGTGTTCGTCACCAGCGCGACACCGAGCCCGCACTCACGCAGCTCCCGCAACGCCTCGACCGCCCCCGGCAGCGGCTGCCAGGAGACGGTGAGGACTCCGTCGATGTCGATGAGGACGGCGCGTACGGATGCCATGCCTGGACGATAGACCGGCCCGGCCTGCCTCGCTCAGGGAGCGATCCCGACACCCTCGATCCTGCTCCAGGCCCGCTCCTGACCGGCCGTCATGGCCGGCCACCGCAGCCCGCCCGGCCGCGGCTCGACACGCGAGGCGTACGGCGCCGGGCGGAAGTCGGGGTCGTACAGGCAGCCCGTGCCATACCGCTCGTCGAAGGCGCCGCACGCCGCCGCGACCGACTTCTGCGTGGGCTTCCTCCCCTTGCGCACCCACGTGTCCAGGGCCGCGATGGACGTGGCGTACTCCGCGTCGCTCAGTTCACTGTGCTCGTGCTCCCGCGTGAACGTCTGCACCAGGTGCCCGTCGCGCCCGGCGCCCTGGAGCGTGGCCCGGTAGGCCGCCTCGTGCTCCACGAACGCCGTCGGGTCGTCGATCGCGTGCAACGTCAGCACCGGGATCGAGACCTTGCCGGTGAGATCGCTGTCGTAGGACAGGTCCCGTACGGCGGTGGGGTCGGGGGCGAAGCGTTCGACACCGGCGTTGAGCGCCGCGTCGTCATGGGACCCGGAGTAGCGGACGCCCTCGTTGCCGAAGGGATTCCGGTCCCCGAGACGCTCGTGCACGATGTCCCGGAACGTGAAGGTCGCGAACCGCAGATGCGACTCCAGCGTGCGCTCGGGGATGTGCGTGACCCCGAGGATGTCGTCGAGGTTGCGCTGCTGGAGGGCGGTCCGCTCCGCCGCCGGCGACGCGAACCCGGTGCACTCCTGGAGGCGGGCGCGCAGCCCGGCGGACGTCATGGTCGAGCCAGCGCGCAGGCCCTGCCACAGCGGGTACTGCGGCTCGGTCGGGCGGGGGTGGTTGCCGCAGTAGTACTGGTAGACGACACGCAGGTCGACGCGGTAGTCGTAGCCGCGCGAGCCGCCGCCCAGGACGCCGTTGGTGAGCAGCGCCCCGTCGTAGGCCCCCTTCTGCCCGCCGTACGTCTCCACGACCTTCGCGGCGACGTTCCCGCCCCACGACTGGCCGTGCACATACGTCCGTCGTGGCTTGCCGAACTCCTCGACGAACAGTCGGCGCGCGCTCTCCGTGTCGGCGGCGGCCATCCGCGTGCCGTAGCCGCCCCGGCGGTAGGACGACCCCACCCAGGCGTAGCCCTCCTTCACCATCACCGACCAGCGGCCCAGGTCGTCGATGCTGCGCGTGGGGTCGGACTCCGCGCCGAGGTCGGGGCCGCCGTGGGCGTGCACGACGAGGGACTTGTTCCAGTCGTCGGGTATGGCGATGGCGTAGTAGGCGCCCCTCGTGTCCCGGCCCGTGTAGCAGTCGGCCTTGCCGACGAGATCGGCGGGGCACTCGGCGAGGGCCGGTCCCTCTGCCGTCTCGCCCCGGGCGTTGGAGGCGCCGACGAGGATGCCGACGGCGAGGGCACCGGCCAGCACCGCGGCCAGCGTCGTGCGCCGCCCTGCGGGCGATGGGACAGACCTGCGGATCACTGAGTTCGTTCTCGTCCAGTCCAAGACGCTGCTCCTCGTCCTCGTCGGCGCGTCGGCGAGCCGTGCGCCGCGATGCTAGGGAGCGGCGGGCCGGGGGACCACGATCTGGCCGTTATGTTCATAGTGTTCGCAGGGTCGAACAGGAACGGGCGCGGTCACGAGCCCCCGTGGACATCGGAATGGACGAATCCGGGCACGGCGGACGCCCGAGCGGGCATGGGTGTGTACGCCGGCCGGCGGGCACCTGACCTCCACCTCCCGACCCCGACGCCCGACTCCCGCGTGCCCCACCTCACCTCGTAGGCTCGCACCATGTCTCCCCGCCACATCCTGATCCTCGGCGGCACCACCGAGGCCCGCGCACTCGCCGCCGCGCTCGCGGTGCGGCCCGGTGTCAGCGTCACCACCTCGCTCGCGGGGCGGGTATCACGGCCGGGCGCTGTCGAAGGGGACGTGCGGATCGGGGGCTTCGGCGGTGCGGACGGCCTGGCAGAGTGGCTGCGCGCCGAGAGCGTCGACTTCCTCGTCGACGCCACGCACCCCTTCGCCCAGTCGATCACGGCGAACGCCGTCCGAGCCGCGAGGTCGGCGGCCGTCCCGACGGTGGTCCTGCGCCGCCCCGGTTGGCACCCCGGCCCGGGCGACCACTGGCACGACGTGGCCTCCCTCGAAGAGGCCGCCGCCCTGCTGCCGAGCCTCGGACACCGCGTGTTCCTCACCACCGGCCGCCTGGGCCTCGCGGCCTTCGCCCACCTGACGGACCTGCACTTCGTGGCCCGCTCCGTCGAACCGCCCGAGCCCCCCATGCCCCCGCACACCGAGGTGCTCCTGGCCCGCGGCCCCTTCACCCCGGCCGAAGAATCGGCCTTGCTGCGCGAGCACCGCATCGACGTCCTGGTGACCAAGGACAGCGGCGGAGACGCGACCTCCGCCAAACTCACCGCCGCCCGCAGCCTCGCCCTGCCGGTCGTGGTCGTACGCCGCCCCCCGCTGCCGGAGGGCGTCGGCACGGTGCCGGACGTGGCGGGGGTGCTGGAGCGGCTCGGCCTCAGCGGGCGGTGACCGAGGCGCGGATGCGGTCGATGGCCCGCAGCACCTCGTCGCGGTTCCTGGCGCGTTTGATCCAGGCCGGCAGCCGCGCGAGATAGGTCAGCTTGCGACCGTGCTCGTACCAGGGCGGCCGCTCCCGTAGCGGTGCGGCCACGAACTGCCTGAGCAGGTCGAGTTGTTCGAGGTTGTAGGCCCACACGACGCCATGCCTGGTGTCGGTCCGCAGCCAGAGAGCCGGGTGGACACTCCGCTCGCCGCCGCACTGCCCGTCCCGCGCCAGACCGCAGGACGGGCAGATCAGACGCCGTTGTGGATACGGCCTGCCCCGCTCGTCGGGGCCGGCCGCAAGGCGGCGGTCGTAGTGCGCGAGTCCGTCGCAGCGCGGGCAGCGCACCAGCATCGTGTCGGTGAATTCGAACAGCTTGGTGAGGGGATCGCGGAACGCGCCGGCGCGGCAGACATCCCGCGAGTATCACGGCGTCCCGGCACGGGCCGCACCCGGATTTCTCAGTTTCGGGACTCGCTCAGCGCCCGCTCCCGCACCCGCCCCGTCAGGCCTTCCGTGAGGTCCTCGACCAGGAGGCGCTTGGCGATGGTGTGGACGGCGGCGCGCAGGTCCGTGCCGGGTGGGCGGCCGATGTCTCTATGGACCTGTTCTTCCAGCCAGGACGCCCAGGCCGTGCCGATGGCGCTGGCCTCGCGGGCGCCGGCCGGGGTGTGGGAGAGCAAGGAGCCGTCACGGGTGAGATAGCCCTCGTCGACCATCCGGTCGAAGACCGGGAGCAGTACCTCCGGAGGGACGTGGCGGCGGGCCGCGATCAGGCCGAGGCCGGCGTGGCCGACCAGGATGTTCAGGATCTCGACCTGCATCACCGCCCAGGCGCCGGCCACGTCGAGGCGGGTGTCGGAGGCACTGATGACCCGGCGTGCGGCATCGGGGCCCGCGCCTCCGATGATCTTCCCGACGGCCGCTTCCAGCACCCGCTGGGCGTTGGGGTCGTGGGGGGACGCGAACCCGTCGCCCAGGTCGGTGGACGCCATGCGCGCGCTGTCGCGCAGGGGGACCTGTTTGAGGAAGAGCGCGACGACGAAACCGAGGGCCGCGACCGGCACCGTCCACAGGAACACGGTCTGGAGCGTGTCGGCGTACGCGTCGACGATCGGAGCGGCGACCGCCGACGGCAGCCCGTCCAACCCTTCGGGGCTGGTCGCGGCCCGGGTGATGGCCGCCGGATCGAGCCCGGAGCCCGCTCTCGCGGCGGCCTCGACCCCGTCGGCGAGGTTGGGCGTGAGCGTGTTGGTGTAGATCGTGCCGAAGACGGCCGTGCCGAACGAACTGCCCAGCGTACGGAAGAAGGTGACGCCGGAGGTCGCGGTGCCGAGGTCGGCGTAGTCCACTGTGTTCTGCACGGCGATCGTCAGGACCTGCATGCACAGCCCGATGCCGGTGCCGAGCACGAACATGTACAGCGACTCCAGCCAGGCGCCGGTCGACGGCCCCATGCGGGACATCAGGAACAGCCCGACGCCCATCACCGCAGAGCCGACGATGGGAAAGATCCGGTACGACCCGGTCTTGCTGACCACGTTGCCGCTGAAGACGGAGGCGATGAGCAGCCCGATCACCATCGGCAGGGTCCGCACACCCGACACCGTGGCCGAGTCGCCGTCGACGTACTGGAGATACGTCGGCAGATACGTCAGCGCGCCGAGCATCGCGAAGCCGACGATGAAGCTGAGCACGGAGCAGACGGAGAAGACCGGGTCGGCGAACAGCCGCATCGGCAGCATCGGTTCGGCCGCCCGCGTCTCCGCCCAGCAGAACAGCCCGAGCGCGACCGCGCCCCCGACGAACAGGCCGATGATGACGCCGGAGCCCCACGCGTACTCGTTGCCGCCCCAGCTCGTCGCCAGGATCAGCGCACTGGCGCCGACCGCGACGAGCCCGATGCCCAGATAGTCGATCACCGGCCGGGACGCCGACTTGACCACCGGAATCGTCCGGGCCGCCGCGAAGACGACGACGATCGCGATCGGGACGTTGACGTAGAACGCCCAGCGCCAGGTGAGATGGTCCGTGAACAGCCCGCCCAGCAGCGGTCCGATCACCGTCGCCACGCCGAACACCGCGCCGATCGCGCCCTGGTACTTGCCGCGCTCGCGCAGCGGGATGACGTCCGCGATCAGCGCCATCGCCGTCACCATCAGCCCGCCGGCCCCGACGCCCTGCATCGCCCGCCACAGGATCAGCATCGTCATGTTCGAAGCCAGACCGCACAGGAACGAGCCCGTGATGAACACGATCGCGGAGACCTGGAAGACCAGCTTCCGCCCGAACTGGTCGCCGAACTTGCCGACCAGGACCGTCGCCACGGTCTCCGCCAGCAGATACGCCGTCACGACCCACGACATGTGCTCGGCGCCGCCCAGGTCCGACACGATCGTCGGCAGTGCCGTACCCACGATCGTCTGGTCGAGGGCCGCCAGCAGCATCCCCAGCATGATCGTCACGAAGACGACGTTCCGGCGGCGCGTGTCCAGCACGGGCGGCTGGGAGGCGGCGGGCGGGGCGGATTCCTCGGCGAGCGTCACGGGGCCACGATCACAGCGGCGAACCGGGGCCGCATGCGGGAACGGTCCACTCGGGTGGCGTAAAGACCACAGGCCCCGGGTGGCCCGCCGCCGCTCCCGGAGAGGCGTCCCTACTGCCCCTTCTGGTCCTTCTGGTCCTTCCGCTCCTCCGTGTCCCGGCGGCGCAGCAGATACGTGTCCATGATCCAGCCCTTGCGCTCTCGCGCCTGTGCACGCAGCCGCTCGATACGGGGCGCGGCCTCGGCGATCGGACCCGAGGCGAGGATCTCGTCCGGAGTGCCGATGTAGGCGCCCCAGTAGATCTCGATGTCCTGGTCGGCGTACTGCCGGAAGGTCTGCTGGGCGTCCAGCATCACGACCACGTCGTCGACACCCTCCGGGAAGCCCTCGGCCAGCCGCCGCCCCGTGGTGATCTGCACCGGCCGGGCGACCCGGTTCAGCCCCGTGCGATGGCGGGCGACGAGCGCGGAGACGCTGCTGATGCCGGGCACGACGTCGTACTCGAAGTCCACCGCGCCCTTTTCCAGCACCTCCTGAAGGATCGCGAGCGTGCTGTCGTACAGCGCGGGATCACCCCACACCAGGAACGCGCCGGTCTCGTCCTCGCCCAGCTCCTCGGCGATCAGCCGCTCGTAGATCCCGGCGCGGGCGCTGCGCCAGTCCCCGACGGCGGGGGAGTAGGCCGAGCCCCCGGCCGACCGGTCCCGCTCCGGGTCCCGGGCCTCGACGACCCGGTACGTCCCCTCGGGTATGTGCGCGTCCAGCATGTCCCGGCGCAGCTTCGTGAGGTCCGACTTCACCTCGCCCTTGTCGAGGATGAAGAACACGGCCGTACCGCGCATCGCCCTGACCGCCTGGAGCGTGAGCTGCTCGGGGTCGCCGGCCCCGATCCCGATGACATGAATCTTTCGCACCCCCCGAGTCTGCCGCACGCCACTGACAGCGCGGTCACCGAGTCCATGCAGGCGGCACCGGGTGCCGGTCCCGGGCCCCGCCGCGCGGCCGGGAACCGGCCCCGCCGCGCCATGCGCCGAGCCTGCCTACGCCCGTCCTCGCAGCCGGGACCGCCCTGCACCACGCGGCGCAACAGCCCGGCCTGGGGTGGCCGCCCGCGCGCGTCGACCGGCCCGCCGCGCCATGCGCCGAGCCGGGCTCCGCCCGTCCCCGCAGCCGAGGCGCCCGCTCCCGCGCGCCCACCGGCCCACCGTGCCATGCCTACGCCCGTCCCCGCAGCCGAGGCGCCCGCCCCTGCGCGTCCACCGGCTCGCCGCCGTCCTCCACGACCGCCGCCAGCTCCCGCGCCCACGCCGCCAGTCCCGCGAGATCCATCCCGTACGGGCGCGGCTCCCCGCCATCGGCCGCCCACTCCTCCACGGCCCGGGCCCCGCGCCGCAGCAGCCTCGCGCCACCCGTCACGTTCCCCCGCGCCGAGTGCGTGAGCCCGACGGCGAGCTGCGCCAGCCCGCGCCACAGCGCCCGCTCCTCATCCGGCCCCGTCTTCCACGCGTCCTCGAACACCTCGTGCGCATGGAAGGGTTTCCCGGCGTCCAGCAGCTCCTGCGCCTCCGCGACCGACGCCTGCGGAGTACGTCGGACGCCCTCCGGCTGGCGGGCGACTCCCTCCGCGCCGTACGGCAGAGGCCGCCCGAGCCCGTCCCGGGGCCGCGCGTTGCGCGCCCGCCCCTCGCCGTCCCGGTCCCGTGCCTCCGCCTGCCGTCCTGACGATGTGCTCCCCATACCCCCGATTGTCCATCGTCCCGTCCCCGGGCGGACGGACGCCCGCTTCGGCGCGGTCGTCGACGTGAGGTAAAGTGCTCTTCGCGCGATCACGCGGTTCACCGCGCGAGAGGCACCGGGACGTGGCGCAGCTTGGTAGCGCACTTGACTGGGGGTCAAGGGGTCGCAGGTTCAAATCCTGTCGTCCCGACGGTGCGAAGGGTCTTCGAGGGCAGCAGCCTGCGGAGGCCCTTTTCGTGTGCTCGAAACCGCGATCGAGTGCCCGCGCGGCTGCGTAGGCTCGGCTCCGACAGGTCATCCGCAGCGAAGGGGCATCCGTGACCACCGTTTTCTCCCGGATCATGGACGGCGAGCTGCCGGCCCAGTTCGTCTGGCAGGACCCGCACGCGACGGCGTTCCTGTCCCACGCGCCCCTCACGCCCGGCCACACCCTCGTCGTGCCCCGGCGTGAGGTCGACCAGTGGACGCAGGCCGACGGCGAGCTGCTGGCCCACTGCATGCAGGTCGCGCAGGCGGTCGGCCGGGGCGTGCAGCGGGCGTGGGACGCGCCGCGCGCCGGACTGCTCATCGCGGGCTTCGAGGTGCCGCACCTGCACATTCATGTGGCCCCGATGTGGGGCATGGGCAACCTGAACTTCGACCACGCGAAGCCGGTGGAGGACACGGCGGCCCTGGACGAGGCGGCGGACAGGCTCCGCGCCGCGCTGGGCGAGCTCGGGTTCGAGCACGCCGTGCCGCCGGGGTCCTGACGGCCCTCCCGGGGGCGGCAGTCGCGAGGGATCGAGGGTCGCGCACAGCCCGGGCGAGCGCGTGATGACGCCCGCACGTCCCCGCCCGGACGTCCCCGCCAGGGAGTGATGACGCCCGGACGTCCCCCGCCCGTCACCCGGACCGCGCGACGCCGACCGCGCCCGGATGGTAGACAGCGGACCATGACCAACTCGCTCATCCATCCGGCCGGTGCCCGATGACCGCCGGCATCGACACCCCCGACCGGCGCGGCCGCACCGGACTCGACCAGGTGGGCCGGGACCTGACCGGCAATCCCCGCGTCAAGGTGCGGGACGTGCGGCTCCTGTCCAGCCACTGGTACGTCGAGCGCGCCACCACCTTCGACTTCCAGCACGCCGACGGCACCTGGCGCACCCAGCAGCGCGAGACGCACGACCGCGGCAACGGCGCGACCATGCTGCTGTACGACGCCGAACGCGAAACCGTCCTGCTGACCAGGCAGTTCCGCTTCCCGGTCTATGTCAACGGCCATCCCGACGGCATGCTGATCGAGACGCCGGGCGGGCTGCTCGACGACGATGACGAGCACCCGGAGATCGCCGTGCGGCGCGAGGTCGTGGAGGAGACCGGGCACACCATCGGCGACGTCCAGCACGTCTTCGACATCTACATGAGCCCGGGATCGGTCACCGAACGCGTCAGCTTCTACGCCGCCGCCTACGGCCCCTCGACCCGCACCCACGAGGGCGGCGGCCTGGACGAGGAGGGCGAGGACATCGAGATCCTCGAACTGCCCTTCCGGCGAGCCCTGGAGATGATCCGCACCGGGGAGATCGCCGACGCCAAGACCATCATGCTGCTGCAATGGGCCGCGCTGGAAGGGCCGTTCGCTCGGACATGAGGGGCCGTCCCGGAGTCGTCGTAGTCCGGGGGAGATAGGCGACGTTGGCCGCGACCGCCTCCACGGCGTCGACCCGACGGCCGGCGCCGGCGGCCGGCATGAGCGGGTACGGGTTGGGCCCGGCCCGCTCACCTCCTCCGCCTCAGCAGGCGTCGCTCGTCGAGCTCGCTCAGCGTGGCGTTGAGCCGGTCGATGTCCGCGTCGGAGTTGAGTGCCGTGACCTGGATCCGGAAGCCGACCCGGTCCCGCGGGACGAGGGGTGTGTGCCGCGAGGGTCACGTAGACGCCGCGGTCCCACAGGAACCGGGCGACCGCGTCCAGGTCGGACGCGTCGGCGAGCGGGATCTCCACGATCGGGAACCCGCGGACGCCCGGCGTGTCCAGGGCGAGGCCGTGGACGTGCCGGAGCACGCGCGCGGTCTCGCGGTACAGGTCGGCACGGATCGCGTCCCCGCGGCGGTCGTTGACCGTCAGACCGGCGAGCGCGGTGGCCAGGGACGCGGTCGGTGAGGGACCGGAGTAGAGATGGAGTAGAGATAGGGACCGGCGGCGGTCTTCAGCCGGTCCTTGAGCCGGGACGGCAGGGCGAGGAAGGCCGGCAGCGACGAGTACGCCTTGGAGAAACCGCCGACCAGCACGATGGCGTCGTACGTCTCACCCGTGTGCCGACGACGCAGTCGCCGCGCGAACCGTAGGGACACGGCTCCGCCGCCGTGCGCTCCCCGATGCGGGATCACCGACGCGTGGATCAGGGTGGCCGTGGGCAGCAGCAGCGTGTCCGGCGCACCGAGCAGAGCGGCGAGCCGCTCCTCGATCTCCGGGTAGAGCCGAGTGCTGCACAGCAGCCGCGACCGGCTCGCATGCGTGCCCCACCGCCGTACGGCCGGTTCGATCGCCTGGATGATCTCGGGGTCCTGGTCGAAGCCCAGGTAGTTGCAGGACGCGAAGTCGATCAGCCAGCGGTCGCCGCTGCGGATGTGCCGGCCGCGCACCTCGTCCGGCACGGCGTCGCTCATGGGGCTCGTGCGCCGCAGTTGGTCGAGGTCGTCCGACCGCGGAGCTTGCCGGCCGGGGGAGGGTCGGCGTCGATCATGGGGCTCGTGCGCCGCAGTTGGTCGAGGTCGTCCGACCGCGGAGCTTGCCGGCCGGGGGAGGGTCGGCTTCGATCATGGGGCTCGTGCGCCGCAGTTGGTCGAGGTCGTCCGACCGCGGAGCTCGCCGGCCGGGGGAGGGTCGGCTTCGATGTCCCTCGCGCGCATGGTGCCGCTCACCCCGGTCCAGCCCTTCGACCCGGCCGGACGCCGCCGTTCTGCCGGAGCACTGCCTCTCCCTGCTCCACCGTCATCGGCCGGGCGAACAGATAGCCCTGCCCGTACCCGCAGCCGATGTCCGCCAGCAGGTTCCGCTGCCGCTGTTCCTCGACGCCCTCGGCGATCACCTGAATCCCCATCGTGTCGGCGAGATGGACGATGCCCTCGACGAGGGCGACCTGTCTGGGGTCCTGCGGGATGTCGTCGATGTACGTCTTGTCGATCTTGAGCACGTCGATCGGGAAGTCCCGGAGATAGCGCAGCGAGGAGTACCCGGTGCCGAAGTCGTCGATCGCGATGCGCACACCGAGGTCCTTCAGCGCCAGGATGAGCGTGTCGATCTGCTCGGTCCGCTGCATGAGCACCGTTTCGGTGAGCTCCAGTTGGAGCGTGCCCGGGTCCATGGACGAGGTGTCCAGGGCCCTGCACACCTCGTCCAGAAAGCCTCTGTCCCGCCACTGCCGGGCGGACACGTTGACACTGAGGTACGGCGCCGTGATGCGAGGGGCGCTGTGCTGGAGCCGGGCGATGTCGGCCGTGGCGTGGTGCAGCACCCAGGTGCCCAGGACGGAGATACGGCCCGTCTCCTCGGCGAGCGGGATGAACTGACCCGGCGGGACCGGCTCGCTGCCGAGGCGGAGCCAGCGGGCCAGCGCCTCGAAGCCCACGATCCGGCCCCCGCGGATGTCCACGACCGGCTGGTAGCGCAGGGTGAACTCCTGCTGCGCGAGCGCGGTGGTGAGGCGCGCCTGGAGGTCGTGGCGTGCCACCACGCGGGCCCGCTGCTGCGGCTGGAAGCGGCGCCACTGGCACTTTCCGGAAGCCTTCGCCGCGTACAGGGCCAGATCGGCGAGCGCCAGCAGTTCCTCGGGGTCGGTGCTGTCCCTGGCGGTGGCCACCCCCACGCTGGCGGAGACGCTCACCGCCTCATCGGTCAGCGTGAACGGCCGATTGAGCGTCTGGATCACCTGCGCCGCCAGGAGCTCGGCGTCGAGGGGCTGCTTCGCGTCCTCCATCAGCACCGCGAACTCGTCGCCGCCGAGGCGGGCCGCCGTGTCGCTGCGGCGCAGCGTCCGCGACAGGCGCTCCCCCACGGCACACAGCAGTTGGTCGCCGACCGTGTGACCCAGCGTGTCGTTGACGACCTTGAAGTCGTCCAGGTCGATGAAGAGCAGGCAGGTGATCGTCGATTCCCTGCGGCTGCGCAGCAGCGCCCGCTCCGTCCGCTCAAGCAGCAGAGTCCGGTTCGGCAGACCGGTCAGCGAATCGTGAAAAGCCCGCTGGGTGAGCTCGTGCTCCAGCTCACGCTGCTCGGTGACGTCCCGCAGCGTCACCACCAGACCGCCCACCGTCCGGTCCTGCCGCAGGTCGCGGCAGCGCACCTCCACCTCGATACGGTCCGTCTCCCGCACCACCCACCAGTGGTCGTGGGCCTCCTGCCGCCCACCGCTGCGCAGGGCCGTCAGAGTGCGGACCACCCGGTCCCGGTCCTGCGGATCCAGCAGCTCCGGCAGCGGCCTGCCGGTCAGCTCGACGCTGCTGCCGAACACGGCCTGCGCGGACGGAGTGGCGTAACGGACGGTGGTGTCGTCGTTGACGATGAGGATGACGTCCGTGGCGTTGTGCACCAGCGTGCGGAAGTACGCCTCGCTCTCGCTGCGGATGATCTCCCGCCGCAGCACCATGCGCCCCGTCGCCTGCCCCGCCTGCGAGGCCAGGATCTCCAGCGAGTTCTGTGTCTCGGCCAACTGCCGCTCGGGGCCGGCCACCAGCAGCGCGCCGGGCAACTCGCCGCCGGCCGGGCGGTCGGGCTGGACCATCGGGCAGACCAGGGCGGTCTTCAGACCCGCGAGCCGGTCGGCGATGGCCGGCTGCAACGCGGCGACGGGAACCTTGAGGGTGCGATGGAGGGCCGGCGTGTCCGAGCCCCGGTGCGCGGGCTCGCTCCCGGAGCCCCCGGAGCTCCCGGAGCTCCCGGAGCCCCCGAAGCCGACGGGGGAGTGCGCGAGGCGCTGGTACAGGTGCTGGGCGTCCCGGGCCGACAAGAGCATCGCCCTGTGCCGGGATTTCGGGCCGAACAGCGTGGCCGCCGCCGTGTCGCAGGCCTGGGCGATCTCCTGCGGCCAGAGTGCCGAGACCAGCGAGGCCGCCGCGGTGCGCAGGGCCTGCTCCCGCGCCAGGGCCTTGCGGTGCGCCACGACCATCACGGCGAGCCGCAGGATCACCAGCAGGAACAACACGCTGGAGAACGCGCCCAGCACCGCCGCGTCGCGCACATGGCCCATGCTCTCCTCGTACACCAGGATCGCCGGCGGGATCAGCGTGGCCACCGTGAGGAGCAGCAGCCGGCGCCACGGCGGCAGCAGGGACCGCGGCTCCGCCTCCGCGGCGGTCAGCTCCGCCATCGAGGGGTGCAGCGCGGCCAGCCCCCAGGCGGTGTAGAAGACGACCCAGCCGCAGTCCAGCAGCGTGCCGGCCTGCCAGTCACCGCTGAGCTGGATGATCCCGTAGGCGATGTCGGAGCAGAGCACCGTGAGGGTGCCCACGACGAGGAGCTGCACGGCGCGGTTGGAGCCGGACACGGGGCTGGGAGTGAGCAGGCGGACCAGGAGCGCCAGCACCAGGATGTCCCCGAGCGGGTAGGCGATGCTGATGGCACGCTGCTGCCAGGTGAGGCCCTCCAGGCGGGCCAGCGGCTGCACCAGGTACACCCAGACCGGCAGGGCGAGTCCCGCGGTGATGACCAGTGCGTCCAGCAGGCTCGGCAGATCGCGGTCCACCCGGCGATACCGCACCAGACCGAACAAGCCGGCGGTGAGCAGCGGATACACCGCGAGATAGCAGGCGTCCGCCGGGGACGGGAACGGACTGGACGCGGCGAAGTACGACTCCTGCACGTTGTAGTAGGCGTCGCCCGCGGCGAAGGCGAGTAACCCTGCGGCGAACATCCACCACGGCCAGCGATGTGCGGGCCGGTGGAGGTGCACGCCGGTGAGGACGGCGACGGCGCCCACCAGCCCGATGACGGCCCACAGCGGCGTGCGCAGGTCCGGGACGGCCATGTACAGGCCGGTGATGGCCACGACCAGCGCGATGAGGGCGGCCATCAGCCGGTGCGCCGTCGGCAAGGTCATACGCCTCCCGGATCGGAGGAGACCGTGCTGTGCGGAATACCCCGACTCGGGCTTCCTTCAATGATCGTGGCACGGGGGGCACCCCGCTGCATCTCCTCTTGACTTGGAGCGCTCTTCAAGTTGAAGACTCCCTCCCGTGCCCCGAACGCGGGCACATACGGGAGGGATCGTCATGAAGTACCGCACCATCGGCACCGCCCCCGGTACCCGGCGAGAAGTCAGCGTGCTCGCGCTCGGCGCGATGCTGTTCGGCTCACGGACGGACGAGCGGACGTCCTTCGCCGTGCTCGACCGCTATGTCGAGGCCGGCGGCACCTTCATCGACACATCCGACAACTACGCCTTCTGGGAGGACGGGGGCCAGGGTGGCCAGAGCGAGGAACTGCTCGGCCGGTGGCGCCGCAGCCGCGGCATCGGCGACGAGATCGTCATCGCGACCAAGCTCGGAGCGCGGCCGCTCGCTCCAGGAACCGGCTTCGTCGACAACGCCGAGGGCCTGTCCGCCAAGGTGATCCGCGAGTCCGCCGAGCGCAGCCGCGACCGGCTCGGCATGGCGAAGCTGGACCTGCTCTACGCCCACATCGAGGACCGGAACGTCCCCCTTCAGGAGACCGTCGAGGGATTCGCGGAACTGGTCGGCGAGGGCACCGTCGGTCTGCTCGGCGTCAGCAACCACGCGATCTGGCGGGTCGAGCGGGCACGCGCGCTCGCCGTGGAGGCCGGACTGCCCGGCTACGAGGTCCTCCAGTACGCCCACAGCCATCTGCGGCCCCGCTTCGACGTCCCCGCCGGCCTGTTCCCCGACGGCAGCCTCGGCCACGCAGGCCCCGAGCTGCTGAGCTATCTGCGGGCGGAACCCGGCCTGGCCCTGGTCGCCTACTCCCCGCTGCTGCAGGGTGCCTACGCCCGTCCGGACCGGCTGCCCGCCGACTTCGACCACCCGGGAACCGCGTCCCGTCTGACCGTGCTGCGCGAGGTCGCCCAGGAGACGGGCGCGACCGTCAACCAGGTCGTCCTGGCCTGGCAGATAGGCGCCGAGCTCCCGATCGTCCCGCTGGTCGGCGCGTCCTCCGTGGCCCAGCTCGACGAGAGCCTCGCCGCGGTGGACCTGGAGCTGAGCCCGGGGCAGCGGGCCCGGCTCGACGCGGCCCACTGACCACTCGCGCAGTAGGCTCCGAAGAGGAGCCGAAGGAGAGTGGGCCATGCCTCTGTTCCCGAACGAGCGGTCCGTCCGGACGACCCCCGAGGGCCTCCTGTGGGAGCCGAGTGAGCGCTGGGTGCGGGGCCGCAAGGGCGATGTGACCGTCGTCGACAGCCGGCGGCCCGTTCTGGTCTGGGAGCCCGATCTGCCCGTGCCCTGTTACGCCTTCCCGCGCGAGGAGGTCCGCACCGACCTCCTGAGCCCGGCCCGGAACCCGCCGACGGGCTCGCACACGGGGTCGCAGATCTTCTACGACCTCGAAGTCGAGGGCGAGTCGGTGGAGAACGCGGCCTGGACCTTTCCCGCGGCCGACCTGGCCGGGTACATCGCGTTCGAATGGTTCCTGCGCTGGGGCAGCGGCCTCGACCACTGGTACGAGGAAGAGGAAGAGATCTTCATCCACCCGCGCGACCCGCACAAACGGGTGGACGCCATGCCCAGCAGCCGCCACGTCCAGGTCGAGATCGCCGGGACGGTCGTCGCGGACACCCACCGCCCTGTGCTGCTGTTCGAGACCGGGTTGCCGACGCGGTACTACATCCCGCCCGAGGACGTCCGACTCGACCTGTTCGAAGCCACCGACCACCGCACAGGGTGCCCGTACAAGGGCAGGGCCCAGTACTGGAACCTGCGCGGTGGGCGGGAGGTCCCACCCAACATCGTCTGGAGCTACCACGAGCCGCTGCCCGCCCTCGGCCCGATCAAGGACCGGCTGGCCTTCTACAACGAGGCGGTCGAGATCACCGTCGACGGCAGGCGGCTCGATCGCCCGGTCACGCCGTTCAGCGAGACCCTGCGCCCGCCGCGTCGCCGCTGAACCGGTCGAGCAGGGCGTCCAGTCCGGCCGCCAGTCCCTCGGGACCACCCCGCTCGGCGAGCGCGGGCGCGATCTCGCGCAGCACGGGAAGCTCCTGGGGCGGCATACGGTGCAGCCCGAGCCGGAACGACGGATCGGATTCGTCGGGGTTGTCCACCATCGGCCGCAGTTCCACCGTCACATAGCCGAGCAGCCAGGCGGTGAAGGCCTGGTGGACGGCGGCGGCGCGCAGATCGTCGAACCCGGCCGCGCGGAGCAGCGCGAGGACCCGTTCCTGCTCCTTCAGCACGGCGAGCGGACGGCGGGCCAGCGGGACGGCGAGCATGCGGGTGGCGAGCAGCGGCACCGCCTGGGGGTGGGTGAGGAAGACGTCGTAGGTCGCCCGGGCGATGTGCTGGAGGCTCGCGCGCCAGGCCGGTGAACCTTCGGCCGCGGCGGGCCCGGGCTCGGCGTCGAGCCTTTCCTGCAGCTCCAGGTACAGCGCCTCGACCAGGCCGTCCAGCAGCGCTTCCTTGCTCGCGGCGTAGCGGTACAGCGCCATGGCCTCGACACCGAGCTCGGCGCCCAGGCGCCGCATGCTGAGCGCCGAGAGGCCCTCGCGGTCCACCAGCTCCAGTGCGCTGGCCAGCACCCGCTCCCGGCTCAGTCGTCCGTACCGGCCGCGGTCGGCGGCGCGTCGCGCCGGCGTGTCCTGCTCGACCCGATCGGCCCGCTCCCTGGCCATGCCCTTGCCTCCAGACGGTCGGTAGGAGTCATGATCCCGCACCTCACGGGGTGACTCCAACCCGCGCAAGCCGGCGCGGCGTCGTCAGTGCTGCGCGGCCCCGGTGTCGGGCGGTGCGGTGACGGCGCGGCCGAAGTAGTCGGCCTTGACGGGGACGATGCCGAAGTGCTTCTGCAGGTCGAGTCCGGCGTGCGGGCATCCGGGAACGACCCGGCGGGCCTCGGAGGGCGATTCGATGTCCGGCAGGGAGCCCTCGTCGAAGCAGGGCGAGGCGGTGACGCCGGTCGGGCGCCCCTTCAGGCGTTCCTGCCCCGTGTCCTCGCGCCACGACTTCAGGTTCCGGTAGCGCTGGTCGCCCCACTTCAAGATCCACTGACCACCGGCGGCGTAGAACTGGTTTCCCTGGAAGACGACCTGGCTTGTGGCGAGGTCGGTGTCCGACACGACGAGCGGATCCCCGTCGGTGGCGATGAGGTTGTTGCGCACGCTCACGGAGCTGTTGCCGGGGCGCACGCGCACGGCGGCGCCCTCGCCTTCGGACGAGCGCCCCATGAGCACGGTGTTCTGATAGACCTGCAAGTCCCTGATCTTGGACCCGTGAATGGTCATCCCGCCATGCTCCGGCATCTTGCGCGCGTCGTTGCTGGTGATGTTGTAGCGGACGGTGTTGCCGGAGTGCGGATGCGGCCAGCGCGAGAAGATGTAAAAGCCCGAACCGTCGTTCTCGAACGACAGGTTGTACTGCAGGGTCGAGTTGAAGACGCTCGTGTCGAGGCCGAAGCCTGCGCCGTCCATTCGGGAACCGGTGTGGTTCCGGTAAGCGGCGCTGTGTTCGATCAGCACGTCCCTGGAGTCGTACGTCCAGATGCCCGCCGGTCCGTACCGCGCCTCGGCCGGGGCCTGGGTGCCGTTGTCGTGGGCACTGGAGTTGCGCACCGTGGCGTCGCGGACGGCACCGAGGACGATGCCGTTGCCGGTCGGGCGGTAGAGCGCGTTGGGGTCGCCGGGGTTGCCGTAGGACTGCACGTCCTCGACGGTGACGTTCTCGTGGGCGTAGGAGGGACGGCCGTCCTCGAACTGCGGGCCGTAGGTGAGCAGGCCGGTGTCCTTGTTGCCGTGCACTCGTGCCCGGCGGATCGCCACATCGGCGAAGCCGGTGCCGGTGATGGTGGAACCGACCCCGATGCCCACCTGGAAACCGGAGGCGTCGATGTCGGAGACGATCACGGAGGCGTGCCGTGCGTCGGTCGGGGAGTCGTTGTACAGGTTGACGCCGGCCTGGCTGGTGCGCGCCGAGCCACGCCCTCGGAGGATGAGGTCGTGGATCTCGACGCCCGCCGTGTTGTGCACGGAGACTCCGGCTGAATTGGTGGCGACGACGGTCGCCCGCCCCTTCCCGTAGGAGTCGACGACCACCGGGCGATCGGCGTCCCCCGCCTCGTCGTTGTCGATCGTGATCGTGCCGGCGAAGCGGGTCCCGCCTTCGAGGAGCAGGCGGTCACCGGGGCGCAGCGTCGCCTGTGAGGCGCGGCTCAGCGAGCGCCAGGCATCGTCCTTCGAAGTCCCGTCGGCCGAGTCGTCGCCCCGGGCGCTCAGGTAGTACGTCCGCGGTGACGGGGAACCGTAGTGCGGCACAGCGGTGCAGCCCCCGATCAGGACCACGAGGACGGCGGCGACGAAGCCGAGGGTGCGGGGGCGCCACATGGGGATCAGATCTCCAGCGGCTGCCGGAGCCGTTCGGAGGCGAGGGCGTCGGCGAACCAGCCCAGCGTGCGGCGCAGGCCGTCCTCCAAGGTGATCGCGGGCGCCCAGCCGAGCAGCTCACGGGCCCGGCTGATGTCCGGGCAGCGGCGCGTGGGGTCGTCGACGGGAAGCGGTCGGTGCTCCAGGGGGGAGGACGAGCCGGTCGCCGTGAGGACGAGTCCGGCCAGTTCGCGGACGGTGTACTCGGCCGGGTTGCCCAGGTTGACCGGCCCGGCGCAGTGGCTGTCGAGCATGGCGATGAGGCCGCGGACGAGGTCGTCGACATAGCAGAAGCTGCGGGTCTGACTGCCGTCACCCTGGATCGTGAGGGGATCGCCTGCCAACGCCTGGCGGACGAACGTGGACACCACGCGGCCGTCGTGGGGGCGCATGCGGGGACCGTACGTGTTGAAGATCCGCACGATGCCCGAGTCGACCCCGAGGGTGCGCCGGTGTGCCGCGGTGAGCGCCTCGGCGTAGCGCTTGGCCTCGTCGTAGACGCTGCGGGGTCCGACCGGACTGACGTTTCCCCGGTACTCCTCGGGCTGCGGATGCACCAACGGGTCGCCGTAGACCTCGCTGGTCGAGGTCAGCAGGAAGCGGGCCCCGTTCTGTTCGGCAAGCAGCAGCGCGTTCTGTGTGCCGAGGCTGCCCGCGGTCAGGGTCTCCAGGGGCAGCCGGTCGTAGTCGGGCGGTGATGCCGGGCTCGCGAGGTGGGCGACGGCGTCCACCGGCTCCGGCACGGTGCAGGCGCGGCTGACATCGGTGCGCACCAGCCGGAAGCGGGGATGGCCGACCAGGTGCGCCACGTTCACGGCCCGGCCGGTGCAGTGGTTGTCCAGGCACCAGACCGTGTCGCCGCGGCTCACCAGTGCCTCGCACAGATGGGATCCGAGGAAGCCGCTGCCGCCGGTCACCACCACCTTCACGACGCACCGTCCACGACAGGGCCCGGCTCGGTGCGCAGCGGGCGGCCCGGTGCGTGAAAGGCCCAGCCCGCGGCCCGCCAGGACTCCTCGTCCAGGGCGTTGCGCGCGTCGAGCAGCGCAGGCCGGCGTACCACCGCGGCGAGGACGGCCGGGTCGATCCGCCGGTACTCGGGCCAAGCCGTGAGGTGCAGGACCAGGTCGGCTTCCTCGCACGCTTTGGGCACGTCCAGGGCGTAGGCGAGCTCCGGCCACGCGGCGCGGGCGGTGTCGAGCGCCTCGGGGTCGTGCACCCTGACGAGGGCCCCTTCCGCTCGCATCGCGTCGGCGACGGTCAGGGCCGGTGAGTCGCGCACGTCGTCGCTGCCGGGCTTGAACGCGGCACCCAGCACCCCGATCCGCCGGCCGGTGAACTCCCCGCCGACGAGCCGGCGGGCCAGGTCGACGGTCCGGTGCCGCTGGCGGGTGTTGATGCGGTCCACCTCGTGCAGGAACGCCACCGCCTCGCGCGCCCCGAGCTCCTCGGCGCGAGCGGTGAACGCGCGGATGTCCTTGGGCAGGCAGCTACCGCCGAAGCCGAGTCCGGGTTCCAGGAAGAGCGGGCCGATCCGCGAGTCCGCGCCCATGGCGCGAGCGAGGAGCCTGGCGTCGGCCCCGGCGGCCTCGCAGACCTCGGCCATCGCGTTGATGAACGAGATCTTGGATGCCAGGAAGGAGTTGGACGCCGCCTTCACCAGTTCCGCGGTGGCCGGGTCGGTACGGAAGTAGGGCGTCCCGTTGCGCAGCATGGGCCGGTAGATCCGCCGCAGTACCCCGTCGGCACGGTCGGAGGTGACACCGACGACGATCCGCTCCGGGTGCATGGTGTCGTCGACGGCCGTGCCCTCACGCAGGAACTCCGGGTTCCAGGCGACCTCGCAGCCGTGCGCCGCGGAGTCGATGCGCTGCCCGAGCCGGGCGGCGGTGCCGACCGGGACCGTCGACTTCCCCACGATCAGGCTGCCGGGGCTCAGATGCGGAGCGAGGCCGTCGACGACGGCGTCGACATATCGGAGATCCGCCGCCGCGCCGTCCCTGCGCTGAGGGGTGCCCACGCAGATGAAGTGGGTCCCCGCGAAACGGGTGCCCTGGATCAGCGAAGTGGTGAACCGCAGACGCCCCGAGGCGATGGTGCGCGCGAGCAGTTCGCCCAGACCGGCCTCGTGCACGGGAGCGCGGCCGGCCGCCAGCGACGCGACCCGCTCCGCATCGATGTCGATGCCGAGCACTTCGTGGCCGATGTCCGCCATGCAGGCGGCGTGGACCGTACCCACGTATCCGGTTCCGATGACTGTCAACCGCATGGTGGCTCCTTCGCACTCGGCCACCCGCACGAGCCGGCGAGGCCGCGGGGCCTTCGCGCTAAAGATCCAGATTTGTATGTTTACGCTGTATATGTACAGCTTGGTCCCATCGTTTCCGGGCGTCAAGCGGGATACGATGTAAACAGGAGTTGTAAACAAGAGATGTAAACGTACGATGAAGATCGGGAAGTCCCGCGCGCCAACTGGGATGTGCCTGATGATGCAACCACGGAGAAAACTCGACGAACGGGAACAGCGGGCCCTGGAGCGCCAGCTCAGGGATCTCTCGGACGGCAACGTCGGCCGGATCACCCCGCACGGGCCCCTCTTCGCCAGGCCGCCGCGAACTCTCCAGGCGGACCGGGGCACTTATGTGCCCGCCCTTTCCCGCCGCGACCGGGCGATCATGGCCGGTCTCGCCGTCATGTGGGCCTGTGCCTTCGCGTGGTTCTGGCTGTGGTGGCTGCAACCGGGGCACCTGGTGTCCTGGGCCGGGATGGCCATCACCAGCCTCCTGCTGCTGTATCTGTCCACCCAGGCCAGCTACTTCCTCATCGCGGTGGCGCGACTGCCGCGTGTGCAACCGGCGTTGAGGATCCCGAGAGTGCGACTGGCCATCGCGGTGACCCGCGCTCCCTCCGAGCCCTGGGCCATGGCCAAGCGCACGCTACTGGCGATGAAAACGCAGGAATTCCCGTACGCGTACGACGTCTGGCTGTGCGACGAGGATCCGTCGCAGGAGATCCGCCGATGGTGTGCCGGGCAGGGGATCCGCGTGTCGACGCGGAAAGACGTACCGGAGTACAACCGCAGCACTTGGCCGCGCCGCACCAAGTGCAAGGAGGGCAACCTCGCCTATTTCTACGATCACTGGGGCTACCGGGAATACGACATCGTCGTACAACTCGACTGCGACCACGAGCCGTCCCCCACCTATCTGACGGAGGTGGTCCGGCCCTTCTCGGACGAGGCCATCGGCTATGTGGCGGCGCCGAGCATCTGCGATGTCAACGCCCGGACGTCCTGGGCGGCTCGAGGCCGCCTGTACCGGGAGGCTCCGTTCCACGGCCCCTTCCAGCTCGGACACGCGGACCGGCTGGCGCCTGTGTGCATCGGATCGCACTACGGGGTGCGTACCCGCGCCCTGCGTGACATCGGTGGCCTGGGTCCCGATCTGGCGGAGGACTTCACCACCTCCTTCCTGTTCAACTCCGCAGGATGGCAGGGGGCCTTCGCGATCGACGCGGAGGCTCACGGTCTGGGCCCCATGACGTTCGCGGACATGGTGACGCAGGAATACCAGTGGTCGCGCAGTCTCGTCGCGATGATGTTCGGGATGATCCCGCGGCACATGCATCGCCTGCCCATACGGCTGCGCATCCGGTTCTCGATCGTGCTCATGTACTACCCGCTGCTGGCGCTCGCGGCGATAGCCGGACTGGTGTTGCCCGTGGTGGCGGCGGTGACCGGCAGTCTGTGGGTCAGCGTCAACTACCTCGCGTTCCTGGCCAACTTCTTCGCCATGGGCGTCTGCATGCTCCTGCTCCTGTTGCTGTTGCGGCGCCGCGGCCTGCTGCGCCCGCGCACGGCACCGGTGCTGAGCTGGGAGCTGTGGCTCTTCACCCTTGCCCGATGGCCGTGGGTGGCCTGGGGGGTGCTGGGGGCCATCGTGCAGGAGACCTTCCGGCAGCCGATCTACTTCAAGGTCACCCCCAAGGACCGCAGCGGGTCCGAGGTGCTGCCGAAACGGCTGGTCCTGCCCTATGCGTTCATCGTGACGATCCTGTCGGCGGCGGCCATCGTCGGTGAGCAGACCGGTCCGGCGGTGGGCTACGTCTTCCTCTGCATCCTGGGCGCCTGCGCGTACGCGGTGGTCGGCGTCGCCGTGTCCGTGCTCCATGTCGTGGAGGCCGCCAAGGCGGCGGGGACCCGGCTGCGGTCCGCCGTGATCACGGCCCGCACGCCGCTGCTGCTCGCCCTGGCCCCGTTGCTGCCCCTGGCCTTCGCCATCTGCGTCTTCCCTCCCTACCTCCTTGCCGTGCTGGGCGGCCAGGGCTGAACGGTGAGCCGGGGCTCGAGGTCGACGGCCTGGCCGGCCGGGAGGGTGCGTTCGTGGCCTGTTCGCTGTGGCACGCCGACGCCCTCGCCGTGACCGGTCACCCGGAGCAGGCCCGGGAGACGTTCGAGCGCGTTCGCAGCGACGCCGGTCTGCTCGCCGAGCAGTGGGACCCCGACGCGGGCCGCCAACTCGGCAACGCCCCCCAGGCGTTCAGCCGCATCGCCCTGATCGAGACGGCCTTCGCTCTGTCGCCCGAGACCCTGCCGCTGGCCGGAGCGCGGCCTGCAGCGGGTGAAGCGCCCCAGACGCCGGGGCCCGGTCAGCAGTCCTTCGGCTTCGGGCGCCGGGGTCAGCAGTCCTTCGGCTTCGGGCGCCGGGCGGAGCACTCGTAGCCGTGCGGGTTGAGCCGCTGGAAGCGCCAGGCGTCCCGGCACATGCCGGTCAGGTCCCGGGTGGGACGCCAGCCCCAGGCGCGGCTCACGGCCGTCGTGTCGGCGACCAGTGCGGCCGCGTCGCCCGGCCGGCGGGGCGCGAACTCGTACGGCACGGGCCGGCCGCACGCCGCGGAGAACGCGGCGACCACCTCCAGGACCGAAGTCCCCCTGCCCATGCCCAGGTTGTACACGTGCATGCCGGGCGCGTCGGCGAGGTGGTCGAGCGCCACGCGGTGTGCCTCGACCGTGTCCATGACGTGGAGATAGTCCCGGACGGCGGTCCCGTCCGGGGTGGCGTAGTCGTCGCCGAAGACCTGCAGGCGCTCACGGCGGCCGACGGCCACCTGGGCCACGTACGGCAGCAGGTTCTCGGGCGTGCCCCGCGGATCCTCGCCCAGCAGCCCGCTGGGATGGGCGCCCGCCGGGTTGAAGTACCGCAGGCACAGCACCGTGTACTCGGGGCGGTGCCGGCACACGTCGGCGAGGATCCGCTCGCACAGCCACTTGGAGGCCGCGTAGGGGCTGGCGGGGCGGGCGGGAGTGGTCTCGTCGAGCGGACCCGGGCCCGCGTCCCCGTAGACCGAGCACGAGGAGGAGTAGACGAGCCTGTGCACCCCGTGTTCCTGCATGCTGCGCAGCAGGGACAGGGTGCCGCCGACGTTGATGTCGTAGTACTCGACGGGGCTCTGAGCCGAGTCGCTCACCGACTTCAGTCCGCCCAGGTGGACGACGGCGTCCACGGAGTGCCGGTCGAAGACCGCCGACAGGGCCTTTCGGTCCCGGATGTCCAGTTCGTAGACCGCGCCCACGAAGCGGCCCGCAAGCCGCTCCACCCGTGCGAAGACCTGTGGGGCGCTGTTGGAGTAGTCGTCGACCGCGATCACTTCGTAGCCGTGGTCGAGGAGTTCCACGCAGGCATGGCTGCCGATGAAACCAGCCCCGCCTGTGACGAGGACGGTCGACGGTACCGGTTCGAAGGTTGCCATGACGGGAAGCTCTCGACAACGCCGTACGTTTACGTCGTATATGTTCGACTCTCCTCCCGTCGACCCCCGGAGTCAAGGGGCTCAGGGCCTGACCAGGAGCTGGAAGTCGAACGCGTACCGGGACGCGCGGTAGATGTGTGTCCCGTACTCGACCGGCCTGCCCGTGTCGTCGTACGCCGTGCGCTGCATGGTCAGCAGGGCGGTGCCCTCCTTCTCGTCCAGTCGTTCCGCCTCCTCGGCCGTGGCGCTGCGGGCGCCGATGGTCTGCCGGGCGCTGTGCAGGGTGATGCCGACGGCCCGCATCATCCGGTACAGGCCGGTCGACTCCAGCCGGGCGGTGTCGAGATCGAGCAGGCTCGCGGGCAGGTAGTTGCAGAGGACGGCCACGGGCTGCCCGTGCGTGCAGCGCAGCCGCTCCAGCAGCGTGACCTCCGCGCCCTCCGCGATGCCGAGCGCGGCCGCGACGTCGGCGGTCGCCGGGACGCGCTCGTTGCGGACGACCTGCGTGGTCGGGCCCTGCCCGGCCGCCTCCAGGTCGTCGTAGAGGCTGCTGAGCTCCAGCGGGCGCTTGACCTGGCTGTGCACGACCTGCGTGCCCACCCCGCGCCGCCGCACCAGCAGCCCCTTGTCGACGAGCGACTGGATGGCCTGCCGGACGGTGGGCCGGGACAGGCCCAGCCGCACCGACAGGTCCACCTCGTTGCCCAGGAGGTTGCCCGGGGCGAGCGCCCCGTGCTCGATCGCCGCCTCCAGTTGCTGCGCGAGCTGGTAGTACAGCGGCACGGGACTGCCCCGGTCCAGGGCGAAGTCCAGCGAGTCCAGCGCGGAGGCGGACGCGGTGCGTGCGGAGCCGCGGGTCTTCGCCATGGGACGACCTCCCTGTCAGGGTGTCAGGAGTTGCTGGGGAACCCGAGGTTGATGCCGCCGTCGGACGGGTCCGGCCAGCGCGTGGTGATGACCTTGCCCTGGGTGTAGAAGGCGATGCCGTCGTTGCCGTAGATGTGCAGGTCGCCGAAGAGCGAGTCCTTCCAGCCACCGAAGGAGTGGTAGCCGACGGGCACCGGGATCGGCACGTTCACGCCGACCATGCCCGCCTTCACCTCGAGCTGGAAGCGGCGGGCGGCGCCGCCGTCGCGGGTGAAGATCGCGGTGCCGTTGCCCCAGCGCGAGCCGTTGATCAGCTTGATGGCCTCCTCGTACGTCTCCGCACGCACCACCGCGAGGACGGGGCCGAAGATCTCGTCGCGGTAGGCGTCCGCCGTCAGCGGCACCCGGTCCAGCAGGGAGACACCGAGGAAGAAGCCGTCCTCGTGGCCCTCGACCGAGTAGCCGGTGCCGTCCACGACGACCTCGGCGCCCTGCTCGGCGGCGGAAGCCACGTAGGACGCCACCTTGTCGCGGTGCTCGCGGGTGATCAGCGGCCCCATCTCGGAGGCGGGGTCGTTGCCGGGGCCGATGCGCAGGTTCTTCGCCCGCTCGGCGATCTTGCCGACCAGCTCGTCGCCCGTGTCACCGACCGCCACCACGACCGACACGGCCATGCAGCGCTCGCCCGCCGAACCGTACGCGGCGTTGATCGCCTGGTCGGCGGCGAAGTCCAGGTCGGCGTCCGGCAGGACCAGCATGTGGTTCTTGGCACCGCCGAGGGCCTGCACGCGCTTGCCGTGCTCAACCGCCTTGAGCTGGATGTACTTCGCGATCGGCGTCGAGCCGACGAAGGAGACCGCCTCGATGTCCGGGTGCTCAAGGAGCCGGTCCACGGCCACCTTGTCGCCCTGCACGACGTTCAGCACACCCTCCGGCAGCCCGGCCTCGGTGGCCAGCTCGGCCAGCCGGTACGACGCCGACGGGTCCTTCTCGGACGGCTTCAGCACGAAGGTGTTGCCGCACGCGATGGCCAGCGGGAACATCCACATCGGCACCATGGCCGGGAAGTTGAACGGCGTGATGCCGGCGACCACGCCCAGCGGCTGCCGGATCGAGGCCACGTCCACGCGGGACGACACCTGCGTCGACAGCTCGCCCTTCAACTGCACGCTGATCCCGCAGGCCAGCTCCACGATCTCCATGCCGCGCGCGACCTCGCCGAGCGCGTCGGAGTGGACCTTGCCGTGCTCGGCGGTGATCAGTTCGGCGATCTCGTCGCGGTGGGCGTCCAGCAGTTCGCGGTACTTGAACAGGATCGCCGTCCGCTTGGCCAGGGACGACTGGCCCCAGCTCTCGAACGCGGCCTTGGCGGAGGCGACGGCGGCGTCCACCTCGTCCACGGTCGCGAAGGCGACCTGCTTCTCCTGGGCGCCGGTGGCCGGGTTGTAGACGGGGCTGAAGCGGCCGGAGGTGCCCTCGACCGGCTTGCCGTCGATCCAGTGGGTGATGGTCTTCATGGTGCGAAAGTGCCTTTCGTAAGGGGAGTTCAGAGGTGACGGCGGCGTCCGGCGACGTGCTGGTCGTAGCGTTCGCGGGCCTCGACGGCGGACTCGCGGGAGGCGACCTCGGCCACCGGCACGTCCCACCAGGCCTCGGGGCCCGGCGAGGTCGGGTTGAGGATGTCCGTCTCGACGTACACGCAGGTCGGCCGGTCGGAGGCGCGGGCCGTGGCCAGCGCCTCGCGCAGCTCGCCCACCGTTTTGGCGCGCAGGACCTCCATGCCGAGGCTGGCCGCGTTGGCGGCGAGGTCGACGGGGAGCGGGGCGCCGCTGAAGGTGCCGTCGGCGGCCCGGTAGCGGTAGTCGGTGCCGAAGCGCTCGCCGCCGGTCTCGGCCGACAGCCCGCCGATGGAGGCGTAACCGTGGTTCTGGATCAGGACGATATTGACCGGCAGGCCCTCCTGGACGGCGGTGACGATCTCCGTCGGCATCATCAGATAGGTGCCGTCGCCGACCAGCGACCACACGGCCGTGTCCGGGGCGGCCTGCTGGATGCCGATCCCGGCCGGGATCTCGTAACCCATGCAGGAGTAGCCGTACTCCAGGTGGTACTGGCGCGGCGAGCGCGACCGCCACAGCTTGTGCAGGTCGCCCGGGAGCGAACCGGCCGCGTTGATGACCACGTCGTCGTCGCCGACGACCGCGTCCAGCGCGCCCAGCACCTGGGTCTGCGTCGGTACGGCCGTCTCGTCGTCGGCCCGGTAGGCGGCCTCGACCACCGCGTCCCAACGCTCCTTGCCGGCGCCGTACTCGGCCTCGTACGCCGCTTCCACCCGGTGGCCGGAGAGCGCCTCCGTCAGGGCCGTGAGTCCCGCCCGCGCGTCGCAGACAAGGGTCCGCGCGGCCAGCTTGTGCGCGTCGAAACCGGTGATGTTGAGGTTCAGGAAGCGCACGCCCGGGTTCTGGAAGAGGGTGCCGGAGGCGGTGGTGAAGTCGGTGAATCTCGTGCCCACGCCGATCACCAGGTCCGCGGCGCGGGCGATGTCGTCGCTGACCGAGGTGCCGGTGTGGCCGATGCCGCCGAGGTCGGCGGGGTGGTCATGACGCAGGGAGCCCTTGCCGGCCTGGGTGGAGGAGACCGGGATGCCGGTGGCCTCGACGAAGGTCTTGAGCGCAGCCTCGGCCTCGCTGTGGTGGACACCGCCGCCCGCCACGATCAGCGGGCGCTCGGCGGAGCGGATCGCCTCGACGGCCGCCGCCAGCTCGACCGGGTCGGGCGCGGGACGCCGTACGTACCAGACACGGTCGGCGAAAAACTCCAGCGGCCAGTCGTACGCCTCCGCCTGGACGTCCTGGGGGAGGGCCAGCGTGACCGCGCCGGTCTCGGCCGGGTCGGCGAGGACGCGCATCGCGTTCAGCGCGGACGGGATCAGGGCCTCAGGGCGGGTGATCCGGTCGAAGTAGCGGGAGACCGGGCGCAGGGTGTCGTTGACCGACACGTCCGCCTCGGTCGGGTGCTCCAACTGCTGGAGCAGCGGGTCCGGGGCGTGCGAGGCGAAGTAGTCGCCGGGGAGCAGGAGGACGGGCAGACGGTTGATGGTGGCGAGCGCGGCACCGGTGACGAGGTTCGTCGCGCCCGGGCCGATCGACGTCGTCACCGCCTGCGCGGAGAGCCGGTTGAGCTGCCGGGCGTAACCGACGGCCGCGTGCACCATGGACTGCTCGTTGCGGCCCTGGTGGTACGGCATGACGTCCTCGCCCGCCTGGAGGAGCGCCTGCCCGAGGCCGGCCACGTTGCCGTGGCCGAAGATGCCCCAGGTGCCGGCGACCAGCCGGTGCCGTACGCCGTCGCGCTCGGTGTACTGGGCGGACAGGAACCGCACCAGCGCCTGGGCGACGGTCAGGCGGACGGTGGATGGGCTCATCGGGGACCTCACTGGGACGGAGCGGTGTAGAGGGGCAGACGGGGGTCGACGGGCTGGTCGGGCCAGGTGCCGCGGATCCAGGCGTGATCGGGGTGGTCGCAGATCAGCCAGGCGCGCTCGGCCTCGGGCCCCGCCATCACGTTGAGGTAGTACATGTGGTGGCCGGGCACGGCCATCGAGGGCCCGTGCCAGCCGTCGGGGATCAGTACGACGTCGCCGCCGCGCACCTCGGCCAGGACGTCGGTGTTCCGGCCGTGGCCGGACGGGGAGACGCGCTGGTAGCCGAGGCCGGGGGTGCCCTCGTGGTCGGCGAACTCGAAGTAGTAGATCTCCTCCAGCACCGACTCCTCACCGGGGCGGTGCTCGTCGTGCTTGTGCGGAGGGAAGGACGACCAGTTGCCGCCCGGCGTGATGACCTCGACCGCGATGAGCTTGTCGCACTCGAAGACCCCGGCCGCGCCGAAGTTGTTCACCTGACGGCTGCTGTTGCCGGTGCCGCGCAGCTCCACCGGCACCGACGACGCCGGTCCGTAGCGGGCGGGCAGCCGCCGCGAGCAGCGCGCGCCGGTCAGCGCGAACCGTCCGCCCTCGGTGGACGTCACGGTCGTACGGGCGTCCCGCGGCATATAGGCGAAGTCGGTGACCCCGCTGAACACGCCCTTTCTGCCGGACAGTTGGAAGGTGTCGTGGCCGAAATCGTCGGTCGCCTCGACCGTGCAGCCGCCGCTCAGCGGCAGCACGATCCACTCGCTGTCGCCGGTCTCGAAGGTGTGCGAGCCGCCGGGCGGCAGCTCGAGGACCTTCAGGCTGGAGTAGCCCCAGCCCGCCTTCTCGGGCGTGACGTCCACGACGTACGGGCCGCCGAGCGCCTTTCCCGCAGGAAGGTGATACGTCATTGCGTTCCTCCGCGTCACAGTCCGGGTCACAACAGGCCGACGGCCGTGTCCACCGCCGTCTCCACACTGCCCTCGCCCGGGTAGAGCAGCGAGCGGCCGACGACCATGCCCTGAACGGTGGGCAGCCGCAGCGCCTTGCGCCAGCGCTCGTACGCGCCCTCCTGGTCCTCCCCGACCTCGCCGCCCAGCAGGACGACGGGGAGCGTCGACGTCTCCAGGACCTCGGCCATGTCGTCGGGGTCGTCGGTGACGGGCAGTTTCAGCCAGGTGTAGGCCGACGTGCCGCCGAGGCCGGACGCGATGGCGATCGACCTGGTGACGGCCTCGGCGGACAGGTCGTTGCGCACCCTGCCGTCGACGCGCCGGGAGATGAACGGCTCGACGAACAGCGGCAGCCGCAGCGCGGCCATGGCGTCTATGGCACGGGCGGTCGACTCCAGGGTCGTCAGCGAACCGGGGTCGTCGTAGTCGATACGGACCAGCAGCTTGCCCGCGTCGAAGCGCAGCCGGGCGATGTCCTCGGCGCGGTGGCCGGTGAAGCGGTCGTCCATCTCGAAGGTCGCGCCGGCCAGGCCCCCGCGGTTCATGGACCCCATGACAACCTTGTCCTCCAGGACGCCGAGAAGCAGCAGGTCCTCCAGGATGTCCGCGGTGGCCAGCACTCCGTCGACGCCGGGCCGGGACAGTGCGATGCAGAGACGTTCCAGCAGATCGGCCCGGTCGGCCATGGCCAGGCGCCGGCCGCCGACGCCGAGGGCGCCGCGCGCCGGGTGGTCGGCGGCCACGATCATCAGGCGCCCGCTGTCGCCGATCAGCGGGCGGCGCACCCGGCGGGCCGCGGCCTCGGCGATCGCCTCGGGGTGCCGGGCTCTGATCGCGGTGAGGTCGGGGATGGTGATGCTCAAAGGAGGCTCCGTTTCAGGGGTGGCTCGGCCGGCCGTCATGACGCCCGCGCGAGGAGGTCGTCGACCTCGGACCCGGTGGGCATCGCGGAGGAACAGGCGAGGCGGGAGGCGACGAGCGCGCCGGCGGCGTTGGCGTACCGCATGACCTTCCCCAGCTCCCAGCCGGACAGCAGGCCGTGGACCAGCGAGCCGCCGAAGGCGTCGCCCGCTCCGAGCCCGTTGGCCACCTCGACCGGCACCGGCGGCACCTCGGCCTCCGTGCCGTCCCGGTGCACCGCCAGCACACCCTTGGGGCCCTGCTTGACGACCGCCAGCTCCACACCGGCCGCCAGCAGCGCCTCGGCGCACGCCCGGGGCTCACGGACGCCGGTGGCGACCTCGCACTCGTCGAGGTTGCCGACGGCGACCGTGGCATGCCGCAGGGCCTCGGCGTAGTACGGGCGGGCCTCGTCGGGATCGGACCAGAACATCGGGCGCCAGTCGAGGTCGAAGACCGTGGTGCCCGCCTTGTCGCGCGACTTCAGGGCGGCGAGGGTGGCCGAGCGGCTCGGCTCCTCGCTCAGCCCGGTGCCGGTGATCCAGAAGACACGGGCCGCCCGCACTGCCCAGTAGTCGAGCTCGTCGGAATGTATCTCCAGGTCAGGCGCCTTAGGCTGCCGGTAGAAATACAGCGGGAAGTCGTCGGGCGGGAAGATCTCGCAGAACGTCACGGGCGTCGGGTACGCCGCGACGGGCGTGACCCAGCGGTCGTCGACACCGAAGTCCCTGAGGGCTTGGTGCAGGTAGGTGCCGAACGGGTCGTCGCCGGTGCGCGTGATCACCGCGCTGGTGCGGCCGAGCCGGGCGGCGGCCACCGCGACGTTCGCGGCCGAGCCGCCGAGGAACTTTCCGAACGTCTCCACACGCGTCAAGGGGAGGCCGGACTGCAAGGGATAGAGGTCGACTCCTATTCTTCCCATCGTGATCAAGTCGAAGGACTTGGCTGAGTCGGCCATGCGCGATGCTCCTAGAACTGAACAGGGGTTGCGGGTCCCCAGGGGCCTGCCGCCTCCCAGGTGTAGGACGTGGAGGCCGACGCTGTCAATAGTTTGTACTTACATTCGGACCTGAGTGTGAAATGATGTCTTAACAAAGTATTGACAGCGGGCGCATCTAGGGATTGGATCCCGTCCCAGCGAACCCGCCGTGTTCCACGGCACAAGACCCGGACTTCTCCCACCGGTCCGGGCCCATGGATCCCAGTGATCCCGACCCTTTCCCCCGTCGCACACCCCGTCGCACAGTGAGGTGCAAGGAAAGATGGACCGCTCTTACTCCCGCTCCCGCAGGCTGGCCCCCGTGGTCGCCGTCGCCGCAGCCGCCGCTCTGACGCTCGCGGGCTGCTCCAGCAGCTCCGGCGGCAAGTCGGCCGAGGAGAGCGCGGAGGGCGCCTCCGCGGGCAAGGCCAACACTCCCCGCATGACGGTCGCACTGGTGACGCACCAGTCGCCCGGTGACACTTTCTGGGACATCGTCCGCAAGGGCGCCGAGGCGGCCGCCGCCAAGGACAACATCAAGCTGATCTACTCCGCCGACCCGAACGCCGGCAACCAGGCCAACCTGGTGCAGAACGCGATCGACCAGAAGGTCGACGGCATCGCGATCACCCTCGCCAAGCCGGACGCCCTCAAGGACGTCGTCAGCAAGGCGAAGAAGGCGAACATTCCGGTCGTCGGCCTCAACTCCGGCGTCAGCGAGTGGCAGAAGCTCGGCCTGATGGAGTTCTTCGGCCAGGACGAGACGGTGGCCGGCGAGGCGCTCGGCAAGCGGCTCAACGAGGCCGGCGCCAAGAAGGCCGTCTGTGTCATCCAGGAACAGGGCAACATCGGCCTCACCCAGCGCTGTGACGGGGTGAAGAAGACGTTCGAGGGCACGACCGAGACCCTGAACGTCAACGGCACGGACATGCCGTCCGTGAAGTCCACGATCACCGCCAAGCTCAAGACGGACAGCGACATCGACTACGTCGTCGCCCTCGGCGCCCCGTTCGCGCTGACGGCCGCGCAGTCCGTGGACGAGGCGGGCAGTAAGGCGAAGGTCGCCACCTTCGACCTCAACAAGGAACTGACCGGCGCGATCAGCAAGGGCGACATCGAGTTCGCCGTCGACCAGCAGCCCTACCTCCAGGGCTACCTGGCGATCGACTCCCTGTGGCTCTACAAGAACAACGGCAACTACATGGGCGGCGGCGAGGCACCGGTGCTGACCGGTCCGGCGTTCGTCGACAAGACGAACGTCGAGAAGATCGACGCGTTCGCCGCGAAGGGCACTCGGTGATGAGCATGACCCAACAGGCTGAGCCGGCGGTGACCACACCGCCGGCCTCCGGCCCCGGCAAGGAATCCGACGGGCGGACCCGCCAGCGGCCGCTGGCGCTGCGCCTCCTCGCCCGTCCCGAGGTGGGTGTCTTCCTCGGTGCTGTCGCGGTGCTGATCTTCTTCCTCATCACGGCCCCGGCCGTGCGTGACGGCAGCTCGATGGCGAACATCCTGTACCAGTCGTCGACGATCGGGATCATGGCGCTGCCCGTGGCCCTGCTGATGATCGGCGGCGAGTTCGACCTGTCCGCCGGTGTCGCCGTGATCACCTCGGCCCTGACCGCGAGCATGGTCAGCTACCAGTTGACGATGAACGTCTGGGTCGGCGTGATCGTCGCCCTGATCGTGTCCCTCGCGGTCGGTCTGTTCAACGGCTGGCTGCTGGTCAAGACCGGACTGCCGAGCTTCCTGGTCACGCTCGGTACGTTCCTGATCCTCCAGGGCGTGAACCTGGCGGTGACCAAGCTGGTCACCGGCAACGTCGCCACCGACGACATCAGCGACATGGACGGCTTCGACCAGGCCAAGGCGGTCTTCGCCTCGTCCTTCGACGTCGGCGGCGTACAGGTGAAGATCACCGTGGTGTGGTGGCTGGTCTTCGCGGCGCTGGCCACGTGGGTGCTGTTGCGTACCAAGTACGGCAACTGGATCTTCGCGGTCGGCGGCAACCAGGGCAGCGCCCGGGCCGTCGGTGTGCCGGTGACGTTCACGAAGATCTCGCTGTTCATGCTGGTCGGGTTCGGTGCCTGGTTCGTCGGCATGCACCAGCTCTTCTCGTTCAACACCGTGCAGTCCGGCGAGGGCGTGGGCCAGGAGCTCATCTACATCGCCGCGGCCGTCATCGGCGGCTGCCTGCTCACCGGTGGTGCCGGTTCCGCGATCGGGCCGGTCTTCGGCGCCTTCATGTTCGGCATGGTCCAGCAGGGCATCGTCTACGCCGGCTGGAACCCGGACTGGTTCAAGGCCTTCCTCGGCGTGATGCTCCTCGGCGCCGTTCTCATCAATCTGTGGGTCCAGCGCACGGCGACCCGGAGGTGACCCGAATGACCAGCAAAGAAACCGGCACCCACGGCGCCGTCCTCCAAGACGAGGCCCCCGTCACTGACGCCCCGATCGTCGAACTGCGCGGCGCGGGCAAGTCCTACGGCAACATCCGCGCCCTGCACGGTGTCGACCTGAAGGTGTTCCCCAGCCAGGTCACCTGCGTCCTCGGTGACAACGGCGCCGGCAAGTCGACCCTCATCAAGATCATCTCGGGTCTGCACCAGCACACCGAGGGCGACTTCCTCGTCGACAACGCACCCGTGCGCTTCTCCACTCCGCGCGAGGCGTTGGACAAGGGCATCGCGACGGTCTACCAAGACCTCGCCGTCGTCCCCCTGATGCCGGTCTGGCGCAACTTCTTCCTCGGCTCCGAGATGACCAAGGGCCCCTGGCCCGTGCGCCGTCTCGACATCGAGAAGATGAAGAAGACCGCCGACGAGGAACTGCGCAACATGGGCATCGTCCTGGACGACCTCGAACAGCCCATCGGCACCCTCTCCGGCGGCCAGCGCCAGTGCGTGGCCATCGCCCGCGCCGTCTACTTCGGCGCCCGCGTCCTCATCCTGGACGAGCCCACCGCCGCCCTCGGCGTCAAGCAGTCCGGTGTGGTCCTGAAGTACATCGCCGCCGCCCGCGACCGCGGCCTCGGCGTCATCTTCATCACCCACAACCCGCACCACGCCTACATGGTCGGCGACCACTTCAGCGTCCTGCGCCTGGGCACCATGGAACTGAACGCCTCCCGTGACGAGGTGAGCCTGGAAGAGCTGACCAACCACATGGCCGGCGGCACCGAACTCGCCGCACTCAAGCACGAACTGTCCCAGGTACGCGGCGTCGACGTCGAGGAACTCCCCGAAGCCTCCGACCTCACCGCACCCGTGGCCTCCTCGGAAGGGAAGTCCTGACATGGCCCCTGCGCTGGACCGTATCCGGGTCGGCTCGGCCCCCGACTCCTGGGGCGTCTGGTTCCCCGACGACCCCGTCCAGGTGCCCTGGGAACGCTTCCTCGACGAGGTCGCCGAGGCCGGCTACGACTGGATCGAACTGGGCCCGTACGGCTACCTGCCGACCGACCCGGCGCGTCTGACCGACGAGATCAACAAGCGCAACCTCAAGGTCTCGGCCGGCACGATCTTCACCGGCCTGCACCGCGGCCCCGCCGTCTGGGAGTCGACCTGGCAGCACGTCAGCGAGGTCGCCGCGCTCACCCAGGCCATGGGCGCAAAACACCTGGTCGTCATCCCGTCCTTCTGGCGGGACGACAAGACCGCCGAGATCCTGGAGCCGCCGGAGCTCACCGCCGAGCAGTGGGCCCACCTGACCAAGGGCATGGAGCGCCTCGGGCACGAGGTGAAGGAGACCTTCGGTCTCGACATCGTCGTGCACCCGCACGCCGACACGCACATCGACACCGAGGCCCACGTCGAGCGCTTCCTCGACTCGACCGACTCCGACCTGGTCAACCTCTGCCTGGACACCGGTCACTACGCCTACTGCGGCGGTGACAGCGTCAAGCTGATCGAGACCTACGGCGAGCGCATCGGTTACCTGCACCTCAAGCAGGTGGACCCGGAGATCCTCGCGGACGTGGTGAAGAACGAGATCCCGTTCGGACCCGCCGTCCAGCGCGGCGTGATGTGCGAACCCCCGTCCGGTGTACCGGCGTTGGGGCCGGTCCTGGAGGCGGCGCAGAAGCTCAACGTGGACCTGTTCGCGATCGTCGAGCAGGACATGTACCCCTGCGAGCCGGACAAGCCCATGCCCATCGCGGTCCGTACCCGCAAGTTCCTGAGGTCCTGCGGCGCCTGACGACCCGAAAGGACGGCCGATCACCATGACTCAGCGTCCGCACACGCTCGGAGTCGCAGTCATCGGTACCGGAAAGATGGGCGCGGACCATGTGCGCCGCATCCAGGAGGCCACCAGCGGGGCCCGGGTGACCGCCGTCGTGGACGTCGACGCGGAACGCGCCAAGTCGGTCGCGGCCCGTGTCGACGGCTGCACCGCCCACACCGACCCGGCCGCCGCGATGGCGTCGGCCGACGTCGACGCGGTGATCATCGCCTCGCCGGGGCCCGCCCACGAGGCGGCGCTCCTCACGGCATTCGAGCACGACCTGCCGGTGCTGTGCGAGAAGCCGCTCACCCCGGACGCGGCGTCCGCGCTACGGGTCCTGGAGGCCGAGCAGAAGCTGGGCCGGCGCCGGGTCCAGGTCGGCTTCATGCGGCGTTACGACGCCGAGTACATGAAGCTCAAGTCCGTACTGGAGACGGGCCAGTTGGGCCGCCCCCTGATGGTGCACAACCGGCACCGCAATGTCGCCAGCCCGCCCGGCTGGACCTCCGAGATGCTCATCAACGACTCCGTCACGCACGAGATGGACGTGACCCGCTGGCTGCTCGGCCACGAGATCACGGCCGTCACCGTGCTCGCCCCGACGCCGTCCGGGAACGCTCCGGACGGCATCCGCGACCCGCAGTTCGTCGTCTTCGAGACGGACGGCGGCGCGATCGTCGACGTGGAGATCTACGTCAACTGCGGCTTCGGCTACCAGGTCCAGGCCGAGGTCGTCTGCGAACGCGGCACCGCCCGCGTCGGCGACGGCCACGCCATGGTCACCAACGCGGCCGGCCGCTGGGGCGGCATCATCGCCCAGGACTACATCGAGCGCTTCGCCGACGCCTACGACCGTGAGGTCCAGGCGTGGGTGGACGCAACCAGGCGCGGCGAGGTCACCGGCCCGAGCGCCTGGGACGGCTACGCGGTGGCCGCGGTGTGCGAGGCGGGGGTACGGGCGCTGGAGGAGGGCGGCCGGGTCCCGGTGGACCTGGCCGAACGGCCCGCGCTGTACGCCTGACGACGAACAGGAGGGCCGGGGGAAGCTCCCCCGGCCCTCCTTCGCGCTGCGCGGTCAGCCCGCGAGCGTCGTGCGCGGCCGTGGCTCGAAGCCCGCCGCGCGGTAGGAATCGTCGATCAGGGACATCGTCGCGAGCGCGTCCTCCGCGTCCGGTCGGAGCGGCGCGTCCCGGCGGATGTGCGCGGCGAACGCCTCCAGTTGGTAGGTGTACGACGACCGCGTGCCCAGCCGCTCCGTGCGCTCGCCGTCCGCCGTACGCACCACGACCCGGTCGTCCAGGTGCGGCAGCACGAAGTTCGGCGCCAGCGCCTCGCCCCGCGAGCCGACGATCCGGCAGCTCATCTCCACCTCGTCGTACGCCATGTGGCAGCGCGCCGACGCGGTCGCCCCGCCCGGGAACTCCAGCTCGGCGTCCAGCCACTCGTCGACGCCGGGCGCGCCCGCCCGCTCCCCGCCACGCGCCGAGACCAGCCGTGGCGCGCCGCCCGCCCAGGGCGCGAGCATCCGCACCGCGTGCAGGCTGTAGCAGCCGAGGTCCATCAGTGCCCCGCCCGCGAGGGGGAGCGACCAGCGGGGGTCGGCGTCGCCGGGTGCCGGTATGGCCACGAGCGTCTCCACCCGCTGGAGCTCTCCCAGTTCACCGCTTTCGAGGATCTCGTGCAGGCGCCGGGTGACCGGGTGGAAGAGGTAGTGGAAGGCCTCCATGAAGACGCTCCCGGACTTGGCGGCCGCATCCCGTACCTCGGCCGCCTCCTCGGCGTTGCTCGCCGACGGCTTCTCCGACAGGACGTGCTTGCCGGCCGCGAGCGCGGCGAGGTTCCACGGTCCGTGCAGGCCGTTGGCGAGCGGGTTGTAGACGACCTCGACCTCGGGGTCGGCGAGCAGGTCGGCGTAGGAGTCCACCACCCGCTCCACGTCGTGCTCGTCGGCGAACGCCGCCGCGCGGGCCCGGTCGCGCGCGGCCACCGCCACGAGGCGGTGGCCGGTCGTCCGGGCCGGAGCGACGAGGGAGAGCTCGGTGATGCGTGCCGCGCCCAGCACACCGATGCGCAGCGGTTCCCGGCCCGAGTCGTTCATCCCTGCCGAACCTCCTCGATCGTCACCGGACGGTGCTCGTGCAGCGACAGTGTGCACGCGTCGGCGATCCAGCCCGCCTCCAGCGCGTCCTCGATGGTGCACGGGGAGGGCCGGGTGCCGGCCACGACCTCGGTGAACGCGGTGAGTTCGGCGCGGTAGGCCGCGGTGAAGCGGTCCATGAAGAAGTCGTGCGGGGTGCCCGCCGGGAAGGTCACGCCGGGCTCGACCGAACGCAGCGGCAGCTTGTCCTCCAGGCCGACCGCGATGGAGTCCGTGAAGCCGTGGATCTCCATGCGGACGTCGTAACCCCGGGCGTTGTGACGGGAGTTGGACACCACAGCGATGGTGCCGTCGTCGAGGGTGAGGATCGCGCCGGTGGTGTCGGCGTCGCCCGCCTCCTTGATGAAGTCGGCACCCCTGTTGCCGCCGACGGCGTACACCTCCGTCACCTCGCGGCCGGTCACCCAGCGGATGATGTCGAAGTCGTGCACCGAACAGTCCCGGAAGATGCCACCGGAGGCGGCGATGTACGCGGCGGGCGGCGGCGCCGGGTCCAGCGTCGTCGAGCGCACGGTGTGCAGCTTGCCCAGCTCGCCGCTCTGCACGGCGGCGCGGGCGTTGACGAACCCGGTGTCGAAGCGCCGGTTGTACCCGATCTGGATCGGGACGTCCGTGCCCTGGACGGCCCTCAGCACCTCGACGCCCTCGGCCATGGTCTTCGCGACGGGCTTCTCGCAGAAGACGGGGACGCCGGCCTCGACGCCGGCCAGGATCAGCGCGGGGTGGGCGTCGGTCGCGGCGGCGACGACGATGCCGTCCACACCGGCCGACAGCAGGGCCTCCGGCGAGTCCACGACCTCCGCGCCGAACCGGTCCGCGGCGGCCTTGGCGGCCTCCGCGAACGGGTCGGTGACGACGAGGGAGTCGACCGCGTCGAGTCCGGAGAGGGTCTCGGCGTGGAAGGCGCCGATGCGGCCGAGGCCGAGGATGCCGATTCGCATGGGTGTTGCTCCTTGAGATTGATGCGGGGGGTACTGCAGCGCCCTCAGGGGCGCGGGGAACTGCGAGACCGGCCACGACGGCGCCGCAGACGACCGGCGCCACATCGTGGCAACTCCTCAGTCGAGTCCTCCAAGTACGTTCTGATCCCAGTCGATCACCGAGCCGGTGACCACCCCGGACCGCTCCGACAACAGGAACACCACGAAGTCGGCGATCTCGTCGGGCTGGCCCAGCTTGCCCATCGGCAGCCTCGCGGCGGCCTCCTCACGCCAGTCGTCCCCGGCCCCGTGGAAGGCCTTCTGCGTGGCGTCCTCGCCCTCGGTCGCCGTCCAGCCGATGTTCAGGCCGTTGATCCGGATCCGGTCCCAGCGGTGCGCGTGCGCGGCGTTGCGAGTGAGCCCGATCAGGCCCGCCTTGGCGGAGACGTACGGCGCGAGGAACGACTGCCCGCCGTGCGCCGAGGACGTGATGATGTTGACGATCGTGCCGGGTGCCTTTCGGGCGACCATGTCCGTCACGGCGGCCTGCATGGCGAAGAACGGCGCCTTGAGGTTGATCGCGATGTGCTGGTCGAACAGTTCGGGCGTGGTGTCGAGCAGCGTGCCACGGGATGTCAGCCCCGCCGAGTTGACCAGGCAGTCGACCCGCCCGTAGGCGTCGACGACCTCGGCGACGGCCCCCTTGGCCTGCTCGGCGTCCGACAGGTCGGCCTGCACGAACATGGCCTTGGCGCCTTCGGCTGCCAGCTCGGCCACCAGGGCCTCACCGGGTTCCGGGCGCCGCCCGGTGACGGCCACGACCGCCCCCTCGCGGGCGGCCGCCCGCGCGATGGCGGCGCCGACGCCCTGGCTGCCGCCGTTGACGAGGACGACCTTGTCGTCGAGAAGTCCCATGTCTTTCCGGTTCCTTTCAGCTCTGGCGCCGCTCGGCGCCGACCCGCAGCTCGTCGCGCAGCGCCTTCGGGGTCCATGTCCCGGCCAGCGCACGGCGTACGACATCCGCCTGCGAGGGCGGCGCGAGGCCGTCGACCGGCGGGTCGCTGTCGAGGTTGGTGGGGAAGGGGTAGCCCTCGGCGCTCGCGGCGATCACGTTCGCCGTCCACGCCTCGTCCGCACCCTCGTTCGCACGCTTCAGCAGCACGGGGAACACGGCGTTCGCGACGGCCTCGCGGTCCACCGTCTCCATCGCCCGCCCGAACGCGGAGGACACCTGGAGCAGGTTCGCCATGCGCCGGATGTCCGCGGACCGGTTGGTGCCGGCCGCGTGGAACAGCGCCGGGTTGAAGAAGGCCGCGTCGCCCTTGGCGAGCGGGAGCTGGACGTGGTGCGCCTCGAAGTACTCCTGGAACTCCGGCAGCCGCCACGCGAGGTAGCCCGGCTCGTACGTCTGCGAGTACGGCAGGTACATCGTCGGCCCGGACTCCACCGGCATGTCGCAGTGCGCGACGGCGCCCTGGAGGGTGAGCACGGGGGAGAGGCGGTGGACGTGGGCCGGGTAGGCGGCCGCGGCCTCGTTGGAGAGGAAGCCCAGGTGGTAGTCGCGGTGCACACTCTGCGCCGCACCGCCCGGGTTGACCACGTTGACCTGCGAGGTCACCTGGTAGCCGGGCCCGAGCCAGGCGGTCGAGACCAGGGCCAGCACGTCGTTGGCGTAGTAGTCGGCGAACGCCTCGGGATCGTAGAGGGCCGCCTTCTCCAGCGCGTTCCAGACCCGGTCGTTGGCGCCCGGCTTGGCGAAGTGGTCCCCGGCCGTCGCGCCCGAGGCGTGCTGCTCGGCGATCAGGGCGTCGAACACCTCACTGAGCCGGTCGACGACGCCATGGTCGGCGAAGGCTCCACGGAAGACCACGATGCCCGGTCCGTCGGTCAGGGCACGGGCCAGTTCGGCCCGCACCGCACGGTCGTCCTCGGCCTTGCGCAGCCGGTCGCTGTCGTAGAGCAGGACATTGCGCTCCACCGAGCAGGCGTACGAGTAGTCGGCGAGGTCGGTCGTCCGTTCGACCAGCTCGCGGAAGTCTGCGAGGTCGCAGTCGCGCTCGGACAGCCAGGCCCGGCGGTGTACGGAGGTGAAGGACATCGGTGTCCTCTCGGTGACAGTGGCGACTCAGCGATGCCATTCTTGTCATGACAATCCCGTCGAACAACCAGCAGGCGACCATCAAAAACCCCTCAAGGAGCCGTCGCATGGGCCACCCTTTCCCGATCCGCGAGATCGCACGTCAGGCGGGCCTGAGCGAGGCCACGGTCGACCGGGTGCTCAACGGCCGGGGAGGGGTGCGGGAGAGCACCGCGCGGGAGGTCCAGCAGGCGATAGCCGATCTGGACCGGCAGCGCACCCAGGTGCGACTGCTGGGCCGCACCTTCATGGTCGACATGGTGGTGCAGGCGCCCGACCGGTTCACCACCGCCGTACGCGCCGCACTGGAGGCCGAGCTGCCGTCGCTGCACCCGGCGGTGGTGCGCTCGCGCTTCCACTTCCGCGAGACCGGGCCGGTGCCGGAGCTCACCCGGACGCTGGACCGCATCGCGCGGCGCGGCTCGCAGGGCGTGATCCTCAAGGCCCCGGACGTCCCCGAGGTGACCGCGGCCGTCGCCCGGCTCGCCGACGCCGGCATCCCGGTGGTGACCCTGGTGACCGACCTGCCCTCCACCGCCCGCCTCGCCTACGTCGGCATCGACAACCGGGCCGCGGGCGCGACCGCCGCCTACCTCATGGGCCAGTGGCTCGGCGACCGCCCCGGCAATGTGCTGACCAGCCTCAGCAGCGGCTTCTTCCGCAACGAGGAGGAGCGCGAGATGGGCTTCCGCAGCGCCATGCGGACCCTCCACCCCGACCGTACGCTCGTCGAGATCGCCGAGGGCCAGGGGCTGGATGCCACCCAGTACGACCTCGTGCGGGCCGCGCTGGAACGCGACCCGGACATCCGTGCCGTCTACTCGATCGGCGGCGGCAACATCGCCACGCTGAGGGCCTTCGAGGACGCCGGCCGCGAATGCGCCGTGTTCATCGCGCACGACCTCGACCACGACAACACCCGCCTGCTGCGCGAGCACCGCCTCTCCGCCGTTCTCCACCACGACCTGCGCCAGGACATGCGCGAGGCCTGCCACATCGTCATGCGGGCGCACGGGGCCCTGCCGCCGACGGGGCCGACGGGTCCTTCGGCGATTCAGGTGGTCACGCCGTACAACATGCCGAGTTAGGCGGTCTCGCGGCTGCGGGTGTGTTGCGGCTGCTCGAGCCCACGCGGCGGAGCCGCACATCGGTACAGCCCACCGCCCGTTGGGGCGCGCTGCTCGCCAGGGAAACCGATGCCGCACCGGCGGCGGAGCTCGTCCATCACCCGCGGGGCTGCGACCGAGTCGGCCAGCCTGTGACGTCGTGGCACGCGGCGAACTTACGTGGCGCCGATCACGCCCACCCGGACCGTCATGCCGGCACCTCCACGTCCACCCACGAACCGCTCTCGGCGGACCGGGACATGGCGTCCAGTACGGCGGCGCTGTGCACGGCGTCCGCGAGGGTCGCCCCGTGCGGGGTGCCCTCGGCGATCGAGCGCAGGAAGCGGTACGCCTCGATCACCTTCAGGTCGTCGTAGCCCATGCTCGTCGCGGCGCCCGGCTGGAACACGCCGTACTCGCCCTGCGCCGGGCCGACATAGAGCGTGCTGACCGGCTGGTCCTGATAGCTGGTGCCCCGGCTGATGCCGAGCTCGCCCATGCGGCGGAAGTCCCAGAACACCGCGCCCTTGGTGCCGTGCACCTCGAAGCCGTAGTTGTTCTGCTCACCGACCGACACCCGGCAGGCCTCCAGCACACCGCGGGCGCCGGAAGTGAAGCGCAGCAGGCAGTTGACGTAGTCCTCGTTCTCGACCGGGCCGAGCTCACCGGTGGCGAGGGTGTGCCCGGCGGTGGCGCCCGTCGGCCGGGCGCGCTCGGGTACGAAGATCGCGGTGTCGGCGGTCAGCGAGGCGATGTCGCCGAGCAGGAAACGGGCCAGGTCTGCGCCGTGCGAGGCGAGGTCGCCGAGCACGCCGCTGCCGCCGCGCTCACGCTCGTAGCGCCAGGTCAGAGCGCCCTGCGGATGGGCCGCGTAGTCGCTGAACAGCCGGACGCGGACATGCGTGACGGTGCCGATCTCACCGGAGGCGATCAGCTCGCGGGCGGTCTCGACGGCGGGTGCGTTGCGGTAGTTGAAGCCGACGGCGCTGTGCACGCCGGCCTTGGCCGCCGCGTCGGCCACCGCGCGGGCGTCCTCGGCGGTCAGGCCGACCGGCTTCTCGATCCAGATGTGCTTGCCTGCCTCGGCCATCGCCACGCCGATCTCCCGGTGCAGGAAGTTCGGCGCGGTGATGCTGACGGCCCGCACGCGCGGGTCGGCGGCGACGTCACGCCAGTCGCGGGTCGTCGAAGCGAACCCGAACTGCGCGGCGGCCTCCTCGGCCCGGCCGGGCACCTCCTCGGCGACGGTCAGGAGCTGTGGACGCAGGGACAGTTGCGGGTAGTGGTGCGGGACGCGGGCGTACGCCTGGGTGTGCACCCGTCCCATCCAGCCGAATCCGACGACGGCGACGCCGAGCGTGTCCACCATTGCAGCCCCTCTTTGGACCGGTCCATTTTCTGTCCAGGCCACCTTGGGTTCCCCCTGTGACCGGTGTCAACCCCTCTGGCACCTCTCCGGCTCCCTTTGACAAGGGCGGGTGCCTGTGGAACGGTCCATCTCCATGAGACCGCCGACGATTCGTGACGTGGCCGACCGGGCCGGCGTGTCCAAGTCGCTGGTCTCGCTCGTGCTGCGCGGCTCGGAGCAGGTGCGCCCGGAGAAGCGGGAAGCCGTCCTGCGGGCCGTGACCGAACTCGGCTACCGACCGAACGCCGCCGCGCGCAGCCTCAGTGAGCAGCGCACCCGCACGGTCGGCGTCCTCCTCAACGACCTGCGCAATCCCTGGTTCGTGGACATGCTGGAGGGCCTCAACTCCCTCCTGCACGACAACGGCCTGCACATGCTCCTGGCCGACGCCCGCCTCAACCGCCGCACCGGCCAGGATCCCGCCGGGCCCTTCCTGGACCTGCGGGTCGACGGCCTGGTCGTGGTCGGCACGCTGCCCGACCCGGCCGCGCTCGGAGCGGTCGCCGAACGGCTCCCGGTGGTGGTCGCGGGCGCGCGCGAGCCGGCGCTGCCGGGTGTGCACGTCGTCGCCAACGACGACGAGCGGGGCGCCCGCCTGGTCACCGAGCACCTCATCGGGCTGGGCCACCGGCGCATCGCGCACATCGCGGGGTACGGCGCGGTCGGCGAGCTGCGCCGCCGCAGCTTCGAGGCGACGATGCGGGCGCACGGCCTCGCGGACGAGGCTGTCATCGAGTCGAGCGACATGACCGAGGAGGGCGGCTACCGCACGACGGTCCGGCTGCTCAGCCGCACGGACCGGCCGACGGCCGTCTTCGCCGTGAACGACATCGCCGCGATCGGCGCGCTCTCGGCGGCCGAGGAGTCGGGACTACGGGTGCCGCGCGACCTCTCCGTCGTCGGCTACGACAACACGAGCATCGCCCGCCTGCGCCACGTCTGGCTCACCACCGTCGACAACGCCAGCCACGAGGTGGGCCGCCGCGCGGCCCGGTGCCTGCTCGACCGGTTCGAGGGCGCCACCGGGGCGGGCGAACTCCATCTCGCGGCGCCGACGTTGGAGATCCGGGGCACGACGGCGCCCCCGCTCACAGATTGATCGCGTAGGCCTTGCGCAGCGTCTCGTGCACCGTCCACGTCGTACGGTCGCCCTCGCGCAGTACGGCCATGTCGCCGGGCCCGACCTTCAGCGTCGGCCCGCCCTCGACCTCGATGGTGGCCGAGCCGCTGATCACGACGAACAGTTCGTCGGCCTCGGTGTCGGTGACCACGCCGGGCGTGATCTGCCAGATGCCCCGCACCTGACGGCCGTCCTGCGACTCCCACACCACCTTTCCGATCACCTCGGGCGTTCCGGAGACGATCTGTTCCGGGGCGAGGGGCTCGGGTTCGAGGTCGGCGTCGGGGATGTGCAGTACGAAGCTGTGCGTCATGCGGCCGACCCTAGCCGGGGCGGGCGGGGGAGCGGCCTGGACAGAGTGTGGGGTGTCGGCGGGGCCGGGCGGACACTCCGTCGGCATCACGGTCGAGCATCCATTCCCGCGCCACCCACGCGCCCTCCCTGCGTCCAATCTGGCGGACAAAATTGTTGACAATTCTGTTTGGCTAGATTTACGTTCGACAGGCACTCACTCAGGGAGGGCACATGCCGAAGGAAGCCCGTCCGGGCACCGGAGAGCAGGCCAAGCAGCATGCGCTCGCGCAGTTGCGGCAGGCGATCCTGCACGGCGAGATGGCACCGGCCCAGCGGCTGGTGGAGAACGAACTCGCCGAGCAGTTCGGTGTGACACGGGCCAGCATCCGTGCGGCACTCATCGATCTGGAGGCTCAGGGACTGGTCGAGCGGATCCGCAACCGTGGCTCACGGGTGCGGGTGGTGACCGTGGAGGAAGCGGTCGCCATCACCGAGTGCCGCATGGTGCTGGAGGGACTCTGCGCGGCCAAGGCGGCGGTCGTCGCCAGCGACGAGCAGTTGACCGTGCTGGCGGATCTGGGCACGGCCATGACCAAGGCCGTCAACGACGGCGAGCCGATGACGTACTCCGAGCTCAACCAGGAACTGCACGCCAGGATCCGGGAGTTCTCCGGCCAGCGGACGGCCGTGGAGCTGCTGGAGCGGCTCAACGCACAACTGGTGCGCCACCGCTTCCAGTTGGCGCTCAGGCCCGGTCGTCCGCAGCACTCCCTGAACGAGCACCTGGCCATGATCGAGACGATCCGGTCCAGGGACCCGCAGGCGGCCGAGGCGGCCGTCCGTGCCCATCTCACCAGCGTGATCGAGGCGTTGCGCGACTGACGCACACGCACCGGACGCGGGGGGAGGCGGGCGCCCACCTGTCCACCTAGGAGATCGCACCCATGACCCAGGCCAACGCGCCCGCCGTCCCACGTTCCACCCTCGTCATCACCGCGCACGCCGGCGACTTCGTGTGGCGGGCGGGCGGCGCCATCGCCCTGGCCGCCTCCCGGAGCGAGAAGGTCACCATCGCCTGCCTGACCTTCGGCGAGCGCGGCGAGTCCGCCAAGGCCTGGCGCGAGGGCAGGAAACTGGAGGAGATCAAGGCGATACGCCGAGACGAGGCCGAGCGCGCCGCCGCCACCCTCGGCGCCGAGGTCCGCTTCTTCGACGCCGGCGACTACCCGCTGCTCCCCACCGCCGAGCTGACCGACCGGCTCGTCGCCCTCTACCGCGACACCCGGCCCGACGTCGTCCTCACCCACCCGGCCGAGGACCCGTACAACGGCGACCACCCGGCCGCCAACCGCATGGCCGTCGAGGCCCGGATCCTCGCCCAGGCCATCGGCTATCCGGGCGACGGCGACGTCATCGGCGCCCCGCCCGTCTTCTACTTCGAGCCGCACCAGCCCGAGATGAGCGGCTTCAGGCCCGAGGTCCTGCTCGACATCACCGAGGTCTGGGACACCAAGCGGGCGGCCATGGAGTGCCTCGGCGCCCAGCGGCACCTCTGGGACTACTACACCGACCTCGCCGTCCGTCGCGGCGTCCAGCTCAAGCGCAACGCCGGCCCCAACCTGGGCCTGGCCCACAAGACGATGGCCGAGGCGTACATGCGCCCCTACCCGCAGATCGCGCAGGAGCTGGCATGAGCGGCGTCATCGTCACCAACCCGCCGAAGGCGGAGCTGAAGGACGTCGACGCGCTGGCCGGCTTCGGCGTCGCGACCGTGAGCGAGGCCATGGGCCGAACCGGCCTGCTGGGCCCGGGGATCCGCCCCGTCCAGCAGGGCGTACGGGTCGCCGGCACCGCCGTCACGGTACTGAGCTGGCCCGGCGACAACCTCATGATCCACGCGGCGGTGGAGCAGTGCGGCCAGGGCGACATCCTCGTCGTCACCACCACCTCGCCGTCCACCGACGGCCTCTTCGGCGAACTGTTCGCCACCGCTCTGCAGCAGCGCGGGGTGCGTGGAGTGGTCCTCAACACCGGGGTCCGCGACACCCAGGAGCTGCGCGAGATGGGCTTCGCCGCCTGGTCCCGCGCCGTCTCCGCGCAGGGCACCGTCAAGGCCACCGGCGGCTCGGTGAACGTGCCGGTCGCGATCGACGGCCAGGCCATCCGCCCCGGTGACGTGATCCTCGCCGACGACGACGGCGTCGTGGTCGTCCCCCGCGAGCGCGCCCGGGAGACGGTCGCCAAGGCCGAGGCCCGCGAGGCCAAGGAGGCCGCGACCCGCGCCGCTTTCCTCGACGGCCAACTCGGCCTGGACCGCTACGGGTTGCGGGAGACGCTCGTACGGCTGGGCGTCGTCTGCAAGTCGTACGACGAGTTCGTGCGGGACGAGTTCGTGCGGGACGAGTTCGTGCGGGACGAGTTCGTGCGGGACGAGTACGTGCGGGACGAGTACGTGCGGGACGAGTTCGTGCACGACGAGTTCGTGCGGGACGAGTGCGCGCGTGATGACTACGCGCGTGATGACCACGGTCGAGACGACCGCGGCGACGCGCGACGCGCCGGAGAGCCGTCGTGACCCGGCTGCCGCCCGCCGAGGTCCGCTGCATGCTGATGCGCGGCGGCACCTCCAAGGGCGCCTACTTCCTGGCCACGGACCTGCCCGCCGACCCCGCCGCCCGCGACGAGCTGCTGCTGCGGGTCATGGGCAGCCCGGACGAGCGGCAGATCGACGGCCTGGGCGGCGCGCACCCCCTCACCAGCAAGGTCGCCGTGGTGTCGCCCTCGGCCGATCCGCGGGCCGACGTCGACTACCTGTTCCTCCAAGTTGCCCTCGACCGGCCGAAAGTGAGTGCTCGTCAGAACTGCGGGAACATCCTCGCCGGAGTCGGCCCGTTCGCCGTGGAGCGCGGGCTCGTCCCGGCGGGGGAGGGGGAGACCTCCGTGCGGATCCGCATGGTCAACTCCGGTGACCTCGCCACTGCGACCTTTCCGACCCCCGGCGGCCGGGTCGACTACACCGGCGACGCCGAGATCTCCGGGGTGCCCGGCACCGCCGCCACCGTGGTGATCGAGTTCCCGCCCGGCGCCGGGAAGCTGCTGCCCACGGGCACGGCCCGCGACACCCTGGATGGCACGGCGGTGACCTGCGTGGACAACGGCATGCCGACCGTACTGATCACCGCGACGTCCCTCGGCATCACCGGCTACGAGACGCCCAAGGACCTGGAGGAGGATCTGACCCTCGCCGACCGGCTCCGCGAACTCCGCCTGGCGGCAGGCCACTTGATGGGACTCGGCGACGTCTCGGACGCCACCGTCCCCAAGCTCACCCTCCTCGCCCCGCCCCGCCACGGCGGCGCGATCACCACCCGCACCTTCATCCCGGTCCGCTGCCACACGTCGATCGGTGTGCTCGGCGCGGCGAGTGTCGCCGCCGGTCTGCGCGTCGAGGGCGGCGTCGGGGCGGATCTCACCCGCCTCCCTGACCGCGGCGACCGCATCCGTATCGAACACCCCACGGGATTCCTGGACATCGAGAGCAGCCTCGCCACCGACGCCGCGGGTCTTCCCACCGCCCGCCGTACGGCCGTCGTCCGTACCGCCCGAAAGATCTTCGACGGCACCGTCTTCCCCAGGCCCGCCGCACAACCCCAAGGAGGCCCCCGATGACCCCGCCGCTCGGCGACATCGCCCACATCGGCCACGCCCAGCTCTTCACCCCGGACCTGGACGCCAGCGTCGCCTTCTTCACCGACTACCTGGGACTCACGGTCAACGGACAGCGGGGCGACACCGTCTACCTGCGGACCTACGACGACTACGAGCACCACAGCCTGGTCCTCACCGCCCGCGACCAGCCCGGCCTCGGCCGCCTGGCCCTGCGCACCGCCGGCGAGGAGGCACTGCACCGCCGTGTCGAGGCCGTCGAGGCGGCGGGCGGCAGCGGCAAGTGGGTCGAGGACGAGCCCGGACTGGGCAGGCTGTACCTCACCACCGACCCCGACGGGCACGAACACGCCCTGTACTGGGAGAGCGAGTACTACCAGGCACCCGAGGAGCTACGGCCGGCGCTGAAAAACCAGCCGCAGGCCAAACCCAACCGGGGCGTCGGCGTACGGCGCCTGGACCACGTCAACTTCCTCGCCGCCGACGTGCTCGCCAACGCCGAGTTCCAGCAACAGGTGCTGGGCGCCCGGCCCACGGAGCAGATCCGGCTCGACTCCGGCCGCGTCGCGGCGCGTTGGCTGACGTACACGAACAAGTCGTACGACGTCGTCTACACCTCGGACCGGACCGGCTCCAGCGGCCGGCTGCACCACATCGCCTTCGCGACCGACACCCGCGAGGACGTCCTGCGCGCCGCCGACCTCGCCATCGACACCGGCGTGTTCATCGAGACGGGCCCGCACAAGCACGCCATCCAGCAGACGTTCTTCCTGTACGTCTACGAGCCCGGCGGCAACCGCATCGAGCTGTGCAACCCGCTCACCCGTCTCGTGCTGGCCCCGGACTGGCCGCTGATCACCTGGACCGAGGCCGAGCGGGCCAAGGGGCAGGCGTGGGGCCTGAAGACGATCGAGTCCTTCCACACCCACGGGACACCTCCGGTCGCCTGAGACGGCACCCCTGCGCCAGGCGCTTCCTTCAAGCACCCTGGATTGTCGCTGAGATTGTTGACAAAAATGTTGACTCTCCCGCGCTCCGCTCCTTAGCGTCTGGCGCACAACGCGCGAGAGGAAAACAAGGATGTCCTCCTCCCCCTCCCCATCCGTTCGCGGCGGCAGACTGGCCGTGGTGGCCGTCGGTCTGTGCTGGCTGGCCGTCCTCTTCGACGGCCTGGACATGTTCATCTACGGCTCGGTGCTGCCCCACATGCTGGCCGAGAAGGCCCTCGGGCTGACCCCCGCGAGAAGGCCCTCGGGCTGACCCCCGACCAGGCCGGTGACCTGGGCAGTTACGCCACCTTCGGCATGCTGGTGGGCGCCCTGACGGCGGGCACGGTCGCCGACCGGATCGGCCGCAGGAAGCTGATGGTGGCCTGCGTCGCACTGTTCTCGCTGGCGTCCGCGCTGTGCGCGATGGCGGGCAGCGTCGCGGTGTTCGGCCTCGGCCGGACCCTCGCCGGCATCGGCCTCGGCGGTCTGCTGCCGACCGCGATCAGCATGGTCTGCGACTACGCCCCGCGCGGCCGCGGCGCCCTCACCATCGGCATGCTGATGACCGCCCACCACGCGGGCGGCATCCTCTCCGCCTACGTCGCCCTGTGGATCGTCGAACCCCTCGGCTGGCGGACCGGTTCGGTGCCCCGCGGATCTCGGCGATCTGGTTCGCGCTGACCGCCGCCGGGGTCTTCCTGCTGAGCATTCACATGCCGCTGGCACTCACCTTCACGGTGGTGTTCCTGACCGGCGTGTTCCTCAACAGCGCGCAGACCATGATCTACGCGACGGTCTCGATCCGCTCCGGCCCCGAGAACCGGGCCACCGCCGTCGGCTGGACCTCGGGCATGGGCCGCTTCGGTGCCGTCTTCGGGCCATGGCTCGGCGGCCAGTTGCTCGCAGCGGACAAGGGCGACTGGGGCTTCACCGCCTTCGCCCTCGCGGGCCTGTCTTCCATGGTCTTCATCGGGATCGCCGCGCTGCGCGGCTCCAGGAGGACGGCCGCCAGCGGCAGCGAACAGGAGCTGATCGCCGCTCACTGACCGGCGGACGCCGACCCTCGGGGGGAGAGAAACGAGGCGCCGCTCGCCACGGCCGTGCGGCGAGCGGCGTCCGTCATATCAACTGGCCCGTCATATGTACAGATGGTCCGAACTGGGTTATACGACGGTCTCGCGTATTGTTGCGTCATATGCCCGCTGTGACGCGTGGCGGCTCTCGGGACGTCGGGGGTAAGTGAGTTGAACTTGAAGGGGGACGGGGGACGTGGTGGCACTTCTCGCAGTGGTGGCCGTCGTCGGATACATGGCCAAGGCCGGCCTGCCCTGGTGGGTGGTCGCGACCGTGGCCCTGTTGACGGCGGGATTCGCGGCGGGGGTGTCCGGGAGCCCGACCCGAGGCGCCAGAGGCGCGACGCCGTCCGGCCCGGCCGCACAGCCGGCCATGCCGCCGATGGACGACATGGAGGCGGACGCCCCGCCGGTCGGGGTGAACGCAGGGGTGGCGGCCCCGGACGGATGGGACACGCCGGCGCCGACCGCGGGGTCGGACCGTGCCCTCAGGTGAGCCGACCGCCCGCGGACTCCCGCAGATGCCGGGCGATGAGCGCGTAGACCTCTCGTGCCGCGGCGTCGTTCTTCCCGTCGTACCCGTGATCGAAGCCGGCCACGTCGTGGTGCTCGACCAGCGCCCCGGCCCGGCGCAGCCGCTCGGCGTAACGCTCGCCCTCGGCCCGCAGCAGGTCGTACTCGGCCGTGATCAGCAGCGCCGGAGCGATGCCCTTCAGGTCGGCGGTGTCCGAGGGATGTGCCGGGGAGGCGAGCCGGTCGGTGCGCTGCCGGACGTCCGGGATGTACGACGTGTCGAAGACGTCGGCCATCCAGGGCCGCAGCATCGGCTTGGCGGCGGCGGCGCGCTTGTCGCGGGCGTTCGTCGCCAGGTCGAGCGGGGGATAGTGCAGCACCTGAAGGGCGATCGAGGGTCCGCCCTCTTCGAGTGCCTGCCGCGCCACGGCCGCCGCGAGCCCGCCCCCGGCGCTCTGCCCGCCCACGGTGAGCCGCTCGCCGTCCCAGCCCTCCTCGGCACCGTGCTCGGCGACCCACCGGACCACCTCGTACGCCTGCCGCGGCGGGCCCGGGAACGGATGCTGCGGGGCAACGGCATAGTCCACGTTGATCACGACCGCCCCGGCCTCGACCGCGAGCAGACGGCACAGCGGGTCGTCGATCTCGGTGAGCGTCATGACATAGCCACCGCCGTGGAAGTTGACGTGCACCGGCGGAGCGGGTTCGTCGTTCGGGGGCAGATACACGGTGGCGCGGGCGGGCGCGATCGACGTGGGAATCGTCAACTCGCGTACCTTGCGCGGATATTCGGGAAACCGCGCATGCCAGGGCGAGACGGCCTTCCGGCCGGCGGCACGGCGCTCCGCCATCACGGTCACACGCTGCATCACCTTGGCGACCAGAGCGGCCACCGAGGGCCGGGCCAACACAGACATACGGCTCCGATCGGTCGCGGCCCGCGGGGCCGCCCAGTCCACTGTGAGACTCTGTTGAGTTAGGCAATTATAGGCGCCGACAATTATGGGTCAAGGCCTGAGCCACGTCGGGGCGGGCGCGTACATGAGGTAGTGTTGACCTGCGTGATCACGCGGTACGCCGCGTGACGGGCACCGGGACGTGGCGCAGCTTGGTAGCGCACTTGACTGGGGGTCAAGGGGTCGCAGGTTCAAATCCTGTCGTCCCGACTGGAGTCCGCTCCGTAGTCGCAGGCAAGGGCCCTGTCTCACATCATGTGAGACAGGGCCCTTGATCGTTTCTGAGCTCTCGTCTCACAATTTCTCACCCTTGGAAACGGGTCACAGTCGAACGACGACGAGGGCGATGTCGTCCCGTCGGCTGCCGCCGGTGACGCAAAGGTGGGCCAGCAGTCCGTCGGCGAGTCCTTCCACTGGGAGGGTGCCGTGCTGGGCCAGGGCATCGGTCAGCCGGGCCAGGCCCGTATCGATGTCTTCGCCGCGGCGCTCGATGAGCCCGTCGGTGTAGAGCACGAGAGTGTCCCCCGGGGTGTAGGGCAGTCCGGCCTGAGGACGGGGGACATGATCTGGTCGAGCACCTAGCGGCGGGTCGGTTGCCTGGTCCAGCAGATGCCAACTGCCGTCTGGATGGAGCAGTATCGGCGGCGGGTGACCTGCGTTGCTGTAGATGATCAGCCGGCTGCGCGGGTCGATGAGTACCTTGACCACGGTGGTGGCCAGGGCGCCGTCGACCGCCCTGGCATACAGGCCCAAGACCTCCAGCGCCTGTGCGGGGCTAGGAACGGCCCGAATGGCTGCGCTCAGGGCGCTGCGCAGCATGCCCATGACGGCGGCAGCCTCAAGGCCGTGGCCGACGACGTCCCCGACGGCGATGGCGTAGCGGTCGGGCGGCAGGTCGACCACGTCGTACCAGTCGCCGCACACGTTGAGCGATCCACTGGCCGGCAGGTAGCGCACGGCGATGTCCCGGTCGTGCCTGACCAGGTCTGGCGAGCGGAGCATGACCTCCTGCAGAGTGACGGCAACTTCGCGTTCGCGGGCATGCGCCTGACGAAGCTGCTCATTGAGCTGTTCCAGATGGCGCGACCGGCCATACACCTGAGCCGCAATCCCTGTCGCCTGGTTGCTCAGCGGCTGGGCGAGCTCATGGATGACAGGGGAACGCATGAACTCGGTGACGTCGTCGGCCCGCGCGATGATCCACTTCACCGTGCCGTCCGGCCCCAGGACCGGGCTGGACATCCCGCACCACCATCGCTCCTCAAGTTCACCTGGGCGGCCGGCGACGGGAATGTCGAATCGCTTCGGTGCCACGACATCGGGCTCGCGGGAGTCGAGCACGCGCTGGAGTGAGGCGCCGAAGTCACGCGCCGCGTCCGGCGCGGCAGGAGTGTCCGGGAACGCCTCCAGGATGGGCTGCCCGACCAGCTCCTCGCGGGTCCTGCCGGTGACCTGAAGGTAGGCCCGGTTGGCGTAGCGGACCACCAGATCGGCGTCCAGCACCAGGTACGAGTTCGGCGCGGCGTCGAACAGCTCCGCGAAATCGATCTCCGCTGTCGTCACGCGCGTGACCTGCCGATCTTTACGAGCGCGACCGTTTCATCTCCAATCTACGAGGTGTCCGCCAGATGCGCCCGACGGGCCACTGCCGGTCCAACGAAGCACCGGACCCAGGGCTCAGTAAGAAACGGAACCAAGTCGCCAAGTGTTGCTGGATGCCATTTTCTCAACTCTGGTGTGTCGTCGGAAGCCTGGGGAATCCGGGCGCTTCGACTGCCGCTTCCGAGCGGGAAGTTCGGTGACCGCGAGGCCGAGGATCACCCTTGGTTTCAGGCGGACGGCAGCTCTGCCCAGCGGCTGGTTCCGCCGGAGTGGATGTGGATGCCGCAGTGGGACGCCAGCGCGTTGACGATGTCGAGGCCGCGGCCGTGTTCGTCCGGGTCGATGGCGGAGGTCGGATGGCCGGCCGGTGTCGCGGGGCCGTGGTCGGTGACCTCGACGCGGACCGACCCGCAGCCGTCCGTCAGGGTCCGCGAGAGCCGCAGTGTGGCCGGGGGTATGGCGTGGACGATCGCGTTGGTGAGGAGCTCCGAGACCACAAGCAGTACGTCGGCGGCGCACTCCGCCGTCAGGTTCCAGTCGGACAGGACCGCACGGACGCGTCGACGTATGCCGGCGACGGCCCCCGGCACGTGCGGCAGGGAGAAGACCTCGACCTCCCCACGGGGCGCGGCATCGAGCTGCGCTGTTGTCATCTGTCCTCCTCGGGGCAGTCCCTGCCGGCCACTGGGTCGGGCGTAGGCATCATGGAACGCTAAACAAAGCGAACCCACCGGTCAACGAACATAGGTCGGCATTACCGAACGACAGCCCCGAACAGGGAAAACTCGGACTACCATCGCCTCATGGCCGGCCCAGTCCAGTCCATCGAGCGGGCGGCGGCGATCCTGCGACTGCTCGCCGGCGGATCCCGCCGACTGGGTCTCGGGGAAGTGGCCTCGTCGCTGGGGCTCGCCAAGGGCACCGCCCATGGAATCCTGCGCACCCTGCAACATGTGGACTTCGTCGAGCAGGACCCGGCGACCGGAAAATACCAGCTCGGGGCGGCTCTGCTGCACCTCGGCACCAGCTACCTCGACGTCAACGAACTGCGTTCGCGCTCCATCAACTGGGCCGACGCCCTGGCCGCCCGCAGTGGGGAGGCCGTCCGGCTGGGCACACCCCTGGAGGGCAGGGTGCTCGTCATCCACCATGTCTTCCGGCCGGACGACACCCTCCAGACCCTGGACGTCGGCGCGCTGCTGCCCCTGCACGCATCCTCGCTCGGCAAGGTCCTGCTGGCCTACGGAGCGACCCCGGTGGAACCGCTGCTGGAGGACGAACCGGAGGCGTACACCCGGCACACCCTGGTCCACCCCCCGGAGCTGAACCGGGCGCTCGCCGAGATACGGGACCTGGGCTGGGGCGCCGAAGTACAGGAGATGAGCATGGGTGAAGCCGGAATCGCCGCGCCGATCCGGGGACAGGGCGGCCTCGTGGTGGGCGCGATCGGCGTGTCCGGCGCCGTGGAGCGGATCTGCGACACCAAAGGCCGGCCGCTGCCGGCCCTGATCACCGTGCTGCGGGAGGCGGCACGCGCGATCTCCAGAGACCTGGGCGCGGCTCGCTGGTAGGCCCCCAGCACCTGGCCGACACATCGGAAGGCAGGGCCGATCATGGTTGAACGGTATGTGATGTCCATCGACCAGGGCACCACGTCCACCCGCTGCATCCTGTTCGACCACGGCGGGCGACTGGTGTCGGTCGCGCAGCGGGAGCACCAGCAGTTCTTCCCCCGGCCGGGCTGGGTCGAGCACGACGCCGTCGAGATCTGGCGCAACCTCCAGCGAATCGTCCCCGAGGCACTGTCGAACGCCGGGATCGACGCGAGCCAGATCTCGGCCATCGGGATCGCCAACCAGCGCGAGACGACCGTGCTCTGGGACCCGCGGACCGGCATCCCGCTGGTCCGGGCGATCGTCTGGCAGGACACCCGCACCGCCTCGCTCGTCGACGAGCTCAGGAGCGACCCGGGCGACGACTTCTTCCTCGACCGCTGCCGCCTGCCCCCGTCGACGTACTTCTCCGCGCCCCGGATCCGCTGGCTGTTCGACAATGTCGACGGGCTGGAGCGGCGCGCCCGCGACGGAGAGGTGCTGTTCGGCACCATCGAGAGCTGGCTGATCTGGAACCTCACCGGCGGCGCCGACGGCGGCCTGCACATCACCGACGCCACCAACGCCAGCCGCACCATGCTCATGGACATCCGCACCCTGACCTGGGACTCGGAGCTCATGGCCTTCTTCGGCGTGCCACACGCGATGCTGCCGGAGATCCGGTCCTCCGCGGAGAACTACGGCGAGGCGAGCGCCCTGCTCCCGGGCGTACGGATCACGGCCGCCCTCGGCGATCAGCAGGCGGCCCTGTTCGGGCAGACCTGCTTCTCGCCCGGCGAGGCGAAGTGCACCTACGGCACGGGCAGCTTCCTCGTGATGAACACCGGCACCGACCTCGTCCGTTCCGAACACGGGCTGCTGACGACCGTCGCGTACAAGATCGGGGACCAGCCCACCATCTACGCGCTGGAAGGCCCGATCGCCGTCACCGGCTCACTGGTGCAGTGGTTCCGCGACCGGCTCGGCCTGATCCACAGCGCTCCCGAGATCGAGACGCTGGCCCGCACCGTCGAGGACAACGGCGGCTGCTACATCGTCCCCGCGTTCTCCGGTCTGTTCGCACCGCACTGGCGCAGCGACGCCCGCGGTGTGATCGTCGGCCTCACGTCGTACATCACCAAGGGCCACCTGGCCCGCGCCGTCCTGGAGGCCACCGGCTGGCAGACCCGGGAGGTCGTCGACGCCATGAACGCCGACTCCGCGCTCGCCCTGAAGCAGCTCAAGGTCGACGGCGGCATGACGTCCGACCATCTGCTGATGCAGATCCTGGCCGACGTGCTCGACGTTCCCGTCGTACGGCCCCTCGTCGCCGAGACGGTGTCCCTCGGAGCTGCCTACGCGGCCGGTCTGGCGGCCGGTTACTGGCCGGACCTGCAGGTCCTGCGCCGCAACTGGCACCGGGCAGCCCAGTGGCTGCCGGACATGGACGCAGAACGGCGGGACTGGGAGTACGAGTGCTGGAAGCGGGCCGTCGAGCGGTCACTGGGGTGGATTCAGCCACCGAAGCGGCCGTGACGCACAGGCCCGGTTCGCATCCCGTCCTCCCTGAGATCCGGCCCAGCGGGTCTGCCGCCGACCGCAGACCCGTTGGGTGCCCAGCCCCCAGGCCGGTCGTGGCCGGGTGACTCAGCGGGTGACCAGCAGACCGCGGCTGCGCAGCACCCGCCGCTCCAGCGGGCTGAAGATCAGCAGGTCGATGGCGATACCGACGAGCAGGATCAGGAAGATGGCCAGGAAGACCTGGGACATGCTGCTGTTGTTGCGGCCGTTCTCCAGCAACTGGCCGAGGCCGACACCGAGGTCGGGCGAGGACGCGATGATCTCCGCCGCCATCAGCGAGCGCCAGGAGAAGGCCCAGCCCTGCTTCAGGCCCGCCAGATAGCCGGGCAGCGCCGCCGGCATCACCACATGCCGGGCCTCGCGCAGACCGGTCGCGCCCAGGGTGCGACCGGCACGCAGGAACAGCGGTGGGATCTGATCGATGCCCGCGACGAGGCCGTTGGCGATGGACGGGACCGCGCCGAGCAGGATCACGGCGTACATCATCGAGTTGTTCAGACCCAGCCACAGCACGGCCGGCGGCACCCAGGCCACCGACGGCAGCGACTGGAGGCCGGACAGGATCGGCCCGATCGCCGCGCGCACGAACCTCACGCGCGCGACCAGCAGGCCGAGCGGCGTACCGATGGCCAGCGCCAGCAGGAAGCCGAGCAGGCCGCGTGAGACGGACGTCCAGATGTAGTCGAGCAGCGTGCCCTGAAGCCAGGCCTCGCGCACCTCGCCCCACACGTCGGCAGGTGAGGGCAGCTTGTACGCGGGGACGACCTCCGCCCACACGAGCAACTGCCAGACCACCAGCACCAGCGCGACCGCGGTGACGGGCGGCAGCACCTTGCGGGTCAGGGTCTCGCGCAGCGGGGTACGGCGGACCTGTACCGAGTCCAGGGCGTCGAGCCCGGCCTCCAGCCCGGCCAGGTCCTCGGCGCCGTTCTTCTTGGCGTCGACCTTGATGTCGACGCCGTTGTCAGTGCCGGCCATGGCGGCGGATCTCCCCACGCAGTTCTTCGGTGATCTCGGCGGACAGTTCGGCCACCGCCGCGTCCTCGATGCGACGCGGCTGCGGAATGCCGACCGTCCATTCCCGGGCGATACGGCCCGGGCGCGAGGACAGCAGGACGACGCGCTGCGCCAGCCGTACCGCCTCGCGCACGTTGTGCGTCACGAACAGCACCGACACGTCCGTCTCCCGCCAGATACGGGTGAGTTCGTCGTGCAGCACGTCCCGCGTGATCGCGTCCAGTGCCGCGAACGGCTCGTCCATCAGCAGGAGCTTGCTGTCCTGGGCGAGCGCCCGCGCCAGCGCGACCCGCTGGCGCATGCCGCCCGACAGCTCGTGCACCCGCTTGCCGTACGAGCCCTTCAGCCGGACCAGTTCGAGCAGTTCCTCGGCCCGCTCGCGCCGCTCGGCCTTGGCGACCCCGCTGAGTTTCAGGGCGAGTTCGATGTTCTTGCCCGCGGTCAGCCACGGGAACAGGGCGTGCTCCTGGAACATCAGAGCCGGCCGGCCGTCCGTGCCGATCGAGCCGGCGGACGGCAGGTCGAGCCCCGCGACCAGGTTGAGCAGAGTGGACTTGCCGCAGCCCGAGGCCCCCAGGAGGGTGACGAACTCACCCGGCGCGACATCGAGGGTGATGTCGTCGAGGACGAGTTGCTGCCCGGCCGGCCCGGCGAAGGACTTCGAGACGTGCTCGATCCGGGCGGCGTAGGGCACCGCCGTGGCGTCCTCGGCGACCTTGGCGGTCGTGGCCGTCGTCGTGGCCATGGTCGTCACCTCCTGGGAACTCTCGGAACGGTGTTTACTTGGCGCCGAGACCGGCGTCGTCGACCTCGTTCGCGCCCTCGGCCTTGAGGACCTTGTTGAGCGGCGCGAGGTCGTAGATGCCCTTCAGGTCGGGCTTCTCCAGCAGACCGGCCTTGACCGCGTGCTCCGCCTCGGTGCCGAGGGTCGCGGCCAGCGGATCGTCGAGGAAGGTGATCGACTTCCAGGCCGGGTCGATGACGTCGGCGGGCAGCGCCTTGCCGGAGAGCTCCTCCAGGGCCTTGTTCGCGGAGGCCTTGGCCTTGTCCGGGTTGGCGTTGATCCACTTGTTGGTCTTCACCGAACCCCGCAGCACGGCCTCGACGACGTCCGGGTGATCCTTGAGGAAGCTCTGCGACACGATGATGTTCGTGATCACGAACTTCTTGTCCGGCCACAGGTCGGCCTCGTCGAGGAGCACCTTGCCGCCCTCGGCGACCAGCTTGGACGCGGTCGGCTCGGGCACCCACGCGCCGTCGATCGAACCGGACTTGTAGGCGTCCGGCGTGATCTTGTTGTCGGTGCGGACGACGGAGACGTCGCCCTTGCCGCTCTCGGCGTCGACCTTCCAGCCCTGCTCGGAGATCCAGTTGAGCAGCGCCACGTCCTGGGTGTTGCCGAGCTGAGGCGTGGCGATCTTCTTGCCCTTGACGTCCTTGAGGGACTTGATCTTCTCCGGGTTCACGACGAGCTTCACGCCGCCGGAGGCCGAACCGGAGATGATCCGCAGGTTCTTGCCGGCCGCCTTGCTGTAGCCGTTGATGGCGGGGGAGGGGCCGATCCAGCCGATGTCGATCGAGCCGGAGTTCAGCGCCTCGATCTCCGACGGGCCGGCGTTGAAGGTCGACGGCTTGATCTTGGTGCCGCCGAGCTCCTTCTGGAGCAGGCCCTCCTGGACGCCCACCAGGGCGGTGGCGTGCGTGAGGTTGGGGAAGTAGCCGATCTTCACCTCGTCGGCGGAGAGCTTCTTGGCGTCCGCCGCGACCTCGGCCTGCTTGCCGTCGTCGGTGGACTCGGCGCCGTAGCCGCAGGCGGTCAGCAGCAGGGGGAGCGCCGCTATGACGGCGAAGGTGCGCAGGGTGGTGAGCGGTCTTGCGGCAGACACGGAGGTGTCCTCTCGGGGAAGGCGGTCAGGAAAGGTGATTCAAGGGCTGCTGCCACAGGCGTTGCGCCCGTCGGCGTGCACCGGCACACCACTCACCCGCCATCCCGGGGGGACGGCAGGGAGCGCAGCGGTGTGGGGGATGCGTGGGGGGGTTCCGCGGAGAGCCTCAGACGCGGCGACAGATGGCGCTGGACGTGCGCCCGAAGTCGATGTGGCGACGGCAGGTCAGAAGGGGCAGCAACAGGACTGTGTGGTTGCGCGTTCTCATGCCCACCCCACCCCACAGATTCCTAGTTTTCCTACCTGGTTGATGGGGATCGTGGCAGAAGGTTGCGTCCGCCCCAAGGGGTTGTTCACATAGTGGACGCGGTCATCTCGCCAATTGAGAAGCGCGAGCTCAGGGCCTGTAGCAAGGTGCGGGCAACCGCGTCATTCTGTCGAAAAGCGGGCGCATTGGTACGAGGTCTGGCGAAAGCGGCGACGGCTCGGGTGTTGGTCGGCGCGCCGAGGGCGATGCGGCGAGGGTGGTCACCGCCGAGGGACGGGTCCACGACGTGGCCGTCCGTGGGGGAGACGGCGAGCAGACCGGAACGGTGGGTGTGGGTGGGGTCGGCGATGACCTCCTCGGTCAGGGCGCCCACTCGGTGCAGCTCGCGCAGGAGCGGGTCCTCGGTGCGGTCGAGCGAGGGTGTGGGCAGATACGCCTCGATGAGGGCCGTGGCGTGGACGGTGTGACCGGGGACGGTGGCACCGGTCGCGGTGAAGGTGCCGGTGCCCTCGTCGGTGCCGATACGGACACCCGCGCCCAGGAAGTGGACGATCCCGGCCCGGGACAGGGCCAGGAGCTGGCGCAGCCGGAAGCCGGGCGGGCCCGAGGCGAGGAAACTGAAGAACCCGTGCCACCAGCCGTCCAGGTGCCCGGCGACGGAGCGCGCGGTCAGCCGTCCCGAGGCGACCAGGCCGGGTAGCTGTCCGTATACGGAGAGCAGGGCGAGGAACGCCCCGAGATCGGCACTGAACTCCGGGTCCTCGCGACGGCTCACGTCCCGGGCGATGTGGTCGCGCAGATGGTCCTGGAAGGCGTCGGGCGTGGGGAAGGCCAGGCCGTCCAAGGGGTGGTCCAGGGTCTCGAAGTCCAGGCGGTCCGCCGAGTCGGGTACGGCCGTGGCGACCAGGGCGGCCATCTCCTCGCCGTACCAGTCCAGACGGTCGTAGGCGCTGACGAACTCCGGCCAGGGCAGAGTGGTGCGCTCGGGATGGGCGTGGAAGAGCTCGTGATAGTGGCCGAAGCCGATCTCCTTGGCCATCAGTGGCCACACGTCGCGCCGCAGGTCCAGCGGGCGCTCCTCGGCGAGCAGCGCGTCGACCTGGGCGGGCCCGAAGTGGCGCGGCAACGGCGGCCGCGGGCCCTGGAGCTGGTAGCGCGTCTTGGAGTGGTACGGCACTCCCCGCCGCGATCCGACGTGCAGCACGGGTTCGCGGCCGGACGGGAGGTAGGTGAGGGTGCCGTCGGCCTCGGTGCGGAACGTGCCGCCGCGGCCCTCGGTGAGCAGGGACATCAGGTCGATGAACGCGAGCCCGAAGCCGCGCAGGATGACGTCCTCGCCAGGCCGCAGGGCGGACAGGTCGGCGTCGGCGGAGAACTCCGGCGGGAGGTGGAAGCGGCGGTGCCGGCGGGCGAAGTCGGCGTGCGCACGGTACTCGGCGGCGGGCGTGGAGCCGAGGTGGCCCTGCGCCAGGACCACCAAGTCGGCGGTGAGCGGGGCGGCGCGGTCGGCCAGGTGCACCTGCTGCGGGCCGTCCGGGGGGCCGGTGACCGAGGTCGCGGTGGTGCGGTGCCACTCGACCGTGACGGTGGGCGGCAGCTCGGCCAGCGCCCGGCGGAACACCCAGTCCAGATAGGCGCTCTGGGCGCGGCGGGTGGGGAAGTCGCTCCCGGCCAGCGAACGCAGCTCGGCGAGCACGTCCGGGTCGGCGGGCTCGGCGAAGGGGGCGCGGCGCGGGCCCTCGCCGGAGAACTGGGCGGCCCACTCGGCGAGGGAGGGCCCAGGACGCACCGGGCCCTCGATGGTGGACGACTCGTCCGTGAACATGGTGACGTCCTCGGCCATGGAGTTCATCCGCAGCAGCGCGGACTGCTCCCGGCGCCAGACACGTCCCGGGCCGGGCGGGTGCGGATCGACCAGGTGGATACGCAACTCTCTTGTCCCGTCCCAAAGTTCGGGGGCGTTGGCCGCGATCCGCTCCAACAGGCCCGTGGCCCGCGGACCCGCGCCGACGACGACCAGGACGGCGGTGGAGGGGCTGCCGCTCATCGGTCACCGCCGGTCACCGGGCGGGCGTCGGCGGCCGTCGCGGCGCTCAGCCGGAGCGTTACGGCGGTGAGGTGTCCGCGCAGCCGCTGGAGCGGGGTGGGCGGCAGGGTGCGGGAGTCGCCGCGTGCGTAGTACCGCTCGACGTAGAACTGGCCGGCGCTGAGCACCGTGGTGACCGCGATGTACCACAGGGTGGCGACCATCAGCAGCGGGATGATCTGGTAGGTCTGGTTGTAGATGAGCTGCACCGAATACAGCAGGTCGTGCACGGCCAGCACGCTGACGATGCTGGTGCCCTTCAGGGTGCCGATCAGCATGTTCCCGGCCGTCGGCACGATCGAGCGCATCGCCTGGGGCACGACGATCCGGCGCAGGGTGCGGCGTCTGCTCAGCCCGAGCGCCTGGGCCGCCTCGGTCTGCCCGGAGTCCACGGAGAGGATGCCGCCGCGCACGACCTCGGCGGCGTAGGCGGTCTCGTGGAGGGTCAGGCCGATGACGGCGGTGAGGGTCGGCCCGAGCAGGTTGACCGTCTTGATGGTGAGGAACTGCGGGCCGAACGGGATGCCGAGGCCGAGCGTCGGGTACAGCGCACCGATGTTGAACCAGAACAGCAGTTGGACCAGCAAAGGGGTGGACCGGAAGACCCACACGTATCCCCAACTCAAGGTGCGCAGCACGGGGTTGGCGGACAGCCGCATGACCGCGAGCAGGGTGCCGAGCACAAAGCCGAGCACCATCACCAATGCGGTCAGCCACAGGGAGAGCAGCAGTCCGTCGAGCACGGCGGACGTGGTGAAGTACCGGCCCACCACGTCCCATTGGAAGGCGTCGTTGCGGATCACGGAATTGAGCACCATCGCGAAGACGAGCAGCGCGACGGCGGCGGTCAGCCATCGGCCGGCGTGCCGGCGCGGCACGATACGCGGCAGGTCCTCGTCGGGTGGGCCGGGTGGCCGAACGGACTTCGGGGCTGGGACGGGGACGGACGTGACATCGGACGGCGTGACCATGGGGAGGCTCTCCGGGGGAGGGGTGGCAGACGTGGATGACCACCCGATGGCACTCGTGGGCGCGCGGCGCAGGAGCGGCGCGGGTACGGTGCGGTCGGGTTCGGCGTCGTCACGTAGCCGCGTCCCTCAACGCGGCCGGAAGGGCTGCCGCGTAGGGCGCAGCCTGTCCGTCATCGATCGTATGTGCCCACAGCGCGGATGTGTCAACAACCGGTGAGGGGCGCCGGACGAGGTGGTCCGGCATCCGGGCCCTGCTTGACGGGAAGCACGATGTACTGCTCAATTAATCGCATGAATGCCCAGCGGCGCTTGGTCTCGCGCGGTCACATCGACTTCTGTCGGGTGTGGTCCGCGGCGTGTTGCGCCTGACTCGGCAGCGGGCCGTCTGACCGGCCCTTCCCTCCCTCGGTGACCCCGTCGCGGGCCGAGCTCTCTTCGCGCGCTGCCGCAGCACAACTTTCCCGCTTCACCGACGCCCGGCGTCGTCACGCCCCTTGCTGAAGCTGTCGGCCCATTACCTGACGGTTCGTCATTCATGCCTGTGCGCAGGGCAGTTCGGTCATGCCCGGCCGCGCACCGCACACCCCGAAAGGTCACCTCCATGCCCGTGGAGTTCCTCGGCATCGCCGCCACCAACGACGGCTCCGAAACCACGCCGCGCTCCGGCGCCGCCTTCGACAAGGACTACACACTCCGGCTCGCCCGGGCACACGAGGACCACGGCTGGGACCGGGTGCTGTTCGCCTACGGCTCCGGCTCGCCGGACCCCGCACCGGCCGCCGCGTACATCGCGAGCAATCTGGACCGCCTACAGATCCTGCTCGCCCACCGCCCCAACGTCTCCTACCCGACCTTCGCCGCCAAGACCTTCGCCACCCTGGACCGGATCAGCGACGGCCGGCTGACCGTGCACTTCATCACCGGCGGCAACGACCACGAGCAGGGCCGCGAGGGCGACACCCTCACCAAGGACGAGCGCTACGCCCGCACCCTCGAGTACATCCGCATCGTCAAGAAGATCTGGACCACGCACGAGCCCTTCGACCACGAGGGCGAGCACTACCGCTTCCACGACTTCGTCAGCGACGTCTTCCCCGTCCAGCAGCCCCGCCCCGGCGTCTCGTTCGGCGGCTCGTCGCCCGCCGCGTACGCCGCCGGAGGAGCCGAGGCCGACATCTACTGCCTGTGGGGCGAGCCGCTCGCGAAGACCGCCGAGCAGATCGAGCACGTGAAGGCCGCCGCGAAGGCCGCGGGCCGCACCGACGTGCCCCGCATCCAGGTTGCCTTCCGCCCGATCATCGCCCCCACCGAGGAGCTGGCCTGGGAGAAGGCCCACCGCACGGTCGGCGCGATCAAGGCCCGCAAGGAGAAGGGCGAGGCGATCACCAAGCGCCACAACGGGCACGCCCAGCCGCAGAACACCGGTTCGCAGCGGCTGCTCGCCATCGCCGAGGCCGGCGAGCGCTACGACCGCGCCCTGTGGACCCCGACCGCCGCCGCGACCGGCGGGGCGGGCAACTCCAACGCCCTGGTCGGCACCCCCGAGACGGTGGCGCAGGCCCTCCTCGACTACTACGACCTCGGTGTCGACATCCTCTCCGCGCGCGGCTACGACCTGCTGGGCGACGCCATCGACTTCGGCCGCCATGTGATCCCGATCGTCCGCGAGGAGGTCGCCAAGCGCGACGCCGAGCGGGCCGCGCGCGGTACGCAGGGCCTGGCGGCGGTGAACGGATGACCTCCGCACCGGAGTTGACGGTCGTCGAGGTGCCCGTCTCCGACGCCAGGGTCGAGCCACTGCTGCGCGAACTCGGCGACGAGTACTCCAGACGCTACGGCGGCGACGCCCACGCCGAACTCGCCCGCTATCCCGACGAGGAGTTCACCGCACCGCACGGCGGTGTCCTGCTCCTCCTCATCGAGGACGGGCAGCCGGTCGCCGGCGGCGCCTTCCGCCGGTACGACGGGACCACCGCCGAACTCAAGCGGATCTGGACCCACTCCGCGCACCGCCGGCGCGGCCTCGCCCGACGTGTCGTCGCCGAGTTGGAGCGCGAGGCGGGCGCCCGTGGCTACCGGCGCGTCTATCTGACGACCGGCCCGCGCCAGCCCGAGGCCCGCGGCCTCTACCTGGCCGCCGGCTACACCGCCCTGTTCGACACCGAGGCCGACCCGGAGACCATCGGGCCGCTGCCCTTCGAGAAGCACCTCGCAGAACCGGAACACACGGGAAAGGCCTCCACCCTGTGAACATCCGCACGATCAGCGGCCGCCTGCGCGGCGCCGCCGCCCTCGCGCTGCTGCCCCTGCTCGCGCTGACCGCCTGCGGCTCCGGCGACACGAGCGGCGCGGCGGCGGTGGGCGCCCAGGCCTCTCCCGCGCCGACCGACGACCCGGTCGCCGCCGTGCGCAAGGTGGACTCCGCCGCGGCGCTGCTGCCCGCCGACGTGCGGGAGGCGGGCACGCTCAAGGTCGGCAGTTCGATCGGGTTCCCGCCCGGGGCGTACTACCCGAACGGCACCGACAAGGCACCCGCCGGTCAGGACATCGACCTCGCCGACGCCGTCGCCAAGGTGCTCGGCGTCAAGCTGGAGCGCCAGGACGCCTCCTTCGAGACGATCCTGCCCGCCCTCGGCAGCGGCAAGTACGACTTCGGAACCGGCAACTTCGGGGTCACGAGCGATCGCTTGAAGACCATCGACTTCGTCACCTACATCAACGACGGCCAGGGCTTCGCGGTGAAGAAGGGCAACACCGAGCTGAAGACGAAGGTCACCGACCTCACGCAACTGTGCGGGCTGACCATCGGCACCGGCGCCGGCACCACCTTCGAGGCGACCCTCAGCGCGCAGAAGGGAGTGTGCGCGAAGGCAGGCAAGAAGCCGTACGACGTGAAGGTCTACTCGGAGAACGCGGCCACGCTCACCGCGCTCCAGCAGGGCCGCATCGACGTGATCATGTCGACCATCAACGGCCTGCGCTATCAGGCTTCGCAGCCCGCGTCGCAGACCGCCTTCCTCGGCGAGTTCCACCGCCTCGACGTCGGCTTCGCCTTCAAGAAGGGCTCCCCGCTCACCAAGGCGTTCCGGGCGGCCGTCGACGAGCTGATCAAGGACGGCACCTACAGCCGCATCCTCAAGAAGTGGGGCACGTCCGCCTCCGCGATCGACGCCTCGCGGATCAACCCGCCCGAGCACACATGAGTGCCGTCATGGTCGACGTCCACGGCGTCCACAAGAGCTTCGGCCCGCTGGACGTCCTGCGCGGCGTCGACCTGACGGTCCGCGCGGGTGAGGTGACGGTGATCCTCGGCCCGTCCGGCTCCGGGAAGTCCACACTGCTGCGCACCATCAACCACCTGGAGAAGGTGGACCGCGGCTGGATCAGCGTCGACGGCGAACTCATCGGCTACCGACGCTCGGGGAACAAGCTGCACGAGCTGAAGGAGAAGGAGGTGGCGAAGCAGCGCACGAACATCGGCTTCGTCTTCCAGAACTTCAACCTGTTTCCCCATCTGACCGTGCTGGACAACCTCGTCGAGGCCCCCGTCTCCGCACTGCGTCGCCCCCGGAAGCAGGCGGATCAGACGGCTCGCCGGCTCCTCGACCGGGTCGGCCTCGCGGACAAGGCCGACGCCTTTCCGCGCCAGCTCTCCGGCGGCCAGCAGCAGCGTGTGGCCATCGCCCGCGCGCTCGCTCTCGAACCGAAGGTGCTGCTCTTCGACGAACCCACCTCGGCACTGGACCCGGAACTGGTCGGTGAAGTCCTCGACGTCATCAAGGACCTGGCCGGCACGGGCACCACCATGATCGTCGTGACCCATGAGATCGGCTTCGCCCGCGAGGTCGCCGACGCGGTGGTGTTCATGGACGGCGGCATCGTCGTGGAACAGGGGCCACCGGCTGCCGTCCTGGACAACCCGCGCCAGGAGCGGACCCGCGCCTTCCTGTCCAAGGTCCTTTGACCGAACGGGTCGGCAGTGGAGTTCCGGCAACAGCCGTACGCTCTAACGCCGTTGTGACCACAACCCGGCTCGCACTGTTGACCTCTTGGCCCGTGCCCGTCCCCAACTCCGACGACGAGGACCCGTCATGACCGCATCCGCAGCGCCTTCACCCCGTCCCCCGGCCCGACTCGACGAGACCGCCCACGACCGCCGCAGACTGCGCCAGTGGCTCGCCGGGGAAGCCAGAGCGGACGGGGTCAGCCGCCGCACGCTGCTCACCCTGCTCGCCGCCACGGCCGCCGCGACCGTGCTCCCCGCGCCGGGTCCGGCCCGCGCGGCCGGCACCCCGATCGTCAAACCGCTGCCGCCCGAGTGGTTCATCCAGCGCGGCACCAACGCCGAGACCCGCTGGGAGGCCCTGCGCGGGACGGGCCACCACACGCCCAACGAGCTGTTCTTCGTCCGCAACCACACCACCACCCCCGTCCTGGACGCCCACGACTGGCGGCTGCGGCTGTGGGGCAGCGGGCTGCGGGGCACGCCCGGCGAGGACAAGCCGGTCGAGTTCGGGTACGACGATCTGCGCGCCCTGCCCGCCGTCACCCGGACCGCGTTCGTCGAGTGCGCCGGGAACGGCCGTAGCCACTACACGACCCAGCAGGGCGAGACGGTCACCGGCACCGCCTGGACGCTGGGCGCGGTCGGCGTCGCCCGCTGGCGCGGGGTGCGTCTGGCCGACGTACTGCGCAGGGCGGGGCTGTCCCCGTACGCCGTGGACGTGCAACCGCGTGGCCTGGACGCCGAGTACGTCAGCGGCGGTGAGAGCCTCGGCCGGGTGCGCCGTCCGCTGCCGCTGGCCAAGGCGATGGACGACGTCCTCCTCGCGTACGAGATGAACGGCGAGCCGCTGCCGCCCGACCACGGGTATCCGGTGCGGGTGCTCGTGCCCTCGTGGGTGGGGATCTCGTCGATCAAGTGGGTCGGCGACATCGAGGTGTCCGCGCAGCCGCTGTTCTCACCGTGGAACACCACCTTCTACCGGCTGTACGGCCCCTCCTACCCCGAGGGGGGCAGCGCCCCGCTGACCCGGCAGACGCTCAAGAGCGCCTTCGAGCTGGCGAGCGGCGCCACGTTCCCGGCGGGACAGGGCCAGGTGCTGCACGGCCGGTCCTGGTCCGGCGCGGGCGCCGTCGCACGGGTCGACGTCAGCACCGACGGCGGCGCGAGCTGGCGCAGGGCCCGACTGCACGACCGGCCCCGCGCCGACACCTGGACCCGCTGGTCCATCCCCTGGAAGCCCGAGACACCCGGCACCACCCACCTGCTGGCCCGCGCCACCGACACGGCCGGCCGCCGCCAGCCGGACGTCTCCGTGCCCAACACACAGGGCTACCTGTTCGACGCGGTGGTCCGGCATCCGGTGACCGTCACCTGACCGGGCGCCTCACGAAGAGCCGTCGTACGCACGGGCGTTGCGTACGAACAGCTCGTGCAGATCGCGGACGGCCCGGGGCACCGAACCGGAATGGCGGCGTTGCAGGACCAGCAGCACCTCGGTGGCGTCGCCCGCGAGCGGCCGGACGGTGATCGCGCCGCGCCGCTCCAACGGGTCGCCGATCACACTGAAGTCGGGCAGCACGGTCGCCCCCAGTCCCTCGGCGACCATCAGCTTGCCCATCTCGGCGCCGTCGGTGGAGTAGGAGAAGGACGGCGTACGGCCGTCGAGCAGCCGGTGCAGGAAGCGGTGCATGACATAGCCGGACCGCATCACCACCAGCGGCTCGGTCAGGAGACTGTCCGCATCCACCGTTTCCAGGGCGGCCAGCGCGCTGTCCGGCCGTACGCACACCACCGGCCGGCCACGCAGCAGTTCGGTGGTCTCGAAGCCGGGCGGCAGGTCGTCGCCCCCGAGGTAGTTCACCAGCCCCAGATCGAACGCGCCCTCCAGCAGCCCACGATGGATCTCCGACTGCTGGGCGCCGACCAGCTCGACCTGGGTGAGCGGGTGCGAGCCCCGGAACTCCCGCACCGTCGGGATCACCAGCGGGACGGTGGCCGTGTTGACCGTGCCGAGCCGGACCATACGGCTGATGCGGTGCTGGTCGCCGGCCGCGCTCCGCAGCCGGTCGACCGCGTCCAGCACGCTCATGATGTGCGGGAGCAGCTCCCGTCCCTCGTCGCTGATCTTCGCCCCGGACCGCTTGCGTTCCAGCAGGTCCACGCCGAGCTCGCGTTCCAGATTGCGCACGGTCTCGCTCAGCGCCGGCTGGGAAAGATGCAGTTCCTCGGCGGCGCGCCGCAGCGACCCCGAACGCGTGACTGCGGCGATGTATTCGAGCTGTTCGATACGCACGACAAGGACCCTGCCGTCCGCCGCTCACCGCGTTCAAGGGAATCCCTGTCACAACCTCGTGAATACCTGCTCTCAGAATGTGGAATCAGCACCGGGCATTCTTGACCGTCCCGAGTCACCGCTGCTTTGATCGATGACATGAAGCGACAGGACCTCACGCGGCGACGCCACGTCGACCTCGCGCGTGTCTCCAGTTCCTGCTGTCGCTGTCGGATCTGAGCGCACCCGAGGGAAACCCTCGCACTCGCGCCGTACCCCCTTCGCGAATTCCACTGCCGGCCGTATTCCACGGTGATTTCGGCTTTCCCGGGAACGTCGTCCCCGCACGTCCGAATCCCGATCACTGAACACCTTTCCCTGTCACGCACGCGCCCATTCGCGCGTGCGCAGTCCTGCAGGAGTTCCCCATGCCCGTACCGCCCGGATCCGACCCCGTCCGCTTCGCCTACTGGGTGCCGAACGTCAGCGGCGGCCTGGTCACCAGCACCATCGAGCAGCGCACCGACTGGGGCTACGACTACAACCGCGAACTGGCCGTCCTCGCCGAGAACAACGGCTTCGACTACGCCCTCAGCCAGGTCCGCTACATGGCCAGCTACGGTGCCGAGTTCCAGCACGAGTCGACCAGCTTCAGCCTCGCCCTGCTCCTCGCCACCCAGCGGCTCAAGGTCATCGCCGCCGTCCACCCGGGCCTGTGGCACCCCGGCGTCCTCGCCAAACTCGGCGCCACCGCCGACCACCTGTCGAACGGCCGATTCGCGGTCAACGTCGTCAGCGGCTGGTTCAAGGGCGAGTTCACGGCGCTCGGTGAGCCCTGGCTGGAGCACGACGAGCGCTACCGGCGCTCGGAGGAGTTCATCCGCGCCCTGCGGCAGATCTGGACCGAGGACCACACCGAACTCGCCGGTGACTTCTACCGGTTGCGTGACTTCTCCCTCAAGCCCAAGCCGCTCAACACCCCCGAGCGACCGCACCCGGAGATCTTCCAGGGCGGCAACTCCACCGCCGCCCGCGCCATGGCCGGCCGTGTCTCCGACTGGTACTTCAGCAACGGCAAGGACTTCGACGGCGTCAGCGAGCAGATCGCCGACGTCCGCGCCTCCGCCGCCCAAGTGGGCCGCACCGCACCGAAGTTCGGCCTCAACGCCTTCCTCATCGCCCGCGACACCGAGGCCGAGGCCCGCGACACGCTCCGCGAGATCGTCGCCAAGGCCAACACCGAGGCCGTCCACGGATTCCGCGACGCCGTCCAGCAGGCCGGCCCGTCCACCGCCGACGGCAAGGGCATGTGGCAGGACTCCAGCTTCGAGGACCTCGTCCAGTACAACGACGGCTTCCGCACGGGCCTGATCGGCACGCCCGAGCAGATCGCCGAGCGGATCGTCGCCTACAAGCGCCTCGGCGTCGACCTCTTTCTCCTCGGATTCCTGCACTACCTGGAGGAGGTCGAGTACTTCGGCAAGCGGGTGCTGCCCCTCGTCCGCGAACTGGAGGCCCAGGAAGCCGAGTTCGCGCCCGCCGGCGCCCGCGCCTGACCACCCGAGGCCCGCGGAGCGGCGGCCTGCAAGCGCCGCGAGACCGGCCGCAACCCTTCACCGGCGAACTGCCGCAGCCCACCCGGTACTTCTGAAAGGTCCTCCCATGGCCACCATCCTCTCCGTCTCCGGCAGCCCCTCCGCCACCTCCCGCACCGCGCGGCTGCTGCGCCACCTGGACGGCCGGCTCCTCGCCCAGGGACACGACGTGATCCCGCTCGACGTCCGTACCCTCCCGGCCGAGGCCCTGCTGCACGCCGACTTCCGGCACCCGGCGATCGTCGAGGCCACCGCCCTGTTCGAGCGCGCCGACGGCATCGTGATCGGCACCCCCGTCTACAAGGCCGCCTACTCCGGCCTGCTGAAGTCACTGCTCGACCTGCTCCCGCAGTACGCGCTGGCGGGCAAGACCGTCCTGCCGCTGGCCACCGGCGGCACCACCGCCCACGTCCTGGCCATCGACTACGCCCTGCGCCCGGTGCTGAACTCCATGGGTCCCGCCCACATCACCCCGGGCTGGTTCACCCTCGACAAGGACATCAGCGTCGGCGACGACGGCAGCCTGGCCGTCGCGTCGGGCCCCGCCGAGGCCCTGGCCCAGGTCACCGACCAGTTCTCGCTCGCGCTCGGTGGCCGTCCGACCCTGCTGGCGGCCACCGGATGAGCGCCGCGACCGTGATCGCCGACGACGCCGAGGCCCTCGCGGTCGCCGCCGAACTGGCCGACGGGTTCCGCAAGGAGGCAGCCGAGCGGGATGCGCAACGCCGGCTCCCGTACCCGGAGATGGCGCGGCTGTCCGCCTCCGGGCTGCTCGGGGTGACGGTTCCCGCGCAGTTCGGCGGCGCGGACGTCCGCGCGGAGACACTGGCCGAGGTGTTCCGGCTGCTGGCCTCGGCCGACGCCAGCCTCGCCCAGATCCCGCAGAGCCACTTCGTGTACGTCAACGTGCTGCGCCGGCAGGGGACGCGGGAACAGCAGGCGTTCTTCTTCGGCGAGGTGCTGGCCGGCAAGCGGTTCGGCAACGCCCAGTCAGAGGCGGGCACCAGCCACGTGCAGGACATCCGTACACGGCTCGGGCGCCGCCCCGACGGGTCGTACGTCCTCGACGGCGTCAAGCACTACTCCACCGGCGCCCTGTTCGCGGACTGGATCCCCGTCCTCGCCCGCGCCGACGACGACAACCTGCACGTGGCGTACGTGCCGAGAGACGCGCCCGGCGTGACGGTCGTGGACGACTGGGACGGCATGGGCCAGCGCACCACCGCCAGCGGAACCGTCCGCCTGGATTCGGTGCCCGTGCCCGCCGACCGGGTCGTGCCGCACCACCTCACCTTCCACGGACCCCAACTGCACGGCGCGGTCGCACAGTTGCTGCACGCCGCGATCGACGCCGGGATCGCTTCCGGCGCGCTCGCCGAGGCCGTGGAGTTCGTCCGCACCAGGAGCCGTCCCTGGTTCGAGAGCGTCGGCGAAGGACACGCGACCGCCGCCGAGGACCCCCTGCTGATCCAGCGGTTCGGTGAACTGGCGATCCGGGTACGGGCCGCCGACGCCCTGCTCGCCGCCGCGGCGCGGTCCGTCGACGCCGCCCACGCCGACCTGACCGACGACTCGGCCGCCGAGGCCTCGATCGCCGTGGCCGCCGCCAAGGCGACGGCGGCCGAGACGGCCGTGGAGGTCGGCAGTGCCCTCTTCGAGGTCGCCGGCACCCGGTCGGCGCTCGACTCCCTGGGCCTGCATCGCCATTGGCGCGACGCGCGCACCCACACCCTGCACGACCCGGCCCGCTGGAAGGTCCAGCACATCGGCCGCTACGTGCTCAACGGCACCCGGCCGCCCCGGCACGGGCTGCTGTGACGCACGACCTCGATCGGAGACCCCCCATGGCACTCACCTTCCACTGGTTCCTGCCCACCAACGGCGACAGCCGCGATGTCGTCGGCGGCGGCCACGGCACCCCGGCCACCGTGTCCGGGCGGGACCGGCCGCCGACGGTGGCCTACCTGAGCCAGATCGCCCGTGCCGCCGAGGACCTGGGATTCGTGGGCGCGCTCACCCCCACGGGCGCCTGGTGCGAGGACGCCTGGCTGACCACCGCGATGGTCAGCCAGAACACCGAGCGGCTGAAGTTCCTGGTCGCCTTCCGGCCCGGCTTCGTCTCACCGACCCTCGCCGCGCAGATGGCGTCCACCTTCCAGCGGCAGAGCGGCGGACGGCTGCTGCTGAACGTGGTGACGGGCGGGGAGAGCCACGAGCAGCGGGCCTACGGTGACTTCCTCGACAAGGACGACCGTTACCGCCGTACCGGCGAATTCCTCCAGATCGTGCGGGGGCTGTGGGAGGGCAAGACCGTCGATCTGGTCGGCGAGCACCTCCAGGTCGAGGACGCGAGGCTGGCCCGGGTGCCCGACCCGGTCCCCGAGGTCTACTTCGGCGGGTCCTCGCCGATCGCCGGGGAGATCGCCGCCCGGCATGCCGACGTCTACCTCACCTGGGGCGAGCCGCCGGCCGCCGTCGCCGAGAAGATCGCCTGGATCCGGGCGCTGGCCGAGAAGGAGGGCCGCAGCGTCCGTTTCGGCATCCGGCTGCACGTCATCACCCGGGACACCGGTGAGCAGGCGTGGGCGGAGGCCCGGCGGCTGCTGGACGGCTTCGACACCGAGACCGTGCGAGCCGTACAGGCCGGGCTGGCCCGCAGCGAGTCCGAGGGGCAGCAGCGCATGCTCGCGCTGCACGGCGGCAGCTCCGACGGACTGGAGATCCACCCGAACCTCTGGGCGGGCATCGGGCTGGTGCGGGGCGGCGCGGGCACGGCGCTGGTCGGCAGCCACGACGAGGTCGCCGAGCGGATCGCGGAGTACCACCGGCTGGGCATCGACGAGTTCGTGCTCTCCGGGTACCCGCACCTGGAGGAGGCGTACTGGTTCGGCGAGGGCGTCCTGCCGAGGCTTGAGGCGCAGGGTCTGTGGCGGCACCCCTTCGACCGGCGGGTGACCCCCTCGGCCCAGGTCCCGTTCGCCGGTGCCGGGACCGCGCGATGACCCGCACCGGACGAGGGCGGCCGCTGCCACGAACTCGCCAGACGGGGGTGCGAATCAGCCAGAGAGGAAACGTATCCCTAGCTTTCCTATCGAATTACTAGGGAAGTGTTGACCCCCGCCGACGGGGCGAGTGAGGATGACGCCATGACGATCGCCCCTCCGGCCCCGGCCGCTCCGTTCGGCGACCCCGGGCGGGACGCCCTTGTCCCGTCGGCGGACGGGCCGGCCGACTGGCTGCACATCGCCCGCGAACTCGCGGACGACCTCGCCACGGACGCGGCTCTGCGCGAGGAGGCCGGCAAGCTCCCGCTCGACGAGGTGGCGCGGCTGCGCGAGTCGGGTCTGCTCGCCCTCCTGGTGCCGGCCGCGCACGGCGGAGCGGGCGCGGACTGGCGGGCCGCGTACGCCGTCGTACGGACCGTCGCCGCGGCCGACGGGGCCGTCGGCCACCTCCTGGGCAGCCACTACTTCCTGTCCTGCAGTGCCCGGTTCTTCGCCGCGCCCGACCGTGCCGTCCGCGTCGAGCGGGCGTCCGCGGCGGGCCAGTGGTTCTGGGGCGGCGGCATCGCCTCGCAGGAACCGCCGCTCATGCTGACGCCGACGGCGAACGGCTACTTGCTGGACGGCCATCAGCGGTACGGCTCCGGAGTCGGCGTCGCCGACCGGTTGCTGGTCCGCGCCGCCGTGCCCGGCACCGGCGAGCCTCTCGCCGTCCTCGTCGACCCCGCCCACCCGGGCGTGGTGAGCGGCGGCGCGGGCGACACCTTCGGGCAGCGGCTGGCCGCCGCCGGCGCCGTCACGTTCGACTCGGTGCCGGTCACGCACCACGACGTACTGGGCTCCCTGTCCGCCGACGACGGAGCCCTGTCGCCCTTCGCCGGCCTCGCCGTGCCCACCGCACGACTGGTCTCCGCCCAGTTCTGTCTCGGCGTCGCCGAGGGACTGCTCGGTGAAGTCCGCGAGCACGGACGGGCCGTGCACTCGCCCTGGGATTCGCTCGCACCCCAGCCCTGGGCGGGGATCCCGCCGCAGGACCCGTACGTGCTCACCGCGTACGGCGAACTCGCCGTCGCCGCACGAGCCGCGTCCGCCCTCGCCGACCAGGCGGTGGACGCCCTCACCCGTGGCCTCGGCCGGGGCGAGGACCTCGACGACGAGGAGAGCGCGGAGATCGCCGTGCTCGCGAGCGCGGCCGAGGCCGCCGCCGCCCGGGCCGCGCAGGAGATCACCAGCCGTGCGCTGGAGGCCGTCGGCGCGCCCGCGGCCTTCACCCGGCACGGTCTCGACCGCTTCTGGCGCGACACGCGCACCCACACCCTGCGCGAGCCGGTCGCGCACAGGCTGCGTGAGGTCGGGGACTACTTCCTGAACGGCGCGCATCCGCCGTTCAGCCTTCCCGCCTGACCGGGGCGGCCGCCGGTGAGGACCGGCGCGGCGGTGAGGGATAATCTCAGCATGCGGATCTCGGCCAGAGCGGACTATGCGGTGCGGGCGGCGTTGGAGCTGGCCGCCGCAGGAGACGACACGTCACTGAAGGCCGAAGCCATCGCCGACGCACAGGGCATCCCGCACAAGTTCCTGGAGGGCATCCTCGGCGATCTGCGCCGGGGCGGCCTCGTGGTCAGCCAGCGCGGCGGCAAGGGCGGCTACCGGCTCGCCCGTCCGGCGGACTCGATCGCCATCGCCGAGGTGATCCGCGTGGCGGACGGCCCCCTGGTCTCGGTGCGCGGCGTCCGCCCGCCCGACCTCTCCTACATCGGCCCCGCGGAGTCCCTGCTGCCGCTGTGGGTCGCCGTACGCGCCAACGTCCGCAAGATCCTCGGCGAGGTCACGCTCGCCCATGTGGCCGCGGCGAAGCTGCCCGACGACGTGCTGAGCCTCGCGGACGACCCCGAGGCATGGACGAACCCCTGACCGGTGTCCCGCCGACCGGCGGCCCTTGAGGCGCGGCGACGAGACCCTCAGGCGGCCGGCTTCTCCCACACCGACACGTGCTTGCCGCTCTCTCCGGTGAACGGCTCGCGCGTGAAGTCCTCCCACCGGACGCGCAGCCTCAGTCCGGCCAGTCGGGCCATCAGGTCCAGCTCGGCCGGCCACACGTACCGGAACGGGACGGACCAGTGCTCGGCCCGCCCGTCGGTGATGGTGACGTAGTTGGAGCTCATCGCCTGGGTGGCGACGTCGTAGGTGTCGAACGCCCAGCGTGTGTCGCTGATGTGGAACGGTACGGCGCTCTGCCCGGGCGGCAGCCGGCGCAGATCGGGCACGCCCACCTCGACGACGAAGCAGCCGCCGGGCCGCAGATGGGCGGCGGCGTTGCGGAAGCAGTCGACCTGGGCGTCCTGGGTCGTCAGATTGCCGATCGTGTTGAACACGAGGTAGACGAGGGTGAACTCGCCCGCCACCCGGGTCGTCGCGAAGTCCCCGATCGTCACCCCGACGGCGTCACCGCCGGGCTTCGCCCGCAGCTTCTCCACCATCGCGCGGGACATGTCGATCCCGTGCACCGGGATCCCGCGGCCGGCCAGCGGCAGCGCGATCCGGCCGGTGCCGACGCCGAGTTCCAGCGCCGGGCCGTCACCGGCGAGTTCGGCCAGCAGGTCCACCGCCGGGTCCACCACGTCGGCGCGGAACATGTCCGCAGCCGAATCGTCGTACCCGGCCGCGATGTTCTCTCCGAAGTAGCCGTCGTCATCGCTCACGCCGGGACCGTACTGCCGGCCGCCGCGCCGAGGCACCCGAATTTCCGCGGGCCGTGGATCCGGGTGCCGGCACCACCCCGACCCGGGGGCTGGGACGACTGCCTCCGGCGCCCTCGCGCCCTAGCTTCGAGACCGAGGCAGGAGCGAAGAGTCCCACGGCAGTCCCAGGAGACGTGATGAGCGCATTGAGCAGGAGGAACGTGCTGCGCGGCGGACTGGTCGCCACGACGGCGGGGGTCATGGCGCCCGGGCTGGGCGCGGGGGCCGCGGCGGCGGCCACGGAGGGTACGGCCTGTCCCGCGCCGCCCGGACCCGCCATGGTCGGGCCCGGCGATCCGCGATTCCGGTCCCTGGCGAGGCGGGGCTACAACCGCCGGTTCGTGGGCCGGCCCGAGCACGTCTGGATCGTCGGCACGACCTCGCATGTCGTACGTGCCGTGCAGCAGGCCGTCGACAGCGGCCCCTTGGCAGACGCTGTACTTCGGCGACAACCACCGCCGGCTCCAGCGCGTCAAGGCGAAGTGGGACCCCCGCGGCGTCTTCCACCACGCGCTGTCGGTGCGCGCGGCCTGAAAAGGGCGGCGGGCGCGGGATTCCGACCACAGTCGCTCCCGCGCCCGTCGCCTCGATGCCCGGGCGGTCACGTACTCATGCGAGCGTGACCTTGACCGGCAGCTTCTTGATGCCGTTGACGAAGTTGGAGCGCACGCGCGGCACTTCGCCGGCCAGCTTGATGTCGGCGAGGCGCGGGATCAGCTCCTCGAACATGATGCGGATCTCGGTACGGGCGAGCAGGTTGCCCAGGCACAGGTGCGGGCTGCCCTTGCCGAAGGTGACGTGGTCGTTGTCGGCGCGGGTGACGTCGAAGTCGTACGGGTTGCCGAAGACCTCCTCGTCGCGGTTGCCGGAGGCGAACCACATGACGACCTTGTCGCCCTCCTTGACCCGCTTGCCGCCGAGCTCGACCTCCCGTGTCGCGGTGCGGCGGAAGTGGTAGACCGGGGAGGCCCAGCGCAGGAACTCCTCGACGGCCGCCGGGATCAGGGAGGGGTCCTCCTGGAGGCGGGCGAGCTGCTCGGGGTGCTGGAGCAGGGCCAGCATGGAGTGGGTGATGGTGTGCCGGGTGGTCTCGTTGCCGGCGACCACCAGCAGCAGGAAGTAGTTGTCGAAGTCCTGCGCGGACAGCGGGACGCCGTCGCGCGGAACCGTGTTGACCAGCTTCGACACCAGGTCCGTGCCGTCGCCGCCGCGCCGCTGCCGGGCCAGCTCGCGGCCGTACTCGAAGACCTCGACGGACGCCGGGGAGCGGAACGGCAGATCGCGGTACTTCTCGCTCTCCGCGCTGTGCAGCAGCACGTCCGCGTAGTCGGGGTCGGTGTTGCCGATGATGCGGTTGCCCCAGTCGATGAGCTGCTGGTTGTCCTGCGGCGGCACGTCAAGCAGCCGTGCCAGGACGTTGATCGGGAAGTCCGCGGAGACGTCGGCGACGAAGTCGAACGTGCCCTTGGCGAGCGCCGCGTCCAGCGTCGTCGCGGTCAGGCCGCGCAGGAAGTCGGCGTAGCTGTTGATGACGCTCGCGCCGAACTGCCGCTGGATCACGCTGCGCAGTGCCCGGTGCCGTACGCCGTCCATCTCCAGGATGGAGGCGCGCTTCTTGATCTGGTCGTCGTCGACCTCCTCCAGGTTGACGAACCTCGTCGAGGTGAAGGTCTCCGGGTCGCGGTCGACGCGGGCGATGTCGGCGTGCCGGGTCACCGCCCAGAAGCCGGAGTTGGGGGCGTCCTCCGGCTGCCAGTGCACGGGGTCCTCGTGGCGCAGGGTGTGGAACATGCGCCAGGGCGTCACACCGTCGGTGAACTTGTCGAGGTCCGTGAGGTTCACGTCGGCGATCGGCATCGGCTCGGAGGCGGAAGCGGAAGTCATCGATGGCTCCTGGGTGTCACAAGGATCTGCTGGGGTCACAGGTGGTAGGCGTACTCGGTGAACTCCCAGTCGGTGACATGCCGTTGGAAGCGTTCGACCTCGTTGCGCTTGTAGGTGAGGTAGGAGGTGGTGAAGCCCTTGCCGAGCAGTTCGGTCAGGGCGGTGTCCGCCTGAAGCGCGTCGAGCGCGGCGGACAGATCGGTGGGCAGCACCGCGGACCGCGCGGTGTCGTAGCCGTAGCCCTCCAGCGGGGGCGGCGGCTCCTCGCCGGCCCGGATGCCGAGCAGGGCGGCGGCGAGTGTGGCGGCGACGGCCAGATAGGGGTTGGCGCTCGCGTCGCCGAGGCGCAGTTCCAGGCGGGCGCCGGTGCCGCGCTCGGGCGGGATGCGGATCATGGCGCTGCGGTTGTCCAGTCCCCAGTCGATCAGCCAGGGCGCGAGGGTGTCCGGGCCGAAGCGTTTGTAGGAGTTCACCGTCGGGTTGAGCAGCGCGGCGAGGGCGGGCGCGTGGGCGACGATGCCGGCGAGCGCGTGCCGGGCGACGGCCGAGAGGCCGTGGGCACCCGCGGGGTCGTCGAAGGCGTTGCGGCCCTCGGCGTCGTCGCAGGACAGGTGCAGATGGAAGCCCGAGCCGCCCGCGTCGCCGAACGGCTTGGCCATGAAGGTGGCCAGCAGGCCGTCCCGGCGGGCCAGCTCCTTCACCGCGGCCTTGAAGCGGAATGAGCGGTCGGCCGCGTCCAGCGCGTCGGAGTGGGTGAGGTTGATCTCGTACTGGCCGCCGTCGAACTCGTGGTTGCCGGTGATCACGCCGATGCCGAGGTCGCGCAGGTGGCGCAGGGTGCGCAGCAGATGGTTCGAGGGGTCGGCGCGCAGGCCGGCCGTGTAGACGGCGCCGGTCGTCTCGGGGTGGCGGCGCCATCCCGCGGGGGTGTTCTCCAGCAGGAAGTACTCCAGCTCCGGTCCGACGATCGGATGCAGGCCCTGCTCGGCACAGTGGGCCAGCACGGTGCGCAGCAGATCGCGCGGTGACTCCGGGGCGGGTGCGCCCGTCGCCGGGTCGGTGACCTCGCCCAGACAGGTGGCGACGCCGGGCTCCCACGGGAGCACGGTCAGGGTGGACAGGTCGGGGCGCACGGTCACATCGGGCAGTCCGGCGTCCAGGCCGCCCGCGACCGGGACCACGTCGCCCTGCGGGCTGGTGTGGTAGACGGCCCGGCAGAAGGCCAGACCGTGCTCGCAGGCCGCCGGCAGGTGGTCCACCAGCACGTCACGGGCGCGGTCGGTGCCGATGAGGTCGGGATAGGTCACCCGGACCACGTCGACACCCTCGGCGGTGAGCCGCTCCATGTGCCGGCGGATGTCTGGTTTGTCGTGAGCGCTCACCGATGTCTCCTCGGGCGGATGGGGAAGGGTGGCGTGCGGACGACCTGAGCAGAGGGTGCGAGGTGGGGGAGAGGCGACCCCGGGTCGTCGTTTGAACCCGAACGGTATGGAGGGGATTCGCCGTCCCGCAAGGGGGCGGCCTCAAAAATTTATCCACCTGGACAGGTATTGACCAGGGTCGAGCGGCTTCCTATGTTGTTTGAAGCCAAACGAGTCAGGGGTGCGGCTCCCGCACCCCTTTGGCCAAGCGGGGTCCGGCCGCTCAGCTTGCCGGGCCCCGCATCCCCTTCACTCCGCTCCGACGCCCTCACCTCCAGGAGGACCGGCCATGAAGGTCGTAGTCGACATGAACAAGTGCCAGGACCACGGCCAGTGCGTCTTCGCGGCCCCCGACGTCTTCTCGATGGACGTCGACGGACACCTCGTGCACGTCTCCGACCCCGACGACGCGCTGCGCGACGAGGTCGAGGAAGCCGCCGACGTCTGCCCGCTCCAGGCCATCCGGATCGAGGGCTGAGCCCCATGACCGGACGCGTAGTCGTCGCCGGCGCCTCGATGGGCGGCCTGCGTGCGGCCGAGCAGTTGCGCGCGGCCGGCTGGACCGGCGCGATCACGGTGGTGGGCGACGAGCCCCACATGCCCTACAACCGGCCTCCGCTGTCCAAGGAGGTCCTCGCGGGCAACGCGCCCTTCGAGTCGCTGGCCTTCACCCCGAAGGCGGCCGCCGCCGACGTGGAGTGGCGCCTGGGCACGAGGGTCGCCGCCGCCCAACTGGCCGAGCGCACCGTCGCACTCGACGACGGCTCCGAGATCCCGTACGACGGACTGGTCGTCGCCACCGGCATGCGCCCCCGGCGGCTGCGCTGCCCCGGTCCGCTCGCCGGCCGCCACACCGTCCGCACGCTCGCCGACGCCCAGGGACTGCGGGCGGCACTGACCCGCCCCGATGCCCGCGTGGTCGTGGTCGGCGCCGGGTTCATCGGCTGCGAGGTCGCCGCGACCGCCGTAGGACTGGGCGCACACGAGGTGACCGTCGTCGATCCGCTGCCCCTGCCCATGGTCGGACCGCTCGGCGAGCTGCTGGCCCGCACGCTGCTGAGCCGGCACGAGGAGCGCGGGGTGCGCTTCGCGCTCGGTACGGGCGTCGCCGCCTTCGAGGGCGACGAGCGCGTGACGGGCGTGGTCCTGAGCGACGGCACGGTGCTGCCCGCCGACGTGGTGGTCGAGTCGGTCGGCTCGGTCGCCAACGTCGAATGGCTCCAGGGCAACGGCCTCGACCTCTGCGACGGCGTCCTCACCTGTGAGCGGCTGCGGGTCGGCGGGCGGCCGGAAGTCGTCGCCGTCGGCGATGTCGCCCGCTTCCCCAACGCCCGCTACGACGGTGTGCCCCGGCGCGTCGAGCACTGGTCGATCCCGACCGACACCGCAAAGCACGCCGCGAAGACGCTCGTCGCTCATCTCACCGGTGCGGAGGGGGAGTCTGCCCCCTTCGCGCCCCTGCCCACCTTCTGGAGCGACCAGCACGACTTCCGGCTCCAGTCGTTCGGCGCGCCCGTCCTCGGCCTCGACGACGTACGCGTCCTGGACGGCGACCCCGAAGGCGACGTCCTGGTGGGATACCACGCCGGCGACCGGCTGGTCGGCGTCGTCGCGCTCGGCGGGCACAGCGCCGCCAAGGGCGCCGCCCGCTACCGCGCCGAGCTGCTGAAGCAGCCCGCCCTCACCACGTAAGGAACCCCGTCATGTCCTCAGTTCGTGGCTACTTCCACCCCAAGACCGCCGGCGGGCTCTCGTCGCTGATTCCGTCGCCGCCCTGGCGCTACTCCGGTGACCTGCTGACCGTCGAATACCGCACGGATCCGGCACGGGTGCGGGAACTGCTGCCCGAGCCGCTGGAGTTGGCCGACGAGGATCCCGGGGCCGTCGCCCTGATCTGGGCCGACTGGCAGTCGTGCTCGCAGTCGGGCGCGGAGCTGCTCGACCCCGTGCTGTCGCAGTACAAGGAGGCGTTCGCGGTCGTCCGGTGCAGGTACCGGGGGCAGACCTACTCGCGGTGCGTCTACATCTGGGTCGACAAGGACTTCGCCATCGCCCGCGGGCTGCACCAGGGGTATCCGAAGAAGCTCGGGTCCATCCACCAGACGCGGCCCCATCCGTACGGGCCCGCTCCGCGGATCGAGGCGGGGGCGCGGTTCGGGGCGACGCTCGCTGCGGCGGACCGGCGGCTCGCGCAGGCCGTGGTCACCTTGCGGGAACCGTCGGACGGCAACGGGTTCGTCAACGCGCATCCGATGGCTCACCACCGGTGGCTTCCCTCGGTCGAGAAGGGGAAGGGGCTTGCGCTCGACGAACTGATCGAGACCGGGGCGGCGTCCTTCGAGGCCGGTCAACCGTGGGTCGGGGACGCCGAGTTGGAGCTGTTCGAGGCGCCGACGGAGGAGCTTGCGCGGTTGGAGATCCGGGAGCCGATCGCCGCGTACTACCGGCAGGTCGGGGTGGTCTGGGACGGGGGGCGGCTGTTGGAGGCCGGTACGTCCGGAGCGTCTGCCGGGTGAGGTTCGTGGTCGGCCGCGGGTGGGTCGTGGCCGGTCGCGCAGTTCCCCGCGCCCCTGGGTGAGTGCCCGAACCCCTCCTTTGATTGGAGCTCTTCTCATGCCTGACAAGATCGTCGTCTCCGGGATCTCTGTCGATCCCCGGCACTGGATCGGCGGCCGACGCGTCGCCTCCTCCGACACCTTCACCGACACCTCTCCCATCGACGGCAGCACCCTCGGTGAGATCGCCCGCGGCGGACCCGCCGAGGCCGAAGCAGCCGTCGCCGCCGCCCGCGAGGCGTTCCCCGCCTGGGCCGCCACCCCCCGCGCCGAACGCGCCCGCATCCTGCATGCCATCGCCGACGGCGTCGAGAAGCGGATCGAGGAGCTCGCCGTCGTCGAGACCACCGACAACGGCGCTCTGCTGCGCTCGCACCGCCGGGGCGTCATGCCCCGCGTCGCGCACAACTTCCGCTTCTTCGCGGACTGGTTGCTCACGCTCGACCACGAGGACTTCGAGACGCGCGGGCACACCAACCACGTGTCGTGGGACCCCGCCGGGCCCTGCGTGCTGATCACGCCGTGGAACGCCCCGCTGATGCTGGCCACATGGAAGGTCGCCCCGGCGCTCGCGGCCGGCGACACCGTCGTCCTCAAGCCGGCCGAGTGGTCCCCGCTCACCGCCTCCCTCCTCGCCGACATCGCCGCCGAGGCGGGCCTGCCCGCCGGTGTCCTCAACGTCGTCCAGGGCTACGGCTCCGAGATCGGCGACGCACTCACCTCGCACCCGGACGTGCGCCGGATCAGCTTCACCGGTTCCGTGCCGACCGCCAAGCGGATCGCCGCGTCCGCCGCCGCGAACCTGACCCCGCTCAGCCTCGAACTCGGCGGCAAGTCACCGCTGTTGGTGTTCGCCGACGCCGACCTGGAGCTCGCGGTCGACCTCGCCGTCGAGCAGTACGACAACGCCGGGCAGGTCTGTCTCGCGGGGACCCGTCTGCTCGTCGAGGAGACGGTCGCCGAGGAGTTCACGCGCCGGTTCGTCCAGCGGGCGCAGAGCCTCAAGCAGGGCGACCCCCGCGACGAGGCCACCGACATCGGGCCCAACATCCATCCGCGCCAGTTGGAGAAGATCGACGGGTACGTGCGGCGGGCCGTCGAGGCAGGAGCCCGCGCGGTCATCGGCGGGCAGCGCCGGGACGGGCAGTACTACGCGCCGACCCTGCTCACCGATGTCGCCCAGGACTCCGAGATCGTGCAGGAGGAGGTCTTCGGGCCGGTCCTCACCCTCCAGACCTTCGCCGACGAGGACGAAGCGGTACGGCTCGCCAACGACACCCGCTTCGGGCTCGCCGCCACCCTCGCCACCGGCGACCCCGAGCGCGCCGAACGCGTCACCGCGCGGCTCGTCGCCGGCACCGTCTGGGTCAACTGCTTCTTCGTCCGCGATCTTCAGGCGCCCTTCGGCGGCTCGCGCCAGTCCGGCGTCGGACGCGAGGGCGGCACCTGGAGCTTCGACTTCTACTGCGACCTGAAGAACACCGTGACCGCCCCGAAGGGATGGAGCCAGAGCCATGGGTGAGATCGTCGGGGCCGGGCTGCTGGCCCACGTCCCCACCATCGTGCTGCCGCAGGCCGACCGGCTGGAGCTGAACGAGGGCAAGGAGATCACCCTCGTCACCGGCCTGAAGGAGCTCCGCGCGGAGGTCTTCGAGCGGGACGACTACGACACCGTCGTCGTCCTCGACTCCCACTGGGCCACCACCGTCGAGTTCGTCGTCACCGCACAGCAGCGCCGCGCCGGCCTGTTCACCTCCGAGGAGCTGCCGCGCGGGATGTGCAGGATGCCGTACGACTTCCCCGGCGACCCCGAACTCGCCGGGAACATCGAGAAGTTCGCCGACAGGCACGGCACCTGGATCACCGCGATCGAGGACGAGTGCCTGCCGATCTACTACGCCACCATCAACCTCTGGAAGTACCTGGGGGAGGGGCTGCCGGACAAGCGGTGGGTCACCATCGGCGTCTGCCAGACCGGTGACATGGAGGACCATCTGCGGCTCGGCCGGGCCCTGGCCGACGGCATCGCCGCCACTCCGGGCCGCCGCGTGCTGCTCATCGCCTCCGGTGCCCTGTCGCACACCTTCTGGCCGCTGCGCGAGCTGCGCCACCACGAGGCGAGCGACCCGGCGCATATCTTCACGCCCGAGGCCCGCGCGGCCGACCACGAGCGCATCGCCTGGTTCAAGGAGGGCCGCCACGACAAGGTCCTCGACACCATGGACGAGTTCTGGAAGTACAAGCCCGAGGCGAAGTTCTTCCACTACCTGATGATGGCCGGCGCCCTCGGCGAGCAGTCCTGCGCCGCCAAGGCCCGCCAGTACGGCGAGTACGAGAACTCCATCGGCACCGGCCAGGTCCATCTCTGGTTCGACCGGCCCGCCGACGGCTGGACCGGCACCGGCCTGCCCGCCGCCACCTCGTCCCCGCGCACCCCGCACAGTCGTACCTAGTCGTTTCCAGGAGCCCTCATGCCCGAATACCGCCGCATCCTGCTCGACGGCGCCGCCGTCCAGGTCACCGTCGACGGGGACGAACTCGTCGCCGGGGACGGCCGCCGCGTCAAGACCGAGGACGCCCATCACCTGCCGCCGGTGGTCCCTTCCAAGGTCATCGCCGTCCACCTCAACCACCGCAGCCGCGTCGACGAGTTCCGGATCGACCTGCCGGACACCCCGACCTACTTCCACAAGCCGACCTCGTCCCTCAACTCCCACAAGGGCGCGATCGTCCGCCCCGACGGCTGCAAGTGGCTCAACTACGAGGGCGAGGTCGCCATTGTGATCGGGCGGACCGCGCGGAACGTCTCCCCGGCCGAGGCGGGGGAGTACATCGCCGGCTACACGATCGCCAACGACTACGGGCTGCACGACTTCCGCGACACCGACGCGGGCTCCATGCTCCGGGTCAAGGGCTCCGACACCCTGTGCCCGCTCGGACCGGGCCTGGTCACGGACTGGGACTTCCACGGCAAGCGGCTGCGGACGTACGTCAACGGCGAGGTCGTGCAGGACGGTTCGACCGACGAGATGAAGTGGGACATGCACTATCTCGTCGCCGACATCGCCCGCACGATCACCCTCTACCCGGGGGACGTCCTCCTGTCCGGCACCCCGGCCAACTCCCGCCCGGTCCGGCCGGGCGACGTCGTCGAGGTCGAGGTCGAGGGCCTCGGCCGGCTCACCAACCACATCGTCACCGGCCCGACCCCGGTCCGCACCGACGTGGGCGCCCAGCCGACCGAGTCCGAGGAGGTGCTGTCCACCGCGCTCGGCGGGGACTGGGAGTTCCGCGGCATCCGGCCGCCCAGGCGTTGACCGCGCGTACGGCCGTGTCGGACCCGGCGGGTAAGGTCGCGAACATGACCGCATCCGCCGAGGGACCCGCACGATCCAAGAGGTCGACGGGCTCCGAGGCCCCCAAGGCCAAGGCCGCCGAGGGGGACCGCAAGCCGCGCCGGCGCATGAACTACGGCGAGGGCCGCGAGGCCCTGCTCAACGCCGCGGTGCGGGTCGTGGCGCACGGCGGGCTGCGCAAGCTCACCTACCGGGCGGTCGCCCAGGAGGCCGGCACCACGCACGGCCTCGTCGTCCACCACTTCGGCTCACGCGACGCGCTGATCGAGGAGGCCCTCGCCCACGCGATCCGCACCTCGCTGAGCACCAGCGCGCTCGAACCGGGCACCGGCAAGGTCGCCGACTTCTCGGTGGGCGTGTCCGACATGGTCACCGCCGATCCGGACATCCAGGCCTTCCAGTACGAGCTGCTGCTGGAGGCCCGCCGCCGCCCGGAGCTGCTGCCGCAGATCCGCGCCCTGTACGACGACTACTTCGACGCCACCCGGCGCGAGCTGTCCCGGATGCTCCCCGAGGACGCCGGGCACCCGCTGACCCGGCTGATCTTCGCCGCCCTGGACGGGCTCGTGCTGCACCAGCTCGTCTTCGGCGAGCCCGGGACCACCGACGCCGCGATCGAGGAGCTGCGCGGGCTGCTCCGGCTGCTTGCGGCCGACGGTCACGAGGCGCCGGAGAACGACGTCTGACCTGTACCTTCAGGGACCCCGGGCACCCGTGGCCCGGGGTCCCTTCGCGTGGTCCCAGCAATTCTCGGCGTCACCCCTTGCCAAACGGATAGTTCCAGCCCACCATAAGGCAACTCGTTTGGCCTGAAACGAAATCCTCCTTTCCCCTGGCAGGTGATCCGAGTGGACAGTCAGACGGCGGTCCCGAACCAGACCGCGCCCGACGCCTCCACCGCAGGCAAGCTCAAGCCCAACTCTCTCGGCGTGCTGGGCATCCTCTTCTTCGTCCTCTCCGCCCAGGCGCCGCTGACCGGCGTCGCGGGCGCCGTCCCCATCGCCGTGGCCATCGGAAACGGCGCCGGGGCGCCGGCCGCCTATCTCGCGGCCGGTCTGATCACCCTGCTGTTCTCGGTCGGCTTCGTCGCCATGGGCCGGCACGTGGTGGACGCCGGGGCCTTCTACCGGTACATCGGCAAAGGGCTCGGCCGGGACCTCGGCAACGGCAGCGCGGGGATCGCCCTCTTCGCGTACTGCGCGATCCAGGCCGCCATGTACGGCCTGTACGGCGCCACCGTGAACGGGCTGCTGGTGCACTACGCCGGCATCGACGTGCCCTGGTGGGTGTGTGCCCTGGTCACGATGGCGATCGTGCAGGTCCTCGGTGCCCTCGGCATCGAGATGGGTGCGAAGGTGCTCGCCGTGTTCGTGCTGGCCGAGTTCAGCATCCTCAGCGCCTTCGCCGTCGTCACCTTCGCCAAGGGCGGCGGGCCCGAGGGCCTCGGCTTCGCGGACACGTTCTCGCCGGGCGCTGCCCTGGACGGGGCGCCGGGCGTGGCGCTGATGTTCGCCGTGGCGTCGATGATCGGCTTCGAGGCCACCGCGATCTACGGCGAGGAGGCCCGCGAGCCCCGCAGAACGGTGCCCCGGGCGACGTACGCGGCCGTCGCCCTCGTCACCGGCTTCTTCGCCTTCGCCTCCTGGATGCTGATCTCCTCCTACGGCGCCTCGAAGGCGGCCGGCGCCGCGGGCAAGGCGCTGGAGGGCGGTGACTCGACGGCGTTCGTCTTCGCGCCGATCGCCGCCCAGTTCGGCACCTGGGTCAACGACGTGCTGCCCATCCTGCTGGCCACCTCGCTCTTCGCCGGCATCCTGGCCTTCCACAACTCGGCCAACCGCTATCTGTTCTCGCTCAGCCGCGAGGGCCTCCTGCCCCGCCGGGTGTCGGCGGTCAACCGACGGCACTCGCCCGGTGTCGCGGGCTTCGTGCAGACGTCGATCGCCGTCCTGCTGGTGATCCCGTTCGCTCTGGCCGGCAAGGATCCGGTGCTCACCCTGTTCTCGTGGGGCAGCGGCATCGCCGTACTGGCGATCATGCTCCTGTACTTCCTGACCTCGGTCTCGGTCGTCGCCTTCTTCCGGCGCGAGCGCCTCGACACCCGGGCGTGGAACACGCTGGTCGCCCCGCTGCTGGGGGCGGCGGGAATCGCCGGGGCGATCTGGCTGATCGTCGAGAACTTCACGACCCTCATCGGCGGCGACCGGACCACCGCCCTGTGGCTCCAGGTGACGGTGCCGGCCGTCCTGGTGCTGGGGGTCGTCACGGGCCGTCTGACGCGCTCGGCCCGCACGTAGGCGACGCCTGCCGTCCGGCCGAGCAGCCGTCGGCCGGACGGCGGGTGCCTGCCGGTGGATGCCCGGTGGGTGCTCGACTCCAACCGTTTTGTACGAGATCAGACGTCACCTGGAGGTCCTCGCATGCCGGCCGTCACCCACGAAGAGTGGCTGCGTCGCGCCAAGTCCCTGCACCTTTCCGGCGCCCATCACATCGACGGCGCCGACGAGCCGGGCGGGGGCGGGACCTTCGCGGCCGTCTCGCCCCGGGACGGCCAGGTGCTGGCGCGGGTCGCCGACGGGGGCGCCGCCGAGGTGGACGCGGCCGTCGCCGCCGCCCGGCGCGCCTTCGACACCGGGCCCTGGCCGCGCCTCGCCCCCGTCGAGCGCGGCCGTGTGCTGCTGCGGATCGCCGACCTGCTGGAGGAACGGCGCGCGGAACTGGCACTGACCGTCAGCCTGGAGATGGGCAAACCCATCACCGACGCCCATGACATCGAGCTGCGCGCCGCCATCACCACCTTCCGCTGGTACGGCCAGCTCGCCGACAAGCTCACCGACGAGTCCCCGCACACCGCCCCCGACGCCCTTGCCCTGGTCACCCGGGAGCCGGCCGGCGTCGTCGGTGCGGTCGTGCCCTGGAACTTCCCCCTGACGCTCGCGGGCTGGAAGGTTGCCCCGGCGCTCGCCGCCGGCTGCACGGTCGTACTGAAGCCGTCCGAGAACTCCCCGCTGTCCGCCCTCCTCCTCGGCCGGCTGGCCACCGAGGCCGGGCTGCCGCCGGGTGTGCTCAACGTGGTGAACGGCGAGGGCCCCGTCGCCGGACGGGCCCTCGGGCTCCACCCCGACGTCGACGTCCTGGCCTTCACCGGCTCCACCGCCGTCGGCCGGCACTTCCTGCACTACGCGGCCGACTCCAACCTCAAGCGCGTCTGGCTCGAGCTCGGCGGCAAGTCACCCAACATCGTGCTGCCCGACGCCCCCGACCTGGACCGGGCCGCCGCCACCGCGGCCTGGGGCATCTTCTTCAACCAGGGCGAGATGTGCACGGCACCGTCCCGGCTCCTCGTGCACTCCTCCGTCGCCGAACGCGTCACCGAGGCCGTCGTACGCCGCGCCCGCGAGCTGCGGATCGGCGACCCCCTGGACCCGGCCACCGAGATGGGCGCCCTGGTCGGCGAGGCCCACCTCGGCCGCGTCCTCGGCCACATCGGGGCCGGCCGGGAGGAGGGCGCCCGGCTGCGCACGGGCGGTGAGCGCATCCTCGCCGAGACCGGCGGCACCTACCTGGAACCGACCGTCTTCGACGGCGTCGCCCCGACGATGCGCCTGGCCCGCGAGGAGATCTTCGGCCCCGTCCTGTCCGTCCTCGCCTTCGGCGACCTGGACGAGGCGGTACGACTGGCCAACGCCACGGAGTACGGCCTGGCCGCCGGCCTGTGGACCTCCGACCTCTCCACCGCCCACCGCGTCTCCCGCGCCCTCAAGGCCGGCACGGTCTGGGTCAACTGCTACGAGGAGGGCGACCTGACCGTCCCCTTCGGCGGCATGAAGCAGTCCGGGAACGGCCGCGACAAGTCCGCGCACGCCCTGGAGAAGTACACCGAGCTCAAGACGACCTGGATCCAGTTGTGACCCGCCCGCTGATCGCCGTCCCCGCCCGCTTCTCCGCCACGACCTCGGCCCTTCGGTACGCCGCGGAGGTGAACGCCCGCGCCCTGATCGAGGCGGTGTGGCGATCGGGCGGCGAGCCGGCGAGCATCCACCCGGCCGACCCCGCGAACGCCGACGTCGCGGACCGGCTCGCCCGCTTCGACGCCGTCCTGCTCCCCGGCGGCGGCGACCTCGCCCCGCACCGCTACGGCTCCTCCGTCGCCCACGCGAGCGTCTACGACGTGGACGACCTCCAGGACGCCTTCGACCTCGAAATCGCGCGGCGCGCACTGGACGCCGGCATCCCCCTGCTGGCGATCTGCCGGGGCCTGCAGGTCGTGAACGTCGCCCTCGGCGGCACGCTGGAGCAGGACATGGGCGGCCCCGAACGCGAACACCGGCACCTCGTGCACCCGGTGGCGATCGAGCGCGGCACCTTGCTGGAGCGTGCCCTCGGCGCGCAGAAGGCGGAGGCCTCCTGCTACCACCACCAGCGGGTGGACCGCCTCGGCACCGGCCTGACGGCCACGGCCCGCGCCGCCGACGGAACGGTGGAGGGCCTCGAACTCCCCGGCGCGCGAGGCTGGTTCACGGCAGTGCAGTGGCACCCCGAGGACACCGCCGCCGACGACCCGGCACAGCAGGGCCTCTTCGACGCCCTGGTCGGGGCGGCGGGCGGGCGGCGCTGAGCGGGGGGTTGGGGGCCTCGGGGCAACCCTCGGTCCTGAGTCAGGTGGGGCGCCTCGCCGCTGAGCTGGGCGGGTGGGTGTCTTCGGCCGTCAGCCGATCGGGCGGCCCCCCGTCGATGCTGAGCCGACGGCCGGGCACCCCTCGATCCTGACCGGAGGGGTGGAGCGAGCCTCGACCCTGAGGCGGGCAGCCGGAGTGCGGCTCTGCCGAGTGGGCCGGGGCGTGGCCTCAGTCCTCCGTCTTCGCCCGGCGCCCGCTGCGGCGCGGTGCCGGTTCGGCTCCGTCGAGGAGGGTGAGGCGGCGTTCCTCGCCGTTCTCCTCGACCTGGAGGACCACCCGGCGCAGCCCCTCCGCGACGCTGCGGCACTCCTCGTCGCTGAGCTGCCCGGCGACGAACGCCTCCTCCTCGTTGAAGGCCGGGAAGAGCCGACGCATCAGCGCCTCGCCCTCCTCGGTGAGGCTGAGCAGCACGAGCCTGCCGTCACTGGGGTGCCCGGCCCGCTTCACCAGCCCCCGCCCCTCCAGCGTCCGCGCCACGCCCGTGAGCGTCCCCTTGGAGATCCCGGCCTCCTCCGCGACATGCCGGGTCTCCGACTCGCCCCACACCCAGACCACCCAGAGCACCACGAACGCTGTCCAGGTCAGATCGGCCCCGCGCAGTACGGAGTTCTCCAGGTGCTGCCGGACCGTCGAGGCCGCGCGATAGATGTTGGCGACCACCGCCATCTGCTCCCGGTGCAGCGGGATACCGCCGAGCTTGGCCTCGGCCAGCTTCTCGGCGGCGGTGATCGATCGTTGGCCGGGCATGGGCACACTCCTTGGGCCGCGGCGTCGGACAGGCGGTGTCGGACGGGAACAGGTGTTTTCGTTCGGGTTCAAATTGTACGGAAGGGGCCACCGCTTCCCGGACCCTGGACGCCCTCTTGACGTCGACCGCGGACGGACCGACACTCGATCAGGATTCCTAGTGAATTGGTAGGGAAACATGGGGCGTCGTGAGCCGGTCACCGGTCGAGTGATCCGTACGCCCCTTCTCACGTCCCGCCGCCACATCGATCTGCTCCGCGTATGCAGCGCGCTCAGCCCGCTGGGCTGAACCCCACGTCGCTTCCGCCGACCGCGTACATCCGCACGCCTGCTCCGGGGAGACTCATGTCCGTCACACCGCTGGCCGCCCACGCATCCACCCAGTCCGCCCCCGCCTTCAGGGGCCGAATCGGCCGGGACGCGCGCAGCGGCCACTACGCCGTGCCGCGCCGCTACCGCCTCCATCTGTCCACCGCCTGCCCGGACGGCCTGCGCATCGCCGTCGCCCACGCCCTGCTGGGCCTCGACGACATCTGTCCCGCGACGTTCCTGCCCCCGATCCCGGACTCCCCTGACGGCGGCCACACCGTGCTGCGTCCGCTGTACGACGCCAGTGCCCACCGCTACGCCGGACCGGCACTCGCACCGGTCCTCAGCGACGACTGGTCCGGGCGCATCGTGAGCACGCACGCACCCGACATCACCCGAGACCTCGCCCGGCGCTTCGACCGCGGGCGCAGCGAGCTCTACCCGTGCGGCGCGGAGTCGGAGATCGAGGCCGTCGAGCGCATGTGCGCGCAGGACATCGAGGAGGCCGCGCAGGGCGCGGGGGCGGTCGGCGCCGATCCGGCGGAGCGCGAGGAGGCGCTCGGGACACTGCTGCGCGCACTGGGCGCGCTGGACCGGTGGCTCGACGGACGTGGCTACATGATCCGTAATCAGATCACCGCCGCGGACGTCGAGTTGTGGGTCACCCTGGTCCAGCTCGACACCGTCCACCGGCACCACCTGGACGCGGCAGCGGTGCAGCGCATCGCCGCCCATCCCGCCCTGTGGGGCTACGCCCGCCGGCTCACCGCGCACCCGGCTTTCGGAGCGCACCTCGACCTGGACGCCATCTCCCGCCGCCACCATGCCCGTTGTCAGGGCCTGGAGGCCGCCGGCGCCGCCGTCCAGATCCTGGACTGGGCGGCCCACGCGGCAGCCGGGACCGGTGCTCGACCGCTGGTCGACGGGGTCTGACCCGGTCCACACCGTGGACCGGCGTTGACATTCGTTCGGGCAACTGTCTTAACTTACGGCCCAGAACGGTCATGAGCGTCAGCGACAAGCCCTGGCTCGCTGACCGGCAACCCTCGCGTCGCGGTGGGGTGCCCCAGGTGACGACCGGACCGGATGACATTCGGTAAGCGCGAGGCCCCGAGGGGCCGGAAAAGCGAGTGACGACATGGACGCAGCTCCCAGGACGGCCGTACGCCGCTCCCAGAGCCGCGTCCTGCCGTTCGTGAACCTGCTCGTCGCCGACCGCACCGTCGATCTGCTCCGTGTCAACAGCGCACTGTGTACCGCACCGGGCTGTGCCCGCTGTCGTGGCTGACCCTTTCTCTGCGCCACGCACTCTCTGACGAACACCGCCTGAGCGGTGTGCCGTTGCCCGCCCAGCCCCCGGTACCTGCGCCTCCCGTGAGACGACGCGCCGCCCAGCGGCCGTCGTCGCCACACCCTGTGCCGGGTCCGGGGAATTCCGACTCCTGCCGGAGCCCTCCATGAGTGAACCCCCAGGCGCCGCCGTGTCCCTCGCCGAGGCACCGCCGCCCACCGACACCCCGTCAAGACCACTCGCCGCACAGCGGGTTCTGCCGCTGCGGCGGCCCGGTCGCTGGATCGCCACCGCGGTGGTCCTGGTCCTGGCTGCCCAGTTCGTCAACGGCCTGGTGACCAATCCGTTCTACCAGTGGGACCGCTTCGGCTACTGGTTCCTGCGGCCGGCCATCCTCGACGGTCTCCTCGTCACCCTCGAAGTCACCGCCTACAGCGCGGTGCTGGGTCTCCTCGGCGGCATCCTGCTGGCGCTGGCCCGGCTCTCGCGCAGCCCGGTGCTGCGAGCGGTGAGCTGGATCTACGTCTGGGCGTTCCGCTCCGTCCCGCTGATCGTGGTGCTGCTGTTCCTGTACAACTTCAGCGCCCTGTACAAGACGCTGAGCGTGGGCGTGCCCTTCGGCCCCGCCTTCTTCTCATTCGACGAGTCCAAGCTCGCCACCGACATCGTCATCGCGGTCGTCGGCATCAGCCTCCACGAGTCCGCGTACGCCGCCGAGGTCGTCCGCGGCGGCGTCCTCTCCGTCGACCAGGGCCAGCACGAGGCGGCCGCGGCCCTCGGCCTGCCGAAGGGCTACCAGTTCAAGAGGATCGTGTTCCCGCAGGCGCTGCGCTCCATCATCCCGAACTACGTCAACCAGCTCATCGGCCTGATCAAGGGCACCTCGCTGGTCTTCTACGTGTCCCTGCTCGACCTGTTCGGCGCCGCGCAGTCCATGGGCTCCACGTACCCCGGCGACATCGTGCCGCTGCTGATGGTCGCCACCGTCTGGTACCTGATCCTCACCAGCGTCGTCTCCGTCGTCCAGTTCTACGTCGAGCGGTACTACGCCCGGGGCGCCACACGCTCCCTGCCGCCGACCCCGTTGCAGAAGCTGCGGACCGCTCTCACCGACCTGAGGGTCCGCATCCGCAGGGAGGCCGCCGTATGACCGCCGAAACCCTCCGGAGCGTGGGCGCCACCGTGGAAGTGCACGACGTGCACAAGTGGTACGGCGCCCACCGGGTGCTCAACGGGGTCGACCTGACCGTACGGCCCGGTGAGGTCACCGTGATCCTCGGCCCGTCCGGCTCCGGCAAGTCCACCCTGCTCAGGGTCATCAACCACCTGGAGAAGCCCGAGATCGGCCATGTCAGCCTCGACGGCGAGCTGATCGGCGTACGCCGGCACGGCGAGCGGCTGAAGGAGCTGAGTGAGCGGGCCATCCTCACGCAGCGCAGCAGGATCGGCTTCGTCTTCCAGAACTTCAACCTCTTCCCGCATCTGACGGTCCTCGACAACGTGGCCGCGGCCCCGGTGGCCACCGGCAAGCTCGCCAAGGCCGCGGCCCTGGAACTCGCCCGCGACCTCCTCGGCCGGGTCGGACTCGCCGACAAGGCCGGCGCCTACCCTCGGCAGTTGTCGGGCGGTCAGCAGCAGCGCGTGGCCATCGCCCGCGCCCTCGCCCTGCGCCCCGGCGTCATCCTCTTCGACGAGCCGACCTCCGCTCTCGACCCCGAGCTCGTCGGCGAAGTCCTGTCCGTCATCAAGGACTTGGCGACCAGCGGCACCACCCTCGTCATCGTCACCCACGAGATCGGCTTCGCCCGCGAGATCGCCGACCGGGTCGTGTTCATCGACGGCGGCCGGATCGTCGAGCAGGGCCCGCCCGCCGAAGTCCTCGACAAGCCCCGGCACGAGCGGACCAGGGACTTCCTCAGCAAGGTCCTGTGAACACCCCGCTCCCCACGAACTCCCCCCACGCGCCACCTCACCACCCTCTCGAACACCAAGGACGGCCATGCCCACCCACATCTCCCGACGCAGCCTGATACGCGGCATCACCGCGGCGACCGCCGTCGCCACCCTCGCCACCGGGCTCGCCGCCTGCGGTGGGGACAGCGACGCCGCCACCAGGACGAACGACAGCGCCGGCACGGTCACCGTCGGACAGCTCTCCAACGGCGCCGCCAAGGAGACCACCCTGAAGGTGTCCGAGGTGAAGTCCATCAGCGCGAAGCTGCCCGACGCCCTCAAGAAGAGCGGCCGACTGGTCATCGGCTCCGGCACCCTGCCCTCCGGGGCCCCGCCGCTGGGCTTCGTGGGCAGCGACCAGAAGACACTCACCGGCTCCGAGATCGACCTCGCCCGGCTGGTCGCGGCCGTCCTCGGCCTGAAGCCCGAGGTCAAGCGGTTCACCTGGGAGAACCTCTTCGTCGGCATCGACAGCGGCAAGGTGAACGTCGGCTTCTCGAACATCACCGACACCGAGGAGCGCAAGCAGAAGTACGAGTTCGCCTCCTACCGCAAGGACGACCTCGCCTTCGAGGCGCTCAAGGACTCGAAGTTCAGCTTCGACGGCGACTACCAGGCCCTCGCCGGCAAGACCGTGTCCGTCGGCGCGGGCACCAACCAGGAGCGCATCCTGCTGGAGTGGAAGGACAAGCTGGAGAAGGAGGGCAAGAAGCTGACCGTCAAGTACTTCCAGGACAACAACAGCACCTACCTGGCCCTGGGCAGCGGCAAGATCGACGCCTACTTCGGCCCGAGCCCGAACCTCTCCTACCACGTCACCCAGACCAAGAGCACGCCGAGCCCGACGAGGATCGCGGGCCAGTTCTCCGGCGCCGGGGCGACACTCCAGGGCCTGATCGCCGCGACCGCCAAGAAGGACAGCGGCCTCGCCCAGCCTCTCGCCGACGCGATCAACCACCTGATCGACAACGGCCAGTACGCCAAGTGGCTCGCCGCCTGGAACCTCTCGGGCGAGGCCGTCGCCAAGTCGGAGGTCAACCCGCCCGGGCTGCCGCTCGACAACTCCTGACAGCTCGTCACCTCACCTGAGCCGCATGCAAGTTCACGCAAGAAGGGACTCCGCCTCCGTGGCACACCCGATCGACGTCCGCGGAGGCGGAGCCCCGCCCGTCACCGAGCAGCACCCCCTCGACAACGCCGTCTGGGCCGCTCTGAACGGCCCGCACGCCCATCTCGCCGAACGCGTCGGACTCGCGGCCCGCTACCCGGCCGACGTGTACGCCTTCGCCGCACTGGCCGACCCGGCGGACCCCGCCGCCTGGGCCGACCTGCACACCCTCGTCGGGCCCGGCGCCGTGGTGCGAGCCAAGCCGCTCGACCGGGTGCCGGACGGCTGGGAGATCGTCGGCGGGGGAGAGGGCGTCCAGCTCATCGACACCGGGCTGCGTGCCGAGCCCGCACCCGAGGCGGTCCGCCTGGGGCCCGGCGACGTACCGGAGATCCTCGATCTCGTAGCCCGTACGAAGCCGGGACCCTTCCTCGACCGGACCATCCACATGGGCACCTACCTCGGTATCCGGCACCGCGGCCGACTGATCGCCATGGCCGGCGAACGCCTCCGCCTGCCCGGCTGGACCGAGATCAGCGCGGTCTGCACCGACCCCGCCCACCGTGGCAGGGGGCTCGCGACCCGCCTGGTGCGCGCGGTCGCGGCCGGCATCCGCGACCGTGGTGAGACCCCTTTCCTGCACGCCGCCGCCGACAACACCCCGGCGATCCGCCTGTACGAGTCGATCGGCTTCACCGTCCGCCGCCGTTCGGTCATCCGCCTGGTGCGCACACCGGGAACAGCCCCCGAGGCCGGGGCGTTGTGACTCACGACGAGATGTGCGCGGTGCCCAGGCGCGCGACGCGACGGACGGAGGTGGCGGACGTGACGCACCTTTTCCACGCCGTCCACCTCCACTCCCGGCCCCACATCGACCTCCAGCGCGTGGCCGGCGCGCTCTGTTGTTCCTGACGTTCCCTCAACCGCCGTGCCCCGCCAGAGCGGGGGCCGGCGCTCTCGTACGGACTTCCAGGAAGGCACTGACTCGTGTCCCCAACCCCCTCTTCCGCCCTGCATCTCGCCGTCGCCCTGGACGGCACCGGCTGGCATCCCGCGTCCTGGCGAGAGCCGGCGGCCCGCCCTCATGACCTGTTCACCGCCGCCTACTGGGCCGACCTGGTCACCGAGGCCGAGCGAGGCCTCCTCGACTTCGTCACCATCGAGGACGGCCTCGGCCTCCAGTCCTCCCACTTCCTGGACCCGGACGAGCGCACCGACCAGGTACGCGGCCGCCTCGACGCCGTCCTCATCGCCTCCCGGGTGGCCCCGTTGACCCGGCACATAGGTCTGGTGCCGACGGTGGTCTCCACCCACACAGAGCCGTTCCACATATCCAAGGCGATAGCCACTCTCGACTACGTCAGCACCGGCCGCGCCGGACTGCGGGTGCAGCTCACCGCCCGCCCGAACGAGGCCGCGCACTTCGGCCGCCGCACCATCGCGCGCATCGAGGCCTACGACAGCCCCGCCACGCAGGACGTGGTGACCGACCTGTTCGACGAGACCGCCGACTACGTGGAAGCGGTCCGCCGTCTCTGGGATAGCTGGGAGGACGACGCCGAGATCCGGGACACCGCCACGGGTCGCTTCATCGACCGCGACAAGCTGCACTACATCGACTTCGAGGGCAGGCACTTCAGCGTCAAGGGCCCGTCCATCACACCCCGCCCCCCGCAGGGCCAGCCGATCGTCAGCGCCCTCGCCCACGACACCGTCCCCTACCGGCTCGTGGCCCGCGCCGCGGACATCGGCTACGTCACCCCGTACGACGCCGACGAGGCCCGCGGGATCGTCGCCCAGATCCGGGCCGAACAGAACACGGCAGGGCGGGCGGCCGAATCCCTGCATGTCTTCGGCGACCTGGTGGTCTTCCTCGACGACGACCCGGGTGCCGCGACCGCACGCCGGGAACGGCTCGACACGCTCGCGGGACAGCCGTACACCAGCGATGCCCTGATCTTCGCCGGTACCCCCGTCCAACTCGCCGACCTGCTCCAGGAGTTGCACCAGGCAGGACTCTCCGGATTCCGGCTTCGGCCCGCGGTCGCCGGCCACGACCTTCCGGCGATCACCCGGGGGCTCGTCCCCGAGCTCCAGCGCCGCGGCGCCTTCCGCCGCGCCTACGAGGCCGACACCCTGCGCGGCCTGCTGGGGCTTGCCCGCCCCGCCAACCGCTACGCCGCCTGAGCCGGAAGGACCCCGCAGCCATGACCAAGCCGTTGAAGCAGATCCACCTGGCCGCCCACTTCCCCGGCGTCAACAACACCACCGTGTGGAGCGACCCGCGGGCCGGCAGCCACATCGAGTTCAGCTCCTTCGCCCACTTCGCGCGGACCGCCGAACGCGCCAAGTTCGACTTCCTCTTCCTCGCCGAAGGACTCAGGCTCCGCGAACAGGGCGGACAGATCTACGACCTGGACGTCGTGGGCCGCCCGGACACCTTCACCGTCCTCGCCGCGCTCGCCGCCGTCACCGAGCACCTGGGGCTGACCGGCACCATCAACTCCACCTTCAACGAGCCCTACGAGGTCGCCCGCCAGTTCGCCAGCCTCGACCACCTCTCCGGCGGCCGCTCCGCCTGGAACGTCGTCACCTCCTGGGACGCCTTCACCGGGGAGAACTTCCGCCGCGGCGGCTTCCTGCCGCAGGAGGAGCGCTACTCCCGCGCCAAGGAGTTCCTCGCCACGGCGAACGAACTCTTCGACGCCTGGCGCGGCGACGAGATCCTCGCCGACCAGGAGACCGGCACGTTCCTGCGGGACGCCAAGGCCGGCGCCTTCGTCCACACGGGGCAGCACTTCGACATCCACGGACAGTTCAACGTCCCGCGCTCGCCACAGGGCCGCCCGGTCGTCTTCCAGGCCGGCGACTCCGAGGAGGGCCGCGAGTTCGCCGCCGCGGAGGCCGACGCCATCTTCAGCCGGCACGGCACCCTCGACGCCGGCCAGGCCTTCTACACCGATGTGAAGTCCCGCCTGGCCAAGTACGGCCGCCGCCCCGGCCAGTTGCTCATCCTGCCCGCCGCCACCTTCGCACTCGCCGACACCGACGCCGAGGCCGAGGAACTCGCCCGCGAGGTGCGCCGTCAGCAGGTCAGCGGAGCCACCGCACTCAAGCACCTGGAGTTCGTCTGGAACCGGGACCTGTCGGCGTACGACCCGGAAGGGCCCCTCCCCGACATCGACCCGGACGTCAGTGACAACCACATCTCCAAGGGGCGCGCCCAGGTCCGCATGTACCGGGACCCGCTGGCCACCGCCCGCGAGTGGCGCGAGCTGGCCGAGGCCAACAACTGGTCCATCCGCGACCTGGTCATCAACACGGGCAACCGACAGAACTTCGTCGGCTCCCCGGCCACCCTCGCCAGGACCATCAACGACTTCGTGCAGGCCGACGCGAGCGACGGCTTCATCCTGGTCCCGCACATCACGCCGACGGGCCTCGACGAGTTCGCCGACAAGGTCGTCCCGCTGCTCCAGGAACAGGGCGTGTTCCGCACCGAGTACGAGGGCACGACCCTGCGCGACCACCTCGGCCTGGCGCACCCCGACGAGGCACCGGCCGAACGGATCGCGTCGTGAAATGACGGCGAGTGGACGCCGGCGTGGCCGGGAATCGTCGCCCTCCCCCGAAGGCGGCGTTTCCCGGCCACTTCCCCCGGCGCCGGACTGTGGACTGTCGTGTCCGTGCGCGTCAGCGGATCCGTGCCGTCACCAGCACATGACCGCCGTCTGACCCGAACCCCAGTTGGCGTAGAGGCGCACCCGGACGAAATAGCGGCGGCCCTTGACCAGGCGCGCCTTGAGCGTGGCGTTGTGCGGGGTGCCGCCGTCGTCCTGAGCGGTGAGGTAGCGAGGCTCGCCGTCGCGTTCCTCGAAGACCACGACGACGGTGTCGCTGTCGCCGAAGGTGCCCACCGTGTACTCGCGTGTCTCCGGCGGCTCGAGGACGAAGTCGGCCTGCTCCGCCGGGCCGAGCCGCAGCGCGACCGAGTGGAAGGGCACCAGCTCGCGCGGGCCGGGCGTCTGGGCCGGCGGGTACCAGCGGCGGACGAACTCCTTGTCGGCCCCCGACAGCACACCCGGCGGATTCAGTCCCCCGCGGAACTGCTCCGGCTCCAGGATCAGCCCGCCCGAGAACGGATACTCCATGATCGACTGCGGATCCCAGGCGGAACCGTTGACCTCGTTCGCGTCGAGCTTGCGCAGGATGTTGAAGAACGTCTTGTCCCGGCTCCAGAAGTTCGGCGGGCCGGCCAGATCCGCGTACACGGCCTCGTCGTCCCAGTGGATCCCGGCGAACGGGCTCTGATGCTCGTGCAGCATGCCGAGCGCGTGCCCGATCTCGTGCAGAGCCGTCCCGCGCTCCCCGGGCACCGTGAGGTCCCAGCCGAAGTTCATGGTGCGCTCGTTCAGACCGACCTGGAGCGCGTCCTTGCCCACGGTCGACCAGGAGCCGTCGCCGAGCTGGAACCCGATGCGCAGCTCGGCCTCCGACCGGTCGCCCACCTCCACGAACGACAGCCCGATGCCCAGGCCCTTCCACTCCTTGAAGCACTCGCGCACGACATCCCGCTGCTCCTTGCCGCCGACCCACGAGACATGCCTGCTCTCGCCGGTCTCCGGGTCCGGGATCGAGGATCCGTCGGAGTCCCGGTCGAAGAAGTGGTAGTGCAGCACGGTGCCGTTGACCCACATACGGCGTCCGCCGATGAGCGCACTGAGCCGCTCGGCGGCCAGCCCCGGTGCGAAGGCGGGCGCCGACTGCTGCGCGAGGGAGCAGTAACGAGCGGTCATGCGGACAGGCTGCCGTGAGACCGCGCCGGGCGCCTGAGTCGGGGGCTACTCAAGTACCCGTGTATCAGATGTGAGTCACCGCGCTCCTATTGCCGTGACGACCTACGTACGCGAGGCGAAGACCCTGGAGCTGCCCTGGCCGTTCACCGGCCGGGAGGAAGAACTGGCGCTGGTCCGCGGGGCCCTGGCCGCGGGCCGGCACGGCATCGTGATCACGGGCCCGGCCGGCAGCGGCAAGACCCGGCTCGTCACCGAGGCCGCCCGCGGCACCGACTTCGCCCGGGTGGCCGGCACCCCCGAGACCCGCCGTATCCGCTTCGCCGCGTTCGCACACCTCGTCCCCGAGACGGCCTCCCTGCACGGCGCGTTCCAGCATCTGTCCGGCGTACGGCTGCTGCTGGTCGACGACGCCCATCTGCTCGACGACGCCTCGGCCGCCCTGGTCCACCAACTGGCCGTGCACGGACGCACCCGGCTCCTGGTCGTCACCACCGACGGGGCCACGGTCCCCGGCGCGATCTCCCGGCTGTGGACCGGCGAACTCCTGCCCCGTCTCACCCTGGAGCCGCTGCCCCGCGAGGACACCGCCCGGCTGCTGGCCGCCGAAGCGGCGGGCGCCGGCCTCGAACCGCTCACCGTCAACCGGCTGCACCGCTTGTGCCGGGGCGACCTGCGACTGATGCGCGACCTGGCGGGCGCGGTGCGCGAACGCGGGCTGCTCACCCGCGTCGAGGACACGCAGGAGTGGGCGTGGCGCGGGCCCGTGCCGATGACCTCGACGGTGCGAGAGCGCACCGCGCACGTCCTGGACCGCACCTGCGCCGAGCAGCGCGAGATCCTCGAACGCCTCGCCTTCGCCGAGCCGTTACCGCTGGACCTGGAGGCGGACCGGCTCGAGCTGCGCGCTCTGGAACACCTGGAGGCCGACGCCCTCGTCCACGTCGACGACCGGGGCGCCGTCCGCCTCGCCCACCCCCTGCACGGCCCGGTGCTGCGGGCTGCGGCCGGCCGCCTGCGGGCGAGGCGGCTGTCCCGTACGCCGGAACAGTGCGGTGCCGCCCTCGACGCCGAGCGGGCCGCGCTGAGCCGCCGTATCGAGCGGGCTGACGTCCGGGCGACGTCCGCGCCGGTGGGGGAGTGGCTGGTCGCGGAGGGCGCGCCGGTACCGGCCGGATACGCGGCCGTACGGGCCCGGTTCGCGCGACTGCGCGGTGAGCTGCGGGAGGCGGCGGCATGGGCGCGGGAGGGGCTCCCGGCCGGCGCCGACGAGCCGTCCTGCCGACTCGAACTCGCTCTCGCCGCAGCGCAGTCGGGCGACGCGACGGCCGCGCACCAGATCTCGGGTGGCCGCTCCCACGGGGGTGGGGCGGTCACCCGGCCGACGGCGACCCGCGGCGACGCGGGCGGGATGGCCGGGGCGATCGGTGGCGACGCCGGCGGGGCGGCGGGGGCGATCGGTGGTGACGTCGGCGGGGCGGCCGGGGCGATCGGTGGTGTCGTCGGCGGGATGGCCGGGGCGACTGGTGGTGACGTCGGCGGGGCGGCCGGGGCGATCGGTGGTGACGTCGGAGGGATGGCCGGGGCGATCGGCGGCGATGCGTACGACGCCGTCCGCCTCGGTGACCCCGAGCGCGCCGCGGGGCGCCTGACCGGTGTGTTCGCCGAGCACGCCGACGCGCTGGCCCGCGCCGACGGTCCCGCGCTGGATCGGGTGGCCCGACAGCTCCAGGAGCGCGGTTTCCTGCTCTTCGCGGCCGAAGCGCACGCCCAGGCCGTACGGGCGCACCGCGATCCGCGCGCCGCCCGCACCTCACGCACGCGTGCCGTGGCGCTGGCCAGCCGCTGCCAGGGCGCGCGCACCCCGGCGCTGTCCGGGCTGGTCCTCGGTGAACTGACCGCCCGGCAGCGCCAGATCGTGACGCTCGCGGCCACGGGACTGAGCAACCGGCAGATCGCCGAGAAACTCACCCTCTCCGTCCGCACGGTGGGCAACCACCTCTACAGCGCGTACGCCCGCCTGGGCACCGGCGACCGCGGAGCCCTGCCGTGTCTGGTGGAACAGCCGGCGTGAGTGACAGCGCGACCCAGGGGACGCGGGGCCGCAATCGATGTGCGGCTGCCGCCGCGTGGGCGCGACCAACCACAACGAGGCCGCAGACGACCGACGACACATCGCGAACGAGGCCGCAGGCGATCGACGACACATCGCGAACGAGGACGCAGGCGACCGACGACACATCGCGAACGAGGCCGCAGGCGATCGACGACACATCCCGTACGAGGCCGCAGGCGATCGACGACACATCGCGGCACTTGCATCGCGGCGTCACCAGCGGAGCGTCACGCCGCCCCGAATGCCGAAAACGCCCACCCCGTGGCCCGATGCAGCGCGTCGCCGGGCAGCGCCGCCCGCGCGTCGCGCAGCGCCTCGGCGAGGGACAGCCCCTCGCTGAGTCCCTTGTGCAGTGCGAGCATCAGCGGCACCACCGCGGCGTCGTTGACGGGGGCCGTGCACGCCACGACCCCCGCCGTGCCCAGCGGCAGCAGCGCGGTGACCAGGCCGAGCAGTTCGTCGGCGCCGACGGAGGCGAACCGGGCGGTGTCGCAGCAGGACAGGATGATCCGGTACGGGCTGCGGTCCAGGCGCTCGAAGTCGTGCACGATCAGCGGCCCGTCGGCCATCCGCAGCGACGAGAACAGCGGGCCGTCCGCGCGGAACGTGCCGTGGGCGGCGATATGGGCCAGCGCGGCGCCGTCGAGTTCCTCCAGCACCTGCGGGACCCGCGCGTCGGCGTGCTCCAGGACGACGGCACCGCCGTACCGGCCGGCCAGATGGGGCACCTCAGCGCCGCCCGTTGCCAGGCCCGGCCCGCGCACCAGCACCTGACGCCCGCCCGGCGGCGGCTCGGTCTCCCGTGCGCGCAGCCAGCCGCTCGCCGACGGCGACACGCTGAGGACCCGCTCCCGCAGCGACGGCAACAGGGCCCACGGCACGCGGTGCAGCCGGGCGGGCGGTACGACCACCACGGGACCGTCGCCCAGATGCGCCGCCGCCGGGCCGAGCAGCAGCTCCTCCAGCCGCCGCCCCGCGGCCTCCACCACCGGCAGCCGCCCCTCCGCGCCCGGGTGGGCCAGCCGCCGCAGCCCGGCCTGGACATGCTCCGCCTCGGTCTCCGCCTCGGTCAGCAGCCCAGCCTCGTACCGACGCACCCGCCCCTGACCGCACAGCAGCACCTGTACCCGCCCGTCCAGCACGGCGAGTTCGACCAGTCGTACGTCGTCGCCCAGCCGCTGAAGCAGCCGGCCCGGGTCGAAGCGGTGGCCGTCGCCGGGCGTGTCGCCGCGCAGATGCAGCGTCCGGGACCGTATCTCCCGCTCCAGGCGCCGCTGTTCACGCTCCAGGGCCGGCACCGGGCGGGCCTCGCGGCGGGCCTCCTCGGCGCGCGCCGCGATCTCCCGGAACGCGGTCAGATCGCTCTGCAGCTCCGGATCGGCCGGCGGCCGGGTCGGCGGTGTCGACAGCGCGGTGGCCCGCCAGCGCTCGCTCCACACCAACAGCCGGCGCGGGCTGCCGGAGTCGAGGCTGGCCTGCTGGGCCAGCGCGGCCAGTTCGGCGCCCTGCGCGGTGGCGCGGGCCCGGAGCTCCGAGGCACCCAGCGTCATCCGGTGGGCGTCGAGCACGTCAAGGCCGCGCCGGCACGCCTCCAGGACACCGCGTCCGGACCCGGCCGCCTGCGCCCGCAGCGCCTGCGCCGCCCAGCCCGTCATCCGCGCCAGCGGCGGCCCGCTGCGCCTGCTGCGGGCGGCGACGCCCAGATGCCGCTCCGCGTCCGCCGTCCAGCCGAGCCCGAGCGCGATCCGGCCGGCGAGCAGCGAGGCCTCCGGCGCGGCCGGCGCGCCGAAGGAGGCCAGCCGGTCGGCGACCGCCGCCGTGTCGGCCACCAGCCGCCCCGAACTGCGTCCGGCGGCCACCCGCGCCTCGATCAGCACCAGCCGGGCATGCGTCTCCCACCAACTGCGCCGCTGCCCGGCGAACAGCCGCACGGCCATGTCGGCACGCGCGATCGCCGTGTGCGCGTCGTCCGCCAGCCTGGCGGCTCGCGCCGCCGCCAGCAGCAGCTCCGCCTTGCGGGTGGACTGGCCGCCGATGCCGTCGAGCACGGCGATCGCCGCGTCGGCCTCGGCCAGCGCCTCCGGGGCCAGCCCGGCCGCCATCAGCACCTCGCAGCGCCGGATGTTCAGCATGAACGTCGGTGTGCCGAGCTTGGCGTAGCGCTCCTCGGCCTCGTCGAGCAGCCTCAGTGCCACCGGGATGTCGCCCGACCGGAACGCCGCCAGGCCCCGGCTCTCCACCGCGTCGGCCTTGTCGTGTTCCTGGCCCGTGGTGTCCCACAGCGCCTCGGCCGCCGTGAAGTCGGCGTCCGCCCGGTCCACCGCACCCAGTGCCAGATGCACGGTCGCGCGCAGCGTCAGCGCCCGAGCCGTCCAGATGACGTCGTCCACCTGCCGCAGCACTGGAATCGCCCGGCGCACGTCCTCCAGTGCCTCACGGTGGTGGCCGAGGACCCAGCGGGCGTAGGCGCGGCGGAACAGCACCCGGGCGCGGGTGTGTCCGCTGCCGCGCTCGATCCCGCGCTCCAGCGCGGCCAGCCCCTGCTGAGTGCGCCCCGCATGCACCAACGCGACCCCGAGCGCCGCCAGGACATCCGCCTCCCGGTCGGCGGAATCCGCTCGTGCCGCGAGATCCCGGGCGCGCCGCAGGTGATGGAGGGCGATGCGCATGTCGCCCCAGTCCCGCTGCCAGATGCCGATCACCTGGTGGGCGACGGAGGCGTGCAAGGGCGAGGGATCGGCGTCGAGCAGCCCCTCCGCCCTGGCCAGCGCGTCGTTCGGGGCGGCGAACACCATCGGCAGCAGTTCGAGAACCGATTCGCTTCCCGCGGTCACTCCACGGATGGTAGTTGCCCCGGAACCGTGCCACACGGGTTTGGCGCTGTATCAATCAGCGACCACGTGGCTCAATTTGACGACCGTCGCCCCAGTGGGAGGACACGCCATGGCACCACAGCGATTCCACGAGCAGTTCGAGCAGATCCAGCGCTCCATGCCCGACGTCCCCCTCGCGATGGGACCGGACGACTCCGCCGAGTTCATCTACGAGAAGGGCTATGTCCTCGTCCGTGACGGCGAGGACGCCCGCGTCGTCGAGGACACCGTGCGCGCGCACTTCACCGCCGAGCCCGACCTGGTGCAGGACCATGTCCGGCGGGCGAGCCCGCAGACCAACCGCTCCGGCATCACCCGCATCCAGGTCGGCGACCCCGGCGAGGGCGACCGCGAGGGCGACCGCCCGGTCGCGCACGCCCTGCGCGCCCTGCGGGAGTCGGAGGGCCGGGCGGGGCGGCGGCTGGTCAGCCGCAACCACCTGGTGTCGATCGCGGTCAACTCCTGTCCCGGCGACGAGCCCGTGCCCGTCGCGCAGGCCGACGGACTCAACCCCGCGCCGGCCGAGGGCACTTACGACGTGGACAGCGCGATCGGCGTCCTGGTCGTCGACACCGGGCTCATGCATGACTTCCGGTCCTCCCCGCTGCTGGCGCACACCGACGGCGACGCGCAGATCAAGGAGTGCGACGACGACGGCGTACTCCAGCAGTACGTCGGCCACGGCACGTTCATCGCCGGGCTCGTGGCGGCTGTGGCACCCAACACGGGCATCACCGTCCGCAACTCACTGAACGACGCCGGCGCCATCCTGGAGTCCGAGTTCGGCGAGAAGCTCTTCGAGGCCGTCGACGCGGGCGGGTGGCCCGACATCCTCAGCCTCTCCGCCGGCACCTCCAACGGCCGCACCGACGGCCTGCTCGGGATCGAGGCCTTCATGCGGGAGCTGCGCGACCAGCGCACACTGCTCGTCGCCGCGGCCGGCAACAACGGCAGCGCCACGCCCTTCTGGCCCGCCGCCTACGCCGATCTGCCCGACTACCAGGACGTCGTCCTGTCGGTCGGCGCGCTGCGCGGCGACGGCGAGTTCGGCGCCTGCTTCAGCAACCACGGCCCGTGGGTGAAGGTGTACGCGCCCGGTGAGCGCCTCACCAGCGTCCTCACCGGCTTCGACGCGCCCATGCCGTACATCTACCAGCACTCCACCTACGACACCTGCCGGTACGGCTTCGGCTACGCCTGCACCTGCGTGTCCCCGCGCCACACCGGCGTGCTGAGCGAGCAGGGCGGCTCCACCAAGCCCGACCAGGTGATGTTCGAAGGGCTCGCGCATTGGAGCGGCACCTCGTTCGCCACCCCTGTGGTCGCGGGTCTGATCGCGGCCCACATGACCACGCAGCAGGAGAGCGACCCGCGGGTCGCCCGCTACAAGATGCTCGCCGCCAACTCCGGTTACGCGGAGGTGCGGGGGGCGCACGTACCGGCGCTTCGCCCCGGGACCTGGCGTCCTGTGCCCGTTCTGCCGCCGGCTCCTCGGTCATGAGGGTCGGAACCGTCCCCTCCGCGGCGTACGATGACTTGCCGTACACGAGGGGTGGGGCTGTGGACCGTGCAGATGTCGGCGCGTTGGTCCAGTCCGCCGTCGACGGCGACGCGGCGGCCTGGAAGGCGCTCGTGGAAGGGCTGAGCCCACTGGTGTGGTCGGTCGTGCGCGCCCACCGCCTGAGTGACGCCGACGCCCATGAGGTGTACCAGACCGTCTGGTTCCGCTTCGCGCAGCACCTCGGGCGCATTCGGGAACCCGAGAAGGCCGGGTCGTGGCTCGCGAGCACCGCACGGCACGAGTGTCTGAAGGTGCTCAAGAGCTTGCGGCGACTGACCGTGACGAACGATCCCCAGTTACTGGACCGGGTCAGCGAGGACCGCACGCCCGAACAGTCGGTCCTGGACTCGGAGGAGGCCGCCGCCGAGTCCGAGCGCATCCGCTGGATGTGGCAGGAGTTCGAGGAACTCGGCGAACGCTGCCGCCAGTTGCTGCGCGTGCTGATGGCTTCGCCGCCGCCCAGCTACCAGGAGGTGTCCGCCGCACTGGGCATCGCCGTGGGCAGCATCGGGCCGCTGCGGCAGCGCTGCCTGCGCCGGCTGCGGGCCCGACTCGACGCGCGGGGGGCGCTGTGAACGACGACATGCACGACGACCTGACGGGCGAAGGATCCCCCGGCGACGACGGTTTCGACATCGGGCTGCTGGAGGAGGAACTCCGCCAGGCGGCCGCCATCCTGGACCCGGTACCGGCCCAGTTGCGCCAGATCGCCGTCGAGGCGTTCGCGCTGCACGACCTCGACGCCCGGATCGCCGAGCTGACCTTCGACTCGGTCGAGGACGCCATCCCGGTCAGGGGCGCGACGGACGTGCCGCGGATGCTGACGTTCCGCGCCGGCGAGGTGACCGTCGACGTGGAGGTCACCGCGCAGGGGCTGATGGGGCAGGTACTGCCTCCGCAGCAGGCGCGGATCGAGGTGCTCGGCGGCCCCCAGACGGCGACCCCGGTCGTCGCCGACGACATGGGCCGCTTCACCAGCGACGCCCCGCCCAACGGCCCGTTCGCCCTGCGGCTGCGGACCGGCGGGGAGGTCGTCGTCACCGAGTGGCTGCGGGCCTGATCCAGGCGGTCAGCGTGCGGCGGCGTCCACCAGCGCCGCCAACGCCCGCGTGAGCCGGGTGAGTCCGGGACCTGCCGGACCGCCCGGCTCCGCCATGTACGTGTCCCGGCGGATCTCGATCATCAGGGCGGACACCCGGGCCTCGACGCCGTAGAACTCCAACGGCACGTACGTGCCGCTGAACGGGCTGTCCAGCCCCGTCTCCCCGCACGGGGCGAACGCCTCCCGCGCCGCGGCGAGCAGCTCAGCGGGCGTGTGGAAGGAGTCGGTGCCCAGGCAGACCGGCGGCCGCGGGCCCTCGCCGTGCAGCTCGTAGGGGAGCCGCGCGGTCGGATAGGAGTGCACGTCGATGATCACGGCCCGTCCGGTGGCGGCGAGCCGGCCGGCCACGGCGTCCGTCATGGCCCGCGCGTACGGCCGGAAGTACCGCTCGATGAGGGGTTCCGGGTCGGTGCCGGCGGGCCGTAGCTCCGCGAGGTGCGCGGTCCGGGTGTAGACGGCGCCCATCCCCACGGCGAGCATCTCCTCGCGCTCGTCGGGGAACCGCTCCGGGTCGACGACCAGCCTGGAGAGTCGGTTCACGAACCGCCACGGGGTGATCTCCGCCGCCCCGGCCACCTCCTGCGCGAGCCGCGCGGTGTGCGCGTCGACGATGTGGTCGAGCTCCCGCTCCAGAGCGCGGTCGTCCAGTGTGATCCCTTCCCGCACCTCGGGAGGTATCTCCCGCGAGGAGTGCGGCACATGCAGGATCACCGGCGATCCCTCGGCCCCGGGGAGCAACTCGAAGGACGGCGCGGCGAAGGTCATGACGGCTGCTCCCGGGGCGTTGTCAGTGGCGTGGTGCACCATCACAGCATGAGCATCAGCAACGAGCGGGTGATCGCGCACCCGTTCCTCAAGGCGCTGTACAGCGACGACTACTACCCCGACGCGGTGGTGGACCGGGGCAAGGCCGTCCTGCTGCGGCTGTGCGAGCGCATCGAGGCCGAGCGGCCCGCCGGCCCGGCCGAGCTGTACCCCCTCACCCACGCCGCCACCGACGAGTTCAACGCGCTTCAGGACGAGTTCTGGGCCGCCGGCAGCGAGATCGAGACCGTGGCCCGCGAGGAGATAGCCGAGGACTTCTGGTTCGTGGCCGTCGCCTACGGCTTCGCGGACGCCGACATGGAAGAACTGATCGCCACCCGGGACTGGTGACACCGATGACCGTCCACGAGCTCTCGCGGGCCGACGCCCGCCGGATCGCCGTGCGCGCCCAACTGCTGGAGGCCACCCGGCCGGACGGGCTGGCGGACGTCGTACGGCGGCTGACCCTGCTCCAGATCGACCCCACCGCCGCCGTCGCGCCCAGCGCCGACCTCGTGGCGTGGAGCCGGCTCGGCGCCTCGGGATACGCGCCGGCCGACCTGACCGCCGCCCTTGCGGACCGGACGCTGCTGGAGCTGCGGGCGATGATCCGGCCCGCCGAGGACCTCGCGCTCTACCGCGCCGAGATGGCCGAGTGGCCGGAGCGCGGGACGCCGACGTCGTGGCGCGAGTACCACGGCACGTGGGTGGCCGCCAACGACGCCTGCCGCCGGGACATCCTCGACCGGCTCGGCGCGGCGGGGCCGCTGCCCTCCCGCGAGCTGCCGGACACCTGCGCGCTGCCGTGGCGGTCGAGCGGCTGGAGCAACAACCGCAACGTCACCAAGCTGCTGGAGCTCATGGTGCAGCGTGGCGAGGTCGCGGTGGCGGGACGCGGCGGCGGTGACCGGCTCTGGGACCTGGCCGAGCGGGTCTACCCCGACACGCCCGCCGTTCCCGTGACGGAGGCGCTGCGCGTGCGGGACGAGCGCCGGCTGCGCGCCCTGGGCATCGCGCGGGCCAGGGGCCCGGAGTGCCAGGTCGAGCCGGCGGACGTGGGGGAGGCGGGTGAGCCGGCCGTCGTCGAGGGTGTGCGGGGCCGTTGGCGGGTCGACCCGGCCCAGCTCGGACAGCCGTTCGCCGGGCGGGCCGCCCTGCTCTCTCCGTTCGACCGGCTCATCCACGACCGCAGACGGACCACCGAGCTCTTCGGCTTCGACTACCAACTGGAGATGTACAAGCCTGCCGCCAAGCGCCGCTGGGGGTACTTCGCGCTGCCGATCCTGTACGGCGACCGTCTGGTGGGCAAGCTCGACGCCACCGCGGACCGCAAGGCCGGGGTGCTGCGCGTCGACGCGCTCCACGAGGACGAGGAGTTCGACAAGGCCGTGACCGACGCGGTCGGCCACGAGATCGAGGATCTGGCGCGCTGCCTGGGACTGGAGCTCGTGCTGCCCCGTTAGCCCGTGCACATGGCTCCGCCCCGGCCGGGCAGTGCTCGGCCGGGGCGGTTCGCTCAGGAGGTCCTGTCGGGCCTCCGGGCCCCTGTCAGGGGCCTTTGCGTCAGCTCAGGGACGCGAGGGCCTCGTTCCACGTGGCCGACGGGCGCATGACCGCGGCGGCCTTGGCCGGGTCGGGCTGGTAGTAGCCACCGATCTCGGCCGACTTGCCCTGCACGGCGTTCAGCTCGTCCACGATCTTCTGCTCGTTCGACGCGAGCGACTCGGCCAGCGGCGCGAAGGCCTTCGCCAGCTCGGCGTCGTCGGTCTGCTTGGCCAGCTCCTGCGCCCAGTACAGGGACAGGAAGAAGTGGCTGCCGCGGTTGTCGATGCCGCCGACGCGACGGGTCGGGGACTTGTCCTCGTTGAGGAAGGTCGCCGTGGCACGGTCCAGCGTGTCCGCGAGGACCTTCGCGCGGGTGTTCCCGGTCGCGGTCGCGTACTGCTCCAGGGACGGCACCAGCGCGAAGAACTCACCGAGGGAGTCCCAGCGCAGGTAGTTCTCCTTGACGAGCTGCTGGACGTGCTTCGGCGCGGAACCGCCGGCGCCCGTCTCGAACAGGCCGCCGCCCGCCATCAGCGGAACGACCGACAGCATCTTGGCGCTGGTGCCCAGCTCCAGGATCGGGAACAGGTCGGTCAGGTAGTCACGCAGCACGTTGCCGGTCACCGAGATGGTGTTCTCGCCGCGGCGGATGCGCTCCACCGACAGCTTGGTGGCGTCGACCGGGGCGAGGATGCGGATGTCCAGACCCTCGGTGTCGTGCTCCGCCAGGTAGGCGCCCACCTTGGCGATCAGGTTGGCGTCGTGCGCGCGGGTCTCGTCCAGCCAGAAGACGGCCGGGTCGCCGGTGGCGCGGGCGCGGGTGACGGCCAGCTTCACCCAGTCCTTGATCGGCGCGTCCTTGGTCTGGCAGGCGCGGAAGATGTCGCCCTCGGCGACCGGCTGCTCGATGACCACGTTGCCGGCCCGGTCGACCAGGCGGACCGTGCCGGCGGCCTTGATCTCGAAGGTCTTGTCGTGGGAGCCGTACTCCTCGGCCTTCTGCGCCATGAGGCCGACGTTCGGGACGGAGCCCATGGTCGACGGGTCGTAGGCGCCGTGGGCGCGGCAGTCGTCCAGCACGGCCTGGTAGACGCCGGCGTAGGAGGAGTCCGGCAGCACCGCGAGGGTGTCGGCCTCCTGGCCGTCCGGGCCCCACATGTGGCCGGAGGTGCGGATCATGGCCGGCATCGAGGCGTCGACGATCACGTCGGACGGCACGTGCAGGTTGGTGATGCCCTTGTCGGAGTCGACCATGGCCAGCTCCGGGCCCTCGGCGATCTCCGCCTCGAAGGACGCCTTGATCTCGGCGCCGTTCGGCAGGGACTGAAGGCCCTTGAGGATGCCGCCCAGACCGTCGTTCGGGGACAGGCCGGCGGCGGCGAGGGCCGCGCCGTACTGCTCGAAGGTCTTCGGGAAGAAGGCGCGCACGACGTGGCCGAAGACGATCGGGTCGGAGACCTTCATCATCGTGGCCTTCAGGTGCACGGAGAACAGCACGCCCTCGGCCTTGGCCCTGGCGACCTGCGCGGTCAGGAACTCGCGCAGCGCGGCGACACGCATCACGGAGGCGTCGACGACCTCACCGGCGAGGACCGGTACGGACTCGCGCAGCACCGTGGTCGAGCCGTCCGCGGCGACGTGCTCGATCTTGAGCGCGCCGGCCTCGGAGATCACGACGGACTTCTCGGTGGAGCGGAAGTCGTTCTGCCCCATGGTCGCCACGTTGGTCTTGGACTCGGCGGTCCAGGCGCCCATGCGGTGCGGGTGGGCCTTGGCGTAGTTCTTGACCGAGGCGGGGGCGCGGCGGTCGGAGTTGCCCTCACGCAGGACCGGGTTCACGGCGGAGCCCTTGACCTTGTCGTAGCGGGCCTGGATGTCCCGCTCCTCGTCGGTCTTCGGGTCGTCCGGGTAGTTCGGCAGCGCGTAGCCCTGGCCCTGGAGCTCGGCGACGGCGGCCTTGAGCTGCGGGATCGACGCCGAGATGTTCGGCAGCTTGATGATGTTCGCGGCCGGCGTCTTGGCGAGCTCACCGAGCTCGGCGAGGGCGTCCGGGATGCGCTGGTCCTCGGTCAGGTACTCCGGGAACACCGCGATGATGCGGCCGGCCAGCGAGATGTCACGCGTCTCCACGGCGACACCCGCCTGCGAGGCGTACGCCTGGACCACCGGCAGGAAGGAATACGTCGCCAGGGCCGGGGCCTCGTCAGTGTGCGTATAGATGATGGTCGAGTCAGTCACCGGGTGCTCCGCTCCACGTCTGCAACATTGCTCGACATCAAGATATCTCGTGATCGACCCGCACTCGACAGGGGTCCGCACACCGGTGCGGTATGTCTGCCGAGATCTCGGATCCGCGCAAACGGATGCGGTGCCTCCGTGCAACCGGATCAGCCGGTCCGACAGTCATCTAGGGAGATCAACACCGATCCGGCGACCGGCCCTGACCACCCGGCCGCCCAAGCGAAAGCGGACCATGAGATATCGCAGCAGAGTGACGGCCCCCGCGGCCGCCCTGATCGGCACGGCGGCTGCCCTGGCCGCCGCTCCCTCCGCCCACGCGGCACCGACGCGCACGGGGACGTCGGCCGCCAAGACCGCAGGCACCCCGGGCCCCGAGACCCTCGGCGACACCGTCTACCCGGCCCTCGGCAATGACGGCTACCGCGTGTCGGCCTACCACCTCGACTTCTCCTACGACGCCACGACGCGGCTGGTCGACGCCACCGCGACCCTGAAGATCCGCACCACCCAGGCGCTGTCCCGCTTCTCCCTCGACTCCCTCGGCCTCGACATCCGCTCCGTGCGCGTCGGCGGCCGCAGCGCGACGTACGAGCAGGTGGCCGAGAAGCTGCGCATCACGCCCGCACGGACCCTGCCGAACAAGTCCTGGGTGACCGTGTGCGTCGAGTACTCGGCGGACCCGCGCCGTATCCTGCCGCCGCACACCGGCTGGGTCGACACGCTGGACGGGTTCGCAGTCTGCTGCCAGCCGAACTTGGCCCACACCGTCTTCCCGTGCAACGACCACCCCTCCGACAAGGCCGACTTCACGTTCCGCATAACCGTCCCCGGCGGCCTGCGCGGCGTGGCCACCGGCCTGCTCGAACGCACCGAGAGCCTCGCCGGCGGCCGTACCGCGTACACGTACCGCTCCCGCGAGCCCATGGCCACCGAACTGGTGCAGATCACGGTCGGCGACTACGTGATCAAGGACCGGCAGGGCCCGCACGGCCTCCCGCTGCGCGACGTCGTCCCGGTCGCGCGCGCCGAGGCACTGGAACCGGCGCTCGCGCTGACGCCGAACCTGGTCGAGTGGCTGGAGGCGCGGCTCGGGGCCTACCCCTTCGAGACGTACGGCCTACTGCCCTGCAACTCCGACGCCCCGAACGCCTTCGACTTCACCGGCCTGGAGAGCCAGACCCTGACCATCTACAAGCCGAACTACCTGCTCCAGGCGGAGCCGAAGATCGGCTCGCACATGATGCACGAGCTGGTCCACTCCTACTTCGGCAACAGCGTCAGCCCCGCCACCTGGGCCGACCTGTGGATCAACGAGGGCCACGCCGACTTCTACGGGTTGCTCTACCGTTACGAGCGCGGCTGGCCGGACTCCCTGGGCCTGACCACCATGGAAGCCCGGATGAAGAACACCTACGCCCAGGGCGACCAGTGGCGGCGCGACTCCGGGCCGGTCGCCGCGCCCAACGAGGCCAACCTGTTCGACGGCCAGCGCTACCTGGGCGGCGTGCTGGTTCTGTACGCGCTGCGCAACCTCGTCGGCGAGAGCGCCTTCAACGCGCTGGAGCGCGCCTTCCTCGACCGGTACCGCAACTCCTCGGCGTCGACGGCCGATTACATCGCCGTCGCCTCGGAGGTCTCGGGTCAGGATCTGTCCGGATTCCTCCGGGACTGGCTGTACGGCACGAAGACGCCGCGGATGCCGGGGCACCCGGACTGGACGGTCACGCCGGTGAACCCGGCGCTCGCCGCGCCGCACAGCCGTAAGCGCAGCCGCTCCCACGACAACTCGGCCACCCTGTAGGGACGTCCGGGCAGGTCAGTCGAGGCGGACGGGGGCCACCTCGTCCGCCTCACCGGGGACGCGCTGCAACGGTATCGACACCGTCCCCTGCTGGATCGCCACCGTCCGGGTGGGCGCGGGGATGCTGATGCCCTCCGTGCGGTAGCGCCGGTGCAGGCGCTTGATGAACTCGTGCTTGATCCGGTACTGGTCGCTGAACTCGCCCACGCCCAGGATGACGGTGAAGCCGATCCGGGAGTCGCCGAAGGTGTGGAAGCGGATGATCGGCTCGTGGTCCGGCAGGGCGCCCTCGACCTCGGTCATCACCTCGCCGATGACCTCGTTGGTCACCCGCTCGACGTGGTCGAGGTCGCTGTCGTAGGCGACGCCGACCTGGAGGAGGATCGTCAACTCCTGCTCGGGCCGCATGAAGTTGGTCATGTTCGTCTTCGCGAGCTCCCCGTTGGGGATGACGATCAGGTTGTTGGAGAGCGCACGCACGGTCGTCTGGCGCCAGTTGATGTCCTCGACGTAGCCCTCCTCGCCGCTGCTCAGCCGGATGTAGTCGCCGGGCTGGACGGTCTTGGAGGCGAGGATGTGGATGCCCGCGAAGAGGTTGGCGAGCGTGTCCTGAAGGGCGAGCGCGACCGCCAGACCACCGACGCCCAGAGCGGTGAGCAGGGGCGCTATGGAGATGCCCAGCGTCTGGAGCACCACCAGGAAGCCGATGGCCAGGATCAGGATCCGGGTGATGTTGACGAAGATCGTGGCGGAGCCGGCGACGCCGGGGCGGGACTGCGTGACCGTCCGCATCACGCCGGCGATCCCGCGGGCCACCGCCAGCGTAACGACGAAGATGAGCAGCACGGTCAGGATCTGATTGACGTTGTGCTGGACCGTCTTCGTCAGCGGCAGCGCGGCGCCCGCGGAGGCGGCGCCGCCGAGGAAGGCCGCCCACGGCACCACGGTCCGCAGTGTGTCCACGATGAGGTCGTCGCCGCTCCAGCGGGTGCGGTCGGCGTGCTTGCCCAGCCAGCGCAGCAGCATCCGCAGCAGGAACGCCGCGAGGAGGCCCGCGGCCAGCGCGATACCGGCGAAGACCAGGTCGTCCACGGTGAGCGCTCGGTTCACCGGTCACCTCCGGGGAGAAGAACTGCGGCGAATCCCTCCGCCGACGGCCGGATGTGAAGTCTCGTCACGTTGTCACCTGCTCGATTCCGCGATGTGCCGTCGTGCCGGTCACCCCGTCCCCCGTGACCGGCACGAGGGCTCATCCTGCCGTATCGGGTACATGTGTTCGTGCCGGGACCGCCGGCCGGACTGCCTCATCGGCCCCTTTCGGGCATTCTCCCCCGCACTGCGGCTCCTCGGAGGGCCGAACGACCGCACGCCGGGGCTCGCTTGATGCGCGAAGACGGCACACGGGTCGCACACCGCGGTGCGCGCTCCGGCGGCGCCGGGGACGGCGTCGGCCCGCGCCACCCGGCCCCACGGCCTCGTCACATGTCCGTGAACAAGCCGCGCCACCCGGTCCCACGGCCTCGTCACAGCCCCGGCACCCGGTCCCACGGCCTCGTCACACGGCCGTGAGTGAACCCCGCCACCCGGCCCCACGGCGTTGTCACATGTCCGAGAACGAACCGTGCCGCCCGGCGCCGGAGGCGAAGCGGGCCGCGCCCTCCAGGCTCTCGGCCAGGACGCCCATGCCGTGCGCGAGTTCACCGCGCATGGCCGCCGGCTCGTCCAGCCCGTCCTGCTCCAGCACCGAGGCGCGGTCGGCGCGCAGGCACGCCTGCGGGAACCCCGCGATCACCCCGGCCAGCTCCTCCGCCTCGGCGCGGGCACGCCCTCTCGGCACGACACGGTTGGCGAGCCCCATGTCGTGGGCCTCGCGGGCGGTGACCGGCCGCCCGGTCAGGATCATGTCCAGCGCGCGGCTCGTGCCGATCAGCCGGGGCAGCCGTACCGTGCCGCCGTCGATCAGCGGCACGCCCCAGCGGCGGCAGAACACCCCGAAGACGGCGTCCTCCTCGGCCACCCGCAGATCGCACCACAGGGCGAGTTCCAGGCCGCCCGCCACCGCGTGTCCGGCGACCGCCGCGATGACCGGCTTGGACAGCCGCAGCCGCGTCGGCCCCATCGGGCCGTCGCCCTCCTCTGCCACCCGGTTGCCCCGCTCGCTGCCGAGCGCCTTGAGGTCGGCGCCCGCGCAGAAGGTGCCGCCCTCACCCCACAGCACCGCCACCCTCGCCTCGTCGTCCGCGTCGAACTCCCGGAAGGCGTCCGCGAGCTCGGTGGCCGTGGGGCCGTCGACCGCGTTGCGGACCTCGGGGCGGGAGAGGACGACGGTGGTGACGTATCCCTGACGCTCGACACGGACCGGCATGGCGGGGCCCCTTCCCTAGATCGGACCCCGTACGTTACTGGCCGGTCACCTGGCCTTCCAGTCGAACCGGGCGGTCGGATCCGGCGCTCATATGACCTTGAAGCGCACCAGCGCCCCCAGTGTCAACGCCCCCGGCAGCAGCGGCAGCCACACCGTGATGATCCGGTACGCCAGCACCACCGCGGTCGCCACCGCGACCGGGCCGCCGGCCGCCACCAGGGCCACGATCAGCGCCGCCTCGACCGAGCCGAGGCCGCCGGGAGTCGGCACCAGGGCCACGGCGACGGTCGCCGCGAGATACGCGAGGGCCATGTGCGCCGGCGGCACGTCCAGGCCCAGCGCGAGTCCGACCAGGACCAGCCCGGCCGCCTGAAGCGCGGGGAAGGCGATCGAGCCGCCCCACAGCGCCAGCGCGCGGGAGGGGCGGGTGTGCACCGAGCGCGCCTCACCCAGCGCGGTGCGCAGGAACGACAGCACGGCGGTGCGCAGTTTCCGGATCAGGGCGAAGAGGGCGACGACCACGACCACCACCGCGCCGATGATCAGCAGCAGCGGGCCCCACGCCCCCTCGGGCAGCAGCGGCCCGAGCTGGAGCGCGTGCGGGAAGGCGATGAGCAGCGCGGCCAGCAGGCCGACCCGGGCCACGCTCTCCGCCAGCAGATACAGCGCCAGCGCGGCCGAGGAGCGGGCGAGCGGCAGCCCGCACACCGTCATGAAGCGCAGGTTGACCGCGCTCGCGCCCAGTCCGGTCGGCAGCAGATGGTTGGCCGAGCCCGCCGCGAACTGCGTGACGAGCAGCCGGAGCTTGGGCAGCCGGTCGACCACGGCACCCTGCCGGGTCACCGCCGCCGCCACCCACGTCAGGCAGGTGGCACCGGCCGCGGCGAGGAGCCACGGCCACTTGGCCGTCGCCAGATGCCCGATGCCCTCGGCGAGCACGGTCCGGTGCCGCACCGCGACCAGGATGACGAGGGCGAGCGGAAGCAGGACCAGTATCTGGCGGAGCGGGATGCGCCGGAGCAGGCGTCCCGCGTGGAGTCGTACTGCGGTCACACTGGGAGAGGTTTTCCGTGTCGCGACAACGGCGGGTTGCGGTAGCGGAGACGGCGTCTTACGGACCGGCTGCGGACGGACACCGATCTTCGCGAAGTCGGCGATATTGACCTCAACATCGCTTGAGGTCCTACGTTTCCTCCCATGAGCATGGAGACCACAGCCTGGACCCAGTTGCACAGCGTCATGAACGCGGAACGGGAGCGCCGCCCGTTCGCCCGCGCCACGCTGCGCCGAATCGGCGCCTTCGCCCGCCCGCACCGCCGCAGGATCGCGCTCTTCGTCGTGCTGGGGGTGATGACCGCGCTGCTCGCCGTCGCGACCCCCGTCCTGGCCGGACACATCGTCGACGCGATCGTGACGCGGGGCGACGAGGGCACCGTCGTCCGCCTCGCCCTGCTGATCGCCCTGATCGCGGTCGCGGAGGCGGCACTCGGGATCCTCGCGCGGCGCCTGTCGGCGGCCCTCGGCGAGGGCCTCATCCTCGACTTGCGGACGGCTGTGTTCGATCATGTGCAGCGCATGCCGGTCGCGTTCTTCACACGTACTCGTACGGGAGCGCTGGTCTCCCGTCTCAACAACGACGTGATCGGCGCCCAGCGCGCCTTCAGCAACACGCTGTCCGGCGTGGTCAGCAACTTCGTCACCCTGCTGCTCACCGTCGCCGTCATGCTCACCCTGTCCTGGCAGATCACCCTGCTCGCCCTCGTCCTGCTCCCGGTGTTCGTGATCCCGGCCCGGCGCATGGGGCACCGCATGGCGGGGATGCAGCGGGAGGCGGCCGCGCTCAACGCGGCGATGGGCACCCGTATGACCGAGCGCTTCTCGGCCCCCGGCGCCACGCTGGTCAAACTCTTCGGACGCCCGCGGCAGGAGTCGGAGGAGTTCGCGGACCGGGCCCGGCGCGTCGCGGACATCGGCGTGAAGACGGCCACCGCCCAGTCGGTGTTCATCACCGCGCTCACCCTGGTGTCCGCGCTCGCCCTCGCCCTGGTCTACGGCCTCGGCGGCTGGTTCGCCCTGCGCGGCACCCTGGAGCCGGGCGACGTCGTCGCGCTGGCGCTGCTGCTGACCCGTATGTACGCGCCGCTCACCGCGCTCGCCGGCGCCCGGGTCGAGGTCATGAGCGCCCTCGTCAGCTTCGAGCGCGTCTTCGAGGTGCTCGACCTCAAGCCGCTCATCGAGGAGAAACCGGATGCCAAGGAGGTCCCCGAGGGCCCGGTGCCGGTGGAGTTCGACAACGTCCGCTTCGGCTACCCGTCCGCCGACAAGGTCTCCCTCGCCTCCCTGGAGGAGGTGGCCACCCTCGACACCCGCGGCGGCGCAGAGGTGCTGCACGGCATCTCCTTCCGCGCCGAGCCCGGACAGACCGTCGCCCTGGTCGGCTCGTCCGGCGCCGGCAAGTCCACCGTCGCGCAGCTCCTGCCGCGGCTGTACGACGTCGACGAGGGCGCCGTACGCGTCGGCGGCGTCGACGTGCGCGACCTGAGCGCCGAGTCCCTGCGCGGCACGCTCGGCATGGTCACTCAGGACGGTCACCTCTTCCACGACACCGTCCGCGCCAACCTGCTGCTCGCCCGGCCCGCGGCGAGCGACGCCGAACTCTGGGACGCCCTGCGCCGTTCCCGCCTCGACGAACTCGTACGGTCCCTGCCCGACGGCCTCGACACCGTGGTCGGCGAGCGCGGTTACCGGCTCTCCGGCGGCGAGCGTCAGCGGATGACCATCGCCCGGCTGCTGCTGGCCCGCCAGCGCGTCGTCATCCTCGACGAGGCCACCGCCCACCTCGACAACACCTCGGAGGCCGCGGTCCAGGAGGCGCTCACCGAGGCGTTGGAGGGCAGGACGGCGGTCGTGATCGCGCACCGGCTGTCGACCGTGCGGACGGCGGACCTGATCCTGGTCGTCGAGGCCGGCCGGATCGTCGAACGCGGCACGCACGAGGAGTTGCTGGCGGCCGGGGGCCGGTACGCCGAGCTGTACCGCACGCAGTTCAAGCAGATGGATTCGGCCAAGGTCGAGGACCGTACCCATCAGGAACACACAAACAACGACAGCATCATTGCTTCCCCTGTGTTCACAACCTAATGTGCGTTGGGTTTCCGAACAGCACCGCACATGATCTGACGCTCCCTCAAGCCGTGCAGCGCCGCACTGTCGTCCCGAGGAAGGCCATTGTCGATGCCGCTCTCTCCCGCGTCCCCTGCCGGCCCGTCCCGCTCGCCGGGCGTGCCGGTCAGCCGCCGCCGTCTGCTGGAGGGAGGAGCCGCCCTGCTAGGCGCGCTCGCCGTCTCCGGGTCCTCCGCCACGGTGCACGCGGCCGACGGGACGCCAACGGCGGCCGGCACCCCGGAGTGGAACGGCCACATCGACCTCTTCCGGATCGGCACCCAGCCGCCGCACACCACGCTCATGCCGTACGCCGACGTCGCACAGGCGCTGGACGCCGACCGCACCCGCTCGCCGTACCGCCTGAGCCTCGACGGCAGATGGAAGTTCGCCTACGCCGACCGGCCCGACGACCGGGACGCCGACTTCCACCGCACCGACGTCGACGACAGCGACTGGGACACCATCCCCGTCCCCTCCGTGTGGCAGATGCACGGCTACGACCGGCCGATCTTCGTCAACATCACCTACCCCTGGTGGGGTCCCAACGGCCTCGGCGAGGAGGCGCAACCCCCGGCCGCGCCGACCCGCTTCAACCCGGTGGGGCAGTACCGGCGCACCTTCACCGTGCCGCGCGGCTGGGCGGGACGGCGGACCTTCCTGCACTTCGAGGGCGTCAAGTCCGCGCACTACGTGTGGATCAACGGGGAGTTGGTCGGGTACGCCGAGGACTCCTTCACTCCCGCCGAGTACGACATCACCGAGCACCTGCGCCCCGGCACCAACCAGATCGCCGTGGAGGTGTACCGCTTCTCCGACGGGGACTGGCTGGAGGACCAGGACATGATCCGGCTGAGCGGGATCTTCCGTTCGGTCCACCTCTACTCCACACCGGCCGTCCATCTGCGCGACTTCAAATTGGACACCCCGCTCAGTGACGACTACACGGCGGCCGAACTGGCCGTGACCGCGAGCGTGCGCGCGTACGAGGGCCAGGGCGAGGACGGTTATTCCGTCGAGACGCAGTTGTACGACCAGCGCGGCCACGCCGTCTGGCCCAGACCGCTCCAGCAACCCGTCGACCTCACCTCCGCGCCCGCAGGAGAGGACGTGACCGTCCGCGCGAGCAGAGCCGTGCCCGCGCCCCGGTTGTGGTCCGCCGAGCACCCGAACCTCTACACCGCCGTGCTGCGGCTGCGCGATCCGGCCGGCAAGGTGATCGAGACCCTCTCGCACCGCGTCGGCCTGCGCGAGTTCGCGATCGAGGACGGCCTGATGCGGATCAACGGCAAGCCCGTCTCGTTCCGCGGCACCAACCGGCACGAGATGCACCCCGACAGCGGCATGGCGCTCACCCGCGACCACATGGTCAAGGACATCGAGATCATCAAGCGGATGAACATGAACTCCGTCCGCACCTCGCACTACCCCAACAACCCGCTGTGGTACGAACTCGCGGACGAGTACGGCCTCTATCTCGTCGACGAGACCAACCTCGAGACCCACGGCATCCGCGGCGAGTACCCCGGCAACCACGCCGACTGGACCAAGGCGTGCGTCGCCCGCGCCCAGGCCATGGTCCACCGCGACAAGAACCACGCCTCGGTGGTCATCTGGTCGCTCGGCAACGAAGCGGGCGGCGGCAGCACCTTCGTCGCCATGCACGACTGGATCAAGTCCTACGACACCACGCGCGTGATCCAGTACGAGGGCGACGACCGGCCGGCGATCAGCGACATCCGCTCCGAGATGTACGACAGCCCCTCCCGCGTCGAGCAGCGCGCGAAGGACACCGCCGACACCCGGCCGTACGTGATGATCGAGTACGCGCACGCGATGGGGAACTCGAACGGCAACTTCAAGGAGTACTGGGACATCGTCCGCCGCTACGACGTCCTCCAGGGCGGCTGGATCTGGGACTTCGTCGACCAGTCGCTGAACTGGCCCGTGCCGGTGCGCAAGATCCTCACCGAGTCCGGGCCCGGCGGACTGCGCGGCGAGATCCTCACCGCCAGCGGCACCTTCGACCGCGCCAAGGGCGTCTCCGGCGCCACCGTGTTCCCCCGTGACGCACGCCTCGACCTCACCGGCTCCCTCACCCTGGAAGCCTGGATCACCCCGCACTACACCGGCTACCACCAGCCCATCCTCGCCAAGGGCGACACCCAGTACGCGCTCAAGCAGACGGACCGGAACCTGGAGTTCTTCATCTACGGCGGTGGCCAGTGGATCACCGCGAGCTGGGCGCTCCCGGCCGACTGGACCGGCAGCGAGCACCACATCGCCGGTGTCTTCGACGCGGACGCAGGCACGCTGACCCTGTACGTGGACGGCGTGGTGAAGGCCACCCGGACCACCACGCGCAGGCCCGCGACCAGCACCGCGCCCCTCGCTCTGGCCACGGACGTGGACAACTCCACCCGTGAGTTCAGCGGCACCATCCGCCGGGCACGCGTGTACGCGCGTGCGCTGAGCGCCGCCGAACTCGGCTCCGACGGCCGCGGACCCGGCGACGACGGCGTACGGTTCTGGTTCGACGCGGCCACCGTCGGCCTCACCGAGAAGCGGCCCCGCCAGAAGACCTTCTTCCCCTACGGCGGCGACTGGGGCGACAACCCCAACGACGGCACCTCCAACGCCGACGGCATCGTCACCGCCGACCGCCGCCACACCGGCAAGGCGGCCGAGATCAAACGGATCTACCAGGCCGTCCACGCGGCCCCCGCCTCGGGTGACGCATTGACCCCGGGTTCGGCGATCACCCTCACCAACGAGTACCTGTTCACCAACCTCCGTGAGTTCGACGGCTGTTGGGAGCTGGTCGCCGACGGTCAGGTGGTGCGGCGCGGGAAGCTGAGCCGCGCCCAGCTCGACGTCCCGCCGCTGAGCGGCAAGGACATCACGGTCCCGGTCCGCCTGCCGGACGACCCGGCGCCGGGCACCGAGTACTTCCTCCAACTGTCCTTCACCACCAAGGAATCCACCCCGTGGGCGAAGGCCGGCTTCGAGGTGGCCAAGCAGCAACTGCCCCTCGTCGCCGACGTCCCGGCAGTGACGCCCGCGCCCCTTGCGAGCGTGCCCGTGCTGAAGCACACCGACGCGGACAAGGCCGTCACGGTCAAGGGCAAGGACTTCTCCGTCACCGTCGACAAGAGCACCGGAATCATCACCTCCTACGAGGCCCGGGGCACCCGGCTCCTCACCTCGGGCCCGGTGCCGAACTTCTGGCGGGCGCCCACCGAGAACGACCGCGGCAACGGCCAGCACACCCGCAACCAGACCTGGCGCGACGCGGGCACCGACCGCACCGTGACGGAGGTCAAGACGCGCCCCCTGGGCGACAAGGCCGTCGAGATCAAGGTCGCCGGCACCCTGCCGACGACCGTCGAGTCGACGTACACCACCACCTACACGGTGTTCGGCAACGGCGAGATCAAGGTCGACAACACCCTCCACCCGGGCGCCGCTTCCCTGCCCTACATCCCGGAGGTCGGCACGCTGCTGTTCCTGCCCGGACGTTTCGAGCGGCTGCGCTACTACGGCCGCGGGCCCGAGGAGAACTACGTCGACCGCAACGACGGCACCGACGTGGGCGTGTACTCCGGCAAGGTCTCCGAGCAGTGGACCCCCTACATCCGGCCCCAGGAGAACGGCAACAAGACCGGCATCCGCTGGATCGCCCTGACCGACGCCTCGGGCAGCGGCCTCCTCGTCTCCGGGGAGCCCCTGCTGGAGGTCAACGCCTCGCACTTCACCCCTGAGGACCTGTCGTCCGGCGTGCGCCACGAGTACCAGCTCACCCCGCGCGACGAGGTGGTCCTGCGCGTGAACCACCGGCAGATGGGCCTGGGCGGCGACAATAGCTGGGGTGCCCACACCCACGACCGGTACAAGCTGTTCCCGAGCCGCGACTACTCCTACACCTACCGGCTGCGGCCGCTGACCGACGTGGCCGAGGCGATGTCGGCCTCGCGCAGGCCGACGGCCGTGGAGTGACGGACGCGACCGACGTGACCGGGGTCCCGGTGTGTGGCCGGACCCCGGTCAGCGGGTGTCCAGGGCACCCACCAGGCTCGCAACCGTCACGGTGTTGAAGACGAACGCGATGGCGGAGTTGGCCCCCACCGTGCGCCGCATCTCCCGGGAGGTCACCGATACGTCCGTGGTGCCGAACGTCGTCATGACCGACAGGGCGAAATAGACGTAGTCGGCCCAGGCGGCGGACTGATCGCCCGGGAAATCCAGGCCCTGTTCGTTCTCCAGCAGGTTGTCGGCCTGGAAGGTGACCGCGAAGGACACGCACACACAGATCCAGGCCATGACGACGAGAGCGAGCGCCGTCAGCACCCGGGGCTCCACGGGGAACCGCGAGCCGAGATGCCCGGGGCGCCACACGACGGCCACCACGAGCGCGCCCGCCGCGATGAACAGGGACACTCCGGGGCCGGGCGCGGTCCCGAGCACATATCGCTGCAGCACCGTGCCCCGGTCGCTGCGCTCGGCCCAGTTGCGGATCCGCTCCTCGGAGGCGGTCGAGAAGGCGGGCACCGTGAGAACGAGATACGTGAACAGATAGGCGAACAACACCAGCACGCCCCCGTCCGCGCCGGAGAACGCCGGCAGATCGAAGTCGAGCGCGGCCACGACGACCAGGACCACTGCCACGCCGACCGCGACGAGGGAGCTCACTCCCGCTCGACGGCGTTCGGAGAGCCAGGAATGCACCGACGAGCTCCTCTGGATCGCGGCTTTCATACCGATCTCACCCTGTTCGGGCGAAGCCGTAGCTTAGTGGTCCGGCGCCGGTTTTCAGCCGCTCACGCGCAGACGGGGATCACAACTCCGGCCGCTTGCGATGCTGCCTCAGGCGGTCACAATTCGCCGTGCGCGAGCCCCTTTTGCAGGCAAGCGTGGTGGCGGGGCGATCGGTACCACGGCGCGATGTTGTGCCTTGTGCTAGTGTCACGCGTTTGCGTGGTCGTCGCGGTGGGCGATTCTGCCTGTTCGGTTCCGCTGGTGCGTGGGCTGTTCAATCCTGCCGGGCCTTCCTCGGTACGTCCCCCTGCGGAAGGCTGTTCATGAAGCATCCCGACGACTCCGGCATCGCTCACGGCGGTCCGGCGCTGCCCCCGGCCGTCTCCTTCGCCGACCTGGAACTGCCGGTGGAGGTGCTGCGGACACTGAGCGGACTCGGGGTGCGCGAACCCTTTCCGATCCAGGCCGCCACACTGCCGGATGCCCTGCAGGGGCGCGACGTCCTGGGGCGCGGGCGCACCGGATCGGGCAAGACGCTCGCCTTCGGCCTGCCGCTGCTGACACGTACGGCCGGGCGGCGCGCCGAACCGAAGCAGCCCCTCGCTCTGATCCTCGTGCCCACCCGGGAGCTGGCCCAACAGGTCGTTCAGGCGCTGGCGCCGTACGCCGAGGCATTGCGGCTGCGGATGGCCACGGTCGTCGGCGGCATATCGATCGGCCGGCAGGTCGCCGCGCTGCGCCAGGGAGCCGAGGTGGTCGTCGCCACCCCCGGACGCCTGCACGACCTGATCGAGCGCAACGCCTGCCGCCTGGGACGGGTAAGGATCACCGTGCTGGACGAGGCCGACCAGATGTGCGACCTGGGATTTCTGCCGCAGGTTGCCGACGCGCTCGACCAGGTGCACCCCGACGGCCAGCGGATGCTCTTCTCGGCCACTCTGGATCGCGACGTCGATGAGCTCGTCCGCCGCTACCTCCACGACCCCGTCGTCCACTCGGTCGACCCGTCCGCGGGCACCGTCTCGACGATGGAGCACCACGTTCTTGTCGTCCACGGCCCTGACCGCTACGCCGTCACCACGGAGATCGCCGCCCGCGACGGCCGCGTACTGCTGTTCCTCGACACCAAGCACGCCGTCGACCAGCTCACCCGGCATCTGCGGGCCAGCGGGGTGCACGCCGGGGCCCTGCACAGCGGCAAGTCCCAGCCACAGCGCACACGGACCCTGGCGCAGTTCAAGAACGGCCAGATCACCGTTCTGGTGGCGACCAATGTCGCGGCCCGCGGCCTGCACATCGACGACCTCGATCTCGTGGTCAACGTCGACCCGCCCACCGACCCCAAGGACTACGTGCATCGGGCCGGCCGCACCGCCCGCGCCGGTGAGTCCGGCAGCGTCGTCACGCTCGTGCTGGCGGGCCAGCGCCGCGAGACGAGCCGAATGATGGCCGGGGCCGGCATCGAGGCGACCGTCACCAAGGTGCGCTCGGGCGAGGCGGAGCTGAGCCGGATCACCGGCGCCAAGGCTCCCTCAGGCACGCCGCTCGACGGCGGGCCCGCCGTCCCCCGACCCAAGAACAGCAACGCTCCCTTCCGCGGCCTCGGCACCAGCAAGGACACCTCCCGCGGCGCCGGCGGCAAGTCCCGAAAGGCCGGCGAGGCCCGCAAGCTCGCCGAGGCCCGCAAGGCCGCCCTCGTGCGTCGCGGCGGCGGCCGTTGAGTGGGATAGAGGTCGAAACGGAGCAGCAGGATGTTGCCGGCGCCCGACACCGCGCCCGGCATGACAAGCTGTGCTGGCCCACTTTCGAACCCAGGAGGTCACCATGACCGCAGAGCCCGAAACTACGGAAGGTTCGGAGTCGGCTGTCCCCGAGACGTCCCCTCTGGCGCCGGACAGCGACGGCAACTACGACCTCAAGCGCAAGTTCCGTCAAGCCCTGGCGCGCAAGCGCGGCGCGCAGGCGGACGCGGCCGATGCTGCCGCCAGCCCGGATGCGTCGAAGGTGCGTGCGGCGCACGGCCCGGCTGCGAGCCAGCGGTCGTTCCGGCGTAAGAGCGGCGGCTGAGTCGATCGGTCCCGCGGTCCGGCCGCTGACCGGCACTCTGCGCGCTGTCCACGCGCGCCCGGTGTCGTGGCCCGCAACGTGCGCATGTCCGTGTGCGCGTTGCGGGCGAGGTGTAGCCGGCGGTCGGGGTCGCGTTCGTGCCCTTTGTCGCGGCATGCTCCGTGACGGGGCTCTCAGTGCGGTCCGGAGCGTCGTTCCGTAGCCTGGTCCCGCCTGTTGACCTGAACAGTGCCCCGGTACGTCTCCACGTCCGTCTGGCACAGGATCAGGAAATTCAGTAATCGGTCAGCATTGATGCCTGAACAGCAGGCGGCAAATCAGCGCGAAGTCAGCCGATGTAGGGTGAAAAACCGCCCTTGACCTGCGAGAGCAGGCAGGGAGCCGATCACCAGGAGCGCCCCAATGCTGCGTACTCTCTTCAAGTCCAAGATCCATCGAGCCACGGTCACCCAGGCCGACCTGCACTACGTGGGATCGGTGACCATCGACGCGGATCTGCTCGACGCCGCCGACCTGCTGCCCGGCGAGCTCGTCCACATCGTCGACATCACCAACGGTGCCCGTCTGGAGACCTACGTCATCGAGGGCGAGCGCGGGTCGGGGGTCGTCGGGATCAACGGGGCCGCCGCCCACCTCGTCCACCCCGGCGACCTCGTGATCATCATCAGCTACGCTCAGATGACGGACGCCGAGGCGCGGGGGTTCGAGCCGCGGGTCGTGCACGTGGACGGCGCCAACCGGATCGTGGCCCTGGGCGCCGACCCGTCCGAGCCGGTGCCGGGCTCCGACCAGGAGCGCAGCCCGCAGGCCGTGCCGGTGGCCTGACCGCCCTACTCGGCCTCACAGGGAAGACGGACCAGGGAGCGTGCCATGAGCGACATCGAGATCCGCGACGACCGTGCGGCGGGCCGCCTGGAGGCCCTGAAGGGCGACGAAGTCACCGGCCACATCGAGTACTTCGTCCTCGAGTCCCCGGCACGCGCCCTCGTCCCCGTCCACACCATCGTGGAACCGGCCCACGAGGGGAAGGGCATCGCGGGTTCCCTGGCACGTGAGCTGTACGGCATCGCGGCGCGCGAGGGAATCGTCGTGGCGCCGCTGTGCCCGTACGTCGTGAAGTGGGCCGAACGCCACCCGGACGAGGCCCCGGCCGCCGACCCGGCGCTTCTGGAGGCGGCCAAGGACTGGCTGCGGGCGCACCCCGAGCGGTTCTGACGCGAGGCGGTTCGGGGAAGGGCGGTTCAGGGGCGGGGCGTCCGGGGCGACACTGGTCCTGACGGGCCCACTCGGGCGCCGTCAGTGACGCGGGTGAGTGACTGGTGGCTCGGCCGTCGGGTACGCGGGGGAGTAGTCCAGAGCCGATGTCACGCAGTGGCTGGAGGACGCCATGACCAACCCGTATCCGGACCCGGTCCATCCGGGACCGACCCCGGGCCCCGAGCCGCCGCACCCGGAGCCGCACCCGGTTCCACCCCCTGAGCCTTCACCGGCTCCCGAGCCGCCCCCACCAGGCCCACCCCCACCGGGCCCGCCCCCGACCCCCGGTCCCCCGCCCACGCCGCAGCCCCCGGACCCTTCGCCGTCGCCGATCCCGCCGGGACCGGAGCCGGTGCCGAACCCCGAGCCCGGGCCTCCGCTCACCTGAGCCCGCCGTGCACGGAGGGTGAGATTTTCTCATCACGAAACCCCGGTGGGCATGTACTTCAGCCGCCAGTACCCGGATTCGTCTGCGACGACTCCATCCGCCGGCTGGCACCCTGCGGCGCCCGCGCCAAGCTCGGCGCCTGGACCAACGTCTGGCGGGACACGGACCCGCTCGGCGGACGGGTCGGCATCACCTGCGTCGACCGGCAGTGGCCCGACGACGCCGAGGACTGGCAGGGCGCCCGGGGCGTGATGGCGCTGCGATCGGAGCGGCACCCGGTGTTCCCGCCGATCAACGGCCACCGCAACTACACCACGGACGACCGGATGATCCCCGAGCGAGACCGGCTCCTGGAGCGGCTGCTGCGGGCCCGCGCGGCGGACGACGAGAAATCGCCACCCACCGCACGCGCCTAGGAGCGCGGGGAGCCGCGTGATCAGCTCCCCGCGCACCCCCGCGCCCCCTGGGCGCAGACAGCCCGCGCGCGAACCCGCCCGGCGAACCTCCCCGACCGTCCTACGGCGCGATCTCGAACCGAGGCGGCTGGAGCCCCGCCAGGCACGACTTGTTCGGCGCCGTCGGAGAGTCGAAGAAGGAGACGGCGATCGAGCGCGCGCAGGGCGATTCGGCGAACGCGACATGGGCGACGTAGGGAACCGTGACGACCGTCGACCGGCTCAGTGTGCGGGCGACGTAGGCGCCGTTGCTCGCCCCGGTCTGGGCGTCGAACCCCGCCGACATGACGAGCGTCGGGATGCTGCTGCGCGTCACGTTCCTGATCGAGTGCGGGGCCGGGGGGACGCTCCAGGCACGGCAGTCCGCGTGAAGGAAGGGGAGCTGCGGTGCGTTGGCCAGGACCGAGCGGGGGAACGACGGGAAGGCGCGCCGTCCTGCCCGGATCACGTCGGCCTCGCTCTCGAAGGGGGTCCACTCGGAGCAGAAGACGCCGTAGGCGAGGCCGTGGGCGAGTCTGCCGATGGCCTGGGGGCTGAGTTTTCCTCCGGCCCACTGCTCGGCGATGCGCTGCGGGTCGCCGTGGGCCAGCTCGTCGATGGAGCGGGGTACTCCGGCCGCCAGGTGGGTGGCGGAGGTCAGCCAGTTCACCAGGACTCCGCCGTCCAGCACGACCTTCACCGGCGCCGGGCGGCCCGGGACCGTCACGGTCGTGGTGATCGGCCGGACCTCGAGCTGACGGACGAGGCGCTCGAAGGTGTCCGACAGGTGCGGGTAGCGCCGGTTGCAGGAGCGCTGCTGGGCGCACGCCTTGAACAGGCCGTCGAAGCCCTGGCGTGCGGCACTCCAGGTCAGGCTCGCCCCGGCGAGGGACGGCGGGAGGACGCCGTCGATGCCGACCGAGCGGACGCCCTGCGGAAACTTGCGCATGTAGGTGAGGGCCAGGTCGGTGCCGTAGGAGATGCCGAACACGTTCCACTGCCTGATGCCCAGCGCGACGCGCAGGGCGGCGTAGTCGGCGGCGCTCTCACCGGTGTTGTAGGCGCTGAGGGCGGCCCCGTGGCGCTTCAGATGTGCGCGGCAGTTCCGCGTCGCCCGGACGTGCAGGCGCCCGGTGGAGGGCGCGCCGTAGACGAGGCCGAGGGAGTCGGCGTTGAACTCGTCGATGTTCGGGCAGGTCAGCTCGGGATCGGCCGAGTAGGTTCCGCGCTGGGACATGAAGACGACGTCCCGGTCCCGGTTCAGGCCGCCGTCGATCGCCAGTTGGGCCTCGGAGACCGCGTCGTCGCCCGGTCCGCCGGCGAACCACACGATCGGGTCGGCCGCCCGTCTGGTCACCGCCGCCACGATCGCGACGCCGAGGGTGATCTTTCGTCCCTTGGGCCGGTCATGCTTCTCGGGCACGGTGAGCGTGCCGCAGCGGGCCCCTTCGAGAGCGGGAATCGGATCCGCGGTCCTCGGGCAGGGACCCGGCACGAAGCGGGCGTTGCCGACCGTGCGGGCGACCGTGCCGAGAGGCGGTCGGGGGCCGTTCTCGGCATGGGCGGGCGCCGCGGTGAGGCCGGCGAGAAGGAGACCGGCGGTGGCTCCGGCGAGGGTGGCCGAAAGCCGTCGCGCGGTGCGCCGGTGGTGGGGCTGACGGACGGACATCATGCGGTCTCCGGGGTGGGCGTGATGGTGAACGGCTTCGGCGAGAGTCCCGACACACAGCGGGTGTCGGGTGCGGTCGGACGGGCGAGGAAGGAGGCCAGGACGTTCTGCGCGCAGGGCGACTGCGGGACCACCCAGTGGCCGATTCCGGGAATCCGCACGGTGGTCGACCGGGGCAGCGTGCGGGCCGCGTACGCGCCCCAGCGCGCCCCGGTCTTCGCGTCGAAGGTGCCGGAGAGCACGAGCGCCGGCACCGTGCTGACGGTCGTCACCCGCTGGACGGCGGTGCGGTCCGGGACGCTCCAGGCGCGGCAGACGTCGTACTCGAAGGGAAGCTGCGGTGCTTGCGCCAGGACCGTGTCCGGGAATCCGGGGAAGGCCCGGCGCCCCGCCCGCAGCAGGTCGGCCGGCGAGTAGCCCGGCACCCACTCGCTGCACGCCACCGACTGCGTCAGGCCGTGCGCGAACTCGCCGATGACGGGCGTGGCACCGGCGGCCCGGGCCCGTGCGAAGCGGGTCGGATTTCCGTGGGCGAGCTCGTCGAGCGCCGCGGGGACGTCGACGGCAGGGACGGCGTTGGCGACCAGCAGGTTGACCAGCGCGCCCCCGTCGAGGACGACCTTCACCGAGGGTCCGCCCGCCGGCGGCTGCGCCATCAGCGTCAGGGGCCGTGCCTCCAGCCGCCGGACCTGTTCCGCCAGCACGCGCCGCAGGTTCGGGTAGCGGCTCTCGCAGCGCGGCTGTGCCGCGCACGCCGCGAAGATCGTGTCGATCCCCTCACGGGCGCTGTCCCACGTCCACGGCAGGCTGACGATCTGCGGAGGCACGACCGAGTCGATCGCGACCGAGCGAACGCCCTGGGGGTGCCGGCGCAGATAGGTCAGGGCCAGGTCGGTGCCGTACGAGTACCCGTAGACGTTCCACCGGTCGATGCGCAGCGCCCTGCGCAGGTCGGCGAAGTCCGCCGCGTTCTCCGTGGTGTTGTAGGCGCTCAGCCCCACCCCGCGGGCCGTGACGCGGGTGAGGCGGTGCCGGCACTCCTTGGTCGCGCGCAGCAGGAGCCGCCCGGTCGACCGCGCGTCGTAGCGCAGCCCCACGGCATCGGCGTAGAAGCGGTCGATCTCCGGGCAGGCGAGGTCCGGCCGGGAGTGGAGCGTGCCGCGCTGGGCCATGACGATCAGGTCGCGGTTCCGGTTCACGCCCGAGTCGATCAGGAAGGGGATGTCCCCGATCGCATCGCCTCCGGGACCGCCCGTCATGAACACCACCGGGTCCGCCGCCCGCCTCGACGAGGAGGCCGGGATGATCGCGACGGTCAGCCGGATGGTCCGCCCGCCGCGCCGGGCGCGATTCTCGGGGACTTCGAGGTACCCGCACCGCCCCGGAATCGGCTCGGGCGTGTCCGGGCAGGCGCCGGGCACGAACCGTGCGGGAGCCACCGGCCTCGGCTCGCTCAGAGGCGCCGCCACGGCAGCGCTCGGCGTCGGGGCGAGCACGGCCAGGAAGGCCAGCCCCACCGCGGCGCGGGCGTGCCGTCCGCGTCTTTGTGCGTACCCGTACCGATTCCGTCTTCGTACGGACCCGCCGCTCCCGTGAACGGACGGCAGGCAGCCCGCCGCGATGCCCCATTGCGCCATGTGATCCCGTTTCTCCGACATCCCGGACACGCCGACGTCGACGACGCCGCGTGGCGCCGCCCGCCACCACAGGCTTCGGCGGGCACGGCGTAGGTCAGCCTGAGCGGGCGGACGGGCGCCCACCACTCGTGGGCGCCGGTCGGAGCAGTCCGGACTCACCCGGACGCGCGTCCGCCCCGTGCCCGGATCGAGAACCCGGGCACGGGGCGGAGGGGGTCAGGTCCTAGGCGGATGCCTCCGAGCGGTCACCGCCCCACAGCGTGTGGAACGAGCCGTCCCGGTCGGTGCGCCGGTAGGTGTGCGCGCCGAAGAAGTCGCGCTGCCCCTGCGTGAGCGCCGCCGGCAGCCGCTCGGCGCGCAGCGCGTCGTAGTACGCGAGGGCCGCGGCGAAGCCCGGCGTGGGCACACCCTGCCGGGTGGCGGCGATCAGCACCTCACGCCAGTCGTCCTGCGCGGCCGCGATCTCCTGCGCGAACGTGTCGTCCGACAGCAGGCTCGGCAGGTCGGCGCGGGCGTCGTAGGCGGCGCGGATGCGGTCCAGGAAGGCCGCGCGGATGATGCAGCCGCCACGCCAGATGGCCGAGACCGCGCCCAGGTCGATGTCCCAGTCGTACTCGCCGCGCGCCGCGTCGATCTCGTGGAAGCCCTGCGTGTACGACACGATCTTCGACGCGTACAGCGCCTGCTCGACCCGGTCGGCGAAGGCGGCCGCCTCGGACTCGCCGAGCGGCGTCGCCTTCGGACCGGCCAGCCCGCGCGAGGCCTCGCGCAGCGCCGCGTGCCCGGACAGGGAGCGGGCGAAGACCGCCTCGGCGATGCCGGACACCGGCACACCCAGGTCGAGCGCGATCTGCACGGTCCACCGCCCCGTGCCCTTCTGCTCGGCCTGGTCGACCACCACGTCGACGAACGGCTTGCCCGTCGCCGCGTCCACGTGCGACAGCACCTCGGCCGTGATCTCGATCAGGTAGGAGTCGAGCCGGCCCTGGTTCCAGGTCCGGAAGATCTCCGCGATCTGCGCGGGCTCGTACCCGGCGACATCCCGCAGGAGCTGGTACGCCTCGCCGATGAGCTGCATGTCGGCGTACTCGATGCCGTTGTGCACCATCTTCACGAAGTGACCCGCGCCGTCCGGACCGACGTGCGTCACGCACGGCGCGCCGTCCTTCGCCTTCGCGGAGATCTTCTCCAGCATCGGGCCCAGCGAGTCGTACGACTCCTTCGGGCCGCCGGGCATGATGCTCGGCCCGTGCAGCGCGCCCTCCTCGCCGCCGGAGACGCCCATGCCCACGAAGTGGATGCCCTGCTCGCGCAGGTCCCGCTCACGGCGGCGGGTGTCGGCGAAGTGCGCGTTGCCGCCGTCGATGATCATGTCGCCGGGCTCCAGCAGCGGCGCGAACTCCTGGATCACCGCGTCGGTCGGCTCACCGGCCTTCACCATGATCACCAGTCGCCGCGGGCGCTCCAGCGCCGCCACGAACTCCTTGGCGGTCTCGGCCGCGATGAACTCGCCCTCGCTCCCGAACTCCGACACCAGCGCCCGCGTGCGCGCGGGCGTCCGGTTGTGCACCGCGACCGTGTAGCCGTTGCGGGCGAAGTTCCGGGCGAGGTTGCGGCCCATGACCGCGAGACCCGTGACGCCGATCTGCGCCGAAGTGCTCATGCGTTGGCTCCTAGTGACCTCGATATAACAGCGGTGCCGGTCATGCCCGCCAGTATTGCCCCATCGTCCATCCTGACGTGCTGGTACTCCGAGCGCACATCCGGGGTGGCGTGATGTCGCAGGCACATACGCACGAAACGCCCCGGCGCACTCAGCCGTCCCGGGTGTCGGACAACGTGCGCCCTTTCCGCGCCACTTGGCGTACACGGGCGGCTGATTTTCCGTCTTGTCATGGCCTGTTCGCAGCGCTTACTTTTGCCCCTCCTGACGCACGTCAATGGGGGGCTCCTTCATGGCCGTACGCGGCCGGCACCGCCGGTACCAGCCGAACAGGATCAACCGCGCCTCACTCACCGTCACCGCGGGCGGCGCCGGGATGGCGCTCCCCCTCATCGGCACCGGCGTCGCGCACGCGGCCGACGTGGACACCTGGAACAAGGTCGCCGCGTGCGAGTCGACCAGCAGGTGGCACGTCAACACCGGCAACGGCTTCTACGGCGGACTCCAGTTCGCCCAGTCGACGTGGGAGGCCTACGGCGGCACGCGGTACGCGGCGCGCGCGGATCTGGCCACCAAGGACCAGCAGATAGCGGTGGCGGAGAAGGTGCTGGACGGGCAGGGGCCCGGCGCCTGGCCGCTCTGCTCGGTACGGGCCGGGCTGACCCGGGGCGGGGACACCCCCGAGATCCAGCCGGCCGGTACCACGAAGAAGACGCCGAAGAAGACCCCGAAGACCTCCGTCCATGACGTCCAGCCGCAGACCACGCCCCAGTCACGGGCGGGCAAGGCCGAGATGTACACCGTCGTGCGCGGCGACACCCTCTCGGAGATCGCCGAGTCGCAGGAGGTCAAGGGCGGTTGGCGGGGCCTGTACGCCGCGAACCGCAAGGCCATCGGGGCCGACCCCGACCTGATCCTGCCGGGGCAGCGGCTCGCCGTGCGCGGCAAGGCCGCCACGGCCACGGAGCCGGCGCCCACCACCAAGTCCGCGCCGAAGAAGACCTCGTCCGAGCCGCAGGAGCAGGCCACGACGAGCTCCCGTTCGCTGGTCGCCCCGGTGAGTGCGGCCACGGGCACGCCGTACCGCAAGGCGGGGGCCTCCTGGTCGAAGGGGTACCACACAGGCGTCGACTTCGCCGTGCCGACCGGCACGTCCGTGAGGTCCGTCGGGTCCGGGCAGGTCGTGAGCGCGGGGTGGGAGGGCTCTTTCGGCTACCAGGTGGTGATCCGGCACGCCGACGGCCGCTATTCCCAGTACGCCCATCTCTCGGCGATCTCCGTGAAGGACGGGCAGTCGGTCGGGGCGGGGCAGCGCATCGGCCGGTCCGGGTCCACGGGCAACAGCACGGGCCCGCACCTGCACTTCGAGGTGCGGACCGGGCCCGGCTTCGGCTCCGACGTCGATCCGGTGGCGTACCTCCGGGCCGGTGGCGTCAGGATTTGACGCGCATCCGGTGCCGGTCCAGGACCGGCAGCGGGACGTACGGGCCGCCGTAGAAGGGGCCGTAGAGGTTCGGGGTCTCGTGGCTGTCGGGTTGTGCCGGCTCCGGCTCCTCGTACGGCCCCTGCGCGACCTGCGCCGGGATGAGGATGCCCTCGATGCCGTCCGGGACGAGGACCTCCTCGTGGAGCTCCTCGCGCGGCACCGCCACGGCCCGCTCCGCAAGCGTGTCGAGCAGCTCGGCGGCGGGGACCGCGTCCAGGTCCCGTCCGGTGGGCGTCGCCTCGGCCGGCACGGTCTCCGGGACCGCCGTCTCGGCCTCGGTGCGGGCGATGCGCTCCGTCGTCAGCAGGATCAGGCCGCCCGCGGCCACCACACCGCAGCCGAGGGCGAGCACGGTGCCGGTGGTGCCGTAGCGGAAGGTTTCGCCGAACATCGTGATGCCGACCGCGGCCGCCACCACCGGGTTCACGACCGTCAGCGTGGCCAGCGGCGCCGCGAGGCCCGCGCCCCGGTAGGCGGCCTGCGACAGCAGCAGTCCGGCCGTGGCGAAGACGCCTATCGTCGCCAGGGCGGGCACGTCCGCCGCCGACACCCCGCCGTTCCAGTCCACGGCGACGATCTTCGTGAACACCGAGGACATGCCGAAGGCTATGCCGGACGCGGTCGCGAGCAGCATGCTGCGCACCGCCGGGTGCCGGTGGGCCGCGCGGCCCGCGACCATCAGCGCCGCCACCATCCCGCCGGTGACCAGGGCCACGGCCACCCGCTCCGCGGTGTCCAGCGACTGCGACTCCGAGGCGCCGACCAGGGACAGCAGCCCGGCGAGCCCGACCGTCGCCATGATGGCGCCGCGCCAGGCCGTCGACCCGGCCTTGCGACCCACGAAGAGCGCCGCCATCGGCAGCGCGAACACGATCGTCAGGGCACCCAGCGGCTGCACCAGACTCAGCGGACCGAAAGCCAGCGCCACCACGTGCAGCAGACCACCGAGGCCGTTCAGCCCGACCGCCGCCCACCAGCCCGGCCGGCGCATCGGCGCGAACTGCTGCCCCGGCGAGGACACCGCGACACGCTCCTGCACGATCGCCCCGCCCGCATAAGCGACTGCGGAGACGAGCGACAGGAGCACGGACAACGCGAGGGCGCTCATCTGCAGCTCCTCTGCGTGAGGCAAGGGCGTGAACCCCGGCGCGGCGAACGGTCGGCTTTCATAATCAACACGATGCCTCGAAAAGCTCTTCCCGTCGTCGTACCAGAGCACGCACTGTGTCGTACTGCCGATGGAGTACTACGGCGCCGGACTCATCCCCAAGAGGGGTGACCCGGGGCGGAGACCCCCAGGTGAAGACCCCGACACCCCCTGGTACTACTGCTCTTCGTGGACCTCGACCCCCATCTCGCAGCGCTCGGGCCGCTCGGCGGCTTCTTCGTCCTACACGCGACCGGGGAAGCTCTTCGGCCAACCTCGACGCTGGCGCAGGCGTACGCGCGGCCGGCCTCCACAGAAGACCAGGATCCTCTTGCCTTCCGGGTCCGGAAAGTCGGGCACGCCCTGCGCGCCCCCGAGCCGCGCATCGCCGCCTCCGTGGCCCAGCAGGGCCTCGCCGCCCGGCTGTGGTCGGTCACCCTCGGCTGCGCCGCCCTCTACGACGCCGTCCCCGACCTCGACCCGCGCCTGCTGCACTGGGACCCCGACGGCAGCGCCCCCGACGACCTGTGGCTGCCCGACGTGCGCCCACGCCCCGCCGACGCGGCGAGTGTGGCCGACGTCGTCCTGCACGGCCACCTCGAACCCCTGGGCGCCGCCCTGCGCTCGCGGTACCGCGTCGCCGACGGCCTGCTGTGGGGCAACGCGGGGTCCGCGCTCGCGGGCGCGGCCCGGCAACTGGACCAGTGGGCGCGTGCCCACGGCCGTGCGGACATCGCCGCACGCTCCCGCGCCCTGACCGTCGGGCTGTTCGCCCACCCCCTCCTCGCCGGCACCGGAACGCTCACCGAGGCCGGGTTCAAACGGCGTAGCTGCTGCCTCTACTACCGGGTGCCGGGCGGCGGCGTGTGCGGTGACTGTTGCTTCACACGAGCCCCGCGCTCTTCCCCACGCGCCCCATCTGGGTGACCATGAAAGGGCAACCAGCCGCTGAGAACAGGGGGTTCCGGGTGCGAGTGGGACTGCTGACCCGGGAGTACCCGCCGGACGTGTACGGCGGCGCGGGTGTCCATGTCGAGTTCCTCGCCCGGGAGTTGCGGGATCTCGTCGACCTTGAGGTGCACTGCTGGGGCGAGGGCCGCGCGGTCGGCGTGCTGCGCCACCGGCCCTGGTCCGCCCTCGACACCAGCAACGACGCGCTGCGCACCTTCTCGGTGGACCTCGCCATGGCCGCCGGCCTCCAAGGCCGCGAACTCGTCCACTCCCACACCTGGTACGCCAACCTCGGCGGCCATCTCGCCAAGCTGCTGTACGGCATCCCGCACGTGATGACCGCCCACTCCCTGGAGCCCCTGCGCCCCTGGAAGGCCGAGCAACTCGGCGGCGGATATGCCCTGTCGAGCTGGGCCGAGCGCACCGCGATCGAGGCCGCCGACGCGGTGATCGCGGTCTCCGGGGCCATGCGCGAGGACATCCTCGGCTGCTATCCGGCGCTCGATCCGGAGCGGGTCCACGTCGTGCACAACGGCATCGACACCACCCTGTACCGGCCCGACCGCCGCACCGACGTCCTCACCCGCTTCGGCGTCGACGCCGGGCGCCCGTACGTGCTGTTCGTCGGCCGCATCACCCGCCAGAAGGGCGTGCCCCACCTGCTGCGCGCGATCCGGCACATCGACCCGGCCGCCCAGGTCGTGCTGTGCGCCGGCGCGCCCGACACCCCCGAGATCGACCAGGAGTTCCGCGACCTGTACCAGGAGCTGAGCCGGGTCCGCGAGGGTGTGCACTGGATCCCGCAGATGCTGCCCCGCCCGGAAGTGATCCAACTCCTCACGCACGCCGCCGTGTTCGTCTGCCCCTCGGTGTACGAACCGCTCGGCATCGTCAACCTGGAGGCGATGGCCTGCGGAACCCCCGTGGTGGCCTCCGAGGTCGGCGGCATCCCCGAGGTCGTCGACGACGGCAAGACCGGACTGCTCGTCCCGCTGGACGACGACTTCGAGGCGGGTCTCGCGCACGCGCTGGACTCGGTCATCGGCGACCCGGAGGCGGCCCGGCGGATGGGGGAGGCCGGACGGGAACGCGCGCTCGGGGAGTTCGGCTGGGACGCGGTGGCACGGCGGACGGCGGGGCTCTACCGGGAGATCCTCAAACAGGCTTAGTGCGCGCTGCCCGGGGGCAGGCTGGCATCAACCACGGTGAGGGGAGCGGCCATGCGTCGTGGCGGACCTTCGGTGCTCGGAATCGTACTCGCGGGCGGAGAAGGCAAACGCCTGATGCCCCTGACCGCAGACCGCGCGAAACCAGCGGTCACCTTCGGCGGAACGTACCGCCTCGTCGACTTCGTCCTGTCCAACCTCGTCAACGCCGACATCCTGCGCATCTGCGTCCTCACGCAGTACAAGTCGCACTCCCTGGACCGGCACATCACCACGACCTGGCGGATGTCCAGCCTGCTCGGCAACTACGTCACCCCGGTCCCCGCCCAGCAGCGCCTCGGCCCGCGCTGGTACCTCGGCAGCGCGGACGCCATCCTCCAGTCCCTGAACCTCGTCCACGACGAACGCCCCGAGTACGTCGCGGTGTTCGGCGCCGACCACGTGTACCGCATGGACCCGCGCCAGATGCTCGCCCAGCACATCGAGGGCGGCGCGGGCGTCACGGTGGCGGGCATACGTGTGCCGCGCGTGGAGTCGTCGTCGTTCGGCGTGATCAGCCCCGGCTCGGACGGGCAGAGCGTGGACCGCTTCCTGGAGAAGCCCGCCGACCCGCCCGGACTCCCGGACGACCCGGAGTGCGTCTACGCCTCGATGGGCAACTACATCTTCACCACCAAGACCCTCGTCGAGGCGCTCCAGCGGGACGCCGAGGACGAGAACTCCGTGCACGACATGGGCGGTTCGATCCTGCCCCAGCTCACCGGCCGGGGCGAGGCCCAGCTCTACGACTTCAGCGCCAACCACGTCCCCGGCGAGACCAACCGCGACCGCGGCTACTGGCGGGACGTCGGCACCCTGGACGCGTACTACGACGCCCATATGGACCTGATCGCCGAGCGCCCCGCCTTCAACCTCTTCAACCGGAGCTGGCCCATCTACACCCACTCGGGCCAGCTCTCCCCGGCGCGCTTCAACGCGGGCGGCATGGCCAGCGAGTCGATCATCAGTGCCGGGTGCCTGATCCGCGGGCAGGTCACGCGGTCCGTGCTGTCGCCGGGGGTGGTCGTCGACCCGGGGGCGGTGGTGCAGGGAGCGGTGCTCCACGACAACGTGCGCATCGGGCGGGGCGCGGTGGTCAGGGGCGCGGTGCTCGACAAGAACGTCGACGTGCCCCCGGGCGCGACGATCGGCGTGAATCCGGGGCGGGACGCCGACCTCTACACCGTTTCCAAGGGCGGCGTGATCGCGCTGGGCAAGGGGCAGCAGGTCTCGTAACCGGCGCCCGGACCCGCCGGACACGGCAGCGCGCTCGGGCGCGACATCGCCCTCCACCGGCGTCGGTCATGGACACGACGGATGGTCCCGCGGTGAGTCCTCCCGGGTGACGTACTCGGGATGCCCGGTGCCGCTACCCGTGGTGAAGTGACCTCATATGCACCATGAGTCCCGCCCCTTTCGCGAGGGGCGGGACTTAATCTGTCGTTAACTGAGCGTAGCTTGATCGTACTTGACTGTAATCGCCAGAGGGCGATTGACTGCTGGCCCACCCCTTCGTCGACGCGAGGCACGCCATTGACTTCCGACCTGCTCGCACCCCTCGACCTGGCGTTCTGGAACATCGAGTCAGCGGAACATCCCATGCACCTGGGTGCGCTCGGGGTCTTCGCGGCGCACTCGCCGACCGCCGGTGCTCACGCGGCCGACCTGCTCGCCGCGCGGGCCGCTGCCGTGCCGGGGCTGCGGATGCGCATCCGGGACGCCTGGCAGCCGCGCGGCCTGCTACAGCCGTTCTCCTTCGGCGGCGCCGCCCGTGAGAGCGCGCCGGATTTCGACCCGCTCGACCACGTCCGGCTGCACGCCCCGACCGCCGACTTCCAGGCGGTGGCGGGCCGGCTCATGGAGCGCCCGCTGGAGCGCGGCCGGCCGCCGTGGGAGGCGCATGTGCTGCCGGGGGAGGACGGCGTGTCCTTCGCGGTGCTGTTCAAGTTCCACCACGCCCTGGCCGACGGACTGCGGGCGCTGACGCTCGCCGCCGCCGTCCTGGACCCGATGGACCTGCCCGCGCGCAAGCCCCGCCCCGAGGAGCCCTCCAGCCGCCGGCTGCCCGATGTGCGCAGGCTGCCGGGGCTGGTGCGTGGCGCCCTGTCCGACGTCGGCCGGGCCCTGGACATCGGCGCCTCCGTCGCCGTGTCGACGCTGGCGGCGCGCTCGTCGTCCGCGCTGACCGCCGAGCCGAGCGGCACCCGCCGTACCGCCGGGGTCGTCGTCGACATCGACGACGTGCACGTGATCCGCAAGGCCGTCGGCGGCACTGTCAACGACGTCACCATCGCGGTCGTCGCCGGCGCCCTGCGCCGCTGGCTCGACGAGCGCGGCGACGGCAGCGAGGGCGTGGCGCCGCGCGCCCTGATCCCCGTCTCCAAGCGCCGCCCGCGCACCGCGCACCCACAGGGCAACCGGCTCTCCGGCTACTTGATACGGCTCCCGGTGGACGATGCCGAGCCGCTGCGCCGCCTGGCCACGGTGCGCGCCTCCATGGACCGCAACAAGGACGCGGGTCCCAACCGGGGCGCGGGCGCCGTCGCGCTGCTCGCCGACCACGTCCCGGCGCTCGGTCACCGGCTCGGCGGACCGCTGGTCGGCGGGGCCGCCCGGCTCTGGTTCGACATCCTCGTCACCAGCGTGCCGCTGCCCGGCATCGCCCTGAAGCTCGGCGGCCACGCCGTCACCGAGGTCTACCCCTTCGCCCCGCTGGCCCGCGGCCAGTCCCTGGCGGTGGCGATCTCGACGTACCGCGGACGGGTTCACTACGGACTCGTCGCCGACGCCGAGGCCGTACCCGACCTCGATGTGCTCGCGCGGGCCCTGTCCGAGGAGGTGGCCGGACTGATCACCGCCTGCGCTCCCTGAGCCCCTGTTTTCCAGGCTGATTCGCCGGATTTTGGTGGAGAGGCCCGGCGCTCCGTAGAATTCCGCGTTCGAAAGCGGGCGCGACCGGAGCGCCGCGGGTGATCAGGGAACGGCAGCGGCGATGACGGTGACAGAGGACGGCGCGACGGCGACCACGGCGGACGTCGTGCACGAGCCCGGTGAGGAGGTCGTGTACGGCCCCGGCATCGACCCCGAGCGGCTCGCCCTGTGCTTGAGCGTGCTGGAGGAGCTCGACAGGCTGGAGGTCGACCACCCAGACGCGATCGCCGTGCGCCGGGCCACCGCCGGCATCTACCGCACCGTCAAGCAGCGCCGCCGCCAGGAGCGCCGGGCCGCCAAGACCGCCCATGACAAGGCGGTCACGGAGGCCACGGCGACCGGCTCCGCCCAGCGCATCGACGACGAGACCGAGGGCCTCCTGCCGTCGTCGGCGACGGAGGAGGGCCGGATCGCCGGGATACTCCAGCGCCCGCGCTCCTGCTACACCTGCAAGACCCGGTACGTGGAAGTCGACTACTTCTACCACCAGCTCTGTCCCGACTGCGCCCGCCTGAACCGCGACAAGCGCGACGCCCGCGCCGACCTCACCGGCAAGCGCGCCCTGCTCACCGGCGGCCGCGCCAAGATCGGCATGTACATCGCACTCAGGCTGCTGCGCGACGGCGCGCACACCACGATCACCACGCGCTTCCCCAAGGACGCCATCCGCCGCTTCAAGGCCATGGACGACTCGGCGGACTGGATACACCGTCTGGAGGTCGTCGGCATCGACCTGCGCGACCCGGCCCAGGCCGTGGCCCTCGCGGAGCAGGTCACCGAGGCGGGCCCGCTCGACATCCTCGTGAACAACGCGACCCAGACCGTACGCCGGCTGCCCTCGGCCTACGCCGCCCTGGTCGACGGCGAGAGCGCCCCGCTGCCCGCCGGGGAACTCCCCGCCCACCACGTCATCGGCGCCTTCAACTCCGGCGCGGTCGACGGCATCGCCGCGCTGCCGCTGGGCACCAGCGGCCTCGACGCCCAGAAGGTCGCCGACCTCGCCCTGGTCGCGGGCAACGCCAGCGTCGCCCGGCACCTCGACGGCACCGCCATCGACGCGGGCGGCCTCGTGCCCGACGTCGTCGAGTCCAACACCTGGGTGCAGACCATCGACCAGATCTCCCCGGTGGAGCTGCTGGAGACCCAGCTCTGCAACTACACCTCTCCCTTCATCCTGATCAGCGCGCTGCGCCCGGCCATGGCCGACGCCGCGAAGAAAGCCGCGAGCGGGCGCGCCTACGTCGTGAACGTCTCCGCGATGGAGGGCGTCTTCGGCCGCGGCTACAAGGGCGCGGGGCATCCGAACACCAACGCCGCCAAGGCCGCGATGAACATGGTCACGCGCACCAGTGCCCAGGAGATGTTCCAGACCGACGGCATCCTCATGACCTCGGTCGACACCGGCTGGATCACCGACGAACGCCCTCACTACGACAAGCTCCGCCTCGCCGAGGAGGGCTTCCACGCGCCGCTGGACCTGGTGGACGGGGCGGCGCGGGTGTACGACCCGATCGTGCGCGGCGAGGCGGGGGACGATGTGTACGGAGTCTTTCTGAAGGACTACGCGCCGGGGAAGTGGTAGCGGGGGAGTGGCGCGCCGCGGTCAGCCGCGGCTGGTGCGCGGCTGGTCGCGCAGTTCCCCGCGCCCTGGGTCGGCTCGTGTGCCCGGAGTCGTTCGTGGACCGTGTATGCGGTGGTCGTCCCGGCGGAGCGCACCCGTGTGCCGCCGTCCACGAGCAGATCAGCCCCGGTGATCCACTCCGCCGCGTCCGACGCCAGCCACACCACCGCGCGGGCCACGTCCTCCGGCTCCCCGATCCGGGCGAGCGGTAGCCCGGCGGCCACCTCCTCCTCGCCCGGCTCCCACACGAAGCGGGCCATCTCGGTGCGGATCAGTCCGGGCGAGACGGAGTTGACCCGCACTTTCGGGCCCAGTTCGCCGGCGAGCTGCCCGGTCAGATGCAGGAGGGCCGCCTTGCTCGTGCCGTAGGCCCCGATGCGGGGGCCGACATGGGCGGCGCCCTCCGTGCAGATGTTGACCACCGAGCCGCCGTGTTCGCCCATCCAGGCGTGCCAGGCGCACTGCACGAGCCGCAGCGGCGCCTCGACGTTCACCGTGAACGCCTCGCGCCAGGCGAGTGGATCGACGTCCATGAGGGGGCCGTACGGCAGGTTCGTCGCCGCGTTGTTCACGATCACGTCGATCCGGCCGAACTCGCGCAGGGCGACGTCCACCACCGCGCCCGCATGATCGGCGTCGGCCATGCTCCCGGCCACCCCGACGCCGCCCAGCTCGGCGGCCGTCCGCCGGACCTCCTCCGCGTCCCGCGCGGTCACGCAGACCAGCGCCCCGGCGGCGGCCAGTTGCCGGGCGACGGCGTGGCCGATGCCGCGCGTGGCGCCGGTGACGATGGCGGCCCTGCCCTGGAAACGGTACGGCTGCGTCATCGCCGTACCGTCTCATGACGGGTCGTCAGTTGGCAGCCCCGAGCGGCGAGTGCCTGGACGCCACCAGCTCCAGGACCGCCCGCCAGTCCTCCAGTACCCCGGCGTCGAACTCCGCGCTGCGGCCCTCCTCGTCGGCCTGGTGCAGGCGCAGCAGGTCGTCGTCGGCCACGTCGCGGGCCCGCCAGTGCTCGCGCACGAGGTGGGAGACCCGCTCGCCGAGAAGGGGCCGCACCGCGTCCGCCGCGCAGTCGGCGTGACGGGTGACGTCGCCCGGGCGCAGCAGCGGGCCGATGGCATGAACGAGCCCCGCGACCTGGAGTTCCTTGTCGGCGGGGCGGACGCGGCGCAGCAGGGCGGCCGTCTGGAGTGCGTGTTGGTGGAGATCGACTCGGGTGCTTCCGAGGCCCGGGGAGTCCCGGGTGCCCCGGCAGGCGTACAGCAGATCCATCAGCTCTTCGACACTGCGCAGCTCCATGCGTCAGTCCTCCCGCCGGACAAGCCGTTGCCGTCCGTCAGCAGATCATGGCCGCCTTGCGAATCGGCCAACGGGACTTGAACTGCGCTGCGTCCATCGGCCCCGGGCCGGGCGGCGACGCGTCGTTGAGCCGATCGGGTGACTTGTAAACAGCACATTACGTAAGAAAACAACGGATAGCGGGCAGATGAAAACCAGTCGACTCCGGATAGTTACAGGTTGTTTGCAGCCCCATCGAGCGGGCGCCCGCTCATTTGGTTAATCTGTAGCGGACGGACAGCAACACAGGGTCCCAACCCACACCCATGGTCCGTCCCGGGACAAGCCGGTGCACAACGGCCTGCTCTCACGCCAGTTATCCGGCGCCACCGCGTCCGAGTCGACTTTGAGTAAGACCCGAGCGGGCGTCAGGTGCCGGACCGCAGACTGGCCGGCCCGCCCCGAGGGTGATCCGACACAGAAGGAGTGCGCGGTGACACCTGAGAAGACGAATCGCGAGCAGCGCCCCAAGGAACGCACGGAGCGCGCGGGCCGCAGGTCCAAGGAGCTCGGCAGTCTCGACGTGTGGGCCAGGTCCGCCCCCATTCGCCTGGCGGGGTACGAGGACGACCTCGCCGAGCCCCACATCCTGCCCAGCGTCGACTGACCTGGCGGAACCCCTTCGCGATCGCCGACGGCATGGGCGTGCGAAACTCGCGCCCATGCTGATCAGAGAAGCCGCGGCCGACGACTGGCCGCGGATTTGGCCTTTCTGGCACCGGATCGTCGCCGCCGGCGAGACCTACGCATGGGATCCGGACACCTCTGAGGACGCCGCCCGGGCCCTGTGGATGGGTCCCGCCAAACGCGTCTATGTCGTCGAGGACGACACCGGATCCATCGTCGCCTCCGCCTACGTCACCGCCAACTACGGCGGCCCCGCCGCCGGGATCGCCAACGCCGGCTTCATGGTCGACCCCGAGCAGGGCGGCCGCGGCATCGGCCGCGCCCTGGCCGAGCACATCCTGGCCGTGGCCCGGGCCGACGGCTACCGGGGCATGGTGTTCAACGCCGTCGTCGAGACCAACCCGGCCGTAGGCCTGTGGACCTCCCTCGGCTTCACGATCCTCGGCACCGTCCCGGACGCGTACGACCATCCCCGGCACGGCCGGGTAGGGCTGCACATCATGTACCGCGCGCTCTAGCGGACCCTCCAGGCTACCTCCAAGCCCTCTCTATTTGCCTAAAAGCTTTAGGCAGATGCATACTCGATTTCGGTATGCGAGAGGATGGTTATGGCGCGCGTAGGGCTGACCACGGAACGTCTGGTCCGGGCCGGGGCGGAGCTCGCCGACGAGATCGGATTCGAGCAGGTGACCGCGTCGGAGCTCGCCCGGCGCTTCGACGTCAAGGTCGCGAGTCTGTACTCGCATGTGAAGAACTCCCAGGACCTCAAGACGCGTATCGCCCTGTTCGCGCTTGAGGAGCTGGCCGACCTGGCCGCCGACGCCGTGGCAGGGCGGGCGGGCAAGGACGCCCTGGTCGCCTTCGCGAACGTCTACCGCGACTACGGGCTCCAACACCCCGGCCGCGCCGCCGCCGCGCGCATGACCCTCGACCCCGAGACGGCCGCGGCGAGCGCCGGCGTCCGGCACGCGCAGATGACCCGCGCCATCCTGCGCGGCTACGACCTGACCGAGCCGGACGCGACCCACGCCGTACGGCTGCTGGGCAGCGTCTTCCACGGCTACGCCAGCCTGGAGCTCGCGGGCGGCTTCAGCCACAGCGCGCCCGACTCCGAGGAGACCTGGCACCGGATCCTCGACGCCCTGGACGCCGTGCTGCGCAACTGGCCCACCGAGCCCACCCCTTGACCGACAGGCTGAAGGACATGGACACCGAGCACGACTGGATCACCACGACCGTCACCGCCGACCTGCTGCGCGGTGCCCTCGACGTCGAGCGGACCGACCACGGCCTGCTGCCGCACCGGCTGCCCGCCCGGGCGCGTGCCCAGAACACCGACGGGCAGCTCGCCATGGCCGAGTCGCAGCCCTCCGGCGTACGGCTGGCCTTCCGAACCCGCGCCACCGCCGTCGAACTGGACACGCTGCCCACCAAGCGCAGCTATGTCGGCACCCCGCCCCGTCCGGACGGCCTGTACGACCTGATCGTCGACGGCCGCCCCGCCGGGCAGGGCAGCGTCACCGACGGCAATGTCCTGATCATCGACATGACGGCCGGAACCACCGAGCGCCGGCCCGGCCGTCCCGGCACGGTCCGGTTCGCCGGGTTGCCCGCCCGGGACAAGGACGTCGAGATCTGGCTGCCGCACAACGAGACCACCGAACTGATCGCCCTGCGCACCGACGCCCCCGTCGAGCCGGCCCGCGACACGGGCCGCAGGGTGTGGCTGCACCACGGCAGTTCGATCAGCCACGGCTCCGACGCCGCCAGCCCCACCGGCATCTGGCCGGCGCTCGCCGCCTCACTCGGGGGCGTGGAGCTGATCAATCTGGGGCTGGGCGGCAGCGCCCTGCTCGATCCGTTCACCGCCCGCACCCTGCGCGACACCCCCGCCGACTTCATCAGCGTCAAGATCGGCATCAATCTCGTCAACCTGGACCTGATGCGGCTGCGCGCCTTCGGTCCCGCGGTCCACGGCTTCCTCGACACCATCCGGGAAGGGCACCCGACGACCCCACTGCTGGTCGTGTCGCCCATCCTGTGCCCGATCCACGAGGACACACCCGGCCCCGCCGCACCGGACTTCAGCGGCCTCGGCCGAGGCCAACTGCGGTTCGTGGCCATGGGCGACCCGGCGGAAGAGGCGAGCGGGAAGCTGACGCTGCGCGTCATCCGGGACGAGTTGTCCCGCATCGTGAGGCAGCGGGTGGCCGACGACCCGAACCTGCACTACCTCGACGGCCGCGAGCTGTACGGCGAGGCCGACTCGGCCGAGCTGCCGCTGCCCGACGACCTGCACCCCGACGCCGCCACCCATCGTCGTATGGGCGAACGCTTCGCACGGCTCGCGTTCACCGCCGAAGGGCCGTTCGCGGAGCCGGGCCAGGGCAGGTCCGCCTAGGGTCCGCACGGCGGACGGCCGCACCCGGTCGGAGGTTCAGCCGGACGCCGGCCGCAGGGCGTCGGAGATGGACTTGGCGCCGCCGTGTGCGGTGAAGCCGCCGTCGACGGGGATCTCGGCGCCGGTGATGAAGGATGCGTCGTCGGAGAGGAGGAAGACCACCAGCGGGGTGATCTCGTCGACGGTGCCGGTACGGGCCAGCGGCGTCTCGCGGATGTTCGCCTCGCGGAAGGCGGGCGCGGCGGAAGCGGTCATCTCGGTCTCGATGAAGCCGGGATGGACGGTGTTCACACGGATTCCCCGCGGGCCCAGCTCGACACAGGCCGCCTTCGACAGGCCGCGCAGCGCCCACTTGCTGGCCGTGTACGCGACCGGGTAGTGCCCGGTGAGCCCGGCGGCCGAGCCGACGTTGACGATCGACGAGCCCGGCGGCATCAACGGGGCCAGATGCTGGATGCCCAGCAGCGGGCCGGTGACGTTGACCGCGTGGACGCGGGCGAAGTCCTCGGGCGTGACCTCGTCGAGCCGCGCGCGCCAGGTGATGCCGGCGTTGTTGACCAGGCCGTGGACCTCTCCGTACCGGCGGCGCAGCTCTTCCGCGAGCGCCGCCCACTCCTCCGCGTCGGTGACGTCCAGGCGCAGACAGCCCGGAGCCTCGGTCACATCGGTGCCGACGACCACCGCCCCCGCCCGGGTCAGCGCCTCGGCCTCGGCCGCGCCCTGCCCGCGCGCGGCTCCGGTGACGACGACGACCTTGCCGTCCAGCCTGTTCACGGCCCCGCGGTTCACGGGCGCAGCCTCGGGCGCTTGCGGGCCCGGGGGACCGGTACCGGTCCGGCGCCGGGCACCACGGTGTTGGAGACGGTGCCGATGCCCTCGACGGTGAGGGTGACGGTGTCGCCGGGCTTCAGCGGCGGCGGGTCCTGCCGGCCGCGTACGCCCCACAGCTCGGCCAGGCAGCCGCCGTTGCCGCAGGTGCCGGAGCCGAGGACGTCGCCGGGACGGACGTATGTGCCGCGCGAGGCGTAGGCGACCATCTCCTCGAAGGTCCAGCTCATGTTGGACAGCAGGTCCTCGCCGACCACCTCGCCGTTCACCGACGCGGTCAGCGCCAGCCGCAGGAAACCGTCGCCGTCCCGGTACGGCTCCAGCTCGTCGGCGGTGACCAGGTACGGGCCGAGGGTGGCGGCGGTGTCCTTGCCCTTGCAGGGGCCCAACCCCACCCTCATCTCCGCGGATTGGAGGTCGCGGGCGGACCAGTCGTTGAAGATCGTGTAGCCGATGATGTGGTCGCGGGCCTGAAGGGGTGTGAGGTCGCGGCCCTCGATGCCGATGACGGCGGCGACTTCGAGTTCGAAGTCCAGGACCGAGGAGCCGGGCGGCACGGGCACGTCGTCGTGCGCGCCGATGACGGCGTACGGATTGGTGAAGTAGAAGGTCGGCGCGTCGTACCAGGCGTCGGGAACCCCGGCCGCGTTGTCGACGCTGCGCCGTACGCCCTCGACGTGCTCCTCGAAGGTGACGAAGTCCCGTACGGACGGCGGCTGCAGAGGCGGCAGCAGCCGCGCCTGCGAGACGTGCGGGCCGTCCGGCACGTCCCGTGCGGCGTTGCCCGCCTCTCGTAGGGCCGCGGGGCCTGCGCGGAGCAGGTCGAGCAGCGAGGCACGGCCGGGGACGGGACGGAGGGTGCCGTCGTCGTCGACGGTGGCGACGCTGTGGCGGCCGTGGTGTTCGTACGTGGCGAAGCGCATGGCGATCCTGGGGTGCGGCGTAGGAGTGGACCGGGGGTGCGGGGGGAGTCAGGCACGGGTTGTTCCGCGCCCCCGGTGTCGAGGGGGATCAGACCGGCGGTGCGACGAAGACGCCGCGGTCGACGTCGTTGAAGGACTCCTTGGCGACCAGCTCGTTCATCGGGTTCGCCGTGCCCCACTGGTCGGTGACCTCGGGCTGGGAGAAGTCGTAGACATGCGGATGCCAGGTGTCCTCGTCGAGTTCCTCCAGCTCCGTCGTGTACTCGACGGTGTTGCCGTGCGGATCGAGGAAGTACGTGAAGGTGTTGTCACCCGCCATGTGCCGGCCCGGTCCCCAGATCTTGCGGGCGCCGGAGCGCATCACGCGCCCCGAGCCTCGCATGTACTCGTCCAGGCCGCGCAGCTCGAACGAGACGTGGTGCAGGGAGGCGTACGGGCCCTTGGAGATGGCCATCGAGTGGTGCCGGCTGCTGATCCGCATGAAGTGCATGACCTCGCCCATGTGCGGGGAGCTGAGAGTGTCGGACAGCCGGAAGCCGAGGTGGCGCTCGTACCAGGCGCGGGTGGCGTCCAGGTCGGGGGAGTTGAGGACGACGTGCGAGAGGCGGACCGGGATGGCCTCCTTCTCCTCGATACGCCGGTGCTGCCGGGTCTCGACGTCCGCCGAGACCTCGATGGTGCGGCCGTCGCCGTCGAAGAAGCGGAAGCCGTAGCCGCCGCCGGGGGTGTCGACCTTGCCCGGCTGCGAGATCAGCCGCACGCCGTCCGCGAGGAGTCGCTCGGCGAGCGTGTCCACGTCGGTGGCCGACGCGGCGCCGTAGGACACGAGGTCGAGCCGCTTCTCGTCCGCCTTGCGGAGCCGGATGACGTAATTCTCGGGGCTGCCCTCGGCGGCCAGGAAGGAGATGCCCGAGTCCTCGGCGACCTTGGTCAGGCCCCAGACTCCGGCGTAGAAGTCGAGCTGCTTGTCGTAGTCGGGCACGGCGAGGTCGACGTGCCGCAGGTGGGTGAGCAGGCGGTTGGACAGAGGGCTGGGGAGGTCGTTGGTCATGTGGGGGCTCCTCAGAACAGGCGCAGCAGCGCTGCCGCGTTGCCGCCGCGTACGGCGTGGAAGTGGGGGTCGGGCAGGTCCGTGGCGGCGCGCAGCGCGCCGACGGGATCCACGGTGCCCATGTCGAAGGGAAAGTCCGAACCGAGCAGGACCCGGTCTGGGCCGGCCACCCTGATCAGTTCGCGCAGGACGTGCGGGTCGTGGACGAGCGAGTCGAAGTACAGCCGCTTGAGGTAGCTGCTCGGCTCGGCCGCACAGCCCCGTGCGTCCGGTCTGGCCCGCCAGGCGTGGTCGGAGCGGCCGATGTGGGTGGGCAGATAGCCGCCGCCGTGCGCGGCGATCACCTTCAGGCCGGGGTGGCGGTCCAGCACCCCGGAGAAGATGAGGTGGGAGAGCGCGACGGCGTTCTCGGTGGGCTGGCCGACCGTGTTGGACAGGTACCAGCGGTCCAGGCGCTCGTCGAGCGTGCAGCCGAAGGGGTGCAGGAAGAGCACCGCGCCGGTTGTCTCGGCGAGCGCCCAGAACGTGTCGTAGGCCGGGTCCGAGAGCTCGCGCCCTGGTGCGTGGCTGGAGATCTCCACTCCGCGCAGGCCCAGGCCGAGGGCGTGGTCGAGGGCCTTGACGGCGAGGTCCGGGTGCTGGAGCGGGACGAGGCCCAGTCCGTGCAGCCGGTCGGGGGCCTGGGCGACGTGGGCGGCGGTGCCGGTGTTGGCCAGCTCCCACACCGTGCGGGCCAGGTCCTCGTCGGCCCAGTAGTGGTAGTGCGACGGGGAAGGCGAGACCAGTTGGACGTCGACACCGGAGGCGTCCATCGCGGTGAGCCGGGCCTTGACGTCGGTAAGGAGAGGGATGCGGTCGCGGACCATCGGGCCGTTGACGGCGAGCGCCTCGGGGCCGTTGCGACGGGCATCCAGACTGCGGGCGGCGGCCAGCCCGGGGTGCCCGGCGACGGCCTCCTCGACCTGCGGGAGCAGGACGTGCGCGTGGACGTCGATGGTGGGGATGGCTGCGGTCTCTGGGGTCGCCAGGGTGTCCGGGGTCGTCACGGGGTCTCCTTCAGGACCGACATCGTGCGGCCGATCAGGCCGGGCACGTCGGCGTCACGGACGCCGTCGAGCTGCCACTGGCCGAGTTGCATCGAGGCTTCGACGACCATGCGGACACGGCCGATGCGGCGCTCGTGGTAGCGCTTCAGCGGGTCGTCGAGGGAGTCCCACGACTCCTCCGCGCTCAGCAGTTCGGCCAGTACGGAGGCGTCCTCCAGCGACATGGCCGCGCCCTGCGCGAGGGTGGGCGGGCAGGCGTGGGCGGCGTCGCCGACCAGCACGACCCGGCCGCGGTGCCAGGGCCCCTCGACGAGCAGCCGGTCGAACCAGGTGTAGTTGACCTCCGCAGGGTCGGTGATGCTCGCGGCGATCTCGGGCCAGGCGCCGCCGTACGGGGCCGCCAGGCGCCGCATCTCGTCCGCGTACGAGGCCGGGTCGATCGAGGCGCGGTCGCGGCTGGCCTCGACGAGATAGGCGTAGATGGTGTTCTCGCTGGTGGGGCAGTAGCCGGCGATGTAGCAGGGCCCGCCGTAGGCCAGGTCCGTGCGCTCCACGCCCGCCGGGCGGGGTGCGGCGACGCGCCAGATGGCCATGCCGGTCGGCTCGGGCTTCTCGCCGATGCCGATCATCGCGCGGGTCTGGGAGTTGAGACCGTCGGCGGCGACGACGAGGTCGTAGCGGCCCTCGGTGCCGTCGCTGAAGCGGGCGGTGACGCCCGTGTCGTCCTGGACCAGCTCGTCGGCGGTGGTGCCGAGGCGGATCGTCGCGCCACTGACCCGGACCGCCTCGCACAGGATCTCCTGGAGCCGGGGCCGCTGCATGCCGATGGTCGCGGGCAGGTCCTCGCCGCCGGTACGGATGTCCTGCTGGACGTGGAACACGTGGCCGTCGGGCGTGGCCAGGCCCACCGAGTCGAAGGCGTAGCCGCTCTCCCGGACCTTGTCCCACACGCCCAGCTCGCGCAGTACGCGCAGCGCGTTGCCCTGGAGGGTGATGCCGGAGCCGAGGACGTTCCAGTCGGGCTTGGCCTCGATCAGGTCGACGGTGATGCCCGCTCGCCGCAGCAGCACGGTCACGGCGTTGCCGGAGGCGCCGCCGCCTATGACGAGGACGGTGCGGGGGCGGGGGCCGGGGTCGGTCATGGGGTCTCCCTGCGGTGGAGCCGCGCGACTTCGAGCGGCGGGGGCAGTGGTGCGGGCCGGATGGATGTGGCTGTCGGGGCGGCCCACTTGGCCGGTCCGGGGTGTTACTTGACGGCGATCGGGTTCACGGGGGAGCCGACGGCTCCGGTGATCGGCAGCGGAGCGGCGGTGAGCCAGAACTCGTACCGCCCGTCGGCCGCGCAGTGCTCGGCCAGGGCGTCGAGGTCCCACATCTCGCCTATGAGCAGGCCAATGTTGGGGATGGCGACCTGGTGCAGCGGCTGGAAGGCGTTCTCGAACTCGTTGGGCCGGACCTCGAAACCCCAGGTGTCGGTGGCGATCCCGGCGATCTCGCTGCGGTGCAGCCAGCCGGCGGTGGTGAAACTCAGCCCGGGTGAGGGGCCGCCCGCGTACTCGCCCCAGCCTTCGCGTTTGGCGCGGGCCAGCCGTCCGGTGCGGACGAGGACGAGGTCGCCGCGGCCGACGGTGACGCCGTGTGCCTCGGCAGTGGCGGTCAGGTGCTCCTCGGTGATGGCGAAACCGTCGGGCAGTTCGCCGTTCCGGCCGACGACCAGGCCCACGTCGAGGAGGACGCCCCGCCCGGCCACGTACGGCGCCATGTGCTCGATGCCGGTGACGAGGTCGCCGTCGGAGGTGACGACCTTCTCGGCGGCCCGCCCGTTCCATGCCTTGCCGTGGTCGAAGATGTGGCCGAGGCCGTCCCACTGGGTGGAGCACTGCAGCGGCATCGCGATCACGTCGTCGGCGCCGCCGATGCCGTGCGGGAAACCCTGGTTGCCCAAGGCCGCGTCGGTGCCGGTGTCGAGCATGGTGTGCACCGGGTTCGTACGCCGCCGCCAGCCCTTCTGCGGGCCGTTCATGTCGAAGCGCTGGGAGAGCGAGAAGCTGACGCCGTCGCGGACGAGTGCCGCGCCCTCGCGGCGCTTTACGGCGTCCAGGAAGTTGAGCGTGCCGAGGACGTCGTCCTCGCCCCAACGGCCCCAATTGGAGTACGCCTTGGCGGCCTCGGCTATCGCACCCTCGGCGTCCTTCGCGTCAGGCACAGTGGTAGCGCGGTCGCTCACGGCGCCTCCTCAGCGACGCAGTGGGTGCGCTGGGCTCCGAGCCCTGTGACGGATCCGTCCATCACGTCACCGTCGCGCAGCAGTCGGCCCCAGTGCATGCCGTTCCCGGCCGGGCTGCCGGTCAACACCAGGTCGCCGGGCAGGAGTTGGGCGCTCTGGGAGATGTACGAGACCAGCCGCGCCACGCCGAAGATCATGTCCTTGGTGGACTCGTCCTGCATGGTGTCGCCGTTGAGCTTCAGGGTGACCCGCAGGTCGGACGGGTCGGCGATGGACCCGGCCGGGACGATCCAGGGGCCGAGCGGGGTGAAGCCGGGAGCGTTCTTGCAGCGCAGCCAGTCGGTGCCGATGGCGGGCATGTCCCGGCGGAAGACGGTGGCCCGGTCGGTGAGGTCGTTGGCGATCGTGTAGCCGGCGACGTGTTCGAGGGCGTCTTCCACCGTGACCCGGTGGGCGGGGCGGGAGATCACCGCGGCCAGCTCCAGCTCCCAGTCGGGCTTCTTGGCCCAGGAGGGCAGTACGACGTCGTCGTAGGGGCCGGTGATCGTGGTCGGCAGGCCGATGAAGACGTACGGGAGGTCCTCGGCGGCCCGCTTGTCCATGATCGCCGCGATCTCGGCGCGGGCCTCCTCGACGGTGCGCGGATCGTCCTTCGCGCGGTGCGCGACCTCCAGGTCGATCACGTGCTGCCGGTAGTTGGCGCCGGACTGGAAGATCTGCCGGGGCTCGACGGGCGCGTGCACGGACAGGTCGTCCAGCGGCAGCCAGTCACCGGCCGGATCGCCCGCGAGGCCGTGCAGGCGCGGCAGTTCCTCGTCCCAGTGCTCCAGGAGAGCGAGGGCGGTCAGGGCGGGATCGTCCAGTGCCGCGCGCAGGTCGAGCACGCGGCCGTCCGGCACCACGAGGGCGGGGAACGCGGCGCCGCCCGGAGCGGAGAGAGTGCCGATGGCGAACGGGCCGGCGAAGAGGGGCGCCGACGTGGCTTCGGCTGCGGCTGCGGATTTCACGGAGATGTCCTCCCGATTGCGGTGCCACCAATCTGGCCCGTAAATTGCGATCGGGGAAATCGATTCCTTGGATGCTCTGGATCCAGGCGACAAATACCTGGGCCACGGCCTCCTCCTCCGTACAGGGATTTCGCGTGAACCTGGCCAGCCTGGACCTCAACCTCGTCGTCGCCCTGCGTGCCCTCCTGGAGGAGCGCAACGTCACCAACGCGGGACGGCGCATCGGGCTCAGCCAGCCCGCCATGAGCGCCGCCCTGGCCCGGCTGCGCCGCCACTTCGACGACGACCTGCTCACCCGGGTCGGCGGACGCTACGAGCTGACCGCCCTCGGCCTGGCCCTCCTCGACCGCACCGCCACCGCCTGCGACCTGCTCGAACGCGTCTTCACCAGCCAGGCGGTGTTCGCCCCCGCCCATGAGGAGCACGAGTTCACCCTGCTCGCCTCCGACTACGCGGTGGCCGTCTTCGGCGCCGAACTCGCCCGCGTCGTCCACACCGAGGCGCCGGGGATCCGGCTGCGCTTCAAACAGCCCCCGACGGACATCACCGAGAACACGGGGGCGCTGCTGAGCACGGCCGACGGGCTGCTGCTGCCGCACGGCATCATCGGCGACTTTCCCGCCGTGGAGCTCTACCGGGACCGCTGGGTCTACCTCGTCGCCGACGACAACCCCGAGGTCGGCGAGCAGCTCACCCTCGACGACCTGGCCCGGCTCCCGTGGGTGACGTACCAGCGCACGTATGACGCCCCCGCCGCCCGGCAGATCGGCATGCTCGGTATCGAGCCACGCGTCGAAGTGTCCGTCGACAGCTTCCAGTTGATGCCCCTCCTGGTCGCGGGCACCCGCCGGGTCGCCCTGATCCAGGGGCATCTCGCCGACCGGCTGGACGGACTCGTCCCCGTACGGGTCATGGAACCGCCCTACGACGCCGTGCCGCTCCGGGAAGCCCTGTGGTGGCACCCGGTGCACACGCACGACGCGGCGCACATCTGGCTGCGGGAGACGGCGGCACGGGTCGCCGAGACCATCCACGGCAAGGATGATCGCGATCCGGGAGATCGATCGGGCAGAGGCTAGGCAGGGCTGGGTCGCTCACTCATAGTCGACCCCAGTTCCTCCGCACGCTCCTCTCCTCGGGGTGTCTGTTCCCTGATGGCGTGCCGCCCCTCCCCAACCTCGCCACGTGGAGTTCCCGCATGCCCGCTTCCGTGCCTCCGCCCCCGCCCGCCTACACGGAACCAGTGCCGCCATCCGGTGCGATCCTTCCGACGTCCGGTGCCGCGCACCGGCTGCGCGTCGCTCTCCTCATGGCCGGCAGTTGTCTGCCGATCCTCGGGGCCGTCCTGATCGCGCCCGTGCTGCCCAAGATGCAGGACCACTTCGCCGACGTGCCCGGCGCAGACGCACTGGTCCCGATGGCCCTCACCGTCCCGGCCCTGTCGCTGGGCCTGCTGGCACCCTTCGCGGGCGTCATCGTCGACCGGCTCGGCCGCAAGCGCCTGCTGATCGTCGCGACCGTCTTGTACGCGGCCTTCGGCACCGCCCCGCTGTGGCTGGAGTCGCTGGGTGCCATCGTGGCCGGCCGCGCCCTGGTCGGTATCGCCGAGGCCGCCATCATGACCTGCTGCACCACGCTGATCGGCGACTACTACAGCGGCCGGGTGCGGGACCGCTACCTGGCCCTCCAGACCATGTGCGCCTCCGCCTCCGCGACCGCCTTCTTCGTCATCGGCGGTGCGGCGGGGTCGGCCGGCTGGCGGACCCCGTTCTGGATCTACGCCGTCAGTCTGCTCATCGCCCCGCTCATGGCCATCGGGCTGCCGAAGCCGACGGCGGTCACGACGGTCACCCCGGACATCGCGGTCGCCCCGAAGCGCCCGTTCCCCTTCCGGCGGTTGGCCGGGATCTGCGGACTCACCGTGTTCGGGGCCCTCGTCTTCTACACCGTCCCGGTGGAGATGTCCTACCTGCTGGACGACCTCGGAGTGACGGCGACCAGCGTGATCGGGCTTGCCACGGCCATCGCCAGCGCCGCCACCGTGGCCGGCGCGATCACCTTCACCAAGCTGCGCGGAGCCCCGGCGCCCCGACTGCCACTCGTCTTCGCGCTGTGCGCGGCCGGGTTCGCGGTGATGTGGCTCGCGGACAGCGCGCCGCTGCTGATCGCCGGCGCCGTACTCAACTGCCTCGGCACCGGTCTCCTGCTGCCTTCCCTGCTCACCATCGCCATGTCCAGGCTGGACTTCGCCGACCGCGGCCGTGGCACCGGCCTGTGGACCGCGTCCTTCTTCATCGGCCAGTTCATCTGCCCGCTGGTCCTGATCGCGGCCGAATCCGCCCTCGGCACCCTGGCCGCCGCCGTCGGCCTGCTCGGCCTCGCCTCGGCCGTCGTCGCGGCAGGCCTCTTCCTGACCGCGCGACGCAGGGCCGCGGCCGTCGCACCGTTGGCCCTGTAGCGGGAGCTCGTATTCCGGCCCCGCCCTAGTCCAGCGGCGCCGTCCGCCGCCACGGCCGCAGTTCCTCCATCCGCTGCGCCAGTGCCAGCAGTTCCGCCTCCGAGCCGGGACGTCCGACCAACTGCACGGCGGTGGGGGCGCCGGACGGCAGCGTGCCGAGCGGGATCGCCATCGCCGGCCAGCCGGTGAGGTTCCACGGCGGGGTCAGCGGCGAGTAGTTCGTGTTGGCCACGATGTTGCGCAGCCAGCCCCGCTCGTGCCAGGGCTCGGACCGGGGGGAGCGGCGGGCGAGCGCCGGGGTGAGCAGCACGTCGTACTCGGCGAAGAACGGCTCCAGCCTCCGGCGCAGCTCCGCCCGGCTCGCGCCGACGCGCGCCCGGTCGACGAACCGCTTCCCGACAGCGGCGTGGACCCGAGTCCGGCGGGTGAGCCGCTGCGGGTCCAGGCCCCGGGCGTCCACGGCCGTCCCCGCGGTCCAGTGGGTCAGCGAGGTCACGCCCAGCGACATCGGGTACGGCGGGTCGGCCCGCCGCACCTGGTGACCGGCCTTGATCAGCAACCCCGCGGCCTCGCGGGCGGCGGTCGCGTACGGCTTGCTGATGACGACCCCGGCTATCGGGCTGCGCAGGGACACGGCGATCCGGTACGTGGCGGGGGTGGCCGGGCGTACGACGTCGGTGTCGGCGAGGACCGACAGCATCAGGCGGGCGTCCTCGACCGTGGTGGCCAGCGGGCCGTTCTCCGACATGCCGAACCAGTCGCCGTCGCTGACGCCGGCCGGGACCACACCGGTGCCGGGCTTGATGGTGACCAGGCCGCAGTTGGCCGCGGGTATGCGCAGTGAGCCCATGCCGTCGTTGCCCAGGGCGATCGGCACCATGCCCGCGGCGACGGCGGCCGCGCTGCCGCCGGACGAACCGCCCGCCGTGCGCGAGGTGTCCCACGGGTTGCGGGCGGTGCCGTGCACGCCCTCCGTGGTGCCGAAGACACACAGCTCCGGCACGTTCGTCAGCCCCACGACCACCGCGCCGGCGGCCCGCAGCCGGGCCACGGTGACATGGTCGGCCTCGGCAGGCGTGTCCGGCGTGGCCGCGGAGCCGACGCGCTTGGACTCGCCGCGCACCGCGAGGTTGTCCTTGACGGCCACCGGCACGCCGGCCAGCGGCAGTTCGGCGAGGTCGCCGCGCGAGTCCACCTCGTCGGCCTCGGCGAGCGCCGCCTCGGCCCGCACCACCCGGAACGCGCCGACGCCGCCGTCGAGGCGCTCGATCCTGGCCAGGTGCTCGGCCACCACCTCCCGGGCAGTGGCCCGCTTCTCGCGTACGGCGGCGGCGATCTCGGCGGCGGTCCGACCGACCAAGCTGGTCACGGGCGCTCCTCAGGGCTTACTCGCGAGTATGTAGGAGGAACTCTGCCCCTCGGCGGGCCCGGCGTCGAGAGGCCGCCGGGCTTGGATATTCGCGTAGCTCTTGTTGGACTTTTCGCGGGGCCTCGCTTCCATACCGCCCCGTTGACCTGCGCGTCATCGGACCAATGAGTCAACTCGACTGCTCTCGGCTCCCATTGACAGCCCTTGGGGCCCGCTCAATCATCAGACATCCGATGAATAGGGGTGTCTTATGAGGAGACGCTGGAGACCGGCCGGAGTCCTCACGGCGCTGACGCTTCTGCTCACGGCGCCGCTGCCGGCCATCGCCCAGGAGGCACCGGCGACGCCGGCGCAGGCTCCGGTCACGGTGCCCGCCCTGGCCGACTGGACCCCGGCGTCCGGCAGTTACCGCTACGCGCGCTCCACTCGCCTGGTGGCCGACGGTGCGAGCGAACGACGGGTCGCCGGCACGCTCGCCGACGATCTGCGCGACGCGGGACACGGCACGGTACCCGTGGTGCCCGGCGGCGCGAGGACCGGTGACATCGTCATCGACGTCCGGCCCGACCGGACCTCCCTCGGTGCCGAGGGCTACGAACTAAGCGCCGGCAAGCGGCTGTCGGTGACCGCGGCGACCGAGAACGGCGCCTTCTACGGCACCCGAACCCTCCTCCAGCTCCTCGCCCAGGGCGACCGGATCCCGGCAGGCCGCACCATCGACGCACCGCGCTACAAGGAGCGGGGCGTAGGCGTCTGCGCCTGCTACGTCCACATCTCGATGCCCTGGCTGGAGAACCTGGTCCGCGAGATGGCGTACCACAAGCTCAACCAGTTGCTCCTCGAACTGAAGGTGAAGAGCGACGCCCACCCCGAGGCCGACACCTGGGGCTACTACACCAAGGACGAGATCCGCGGCCTGGTCGCCCTCGGCAAGCGGTACCACGTCGAGATCATCCCGGAGATCAACTCCCCGGGCCACATGGACCCGTGGATCGAGAACCGTCCCGACCTGCAACTCACGGACTCCGACGGCAACAAGCAACCCTCGCGCCTCGACATCACCAGGCCGGAGGCGTTCGCCTACTACACCGGCCTGATGGACGAGTACGCGCAAGTCTTCACCTCCACGTCCTGGCACATGGGCGCCGACGAGTACATGCTCGGCTCCGACTTCGCCAAGTACCCGCAGATCCTGAAGTACGCCCAGGACAGGTACGGCCCAGGCGCCACACCTCAGGACGCGTTCATCGACTTCGTCAACCGCGTGCACGCCCACGCGGCGGACAAGGGCAGGAAGCTGCGCATCTGGAACGACGGGCTCACCGGCGCCAACACCGTCCCGGTGACCGCGGGCACGACGATCGAGCACTGGCTGAACGTGGCGACGAAACCGAGTCAACTCCTGGCCCAGGGCTACCCGTTGATGAACGCGGCCTACGCCCTCTACCTCGTGCGCGGCGGCTTCCACAGCGACGCCAAGGGCCTGTACGACCAGAGCTGGGACCCGCGCAGCTTCGAGGGCGAGAAGCTGGCCACCTCCGACGGCGTCACCGGTGCGAAGATCAGCCTCTGGCCCGACAACGGCCGGGGCGAGACCGAGAACGAGGTCGCGGTCGCCCTGTGGCCCGCGCTGCGGCACATCGCCCAGTCCACCTGGGGCGATCCGCACCCCGACGCCACCTACGCCGGGTTCACCGCGCGCGGTGCGGCCGTCGGGCACGCGCCGGGGTGGCGGGATCTGACGCGGGTGCCGGTGGCGGACGGCTCGTACACCTTCCGGACGCGAGGCCGGTCCTTCGACGCCGAGGTGGCGCGCACCGCCGACGGCTATGCGACCGTGCGGACGGCGGACGGCTGCCTGGAGGTCCGGGGCGGGAAGCTCACGCTCAACGTGCCGCTCCAGCCCGGCGTCGAGGCGGCGCCGCAGGCGTGCGACCCCGGCAACACTCTCCAGCGCTGGCAGTTGGAGCCCGCCGCCGGCGGCTACCGGCTCGTCAACGCCATCACCCGCATGCCGCTGGGCGTCACGGACGACGGGCGGCTCGCCCAGTACCCGCCGGATCAGCGCACCCCCGCCATATGGCACCTGAGCACCTGAGCACCTGCGCATCTGAGCATCTGACCCGAGGAGCCTTCCCATGGCCGTTTCCCGACGCGTGTTCCTCGCGACAGCCGCCGTCCTCGCCGCGACCGGCGTGAGCAGACCCGCCCTGGCGGCACCCGCCGGCACGGCGGAGGACCCCCGCTACCGCATCCCCGTCAGCCCCGACGACACCGAGGCGGACCTGGTCCGCAAGGCCTCCCAGGTCCGCCCCACCGCACGGCAGATCGCCTGGCAGCGCCTGGAGCGCACCGCGTTCCTGCACTTCGGCGTGAACACCTTCACCGGCCTGGAGTGGGGCACCGGCGACGAGGACCCCGACGTCTTCCAGCCGGCCGGCCTCGACACCGACCAGTGGGCCCGCGCCCTGCGCGACGGCGGCTTCAGGCTCGCCATCCTCACCGTCAAGCACCACGACGGCTTCGTGCTCCACCAGACCCGGTACACCACCCACTCGGTGGCGTCGAGCAGTTGGCGCGACGGCCGGGGCGACGTCCTGCGCTCCTTCGCCGACTCCATGCGCCGCCACGGCATCAAGGTCGGCGTCTACATCTCGCCCGCCGACGAGAACCAGTACCTCCACGGCGTCTACGCCAACGGCAGCGCCCGCACCGACCGCACGATCCCCACCCTCGTGGCGGGCGACGACCGCACACCGCCCCGCTCGTACACCCTCCCGGCCACCGACTACGGCGCCCATATGCTCAACCAGCTCTACGAGGTCCTCACCGAGTACGGGCCGGTCGACGAGGTGTGGTTCGACGGCGCGCAGGGCCGCATCCCGCCGGACAAGGTGGAGAAGTACGACTGGGACAGTTGGTACACCCTCGTCCGCGCCCTCGCACCCGACGCCGTGATCGCCGTGTCCGGCCCCGATGTGCGCTGGGTCGGCAACGAGGGCGGCTTGGCCCGGGAGGACGAGTGGAGCGTCGTACCGGTCCAGGAGAAGGACTACGGCCGCACCGACTACGCCCTCGCCTACGACGCGCCCGACATGGGCAGCCGCGCCGCCCTGGTCAAGGCCCGGCCGGTGGCCGACCACCTGCAGTGGTGGCCGGCCGAGTGCGACGTGTCGATCCGCGACGGCTGGTTCTACCATGCCGACCAACAGCCCAAGAGCGTCGAGCAGTTGACGGACATCTACTTCCGGTCGGTGGGCCGCAACTCGGTGCTCCTGCTCAACATCCCGCCCGACACGGACGGCCTGCTGCCCGCCGCCGACGTGGCCAAGCTGCGGGAGTTCCGCGAGCGCGTGGACCGTGAGCTGCCCGAGGACCTGGCACGCGACGCCCGCACGACCGTCTCACCGGGCCGTGTCACCGTCGACCTCGGACGGGAGCGGGAGGTGGACCGGATCCGACTCGCGGAGGACATCCGACACGGGCAGCAGGTGGAGGGGTTCGTGGTGGAGGCGCAGCGCGACGGCTCCTGGTCCGAGGTGACCCGGGCCGGAACGATCGGCGCGAGCCGGATCGTGCTGCTCCCGGCCCCGGTGCGGGCCAGACGGTGGCGGGTGCGGGTGACCGGCTCGCGCGCGGCGGCGCGGATCGCGGAGTTCGGGCTGTACCGCTCACGGGTTTAAATCGGTTGACCGGGGCGGGGCCGCGCGGGCTGGATGGGGTGCATGGCCGACATCCAGGGCACCTACGACCGTCTGTTCATCGCCGTGCCGAACGCGCTGGCCGACATGCTGGACGCGGGGGACGCGGGCGGTTCCGTCGCGGTCTTCGTGGACGGCGAGCCGGTCGTGGACGTCTGGGGCGGCTTCGCGGACGCCGACCGCACCGTCCCGTGGGAGCGCGACACGATCGTCAACGTGTGGTCCGTGACCAAGACGATGACGGCGCTGTGCGCCCTGGTCCTCATCGACCGGGGCGAACTCGACCCGGACGCGCCGGTCGCCCGCTACTGGCCGGAGTTCGCGGCGGAGGGCAAGGAGAAGGTGCTTGTACGGCACCTGCTCTCGCACACTGCGGGCCTGCCCGACTGGGACGGGCCGGTCGAAGAGCTCTACGACTGGCCGGCCGCCACGTCCCGGCTCGCCGCGCGCACCACCCGCTGGGAGCCGGGCACCGCCGCCGGATACCACTCCCTCACCCAGGGATTCCTGGTCGGCGAGGTCGTGCGCCGGGTCACCGGCCGCAGCGTCGGGGACTTCCTCGCCGCGGAGGTGACGGGTCCGCTGGGCGCTGACTTCCACATCGGCCTGCCGGCCGAACACGATCACCGGGTCGCCCCCGCGATTGCGCCGACCGGCCGGGACGAGGACTACGCGGCGAGCGCGCCGGGCAATCCGGAGGGCTCCGAGGCGGGCAACGGCGTGCGCGTCCGCGACGGCAACAGTCAGGCATGGCGCCGCGCACAGATCCCCGCGGCGAGCGGATACGGCAACGCCCGCTCGGTCGCGCGGGTCCAGTCGGTCCTGGCCTGCGGGGGAGAGGTGGGCGGCGTACGGCTGCTGTCCCGGGCCGGCTGCGACCGTGCCTGGGAGGAGCAGTTCGACGGCGACGACCGCGTCCTGGGCATGCCCATGCGCTGGGGCCTGGGCTACGGCCTCTTCGGCACCGCGTACGGCTGGGGCGGCTGGGGCGGATCCCTGATGATGCTGGAGCCCGACAGCCGGATGGTGGTGGCCTACGTGACCAACCAGATGCGCGAGCCCGCGGAGGACACCCGGGGTATGGAGATCGTGACGGCGGCCTATGAGGGGCTTCAGGGGCTGCGCCTCTGATCCGGGCGACGGGCGACGAGCGACGGGTGGCGCGTGAGGCCGACCGGGCCGGACGGCGACGGCACCGGCCCGTCACGCACCCCGCGCCACCCCTGTGCTCCCACGCTCGATCAACCGCGGCACCGGCACGCGCACCGCGCGTGCCGACCCGCCGTCGAGCAGCGCGGTCAGTTCGTGGGCCGCCGTGCGGCCGAACTCCACACTGTCCCGGGACAGGGCCGACAGCCATGGCTTGACCATGCGGCACAGGGCCGAGTCCTCCCAGGAGACCACCGAGACGTCCGCCGGTACGGAGAAGCCGAGTTCGGTCGCCGCGGCGGCACCGGCGACGGCCATCACGTCGTTGTCGTAGATCAACGCGGTCGGCGGAGCGGTGCCCTCCAGCACCCGGCGGGTGACCGCCGCGCCCTCGGCGTCGGAGTAGTCGGTGGTCACCGACCGCACCTCGGACAGGCCGCGGCGCCCGGCCTCGGCACGCAGGGTGCGGATGCGGCGCTCGGTGTGGGCGAGCCCCGGCAGACCGGCGATGTGCACGATCCGCCGGTGGCCGAGCGCGTACAGGCCGTCCACCACCGAGGCCATCGCGCCCGCGTCGTCGGCCCAGACGGTCGACAGACCCGGGTGGCGTTCGTCGGGCGCGCCGCCGATCACCACGGCCGGCAGGCCCAGTTCGTCGAGGAGGTCGGGGCGGGGGTCGTCGGTGCGCGGGTCGACGACCAGGACACCGTCGACACGGTGCTCGGCCCACCAGCGCCGGTACACCGCGCACTCGTCGGCGATGTCCTCCACCACCTGGAACAGCAGCCCGAGATGGCGCTCCGCCAGCACCTCCTGGATGCCCGAGACGAGCTGCAAGAAGAAGGAGTCCACGCCCAGCTTGTCGGCCGGACGCGCCAGCACGAAGCCGACCGTCGCCGCGCCCTCCCCGGACAGCGCGCGCGCCGCCGTGCTGGGCCGCCAGCCGAGCTCCTCGGCGACCCGGCGCACCCGGTCGCGGGTGTCCTCCGACACGCCGGGCCGGCCGTTCAGCGCGAAGGAGACGGCGCTCTGGGAGACCCCGGCGTGCCGCGCTATGTCCTTCATCGTCGGACGCCGGGCCGGTGACCGCTTGCCTGACATCGTGATCCCCCCATTCCGGCGGCACATTCCCGGAGCAGTATGCACTAATGCGGTTCAGCGGCGTGATCCTAATGCGGTTCAGTTCGGTGACCCTAATGCGCATTAGTCACTAAAGAAATTAGCTGCGCGAGAGCCATTGACGGGCCCGTGGAGCGGCGTGCAGGGTCTGCCACGTCGACCAACCCGCCCGCAAAGGAGGCCGGTTCACGGTGCCCATATCCCGTAGAGCCCTCGCTGCCGCATTCGCCGTCTGTGTCGCGCTGCCGCTCAGTGCCTGCGGTTCGTCAGGCGGTGACAGCGCCGCCACCGACGCCTCCGGCAAGGTCGAGGGCGACATCACCTTCCAGACCTGGAACCTGCGCGCCAATTTCAAGGACTACTTCGAGGGCCTGATCGCCGACTTCGAGAAGAAGTACCCCGGCACGAACGTCAAGTGGATCGACCAGCCCGCCGAGGGCTACGCCGACAAGATCAGCGCCGACGCCGCCGGCGGCACGCTCCCCGACGTCGTCAACGTCTCGCCCGACCTGGTCGCCCCGCTCGCCAAGGCGGGCCTCGCGATGGACCTCGACAAGGCCGCCGGGAAGTACAAGAAGGAGTACCTGGACGGGGCATGGGCCAGCCACCAGGTCCCCGGCATGCAGGGCACGTACGCCTTCCCCTGGTACCTCAACACCGGCCCGCTCTTCTACAACAAGACGCTGTTCAAGGAGGCGGGCCTCGACGCGGAGCAGCCGCCGAAGACGTACGACGAGGTCTTCGACGCGGCCCTGAAGATGGCGAAGGAGACGGACGGCAAGGTCGCCACCCTCGCCAACGTCCCCACCGTCGAGGACTTCGGCCGCTACGGCGTGGAGCTGATGAACAAGGAGGGCACCGCCTTCACGTTCAACGACGCGAAAGGCGTCGAGCTCCTCACCAAGTACAAGGAGCTGTACGACGCCAAGGCCCTCGACCCGCAGGCGCTGACCGCCACCCCCGAGTCGTCGGGCAAGAAGTTCCTCACCGGAGCCGTCGCCATGAACCCCGGCAGCGCGCTCGACCTCGGCAACTTCAAGAAGCAGGCGCCGAACCTGTACAAGAACGTCGGCATCACCGACCAGATCACCAGCACCGGCCACGTCAACATGTACGTGATGGGCGTGATGGTCAACGCGCAGACCAAGCGCACGCCCGCCGCGGTCGCCTTCGCGCACTACGTCACCGACGCCGAGCACCAGATGTCGTTCGCCAAGCAGGTCGCCATCTTCCCCAGCACCGCCGGCTCGCTCGACGACCCGTACTTCACCAAGGAGGACGGCACCGACGAGACACGCGTACGGGTCGCCGCCGCCAAGTCCCTGAAGAACGCCGTCAATTACACGCCCGTGCTGTTCAGCGAGCAGATGAAGACCGAGCTGCGCAACGAGGTCGCCAAGGCGTTGCAGGGCAAGGAGAGCCCCAAGGAAGCTCTCGACAACGCTGTCAAGGCCTGCAACACGCTGCTCCAGCAGCAGGGGTAGTACGCGATGGCCCTCTCCACCGTCTCCCGGGTGCGGCGCCAACTGCCCACCAGCCCCTGGCTGTTCGCCGCCCCGGGACTGCTGATCACCGGCGCCTTCATCCTGTACCCGTTCCTCTCCACGCTGGTCAACGCCTTCACCGACCGCCGCACCCTGATCCCGGGGAAGTTCGTCGGCCTCGCCAACTTCCGCGAGCTGCTCAGCGACGACATGTTCTGGATCGGACTGCGCAACAGCACGCTGTACGTCCTCGGCGTCGTCCCCGCCCTCGTCGTACTGCCCCTGCTGCTCGCGCTCCTGGTGCAGAAGAACATCCCCGGCATCACCTTCTTCCGGTCCGCCTTCTACACCCCGGTCGTCGCCTCGATCGTGGTGGTCGGGCTGATCTGGGTGTGGCTGCTCGACGAGCGCGGCCTGGTGAACTCCGTGCTGGAGACGATCGGCGTCGGCCGGGTCGGCTTCCTCAGCGACCAGTGGCTGCTCCTGCTGAGCGCCATGGCCGTGACGGTCTGGAAGGGCCTCGGCTACTACATGATCATTTATCTGGCCGCGCTCGCCAACGTGCCCCGCGAACTGCACGAGGCGGCGGCCGTGGACGGCGCCGGCGCGATCCGCCGCTTCCTCACGGTCACCGTGCCCGCCGTCCGCTCCACCATGGTCCTGGTCGGCGCGCTGTCCTCGGTCGCCGCCTTCAAGGTGTTCTCCGAGGTGTACCTGATGGCCGGCCCGAGCGGCGGCCCTGCGGGCGAGGACACCACCCTCGTCATGCTCGTCCAGCGCACCGGCACCGGACTGACCGGCCGCGTCGGCTACGCCTCGGCCATCTCGGTCGTCGTCTTCGTCGTCACCGTCGCCCTGATGCTGCTCGTGCTGCGCGCCGACCGGAGGGAGGAGTCATGAGCGTCATGGAGAAGGTACGGCCCACCCCCGCGAAGCCGGCCGCCCCGCGCGAACCCCGGATCACCGACGAACACGGCCGCCGCGTCCGCGTCTGGGAACTCGCCCTGCGCTACCTGCTCCTGCTGGCCGTCCTCGCCCTCACCGTCGGCCCGTTCCTGTGGCAGCTCTCGACCTCGCTCAAGGGTCCCACCGAGGACATCTTCAGCTCCCCGCCGAAGTTCTTGCCGGGCGACCCGACGCTGCACAACTACGAGCGGGTCTCCGAGACCATCCCCGTCTGGGACTACGCCCTGAACTCGCTGAAGGTCGCCACCGCCAACGTCGTCACCAACTGCGTCGGCGCGGCACTCGCGGGCTACGCCCTCGCCCGGCTGCGCTACCGGGGCCGCCGGGTGGCCACGCTCGTCTTCGTCCTGGCGATGCTCGTGCCCGTGGAGGGCATCATCATCGCCCAGTTCACGACCATGCGGGAGCTCGGCCTCAACAACACCCTCATCGGTGTCGTCCTGCCCGGCTGCATCAGCGCCCTGAACGTCCTGCTGATGCGCAACGCCTTCCTCAACCTGCCGTACGAGATCGAGGAGGCGGCCTACGTCGACGGCGCCAACGTCTGGCAGCGGTTCCTGCGCATCGCGCTGCCGTCGGTGAAGGGGACCCTCGCCGTCGTCGCGATCTTCGCCTTCATGGGCGCCTGGGACGACTTCCTGTGGCCGCTGATCGTGCTGAGCGACCCGTCGAAGTTCACGCTGACCATCGGCCTCAACTACCTGCACGGCACCTTCGCCAACGACGAACGCCTGGTCGCCGCCGGCACGATCATCGCCGTCGCGCCGCTGATCGCCCTCTTCGCCTGTCTGCAGCGGTACTTCTTCCGCGGCGTCGGCGAGGGCGCGGTGAAGGGCTGAACCTCCCCCACCGAGTGCAAGGACACCGCATGCCTTCTGCCGTGCGCTTCGGCGTCAACTACACCCCGAGTGAGGGGTGGTTCCATCACTGGCTCGACTTCGACCTCGACTCCGTACGCGCCGACCTCGACTCCATCGAGGCGCTGGGCCTCGACCACATCCGGGTCTTCCCGCTGTGGCCGTACTTCCAGCCCAACCGCACCCAGATCCGCCCCACGGCCGTCGAACAGCTCGTCCGGCTCGTCGACGCCGCCGCCGAACGCGGCCTCGACGTCAACGTGGACGGTCTGCAGGGCCACTTGAGCAGCTTCGACTTCCTCCCGGCCTGGACCCGGACCTGGCACCGCCGCAACCTCTTCACCGACCCGGACGTCCTCGACGGCCAGGCCGCCTACCTGCGCACCCTCGCCGCCGCCCTCGCCGACCGGCCGAACTTCCTCGGCATGACCCTCGGCAACGAGGTCAACCAGTTCTCGGCGGGCCCGCACCCGGACCCCGACCGCGCCACCGAGGACGAGATCGACCGCTGGCTCACGCGCATGCTCGCCGCCTGCGAGGAGGGTGCCCCGGGGCGGCTGCACCTGCACGCCGAGTACGACGCCACCTGGTACCAGGACGACCAGCCCTTCACCCCGGCCCAGGCCGCCCGGCACGGTGCCGTCACGGCCGTGCACTCCTGGGTCTTCAACGGCACCGCCCAGCGCCACGGCCGCACCTCCGTCCCGGCCGAGCACCACGCCGGCTACCTCGTCGAGCTGAGCAAGGCGTGGGCCGACGACCCGCATCGGCCCGTCTGGCTCCAGGAGGTCGGCGCACCCGCGCCCCTGGTCCCGCCCGAGCACGCCGCCGCCTTCACCGCGGCGACCGTCGCGAACGCGCTGGACTGCCCCGACCTGTGGGGCATCACCTGGTGGTGCTCCCACGACGTGTCCCGTGAGCTGGCCGACTTCCCCGAACTCGAATACGGACTGGGCCTGCTGACCAACGACCGCAAACCGAAGGACACGGCCCGGGTGCTGGAGCGGGCGGCCCAGGAGGCGCCACGCACACCCGTGCCGCGTACGACGGCGCTGATCGTCCCCGCCGATCCGGCCGATCGCTCGCTCTGCGCACCGGGCGGCCCGGTCTTCGACGCCTATTTCCGGCTGGTCGCCGACGGCGCCCGCCCCACCACCGTCCTCGATGCGCGTGCCGCCGACCAGGAACACCTCGCGGCACGCGGCATCACCGAGGTCGTCGCTCCCGATCAGGTACTCCCCACCCCACAAGGAGGCACCCGCTCGTGAAACCCACCAGACGCACCGTCCTCATCGCCGCCGCCACGGCCGCGATGCTCCCCTCGTCACCGACGACGGCGGCACCGGGGCCCAAGGCCGCCGCCCTCCAGCCGTACGCGTCCTACTGGTACCCGGACTCACTGCCCTCCGGCAGCCCGGGCACCGGCATCACCTGGCGCAGCCTGAAGTCCTGGCGCCCGGCCGACGACGCGGACCTCGCCTTCAACGCGTCGAGCGTCCCGCTCGCCCAGCGCTTCACCCCGGCCCCGGTCAACCCGACCGCCCGTGCGGGCCAGGCGCGTATCCAGTCCCTGGTGTCCTTCGGGCCCACCGCGAGCAACCCGTCGCAAGGCTCGGCCACGGCCGACTACTACGCCCTCACGCACTGGGCGTACATCGACGAGCTGGTGTTCTGGGGCGGCTCCTCCGGCGAGGGGCTGATCCTGGCGCCGAACGCGCCGATCGTGGACGCCGCCCACCGCCACGGCGTGCCCGTCCTCGGCAACATCTTCCTGCCGCCGGTCGCCTACGGCGGGCAGTTGCAGTGGACCCGTGACCTGGTGCAGAAGGACACGGCCGGACGGTATCCGCTGGCCGCACAGCTCGTCGCGGTCGCCGCGGCGTACGGCTTCGACGGGTGGTTCGTCAACGCCGAGACCAGCGGCGGGAACACCGCGCTGGGCGCCGACATGCTCGGCTTCCTGCGCGAGCTGAAGACCCTCGCCAAGGCCAAGGGCCAGCGGGTCACCTGGTACGACTCGATGACCGTGAACGGCAGCGTGAGCTGGCAGGGCGCGCTCAACTCGCAGAACGAGGCGTTCTTCCAGGCCGCCGACGACATGTTCGTCGACTTCCGCTGGACGGCCGCGAAACTGACGTCGTCGGGGCAGCGAGCCGCCCAACTGGGCCGCAGCCGTTACGAGTTGTGGGCGGGAGTCGACGTCGAGTCGAACGGCTGGAACTCGTCCGTGAACTGGGACGCCATGGTGCCCCGCGACAAGGCGCACGTCGTGTCGGTCGGCTTCTACCGGCCCGAGTGGACCCGCAACCACCTGCCGGCCGACGGCCGGACGCCGGGCGACTTCCACGCCGCCGACGACCGCTTCTGGACCGGGCGGTCACTGGACCCCTCGCGGCCGGACGGCACGGACACCTGGCGGTCGCCGGCCGTCTCGGTCGCCGACCGGTCGACGGTCACCTCGATGCCGTTCGCGAGCGTCTTCAACACCGGCCACGGACTGCGCTGGTACGAGGACGGCCAGGTGACGTCGGACGTGCCCTGGAACCACCTGGGCCTCCAGGATCGGCTGCCGTCCCGCCGCTGGGTCGTGCACACGGACGGGCAGCGACCCGCGGTGACCTTCGACTTCGCGGCCGCGTGGCGAGGCGGGAGCAGTGTGCTCGTCGACGGGGCACTGGACCGGCCGGCCGTACTCGACGTGTATGCGACACGGCTGCCGATCACAGCCGACACGGTCGTCGAGCTGACCCACCGGGCCGACGCGGGCGCCGTCAAGGTCGAGCTGGCCGTCGCCACCGCCGAGCCCACCGCACCAGGGGCCACACCGCCGTACACCTACTTCCCCGTGACCTCGGGCAGCGGCTGGCAGACCGCGACCGTACGGCTCACCGGCCTGACCGGCACCGTGCGGGCGATCGGCGTCCGGCTCACCGCGGCCGACGGCGGTCCGGTGCGGTGGCGGCTCGGCGGCCTCGCCGTCCGCAGCGCCCCACACACGCCCGCCGCCCCGGCAGGCTTCCGCGTCACCGCGGCCTCGGGCGGCGACCTGCGCCTCGCCTGGACCCCGGCACCCGGCGACACCCGCCACCACACCATCCACCGCCTGCTTCCCGACGGCACCCGGCGCTTCCTCGGGGGCACCTGCCAGAGCGCGTACTTCCTCGGCGGCCTGCGGCCCGAACAGGGCGAGCAGGAGGCACGGTTCGAACTGCGTGCCGTAGGGGAGCTCTACACCACGTCGGCCCCCGTGACCGTCACCCACCGCTGGTAACCACCCGCCCGGACGACCTACGGAGCACCCCGCATGCATGACGACCGCAACCTGGTCGAAGCCCGCCTGAGGCGTGTCCTCGACGAGCGTGTCCGCCCCGCCGTGTACCCCGAGTCCGTGCCGCTGGACGTGGCGGTGTGGCACGCGCCCGGCGAGCCGGTGCCCGTCGCCGAGGGGCTCGCGGCCGAAGCAGAGCCGATCGAGGTGGGCGCCCGCTGGGGTGCTCCGTGGGGCACGAGCTGGTTCCGGGTCACCGGGACCGTGCCCGAGGCGTGGGCCGGGAGGACCGTCGAGGCCCTGCTGGACCTCGGGTTCGACGAGAACATGCCCGGCTTCCAGTGCGAGGGCCTGGTCTACCGGCCCGACGGCACCCCGGTGAAGGGCCTCAACCCGCGCAACCAGTGGGTGCGCATCGGCGCCCCCGTGGAGGGCGGCGAGGAGGTCCGGCTGCACATCGAGGCGGCCTCCAACCCCGTCATCCTCGACTACCACCCCTTCCTGCCCACGCAACTGGGCGACAAGGAGACCGCCGGCAGCGCCCCCCAGTACACGCTGACCCGCATGGACCTCGCCGTCCTCGACGAGAACGTCTGGCAGCTCGTCATCGACCTGGAGGTGCTCGGCGAGCTGATGGCCGAGCTTCCGGTGGATTCGGCGCGGCGCTGGGACGTCCTGCGGGCGGTGGAGCGGGCGCTCGACGCGATCGACCTCCAGGACGTGAACGGCACGGCGGCGCGGGCCCGGGAGGCACTGGCCGAGGTGCTCGCCGTGCCCGCGGTGCCGTCCGCCCACCGCATCAGCGCCGTCGGGCACGCGCACATCGACTCGGCGTGGCTGTGGCCGCTGCGCGAGACGGTGCGCAAGGTGGCCCGTACGACGTCCAACATGACCGCGCTCATCGAGGACGAGCCCGACTTCGTCTTCGCCATGTCGCAGGCCCAGCAGTGGGCGTGGGTGAAGGAGCACCGGCCCGAGGTGTGGGCGCGGGTGAAGAAGGCGGTGGCGGACGGCCGGTTCGTGCCGGCGGGCGGCATGTGGGTGGAGTCGGACACCAACATGCCCGGCTCGGAGGCGATGGCCCGGCAGTTCGTGCACGGCAAGCGGTTCTTCCTCGACGAGTTCGGCATCGAGAACGACGAGGCCTGGCTGCCCGACACCTTCGGCTTCGCCGCCGGACTGCCGCAGATCATCAAGGCGGCGGGCTCCAAGTGGCTGCTGACCCAGAAGATCTCCTGGTCGCAGACCAACAAGTTCCCGCACCACACCTTCCGGTGGGAGGGCATCGACGGCACCCGGATCTTCACGCACTTCCCGCCCGTCGACACCTACAACTGCTCCATGAAGGGCAGCGAGATCGCCCACGCGGCCCGCAACTTCAAGGACAAGGGAGCGGCCCGGCACTCCCTGGCCCCCACCGGCTGGGGCGACGGAGGCGGCGGCACCACCCGCGAGATGATCGCCAAGTCGGCCCGGCTGCGCGATCTGGAGGGCTCGGCGACCGTCGTCTGGGAGACCCCGGACGCCTTCTTCCGCAAGGCCGAGGCCGAATACCCCGACGCGCCCGTCTGGGTCGGCGAGCTCTACCTCGAACTGCACCGCGCCACCCTCACCAGCCAGGCCAAGACCAAGCAGGGCAACCGCCGCAGCGAACACCTCCTGCGCGAGGCCGAGCTCTGGGCCGCGACCGCCGCAGTACGCACCGGTTTCCGCTACCCGTACGAGGAGCTGGACCGGATCTGGAAGACGGTGCTGCTGCACCAGTTCCACGACATCCTGCCCGGCTCGTCCATCGCGTGGGTGCACCGGGAGGCCCGCGCCACGTACGAGCGCCTCGCGGGCGAGCTGAACGCGATCATCGACGCGGCCCAGCGCGCCCTGGCGGGCGAGGGCACGACCGAGCTCGTCTTCAACTCCGCCCCGCACACCCGCGAAGGCGTACCGGCGGGCGGGGCACGCCCCCCGGTGACCGAGGGCCGGACGTCCCTCGCACCGCGCCCCGACGGCGGCTTCGTCCTCGACAACGGCCTGCTGCGCGTCGAGATCGACGCACGGGGCCTGGTCGTGTCGGCGTACGACATCGAGGGCGACCGCGAGACGATCGCGCCGGGCGGCGCGGCCGGCCTGCTCCAGCTTCACCCCGACTTCCCGAACATGTGGGACGCCTGGGACGTCGACGCGTTCTACCGCCACACGGTCACCGACCTGACCGACGTGGACGAGATCGCCCCCGGTGCGGACGGGGCCTCGGTGAGGATCACCCGGACCTTCGGCGACTCCCGCGTCACCCAGCGCCTGTCCCTCGCGCCGGGGGAGAAGCGGCTGCTGCTCGACACGGAGGTCGACTGGCACGAGACGGAGAAGTTCCTGAAGCTGGCCTTCCCGCTCGACGTCCACGCGGAGCGGTACGCCTCGGAGACCCAGTTCGGGCACTTCCACCGGCCCACCCACACCAACACGAGCTGGGAGGCCGCCAAGTTCGAGGCCTGCAACCACCGTTTCGTCCACGTCGAGGAGCCGGGCTGGGGCGCCGCCGTCGTCAACGACTCCACGTACGGCCACGACGTGACCCGTACGGTCCGCACCGACGGCGACCACGGTACGACCACGACGGTCCGGGTCTCCCTCCTACGCGCCCCGCGCTTCCCGGACCCCGAGACCGACCAGGGCGTCCACCGCTTCCGGCACGCCCTCGTGCCCGGCGCGGGCATCGGCGACGCGGTACGTGAAGGCTGGCGGATCAATCTGCCGGAGCGGCGGATCACCGGCGAGGCGGAGGTGTCCCCGCTGGTGACGGTGGACCGGGACGCGGTCGTGATCACGGCGGTGAAGCTGGCCGACGACGGCAGCGGGGACGTGGTCGTGCGCCTGCACGAGGCCCACGGCGGCCGGGCACGGGCCACACTGACGGCGGACTTCGAGGTCGCGGACGTCGCGGCGACGGATCTGCTGGAACGTCCGCTGCCGGAGCCGCCGTCGCGCGACGGCGCGCGCATCGCGCTCCGGCTGCGCCCCTTCGAGCTGGTCACGCTGCGGTTGCGCCGATCGTAGGTCCACGGACGGGAGACGGCGGCGCGTCGGCGCGAGGCCGTCGGGAACTGCTTCCACACTCAAGGAGGTTGGCGTCACTCTCACGTCCCGGAGGCACATGTGAAGCTTGTCACGCGAGCTCAGCTCGGCTGGCCGAAGTCCGCCGCACCCACCCAGGCATCGGCCAAGGGCGTGAAGGTCCACTACGAAGGCGCACCGGTGAGCGTCAACCTTCTCGACAACCACGACCTCTGCATCGCCAAGTGGAAGCAGATCCGCGTCGACCACCTGGCGAACAAGAAGGAGAACTACTCGGACATCGCCTACAACTACGGCGCCTGCCCGCACGGCTTTCTCCTGGAGGGCCGCGGACTCGGCAGGCGCACCGGGGCGAACGGCGACCAGCCCCTCAACCGTGCCCACTACGCGATCATGGGCCTGGTCGGCTCGGAGGGGCTGACCGAGCCGACGGACGCGATGCTCGGAGCGATCCGCGACGGCATCGAGCTGCTGCGCAGCCACGGCGCCGGCAACGAGATCAAGGGGCACCGGGACGGCATCTCCACGGAGTGCCCGGGCAAGCACCTGTACGCCTGGGTGAAGAAGGGTGCCCCGCGCCCCGGCGGTTCGACGCCCGAGCCCGGCCCGCGACCGGTGGTCGACGTCTCGAAGACGGTCACGGCGGCCCTGCGCGACCCGGGCGAGGCGGGCGCACCCGTGTCGTACGCCGGTGTGAAGACCGTGGAGCAGGCCCTCGTCGCGGAGGGCCTCCTCGCCGCGAACCTGGCGGACGGCCACTTCGGCGCGGCGACCGTCGAGGCGTACGCCGCCTGGCAGCGCCGCTGCGGGTTCTCGGGCGACGACGCCAACGGCATCCCCGGCTTCACTTCACTGCAGAGGCTCGGACAGGAACACGGCTTCGACGTGACGCCGTAGGCCGGGCATGACAGGGGCCGTTCCCCTCCCCCGCGGGTGAGGGGAACGGCCTTGTGCGTCGTGGCGGTGCTCAGCCGCCGAGCTGCGCCCGCAGCCACTCCTCCACCTCGCCCACATGGGCGGCCGCCGCGGCCCGGGCCGCCTCCGGATCGCGGGCCACCAGGGCCCGGTGGATCGCGGCGTGTTCGCGGCGGGTGCGCTCGAAGGCACCCTCCTCCTGGTAGCCGCGCCAGACGCGGGCGCGGAAGGTGCGGGAGGACAGGCCCTCCAGGATCGCCGCCATCGTGTCGTTGCCGGCAGCCGCCGCGATCTCGCGGTGGAACGCCAGGTCGTGGGCGAGGATCTCCTCCGGGTCGTCCGTGGCGTTCATCGCGGTGAGGTGCTTCTCCACCTCCGCCAACTGGTCCGGCGTGATCCGCGCCGCCGCCAGGGCCGTCGCCGTCGACTCCAGGATGCGGCGCACCTCCAGCAGCTCCACCAGCCGCGGGCCCCGGGACAGATCGGCGACCACACCGAACGTCTCCAGCAGATCGCCGGCCTCCAGTTGGGTGACGTAGATCCCCGAACCGTGCCGGGCCTCCAGCACACCCAGCACCGTCAGCGCGCGGATCGCCTCGCGCACCGAGCTGCGGGAGATACCGAGCTGCGCCGCCAGATCGCGCTCGGTGGGCAGCCGCTGGCCGGGTTCCAGCCGCCCCTGCGCGATCATCGCCTTGATCTGCTCGATGGCGCGCTGCGTCACGGTGCCCTTCTGCGGGGCTGTCTCGTCCACGCCATTCCTCCACTCGCCGGGTGCGGCGCAGTCTAATCATCGAGGTGGTCGGACCACTATGGCGAGAAACCGCGATTTTCTGCTCCCGGAGGGTGTTGTTTCGTGGAAGTGGTCTGATAAATATGCGGCACCTGCTCGAACACGCTCAACGAGGAGCCGCCAGATGCCCGGCAGTGCAGTGCGGAAGCAGAACTCGTCACGGATCGTCGGCGCGATGGCTGCGGTCATCGGCGCCTCGCTCGTGCTCGCCGGATGCGGCAGCACCAAGGACACCGGCGCCGCCGGCGCCGAAGGCGGCGGCAGCGGGAAGGTCGGAGTGATCCTGCCCCTGCTGACCTCGCCGTTCTGGCAGTCGTACAACGACTACGTGCCGAAGATGGCCGACTCCGAAGGCGTCGACGCGCTCAAGACGGTCAACTCCAACAGCGACCCCTCCCAGCAGATCACCGACATCAACAACCAGCTCAACCAGAGCGTGAAGGGCCTGGTCGTCGCCCCGCTGGACAGCGCGGCCATCGAGGCCGGCCTCGACCAGGCCGAGCGCAAGGGCGTGCCGGTCGTCGCCGTCGACGTGGCGCCCGACAAGGGCAAGGTCGCGATGGTGGTGCGCGCCGACAACGTGGCGTACGGCGAGAAGGCCTGCCAGTACCTCGGTGAGCAGATCCCCTCCGGCAAGGTCGTGCAGATCATGGGCGACCTCGCCTCGGTCAACGGCCGGGACCGCTCCGAGGCCTTCCGGGCCTGCGTGAAGAAGAACTTCCCGAAGCTCAAGGTCCTGGAGATACCGGCCAAGTGGGAGTCCGACACCGCGGCCTCCAAGCTGGACACCCTCCTGAACGCCAACCCCGACATCAAGGGCATCTACATGCAGGCCGGCGGCGTCTACCTCGCCCCGACCCTGCAGACCCTGAAGTCCAAGGGAATGCTGAAGAAGGCCGGACAGGACGGGCACATCACGATCGTCTCCAACGACGGCATCCCGCAGGAGTACGACGCCATCCGCAAGGGCGAGATCGACGCGACCGTCTCCCAGCCCGCCGACCTGTACGCCAAGTACGGCATGTTCTACATCAAGGCGGCGATGGAGGGGAAGACGTTCCAGCCCGGCCCCACCGACCACGACTCGACGATCGTCAAGCTGCCCAGCGGCATCCTGGAGGACCAGTTGCCCGCCCCGCTGGTCACCAAGGACAACGTCGACGACCCCAAGCTCTGGGGCAACACGGTCAAATGACGACGCCACTCGCCCAGGCGCGGGACATCGTCAAGCGCTACGGCCCCACCACCGCCCTCGCCGACGGACGCCTCACCGTCCTGCCCGGCGAATCGCACGCCCTCGTCGGCCGCAACGGCGCCGGCAAGTCGACCCTGGTCAACATCCTCACCGGACTCCAGGCCGCCGACGAGGGCGAGGTCCGCTTCGACGGCGAGCCCGCGCCCCCGCTCGCCGACCGCGACGCCTGGCGCCGCAAGGTGGCCTGCGTCTACCAGAAGCCCACCGTCGTCCCCGAGCTGACGGTCGCCGAGAACCTGTACATCAACCGGCAGCCGCTCAACCGCGGCCTCATAAGCTGGCGCAAGCTCCGCTCGGAGGCCGCCGAACTCCTCGCCACCTGGGACGTGCACGTCGACCCCGAGGCCCGCACCGCCGACCTCAAGGTCGAGGACCGTCAAATGGTGGAGATCGCACGGGCGTTGAGCTTCGGCGCCCGCTTCATCATCCTCGACGAGCCCACCGCGCAGCTCGACAAGCGGGAGATCGAGCGGCTGTTCACGCGCATGAGGGCGCTCCAGGACTCCGGCGTCACGTTCCTGTTCATCTCGCACCACCTCCAGGAGGTGTACGAGGTCTGCCAGACCGTCACCGTCCTGCGCGACGCCCGCTGGATCACCACCGCCCCGGTCGCCGAACTCCCGCGCCGGGCCCTGGTGGAGGCCATGGCGGGGGAGTCGCTCGAGGCCATCGCCGAACAGGCCGTGGACCCGCAGGACGTCGACCGCGACGCCCCCGTCCTGCTCGAAGCGCGCGGCCTCACCTCACCGGCGTACGAGGACATCGACCTCACCGTCCGCCGCGGCGAGGTCGTCGGGCTCGCCGGGATCAGCGGCAGCGGCAAGGTGGAACTCGCCGAGTCCTTCGCGGGACTGCACACCCCGACCGGCGGAACCGCTCGACTCGGCGGCGAGCGGCTGCCGTTCGGCGACGTGCGGGCCGCCCTCGAGGCCGGCGTCGCCTGCGTGCCCCGAGACCGGCACGACCAGGGCCTCATCGCCGGCATGACCATCGGCGACAACGCCACCATGAGCGTCCTGGAGCGGCTCGGCCGCTTCGGGTTCGTCGGCACCGAACGCAAGCGCGGCCTCGCCACCGCCCTCATCGAACGCCTGGACATCCACACCGAGGGCCCCGACCAGCCCGTCTCCGACCTGTCCGGCGGCAACGCGCAGAAGGTCGTCATGGCCCGCGCGCTGGCATCCGACCCACGGCTGCTCGTGCTGATCAACCCCACCGCGGGCGTCGACGTGAAGTCCAAGGAGTCCCTGCTGGCCCGGGTGGACAGCGCCCGTGAGGACGGCATCGCCGTGCTCGTCGTCTCCGACGAACTCGACGACCTGCGCCGCTGCGACCGCGTCCTCGTCCTGTTCCACGGCCGTGTCGTCGCCGAGCACCCGGCGGGCTGGCGCGACCACGAGCTGATCGCCTCCATCGAAGGAGTGGACCACCATGGCTGACACCAAGGCCCCACCGGCCCTGCCCGTGAAGGTGCCGGACGCCCGTGCCGCCAGGACCGTCCTGCTCCGCCGTGCCCGCGAACTCGCCCTGGTCCCCGCGCTGTTGCTGCTCCTGGTGCTCGGTGCGGTGGTCAACGACTCGTTCCTCACCGAGCGGAACCTGATCTCGATCCTCGGCGCGTCCGCCGCGCTCGCGATGGTCGTGCTGGCCGAGTCGCTGGTCCTGATCACCGGCAAGTTCGACCTGTCCCTCGAATCGGTCGTCGGCATCGCGCCCGCCGTCGGGGCGCTCCTCGTGCTGCCCGCCGCGCAGTCCGGGTGGGGCACCGAACTCCCCGCCGCCCTCTCCCTGCTGGCGATCCTCCTGGTGGGCGCGGCCGTCGGCGCCTTCAACGGCATCCTGGTCGTGAAGTTCAAGCTCAACGCGTTCATCGTCACGCTCGCGATGCTGATCGTCCTGCGCGGACTGCTCGTCGGCGCGACCAAGGGCAAGACGCTGTTCGGGATGCCCGAAAGCTTCTACTCCCTGGCCACCACGACCTTCATCGGCATCCCGATGTCGGTGTGGCTCGCGGCAGCCGCCTTCGCGTGCGCCGGGTTCGTGCTCAAGTACCACCGCATCGGACGCGCGCTGTACGCCATCGGCGGCAACGCGGACGCCGCCCGCGCGGCCGGTATCCGGGTCGAGCGCGTGATGCTCGGCGTGTTCGTCGTCGCGGGCACCCTCGCGGCCGTCGGCGGGATCATCCAGACCGGCTACGTCGGCGCGATCAGCGCCAACCAGGGCAACAACATGATCTTCACCGTGTTCGCGGCCGCGGTGATCGGCGGGATCAGCCTGGACGGCGGCAAGGGCACCATGTTCGGCGCCCTGACCGGCGTACTCCTGCTGGGCGTGGTCCAGAACCTGCTCACCCTCGCCCAGGTCCCGTCGTTCTGGATCCAGGCCATCTACGGCGGAATCATCCTGATCGCCCTCATGATCGCCCGTGTCACGACGGGTCGGGCCCAGGACTGACCACGGCCGCCAACCGCCCCTTGACGGAAAGGACTTCAGTGTCCCAGGCCCCCGGCACCCCCACCCGTGTAACCGCGGTCGACACCTATGACATCCGCTTCCCCACCTCGCGCGAGCTCGACGGCTCCGACGCGATGAATCCGGACCCCGACTACTCGGCCGCGTACGTCGTGCTGCGCACCGACGCGGCGGACGGCCACGAGGGGCACGGATTCACCTTCACCATCGGGCGGGGCAACGAGGTCCAGGTGGCCGCGATCGAGGCGCTGCGCGGCCATGTCGTGGGCCGGCCCGTCGACGAGCTGTGCGCCGACCCGGGGATCCTCAACCGCGACCTGATCGGCGACAGCCAGTTGCGCTGGCTCGGCCCCGAGAAGGGCGTGATGCACATGGCGATCGGCGCGGTCATGAACGCCGTGTGGGACCTGGCCGCCAAGCGGGCTCACAAGCCCTTGTGGCGGCTCCTCGCCGACGCCGACCCGGAGTGGATCGTCCGGCAGATCGACTTCCGGTACATCACCGACGCGCTCACGCCCGAGCAGGCTCTCGCCTTGCTGCGCCGGGGCCGCGAGGGCGTTGCGGAGCGCACGGCCCACCTGCTGGAGCGCGGTTACCCCGCCTACACCACCTCCGCCGGCTGGCTCGGCTACGACGACGACAAGCTCGGCCGGCTCGCGGCCGCGGCCGTCGCCGACGGCTTCCGGCAGATCAAGCTGAAGGTCGGCGCCGACCTGGAGGACGACGTACGGCGCTGCCGCGTCGCCCGCGAGGTCGTGGGGCCGGATGTCCGCATGGCCATCGACGCCAACCAGCGCTGGGACGTGGCCGAGGCGATCCGCTGGACCAAGGCGCTCGCCGAGTTCGACCCGTACTGGATCGAGGAGCCCACCAGCCCCGACGACGTCCTCGGCCACGCGGCCATCCGCGAGGCCGTCGCCCCGGTGAAGGTGGCCACCGGCGAGCACGTGCAGAACCGGGTCGTCTTCAAGCAGCTCCTCCAGGCCGGCGCCCTCGACGTCCTCCAGATCGACGCGGCCCGGGTCGGCGGCGTCAACGAGAACCTCGCGATCCTGCTGCTCGCCGCCAAGTTCGGCGTACCGGTCTGCCCGCACGCGGGCGGCGTCGGGCTGTGCGAACTCGTCCAGCACCTGTCGATGTTCGACTACGTGGCGGTCACCGGCACCACCGAGGACCGGGTCATCGAGTACGTCGACCATCTGCACGACCACTTCCTCGACCCGGTGGTGATCAGGGAAGGTCACTACACGGCACCCGCCGCGCCGGGCTTCTCGGCCGCCATGCGGCCCGAGTCGATCGCTCGGTACACGTTCCCGGACGGCGCCTTCTGGGCCGCCGACCGCGATGAGAAGAAGGGGCACGCGGCATGAGCGACTTCGACGGTCTCAAGGCGCTGGTGACGGGAGGCGCCTCCGGCATCGGCCGGGCCACGGCCGAACTCCTCGCCGCGCGCGGCGCCCAGGTCGCCGTCCTCGACCTGGACCCGTCGTCCGTCGACAAACCCCTGCTCGGCTACCGCGCCGACATCGCCGACGACGCCTGCGTACGCGAGGCCGTGGCGGCCGCCGTGGCCGACCTCGGCGGACTGGACGTGCTGATCAACAACGCCGGCATCGGTGCCCTGGGCACCGTCGAGGACAACGACGACGCCGAGTGGCACCGGGTCATGGACGTCAACGTTCTCGGCATGGTCCGGGTCTCCCGCGCCGCCCTTCCGCACCTGCGCGCGTCCGCGCACGCGGCGATCGTCAACACCTGCTCCATCGCCGCCACGGCCGGGCTGCCGCAGCGGGCGCTGTACAGCGCGAGCAAGGGCGCCGTGTACTCGCTCACCCTCGCCATGGCCGCCGACCACGTCCGCGAGGGCATCCGCGTCAACTGCGTCAATCCGGGCACGGTGGACACCCCCTGGGTCGGCCGCCTCCTCGACGCCGCGGCCGACCCGTCCGCCGAACGCGCCGCGCTGGCATCCCGCCAGCCCACCGGCCGCCTGGTGTCGGCGGCCGAGATCGCCGGCGCCGTCGCCTACCTGGCGAGCCCGCTCTCCGGCGCCACCACCGGCACCTCCCTCGCCGTCGACGGCGGCATGCAGGGGCTGCGCCTGAGGCCGGTCGGCCGGTGAACCGGCTCGGTCGCACCGACGTCGAGGTCAGCCCGCTGGCCTTCGGCGGGGCCGCCCTGGGCAACCTCTACAGCGAGGTCGGCGACGAACAGGCGCACGAGGCCGTGGCCGCCGCCTGGGATGCGGGCATCCGCTACTTCGACACGGCCCCGCACTACGGCCTCGGCCTGTCCGAACGGCGCCTCGGCGGCGCGCTGCGGGAGTACCCGCGTCAGGCGTACACGATCTCGACCAAGGTCGGCCGCCGTCTGGAGCCGGTGGCGGACGCGACGGGCGACGACCTGGCCAACGGTTTCGCCGTCCCCGCCGACCGGCGCCGCGTCTGGGACTTCAGCGCGGACGGCATCCGGCGCACCCTCGACGCCAGTCTGGAGCGGCTCGGCCTCGACCGCGTCGACGTCGTCTACCTCCACGACCCCGACGACCACGCGGAGCAGGCCTTCCGCGAGGGCTACCCGGCGCTGGAGAAGCTGCGCTCCGAGGGTGTGGTGGGCGCGATCGGCGTGGGGATGAACCAGACCGAGATGCTCACCCGCTTCGTCACCGACACCGACGTCGACGTGGTGCTGTGCGCCGGCCGCTACACGCTGCTGGATCAGAGCGCGCTGGATGATCTGCTTCCCCTGGCAGTCGAGTGCGGCACTTCCGTCGTCGTCGGCGGCGCGTTCAACTCCGGCCTCCTGGCGGATCCGAGACCGGACGCGACGTACGACTACACCCGGGCGCCGCGGAAGCTGCTGGACCGCGCACTGGGCATGAAGGCCCTCGCCGACCGCCACGGCATCACCCTGCGGGCCGCCGCCCTCGCCTTCTGCGCCGCGCACCCGGCCGTCGCGAGCGTCCTCGTGGGCGTCCGGTCGGCCGACGAAGTCCGCGACTGTGCCGAGCAGTTCGCGACGGAGGTGCCGATGGCGTTCTGGCAGGAACTGCTGGAGTCCGGCCTGCTGTCCGACAAGGAAGCGTCATGAGAGCAGCCCCGCACACCAAGGTCCGCGCGGACGCCGGGCTGTCCGTCGTAGGGGAGCTGCCGTGACGATCGTCGACGCCCACCACCACGTGTGGGACCTGTCGGTGCGGGACCAGGACTGGATCACCGGGCCCGAACTCCGGCCTCTGCGAAGGAACTTCACCGTCGCCGACCTCGCCCCCGAGGCGCGGGCGGCCGGAGTCGGCCGTACCGTCCTCGTCCAGACGATCACCGTGCCCGAGGAGACCCCGGAGTTCCTGGCGCTCGCCGCCGAGCACGAGCTGATCGCGGGCGTCGTCGGCTGGACCGACCTCACGCGCCCCGACATCGCCGATGAACTGGCCCGGCTGCGGGAGCTGCCCGGCGGGCGCTACCTCAAGGGCATCCGCCACCAGGTCCAGGGCGAAGCGGACCCTGAGTGGCTGCTGCGCGCGGATGTACGGCGCGGTCTGGCGGCCGTGGCCGAGGCGGGCCTGGTCCACGACCTCGTGGTGCTGCCCCACCAGCTCCCCGTCTGCGCCAAGGCGGCCGCCGACCTCCCCGAACTCACCTTCGTCCTGGACCACTTGGGCAAGCCGCCGATCGCCTCCGGCGCCCGCGAACCCTGGACCCGTGACGTCCGTGCCCTCGCCGCACTCCCCAACACCGTCTGCAAACTCTCCGGCATGGTCACCGAGGCCGACACGGCGGCCTGGACGGTGGCCGACCTGCGCCCGTACGCCGACGCGGTACTGGAGGCATTCGGCCCACGGCGCCTGATGTTCGGCTCGGACTGGCCGGTGTGCACCCTCGCGGCGACCTACGGTCAAGTCCTCGCCACAGCACAGGAACTGACCGCGGAGGCCGACCGCCGGCAGATCTTCGAGACGACCGCCACTCGCGTCTACGACCTCTGAGCCACCCCGGCCAGCCTGGTCGGCGGCAGATACTCGCGCACGTACGTCCGTTCCCAGCACGCGCCCGTCTCCCGCAGTTCCCGCCAGGTCGTGTACCGGTAGCGGAAGAGGCGGGCGCGGATGTGGCGTGGTGGGTCGTCGGGTGGGAACGGCGAGCGGCGCAGCAGCTTCAGGGTGTCGCGGTCGTTCTCCAGGAGCCGCTCCACCAGGGCCCCGAACCACGGGCCGGCGTAGGCGGGCGACAGTGCGGCGAACCACATCAGCCAGTCCAGCCGCAGATGGTACGGCGCGAACTGCCGTGGCCAGCGGCGGGGATCGCCCGGCTTGCCCTTGAACTCGTACTCCCGCCAGTCCGAGTCCGCGCGCGGCACGTCGTCCGCCGTCCCCTCGATGACCACCTCGTAGCGGATCCTGCTGACGCTGCCGAACGCGCCGTAGGTGTTGACCAGATGGAGCGGGTCGAAGGAGCGGTTCATGACCTGACGGCGGGAGATCATGTTCGCGACCGGGTGGTAGCTGAGGAACAGCAGCAGCGCGGCGACCGCCAGGACCACCACCTCGTACCACAGCGGTGCGTCCGGCACGGACGGCTGATCGCCCGGGAGCCCCAGCGCCGACAGGGCCAGAACGATGGTGATCCAGTTCAGCCAGGAGAAGTTGCCCGACAGCACCAGCCACAACTGGGTGACGATCATCAGGGTGGCGGCGGCCGTCGCGATCGGCTGCGGGGTGAAGAGCAGGATGGGCACGACGAGTTGGGTGAAGTGGTTGGCGGCCACCTCGACGCGGTGCACCGGCTTCGGCAGATGGTGGAAGAACCAGCTCAGCGGGCCCGGCATCGGCTGGGTCTCGTGATGGTGGTCCAGGCAGGTCAGCTTCCGCCAGCAGGCGTCGCCGCGCATCTTGATCAGGCCCGCGCCGAACTCGACGCGGAACAGGATCCAGCGCAGCAGGAACAGCACCACGACCGGCGGCGCCACCTCGTCGTTGCCGAGCAGCACGGCGAGGAAGCCGACCTCCAGCAGCAGCGACTCCCAGCCGAACGAATACCAGGTCTGGCCGACGTTGACGATCGACAGGTACAGCGCCCACGGGACCAGCCACAGCAGCATCGCAGCCCACAGAGGCACCACCGAGTCGAGCCCGGCCAGCAGTGCCGCCGACACCGCGCAGCCCGACCAGGCGCAGCTTGCGAAGAACCGGTCCGAGTAGTGCAGTTGGAACAGGCTCGGAGCCGCTCTGAAGCGCACCTGCGCGACGAAGCGCGGCACGGGCAGCATCCCCCGCTCGCCGATCAGCGCCCGGAACTGAAGGGCCGCCGTCAGGAACGCGACGAGGTACACGCCGGCCAGAGCCCGCTGGAAGACCAGCCGGCTCGTCCAGTAGTCCGGTGCGACGAACCAGTCCACGGCCGTACGCCTCCTCTCCTCATTGTCGCGCCACGCGCCCCAGGTGACTCTCCGTATACCACTTCTCCGCTTGCGTAACCCATGCGAGTGAAGCAGACAATGGTGACGAATTTCCCGACAACCGGCGGGAGGACGTGGTGCGGACACCCACCCGATCACCCATCCGAACCATCGTCACCGCCTGCGCGCTCTCGGCGGCGCTCCTCTTCGCCGGCTGCGCCGGCGGCATTGACGCGAACACGGCATCGAGCGGCGAGGTCTTCCTCCAGCCCGCGGCGGACCGGGGCCCGGATCCCTTCACGGACTCCACGGCGACCGCCGCGGCAGCCGCCGCGCCCCTCACCCGAACGCCGCAGCCCGCCCGGTCGGGGCTCACCGGGCCCCGGTCCCTGTCCGGCGAGACGCCCGGCCTGTACGGCGGCACCCGCGGATCCGGAAGCTGCGACGTCCAGCGGCAGATCGACGCCCTTGCCGCCGACCGGGCCAGGACCCGCGTCTTCGCCCAGGCCTCGGGTGTTTCCCAGGCGTCGATCCCGGGCTATCTGCGCGGACTGACCTCGGTCGTGCTGCGGGCTGACACCCGGGTCACCAACCACGGGTTCCGCGACGGGGTGGGCACCGGCTACCAGTCCGTCCTCCAGGCGGGCACCGCCGTCCTCGTCGACCAGCACGGAGTACCCCGCGTCCGCTGCGCCTGCGGCAACCCGCTCGCCCCGCCCGTCGGCACCCGCGGCGAGACGGGCGTCGGCGGCCGCGGGTGGTCCGGATACCGGCCCGGCCGGGTGGTCGTGGTGGCACCGGCGACCCAGGTGGTCACCGACATCACGATCATCGACGTCGTCGACAACACCTGGATCGAGCGGCCCGTCGGCCATCGGGGCCACGACCACGACCATGTCGTACCGCCGGCGAAACCGACGCCGTCCCACCGGGACCCGCACGACCGCCCATCCGGCGACCGGCCCGGACAGGACAGCGGCACGCCCACGCACGAGAGCGCGTCCCCGTCCGGCGAGCCCACCTCCCCGGACAGGACGCCCGCCGACTGCGTGACCCCGGACGTCACCGTCACCCCCGGCGCCACGGACGACACCCAGGCCAAGGCCCCCTCGGACCCGGGCCGCCGGGCCGGCGACTGCCCCACGGCCACCGCCACCCCCACGGCGCCGCCCTCGTCGGCAGACCCCGGCAGCACGCGCCCCTCACCCGAAGAGCCCAGCGCCCCCGGCTCCCGTACCGAGCCGGAGACCTCCCCGGGCTCCTCGGAGGAGGTCGGCCCCGAGGCCGTCCCGGACGGCCCGGACGCGCCCGACGGCGGTGGGCTGATCCCCGACGACCCGGGCGCCACCGACAGCATCTTCGGCAGTCCCACCGACGTCTTCGCCGGCTGACCGGCACCCGGACGAGAACCGGGCGCCGAGCGAGGACATCGCGTCGCCCCAGTCGAAGAATCCGGCAAACCCTGGCAAGGTGGGCCCATGGTTGATCGGGGAGCGAGCGCCCTGTCACTCCCGGACGACTGGCCCGCCCACCCGGACCCGATCCTGGCGCTCAATCGCATGGGCACCTTCGACTGGGACCTGGACAGCGGCGTGTTCCACATGGACGCCCAGGCCCACGAGGTCTTCGACCTGCGCCCCGACGAGTACGACGGCAACCCGATGACCCTGGCGATCAGGGTGCCGCGGCCGGAGGGCTACCGGCTGGACGGCCTGGTCTCCCAGGCCATGAAGGACGGCAGCGAGAACTACGGCGCCTACTTCCGCATCCGCTGCCGTGACGGCACCCTGCGCTGGACCCACACCCAGGGCTACATCCGCCGCGACGAGACCGGCCGGCCGCGCCGCATCGTCGGCATCGTCCGGGACGCCACCGACGAGCTCGCCGAACGCGAGGAGCGGCGCGAGCAGGCGGCCGAGGACGAGGCACGGCGCCAGCAGACCAGCGTCGTGCAGATCACCACGGCCGCCCTCGCCCACGCCCGCACCATCCAGGACGTCATCGACATCCTCAAGGACACCCACGGCCTGACCCACCTCGGTGCCACCAGCCTCGTCATGGGCCTCGTCGAGGCCGGCCGTATCCGGCTGGTCGCCGAGGGCCCCTCCGGCAGCTTCGTACCCGGGACCCTGATCACCCGAATAGACGAGCAGTACCCGATGAGCGAGGTCGTACGGACCCTCAGCCCGCGGTTCATCGAGTCGCCGGAGGAGTTCGCCGACAGCTACCCGATCCTGTGGCCGCACATCACCGACCTGCACATCACCTCCGCCGCCTACATGCCGCTGATCGCACAGGCCAGGCCCATCGGGGCCATCGGCCTCCTCTACAGCGACCGGCGCGGCTTCTCCCCCGAGGACCGCAACGTGCTCGTCGCCCTCGGCAGCAGCATCGCGCAGAGCCTGCAGCGGGCCATGTTCTACGAGCAGGAGAAGGACCTCGCCTCCGGCCTCCAGCAGGCCATGCTGCCGCGGACCATCCCCAGCGTGCCCGGCGCCGACGTCGCCGTCCGCTACCGCTCCGCCTCGCTCGGCCGGGACATCGGCGGCGACTGGTACGACCTGATCCCGCTGCCGGGCGGCCGGGTCGGCGCCGTCATCGGCGATGTCCAGGGCCACGACACCCACGCCGCCGCCGTGATGGGCCAGCTCCGCATCGTCCTGCGCGCCTACGCCGCCGAGGGGCACACCCCGGCCACGGTGATGGCCCGCGCCTCGGTGTTCCTGCACGAGCTGGACACCGACCGTTTCGCGACGTGCCTGTACGCCGAGGCCGACCTGTCCACCGGTGTCGTGCAGGTGGTGCGGGCCGGCCATATCGACCCGCTGATCCGCGAGCCCGGCGGCGCCTGCCGTCGGATCTCCGTCGAGGGCGGGCTGCCGCTCGGCCTGTCCGCGGAGTTCGGGCAGCTCGAATACCCGGTCAGCACGATCGAGCTGGACTCCGACCACACCCTGCTGCTGTGCACCGACGGCCTGGTCGAACAGCCCGGCACCGACCTGGACGACGGCATGCAGACCCTCACCGCGCTCATCGCCACCGGCCCGAAGGACGTACGCGACCTCGCGGACCACCTCATCGACGTGGCCGAGGAACGCGGCGGCGACGACGACGTGGCCCTGCTCCTGCTGCGCCGCCGCGTCCTGGACGCCCCGCAGGCCGGCGGCCGCCTCCAGCAGCACGTGGCGCCCGGCGACCCCGAGGCCCTGACCGCGGCCCGGCACATGATCCGCGCCGCCGTACGGGCCTGGGGAGCGGCCGACCGGGCGGACGAGATCGAGCTGGTCGCCGACGAGCTCATCACCAACGCCCTGATGCACACCGAGGGCTCGGCCGTGGTGACCCTGCGGGTCCTCGCCGGCCCCGAGCGCCGGCTGCGCGTCGAGGTCGAGGACTCCTCCAGCGCCCTGCCGCGCCGCCGCGAGGCAGGGGAGTCGGGTGTCTCCGGCCGTGGGCTGCTCCTGGTCGACCTGCTCACGGACGTGTGGGGCGTGGAGGCCCGGGGCGGCGGCAAGGCGGTGTGGTGCGAGTTCGCGGTGCCGGCGCGGTCCTGAGGCACCCGAGGGAACCACCCGGCACTGTCGGCGCCGGATGGCACTCTGGACGTATGCCGGAACTGCCCGAGGTCGAAGCGCTCAAGGACTTCCTGACCGAGAACCTGGTCGGCCACGAGATCGTGCGGGTGCTGCCCGTCGCGATCAGCGTCCTCAAGACGTACGACCCGCCGGTCACCTCCGTCGAGGGCCACGAGGTCACCGCCGTGCGCCGGTACGGCAAGTTCCTGGACCTGGCGACGGCCGGCGGCCCGCATCTGGTGACCCACCTCGCCCGCGCGGGCTGGCTCCAGTGGAAGGACCGGCTCCCGAGCGGTATGCCCCGCCCCGGCAAGGGCCCGCTCGCGCTGCGCGTCGCCCTGGAGACCGGCGCCGGCTTCGACCTGACGGAGGCCGGCACGCAAAAGCGCCTCGCGGTGTACGTCGTGCAGGACCCGCAGGAGGTCCCGGGCGTGGCGCGGCTGGGCCCGGACCCGCTCGCCGACGACTTCGACGAGACACGGTTCGCGGGACTGCTGAAGGGCGAGCGCCGCCAGATCAAGGGCGCCCTGCGCGACCAGAGCCTCATCGCCGGGGTCGGGAACGCCTACAGCGACGAGATCCTGCACGCGGCCAGGATGTCGCCGTTCAAGCTGGCGGCGACCCTGACCCCGCAGGAGACGCAGCGGCTGTACGAGGCGCTGCGGACGACCCTCACGGAGGCGGTCGAGCGTTCGAGGGGACTTGCGGCCGGCCGGCTCAAGGCGGAGAAGAAGAGCGGCCTGCGCGTCCACGGCCGCACCGGCGAGCCCTGCCCGGTCTGCGGCGACACCATCCGCGAGGTCTCCTTCAGCGATTCCTCGCTCCAGTACTGCCCGACCTGTCAGACGGGCGGGAAGCCGCTGGCGGACCGGAGGATGTCGCGGCTGCTCAAGTAGCCGGAACCGGCGAGGGGGGCGAGCGCTAGCGGGGCATGAGCGTCACCAGATGCTCGCCGTCGGCCGTGCGCACCTCGTAGCGCGCGATCTCGTCGGTGTGCATCGCCGACGCGCCCGTCATGGTGTTCTCGCGGGCGTCGTGGTGGGCCGCGGACCAGCTCGTCACGGTCTCCTGCGAGCCGTCCCGGCCGATGGCGATCAGATGACAGGGGCGCGGACCCGCGCCGTCCTTCACCTTCAGCTCCACCTGGCTGCCGTACATCTCGTTCTCGGTCGTGACCTGCGCCCACACCCCTGACCGCTCGTCCGTCGCCTGGACGACCTGGACGGATCTGTCGTCGCCGCCCGCCATGATCGCGATGCCGGGGGCGGCGAGCGCGATCACCACCGACGCGGCCACGGCGTACAGGGTGCGCATGCGCCGGGCGCGCCGGCGCACCGCCACCGCTTCGAGCAGCCGGTTCAGCAACTGCGGGCCCGGCTTGGCCATGGGGCTCACGAACTGGGGCGTGGACCGTCGGTACAACATCAACTGGCGGGTGACGGGCCCGAACTCGGTCACGTGTGCCGCACAGCGGGGGCACTCCATGAGGTGGTCCTCGAAGCGGAACGCCTCCGCTTCGGTCAGCACGCCGAGCGCGTACGCGGCGACGTCGCGATGCCTCTCCAGGGACCTCATGCCGAATCCTCGTGCCGTTGGGTGTGGGGTGTGTTACTCCTTGCGCCCACTGGTACGCACCAGACAGTCGAATCACTCAAGCCACTTGGAGAATCGCAACCAAGGGATTCGGAGCGGTCGGCGTCGAGGATTGGTCCGAGGAGAAAAGAACTTAAAAAAGGTGGATGGCGAGGTGCCCGAGCGGCAGTCCGAGCTGCCACGCCGGTGTCCACACCTTCGGTCCCTCGTCCTCTCCGACCAGCGCACCGCCGCCCGGCACGGCGTTCAGGTCGGGTGCCAGCAGCTCGGTCTCCTGGAGCCAGCGCCAGGCCGCCTCGGCGAGTTCCAGGTCGGGCGCGGGCCCGCCGGAGTCGGCCGCCTCGGCCGCGAGGCCCGCCATGCGCTCGCGCACCCAGTCCTGCCACGGCTGGTCGTAGGCCGTCAGCGAAAGCCAGGTCTCGAGCTGGGTGATCACCCTGATGCCGGAGAGCTCGCCGTCGGTGTCGGACAGGAAGATGGTCAGCGCCAGGGCGTCGCGCCCGGCGCGGAACTCGAAGGACGTCGGCGGCATGAGATCGCCGGTGCGCAGCAGCTCGTCGGCGATGTACTCGGCGTACAACCACGCCATGGGGACGGCCAGTTCACCGCCACCGGTGCCGTCCGTGCTCTCCTGACCTCTGTGCAGCATCCCTTCCTGCCTTCCTCCGGTGAGTGCGTTGCCCTACCCCGGGGCCGTGGGCCCTTGCCCAATCCGGAACACGGATGAGGACAGCCGATTACTCAACCGGGGTGTTCAGCAAGGCGCTTTACGGAGGTTTGACTCAGCCTTCGGTTTCACCGCAGGTCGGCCGCGTATCCGGGAAGCACCCGACGCAGGGCCCGCAGCGCGTAGTACGCGCGGGACTTCACCGTACCGGGCGGGATACCAAGGGTTTCCGCGGCCTCCGCAACACTCGCCCCTTGGAAGTACACGAGCACCAGGACTTCACGGTGCTCCGGAGTGAGTGTCTTCACAGCCTCGCGGACGTCGAGCATCTCGGCGGCCCGCTCGGCGTGGTCGGAGATCACGCGCGCGTTCTCCAGGATCGCGTCCCCGACCTCCGGCGGCCGTGCCTGCCGCGCCCGCCGCGCGTCGATCGCGAGGCGCCGCCCGACGGTCAGCAGCCAGGGCCGCACCGAGTCGAAGTCGTCGGCGCGCAGGGCCTCGGGATGCTGCCAGGCGCGCACCAGCGTCTCCTGCACGAGGTCCTCGGCGCGCTGCCGGTCGCCGTCGCAGAGCCGGAGCAGGAGCGCGAAGAGGGGCCGGCCGTGCTCCCGCTGCAGTGCGGCGAGCTCGTGCTCGGCGGTCGTCCCGTTCGTGAGGGTGGTTCCGGCCGTCATGGCCGTATGGCATCGCAGGTGGCAGTTCCGGGACAGGGAGCGCGCAGGGATCTGCGGCGGACGGTCGATCGCGTCGGCGAACGGTTCGGTGAACGGTCCCTTCCGCAAGCCGGGTCGGGCCGGACGGGCTAATGGAAACGGTGGGATTGTTTGCGAGCGTGCTCTATTTCGTACCTATTTTGGTGCGTATATACGACCGCAAGGGGTGAGCTGATGATCGCACGCAGTCGGCTTGTGGCCATCGCCGTCATGGCCGTGCTTGCCGCAGGTGCCGCCTGCCAGGCCCACAACCGCGAGGCCTCGGGCCGTCCGGCACCCTCCGCCGGCACCCGTGGCTTCACCCTCGTCGCCTCCGGAGACGTCCTCCCGCACACCGCGATCATCGATCGCGCCCGCTTCGACGCGGGTGGCAAGGGGTACGACTTCCGACCGATGTTCGCCGGCGTACGACCCGTGGTCTCCCGCGCCGATCTGGCGCTGTGTCATATGGAGACCGTCTACGGCGAGAACGGCGACTACACCGGCTACCCCCTGTTCAAATCACCGCCGGAAGTGGCGCGCGGCCTCGCCTCCGCCGGCTACGACGGCTGCTCCACCGCCTCCAACCACAGCCTCGACGACGGCGCCGCCGGCATCCTGCGCACGCTGAACGCCCTCGATCAGGCGAAGGTGAAGCACGCGGGCACGGCGCGCACGGCGGGCGAGGCGCGCAGCGTGACCGTGCTGCGCGCGGGCCGCGCCAAGGTCGCGCATCTGGCGTACACCTACGGCGTCAACGACTTCCCGCTGCCGCCCGGGCAGCCCTGGGCGGTCAACCTGATCGACCGGGAGAAGATCGTCGAGGATGCCCGTGCCGCCCGGAAGGGGGGCGCCGACGTGGTCGTCGTGTCGATGCACTGGGGCACCGAATGGCAGGACACGCCCGACGAGGACCAGTTGAACCTGGCCCGCGCTCTCACCTCCGCCCGCTCCGGCGACCGCCCCGACATCGACCTGATCCTCGGCACCCACGCCCATGTCCCGCAGGCGTACGAGAAGGTGAACGGCACCTGGGTGGTCTACGGCATGGGCGACCAGGTCGCCGGCGCGATGTACAACCACCAGGGCGTGCAGGACCCGCGCGGCAACCAGTCCACCCTCGCCCGCTTCCGCTTCGATCCGCCCGCCCGGGCCGGCGGTCGCTGGGAGGTGTCGAAGGCCGAGTTCGTCCCGCAACTGTTCGACATCGACGCCGGCCGGGTGCTCAACCTCAACCAGGCCATCGCCAAGGGCGCCGAACTGCGCGGCGTGCGCGACCAGATCCGCGAGGTCGTGCTCAGCCGTGGGGCGGGCGACGACGGGCTGGTGATGGGGGAGTAGTCAGTCCACGTCCCCGTGGTCGAAGGTCTTCAGCATCTCCTTCAGCACGCGCACGCACGCCTGGAGCTCGCCGTCGGTCAGCTCGCCGCCGACCTGCCGGTTCAGGGCGTGCTCGCGCGCGAGGATCGCGGTGATGACGGCCTCGCCCTCGTCGGTGATCCGGATCAGCGAGGACCGCTGGTGCGCGGGATTGGGTGTGGCCTCGACCCAGCCCCTGGCCGTCGCGTCGTTCACCATGCGCTGCACGAACTGCCGGGTCAGCGTCATGACCCGGCCCATCTGGGGCACCGTCATGGGTCCGTACCTGTGCAGCAGCGCCAGCACGGAGCGCACGCCGACGGACACCCCCTCGACCTCTTCGCCCTGTTCGAGCTTGCGCAGGCCGCGCCGGTAGAGCGCGCCGATCAGATCGAACACCTCGCTGACCCGGTGGCCGAGATCGTCGGGGGAGAGGGGCTTGGGGGAGTCGTTCACCGGGCCATCATGACACCTGGGTTGCCAAATTGCTCGAAGAATGACACCTTGGTTGTCATGACGACAGCGACGAAAGCTTCGGACCTGCGCACCTTCGCCTCAGCCGACGGCGACCTCGCCTACCTCGACACCGGCTCCGGGGACCTCGTGGTCCTCCTTCACTCCGGTTACGTCGACCACAGGGTCTGGCACGCCCAGATACCGGCCCTCGCCGCCGGGCACCGCGTGATCGCCCCGGATGTACGCGGCCACGGCTCCTCCGCCAACGCGAGCGAGCCGTTCCGCTGGGCCGACGACCTGGCCGCCCTGCTGCGCCACCTCGACGCGGGCCCCGCGGTCCTCGTCGGCCTGTCCATGGGCGGGCTGATCGCCACCAACACCGTGCTGGAGTACCCGGAACTCGTCCGCGCCGTCGTCACCTGCGGTGCCGCGACCGGGGAGTTCCAGTACACGGACTCCTGGACCCGCCGGCTCCAGGCCGAGATGGCCCAGGCCCTGGAAGCAGCGGACATCGACGGCTGGCTCGACGCCTTCGTGCAGGTCCTGCCCGGTCCGCAGCGGACCCTCGCCGACGTCGACCAGGACAGCCTGCGCCTGATCCGGGACATGGCGCGCGGCACGCTCGCCAAGCACACCCCCGGCGAGAAGGACTGGTTCGTGCCCGTGCCGGACACCTTCGCCCGCGCGGCGGAGATCACCGCGCCGCTGCTCACGCTCAACGGCGGCCTGGAACCCGCCGACATGCTCGCGGCGGCCGAGCGCCTCGCCGGCACCGTCCGCGACGGCCGCGCCGAGGTAGTCGACGGCGTCGGCCACTACCCCAACCTGGAGAAGCCGGAGGTCTTCAACAAGATCCTGCTCGACTTCCTGCGAACCCTCTGAGCCCCGCCGCCGCCTGTCGGCTCAGCGTGCGACCGGGTAACTCAGGTCCAGCACGCTGAGCGACGCCGGCTCGAAGGCGCCGTCCTCCCAGCGGAACCAGACGGGGCGCACCGTCGGTCCGTTCGCCGCGATGCGCGCGGTCAGCGGCCGCTGGAGGAAGGCGTCCGCATCGAAGTCATGAGAAGCCATGATGAGTCATCACCCGGATCCATGCCCCTACGGCACCACCGTCACCGGCCAGCGCCCCGCCTTCACCAGCCGGATCGCGACGGAACCCACGATCCGGTGCCCGGCCTGCTCCGAGGCGCCCACCACCACGGCGTCGGCCTTGAGGTCGTCCGCCGCCGTCACCAGGCCGTTGTAGGGGTCGCCCTGGAAGGTGTGGAACTCCCAACGGACGTCGAATATCCCCTTGAGGCGCTCCGTGGCCTCCCGGATGTAGGCGATCAGGGACTCGGCGATCTCGTTGGTCGTGTCCGCGACCGGCGCCCCGAGCGCCGCGCCCGCCGTCATCACCGGCTGCACGTACACGACGGCGAGCAGAGCGTTCTGCCGTCGGGCCAGGCCACCGGCGTAGGCCGCCGCGCGCAGCGAGGAGTCGGAGCCGTCCACCCCGACCACGATGACCTTGGGCCCGTCCGTGCCCCGCTCGAACTGGTGCGAGTGCTGTTCCGTCACGGCAGGAGGCTATCGGAAGCCCCAGGTCCCGCTGCCGGGCGGGACGCTCGACGGGCGAGGAGGCGTGGGGCTTCCTACAGTCGGAACATGAGTGCCACCGTGGAGGCCGCGCGGGACAAGGACGCCACAGGCCCGGCACGGCCACCCGGACACGGCCTGATGAGCAGGGTGCCGGAGGGTTTCGCGACCTTCTTCGGCGCCCTCGGACTGCTGTGCGTCCTGCTCGCCCTGATCCCGCCGCTGCGGGTCGCGCTGCGCCCCGTCGTGCGCGCCCTCGACCAGATCATCGTCCCCGTCAGCGCCAACCTCGCCTACGCCGTCTTCCTCTTCCTGCTCGCCGCCGCGACGGCCGCCCGCAAGAAGATCGCCTGGTGGCTGGTCGTCGTCTATCTGGGCCTGCTCGTCCTCACCGACATCCTCGGCACGGTCATCGGCGACTACTCCGACTCCGTCCCGTCCCTCATCGTGTGCGGCCTCGCCCTCGCCCTGCTGATCGTCGCCCGGGGGGAGTTCTACGCCGCCTCCCGCAGAGCGGCCGTACGAAGAGCCCTCGGCGTCCTGCTCGTAGGGCTCGTCATCGGCATCCTGATCGGCTGGGGACTCGTCGAACTGTTCCCCGGCACGCTGCCGCAGAGCCAGCGGCTGGCCTGGGCCGCCGACCGGGTCTGCGGCGGTCTCGTCTCGGGCACCACCTACGACGGACGGCCGCCGCGCCCCCTGTACTTCCTGCTCGGCCTGTTCGGCGCGCTCGCCCTTCTCAACGCCGCCGCGACGCTGTTCCGCTCGCAGCGCATGGAGGCGGCCCTGCACGACGACGAGGAGGCCCGCATCCGCGCCCTCCTCAAGGCCTACGGCGACCAGGACTCGCTCGGCTACTTCGCCACCCGGCGCGACAAGGCCGTCGTCTTCTCGCCCAGCGGCAAGGCCGCCGTCACCTACCGCGTCGAGGCCGGCGTGTGCCTCGCCAGCGGGGACCCGGTCGGCGACCGGGAGGCCTGGCCGCACGCCATCGCCCTCTGGCTGGCCGCGGCCCGCCGGCACGCCTGGGTGCCCGCCGCGATGGGCGCCTCCGAGGACGGCGCCACCGCCTACGCCCGCGCCGGACTCGGCGCCCTCCAGCTCGGCGACGAGGCGATCCTGCGACCACAGGACTTCGACCTCGACGGCCGCGACATGCGGGTGACCCGGCAGGCCGTCCACCGTGTCCGCCGCACCGGCGCCCACTGCCGTATCCGCCGCCACTCCACCCTCGGCGAGGCGGAGATGGAGGAGGTGATCCGCAAGGCCGACGCCTGGCGGGACACCGAGACCGAACGCGGCTTCTCCATGGCCCTGGACCGCCTCGGCGACCCCGCCGACGGCGACTGCCTCCTCGTGGAGGCCCTCGGCGAGGACGGTCGGCTCCTCGCCCTGCTGTCGTTCGTGCCCTGGGGCCGCGACGGCGTCTCCCTGGACCTGATGCGCCGTGACCGCGCCGCCGCCCCCAACGGCGTCATGGAGTTCATGATCGCCGAAGTGTGCGACGCGGCACCCAAGCTCGGCATCCGCAGGATCTCCCTGAACTTCGCCGTCTTCCGCTCGGTCTTCGAGGAGGGCGCCCGCATCGGCGCCGGACCCGTGCTGCGGCTGTGGCGCCGCCTGTTGCTGTTCTTCTCCAAGTGGTGGCAGCTCGAGGCCCTCTACCGCTCCAACGCGAAGTACCAGCCCCAGTGGTTCCCCCGCTTCATCTGCTACGGCGAGGCCGCCTCCCTCGCCCGCATCGGCATGGCGTCCGGCATCGCCGAGGGATTCGTCTCCGTACCGTCGCTGCACAAGCTCCGCAGGAAGGGGCACCCGAGGAACGGGCCCCGCCCCGCGACCACCGAAGGACTGCCCTCGCTGGCGGCGCTCGGCCTCGAAGGAGGGGACGAGGCCGGGGCGGCCGGGCCGGACGCGGGCCTGCCCGAACAGGTCCGCGTCCGGCACCACACCCTGGACCGGCTGCGCGCCGAGGGCGTCGACCCCTACCCGGTCGGCATCCCGGCCCGCACCCACGCCCTCGCCGAGGTCCGCGCGGGCGAACAGGTCACCGTCGCCGGCCGGATCATGCTGGTCCGCGACTTCGGCGGCCTCGTCTTCGCCGTGCTGCGCGACTGGTCCGGCGACCACCAACTCGCCCTCACCCGCAAGGACTCCGGCGCCGCCCTCGACCAGTTCACCGCCGACACCGACATCGGCGACCTGATCAGCGCCACCGGCCTGGCCGGCGTCAGCGACAAGGGCGAACCGACCGTCTTCGTCACCTCCTGGCAGCTCATCGGCAAGTGCCTGCGCCCACTGCCCGACAAACGCCGCGGCCTCGCCGACCCCGAGGCCAAGGTCCGCATGCGCTATCTCGACCTGGTCTCCAGCCCCGCCGCCCGCGACACGGTCCGCGCCCGCTCCACCGCCGTCCAGGCGCTGCGCCAGGGCCTGCTGGAGCGCGGCTATCTGGAGGTCGAGACACCGGTGCTCCAGCAGATCCACGGCGGCGCCAACGCCCGCCCCTTCACCACCCACATCAACGCCTACGACCTCGACCTCTATCTGCGCATCGCCCCCGAGCTGTATCTCAAGCGGCTGTGCGTCGGCGGCCTGGAGAAGGTCTTCGAGATGGGCCGCACCTTCCGCAACGAGGGCGTCGACTACAAGCACAACCCCGAGTTCACGATCCTGGAGGCCTACCAGGCGTACGCCGACTACGACGTGATGCTCGACCTCGTGCGCGAGCTGATCCAGGGCTGCGCGCGGGCCGCCTTCGGAACGCCGGTCGCCCACAAGGACGGAAAGGAGTACGACATCTCCGGGCAGTGGCCGGTCAAGACGGTGTACGGCGCGATCTCCGAGGTGCTGGGCGAGGAGATCGACCCCGACACAGAGCTGCTCAGACTGCACCGGTACTGCGACCGCGTCGGTGTGCCGTACGTCGCCGACGACGGTCACGGCGACGTGGTCCTGGAGATGTACGAGCGGCTCGTCGAGGAGAAGACCCACCTGCCGACCTTCTACAAGGACTTCCCGACCGACGTCTCCCCGCTCACCCGCCAGCACCGCAAGGACCCGCGGCTCGCCGAGCGCTGGGACCTCGTCGCCTTCGGCACCGAACTGGGCACCGCCTACTCCGAGCTCACCGACCCCGTCGAACAGCGCCGCCGCCTCACCGCCCAGTCCCTGCTCGCCGCCGGGGGAGACCCCGAGGCCATGGAGCTCGACGAGGAGTTCCTCGACGCCCTCGAATACGCCATGCCGCCCACCGGCGGACTCGGCATCGGCGTCGACCGGCTGGTCATGTTCCTCACCGGCCTGACGATCCGGGAGACCCTGCCGTTCCCGCTGGTGCGCCGCCGTTGAACGGTGCCACGAGCGGCCGATGGAGCAGGTCCGTGCGGGTGCTTTCGTGCGGCCGTACCAGTGCCGTACTGGTGCGTCGGTCTCTCACCGGGCGACCCATGAGTCATGACGAAGGATCAGTTCCCCCCGCGTCTGCTCACCCGACGCCGCGCGCTGCTCGCCGGCGCCGCCGCCGCCGGAGCCGCCGGCACCGCCGGCCTGTTCACGACCTTCGCGGGCGACGAGCCGGTCCGGCGCGCCGCCGCCCCGGCCACGGGCCCGCAGGCGCGCACCGCGCTCAAGCCGTCCTCGTACCGTCTGACGCCGCTGATGGGATACGGCCCGCCCAAGGCGGCCCCGCGCCGTACCCTCGTACGCCGCGCACCCATGCTCCAGGTGTCCGGACGCGGCCGCCGGATGGTGCTGACCTTCGACGACGGCCCCGACGCCCGCTACACCCCGCACATCCTGGACACCCTGCGCGAGTACGACATCCGCGCGATGTTCTTCGTGTGCGGCGAGATGGTCGCCGAGAACCAGGACCTCGTCGCCAGGATGGCCGACGAGGGCCATGTCGTCGGCAACCACACCTGGTCCCATCCGCTGCTCACCCGGCTCAGCCGCCGCGCGATCCGCAGGGAGATGGAGCGCACCAGCGACGTCATCGAGGACTCGTGCGGCGAGCGCCCCGCCTGGTTCCGCGCCCCCTACGGCGCCTGGAACCGCGCCGCCTTCCAACTCGGCGCCGAACTGGGCATGGAACCGCTGGCCTGGACCGTCGACACCCTCGACTGGACCACCCCCGGCACCCGCACGATCGTCGACCGGGTCGAGAGCGGCGCCGCCCCCGGCGTCGTGGTGCTCTCACACGACGCCGGGGGCGACCGCTCCCAGAGCGTGACCGCGCTGCGCTTCTACCTGCCGCGGCTGCTGGACTCCGGGTACCACCTCACCGTCCCGGAACGGCATTACGCGTGACGGCCTTCGCCGCCCGGTCGGGGAACGCTCAGCGGACCTCGACCAGGCTGGCGAAAACGACGACGTTCCCGTCATAACCGGTCTGCTTGGAGAAACCGCCACCACAGGTGATGACCCGCAATTCGGCGGTTCCCTTGGAGGCGTAGACCCGGTCTCCGGGGAAGTTGTCCTTCTGGAACACCTCGACGCCGTAGATCTCGAATACGGCCGTCTTTCCGTCCTTGCGGACGATCTCGACGCGATTTCCCTTCGCCAGTGAGCCGAGCCCGTAGAACACGGCAGGCCCCTGCAAATTGTCGACGTGGCCGACGACCACGGCGGTGCCCTTCTCGCCGGGCGAGACCGAGCCGGTGAACCAGCCCGACAGATTGGGGTCCTCCGGCGGGGGCGCGCCGACCCAGCCGTCCACGTCCAGGCCGACCGGGATCGCCGGCGCGTCGACGTTGATCGCGGGGATCCTCACCCGGTCCGGCAGGGCGAACGGCAACGGCTGAGCGGCCCGGGCGAACACCGTGCCGGGCAGGTGCCGGTCCGCCGCGGCCGCCGAGGCGGGCTGCGGCGGCCCCACGTCGAACTCGCCGGAGCCGTTGCGGACGAGCGCGAGACCGGTCAGCAGCACAAGCGCTATCACGCCCCAGGGAGCACGCTTCCTCCGCTGCTCCTCCTCTTCGGCCAGCTCGAAACCGGACATTCGACTTCCCCTCTCGACGCGGCCGTCGCCACGTCATTCGCGCATACGAAAACGCTAAGTCCCGCACGCGAAACCGGCGACGGGGCAGATACGAACGGGTGGTGCGAACTCCTTCGGTGCGCCATCCGAGTTGCCACCGGCCGGAAAATTCTGACGGTCCGTGACCTGCGGCAATTCCGATTGCGGGGTTGTCCTCCGGCGTGTCCTCTCACCAGGACGGACCATCGCCGAAATGCGGCCTCGGGCACGGCAACTGAGGGTCTTTCTGGGAGGCGCTTTCTCGCCGATCGATACCGGGGACGGTTCCCGGGGCGTCTTCCGCGGAGGATCACATGCGAAGCACTCGTACCCTGGCGGCCACCGCCACCGCGGTCGCCGCCCTCGGTCTGGCCGCCCCGGTGGCCGCGGCACGCGACGGCATGCCCGTCGGCCCGAGCAACATCGTCGCCCTGCCCAGCGTCATCGCCCGCGGCGGGCAGCTCACCATCACCGTCGACGGCTGCCCGCAAGGCGGCACCGCGACCTCGGACGCCTTCCGGCCCACGACGCTGACCCCGGTCGGCGGCAGCACGGCCAAGGGCACCGCGACGATCGACCGGAACGCAAGGCCGGGTTCCCACAGCATCACGGTCACCTGCAGAGGGGCGGGCCAGCCCCTGACCCATCCCAACGCCTTCTCCGTCATCGGCGGCGTCCGAGGCGGCCTCGGCGGCAGCACCTCCACGGGCGCGACGCCGACCGACATGGCCATCGGCGGCGGGCTGATCGCCGTGGCCGTCGTCGGCGGTGCGGTGTTCTGGATGCGGCGCCGGGCGGAGAAGCGGATCTGATCCGCTGTCCGTCGGGAACCGTCGAGGTCAGCCGTTCGCCGAGGACGGTTCACAGCAGGAGACAGGCCGCACGTGCACAGACCTTCGCCCCGGCCCCCTCGCGGGGATCCGGGGCGAAGGTCTGAGTGTGCGGGTGCCGGTGTCAGGCGCCGTCCTCGTCGGTGCGGCGCCGGGAGAGTTGGTACGCGGTGCCGAGCGCGGCCGTGATGAGCGCGGCGCCCAGGCCGATCTCCTTCAGATCCAGTCCGGCCAATGTGCCGCCCTCGCCCGCGCGCGAACCGTGCTGCGGGTGGTCGGGCCGGTCGGGCCGGCCGCCGGCGATGGTGAGGTCGACGCTCTGCCAGAAGGTGCCGCAGTAGAACGACACTTCGTAGACGGCCCCGCGTCTGGCGTCCCGGTCGACCGTGGCCCAGGCCGTCGTCCGCCACCGGGGGATGGTGACCGTGTCGAAGACCCCCGACGAGACGGTCACGCTCTGCTCGCAGCCCGTCGCCCGCAGCCGGACGTGCTCGCCGGGCGCGACGGTGGTGGGCCGGACGGTGGCCCAGAAACCGGAGTTGTCGCCCTGCGCCTGCGCGGCGGGGGCGGTCACGGTGAGGGCGCTGACCCCGAGCAGCGCGGCAGAAGCGACGCGTATCGCACGCATGGTGTCCTCCGGTCCCCGAGGAGCCGTAGCGGACCTCTTCCGCTTGCGCCAGAAATGCACCCCGGTGACCGAAACGCTAGGAAGGTGCGCAGACCCGCGCGATCGGTGTCGTACGAATGGGGCAAGCGTGTGGGCCGCTCAGGGGACGGCGTTCCCGCGAGCGGGTGACGGCGGCGGCGTGGCGGCTTCACGTCGAGTGCCGTCACCACCGGTCGCCGCCGTCCCCCGAGCGCGTGCCGGTCAGCCCATGGAATGCGGGAAGAGCGCGAGGAACGGCTCCGTCGACGCCGTCACACCGCGGCTGTAGGGATCGTCGAAGTCCCAGATGAGGAAGAGCAGGAAGGCGATCAGCGCGGAGAACAGCCCGGCGAGGATCAGCTCACGGGCCGTGCGTCGGATCTGGAGGGCGAACACCATCCCGATGGTGACGACACCGCCGGCCAGCAGCCCGAACCAGACCACGCCCGGCATGGTGTCCCCGGTCGAGTTCGCGCGGGCCTGACGCGCCTGGTCGGCGGCGGTCACCTGGTCGAGGAGCGGCTGGTATGCCTGCGCTTCGAAGTCGTTCCTCGGCTCGTAGTCGGTGACGTCGTCACGCACCCGCTGAAGCAGCTCGGCGCCGCGCTCGGTGACGTCGCCGTGATCCATCATGGCCTTCCACTCGGTGGTGACGACGTGTCCGACATAGGCGTTGACATCGTCCCGAATGCGGTCGCGCACGTCGGCCGGATACACCCGGACCCGTTCGGAGACCTCGTGCAGCGCCACGGCTTCCGCCTGGACGTGGTCCTGGGCGGCACTGCGGGCCTCCCACACCCCGGCGATGGCCAGGCCCAGCACGATGGCGTACACCACGCCGATCCACATCGTCATGTACTCGATGACGTCCGGGGTCTCGGAGGGGTCCTCGTCCTCGGGGGCCGTGCGGTGCCGTACGAGGGTGATGACGACCACCACGAGGCAGGCGGCCAGCATCGCGAGGGTGAGAACAAGCCATTCCGGCAAGAGAGGCCTCCAGGGTCAGCGCGGACGCAGTGCGGCGACGGCGGCGATGGCCGGCACCGCGATGAGCAGGACGAAGGTCAGGGGCGACTGGGCGCGGTGCGCGGCCCGCTTGTGCGGGGTGGCGCGATACGGCGGGTAGTGCACCGGGGTCGCGGACGGGCTCGGGGTGGGCTTGACCGACGGCTTCGGCGTCGGGGTGGGAGTGGGCGTCGGCGTGGGGACCGGCCGCGGGCGTGGCGGCGCGGGCGGGGGAGCCGGCTTCGCCGGGGGCGGTGGTGGCGGCTTCGGCTTCGGGGTGGGCGTGGGTTTCGGCGGTGGTGTGGGCGTGGGCTCCGGCGCGGGCGTCGTCTTCGGCGGTGGCGGCGAGGGAGTCGGGGTCGGCGTAGGGCTGGGCGGCGGGGTCGGTGTCGGGCACTGCGGGGGCGTCGGCCAGGTGTCGGGTCCGGCCACCGCGACCGCCCGCGCGCCGTCCGGCCCGGTGTCGGCGACCGCGACCACCTGCGCGCCGTCCGGCCCGGTGCCGACGTACGCGCAGGACGTGGCCACGGCCGCCCCGGACGGCGCCGACACCAGGAGCCAGGTCAACGTGACCACCGCCAACACCCTTGTCGTCAGGGTGGATTGGGTCGGTTCGAGTGCATGCACGACGAAGATCTTGGGGCCACCGTGTGCACCGACGTGCGGTAGAAGGGGTGGAATGCCCCGAACGAAGGACGGACGACCCTCGAAAGGTTTGTTCAGGGGGCGCGGGCGTGACCGACGGGGCGCACGCGCGTGCGAGGGAGGCGCGCGGAGTCATGGCGGTGCTGCGGTTGTTCACAGGTCCGACGCGGGTGCCGTCACAGGTTCCGGAAAGAAATTTGTGCGCCGGTTGAACACGAGAGTGCCTTTCGTGCGTACCTCTTGTCGTGCGGCGGCGCAGCAGGGCGCTGCAACACCCTTGTGATTATGGGGAGTTGACGATGAAGACCTCGTGGCGGAGCGCCTCGCTCGTGGTGAGCGCCGTTGCAGTGGCGGCGCTGACGACGGCATGCGGCTCGGAAACCGCCCCGCCGGCGAGCAGCCAGAACGTGGGTGCCACGGCCGCGGCCGGTGGGTACGGAAACGGGACCGGCCTCGGATCCGGCTACGACGCGGGTGCGGCGGGCCAGGAAGGCGCCGCCACCCAGGCCGCCTCCGCCGGTGAACTGACCGTTGCCACCAACGCGGAACTCGGCGAGGTGCTGACCGACAGCGACGGAATGACCCTCTACCGCTTCGACAAGGACGTCGCCGAGCCGCCCAAGTCGAACTGCGACGGCGACTGCGCCACGAAGTGGCCGCCGGTCCCCGCGGACGACGCCACGGCCGGCGTGGGCATCGACAAGAACAAGCTCGGCTCGGTCACCCGCACCGACGGCACGAAGCAGCTCACGATCGACGGCTGGCCGGCCTACCGCTTCGCCAAGGACACCAAGGCCGGTGACGTCAACGGCCAGGGTGTGGGTGGCACTTGGTACGCGCTCGCCCCCACCGGCAAGAAGGCGCAGGGCGGTGCCGAGGCGGCCGATCTGCCCGGTCTGTCCACGCGCAACGACTCCAAGCTCGGCGAGATCGTCATCGACAAGAACGGCCACACGGTCTACCGCTTCATGAAGGACTCGCCCTGGCCGATGAAGACGGCATGCACCGGCGAGTGCCTGGAGAAGTGGCCGGTCATCGCGCCGGTCGACGCCGAGGACACCGAGGGCATCGACCTGAAGGGGTCCGGTCCCAGGGGTCAGGGTTACGTGGTCTTCGACCGGCCCGACGGCATCAAGCAGCAGACCATCGACTGTGTGCCGATCTACACCTTCGCCGGTGACAAGAAGCCCGGCGACACCAACGGTCAGGGCGTCGGCGGCACTTGGTTCGCCATCCGCCCCGACGGCAAGCCGGTCGGCGCGTCGGAACAGTAAGGATCACACCTCCCCAGGGTTGATCGCCCCACCCGGTCGAGAAGGTCCATGGAAGGGAGTCACGAGGACGCGAGAGTGCCGGACGAACGGCCGGCGCGCCGACTCACCGGTCTGCCCCCTGAAGCTCCACGCTCAGGGGGCGGACCGGTTTGCCTGCATTCACCCTGGTTCTTCGCCTTCCTTCACCATGGTTCGGAACTCTGTGGAATGCTTCGGATACTTTTCGTAGAGGGTGCGAGGGGCCTCAATTCGGCACGTGCCACTGGCAGTGACCGGGAACGGATGGTCAATTTCCGTTTCCGCTCGCTCCTTTGGCGGGCGATCAGTAGCCTCAGCTCGAACACCGGATCGCCTACGCCTTGGAGAGATAGATGGAGCGTCCCGCCTGGGCCCCCCGGAGCATCGACATCTCGGTGCCCAGCGTCTCGCGGATCTACGACTACTACCTGGGCGGTTCGCACAACTTCGAGGTCGACCGGGAAGCGGCCCGCAAGGCCATGGACTTCATGCCGGGCCTCCCCAAGATCATGCAGGCCAACCGGGCGTTCATGCGCCGCGCGGTGCGCTTCGCGCTCGACGAGGGCATCACCCAGTTCCTGGACATCGGCTCCGGCATCCCGACGTTCGGCAACGTCCACGAGGTGGCCCAGGCCGCAACTCCCGGCGCCCGCGTGGTGTACGTCGACCACGACCCGGTCGCCGTCGCGCACAGCCAGGCGGTCCTGGCGGGCAACGACGACGCGGACATCGTCGCCGCGGACCTGCGCAAGCCGCAGGAGATCCTGACCAGTTCCGAGGTCGAGCGCCTGATCGACCTGAACCGGCCAGTGGCACTGCTGCTCGTTGCCATACTGCACTTCGTGGAGGACGAGGACGAACCCTTCGAGGCGGTGGCCCAGCTACGCGACGCGCTCGCGCCCGGAAGCCTGCTGGTGCTCACGCATGCCTCGTACGAGGGAATCCCGCTGCCCGAGGAGCGGGCCAAGGGCACGGTCGACGTTTACAAGGACATTCGCAACCCGCTGATCATGCGTTCGCGCGATGAGATCGCGCGGTTCTTCAAGGGGTACGACATGGTGGAACCCGGACTGGTGCCGATGCCGCACTGGCGGCCCGACACCACACCGGAGGACGAGGATCCGTGGGCCTTCTCCGGGTTCGCCGGCGTGGGACGTACGGCGTGAGCGCGGGGCCGGACGGGCCGGAAGACAGACTGCGCCGGTTCGCGACGATCTGGAGCCGGGCGGTCTTCCCGGTGACCTCGACGTCGTCGACCCGGCCGGAGTTCGAGGAACAACTGCTGCCGCTCGCCAGGCGGTTGAGCGAGGCGCTCAGAGCCAGGGCGTTCGACGGGGACGAGGGCAGGGCCGTCGGCGCCGCGCTGGTCACCGCGCACTGCACCGACCCCGAGGCGCTCAGCCGCTCGCTGGACTGCGTCGACGCCTATCTCGTGCTGTACTGCGGCGACGGCGGTGACCAGGAGGACCTGCGGGCGCGTTCGTCGCGGCTCCAGCACGCCATGGCCGCCGGGTTCGCCCAGGCGCTGCGCGAGCGGACCCTCGCCGAGCAGGAGGCGATCTCCGCGGCCGCGCTCAAGGCTCAGGGTGTGGTCGCCCAGGCGCTGCACGACACCGAGGCCCGCTTCCGCGCGGTGTTCGAGGGCGCGGCCATAGGAATCGGCATCGCCGACCTGACGGGCAACATACTGCAGGTGAACGGCGCCCTGCTGCGCATGTTCGGCGTCTCCGACCAGGCCATCCGCAGCCGCAACGTCAAGGAGTGGACCCACCCCGAGGACGCGCCGCAGACCTGGACGCTCTACGACGAGCTCGTCCGCGGCGAGCGCGAGCACTACCACGTCGAAAAGGCCTTCTACCGCCCCGACGGAACGGTCCTGTGGACCAACCTCACGGTCTCCCTGCTGCGCGACGCCGACGGCCAACCGCAGTACCAGCTCGCCCTGATGGAGGACACCACCGAACGGCGGCTGCTCAACCTGCGGCTGCGCTACGAGGCCACGCACGACGCGCTCACCGGCCTGCCCAACCGCACCTTCTTCTTCGAGCGCCTGGAGAAGGCACTGGGCGCCGGAGAGGGCCAGCGGTTCGGGCTGTGCTACCTCGACCTGGACGGCTTCAAGACCGTCAACGACAGCCTCGGCCACGCGGCCGGCGACCGGCTGCTCGTCGAGGTCGCCGACCGGCTCCAGTCCTGCACCACCGCGCCCGGCGAGATGGTCGCGAGGCTCGGCGGCGACGAGTTCGTGGCGCTGACCACCGGCCCCGACACCGAGCGCGAGGTCGACGAGCTCGCCGCCCGGATCATGAACGTACTGGTCGCCCCGATCAGCGTCGACGGCCGGGAGCTGACCGTGCGCGGCAGCATCGGCATCGTCGAGGGCCCGGCGGGCGAGCGCGGCCCGGCGGAGGTGCTGCGCAGCGCCGACATCACGATGTACCGGGCCAAGTCGGCGGGCGGCAACCGCTTCGAGCTGGCCGACCCGGAGGCCGACGCCCGCGCCATCACCCGGCACGGCCTGACCACGGCGCTGCCGACGGCCCTGGACCGGGGCGAGTTCTTCATCGAGTACCAGCCGCTGGTCCACCTCGGCGACGGCAGCGTGCGCGGCGCGGAGGCCCTGGTGCGGTGGTTGCATCCGCAACACGGCGTCCTCGGCCCGGACCGGTTCATTCCGCTGGCCGAGCACACCGGGCTCATCGTGCCGCTCGGCCGCTGGGTCCTGGAGCAGTCGGTGCGCCAGGCCCGCGCGTGGCGAGAACGGCACGACGACGCCGTGCCGTTCCGCATCAACGTCAACCTCTCGCCGTGCCAGCTCACCCACCCCGGTCTCGTGAAGGACACCGTCGACATCCTGGAGCGCGCGGGCATGGAACCCGACGCCCTCTGCCTGGAGGTCACCGAGTCGGCCCTCATCGGCGCCGACGCCGACCTGCTCAAACCCCTGCGCCGGCTGGCCGAGATGGGCGTCGACATCGCCCTGGACGACTTCGGCACCGGCTACTCCAACCTCGCCAATCTGCGCCGGCTTCCGGTGAGCATCCTCAAGCTGGACCGCTCCTTCACGCAGAGCATGCAACGGTTCCCGGCCGACCCCGTCGACCTCAAGATCGTCGAGGGCATCGTCTCCCTGGCGCACGGCCTGAACCTCTCGGTGACGGTGGAGGGCGTGGAGACCGGCGCGCAGGCCGAGCAGTTGCGGATACTGGGCTGCGACACGGCCCAGGGCTGGTACTACGCCCGCCCGGGCCCGCCGGAGCGCCTGCACGAACTGGCGCTGGTGGACGCGACGGGCTGAGCCGCCGCAGGTGCACGGGACGCGGAGCGACCGGCTCCCGTCCCGTGCGGTTGCCCGCCGGTCGGATAGCGTGAGGAGCATCGACGGCGGTACCGCACGCCCGGTCGGTGAGCGGAAAGGCAGGGCCCGCCATGCCCGACAGGCCGATCGACCTGGATCTGCGCAAACTGCGCTATTTCGTGGCCGTGGCCGAGCGCCGGCACTTCGGCCAGGCGGCCGTCGCCCTGCACGTCACCCAGCCCGCGTTGTCCCGGCAGGTGCGGCAACTGGAGCACGAGCTGCGGGTCGAGCTGTTCACCCGCAGCACCCGCGATGTCGCGCTCACGCCGGCCGGCGAACAGTTCCTGCGCGACGCCAAGGCCCTGCTCGCCGCCTCCGAGGCCGCCCAGGAGCGGGCCCGGCGCATCGGCGCCGGGGACAACGCGCTGATCGTCGGGTTCATGCTCGGCACGGACGTCGGCCTCGCCCTGAACGCGTTCTCCGCGCGGTTCCCCCGCGTGTCCATCGAGCTGGTCCGGCTGCGCTGGTGGAGCCAGGCACGGGCCCTGCTGGACGGCAGCGTCGACGTCGGGTTCGTCCGGCCGCCCCTGGAGGCCGAGGGAGTCGACCTCCTGCCCCTGTACCCCGAGCACATCGCCGCCGTCCTGCCCGTCGACCATCCGCGCGCACACGACGCGAAGGTCGCCCTCGCCGCCCTCACCGACGAACCCGTCCTGGAGTACGCGGAGGCCACCGAGGCATGGTCGGCCGTCTGGAACGCCGATCCGCGCCCCGACGGCACCCGGCCCGGCCACGGCCCCGCCTTCCACGACATGGAGGAACTGCTGGGGTACGTCCGTGGCGGGCGCGGCATGGCCTTCGTACCGAGCTCCGTCGCGGCCGCGTTCCCCCGGTCCGACATCGCCTACGTCCCGGTCGCCGACGCGGCGCCGGGGCAGGTGTCATTGGCCTGGAACGCCTCGCGTCCCTCGCACCTCGTGACCGGCTTCGTCGAGACGGTGCACGCCGCCGCGCGGGCGCGGGGCACGGCGTAGACCTGCTCCGATGCCGCCTGGGCATCAATCGGGCCGCAACCGGCATTGGACGCGCCCCCAGAGGGCTCACAGACTCGGAAAGCACCAGGAACTCACCGGAGTACCTCCCCGATCCCCCTTTGGAGCCCGAGATGCGTGCTGCTGTCGCCACCGGCCCGAACCTCCCGCTGGCCCTCGACAACCTCGACGTCCCCCAGCCCGCCGCCGGTGAGGTCCTCGTCAAGGTCACCGCCTGCGGAGTCTGCTTCTCCGACCTGAACCTGCTGCGCGGCCACTACCCCTTCGCCCGGTATCCCGTCGTCCCCGGCCACGAGATCACCGGCGTGGTGACGGCCGTCGGCGAGGGCGTGACCTTCCCCGAGGTCGGCACGGTGGTCGGCGCCCAGTTCCTGTACGACTCCTGCGGGCACTGCGACTACTGCGTACGCGGCGACCAGATCCTGTGCCCCCGCAAGCGGATCACCGGCATCGTGGCCGACGGTGGCTACGCCGAGTACGCCCTGTTCAAGGCCGGCTTCGTCACCCCGCTGCCGGAAGGCCTCGACCCCGTGGCCGCGGCGCCGCTGATGTGCGCCGGCCTCACCGCCTTCAACGGTCTGCGGCAGGCCGGCGCGACAGCCGGTTCCCGGGTCGCCGTCGTCGGCCTCGGCGGAGTAGGTGCCCTGGCCGCACGCTACGCCACCGCCATGGGCGCCCGTCTCGCCGTGGTGGGCCGCTCCCGGCGCGGAGAGGACCAGGCCAAGGCCCTGGGTGCGGAGCTGTTCGTCGCCACCGACGAGTCCGACCCGGCCGACGCCCTCAAGGCCTGGGACGGCGGCGCGGACGTGGTCCTGAACGCGGCCCCGTCCACCGCCGCGGCCGCCGCCACCCTGGGCGGTCTCGCCCCCGACGGCACCCTGCTGCTGCTCGGCTACGGCAGCGAGCCGCTCACCCTGCCCACCCCGCCCATGATCCTCAACCGGCTGCACGTGGTCGCCTCCCCGTCCGGCTCCCCGCACGACCTGCGCGACACCCTCGCCTTCTCGGCCGCCCACGGGATCCTGCCCGAGGTCACCCCGATCACCCTGGAGCAGGCGCCGGCCGCCCTCGACGCGATGGCCGACGGAACCGCCCGCGGCCGCAGCGTGATCACCTTCGGCTGACCGGCCGGATCACCGGTCCGAGCCTCCTCGCACGCCCTCACACCCTCCCGCACACCCCGCAAGGAGTTCGCCATGCCCTCCGTCGTCCTCGTCACGGGTGCCTCCAGCGGCTTCGGCGCCCTGACCGCCCGAGCCCTCGCCGACGCCGGACACACCGTCTACGGCGGCATACGGCAGACCACCGGCCGCAACGCCGCGGCCGTCGCCGACGCCAAGACCTACGCCGACGAGCACGGTGTCGCGCTGCGCACCGTCGAACTCGACGTCTCCAGCCAGGAATCCGTGGACGCCGGTGTCGCGCGGGTCGTGGCCGAGGCGGGCCGGATCGACGTCGTCGTGCACAACGCCGGGCACATGGTGCTCGGCCCGACCGAGTCGTTCACACCGGAGCAGATCGCCGAGATCTACGACACCAACGTGCTGTCCACGCAGCGCGTCAACCGCGCGGTCCTGCCCGCGATGCGCGAGCGGCGGGACGGCCTGCTGCTGTGGGTGGGCTCCTCCAGCACCTACGGCGGCACCCCGCCCTACCTCGGCCCGTACTTCGGCGCCAAGGCCGCGATGGACCACCTGGCCAAGAGCTACGCGGTGGAGCTGAGCCGCTTCGGCATCGACACGGCCATCGTGGTCCCCGGCTCCTTCACCTCGGGCACCAATCACTTCGCCCACGCGATGCACCCGCAGGACACGGCCACAGCGGAGGCGTACGACGCCTTCTACGCCGGTCTGATGGACGAGGTCGGCAAGGCGCTGGCCGCCCTGTCGCCGGCCGACGCCGACGTCCGGGAAGTCGCCCGCGCCATCGTCCGCATCGTCGACACCCCGAAGGGCGAGCGCCCCTTCCGCACCACCATCGACCCGGCCGACGACGGCTCGGAGCGGGTCAGCGACGTCGCCGACGCAGCCCGCATCGAGTTCTACGGGCGCATCGGCATGACGGACCTTCTGACTCCCCGCATCTGACGCTCACCGCTCCAGCAGCATCCGCTGCAACTCCCGCGCGGCCCGCGGCGGCGCCACGTCGCTGCGGTGGGCCAGCGCGATCGTCCGGTTCAGACCGGGCCGGGCCAGCGGCGTGACCCGCAGCCCCCGGCCCGACCGTGCCGCCACCATGCGCGGTACGACGGCCAGCCCGAGGCCCGCCCGCACGAACCCCAGCACCGCGTCCATCTCCCCGCCCTCGACCGCGAAGTCCGGTTCGAAGCCCTCGGCGCGACACGCGGCCACAGTCAGTTCCCGCAGGTCGTAGCCGTGCCGGAACATCACCAGACGCTCGCCCTCCAGGTCGGCGACGCGCACGGTGCGCCGGCCGCCGCCGGGGCGGGGAGCCTCGGGGGAGGAGACGACCACGAGGTCCTCGCGCAGCAGCTCCACCGTGGTCAGCGCCGGGGACGGGGTCGGCAGGGGCAGCACCACCAGGGCCAGGTCGAGGGCGCCGCGGGCGAGCTGCCGTACGAGGTCGTGCGAGCCGCCCTCCTCGATCAGGAGCTGGATACCGGGATAGCGGTCGTGGAAGGCGCGCAGCACGTCCGGGAGCAGGCCCGTGCACAGGCTGGGCGTCGCGCCGAGGCGGACCCGGCCCCGGCGCAACTGCACCAGCTCCTGCACCTCGTGCCGCGCGGTGTCCGCGTCGGCCAGGATGCGCCGGGCCAGCGGGAGCAGGGCCTCTCCGGCGTCGGTCAGGGAGATGTTGCCGCGCGCCCGCAGGAACAGGTCCGCGCCCAACTCCCGCTCCAGCGCCTTGATCTGCTGCGACAGCGAGGGCTGCGCGACATGAACCAGGTCGGCGGCCCGGGTGAAGTGCCGGGTCTCGGCGACCGCCACGAAGTACTGGAGCTGCTGGAACTGCATCCACCCATCATAGGCTCCAGCTATTGAAACGAGCCGGACCATGTCTTGGACCGATGGGGCCGTTCGGCCCTAGCGTCGTCTTCCATGGCTCTGGCAACGCGGACGGATCGACGGCCGTCCATGGCACGCACGGTGTGGGACTCCACCGTCGGCAAGAAGACCGTGATGGCGGTCAGCGGGCTGATCATGCTGCTGTACCTGGTCGTCCACATGATCGGAAACCTGAAGATCTTCTTCGGGGCGGGTGAGTTCAACCACTACGCGCACTGGCTGCGCACCGTCGGCGAGCCGTTCATGCACTACGAGTGGACGCTCTGGCTCGTCCGCGTCGTGCTGGTCGTCGCCGTCGTCGCGCACGCCACCTCGGCGTACCAGCTCAGCCGCCGCGACATCCGGGCGCGCCCCAGCAAGTACGTGCACAAGAAGCCGCGGGCCAGTTACGCCACGCGCACCATGCGCTGGGGCGGCATCATCCTCGGCCTGTTCATCGTCTGGCACATCCTGGACCTGACGACCGGCACCGTGCACTCCGGCGGCTTCCAGGAGGGCCACCCGTACCAGAACGTCGTGGACACCTTCTCCACCTGGTACGGCAACGTCATCTACATCGTCGCGATGCTCGCGCTCGGCCTGCACATCCGGCACGGCTTCTGGAGCGCCGCCCAGACCCTCGGCGCCGGCAGCCGCACCCGCGACCGCGCCCTGAAGGCCACGGCCAACGTTCTCGCGCTGCTGCTCACGGTCGGGTTCATCGCCGTACCCGTGGGCGTCATGACCGGAGTGGTGAGCTGAAGATGACCTACACCGACTTCTCGACCGGCGAACCCGTCGGCGACACCAAAGCCCCGTCCGGCCCCGTCAACGAGCGCTGGGACACGCGCCGCTTCGAGGCCAAACTCGTCAACCCCGCCAACCGGCGCAAGCACACGGTGATCGTGGTCGGCACGGGCCTGGCCGGCGGCTCCGCCGGAGCCACGCTCGCCGAACAGGGCTACCACGTCGTCCAGTTCTGCTACCAGGACTCCCCGCGCCGCGCCCACTCCATCGCCGCCCAGGGCGGCATCAACGCGGCGAAGAACTACCGCAACGACGGCGACTCCATCCACCGCCTCTTCTACGACACCGTCAAGGGCGGCGACTTCCGGGCCCGCGAGTCCAACGTCCACCGCCTCGCGCAGATCTCGGTCGAGATCATCGACCAGTGCGTGGCGCAGGGCGTGCCGTTCGCCCGCGAGTACGGCGGACTGCTCGACACCCGCTCCTTCGGCGGCGTGCAGGTCTCCCGCACCTTCTACGCCCGCGGCCAGACGGGCCAGCAGCTCCTCCTCGGCGCCTACCAGGCCCTCAGCCGGCAGATCGCCGCGGGCAACATCGAGATGCACCCCCGTACCGAGATGCTCGACCTGATCGTCATCGACGGGAAGGCGCGCGGCATCGTGGCGCGCGATCTCATCACCGGCCGCATCGACACGTACTTCGCGGACGCCGTCGTCCTCGCCAGCGGCGGCTACGGCAACGTCTTCTACCTGTCGACGAACGCCATGAACTCCAACGCCACCGCCGTCTGGCGGGCGCACCGGCGCGGCGCCTACTTCGCCAACCCCTGCTTCACGCAGATCCACCCGACGTGCATCCCGCGCACCGGCGACCACCAGTCCAAGCTGACGCTGATGAGCGAGTCGCTGCGCAACGACGGCCGGATCTGGGTGCCGAAGGCCAAGGGCGACGACCGTCCCGCGAACCGGATCCCCGAGGACGAGCGCGACTACTACCTGGAGCGCATCTACCCGTCCTTCGGCAACCTGGTGCCCCGCGACATCGCCTCCCGCGCCGCGAAGAACGTCTGCGACGAGGGGCGGGGCGTCGGCCCCGGCGGGCAGGGTGTCTACCTCGACTTCGCCGACGCGATCAAGCGGATGGGCCGGGGGGCGGTCGAGGCCAAGTACGGCAACCTCTTCGACATGTACCAGCGGATCACCGACGAGGATCCGTACGAGGTGCCGATGCGGATCTATCCGGCCGTGCACTACACGATGGGCGGCCTGTGGGTGGACTACGACCTCCAGACCACCGTCCCCGGCCTGTTCGCGATCGGTGAGGCCAACTTCTCCGACCACGGCGCGAACCGCCTCGGTGCCTCCGCCCTGATGCAGGGCCTGGCCGACGGCTACTTCGTGCTGCCGGCCACCATCAACGACTACCTCGCCCGCAACCCGCACCACGAGCAGGTCACCGACGAACACCCCGTCGTCCAGGAGGTGCTGGCCGACACCCACGACCGGCTCAACCTGCTCCTGGCCGTGGACGGCGACCGCACGCCGGACTCCTTCCACCGCGAGGTCGGCGAGCTGATGTGGGAGTTCTGTGGGATGGCCCGCACGGAGACCGGGCTGCGCAAGGCCCTGGAGCGCATCCCGCAGATCCGCGAGGAGTTCTGGCGCCGTATCAAGGTTCCCGGCACCGGCGAGGAGTTCAACCAGTCGCTGGAGAAGGCCAACCGCGTCGTCGACTACCTGGAGCTCGCCGAGCTGATGTGCCTCGACGCGCTGCACCGCGCCGAGTCCTGCGGCGGCCACTTCCGGGAGGAGTCGCAGACGCCGGACGGCGAGGCGGCCCGCAAGGACGACGAGTTCGCCTACGCGGCGGCCTGGGAGTTCACCGACACGGGCGCCGCTCCCGTGCTGCACAAGGAAGACCTGGTCTTCGAGTACGTCCACCCCACCCAGCGGAGCTACGCATGAAGCTCACCCTGCGCGTCTGGCGGCAGAAGAACGCCGACGCCGACGGCGCCATGTCCACGTACGAAGTGGACGGCATCTCCTCCGACATGTCCTTCCTGGAGATGCTCGACACCCTCAACGAGGAGCTCATCCTCAAGGGCGAGGACCCGGTCGCCTTCGACCACGACTGCCGCGAGGGCATCTGCGGCGCCTGCTCGCTCGTCATCAACGGCGACGCGCACGGGCCCGAGCGGACGACGACCTGCCAGTTGCACATGCGGTCGTTCAAGGACGGCGACACGATCGACATCGAGCCGTGGCGGGCGTCGGCGTTCCCGGTGATCAAGGACCTGGTCGTGGACCGGTCGGCCTTCGACCGGATCATCCAGGCGGGCGGCTACATCACGGCGCCGACCGGTGCCGCTCCCGAAGCGCACGCGACGCCGGTGCCCAAGCCGGACGCCGACCTCGCCTTCGAGCACGCCGAGTGCATCGGGTGCGGTGCATGTGTGGCGGCCTGTCCCAACGGGGCGGCGATGCTGTTCACTTCCGCCAAGATCAACCACTTGAACGTGCTGCCGCAGGGGGCGCCCGAGCGGGAGACGCGGGTGCTGGACATGGTGGCGCAGATGGACGACGAGGGGTTCGGGGGGTGCACGCTCACGGGCGAGTGCGCCACCGCATGCCCCAAGGGCATTCCGCTGATGTCCATCACCAGCATGAACAAGGAGTGGCTGCGCGCTACCCGGAAGGTGAAGCGGTAGCGCCGTAGCGGGGACGGCGGTTCGGCGGGTGCGGGCTCGTCGTGGCTTGTCGCGCCCACGCGGCGGAGCCGCAAATCAATACTGCCTCGCGCCCCTTTGGGGTGTTGCAGTGAACGTTCGCAGGGATGTGCGGACGGGCGGGGTCGGGAGGTGCTCCCCGGCCCCGTCTCGCCTTTTCTGCACCTGCCGAGTGAACGGCACCGGACCATCCGGCTGACCGGACGGGCACCGGAATGTGGACGACCGGTACCGGCCCACGCCGTTCAACATCCGCACATCCGCGCTCCGGGCACAGGTCACGCGAACGCCAACCGGCATAGGAAGAACAGGGGCGGCACACCGCACTGCTCGCAACTGCATGCCGCTCGCCGTCCCCGGCCCGTGACCAGGAGTAAGCCATGACCGGCGTACTGACCGTCGACCGTCCCCCGCAGCCCACGGCACCCACCCGTTACACCGTGGGACTCGCCCGCAACGAGGAGGACGTGCGCGCCGCCCAGCGGCTGCGGCACGACGTCTTCGCCGGCGAGATGGGGGCCCTGCTGACCACCCCGCAGCCGGGTCACGACATCGACGCCTTCGACGCGTACTGCGACCACCTGCTCGTCCGTGAGGAGGTGTCCGGACAGGTCGTCGGCACCTACCGGCTGCTCCCGCCGGAGCGGGCCGCGGTCGCGGGCCGACTCTACTCCGAAGGCGAGTTCGACCTCAGCCGGATCGACTCCCTTCGTCCGAATCTGGTCGAGGTCGGCCGGTCCTGCGTCCACCCCGACCACCGCGACGGCGCCGTGATCAGCCTCATCTGGGCCGGCATCGCCCGCTACATGGTCGACCGCGGCCACGAGTGGCTGGCCGGCTGCTGCTCGATCCCGCTGGCGGACGGCGGCACCCTCGCCGCCGGGACCTGGGACCGGGTGCAGGCCAAGCACCTGGCCCCGGAGGAGTACCGGGTACGGCCGCTGCGGCCCTGGGAGCCGACCGCCCCGGTCCCCGCCACGCGCGTCGAACTGCCCGCCCTCCTGCGCGGCTACATCCGCCTGGGCGCCTGGGTGTGCGGCGAGGCCGCGCACGACCCGGAGTTCGGGGTCGCCGACCTGTACGTGCTGCTGTCGATGCGCCGGGTCAACTCGCGCTATCTGCGGCACTTCCTCTCCCTCGTGCCGGCGTGACGGACGTGGCGGCCATGAGCACCACCTCCCTCGGTGCCGTGGGTGTCCCCGCGGCGATCGCCCCCGCGACCGGCACACCGGCCGCGGGCACCACGAGCCACGCGGCCGACGCGGGAACCCTCTGGCGGCCCAGTGCTCCCTGCACCCCGCGGACCTGCATCGAGGCGACGGGACCGGCCAGGGCCATACCGCTGGCCGCCCTGCGGATCGTGGCGGTCCTGCTCCTGCTGGTCGTCGGGTGCGCGGCTATGCCGCTCGGCGGGATGATCCCCGCCGGACTGGTCCGCCGCTGGAGCCGGTGGGTCGTACGGGCCGCGGGGGTCCGGGTACGGATCGCCGGTCCCGCGGCACCTCGGGGCGGGCTGCTGCTCGTGGCCAACCACGTCTCCTGGCTGGACATCCCGCTGCTCGCCGCAGTGCGCCCGGCCCGGATGCTCGCCAAGTCGGAGATCCGTCACTGGCCGGTCGCTGGGTGGCTGACCGCGCGCAGCGGCGCGCTGTTCATCGACCGCGACCGGATCCGCGCCCTGCCGGAGACGGTGGCCCGGATAGCCCGGGCCCTACGGGCCGGCGAGGCGGTGACCGTCTTCCCCGAGGGCAGCACCTGGTGCGGCCGGGCCCAGGGCAACTTCCGCCGCGCCGCCTTCCAGGCCGCCCTCGACGCGGGCGTCCCCGTGCAGCCGGTGCGGCTGCGCTACCGCGTCGTGGACGGCGAGTCCGGCACGGCCGCCGCGTTCGTCGGCGACGACTCGCTGCTGGCGTCGGTGTGGCGGGTGGTCAGGGCACGCGACCTGGTCGCGACGGCGGAGGTGCGGGAACCGATCGTGCCGGGCAGCCGATCCGACCGCCGCTCCCTGGCCGCCGCGGCCGAGACGTCCGCGCTGCCGGACCAGCGTCAGGTGCGGGTTCCCCGGCGGGAGCGCGCCGTGCCCCTCGTGACGCCCGTCGCCGGGACGGACCAGACGGTGTCGCCGGCCCCGTCCCGCGAGCCCCTCACGGCATGACCCGGGTGAGATAGGGGGCCGTCGCGCTCCCCGTCTCCTGCGCCACCCGAGCGGGCGGACCCGCCGCCACGATGTGTCCGCCCGCGTCACCGCCGCCCGGCCCCAGGTCGATCACCCAGTCCGCGCCCGCGACGACGGACATGTCGTGCTCGACCACGACGACGGTGTGCCCGGCGTCGACGAGCCCGTGCAACTGGCGCATCAGCACATCGACGTCGGCCGGGTGCAGCCCGGTCGTCGGCTCGTCGAGGAGGTAGAGCGTGTGGCCGCGCCGGCCGCGCTGCAACTCGCTCGCCAGCTTGATGCGCTGGGCCTCGCCGCCGGACAGCTCGGTGGCGGGCTGGCCGAGCCGCAGATAGCCGAGGCCCACGTCGAGGAGGGTGGCCAGGCTGCGGGCCACCGTCGCGGTGTCCGCGAAGAACTCCGCCGCGGCTTCCACCGTCAGATCCAGCACCTGCGCGATGTTCCGTCCCCGGTACGTCACTTGCAGCGTCTCGGGGTTGTAGCGGGCCCCGCCGCAGTCCGGGCACGGCGCGTACGTGCTCGGCAGGAACAGCAGCTCGACGCTGACGAACCCCTCACCCTGACAGGTCTCGCAGCGTCCTCCCCCAGAGGGGGTACCCCCAGCGACATTGAACGAGAAGCGTCCGACGCCGTAACCACGCGCCCGCGCCTCGTCGGTGGCCGCGAACACCTTGCGCACCACGTCGAAGAGGCCGGTGTAGGTGGCGAGATTGGAGCGCGGGGTGCGGCCGATCGGCTTCTGGTCGACGGAGACCAGGCGCCCCACACCCACCAGGTCCTCGGTGATCTCGCCGATGAGCGTCGACTTCCCCGAGCCGGAGACGCCCGTGACGGCCGTGAACACGCCGAGCGGGAACTCGGCGGTCACCTCGCGCAGGTTGTGCCGGGTCACCGGGCCGACCTTCAACCGTCCGTGCGGGGCCCGTACTTGGCGTTCGGCGGCGGGGGAGTCGTCGAACAGGAAGCGTGCCGTCGCCGACTCCGCGACCGACGCCAGCTCCGCCACCGGACCGCTGTGCAGCACCCGCCCGCCGTGCTCTCCGGCCCGCGGCCCCACGTCCACCAGCCAGTCGGCGCCCCGCATGACGTCCAGGTGGTGCTCGACCACGAACACCGTGTTCCCGGCCGCCTTCAGCCGCGCCAGTACCCGCAGCAGCGCCTCCGTGTCCGCCGGGTGCAGTCCCGCGGACGGCTCGTCGAGGACGTACACCACGCCGAAGAGCCCGGACCTGAGCTGGGTGGCGAGCCTGAGGCGCTGGAGTTCGCCCGCCGAGAGGGTGGGCGTGGCCCGGTCCAGGCTGAGGTAGCCGAGACCGAGCTCGACGACGGGCCCGATACGGGACTTGAGGTCCTCGGTGAGGACACGGGCCGTCTCCGAGGCGCCGCCCTCCAGGCTGTCCGCCAGCTCGATCAGCGGCAGCGCGGCCAGCTCGGCGATCGTGCGCCCCGCGAAGGTCACCGCCAGCGCCTCGGGCCGCAGCCTGCTGCCGCCGCACACCGGGCACGGCGCGGCGGCGAGGAACCGCTCCGCCTTGGCCCGCAGGGTCGCGCTCTTGGAGTCGGAGAACGTCTTCATCACATACCGCCGGGCACTCATGTACGTGCCCTGGTACGGCCGTTGGATGCGGTCGGCGTCGCGCACCGGATGCACGGTGACGACCGGCTGTTCGTCGGTGAACAGGATCCACTCCCGCGCCTCGGCGGGCAGGTCGCGCCAGGGCCGGTCGACGTCGTACCCGAGCGCGTCGAGGATGTCGCGCAGGTTCTTGCCCTGCCAGGCGCCCGGCCAGGCGGCGATCGCGCCCTCCCGGATCGACAGCGCGGGATCGGGGACCAGCGACTCCTCGGTCGTACGGTGCACCTGTCCGAGCCCATGGCACTGCGGGCACGCCCCGGCCGCCGTGTTCGGCGAGAACGCGTCCGAGTCGAGCCGTTCGGCGCCCGGGGGGTAGTCACCGGCCCGGGAGTAAAGCATCCGCAGGGAGTTGGAGAGGTTGGTGACCGTGCCGACGGAGGAGCGCGACATCGGCGCCGAGCGGCGCTGCTGGAGGGACACGGCCGGCGGCAGCCCGGTGATCTCGCCGACCTTCGGCGCGCCGACCTGGTGGATCAGCCGGCGGGCGTACGGCGCGACCGACTCGAAGTAGCGGCGCTGGGCCTCGGCGTAGATCGTGCCGAAGGCGAGGGAGGACTTCCCGGACCCGGACACCCCCGTGAACACGGCCAGCACATCCCGCGGAATGTCGACGTCCACGCCCTTGAGGTTGTGCTCACGGGCGCCACGGACACGGACGTACGAGTCGTGCGGGGAGTGCATGGGCCGGCTGCTCCGGAGGGTGGGCGGTGAGGGGTGCGGGCAAACCCCGCGATTGTATGCGAACCAGGCGCGGTGCCCGCATGAGCCACCTGTTGTTCACGACGACGTCGGCCCACCCACACCGGTCGCCCATAGCGTCTCGCCAGTCTCTCTTCCTACCGAGGAGTATCGTGAGCGCTTCCGCTCTGAGCACTCTCACCGCCGCGCTGCTGATGGTCACGGGCGCCTCCGCCCCGCAGCCGGTCCCCGTCTCCGCGCGCGCGGAGACCCCCGCCGTGTACGACGACGAGGCGGGCGGCAACGCCGACGCCGACGACCCGGCGGTCTGGGTGGACCCCCGCAACCCGGGCCGCAGCCTCGTGATCGGCACCCTCAAGGAGGCCGGCCTCGACGTCTACGACCTGGACGGCAGGCGCCTTCAGCACATAGCGGCGCCCGCCGCGCCGGGCGAGGACGCCGCGCCGGGCCGCTTCAACAACGTCGACGTCGTCTACGGATTCGAACTGGGCGGCAAGAAGACCGACTTGGCCCTGGTCAGCGACCGCGGCCGGGACCGCGTGCGGGCCTACGCCATCGACCCGGCGGCCGTCGCCGCGGGCCGGCCCCCGCTGAGGGACGTCACGGCTGCCAACGCCGCGCCGGTCTTCTCCGCGAGCGAGACCGAGGTCGACGACCAGCGCACCGCCTACGGTCTGGCAGCCTTCACCGACGACGACAACGCCTACGTCGTCGTCTCGCGCCGCTCGGAGACCCGCGTACGGCTGCTGCAACTCCAGGACCGCGGCGGACGCGTCGGCTACCGCACCGAGGACACCCTCGACCTGCCCGGCTCCTTCACCCTGCCGAACGGGAAGAGCTGGACGCCGTGCGCCGACCCCGGCGATCACGCGCAGGTCGAGGGCATGGTCGTCGACCAGGAGAAGCACGTCCTGTACGCGGCCCAGGAGGACGTCGGGCTGTGGCGCGTCGAGCTCGACGACGAGGAGTTCGAGCAGCCGAAGCTCATCGACCGGGTACGGGAGTACGGCACTCCGTGGACGTATGACGCCGAGGAGGAGTGCGTCATCGACACCGCCCACGACCCCGGCTACGGCGGTGAGCACCTCAGTGCCGACGCCGAGGGCACCGCTGTCTACCACGCCGCCGACGGCAAGGGGTACCTGCTCGCCTCCAGCCAGGGCGACAACACCTTCGCCGTGTACGAGCGCCAGGGCCGAGGCGCCTACCTCGGCTCCTTCACCGTCACCGACAGCGCCGCCACCGACGGGGTGCAGCACTCCGACGGCGCGACCGTCGTCAACGTCCCGCTGGGCCGGTCCTTCCCCAAGGGCCTGCTGGTCACCCACGACGGTGAGGCGACGCCCGCGGACGGCGACCGGGAGGGCACCAACTTCAAGTTCACGCCCTGGGATTCGGTGGCCGGCGCGTTCCCGAAGCCGCTGACCATCGACACCAAGTCCTTCGACCCGCGCGACACGGACTGACCCTCCGCCCGGCGGCCCGCCCGGATCACGCCTCGGCGATCCGGGCGAGCCGCCGGTAGGAGTCCACCAGAGCCGCGCGGTCGTAGGTACTCGTCGTGACCAGCACCTCCTGCGCTCCGGTCTCCTTCAGCACCGTCTCCAGCTCGTGCGCGACCTGCTCCTCGGTGCCGGCGATGTGTCCGGTGAGGCCGTTCTCGTAGAAGCCGCGTTCCTTGTCGGTCATGGCGAGCGCCTCGACGCGCTCGGCGGGCGGCAGCGGCGGGAAGGTGCCGTGGGTGCGCGAGTGGGCCATCGACCAGGCCTCCGGCACGAGCAGCCGCCGCGCCTCTTCGGGCGTGCCGGCCACCGCGATCGTGCCCGAGATCACGACGTACGGCTCGCTCGCCCAAGGGGAGGGCCGGAACCGGTCGCGGTAGTGGTCGATGCCACGCCGCATCTTCTCCCGGTTGCGCAGGTCACCGATCACCATCGGCAGCCCGGCGCGGGCCGCGATGTCCGCGCCCTCGCCCATGGCCAGCACTAACGGCGGCACGGTCAGGCCCTCGGCGGGCCGTGCGTGCACCCCGGTCGGCGAGGTGCCGCGGAACCAGCCGAGCAGTTCCTGGAGCTGCGCCGCGAAGTCCTCCGCGTCCCCCTTGTCGCGGCCCAGCGCCCTGCGCACGCCGTCGGTGAAGCCGACGGACCGGCCGAGCCCCATGTCGACACGGCCGGGGAAGAGGGACTCCAGCACTCCGAACTGCTCGGCCACGATCAGCGGTCGGTGGTTGGGCAGCATCACCCCGCCGGTGCCGACCCGGATGGTGCGCGTCGCACCGGCCACGGCGGCGGCAAGCACGGTCGGCGCCGAACCGGCGACACCGGGCACGCCATGGTGCTCCGAGACCCAGAACCGGTGGTAGCCGAGCGCCTCGACCTCCCGCGCCAGCCCCACGGTGTCGCGCAGCGCCTCCGCGTTGGTGTGGCCCTCGCGGGTGCGGGAGCGGTCGAGGACGGAGAAGCGGGTCGCGGCGATCACGGAGCTCATACAGGGTTCAACACCTGGGAGCCCGCAGGATTCCTCAGCGGTCCTCAGCGGTTCTCAGGGCGCGATGTTGTGGTTCAGGCGGAACAGGTTGCCCGGGTCGTAGCGTCGTTTCAGGTCGTGGAGACGGTCGTAGTTCGTGCGGTAGTTGGCCCGTACGCGGTCCTGGTCGTCGGCGTCCATGAAGTTCACGTAGCCGCCCTCCAGGGAGTGCGGCTCCAGCCCCCGGTGGAAGGCGCGCACCCAGTCCTTCTGGGCCTCGCAGTCCTCCCGGGTGGTGAGGGTCGGGCTGAGCGCGATCGCGTAGTCGGCGTCCCGGTAGGAGAAGGCGGTCTCCTCGGGTCCGACCCGGTGGCAGGCCCCGTCGATCGGGAAGACGACCGTCACGCTCTGGATGGACGGCGTGTCGGCGCCGTACTCGACCAGGGTGTCGACGGCTCCGTCGGGCAGGCTCTGCGTGAAGGAGCCCTTCCAGTAGTGGTACAGACCGGCCGGTACCAGGTCGTCGAAGAGGGTGTTGATCACGGGGTAGGGCATGCGCTCCAGATGCCGGCCCAGCACCGGTCCGAGCGCCGCGACCCGGTCCCGGATGCGGTCGTCCTCGTCCTGCGGCCCGGTCCAGCAGGCGACCATGCCGCACAGCGGCCGCCCGTGCCAGCGCTCCGGCAGGAACGGCACCGGTGGTCCGAGGCCCACGAGGAAGACGGCCCCGAGCCGCTCGTCCGCCTCGGCGACCAGCTCCCGGTAGCGGCGGATCACGTCCGCGTCCAGCGGGAAGAACGTCGGCCCGCCGAGGATGTCGTCGATCGGGTGCAGCCGGTACGCGAACGACGTGACGACGCCGAAGTTGCCGCCGCCCCCGCGCACGGCCCACATCAGGTCGCTGTGCTGGTCGTCCGTACAGGTGACGAAGGATCCGTCGGCCGTCACCAGGTCCACCGAGACGAGGTTGTCGCAGGCCAGCCCGCAACGCCGGGCCAGATGTCCCAGGCCGCCGCCGGTCGTCAGGCCGCCCACGCCGGTGGTGGAGACGATCCCGCCGGTCGTTGCCAGTCCGAACGCGTGCGTGGCGTGGTTGACGTCCGCCCAGGTGCAGCCGCCCTCCACCCACGCCGTGCGGGTGTCGGGATCGACGCGGATCCCGCGCATCAGGCCGAGATCGAGGACGACGCCGCCGTCGCAGGTGCCGTAGCCGGGGACGCTGTGGCTTCCGCCGCGCACGGCGAACGGCAGGCCCTGCTCGCGGGCGAAGTCGACGGTTGCCATGACGTCGCCCGTGTCGACGGCCTGCACGACGATCGCCGGCCGGCGGTCGTGCATGGCGTTGTAGACCTTGCGTGCCTCGTCGTAGGCCGGATCGCCGGGTTCCACGACGGTCCCGCGCAGGGCGCCGCGCAGCCGGTCCAGCAGCCGGTCGTCGAGTGTGGGTGTGTAGGTGGCCATGACCCCACCTGCTTTCCGCTCCTGGTCGGGAAATGGGTACCTCTCCGGTCTACGCCGAAGCGCCCGCGGGTTCATCGCCGAAATCACCCATCGCCGCGGACCGGTATGGGCAGAACGGCCCATGGGCGGTGTCAGGCGAGGCCGTGCCGGAAGGCGTACGCCGTCGCCGCCGCCCGCGAGGACACGTCGAGCTTGGCGAAGATGTTGTTCAGATGCCGCGCCACGGTGTGCTCGCTGATCACCAGCTCCGCGGCGACCGCACGGTTCGTACGGCCCGCCGCGACCAGCCGCAGCACCTGGATCTCCCGCTCGGTGAGCCCGCCCGGCCGCCGCCGGCGCACATCGGCGAGCAGGGCGGCGGCCCGGCGCGCGTCGGGTGCGGCACCGAGCCGCCCGAACTCCTGCTCCGCGGCCCGCAGTTCCATCCGCGCCCCCTCGGTGTCCCCGGCGGCCCGGTCGGCGGCGGCCAGGGTCATCCGCACCTGGGCCGCCTCGTACGGCACCCGGAGCTCCAGCCACAGCTCCAGCGCGTGGCGCAGCCGGGGCAGTGCACGGTCCAGGTCGCGGGCGGCGAAGGCCACCGCTCCGGCGGCCGCCGCCGCGCTCGCGTGCAGCGGGGTCGCCTGCGAGCCGCACCGCCGCTGCCAGTCCCCGGCCAGCCTCTGAAGCTCCCCGGCGGCCGTACGCGCCTCGGACGTGCGGCCCAGCGCGAGACAGACCTCCACCTGGGCCGCTAGCAGGGCGCACCGGTCGAGTCCGCCGGTCTCGCCGGTGTCGGCGAGCGCGAGCCGCAGGGCCGTGGCCGAGGCGTCGGCCTTCCCCTGGGCCAGCCGCAGCAGCGCGAGACCGGGCTGCGGGTCCCGGCCGAGCTCATGGGTGCGGTCGTACGACTCCTCGGCCGCCGTGAGCTCTCCGCGCCGCCGCTGGATCTGGCCGACCGGATAGACCGCCTCGGCGGCCGTCCGCCGCTCGTACGGCAGCAGTTCCGCGCAGGTCCGCTCGGCCTCGACCAGCGCCTCGGACCAGTCGCCGCGCAGCTCCAGCACCTGCACGCGGTGCACCCGGCACAGTCCGCGGAAGTTGTTCTCGGCCGGCATCGCCGCGCACCACCGCATGGCCGCGTCGGTCCACTCGGCGGCGCGTTCCAGATCGGCGCAGGCCATGGACTGCTGCAGGCCCAGGCAGTAGACCCAGCCGGTGAAGAAGGAGCTGAGCTCGCCCGCCATGGCCGCGCACATCGCCTCGTCCAGCAGGTCGAGCCCCTCGTCGACGCGCCCCTGGGCCACCAGCACGCCCGCCTGCGCCTGTATGCCCATGGCGAGCAGATCCGGGCTGCCGCCCCGCCGCGCGAGCGCGGCCATGTGCCGGGCCGCCGTCATCGCCTCGTCGAACGCGCCACGCCGCTGGGCGTCCTCGGTGTCGACCCAGACGAGGTAGCACTGCTCGACGCACTCGGGCTCGTCGCGAAGCTGCCGCCGCGCCCGGCGCAGCCAGCCGGCCGCCAGGGCGGCGCGCCCCGCGAGCTGGTGCTCGTAGAACAGCAGCCAGGCCATGTGCCCTGCCCGCCGGGCCGCACCGGCCGCGACATAGCCGGCGTAGGCCCGCATGCGGTGGACGACCGACTCATCGATCCGCCTCGTCCACCATGCGGCGTCGGCGAACGCGGCGCAGTCGTCGGGGGTGAGGCAGGCGGTGTCCAGACCGTCCAGCAGCCGGTACGCCTCGCCCCACGCCTCACGCGAGACGGCGTCCCTGGCCTGCCGCAAGGTGTCCGCGGCCGCCCTGTCGATCGTCCGCTCGGTCACCGCGGCTCCCTTCTCGCGCTCAGCGAGCAGAACCGGCCCCCACCAGGATAGGCAGGACGGACGCCGCAGGGTCAGGGAACCGGCATCTGGAGCGGTGCCACCTGCTCGTGGTCGCAGGTGTCGTCGATGCCGTAGGTGTCCCAGGCCGGGAACGGATCGTCGGCGGCGGCCGGCAGGTCCTCCCCGTCCGCCATGAGACAGCCGGCCAGGGCCGCCTGCAGCGCTTCGGCGTCCAGCAGCGTGCCGATGAGGACCAGCTCCTGCGCGTACGGCGCCTCGGCGTCCCGCGCGGCACTGGGCTCGAACCGGGCGACGGACCCGGCCTGCGACCACAGCCCCGTCACCCGCGGCCGGCTGGCGAGCGTGAAGAACCCCTTGGAACGCAGCACCTTCCCGTACGCGCCGCTGTCGAGGCCCTCCGCCACGAAGGTCCACAACCGCCCGGGGTGGAAGGGGAGTTCTGAGCGGAACACGGTGGAGGAGATGCCGTACTCCTCGGTCTCCGGCACATGGTCGCCGTTGAGCTCCCGCACCCAGCCCGGCGCCTGCTGGGCCCGCTCCAGGTCGAACAGCCGCGTACCGAGCACCTCCTGGAGCGGCACCCGTCCCTGCACGGCGTCGACGAGCCGCGCGACGGGGTTGAGCCGGCGCAGCGCCGCCCGCATCCGGTCCGCCGCCGCGTCGTCCACCAGGTCGAGCTTGTTCAGTACGAGGACGTCCGCGAACTCGACCTGGTCGACGAGGAGGTCGCTGACGGTGCGCTCGTCGTTCTCGTACTGGTCCAGGCCGCGTTCGACGAGTTCGTCGCCACTGTCCAGCTCGGACAGGAAGGAGGCGGCGTCGACGACCGTGACCATGGTGTCCAGCAGGGCCAGGTCGCCGAGGGTGGCGCCGTCGTCGCGGGCGAAGGCGAAGGTGGCCGCGACCGGCATGGGTTCGGAGATGCCGGACGACTCGATGAGGAGATGGTCGAAGCGGCCCTCGCGGGCCAGTCGGTCGACTTCCTCCAGCAGGTCGTCGCGCAGGGTGCAGCAGATGCAACCGTTGGTCATCTCGACCAGGCGCTCCTCGGTCCGCGACAGCGCGGCCTCGCCGCCCCGCACCAGGGCGGCGTCGATGTTGACCTCGCTCATGTCGTTGACGATGACCGCCACACGCAGTCCCTCGCGGTTGGCGAGGACGTGGTTGAGCAGGGTCGTCTTGCCCGCCCCGAGGAAGCCGGACAGGACGGTGACGGGCAGTCGGCGGTCGTACGGCATCTGCGGTCAGCCCTCGGGGCGCAGCAGGCCGCGTTCGTACGCCTTCACCAGGTGCTGCGGCACGAGGTGGCGCACGCCGTCGATCGTCACGGGCACGAGCGACGGCGTGGCCGCCTTCCACTGGGCGCGGCGGTGGCGGGTGTTGCTGCGGGACATCTTCCGCTTGGGAACGGCCATGAGCGACCTCCTCGGTGAACTCGGTGGGTGAACACCGAGGACGCTACATGAAAATGGATCCCATTAACAATTGGCTCCCGGCCCCCCTCTTGCTGGTGCTGGGCGCTCACTCCTTGGCGCCCACCAGCATCCGCACCTCGAACTCCTCGTAGGCGGCGTCGTCGCGCGGTTGCCGCCGGTCGCTCAGTACCGTGCCGAGCCAGCCGAGGAGGAAGCCCGCCGGGATGGAGACGATGCCCGGGTTCTGGAGCGGGAACCAGGCGAAGTCGGAGTCCGGGTAGAACGAGCCCGGCGTTGAGGAGACCACCGGTGAGGACAGCACCAGCAGGACCGAGCAGACCAGGCCGCCCCAGAGGCTGAGCAGCGCCCCCTCGCCCGTGAAGCGGCGCCAGAAGAGGGTGTAGACGATCGTCGGCAGGATCGCGGACGCCGCGATGGCGAAGGCGAGGAACGCGAGCGTCGCGGTGTTGGCGCCCCAGGAGACGAGCGCGAGCAGCATCGCGAGCACGCCGATGACGGCCGCGGACAGCCGGGCCACCATCAACTCCTCGGTCTCGCTCGCACGGCCCTTGCGGATGACCTCGCCGTACAGGTCGTGGGCGAGCGAGGAGGCGGCGGCCAGGGTGAGGCCGGCCGCGACGGCGAGCAGGGTGACGAAGGCGAGGCAGGACAGCAGGGCCGTGAGACTCCCGCCGCCCAGGGCGTTGGCGAGGAGCAGGACGGCCGCGTCGCCCTTGTGGTCGGTCTCGGCGATGGTCTCCCGGCCGACGACGGCGGTGGCGCCGAGGCCGAGGACTCCGGCCGCCAGGCAGACCAGGCCCACCAGGCCCAGCGCCCAGACGAGGGAGGAGCGCAGCACGTCGACCTTGCGCGGGGCGAGCAGGCGCATCAGCACGTGGGGGAGCGCGGCGAGGCCGAGGACGATCGCCAGTTCCAGGCTGAAGAAGTCGAGCTTGCTGGTGGTGCTGGCGCCGTAGCGCAGCCCGGGTTCGAGGAACCGGGCGCCGGTTCCGCTGTGGTCGGCGGCCGCGGAGAGCAGGGCGCCCGGGTTCCAGTCGTAGCGGTGCAGGACCATGACGGCGGTGATCGTCACACCGGCCAGCAGCATGACGGCCTTGATGATCTGGATGACGGTGGCGCCGGGCATGCCGCCGATGGCCGCGTACACGATCACGACGGTGCCGATCACGATCACGCACAGGGTGCGGGTGGCGGGGCTGGGCTCGCCGGTGAACTGGGTCAGCAGGGCGATGCTGCCGACGAGCTGGGCGACCAGGTAGAGGGTTGTGATGGTCAGCGTGCACACGGCCAGGGCCAGCCGGGCGGGGCGTTGCAGCCGGGTCAGGCGCAGCGCCAGTGTGTCGCCGAGCGTGAACCTGCCCGCGCGGCGCAGGGGTTCGGCGATCAGCAGAAGAACCATCATCCAGGCGACCACGGTGCCGCCGAGGTACAGCAGGCCGTCGTAGCCGGTGAGGGCGACCAGTCCGGTGCTGCCGAGAAGCGTCGCGGCCGACAGGTAGTCACCGCACATCGCCAGGCCGTTGCGCAGCGGGGACATGGTGCGGTTGCCGAGGTAGAACTCGCTGATCTCGTCGCGGTGCGGGGCCGTCAGCAGCGCCATGAACAGCGTGACCACGACCACCGACAGGAACAGCACGAACGTCAGTTGCAGGCTGAACCGGTCGACGATGCCTTCGGACACGGTCACCACGTGCGGTACCCCCCGGAGCCGGGACGGACGGCCTGCTCGGCCTCGCCCTGCCGGGCGGGTGCACGGAGCCGCCCCGTCTCGTGCTGTTGCAGGCGCGAGCCCAGGCCGCGGGCGATCGGGTCGACCCGGGTGCGCATGTGGCGCAGGTACCACCAGGCCGTCAGGCCCATCACGGCGAACTGCCCGAGGCCGATGGCCAGGCCGAGGGTGAGGTCACCGGCCAGTCGCCGGTTCATCAGGCCGGGAACGGAGTGCGACAGGAGCACGTACAGCAGGAATCCGCCGACCGACAGGAGCGTCGCGCGGACGCCGAATCTGCGTTGAGCGCGGCGCAGGGAGTGAAATTCGGGATCTTCGGATATGCGTTTGACCGGTGCAGGTTCGCTATTCGGTGAACCGTATGTGAGGGAATTGTCGTGCCATGGTGAAAACTCGGGCACAGGCGCACCTTCTTCGCTGCGTCATGCCGAACGCGCTGGCGAGCGCGGGCTTTTGGGGACGGAAGCCGGAGTATGTCAGCGGCCTCTTTGAACAATCAACTGGCGTGGTGAATTGCCGTCCCGCGGTGGCGCATTCAAGCCCCTCGTGAATCGTCCAGGATCTTCCGCTGCCTGCGAAAAAGGGATCCTGGGTAATTAGTCCGGACTATTTGTTTCGGTCGGACTGTCTCAAAAAGGGTTGACGATCTCCGGGCCCGGGCGTCAGTGGCCGGATGTCTCGGCGCGGCGGCAGTGCAGGAAGAGGTGGGGTTCGGGGCCGGCGCCGGGGTGGGCCGGGGTGAAGATGCTGTTGTGGCTGGACAGCACCGTCAGGCCCGCCGTCTCCAGCAAGGCGGCGAGGTCGTCCTCGGCGAAGCTCGTCGCGCGGGCCCGGTGGCCCATGAAGAGCACCTCGACGTCCTCCACGTCCGCGGGCACCGTGGCCAGCACCAGATGACCGCCGGGCCTCAAGGCCACGGCCAGCCGCCGCAGCAGGGCCGACTGCTCGGCGCGGGTCATCTGCAGCAGCGAGAAGAACACGCACACGCCGTCGAACGAGTCCGCCTCGAGCGGGAGGTCCCGGATGTCGGCGTGGCGGAACTCGGCCCCTGGGACCTGACGGGCGGCGACTTCGACCATGACCGGGGAGACGTCGACGCCCAGCACCGAGTGCCCCGCCTCGATCAGCGCGGCCGCGGTGGGCCGTCCGGTGCCGCTGCCCACGTCCAGGGTTCGCGCGGCGGGCGGCAGCCGTTCGATCAGCCACTCCAGCGCGGACAGGTGCGCGGGGGCATGGGCGAAGGCCTTCTCGTAGTCGGGGCCCAGCGCGTCGAACAGCACGGCGGCGGGCGGCCGTTGGTCCTCGTGCCTCACGTCGGTGCCCCTCTCGTCGCCGACCCGCATCGTCGCATTCGCGGCACGTGTGCCACAACGGGCGCCCGGTGCGCGTCCCGGCGGGCCGGGCAGGGGAGAATGAGGGCTGTACCCAACCGTCGACCCTTGCGGAGGAGCGGGCAGATGCAGCACGAGCGAGCGGGGCAGGTCGCCGGGCCCGAGGACCTCATCGATGTGGCCCGCCTGGTCACGGCGTACTACGCGCTGCACCCCGACCCGGCCGAGCCAGGGCAACGAGTGGCGTTCGGCACCTCGGGACACCGCGGATCGGCCCTCGCGACGGCGTTCAACGAGGACCACATCGCCGCCACCAGCCAGGCCATCTGCGAGTACCGCACCGCCCAGGGCACCGACGGCCCCCTCTTCCTGGGCGCCGACACCCACGCCCTGTCCGAGCCCGCCCGGATCACGGCCCTCGAAGTCTTCGCCGCCAACGACGTGACCGTCCTCATCGACCAGGCCGACGGCTACACGCCCACCCCGGCGGTCTCCCACGCCATCCTCACCGCCAACCGCGGCCGCACCTCCGGCCTCGCCGACGGCGTGGTCGTCACCCCCTCGCACAACCCGCCCGCCGACGGCGGCTTCAAGTACAACCCGCCCAGCGGTGGCCCCGCCGGATCCGAGGCGACCTCCTGGATCCAGGACCGCGCCAACGAGATCATCACCGGCGGCATGAAGGACGTACGGCGCATCCCCTACACCCGCGCCCTGGCCGCGCCCGGCACCGGCCGACACGACTTCCTCGGCGCCTACGTCGCCGACCTGCCGAACGTGCTGGATCTGGACGCCGTCCGGGCCGCCGACGTGCGCATCGGCGCCGATCCGCTCGGCGGTGCCTCCGTCGCCTACTGGGGCCGTATCGCCGAGCAGCACGGGCTCGATCTGACCGTGGTGAACCCGCTCACCGACCCCACCTGGCGGTTCATGACGCTGGACTGGGACGGCAAGATCCGCATGGACTGCTCCTCGCCGTACGCCATGGCCTCGCTCATCGAACAGCGCGACCGGTACGACATCGCCACCGGCAACGACGCCGACGCCGACCGGCACGGCATCGTCACCCCGGACGCGGGCCTGATGAACCCCAACCACTATCTGGCCGTGGCGATCTCGTACCTGTTCTCGCACCGGCAGCAGTGGCCCGCCGGCGCGGGGATCGGCAAGACCCTGGTGTCGTCCAGCATGATCGACCGGGTCGCGGCGGACGTCGGCCGGCCGCTGGTCGAAGTCCCGGTCGGATTCAAGTGGTTCGTGGACGGCCTGTCCGACGGCACGCTCGGCTTCGGCGGCGAGGAGTCGGCGGGCGCGTCCTTCCTGCGCCGCGACGGCTCGGTGTGGACCACCGACAAGGACGGCATCACCCTGGCCCTGCTCGCCTCCGAGATCACGGCGGTCACCGGCAAGACCCCGTCGCAGCACTACGCCGAGCTCACCGACCGCTTCGGCGCCCCCGCCTACGCGCGCGTCGACGCCCCGGCCTCCCGCGAGGAGAAGGCGCTGCTCGCCAAGCTGTCCCCGCGCCAGGTCACCGCCGACACCCTCGCCGGCGAGCCGGTCACCACGGTCCTGACCGAGGCCCCCGGCAACGGCGCCGCACTCGGCGGCATCAAGGTCGCCACCGCCAACGCCTGGTTCGCGGCCCGCCCTTCGGGCACCGAGGACGTCTACAAGATCTACGCGGAGTCCTTCCTGGGCGCGGACCACCTGAGCCGGGTCCAGGAGGAGGCCAGGTCCGTGGTGCTCGCGGCGCTCGGCACCTGACACGGCGAAGTCCTGAGCGGCGTGCGCCGAAGCCGCGCACGCCCCTCAGGACCACGCCCCCGACCGGTCCGCGATCAGCTCAGCATTCGCCGCCCCACACCGCGCTGTGCAGGGTGATGGGGCCAAGGAAGGAGTCGCGGTTGGGGTCGTTGGGGTAGTGCAGGCAGCCCTGGATGTTGCCGCCGTACTGAGCGGTCAGGTTGAACCGGATGTGGTCGGCGCCCGGGAAGCGCACGCCGTTGTTGACGATGACCATCCCGTGGTCGGAGTGCAGGTCGTACAGGTTCCCTGTCGACTTCCACCTCGGCTGACCCCACGCCACGTCGTTGTCCCACACGCAGACGTATTCCCTCGGGCAGTCCGACTCGGCGGCCGACGCCGAGGGTGCCGAAGCCATCGCCGTGCCCGCCGTCATCAGCAGTGCCGCCACGCTCACGCCGGCCTTCTTGCGAAACCGTGCCTTCAAGGTTTCCTCCATCTGAGTCAATGGCCGCCTTCGAGTGACCAAGCATCGCGGCCCGCCCAAGGCACCGGTCCCTGACAGATGTCAGGGACCGAGGCATGACCGGCATGCCTAATGTGCGGGGCGACGACCGAGGGGACTTTCCCGCGAGTCGGCCCGACAGACCGTCGAAGGGGACAGCATGCGCAAGTGGACCGCGGCACTCGCCGCTGCCGGGGCACTCGCCCTCGTGTTCACCACCTCCCAGAGCGCCTCGGCCGCGGGCCACGGCCGTGGCTGGTACGGCGTGTGGGCGGACGGGGTGAACGTCCGCGACATGAACGAGGGCAACTGCGCCACCTCGCCGAGCACCGCGAACTGCCCCTCGATCGTCGGCCAGATCAACTCCTGGGACGAGGTGTTCATCTACTGCCAGATCCCGGGCCAGTCGGTCGGCGGCAACCCGTACTGGGTGATGGTCGCGCCGCGGGGCTGGGACAAGTACGGGATCATGTCCAGCTACTACATCGAGAACAGCAGCAACTGGATCGACGGCCTACCCGGCCCGAACGGCTGCGCGATCTAGGGTCCGTTGCGGCGATCTCCTAGGGTGAGCGGTGTGACCGACAGCAACAAACCCCCGCTCGCCGTGTTCGACCTCGACAACACCCTCGCCGACACCGCGCACCGGCAGCGTTTCCTGGAGCGCAAGCCGCGTGACTGGGACGCCTTCTTCGCGGCCGCCCCGCAGGATCCGCCCATCGAGGAGGGGGTCGCGATGGCGCGGGAGAGCGCCGAGGAGTGCGAGGTCGTCTACCTGACCGGGCGCCCCGAGCGCTGCCGGCGCGACACACTCGACTGGCTCGCGGCGCACGGGCTGCCGGAAGGGCGGGTGTACATGCGGCGCAACGACGACCGCCGGCCCGCCCGGCGCACCAAGCTGGAGATCCTGCGCCGCCTCGCCCGCACCCGTGAGATCCGGGTGCTGGTGGACGACGACGAACTCGTGTGCGAGGACGCCGAACGGGCCGGGTTCACCGTCGTACGGGCACGCTGGACCGCCCCGTCCGCGGAGCTGAAGGTGGCGCAGGAGCGGGAGGGGCGGACCTGACCGGGGCCGGCCTACTCGGATTCGTCCAGGCGGAAGCCGACCTTCATGGTCACCTGCCAGTGCGCGATCTCACCGTTGTCGAGCTGGCCACGCACCTCGACCACCTCGAACCAGTCCAGGTTGCGCAGGGTCTGTGAGGCGCGCGTGATGCCGTTGCGGATCGCCTGGTCCACGCCCTCGGGCGAGGTGCCGACGATGTCGGTGACCCGGTAGGTGTGGTTCGACATGTGAGTGCTCCTCTCGCACGCGTCACTCCACGGTGCCCCAAGGTGGGGCAACGCGCGAGCCGTCCGTCACCGCGCCACGCTCAGTGACAGCGCGAACCTGCCCTGACCGTCCGTCCACCAGTGCGCCAGCTCCAGTCCGGCCGCCGACAGTTCCGCGCGGACACCGTCCCTGCGGAACTTCGCCGACACCTCGGTGCGCATCTCCTCACCGGCGGCGAAGTCCACGGCGAGGTCCAGCGCGGGCACCTTCACCGTCTGCGCCGTACGGGAGCGCAGCCGCATCTCGATCCACTCGTTGTCCGCGTCCCAGACAGCCACGTGCTCGAAGGCACCGGGATCGAAGTCGGCGCCCAACTCGCGGTCGATCACGGTCAGGACGTTCTTGTTGAACGCGGCCGTCACACCGGCGGCGTCGTCGTACGCCTCGACGAGGACCTTCTCGTCCTTGACCAGATCGGTCCCCAGCAGCAGCGCGTCACCGGGGGAGAGCAGGGCGCGGACGGAGGCGAGGAACGCCGAGCGCTCGGCCGGCAGCAGATTGCCGATCGTGCCGCCGAGGAACGCCACCAGCCGGGGCCCCGGTGTGTCCGGCAGGGCCAGCCCGACGGTGAAGTCGGCGATCAGGGCATGCACGTCCAGCCCCGGCCGCTCCTCGATCAGCGCCTGCCCCGCCTGGGTGAGCGCGCTCTCGCTGACGTCGACGGGGACGTAGGTGTGCAGCCCGGTCAGCGCGTCGAGGAGGAACCGCGTCTTCTCGGAGGAGCCGGAGCCCAGTTCGACCAGCGTGCGGGCGCCGGTGGCCACGGCGATCTCGCCGGCCCGGTCGACGAGGATCTCGCGTTCGGCTCGCGTGGGGTAGTACTCGGGCAACTCGGTGATCTTCTCGAAGAGTTCGCTGCCCTGCGCGTCGTAGAACCACTTCGGCGGCAGCGTCTTCGGTGTGCTCGTCAGGCCCTTCAGGACGTCGGCGCGCAGTGCGGCGTCGGTGGCGTCCTCGGGCAGGGTGCGGGTGAGAAGGAACGGACTCACGTGCTGGGCTCCTTCGGTCGTGCCGGTACCAGGGTGTCGCTGGGGTCCTTGAGCGGGGTGAGCAGCACATCGGTGCCGCTCGCGGCGAGGAGGGTGCGGTCGGGGACCTCCTGCCAGTGCGGATCGTCGTCGTAGGGCTCGGAGGCCACGACGGTGCCGCCGCCTGGGCGGGTCAGATACCAGAGCGTGTCGCCCCAGGCGGTCGCGGCGATGCTCTCGCCGTCGGTGAGCAGCAGGTTGAGCCGGGACCCGGGGGCCGCCTCGGCGACCTCCAGGACCGTGTCGGCCAGCGCCTGCCCCTGCTCGTCGCCGCCGCGCAGCCGCGCGAGGACCAGCGCCCACACGAACGCGGAGTCGTTGCGGGCCTCCAGCGACAGCAGGTCCACCGGCGGGACACCGGAGACGAGCGGGGCCATCGATCCCGGCCAGCCCTTCACCGCGCCGTTGTGGCTGAACAGCCAGGGGCCGCCGGCGAACGGCGCCGCCGCGGCCTCCCCGTCGGCTCCCGCCATCGTCGCGTCCCGTACGGCGGCGAGCAGCGCGCCACTGTGGACGACCCGGGCGAGATCGGCGAAGGACAGGTCCGCCCAGATCGGACCGGCCCGACGGTAGCGGGCCGGTACCGGGTCCCCTTCCGCGTACCAACCGACCCCGAAACCATCGGCGTTGACGGTCCCGTGCCGCTGTCGCCGAGGTGCCCAGGACTGGCGGTACAGGCCGTGCGGGGGCTCCACGAGGAGCCGGCCGAGCGGCTCCTCGGGGCCGAGGTACGCCAGATGACGGCACATCAGACGTCCCCCGCGGAGCGGGCCGTACGGAACCCGGAGAAGATCTGGCGCCGGATCGGATAGTCCCAGTTGCGGAAGGTGCCCCGGCAGGCGACCGCGTCCACGGCGAACGCGCCGCCGCGCAGCACCTTGTACTCGGGTCCGAAGAACACCTCCGAGTACTCCTTGTACGGGAACGCCTGGAACCCCGGGTACGGCAGGAAGTCGCTCGCCGTCCACTCCCATACGTCGCCGATCAACTGGCGTATGCCGAGCGGCGATTCGCCCTCCGGGTAGCTCCCGGCGGGCGCGGGCCGCAGATGGCGCTGGCCGAGGTTGGCGTGCTCCGGCCCGGGATCGGCGTCGCCCCACGGGTAGCGCGTGGAGCGGTCGCCGGCCGGGTCGTGCCGGGCCGCCTTCTCCCACTCGGCCTCGGTGGGCAGCCGGCGCCCGGCCCACCGGGCGTAGGCGTCGGCCTCGTACCAGCACACATGCAGCACCGGCTCGTCGGGCGGGACGACCTCGGTTGCGCCGAAGCGGCGCCGCAGCCACTGCTTGCCGTCCCGGCTCCAGAACAGCGGCGCGTGGATCGAGTGCTGCCGGATGTGCGCCCAGCCCTCCGGCGTCCACCAGCGCTCGGTGTCGTAGCCGCCGTCCGCGATGAACGCCTGGTAGGCGGCGTTCGTCACGGGCGTGGTGTCCATGTAGAACGCCGGCACCTCCCGCCGGTGCGCCGGGCGTTCGTTGTCCAGCGCCCACGGCTCGGTGGACGTGCCCATGGTGAACGGGCCGCCGGGGACCAGGACTTCCGACGGCCCCGTGAACAGCGGCACCGGGTCCGGGTCAGGGGCGGTCAGGGCCTGCGGGCCCTTGCGGAGCTGATGCGTGATCAGCATCGTCTCGTCGTGCTGCTGCTCGTGCTGCGCGATCATCCCGAAGGCGAAGCCCGCCTCGGTCAGCCGCGTCCCGTGGAACGCGGTGCTCTCCAGGATGTCCAGCACTCTGCCGCGCACTTCGGAGGCGTAGTGCCGGGCCTCGGTGGGCGGCAGCAGCGGCAGCGAGGGGCGTGCGGCACGTGGGTGCTCGAAGGCGTCGTAGAGGCCGTCGATCTCGGGCCGCATCGGCTCCCGCCCGCCGACCGCCCGCAGGAGCCACATCTCCTCCTGGTTGCCGATGTGGGCGAGGTCCCACACCAGCGGGGACATCAGCGGTGAGTGCTGGGCGGTGAGGTCGGGCTCCTCCACGCAGGAGGTGAGCAGGGTCGTGCGGGCACGGGCGGTGGTGAGATTGGTCAGCGCCCGCTCGCGGAGAGTGTCGGCGTCGAAAGCGGGGTCGGTCATGTGCGGATGTCCCTCCCATGCAGAATGCGGTCCGTGCCGTACAGCTCGTCCAGCAGGTCGTCGGCGGGGCAGCGGGCCCGGGCGACATAGCGGTCCCGGTACGCGGCCACCGCGTCCGTGACCTCGGTCGTGGCGCCCAGCCGGGGCAGGGCCTCCAGCGCCGCGGCGAAGCAGGTGACCGCGACCTCCCGCAACTCGGGATCGGCGAGGCCCGAGCGGGCCGCGTCGAGCCACAGCGGGTTGTGCGGCGCCGGCCGCGACAGGGCGCGCTCGGCCAGCGGCTTCACGGCCCGGTAGGCGGTCTCTGCGGCCTCCGGGTCGTCGAAGAGCGCGGTCGCCACGGCGAGCGGCACGATCCAGCCGTCCTCGCCGGGCTGCGCGTCGATCATGCGCAGTTCCAGATGGCCACGCGGCCTCACCGGCGGGAACAGCGTGGTGAGGTGGTACTCCAGATCCTCCTGCGTCGGCGGCCTGGGCGCCCCCGATCTGGTCCACTCCCGGAACGACAGGCCCTCCGGTACGTCCCAGGGGCCACCGTCCTGCCTCACGCACATCACCGGCGCGTCCACGACGTGCCGCGCCCACGAGGCTCGTGGGTCACCGTCCAGCGGGGGAGCGCCCGCGCGATCCGCGCCTATCTCCATCCACAGAAGCTGCCGGGTGGAGAGCCAGCCGGTGGGCTCGCGCCCGGCCAGCGGGGAGTTCGCGAAGGCCGCGACCAGGACCGCGCCCAGTTGGTGCGCCAGCCACCAGCGCCGGCCGTGCCCGAGCGGGCCGGGCTCCTCGTAGCCGGCGTCCAGACACACCTGTACCGAGGCCGAGGTGCACATCATGGCGCGGCCGGCCGGGCCGGCGCGGTCCAGGTAGGCCTCCATGGCGTCATAGCGCGGCTGGCGCAGGAAGCGCCGGGGCGAATGCCAGGGATCATTGCCGATGCCGACCAGACCCAGATCGTGCTCGCGCAGTACGGCGCGAGCGGCGTCGAGGTCGGCGGAGACGGTACCGATGCACTCCATCAGCGAGGTGGCGGGCGGGGAGCTCAGTTCGAGCTGGCCGCCGGGTTCGACGGTGAGCGCCGACCTCAGGGGCACGGTCCGTAGTGCGGCGTAGGCCGCTTCGAGGCGTTCGGGTGTCACGGGGAGCTGCGGGCTGCGCAGCTCATGGACGAGCCATTCCACTTCGACCCCGAGGGTACGGGGCGGGCCGGTCTTGAAGCAGATGCCCCGGACCAGGGCCTCCACCTCGGCTTCGGTGACCGCGGTGCGGGGCCGCTCCGTACAGTCACTCACCGAATCTGACATGTCGGGATCCTCCTGAGAGTCCTCGATGCCGCCCGGCCCGGATCTTGTGGGCGGGCCGGCACACTCGTCCCACCCAAGACCCTCATGTCGTTTCGCACAAGGGTGCGTACCGGCACGTTCCGGGTCGGTAATCTTTGCTCTCCGGGTGTTGGCTGGGGCTTTTCCGGCCGTTCCCGGTCGGCCGTGGGGGTCCGGAATTTCTGTTGCGGCGCATGACCAGCATCGCTCACGATGCCCACATGAGCACGGCGGGGGAGATCGCGGGCGGCCCGGACGGTCGCGTGGGTATGACGCGCCCGCAGGCGGCGCGATGAGCGCGCGTCTGCGCGGCATCGCGCAGCAGACGGAACAGATAGTGGCGGCCGGCAACTACCGCGCGCCGGACGGCCGGGAGGTGTCCGTCGCGGCGGCGATCGAGGCGGCACGGTTCGGCACGCGGATGTACGGGCCGGAGCCGGTCAAGGTGCCGCGGCTCCCCGCGGGGGAGACGTTCTTCGAGGTCACCGAGGAGAGCAGCCTTGAGGCCGCCCGCCGGCTCGGCGGCGACACGGCCGTACTGAACTTCGCGTCGGCCCGCAATCCCGGCGGCGGCTATCTCAACGGCGCCCAGGCCCAGGAGGAGGCCCTGTGCCGGGCCTCGGCGCTGTACACCTGCCTGCTCGGGGTCCGCGAGTTCTACGACCACCACCGCGCCCACCGCGACCCGTTCTACACGGACCGTGTCATCCACTCACCCGGCGTGCCCGTGTTCCGGGACGACCGCGGCCGCCTGCTGGACGAGCCGTTCACCGCGGGCTTCCTCACGGCTGCCGCGCCGAACGCGGGCGTTGTGCGGCGTACCGCCCCCGGGAGCACGCCCGAGCTGCCCCGCGCACTCGCGAGCCGCGCCGAACGGGTGCTGGAGACCGCCGCCGCGCACGGATACCGGCGACTCGTGCTGGGCGCCTGGGGCTGCGGGGTGTTCCGCAACGACCCGGCGCAGGTGGCGGGCGCGTTCAGAGCGCTGCTCGGGCCCGGCGGACGGTTCGCCGGGGCCTTCGAGCACGTGGTGTTCGCGATCCTCGACCGCACGCCGGACAGCCCGGTACGGGCGGCGTTCGCACGGGCGTTCCCGGAGCATGGGCTCCGGGACTAGGACTCAGGTCCAGCCGTACCGCTCGTGCAGCCGCTGCCTGACCAGGTTGAACCGCCCCCGGTCCAGGGCGCACGCCTCCCGGCGCATGCCCCGCTCGTGCAGGCGCAGGATGCGGTCCACGTCCACCCAGGAGTCGCGGCCCGACTTGTCCCACGGTCCGCTGCCGATCGCCACCCACTCCCGGTCCCCGTCGTGCCGCTTGCTGGAGAGCTGCACGGCGAGGAAGGTCCCGCCGGGCTCCCGCGCGACGACGAGCACCGGGCGGTCCTTGCCCCGTCCGTCGTTCTCCTCGAAGGGGACCCAGGTCCACACGATCTCCCCGGGGTCGGGGTCGCCGTCGTGCGCGGGGGAGTACTCGGTGCGCACCTTGCCGACCGCGCGCGGGTCGGCCTCGGTCGTGGCGGTGGGGCCGAAGCGGCCCGGGACGTTCTCGTCGGTATACGTGCTCACGGGGGCACCTTAGGGGCTGCCCCCGTGAGCTGTGCGTGAAGGGTCACTTCTCGTCCATCGGCACCTTCTGGTTCGGTGCGAGCCCGTTGAGCGGTGAGGCCTCCTTCGGCGCCTGCCCGTTCTGCTGCATCGACGCGAGCAACTGGCGCGCCAGGCCCAGCCCCGTGCCGCCCATGGTGAGCGCCTTGGCGAACATGTCCGCCATACCGTCGGCGCCGTTGAGCACCACCATGTTGTCGACGTTGCCGAACGCGGACGCGCCCGCCCGGACGATCTCCGGCCAGTTCTCGGCGAGTTGCTGGGCGACCACCGCCTCCTGGTTCTCGGCGAGGGCGGCGGCGCGGGCCTTGATGGCCTCCGCCTCCGCGAGTCCCTTCGCCTTGGTGGCCTCGGCGTTCGCCAGACCCTTCGCCTGGGCCGCGGCGGCCTCGGCCTCACCGGTGGCCCGGGTGGCGGCCGCCGTGGCCGCGCCGCGCGTCTTGGTCGCCTCGGCCTCGGCGCCCGCGGCCGCCTTGACCCGGGTCGCCTCGGCGGCGGCCGCCAGTTCCGTCTCCTTCGCCTTCGCCTCGGCGGCCGAGATACGCGCGTCACGCTCGGCCTCGGCCAGCGTGCGCTTCTCGTAGGCCATGGCGTCGGCGGGCTTGCGTACGTCGGCCTGGAGCTGCTGCTCGCGCCGGTGTGCCTCCAGCTCCGCCACCCGCGTCTCCTGGACGACGACCTCCTGCCGGGCGGCCGCGTCGGCGAGCGGTCCCGCCTGCCGGGACTTGGCGCCCGCCTTGTCGCGCTCGGCCTGATAGCCGGCCTGGAGGATCTCGCTGTCCCGGGTCGCCTCGGCCATCCGCGCGTAACTCTGCTGCTCCGCCTCGGTGGCCAGCCGGTTCGCCTCGGCCTGCGCGATACGCGCGTCCCGCTGCACGGCCGCCGCGTGCGGGGCGGCGAGGTTCTGGATGTAGCCGGTCGGGTCCTCGATCTCATGGATCTGGAGCGAGTCGACGATGAGCCCGAGCTTCTCCATCTCCGTACCGCACGCGGCACGCGTCTGCCCGGTGAGCTTCTCCCGGTCGCGGATCATGTCCTCGACCGTCAACCCGCCGACGATGGACCGCAGATGACCGGCGAAGACGTTGTGCACCCGCTCGGACATCAGCTTCTGCTGGTCCAGGAAACGGCGGGCCGCGTTGGCGATCGACACGAAGTCGTCGCCCACCTTGAAGATGACCACGCCCCGCACCTTCAGCGGAATGCCCTGGTGGGTGACGCAGTCCACCTGCAACTCGGTCTCGTTCAGGTCGAGAGACAGCTTGCGCACCGCCTGCACACCCGGCAGCACGAGCGTGCCCCGCCCGGTGACGATCCTAAAGCCCATCCCCTCTTCGAGGCCCTCCGTGCGGTGCTTGGAGCCGGAGATGACCAGTGCCTCGTTGGGTTCGGCGACCCGCCACATCATCTTGAACAGACCGATCAGAACGAGAACGGCGGCAACCGCCACCCCCGCCACGACGCCGACAACCATCGGCATACGCCCCCTTTGCATGGTGCCCTTTCGGCACCGAACGAATGGGAGTGTGCGCCTGTGCCGGGCGCAGGTACAGACGTTGACGGATCCTTGTCGCAACCTTGACGCACGGGTCTCTCACCTGCGACGGAGCGAGCTCAACTGTCGTATGCCGCCTGGACGTAGACCGTGCGCGGTGGCTGGTACTCCACCACCATCACCACCGTGCCGCGCTCGATCCGCTCGGTGCCGGTGGCCGGATAGGCGAGGAAGTGCTCGGCGCCGCCGCGCACCCGCACGATCACCTCACCGACGAGTCCCGGCCCGACCGTCCCCGTGACCCGCCCCATGAGCCCGACCATCGACGCGTCGTCCATGGTCACAGAGTAGGGCCTGAGCCGGTGAGCCGGAGTGGCTCAGGCGACCGCGCTCGGCGCCGTCTCGTCCTGCTGCGGCGGCCACAGCTCGTGCCACTTCAGCTCCGCCTCCAACTGCGCGGCCAGCGAGATCAGCAGCGGCTCGCTGTTCGCGGGCCCGAGGAGCTGGCCGCCGACGGGCAGCCCGCCCGCGAATCCCGCGGGGACGTTGACGCCGGGCCAGCCCAGCACGTTCCACGGCCAGGCGTAGGGGCAGGCGGCGATCATCGCGCGGTCGGTGGCGAATCCGCCGAGGCCGAGCATGGCGCCGATCCGGGGCGGGGGAGCGGCCGTCGTGGGCGCGAGGACGACGTCGTACGACTCGTAGAACCTGCCGATACGACGGTGCAGGACCGCCTCCGCGCGCCGGGCCGCCCGCAGCGGGGCCCCGCCGAGCAGCCGGCCAAGTCGGGCGGCGCTCTTGGTGCGCGGGTCGAGCAGGGCGGGGAAGGGCACCTCGCCGGCCCACTCGGCGATACCGGCGGTCGCGCGCGGGACGAACGTCAGCCCGATCTGGCCGTACGGCGGATCGGCCTTCTCGACGTGGTGCCCCAACGCACTGAGTTTCTCGCCGAGTTCGACAATCCTGGCCCGCACCCGTGGGTCGAGCCGGGCGGGCACGGCGGTGAACGGCGGCTTCAGGGCGAGCGCGATCCGTAGCCTGCCCGGGTCGCGGCCGACGGCCTGGGAGGCGTCGATGGACGGCGGCCGGTGCGGGTCGAGTTCGTGGTTGCCGGCGGCGGCGTCCAGCAGCAGGGCCGCGTCGGCGACCGTGCGGGCGAGGGTGCCGTTGACGGTGATGCCCTTGAAGGACTCGCCGCGCGGCCAGGTCGAGACACGGCCGCGCTGCGGCTTGATGCCGATCAGGTTGGTCCAGGACGCCGGGATCCGCACCGAGCCGGCGCCGTCCGAGCCGAGTGCGGCGGGGACGAGCCCGGCGGCGACGGCGGCGGCCGAACCGCCGGACGAGCCGCCGGGCGTGTGGTCCCGGTGCCACGGATTGCGGGTCGCGCCGAAGGCGGGTCCCTCGGTGAACGGCCACTGCCCCAGCTCACAGGTGTTGGTCTTGCCGACGATCACGGCGCCGGCCGCGCGCAGCCGCCGTACCGCCTCGGCGTCCTCGGCGGCGGGCGGGAACTGGCCCGAACAGCCGAACGCGGTCGGCTCGCCCGCGACATCCGTGTCGTCCTTCACCGCGATCGGCACGCCGAGGAGCGGTCGGCGCACTCCGGCGGCGAGTTCCACGTCGGCGGCGTCCGCCTCGGCGAGCGCGGCCTCGGCCCGCACCACCCGGAAGGCGTTGAGGGAGCCCTGCGTCGCCTCGATCCGCGCGAGCGCCTCCTCGACCAGAGCCCGCGACGTCACCTCCCCGTCGGCCAGCGCACGGGCGGACTCCGCGAGGCCTGCGGCACGGTCGGGCGTCATACGGGGCACCTCCGGGGCGACGTTGTCTACCGAACGGTAACCTCCGGTGGGTCGACGGCGGAACGTTTTCGCCCGGTGCGGCTCCGAGGTTCACCACAGGTTTCACCCAGGTCCCGCCTCTCCGTGCGCAAACCATTGACGCGCCAGAGCCTCACCCCTACCTTCTGATCGAATTTCCGAACCACGTTCGAAATTGCGAACGTTCGCCTGTTCGGAGTCGTCCCTTGAACCGTTAGGGAGAGCCGCACGTGACCAGACGCCCCCACACCCCGTCCCGCCGCGCCCTGCTCCGCGCGATGGCCGCCCTGCCCGCCTCGGCGCTGGTCCTGGGCGAGGCCCCCGGACTGCTCGGCACGGCGCTGGCGGCCGCACCGCCGAGCGGCTCGGCCACCCGGTACACGATCGTGCCGTTCCTGAACAGCGACGACGGGACCGTGAACGTCTATCAGTCGGACGACGCCACCGACTTCCGCCTGGCCCGGGCCTCCGCCTACACGCCGCCGAGCAACCGCATCCGCGACGCGAGCGTCTTCAAGCACACCAACGGCTACTACTACGTCACCTACACGACCCACACCTGGCAGGACACCAGCACCACCATCGGCTTCGCCCGCAGCACCGACCGGGTCAACTGGACGTTCCTGTACGACTACACGGTCCCGATCGCGGGCCTCTCCCGCGCCTGGGCGCCGGAGTGGTTCGTCGACAGCGACGGCAGCGTGAACGTCATCGTGTCCTGCTCCACCACCGACGACGAGTGGATCTTCACGCCGTACCTGCTGAAGGCCTCCAACTCCGGGCTGACGACATGGAGTTCACCCGTAGCCCTGTCCGGCATCGGCGAGAACCACATAGACACCTTCGTCGTGAAGACCGGCTCGACCTACCACGCCTTCACGAAGAACGAGACGACGAAGTACATCGAGTACGCGACGGCCTCTGCGCTGACGGGCCCCTACACCATCTCCAGGACCGGCAACTGGGCCGGCTGGGGCAGCTACCGCGAGGGCCCCGCCCTCATCCAGCTCGACAACGGCGGCTGGCGGCTCTTCTTCGACGGCTACGGCGACGGCACGTACTACTACAGCGACAGCTACGACACCTTCGCCACCTGGTCCGCCCCGGCCGCCCTGCCCGCCGTCTCCGGAACGGCCCGCCACTTCACGGTCATCAAGGAGACCGTCTCCGGCGGCCCGGCCCTGACGAAGAACGTCACCCGCTCCTTCCAGTCGGGCAACTACACCACCCGCTACTGGCAGACACAGTCCTCGCTGCTCAACCTCCCGGTGGTCAGCGGGTCCAGCACCACCGCCGAGAAGCAGGCGTCGACCTTCACCGTCGTGGCCGGCCTCGCCGACGCGGGCGGCTACTCCTTCCGTGACTCGTCCGGAAAGTACCTGCGCCACTACGACTTCCGCGCCCGTTTCGACACCAACGACGGCACGTCCACCTTCGCCAAGGACGCCACGTTCATCGCCCGCACGGGCACGCCGAGCGGCTCGATCCGCTGGGAGTCGTACAACTACCCCGGGTACTACCTGCGGCACTACAACTACCAACTGCGAGTGGAGCGGGCGGACGGCACGGATCTGTTCCGGCAGGACAGCTCGTTCGTACCGGTGACCGTTTGGAGTTGAACCCCTTCCAGAGCCCGAGTGTCAAGTTGCGGCTCGGACGGCGAGTGCCCCGGTGTTGCGGGAGGCCGAGTCCATGAACGCGGCGATCTTGCTCGGGTTGAACATCCACATCAACTGGTGAATGCCCGCCCGCGAGGCCGCCATCGTCATGAACGTCGTGGGCCGGCCGTCCCGGTGGAGCAGCACCGCGCCGCGTCCGTTGGCCTCGACGCGGCGGACCTCCACCCCGCACCAGAACCGCCGGGTCGCCGTCGCCAGGTTCGCCACGCGCGCACGGCCGAGCACGGGGACGCGGGCGGCGCCCCGGATGCCGTTGCCGTCGGACAGGCTGACGGCATCCGGCGTCAGGACGGCCTCCAGTGAGGCGATGTCGCCGTTGCGCGCCGCCGACACGAAGGCGTCGAGGAGCTGCCGATGTGCCACCGCGTCGACGGCCTCGCGCTGGCCGGCCCCCAGATGCTTACGGGCCCGGCTCACGATCTTGCGTACGTTGACGGGGCTGAGCCCAAGCATCTGCGCGATCTCGGAGTAGGCGTAGTCGAACGCCTCCCGCAGGACGTAGGCGGCCCGCTCCGTGGGATTCAGCTTCTCCAGCACGAGGAGCAGCGCGAATTCGAGAGCCTCCGCCCGTTCGGCGCCGACCTGGGGATCGTTGCTGGTGTCGACGGGCTCGGGCAGCCACGGGCCGATATAGGTCTCGCGGCGGACCCGGGCGGACTGGGCGACGTTGATGGCCAGCCGGGTCGTGGTGCTCGACAGAAAGGCGGCGGGGCTGATCACCACCGAGCGGTCGGTCCGCTGCCACCGCATCCACACCTCCTGCACCACGTCCTCGGCCTCGGCGGCGCTTCCCAGGACGCGGTAGGCGATACCGAAGAGCCGCGGGCGGAGCTTCACGAAGACAGAAACGGCCTCGTCCAGGGTGTTTTCCGGGGGGGACGTCTCGAGATGCATGATCCTGCGGTCTCCGTTCCTGCGAGCAGCGGTGCCCGGTGGTGGTCATCGGACGTCACGGCTCTTCCCAACTCGTCCGCTTGACTGACCGGCGGGCTCCCCGTTCTGTGACAGGTCTGCCGCATGTCGAACCGTGTGATTCCAGGTCCGGAGTTTGTCGGGGTTGAGGATGACCCAGACCTGCACGACCTGCGGGCCGGCGACATCGAGGCTGATGACCGCGGCGACCTGACGTCCGTAGCGCACCACCAGCCCGGTCCGGCCGTTGACCGCATGCGTGTCCAACGTGGTCCACGGATGCCGCGCCAGCAGCGTCAGCAGACTGCGCGCCACCGGCGCACCCCCCTGCACCGGCCTGACCAGCGCCCGGACCTTCCCACCACCGTCGAAGAACGCCGTCGCGTCCACCGCGAGCAACGACGTCAGCACCGCCTCGTCCTCACCCGCACAGGCGTCACGCACCGCCCGCACCACCGCGTCGTGCTCACCCGCCGACGTCGGCCGCCCCCGCAGGGCGCGCAGGCTCCGCCGCGCCCGCTCCGCCGGCTCCACACACCGCGGCTCGCTCTGCCGGACGATGTCCGCGACCGCCCGCGGCGCCGTCCCGAACGCATCGGTCGGCACGAACGCCGCCCGCTCCGCCGGGGACAACGAGTCCCACGCGTCCAGCAGCACCCGGCCGACCTCGTCCGCCCCGTTCTGCACGGGCGACATCAACCGGGACAGGCAGACGCCTCCCACCACCCGGGCCAGCCACGACCGCGGCTCCGCGATCCGCGCCCGCTCCGCCTCGGACAGCCCGAACCACCGCCGGTACGCCTCGTCGATCACCCGCTCGGCGTCGCGCCCGCTCCCCAGCATCCAGAACGCCACATCGAGCAGGTGCCGCCGCTCGTCCAGCAGCTCCACCAGCGACACCGCATCGCCCGCACCCGCCACGGCCCGACCTCCCTCGCGCGCAGCCCCATACGACGACCACCACATCGATCTCGTGATGCGTCCGCTCGTCAGGTGTGACCGGACAGGCCCGCCTCCTGTGACATGCGCCCGCTTGTCACACCTGCGCCGGCCATCCGGTCTCCACTTGCGACAGACCGTGCCGTGCCCCGTGCGGCACCGACCGCCGATCGCCGAGGAGGTCTTCCGTGGAGTGGCGTGAAAGGGCGATCTGCCTGGCCGAGGACCCTGATCTGTTCTTTCCCATCGGGAACAGCGGCAGTGGCCCGACGCTGATCCAGACGGACGAGGCGAAGGCCGTGTGCGGGCGCTGCCCGGTGCGGGAGCAGTGCCTCGACTGGGCTGTCGGCGCCGGTCCGGTGGAGGGGATCTGGGGCGGCACCACGGAACAGGAACGCCAAGCCATGGCCCGGCGATCGGCAGGCCGCGAGGTGCGGTCGGCCGTCCGCGGCGAGATGTTGGAGTAGGCCCCTTTTCGGGCCGCCGACCCACCGAGCCAGGGAGCCGGTCGTGGACACGCATATGGTCGAAGCCGGGCCGGGCCGGAAGCGGGCGGGCACGACGGCCGCCTCGGCGACGGTCCTGGCGGATGACGCGACATCGGTGTTCGTGCAGGCCAGACCCGGACTCCTCAGGATCGCCAACCGGATCGTCGGCGAAGCGTGCGAGGCGGAGGACGTCATCCAGGAAACCTGGCTGCGGTGGCAGGGGGCGGACCGTACGGTCGTCCGCAACCCGTCGGCGCTGCTCAGGACGACCACCGCGCGGCTGGCGATCAACCTCGTCCAGTCCGCCTTCAAGCGCCGGGAGTCCTGTGCCAGTCCCTGGTTCCCGGAACCGACGGACCTCGATGCCACACCGGAAGCGGTGGCGGAGCGGCACGACGCCGCCGAGGGGGCGGTTCTGCTGCTGATGGAGAGGCTGACGCCGAGGCAGCGCGCGGCCTACGTCCTGCGGGAGGGGTTCGACTATCCGTACGGCCGGATCGCCGAGCTCTTGGGTATCGGCGTCGCCAATACGAGGCAGCAGGTCTCAAGGGCCCAGGAGCGGCTCGCCGCGGACCGTCCCCGGCAGCCCGTGGATTCCGTCGCGCACCGGCGGCTCGTACAGGCATTCCTCGCGGCGGCGCAGTACGGGGACCTCGCGTTTTTGGAAACGGTGCTCGCGACGGAGGCGGGGGCGCGCGCATAGGCCGTGCGGCCGCCGCTCCAGTCGGCGCGAATTCATGAACGAATTGGCGTGAATGAAGCGGCCCCTGCCCGCCGGCAGGGGCCACCCGGCGGTTTTCTACTTCTGCCGCGCGATCCAGTCGGACAGCTTGGTCTCCGCGATGTGCGCGTCCGGACCGGGCAGGAGCGTGGTCTCCTGAAGCCGGGCACCGGAGTACGGCGCCTTCGGGTCCGTGACGACCGTGCGAGGGTCGTTGTTGTCGGACAGCGTCTTGCGGATCAGTTCGTCGAGCTGGAACACATCGGGGCCCGCGATCTCCACCACACCGTTGACGGGCGTGGCGACCGCGGTGCGGCCGACGGCCGCGGCCACGTCGTCGGAGTAGATCGGCTGGAACTTGGCCGGGGCCAGGTGCACGGTGTCGCCGTCGGTCGAGATGTCGGCGATCCCCTTGATGAACTCGAAGAACTGGGTGGCGTGGACGATGGAGTAGGGCATGCCGGACGCCTTGATGAGCTCTTCCTGCGCCTGCTTGGCCCGGAAGTACCCGCTCTCCTGGAGCCGGTCGGTGCCCACCACGGACAGCGCGACGTGGTGCGTCACACCCGCCTCCGCCTCCGCCTTGAGGAGGTTGGTGGTGGAGGTCCGGAAGAAGTTCAGGACGGCGTCGTCCTCCCACGACGGCGAGTTGGACACGTCCACCACCACCGACGCGCCCTTCAGGACTTCGGCGAGACCCTCGCCCGTCAGGGTGTTGACGCCGGTGTTGGGCGCGGCCGCGACCGCCTCGTGCCCGTGCTCGGCGAGCTTGCCGACCAGCTTCGAGCCGATGAGCCCGGTTCCACCGATCACTACGACCTTCATCACGGATTCCTCTCGGAGAAAATTCTCTCTGTACTGGAAGAGACCGGGCAGGGGTTCTGCCTGTGACAGACGCCGGGGCAGAAATCCAGAGAATTCCCTGCCTTGCGCCGGCGGCTCATTCGACAAGCTTTCCTTCGGTGGAGACTTCCTGCATCAGGGCGGAAATCTCGTCCGGAATATCGGGGATGCTCTCGCGGGTCACACCGGTCGCCGGGGACCACACGAGATTGACGCGCAGAGCGGGATCCAGGTCCGGGTGGTCGCTGCGGTTGTGGCAGCCACGGGTCTCGCGACGCTCCAGCGCCGATTCGAGGGTGGCCCGCGCGGCCAGGGCGGCAGCCTTCAGATCGAAGGCGTGCGCGAGGTCCTGATAGCCGGCGATGTCCGGGTGCACGCCGACGTCCGCCATCCGCTTCTCGATCACCGAGAGCTCCGCGAGGCCCGCGCGCAGGCCCTCTTCGTCGCGTACGACTCCCGCGTGCTCCGTCATGGTGTTGCGGATGGCGCGTTGCAGCGCGCGCACGTTCTCCGGCCCGTCCGCGGCGAGCAGGTCGTCGATATCCGCGCGGGCCTCGGCGACGGCCGCCGCCGAACGCCGCTGCACGGTCAGGGACTGCGAGTAGGCGGCGGCCGCCCGTCCCGTGATCCGGCCGAAGACCAGCAGCTCGATGAGGCTGTTTCCGCCGAGCCGGTTCGCTCCGTGCAGCCCGCTCGACGCCTCACCGATGGCGTACAGCCCCGCCACATCGGTGCTGTGGTCCTCGGGACGCACCCACACCCCGCCCATCGAGTAGTGCGCGGTGGGCGCGATCTCGATGGGCTCGCGGGTGATGTCCAGCATCTGGAGGTCGAGCATCGTCTGGTAGACGCGGGGGAGCCGCGTCATGATCGTCTGACGGGGCAGATGGGAGACGTCGAGCCACACACCCCCGTTGGGGGTGCCCCGCCCTTCCTTGATCTCCGTGTAGGAGGCCAGGGCAACCCGGTCGCGGGTGGACAGCTCCATCCGGTCGGGGTCGTAGCGGGCCATGAACCGCTCCCCGAGGGCGTTGCGCAGGATCCCGCCCTCGCCGCGGGCGGCCTCGCTGACCAGGGTCCCGGCCGCGTTCTCCGGCTCGATGATCCCGGAGGGGTGGAACTGGACCAGCTCGGCGTCGCGCAGCCGGGCACCGGCGTCCACCGCCAGCCGGAAGGAGTCGCCGGTGTTCTCGTCCCGCCGTGAGGAGGTGCGCCGCCAGATACGCGTGTGGCCGCCCGCGGCGAGGATGACCGCGTCCGCGTGGATCACATAGCGCCTGCCGCTAGCGAGGTCGAAGCCGTAGGCACCGAAGACGGTGCCGTCGTGCACCAGCAGCCGGGTGATGTAGACGCCTTCGAGCACGGGGATGTCGAGCTGCTGGGCGCGCCTGATGAGGGTGCGCTGGATCTCCAGACCGGTGTAGTCGCCGGCGAAAGCGGTGCGCCGGAACTTGTGCGCGCCGAAGAACCGCTGGGAGATACGCCCGTCCTCCTCACGGGCGAAGGCCATGCCGTACCGCTCCAGGTCGTCGATGCCCCGGGCGGCGCCCTGGGTGACGATCTCGACCGTGCGGGGGTCGGCCAGAAGGTAGCTCTCCTTGATCGTGTCCGCCGCGTGCTGCTGCCAGCTATCGTCGGGATCCATCGTGGCCAGCGCCGCGTTGATGCCGCCGGCGGCGAGGGCCGTGTGGGCGTCTTCCTTGGGGCGCTTGCCGACCGCGAGGACGTCGACGCCAGCCTCGGCCAGTTCGATCGCCGCACGCAGACCGGCACCGCCGGTGCCGATCACCAGCACCATGGTGGAAAGACGTTGTTCGGTGATAGCCACGGTCTTCTCCGATCACGGGGATGTCACTCATTACGACCGGACCGCCGGCTCATCTGTGACAGCTTCCCGTTGCCCGGACACGTTTGCGGGCTTGGCCGTCCTGTAGTTCCTTACGCCAGCGTGATCGTCGTCGGTGTTCCCCGCCAGGCCATCCGCGCGTACGGGCACAGCGAGTCGGCCTTCGTCAGGAGCGGAGCGGCGATCTCCGGGTCGATGCCCGGCCACCTGACCACGAGGTCGATGTGCAGCAGGTAGCCGCCGTCGCCCGGATCCCGCCCGAAGACCACGGTCGCCTCGACGGAGATCGGGGCCGGGTCGAGTTCCTCCTGGCGTGCCACCAGGCTCAGGGCGCCGTGGAAGCAGGCGGCGAACCCGGCCGCGAACAACTGCTCGGGATTCGTCCCCCGGCCGTCTCCCCCCAGTTCGGCGGGCATGCGCAGGTCGAGGTCGAGGACCCCGTCGGCCGAGCGCGCCCTGCCGGAGGCGCGCCCGTGACTCGCCGGTCCGCCGCTCACCGTCACCGTGGTGGTGTAGATGGGGGAGAAGGAGTCGCCGGCGTAGTCCTTCTCGGTGGACAGGCCCGGCAGCTTGAACGGCTCGCTCATCGGGCGCCTCCCGCCGGGCCGTACGGCGGGAGGACCGAACCGGTCACTGAACATGCCATCTTCGACGCACCTCTGCCTCGTCGCGGTCTTCCCAGGTCCGGGACAGCCGGTTGACCGACAAGTCACCGAACCTGTGACAGCGGCCACCGAGGCGGCGTGCGGCCGTCGGCCTCAGTCGGTCAGCGACGCCACGTAGGGAGCCAGCTTGGCCGGGTTCATGACCCACATGATGCGTTCGATGCCCCGCTCCGAGACATCGACGCAGAGCAGTGCCACCGGGTCTCCGTCTGCGGACACGAGGACCGCCGGCCTGCCGTTGGCCTCGACCCAGCGGACCTCCGCGGGAGGCCAGAACCGCGGGGCGAAGGCGGCGAGGTACTTGGCGACGCGCAGACGGCCGACGACCGGGATCTTGGACGCCCCGCGGATCCCGCCGCCGTCGGAGTAGCTGACCACGTCCTGCGCGAGGACGTTCTCCAGCACCGACAGGCTGCCCGTCCGGGCCGCGTCGAGGAACACCTCCAGCAGACGCCGGTGAGCCGTGGTACTGACCGGCTCCTTGCGCTCCGCCGCCAGGTGCTTCCTGGCCCGGGTCACCAACTGGCGTGTGTTGGCCTCGCTCGTCTCCAGGATCTCCGCGATCCGCTTGTACGGGTAGTCGAAGGCCTCCCGCAGCACATAGGCGGCCCGTTCCACCGGGTTGAGCTTCTCCAGGAGCAGGAGCACCGCCATGTCGAGCGCCTCCGCCCGCTCCGCACCGAGCTGCGGATCCGCCCGGGTGTCGACCGGCTCGGGGAGCCAGGGGCCGGTGTACGACTCACGCCGCATCCTGGCGGACTGGGCGACGTTGATCGCCAGCCGGGCGGTGACCGTGGCGAGGAACGCCGCCGGCTCCTTGATCTCGCTGCGGTCGGTCCTCTGCCACCGCAACCACGCGTCCTGGACGACGTCCTCGGCCTCCGCGGCGGTGCCGAGGATGCGGTAGGCGATACCGAAGAGCTGGGGGCGCGCCGCCATGAACTGCTGTGCTGCCCGGTCGAGGGAGTCTGTGCCGTCCTCGGCGCGCATGCATCTCCTCCAGTCCTGGACGACCAGGCTACAAGCGGGCACGACGGGACGCGCGGCCGGGCCGCCGTCGCCGCACGCCCGTCAGTGCCGCCCCAGCCGCACCGCGAGAACGGCGGGATCGGCCCGTTCGGGCAGCGGAAGGAACCCGGAACCCGCGAGCTCCGCGATCACCTGCGCACGGGACGCCGGCCACATCCAGAACGTCTCGGAGTACTCGCGCAGAACACCCCGCGCGCCGCGCACCCAGTAGTCGAAGCGTGTCCGGATCCGGTCCGCGTCGGCCGACATCACCATGCGCCCTCCGTACACATGCTGGCCGACCTCCTGGCGCGGCAGATCATGCGTCGCTTCGCCATGGGGGAGGCGGTCGGGCGGGAGGTGGACGAGGAGGACCCCGCCGGGCACGAGTGCGTCGACGACGGCCGGCCACAGGGCGCGGCGCGCGTCCGGCGGGAGACAGCCGATGGTGTTATGGCATATCGCCACGTCGGCCACGTCTCGCAGCCCGGCCTCGCCGAGTCCGACGGGATGCACGGTCACCCGCGACCTCATGCCCACGGGCAGCGCCGCCAGGCGCGTCATCAGCAGGGACCGCATGGAACGCGCGGGTTCCACGGCATGCACCGGAACCCGCGATCCGGCGAGGCTCATGAGCGTGACCCGCCCGGTGCCGGCACCGACGTCCAGCACGCCCCGGCGGGCGGTACGGACGTCGCGGCCGTAGAACCTGTGCACGCGGGCCCGGTCCTGGTCCGCCTGAAGGATGTCGTAGAACTCGGCACTGACCTCGTAGGCGTCCCGTGGCTCCGGGCTCCGCACATCAACGGTGACATCTGACAGGAAAGGGAGCATATAGATATAGACAGGACGGATGGCCTATCTGTGACAGTGGGCATCGAAAGCGGTGACATACCGGCGCGGGCGGATGTCGTGGTCCCGCGGTGATCGTCCATCGGGCGCCGGGCAGGGCCACGACAGGCGTTGGTAGCGTCGGCCGTGCCGCGCCTGCCGGTGCGGTGCGCCGACCGACCGAGAGAGATGCGATGCCCCCGACGATCCGCAGGGCCGTGATCCCCGCCGCCGGACTCGGCTCCCGACTGCTGCCCCTGACGAAGGCGACACCCAAGGAGATGCTCCCGGTCGGCGACAAGCCGGTCATCGAGCACACCGTGCGCGAGCTGGTGGACTCCGGAATCACCGACATCACCATCGTGGTCTCCGGCGGCAAGAGCCTCATCCAGGACCACTTCCGCCCCAACCCGGCCCTCGTCGAACAGCTCCGCGCGGACGGCAAGACGGCCTACGCCGACGCCGTCGAGGAGGTCACCGAGCTGGCCCGCAAGGGCCACATCACCTACCTCGACCAGTACGGCCCCTACGGCAACGGCACCCCGGTGCTGAACGCCGCCCGTTCCTTCGGCGACGAGCCCGTGCTCGTGCTGTGGCCCGACGACGTCTTCGTGGCCGAGGTGCCCCGCGCCCAGCAGCTCATCCGGGCCTACGAGCAGACCGGCTGCCCGGTGCTCGCCCTCCTGCCGATGGACCCCACCGAGTCCCAGCGCTACGGCGTCCCCATCGTCAAGGAGGACCTCGGCGGCGGCCAGCTCCGGATCACCGGTCTCGTCGAGAAGCCCGAGCCCGCCGCCGCCCCGTCGTCGTACGCGGCCATCGGCGGCTACGTCGTCACCCCCGGCATCATCGACGAACTGCGCGAGCAGACCCGCCGGTGGTACGAGCACCGCACCGGCGAGGTCTACCTGACCGACGCCATCAACGCCTACGCCGCCACCCGCGCGGTGTACGGGCAGGTCATCAAGGGCCGCTGGTACGACACCGGCAACCCGGCCGACTACCTGGTCGCCCAGATGGCGTCCGCCCTCGCCCACCCGGAGTACGGTCCCCTGCTGCGCGGCCTGGTCGCCGCACTCGACGACGACAGCGCCGCCCGCCGGACACCGGCCACTGACGAGAGGTAGGACGGGACCGGCGGCGGATGACGTGTCCTCTCGGGTCCCGTCACGATGCACGTCCTATTCCACGAAGTACGAGTCGTGCTCGTCGAAGAACCTCGCGCGTTCCTCGTCCGTGGCGTCGGCCAGTTGAGACAGCCCTTCGAAGTACGCCTCACGCGGCGCCCCCGGTGTGAACAGGAGCAGCATCTCGGCGGGCGCGTCGGAGTCGTTGCGGAAGGCGTGCAGTCCGCCTTGCGGCACGTGCAGGAAGTCGCCCTGCCGGGCGTCGACCCACTGTTCGCCGTTGAAGAGACGGACGGTGCCGCCGAGGATGAAGAAGGATTCCGAGACGGTGCGGTGGAAGTGCGTCTTCGGGCCGCCCGCCCGCGCGCTCATCTCGACTCGGTAGAGCCCGAACTCGCCGCGCGTGGTGGTCGTGGTCGCCAGGTAGTGAATGGCGTCCTCGCCGGCTGTGCCGAGGTTCGGCGCAGTGTCCGCCGGCCGGAAGTCCGCGCTGACCTCTCCGCCGTCGCCGTGGTAGACCTGCTTCGGATACGACATGCCGACCGCTCCTTTCGCAAAAAGTGACGGGTCGGTCAGCCGAACTGGCCGGGCTGGTAGTCGCCGGCGGGCTGCTGGTTGATGACGTTGACGCGGTTGTAGGCGTTGATGACGGCGAGCAGGGAGATCAGCGCCACAAGCTGCTCCTCGTCGAAGTGCTTGGCCGCGTCGGCCCAGGCCTCGTCGCTGACGCCGCCGGCCGCGTCGGCGATACGGGTGCCCTGCTCCGCCAGCTCCAGGGCGGCGCGCTCGGCCTCCGTGAAGACCTTGGCCTCCCGCCAGGCGGCGACCAGGTGCAGACGCTGCACCGTCTCACCGGCTTGGGCGGCGTCCTTGGTGTGCATGTCCGTGCAGAAGCCGCAGCCGTTGATCTGGCTCGCGCGGATCTTCACCAGTTCCTGGACCGTGCCCGGCAGGGACGAGTCCGCGATCAGCTTGCTTGCCGAGTTGATGTGCCGCAGCACCTTTCCCGCGAGGGGGTTGCCGAAGTAGTCGAGACGCGGTTCCACGGTGTTGTCTCCTTGCCGTTGGGATGGGCTACACCCCACTGACCGGACGGGACCGGAAGGTGTGACAGCACGGCAGGTGTGAACCAGGTCTCACCACTGTTCGCCGAGGACGGTCAGCAGCCGCAGCCTCTCCTGGCTCTCCGTGCCCGGTACCGCGGTGAACACCTGAAGCCGCTGCGCCTGGTCGGGGTCGACGAGGGTCTGACAGTGCAACTCCAAAGGCCCGAGCCGCGAGTGACGGAACCGCTTCGGGCCGCAGTAGGGGCCGAGAACCGGGTGCTCGCGCCAGAGCGCGGCGAACTCGGCGCTGGCCGACCGCAGCGCGTCGACGAGGTCGGAGGTCGGCGAATCGCCCCCGTCCCGCGCGTACGCGCCGCGCAGATCCGCCACCAGCAGCCGGCTCTGCTCGGCGTGCTCGCCGTCCGGACGGATCAGCCGGGACGCGGGATCGGTGAACCACCGGTAGTGCAGGCTGCGCTCCCGTCCGGTGAACGCCGTCTCGTCCCCCAGCAGCGCGACGGCGGGCCGCGTCTGCCGCAGCGTCTCGCCCAGGTGGTTGACCACCTGCGCGGGAGTGTCCGCGAGCCGGTCGAGGATGCGCATCATCCCCGGACTGAGGTGATCCCCGCGCCGCACCCGGTGCGGAACGGCATGGCCGACGAGCCGGAACAGATGGTCCCGTTCCGCCAGCGACAGCCGCAGACCGCGGGCCAGGGCGGCCGTCATCTGCTCCGAAGGACGCGGCCCTCGCGGCTGTTCGAGCCTGCTGTAGTAGTCGACCGACATGTCGCACAGGGCGGCGACCTCCTCTCGGCGCAGCCCGCCGGTCCGCCGGCGCCGCCCGCGCGGGAGCCCGACGTCCTCCGGCTGAAGGGCCTCACGCCGCGCCCTGAGGAAAGCGGCCAATTCGGCTCTGTCCACTGTTGGTTCCCCTGTTCCGACGGTTCTGCGGTACTTACGGCGAGACCGTCCCCGAGCGTTGGTCGTCCACGGACTCGTCCACTGGCTCGAACGCGACTCCCGTCAGACGCTCGGAGACCTGCCACAGGCGGGCCGCGTCCGCCTCGCTGCGGGCCGACTTGTACAGCGCCAGCTCGGTGGGGCCTCCCGTGAACTGCCCGAGGCCGTCTGGACCGTACAGGCGCCCGCCCTCGGCGCGTGGACTCGTGGCCGCGTACAGCGCAGGAAGCACGCCCGCCTCCACCGCGTGCACGAGGACGCCCCAGCGGGCCAGCCGGCTCATGATCCGCTCGTGCGGCGCGGGGCGGGAGCGGCCGAGGTTGGGGCCGGACGCGTAGAGGTTGGTCAGCGTCGTGCCGGGATGGGCGGCGTTGCTCACGATGCCCCAGCCGCCCGCCGTGCTCCGCCGGTCCAGCTCCAGCGCGAACAGCAGATTCGCCAGCTTGGAGAGGTTGTAGGCACGCACCGGCGCATAGCGCCGCTCGCTCTGGAGGTCGTCCCAGTCGATCCGGCCGCCGCGCGCGGCAGCGCTGGTCACGGTCGTCACCCGGGCCCGGCCCGCCCGCAGCAACGGCAGCAGCCGCCCGGTCAGCGCCGCATGCCCGAGATGGTTGGTGCCGAACTGGAGCTCGAACCCGTCCACCGTCGTGTGCCGGGTGGCCGGCGCCATCACGCCCGCGTTGTTGATCAGCAGGTTGATCGGCCGGCCCTCCGCCCGCAAGGTGCCGGCGAGGTCCTCGACCGAGGCCAGCGACGCCAGGTCGAGGACGCGCGTGGAGACCTTCGCCGCCGGGGCGAGGGCCCGGATCCGTTCGAGGGCGGCGGCGCCCTTGGCCGCGTTGCGGACCGGCAGCACGAGCTCCGCGCCGGCCCGGGCCAGCCGCTCCGCCAGCCCCAGCCCGACCCCGTCGCTCGCACCGGTCACCACGGCGAGCCGGCCGTGCAGATCGGGGACGGTGACTTCCTTCATCGCATGCTCCCAGCGTGCGGTCGTGAACACGGTCGAGTACGAGGGTGCGCGGACCGGAGGCCCCGCTCCATGCGGCGCTCAACCATGGTCCGGCAGTACATGGCTGAGCCCCCTGGGGCTGCGTCCGGCGGGCAACGGCGTCCGGGCGTCCGCACCTGCACGACCCTGTATAACACCGTGTGACACGGCGCTGTTTCACGCGAGGTCGGCGGTCCCCCCGGCGGCGGCGTTACTAGGGTTTTTCCCGTCCTCGCCGACCGAGACTCTCACCGTGCCGCATCCGAGAGAACCCGCAGAACACGCCGTCTGACCTGAGCCGACGCCCCGCGTCCGACCGGCTCCCGGCCCAGGTCGTCCTGACGGGGCGGCCGCCCATCCCCCGGGGCGGCCGCCCTCCGCGTGCACTCGCGCGCGCCCGTGCCCCGCGCCGGGCAGACGCCCGGTCCGTGACCACGCCGGCCCGGGCCCGGCCGACGACATCCCGCATCGGTAACCGCTGTCGAGGTGACTTGAGATGGACAACGAACACAAGCTCAGGGACTACCTGAAGCGGGCCACCGCCGACCTGCGGCACAGCCGGCAGCGCGTCCAGGAACTCGAGGCCGCCGCCCACGAGCCCATCGCGATCATCGGGATGGCCTGCCACTACCCCGGCGGCGTGAGCGACCCCGACGGCCTGTGGGAACTGCTCGTCGACGGCAGACATGGCATCGGACCCTTCCCCGACGACCGCGGCTGGGACCTCGAGGCGGTCTCGGCCGCCGCCTCCGGCGGAGGCTTCCTCCACGACGCCACCGACTTCGACGCCGAGTTCTTCGGCATCAGCGCACGTGAAGCGGTCGCCATGGACCCCCAGCAGCGGATCGTGCTCGAATCCACCTGGGAGGCCATCGAGTCCGCCCACATCGACCCCACCGCGCTGCGCGGCAGCGAGACCGCCGTGTTCATGGGCGCCATGGCCCAGGAGTACCGCGCGGGCGCCGAGGACGGCGCCCGCGGCCTGCACCTGACCGGCAACGCCGGCAGCGTCCTGTCCGGCCGTATCGCCTACACCCTCGGCCTGACCGGCCCCGCCCTGACGGTGGACACCGCCTGCTCCTCCTCCCTCGTCGCCCTCCACCTCGCCGCCCACGCCCTGCGCACCGGCGAGTGCTCCCTCGCCCTCGCCGGCGGCGTCACCGTCATGTCGACGCCCTCCACCCATCTGGAGTTCGGCCGCCAGGGCGGACTGTCCGCCGACGGGCTGTGCCGCTCCTTCGACGACTCCGCCGACGGCACCGGATGGTCCGAGGGCGTCGGCGTACTGCTCCTTGAGCGCCTGTCCGACGCCCGCCGCAACGGCCACCGCGTCCTCGCCGTCGTCCGCGGCTCCGCCGTCAACCAGGACGGCGCCAGCAACGGCCTCACCGCACCCAACGGCCCCTCCCAGCAACGCGTCATCGAACAGGCCCTGATCAACGCCCGCCTCTCCGCCGACCAGATCGACGCCGTCGAGGCCCACGGCACCGCCACCACCCTCGGCGACCCCGTCGAGGCCCAGGCCCTCCTCGCCACCTACGGCCGCGCCCGCACCGCCGAACGCCCGCTGCTGCTCGGCTCGGTGAAGTCCAACCTCAGCCACACCCAGGCCGCGGCGGGCGTCGCCGGCGTCATCAAGATGGTGCAGGCCATCCGACACGGCGTCCTGCCCCGCACGCTGCACGTCGACGAGCCCAACACCCACGTCGACTGGTCGGACGGCACCGTACGCCTCGTCACCGGCAACACGCCCTGGCCCGACACCGGGCAGCCCCGCCGCGCCGCCGTCTCCTCCTTCGGCATCAGCGGCACCAACGCCCACGCCGTCATCGAACAGGCCCCCGCCGACCCGTCCGACGAGGCCACGCCCGCCGCCGCGCCCCTCACCCCCGTACCGCTCGTCCTGTCGGGCCGTACTCCGCAGGCCCTCGCCGCCCAGGCGGCCCGACTGCGCACCGCGCTGGACCGCCCCGGACAGCCGCCGCGCCTCGACGTCCTGGCCCGCGCCCTCGCCACCACCCGCACCGGCTTCGAGCACCGCGCAGCCCTCGTCACCGCCGACGCTGCCACCGTCACCGCCGGCCTCACCGCCCTCGCGGACGGCACCCCCGCCCCCGGCCTGCTGCGACACACCGCGACCGAGGCCCCCGCCGCCTTCCTCTTCTCCGGTCAAGGCGCCCAACGCCTGGGCATGGGCCGCGAGTTGTACGAGTCCTTCCCCGCATTCCGCGCCGCTCTCGACGAAACCCTCGCCCTGCTGCCGCCCGGCGTACGCGACGCGATGTGGGGCACCGACACATCCCCCCTGAACCACACCGGCACCGCCCAGCCCGCCCTGTTCGCCGTGGAGGTGGCACTCTTCCGCCTCCTCGAATCGTGGGGCGTACGACCCGACTTCGTGGCCGGGCACTCCATCGGAGAGGTCGCCGCCGCGCACGTCGCCGGCGTGCTGTCCCTCGCGGACGCCTGCACCCTCGTCACCGCCCGCGCCTCGCTGATGGCCGGCCTCCCCGAGGGCGGCGCCATGACGGCCGTACGGGCCTCCGAGGAGCAGCTACGCCCGTACCTCACGGCCGACATCGCCGTGGCCGCCGTCAACGGCCCGGCCTCCGTGGTCCTCTCCGGTCCCGCCGAGGCGGTGGCCGCAGCCGCCGCACGACTCGCCGCCGACGGCCACCGCACCACACCCCTGCGCGTCTCGCACGCCTTCCATTCGCCGCTCATGGACCCGATGCTGGCCGACTTCGCCGAGGCCCTGTCCGGCATCGACTTCCACCCGCCGCGCATCCCGCTCGTCTCCAACCTCACCGGCACCCTCGCCACCCCCGAGGACGTGTGCGACCCGCAGTACTGGGTCCGCCACGTCCGGGAGACCGTCCGCTTCGCCGACTGCCTGCGCACCCTGGACGGGCACGGCGTGCGCACCTTCCTCGAACTCGGGCCCGACGGCGTCCTCACCGGCCTCGTCCCCGAGTCGGCACCCGCGGACAGCGTCGCCCTCGCCGCCCTGCGCAAGGACACCCCCGAGCCCACCGCCCTCACCACGGCACTCGCAGCCCTCCACACCACCGGCGCCCCCGTCGACTGGACGCGCTACTTCGCCGACACCCCCGCCCACCCGGTCGACCTGCCCACCTACGCCTTCCAGCGCCGCCGGCACTGGCCGGCCGCGGGCGTCGGCGGCGCCGGAGACGTACGCGCGGTCGGCCTCGCCCCCGCCGAACACGGCCTCCTCGGCGCCGCCGTGTCCCTCGCCGACTCCGACGGCGCCCTCCTCTCCGGCCGTCTCTCCTTCACCACCCACCGCTGGCTCGCCGACCACCGCATCGACGGCCGCGTCCTCCTGCCCGGCGCCGCCTTCGTCGAACTCGCCCTGCGCGCCGGCGACGAGTTCGGCTGCGACCACGTGGCCGAACTCGCCCTCCCGGCCCCGCTCGAACTCCCCGAGCAGGGTGCCGTCCAGATCCAGACCTTCGTCGGTTCCGCCGACGCCTCCGGCCATCGACCGGTCACCATCCACGCCCGCCCCGATGACCGCCATGGTGAGCACGCCGGGGACGAGCACGCCTGGACGCTCCACGCCACCGGTCGGCTCAGCCCCGGCGCGGACACCGGCGCACCCGCCGTCCCGGACGCCACGCAGTGGCCCCCCGCCGGCGCCGTACCCGTCCCGGTCGACGGCGCCTACGACACCCTCGCCGAGCACGACTTCGCCTACGGCCCCGCATTCCGCGGCCTCAGCGCCCTCTGGCGCCGGGACGGCGACCTCTACGTCGAGGCCGAACTCCCCGCGGGAACCCGCACCGCAGGCTTCGCCCTCCACCCCGTGCTGCTCGACGCCCTCCTCCACGCCGTCGCCCACGCGGGCGACGGCCGCCTCGGCGTGCCGTTCGCCTGGGAAGGCGTCAGCCTTTACGCCACCGGCGCCACCAAGGTCCGCGCCCGCATCGCCGCGCAGGGCGGGGACACCGTCGCCATCGACGTCGTGGACACCATGGGCGCGCCCGTGCTGTCCGTGGACGCGCTCACCACACGCCCTCTCGACGCCGCGCGCACCGGCGCATCGACGGCCGCCGACACGCTGTACCGCGTCGACCGGGTACCGGCCGCCGAGACGACGCCCTACGAGGGTCCCCTCGCCCTGCTCGCCGACGCCTCGTGCGCCCAGGAGATCAGCGACGCCCTCCACCGCACGCCTGTACGCGTCCACGCCGACCTCAGTGAACTCGCGGGCACCGCACCCCTCCCGGACGTCGTCCTGGCTCCGCTCATGGTCGATCCCGACGAGACGAACCCGGTCGGTGAACTGCACACGCTGACCGCCCGCGCCCTCGACCTGGTCCGCCGTTGGCAGCACGACGAGCGCCTGCGCGGCACCCGCCTGGTCGTCGTACTCCGTGACGACCGGCTCGCGACCGCCGCCGTGCGCGGCCTGCTCCGCGCCGCCGAGTCCGAACACCCGGGCAGCATCGGCCTGTTGACCCTCGGCACCGAGCCCGTGGACGGAAACCTCCTCCGCCAGGCCCTCGCCGTCGCCGAACCGGAGGCCGCCCTCACGGACGGTCGCGTGAGTGTTCCGCGGTTGGTGCGTGCGGGTGGTTCGGGTGGTGTGGGGGTGGAGTGGGCCGGTCCGGGTGCTGTGGTGGTGACAGGTGGTTCGGGTGGTCTGGGTGGGGTGGTGGCTCGGCATCTGGTGCGGGTGCATGGGGTGCGGGAGTTGGTGCTGCTGTCGCGGCGGGGTGGGGATGCGCCGGGTGCCGATGAACTTGTCGCCGAGTTGGGTGAGTTGGGTGCTCGGGTTGAGGTGGTGGCGTGTGATGTGGCGGATCGTGGGGCGTTGGCGGGTGTGCTGGCGGGGCGGTCGGTGCGGGGTGTCGTGCATGCCGCGGGTGTGCTGGACGACGGGCTCGTCGGCAGCCTGACCCCCGAGCGCCTGCACGCCGTACTCGCTCCGAAGGCGGACGCGGCCTGGCACCTGCACGAACTCCTGCCCGACGTCGGGGCGTTCGTCCTCGTCTCCTCCGCCGCCGGCACCTTCGGCCCCGTGGGCCAGGCCGCCTACGCCGCCGCCAACGCCTACCTCGACGCCCTCGCCGCGCACCGCCGTGCCCAGGGTCTGCACGCGGTCTCCCTGGCCTGGGGACCCTGGCAGCTCGACGGCCAAGGCATGGCCGCCGACCAGCCGCCCACCGAAGCGAACGACGAGGCCGCGCTCATCCACCCGGTGTCCGCCGAGCGGGGTCTGAGTCTGTTCGACGCGGCCCTCGCGAGCCCTGACGACGTCGTGCTCCCCATCCCGCTGGACCTGCGGGCGGCACGAGCCCGCACCGAGATCCCCCCACTCCTCCGTGGACTCGTACGACCCCGCCGCCGCACCACGAGCAGCGGCACCGGCGCACCGGACCTGGTCCGCAGGCTCGCACCGCTGGACGAGGTGGAGCGGCACGAGGTGCTGCTCGATCTGGTGCGGGGGCAGGTGGCGTTGGTGCTGGGGCACGAGGGTGCCCTGGGCGTGGACGCGTCGCGGTCGTTCCGGGATCTGGGTTTTGACTCGCTGTTGGCGGTCGAGCTGCGCAATGGCTTGCAGTCGGTGACGGGGCTGCGATTGCCGGCGACGTTGGTGTTCGACTATCCGACGGTCGCGGTCCTGGCGGACTTCCTGCTGGGTGAGGTGCTGGGGGCGCAGGCTGCGGTTCCGGTGGCGTCGTCGGTGGCGGTGGTGGCCGACGATCCGGTCGTGATCGTGGGGATGGCGTGCCGCTACCCCGGCGGCGTGTCGTCGCCGGAGGACCTGTGGCGGCTGGTCTCGGAGGGCGGTGACGCGGTCGGGGAGTTCCCGTCCGACCGCGGCTGGGACCTGGAGCGGCTCTACCACCCCGACCCCGACAACCCGGGCACTTCCTCCACCCGGGCCGGTGGCTTCCTCCGGGAGGCCGGCGGCTTCGACGCGGACTTCTTCGGGATGAGTCCGCGTGAGGCGTTGGCGACGGATGCGCAGCAGCGGTTGCTGCTGGAGTCGGTGTGGGAGGCGATCGAGCGGGCGGGTATCGACCCGACCTCGCTGCGCGGCAGCCAGACCGGTGTCTTCGCCGGTGTCATGTACAACGACTACGGACTCCTCCTCGACGGCCGCGAGTTCGAGGGCCTGCGCGGCAACGGAAGCGCGATGAGCATCGCCTCCGGCCGAGTCGCCTACTCCTTCGGCTTCGAGGGGCCGACCGTCTCGATCGATACGGCGTGTTCGTCGTCGTTGGTGGCTCTGCATCTGGCGGCGCAGGCGTTGCGTGGTGGTGAGTGTTCGCTGGCGGTGGCCGGTGGTGTGACGGTGATGTCGACGCCGACGACGTTTGTGGAGTTCTCGCGGCAGGGCGGTCTCGCCGCCGACGGCAGGTGCAAGGCGTTCTCCGACTCGGCTGACGGTGTTGGCTGGGCGGAGGGTGTGGGTGTGCTGCTGCTGGAGCGGCAGTCGGACGCGGTGCGTAACGGGCACCGGATCCTGGCGGTCGTCCGCGGCAGCGCTGTCAATCAGGATGGTGCGTCGAACGGGCTGACCGCGCCGAACGGGCCTTCGCAGCAGCGGGTGATTCGACAGGCGTTGGCGTCGGCCGGGTTGTCTGCCGCCGAGGTGGATGCGGTCGAGGCGCATGGCACGGGTACGACGTTGGGTGACCCGATCGAGGCGCAGGCGCTGCTGGCGACGTATGGCCAGGATCGTGAACGGCCGCTGCTGCTCGGCTCGGTGAAGTCGAATCTGGGTCACACGCAGGCCGCTGCGGGTGTCGCTGGTGTGATCAAGAGTGTGCTGGCGATGCGGCATGGTGTCGTCCCGCGCACCCTGCACGTGGACGCGCCGTCCTCGCATGTGGACTGGTCGGCGGGTGCCGTGGAGCTTGTCCGCGAGCCTGTGGCTTGGCCGGACAACGAACGCCCGCGCCGCGTCGGCGTGTCTTCCTTCGGGCTGAGCGGTACCAATGCGCACGTCATTCTGGAGGCGGGGCCGGACGCCGAACCGACGCCGGAGGCGGGGGAGTTCGGTGTCCTCCCGTTGGTGGTGTCGGCCCGGTCCGAGCAGGCGCTGGACGCGCAGATCGAACTGGTGCGGGCGGTCGAGCCGTCGGTGGATGTCGCTTACACGCTGGCCGGCGGTCGTGCTCGGTTCGCGCATCGGGCGGTGCTGCTGGCGTCGGCGGACGGCGTCACGGAGGCGGCGAGGGGAGTGGTGGCCGAGGGTCCGCTCGCGTTCGTGTTCTCCGGTCAGGGCGCTCAGCGACTCGGTATGGGTCGTGAACTGTACGACCGATTCCCGGTGTTTGCGCGGGCCCTGGACGAGGTCCTTGCCCAGCTCGACCCTGCCATGCGCGAGGTGATCTGGGGTGAGGACGAGGAGGCCCTGAACCGCACGGAGTTCACCCAGCCTGCCCTCTTCGCCGTCGAGGTGGCGCTGTTCCGGCTGGTGACCTCTCTCGGTGTCACCCCGAAGTACCTCGCGGGTCATTCCGTCGGTGAGATAGCCGCCGCGCATGTCGCGGGTGTGCTGTCGCTCGCGGACGCGTGCACGCTGGTGTCGGCACGTGCCCGGTTGATGCAGGCCCTGCCCGCGGGTGGGCTCATGCTGGCCGTCGAGGCGGGTGAGGGCGAAGTCGCTCCTCACCTCGTCGACGGTGTGTCCATCGCGGCGGTCAACGGGCCCTCCTCGGTGGTGCTTTCGGGCACTGAAGAGGCTGTTCTCGCGGTCGCCGCCGCCCTGCCGGAGCGTCGCACCACCCGTCTGCGGGTCTCGCACGCCTTCCACTCCCCGCTCATGGACCCGATGCTGGAGGACTTCCGCGCGGCAATCGCCGGTCTCCACTTCGCCGAGCCACGCATCCCGCTCGTCTCGAACCTCACCGGCACTCTCCTCGACGCGGCGAGCACGGCGGACTACTGGGTTCGACATGTCCGCGGCACAGTGCGTTTCGCCGACGGCATCCGCACCCTCACCGACCACGGCGTGACCCGGTTCCTGGAGATCGGCCCGGACGGTGTGCTGTCCGCGCTGATCGGGCAGTCCGTGGCGGACGACGCGCTCGTCGTGCCCGTACTGCGCAAGGACCGGCCCGAGCAGGAGGCCGCGCTCACCGCCCTCGCGCAGCTCTACACGCACGGCGCACCCGTGGACTGGCGGGCGCTGTTCAGGGGCACGGACGCCCGGCTCGTGGATGTCCCGACGTACCCGTTCCAGCGCCAGAACTACTGGCCGGTCGGGGGATATACGACGGGCGCCGGGGACGTGCGGGCCGCCGGGCTCGCCGCCGCCGACCATCCGCTGCTGCGGGCCGCGGTGTCGTTGGCCGACTCCGAGGACGTGGTGCTGTCCGGGCGGCTGTCGGCGGCCACTCACCCCTGGCTGGCCGATCACACTGTCTTCGGGCGTGTGGTCGTCCCGGGCACGGCCTTCGTGGAACTGGCGGTGCGGGCCGGTGACGAGGTCGGGTTCGCCACCCTGGACGACCTCACCGTGACGACACCCCTCGTGGTTCCGGACACGGGCGCCGTGCAGATCCAGGTGCGGGTCGCGGAGAGCGATGACGCCGGTCGCCGCACGGTGACGGTGCACGCACGTCCGGACGAGGCGGCCGGGGACGCTCCCTGGACGCAGCACGCCACCGGCGTTCTCTCCGACGAACCACCGGTCCGGAGCGACTGGGCCGATGCCGCGCAGTGGCCGCCCGCCGGCGCGGAGCGTGTCGAGACGGGCGACCTGTACGAGGAACTGGCCGACGCCGGCCTCGCCTACGGCCCCCTCTTCCAGGGACTGCGCGGAGTCTGGCGGCGCGGTGCCGAGACGTTCGCCGAGGCGACGCTGCCGGCCGGCACCGATGCCGGCGGGTTCGGGCTGCACCCGGCGTTGCTCGACGCGACCCTGCACGCCGTCGCCGCCGGAGGGACGGGCGACCCGGCGCTCCCCTTCGCCTGGGAGGGCGTCTCGCTGCACGCGTCCGGCGCGAGCGAGGTGCGGGCCCGACTGGTCCGGCGGGACGACCGGGACGCGATCGCCGTGGACCTCGCCGATGTCGAGGGACGCCCGGTGGCACGTGTGTCCGGGCTGGTCGTCCGGCCCGTCACGAGTGACCGGCTCGGCGGGGCGAGTGCGGCGGCCGGATCGCTGTTCCGGGTCGACTGGACCGAGGCGCCGGAGACGTCCGCGGAGCTTCCGGCTGTGGCGCTGCTCGGGGGCGGAGATGCGCTCGCGGACGTGATGCGCGACGCCGTGACCGACGTTCGGAGCTACGCCGACCTGGCCGAACTGGCGGCGGACGTGGACGCCGGTGTCGATACCGATGCCGACGGCGAGGTGAACCGGCCGGTTCCGGGGCTGGTCGTGGCCGCCCTCCCGACCACCGACGACAACGCGCCGGACTTGGCCGGGCAGACGCACGCCGCCGTCGCGCAGGCGCTGGCTCTCGTACAGGCGTGGGTCGCGCAGGAGCGGTTCCGCGGCGCGCGGTTGGTGGTGCTGACCCAGGGCTCGGCCGTGGTCTCCGCGGCGGTGCGCGGGCTCGTGCGGTCTGCCGACGCCGAGTACCCGGGCCGCTTCGCGACGCTGGACCTGGCGGACGCCGATGCCGACCAACTCGGCGCTGCCCTACGTGCGTTGGCCGCCGACGAATCCGACGTCGCCGTACGCGGCGGTCGCGTGAGTGTTCCGCGGTTGGTGCGTGCGGGTGGTTCGGGTGGTGTGGGGGTGGAGTGGGCCGGTCCGGGTGCTGTGGTGGTGACGGGTGGTTCGGGTGGTCTGGGTGGGGTGGTGGCTCGGCATCTGGTGCGGGTGCATGGGGTGCGGGAGTTGGTGCTGCTGTCGCGGCGGGGTGGGGATGCGCCGGGTGCCGATGAACTTGTCGCCGAGTTGGGTGAGTTGGGTGCTCGGGTTGAGGTGGTGGCGTGTGATGTGGCGGATCGTGGGGCGTTGGCGGGTGTGCTGGCGGGGCGGTCGGTGCGGGGTGTCGTGCATGCCGCGGGTGTGCTGGACGACGGGCTCGTCGGCAGCCTGACCCCCGAGCGTGTCGAAGCCGTCCTGCGGCCCAAGGTCGACGCGGCCTGGCATCTGCACGAACTCCTCCCCGACGAGACGCCGCTCGTCGTCTTCTCCTCCCTCGCCGGTGTGCTCGGCACCGTCGGCCAAGCGGCCTACGCGTCGGCCAATGCCTTCCTCGACGCCCTGGTGGCCCTGCGCCGGGACATGGGCCTGCCCGCGGTGTCTCTCGTATGGGGCCCCTGGCAGCAGGAAGCCGGAGGCATGACGGCCGACCCGCAGCGGACGGCCCGCACCGGCATTCCCGCGATCACGGTCGACCAGGGCCTGGCCCTGTTCGACGCGGCCCTGCGGGTGCCCGAGCACGTGGTGGTACCCGTTCCGCTCGATCTGCGCGCCATCCGGGAACTCGGTGAAGTACCGCCCGTCTTCCGCGCGTTGGTGCGGTCGCGTCGTCGCGTGGTCGCGGCGGGCGGTCTGCTCCAGCGGCTCACCGGGCTGGACGAGGTGGAACGGCGCGAGGTGCTGCTGGACCTCGTACGGGGGCAGGTGGCGCTGGTCCTGGGCCACGAGAGTGCTTCGCGTGTCGATGACTCACGGTCGTTCCGGGATCTGGGTTTTGACTCGCTGTTGGCGGTCGAGCTGCGCAATGGCTTGCAGTCGGTGACGGGGCTGCGGTTGCCGGCGACGTTGGTGTTCGACTATCCGACGGTCGCGGTCCTGGCGGACTTCCTGCTGGGTGAGGTGCTGGGGGCGCAGGCTGCGGTTCCGGTGGCGTCGTCGGTGGCGGTGGTGGCCGACGATCCGGTCGTGATCGTCGGGATGGCGTGCCGCTACCCCGGTGGCGTGTCGTCGCCGGAGGATCTGTGGCGGCTGGTCTCGGAGGGCGGGGACGCGGTCGGCGAGTTCCCGTCCGACCGTGGCTGGGACCTGGAGCGGCTCTACCACCCCGACCCGCAGCACACCGGTACGTCGTCCACGCGTGCCGGCGGGTTTCTCGCCGACGCCGGCGCGTTCGATCCCGAGTTCTTCGGGATGAGTCCGCGTGAGGCGTTGGCGACGGATGCGCAGCAGCGGTTGCTGCTGGAGTCGGTGTGGGAGGCGATCGAGCGGGCGGGTATCGACCCGACCTCGCTGCGCGGCAGCCAGACCGGTGTCTTCGCCGGTCTCATGTACAACGACTACGGAGTCCTGCTGTCCGGCGACGAGTTCGAGGGCTTCCGGGGGAGCGGCAGCTCACCGAGTATCGCGTCCGGCCGTGTGGCTTACGCGCTTGGCCTTGAGGGGCCGACGGTGACGATCGATACGGCGTGTTCGTCGTCGTTGGTGGCTCTGCATCTGGCGGCGCAGGCGTTGCGTGGTGGTGAGTGTTCGCTGGCGGTGGCCGGTGGTGTGACGGTGATGTCGACGCCGACGACGTTTGTGGAGTTCTCCCGGCAGGGCGGTCTCGCCGCCGACGGCAGGTGCAAGGCGTTCTCCGACTCGGCTGACGGTGTCGGCTGGGCCGAGGGCGTCGGCGTACTGCTGCTGGAGCGGCAGTCGGACGCGGTGCGTAACGGGCACCGGATCCTGGCGGTCGTCCGCGGTAGTGCTGTCAATCAGGATGGTGCGTCGAACGGGCTGACCGCGCCGAACGGGCCTTCGCAGCAGCGGGTGATCAGGCAGGCACTGGCGTCGGCTGGGCTGGGTGCCGGGGACGTCGATGTCGTGGAGGCGCATGGCACGGGCACGACGCTGGGTGACCCGATCGAGGCGCAGGCGCTACTGGCCACCTACGGCCAGGATCGTGAACGGCCGTTGCTGCTCGGCTCGGTGAAGTCGAATCTGGGGCACACGCAGGCCGCTGCGGGTGTCGCCGGTGTGATCAAGAGTGTGCTGGCGATGCGGCATGGTGTCGTCCCGCGCACCCTGCACGTGGATGCGCCGTCCTCGCATGTGGACTGGTCGGCGGGCGCTGTGGAGCTGGTCCGCGAGCCGGTTTTGTGGCCGGACAACGATCGCCCGCGTCGGGCCGCCGTTTCCTCCTTCGGCCTCAGCGGCACCAACGCCCACGTCATCCTCGAACTGCCCGAGAACACAACGGAGTCGAGGCCCGCTCAGCAGCCGTCCATGGTGCCGTTGGTGGTGTCGGCTCGGTCCGAGCAGGCGCTGGACGCGCAGATCGAACTGGTGCGTGCGGTCGAACCGTCGGTGGATGTCGCTTACACGCTGGCCGGTGGTCGTGCTCGGTTCGCTCACCGGGCGGTGTTGCTGGCGTCGGCGGAGGGCGTCACGGAGGCGGCCAGGGGAGTGGTGGCCGAGGGTCCGCTCGCGTTCGTGTTCTCCGGTCAGGGCGCTCAGCGTCTCGGGATGGGTCGTGAACTGTACGACCGATTCCCGGTGTTTGCCCGGGCCCTGGACAAGGTCCTTGCCCAGCTCGACCCTGCCATGCGCGAGGTGATCTGGGGCGAGGACGAGGAGGCCCTGAACCGCACGGAGTTCACCCAGCCCGCGCTCTTCGCCATCGAGGTGGCCCTGTTCCGGCTGGTGACCTCCCTCGGTGTCACCCCGAAATACCTCGCCGGTCACTCCGTCGGTGAGATAGCCGCCGCGCATGTCGCGGGCGTGTTCTCGCTCGCGGATGCGTGCACGCTGGTGTCGGCACGTGCCCGGCTGATGCAGGCACTTCCCGAGGGTGGGCTCATGCTGGCCGTGGAGGCGGGTGAGGGCGAAGTCGCTCCTCACCTCGTCGACGGTGTGTCCATCGCGGCGGTCAACGGGCCCTCCTCGGTGGTGCTTTCGGGCACGGAGGAGGCTGCTCTCGCGGTCGCCGCTGCCCTGCCGGAGCGTCGCACCAGCCGTCTGCGGGTCTCGCACGCCTTCCACTCCCCGCTCATGGATCCGATGCTGGAGGACTTCGGCGCCGCGATCGCCGGTCTCCACTTCGCCGAGCCGCGCATCCCGCTCGTCTCGAACCTCACCGGCACACTCACCACCCCGGACACGGCCGACTACTGGGTCCAGCACGTCCGCGAGACCGTCCGCTTCGCCGACGGCATCCACACCCTCACCGACCAGGGTGTGACGCGCTTCCTGGAGATCGGCCCCGACGGCACCCTCACCGCCCTCATCGAGCAGACCGCCCCCCAGGACGCTCTCGTCGTCCCGACGCTCCGCAAGAACAGGACCGAGGAGGCAGCCGCTCTCACGGCGCTGTCCCGGCTCTTTACGAACGGCGTTCCGGTGGACTGGGCCTCCTTCTTCGCCGGAACCGGTGCCCGTCTCGCCGACGCCCCCACCTACCCCTTCCAGCGCCGGCACTACTGGCCCGCCGTCACCCCTTCCCTCCAGGACGCCGTGGCCTTGGGGCTGGCACCCGTCGGGCATCCGCTACTGGGTGCGGTCGTGCCGTTGGTGGAGTCCGATGGGGTGGTTCTCGCCGGGCGGCTCTCGGCAGGTACGCAGACCTGGCTCGCCGATCACGCCGTGCACGGCCATGTGCTGCTGCCGGCGACCGCGTTCCTGGACCTGGTCCTGCGTGCGGGGGACGAGGTCGGATGCGGCCGGGTCGAGGAGCTGTCACTCGGCGTCCCCTTGACCCTCGGACCGCGTGCGGCCGTGCGGATCCAGATCGCCGTCGGGGCTCCGGACGAGGAGGGCCGCCGTTCCGTCGGCGTCCACTCCCGCCCGGACACGTCGGACGACGATCTGCCCTGGACCCAGCACGCCTCCGGCACGCTCGCCGTGCAGGACGGCTCGCCGCAGACGCTCGACGTCACGGCGTGGCCGCCCGCCGACGCCCGGCCCGTGGACCTCGACGGTTTCTACGAGGCGCGGGAGGAGGCCGGCTTCGCGTACGGCCCGGTGTTCCAGGGGTTGCGCGCCGCCTGGCGGCGCGGTGGCGAGGTGTTCGTGGAGGCCGAGCTGCCCGAGCACGTTCCGACCGGCGGATTCGGTCTGCACCCGGCCCTTCTCGACGCCGTGCTCCACGCGGCCGCGTTCACCGGCGGGGAGACCGAGGAGTCGGGCGGACTGCTGCCCTTCGCCTGGGAGGGCGTGTCCCTGCACGCGACCGGCGCCTCCACGGTGCGGGCCAGGCTGGTGCGCACCACCACCGGCGCCGGCACCGGCAACATCGCCGTGACTGTGTCCGACCAGGACGGGAACCCGGTCGCGTCGGTGAACCGCCTCGTCGTCCGCCCCGCCGACGACCGTCTCTCGGCGAGTCGCACGAGCGGCGACCTCTACCGCATCGAGTGGACACAGGTCACCGCCACGGAGCCCTACGAGGGCCCGCTCGCCGTCATCGGTGAGGACGCCACCCCGTCGGCCGAAGCATGGGGCGCCACCGCGCACCCCGATCTCGCATCCCTCACCGACGCGTCCCCCGGCGTCGTCCTCGCCCTCATCAAGGGCGACACGACCGCCGATGACCTCGTCACCGCCGTGCGAGACACGACAGCTCACGTCCTGCGACTCGTCCAGGAGTGGCTCGATCAGGAAAGGCACCCGGACGCCCGTCTCGTCGTGACCACCACCGGCATGCCCGAACCGGTCGTCGGTGCCGTACGTGGCCTGCTCCGCACGGTGCAGAACGAACACCCCGGACGCGTCGGCCTGCTGTCCTGGCCGACGGGGGAAGAGCCTTCCCCCGACCTGCTGCGCCGGGCCCTGGCCCTCGACGAGCCCGAAACCGCCGTACGCGAAGGCCGGTTGGAAGCGCCGAGGGTCGTGCGGGCCGCCACGCCCGCCGACGCGGCCCGGCCCTGGACCGGCCGGGGCCCGGTCCTGGTGACCGGCGGTACCGGCGGACTCGGCGCGGTGCTGGCCCGGCATCTCGTGCGCTCGCACGGCGTACGAGAGCTGGTACTGCTGTCGAGGCGCGGCGCCGATGCGCCGGGCGCTGACGAACTCGTCGCCGAGTTGGCCGAGTCGGGGGCGGAGCGGGTAGACGTGGCGGCCTGCGACGTCTCCGATCGTGTGGCGCTCGCGGACGCCCTGACCGGCGCGTTGGCCGGGCGGTCCGTCTCGGCGGTCGTCCATGCCGCGGGCGTACTCGACGACGGACTCGTCGGCAGCCTCACCGCCGAACGACTGCACTCCGTGCTGCGCCCCAAGGCGGACGCGGCATGGCACCTGCACGAACTCCTGCCCGACGTCGGGGCGTTCGTGCTCGTGTCCTCCGCCGCCGGCACCTTCGGCGGCACCGGACAGGCCAACTACGCCGCCGCCAACGCCTTCCTCGACGCCCTCGCGGAGCACCGCCACACCCTCGGCCTGCCCGCCACGTCCCTCGTATGGGGACCCTGGGACCTCGACGGCACCGGCATGACCGGCGACCTCACCTCCGCCGAACGCGAACGCCTCGCCCGTACCGGCTTCCCCGCCGTGACACCGGAGCAAGGACTCACGCTGTTCGACGCCGCCATGGCCCACGACGCCGCCGTCGTCCTTCCCATCCCGCTCGATCTGCGCACGATCCGGGACCGGGGTGACGTGCCCGCCATGCTGCGCGGGCTGGTGCGTTCGCGTCGTCGAGTGGTCGCGGCGGGCGGTCTGCTCCAGCGGCTCACCGGGCTGGACGAGGTGGAGCGGCGCGAGGTGCTGCTGGACCTCGTGCGGGGGCAGGTGGCGCTGGTCCTGGGCCATGACGGCCCGGCCGGCCTCGACGACTCGCGATCCTTCCGCGACCTGGGCTTCGACTCGTTGCTCGCCGTCGAACTGCGCAACGGCTTGCAGTCGGTGACCGGTCTGCGACTGCCGGCGACCTTGGTGTTCGACTACCCGACGGTGAGCGCGCTCGCCGGTTTCCTGCTGGACGAGGTGCTCGGTTCGCGTACGGCCGCCCCGGTGACCTCGGTGGCGGCGGTGGCCGACGACCCGGTGGTCGTCGTGGGCATGGCCTGCCGGTTCCCGGGTGACGTGGCGTCGCCGGAGGATCTGTGGCGGCTGGTGTCCGAGGGCGGCGACGCCGTGTCCGGATTCCCCGAGGACCGTGGCTGGGACGTGGAGCGGCTCTACCATCCCGACCCCGAACACACGGGCACCTCGTCCGCCCGCGAGGGCGGCTTCCTCAACGGCGTCGGCGGCTTCGATCCGGAGTTCTTCGGGATGAGTCCGCGTGAGGCGCTGGCGACGGACGCCCAGCAGCGGCTGCTGCTGGAGTCGGTGTGGGAGGCCGTCGAACGGGCCGGTATCGACCCGACCTCCCTGCGCGGCAGTCAGACCGGTGTCTTCGCAGGCGTCATGTACAGCGACTACGCCCACCTGCTCGCGGGCCCCGAATTCGAGGGCTTCCGTGGCAACGCCAGCTCCCAGAGCGTCGTTTCGGGCCGCGTCGCGTACACCCTCGGCCTGGAAGGCCCGTCCGTCTCCATCGACACGGCGTGTTCGTCGTCGCTGGTGGCGGTGCATCTGGCCGCGCAGGCGTTGCGCGGTGGTGAGTGCTCCCTCGCGGTGGCCGGTGGTGTGACGGTGATGTCGACGCCGACGACCTTCGTCGAGTTCTCGCGGCAGGGCGGGTTGGCGGCGGACGGTCGGTGCAAGGCGTTCGCCGACTCGGCCGACGGTGTCGGCTGGGGCGAAGGCGTCGGCGTGCTGCTGCTGGAGCGGCAGTCGGACGCGGTGCGCAACGGGCATCGGATTCTCGCCGTCGTCCGCGGCAGCGCGGTGAACCAGGACGGTGCGTCGAACGGTCTGACCGCGCCGAACGGCCCCTCGCAGCAGCGGGTGATCAGGCAGGCACTCGCGTCGGCGGGCCTGAGCGCCGCGGACGTCGATGTCGTGGAGGCCCACGGCACCGGCACCACCCTCGGCGACCCGATCGAGGCGCAGGCGCTGCTGGCCACCTACGGCCAGGACCGTGAACGGCCGCTGCTGCTCGGCTCGGTGAAGTCCAACCTCGGCCACACCCAGGCCGCCGCCGGCGCCGCCGGACTCATCAAGTCGATCCTGGCGATGCGGCACGGCACTGTCGCGCCGACCCTGCACGTGGATGCGCCGTCGTCCCACGTGGACTGGTCGGCGGGTGCGGTGGAGCTGGTCCGGGAAGCGGTGCCGTGGCCGGACGCCGACCACCCCCGCCGCGTCGGTGTCTCGTCCTTCGGCCTCAGCGGCACCAACGCCCACGTGATCCTCGAACTGCCCGTAGACGCACCGGAGTCGAGGCCTGCTCAGCAGCCGTCCGTGGTGCCGTTGGTGGTGTCGGCTCGGTCCGAGCAGGCGCTGGACGCGCAGATCGAACTGGTGCGTGCGGTCGAGCCGTCGGCGGATGTCGCTTACACGCTGGCCGGTGGTCGTGCTCGGTTCGCGCATCGGGCGGTGTTGCTGGCGTCGGCGGACGGCGTCACGGAGGCGGCCAGGGGAGTGGCGGCCGAGGGTCCGCTCGCGTTCGTGTTCTCCGGCCAGGGCGCTCAGCGTCTCGGCATGGGGCGCGAACTGTACGACCGATTCCCGGTGTTTGCCCGGGCCCTGGACAAGGTCCTTGCCCAGCTCGACCCTGCCATGCGCGAGGTGATCTGGGGCGAGGACGAGGAGGCCCTGAACCGCACGGAGTTCACCCAGCCCGCGCTCTTCGCCATCGAGGTGGCCCTGTACCGGCTGGTGACCTCCCTCGGTGTCACCCCGAAATACCTCGCCGGTCACTCCGTCGGTGAGATAGCCGCCGCCCATGTCGCGGGCGTGCTGTCGCTCGCGGACGCGTGCACGCTGGTGTCGGCACGTGCCCGGCTGATGCAGGCCCTGCCCGAGGGCGGGCTCATGCTCGCGGTCGAGGCCGCCGAGGACGAGGTGATCCCGCACCTCACCGACCACGTGAGTGTCGCGGCGGTCAACGGCCCGACCTCGATCGTGCTCTCCGGCACCGAGGAGGCCGTTCTCGCGGTCGCCGCCGCCCTGCCGGACCGCCGTACCAGCCGCCTACGGGTCTCGCACGCCTTCCACTCCCCGCTCATGGATCCGATGCTGGAGGACTTCCGCGCCGCGATCGCCGGTCTCCACTTCGCCGAGCCGCGCATCCCGCTCGTCTCGAACCTCACCGGCACCCTCACCACCCCGAACACGGCCGACTACTGGGTCCAGCACGTCCGCGAGACCGTCCGCTTCGCCGACGGCATCCACACCCTCACCGACCAGGGCGTGACGCGCTTCCTGGAGATCGGCCCCGACGGCACCCTCACCGCCCTCATCGAGAACCACTCGGCCGAGGGCGCCGTCGTCGCGCCGGTACTTCGCAAGAACCGTTCCGAGGAGGCGGCCGCTCTCACGGCGCTGTCCCGGCTCTTCGCGCACGGCGTCCGGGTGGACTGGGCCTCCCTCTTCGCCGGTACCGGTGCCCGTCTCGCCGACGCCCCCACCTACCCCTTCCAGCGCCGGCACTACTGGCCCGAGTCCGGTGCCGTCGCCGCGTTGTCGGCGTCTGACGGCGGTGTCACCGATGCCGCCGAGGCCGAGTTCTGGGCGGCCGTGGACGACGCCGACGTGGACGCTCTCGCGGCCCAACTGCACGTCGGCAGCGCGGCGTTGAACGACGTGGTGCCCGCGCTGTCGGCGTGGCGCGGGCGGCGGCGGACGCGGTCGGCCGTGGACGCGCTGCGGTTCAGGGAGACGTGGCAGGCGCTCGGGGACGCGGTCGCGGTCGGGGTGCGTGAGGCCGGGCCGTGGCTGGCCGTGGTGGCGTCCGGGCGGCGCGAGGACACCTGGGTGCGCTCCGTCGTGAGAGCGCTCGGCGCGCGGACCCTGGTCCTGGAGGTCGAGGCCGAGGAAGCTCCGGACAGCGTCGCGCTGCGCCTGCGGGAGACCCTGGCCGGGCTCGACGACGGTGCCGCAATCGCCGGTGTGGTGTCGCTGCTGGCCGCCGGAAGCGATGTACGGGACTCCGGAGTTCCGGTGGCCGTGACCGGAACGGCCGTGCTCATGCAGGCGCTCGAGGAGGCGGGGCTCGACGCGCGGGTGTGGGCGGTGACGTCCGGGGCGGTGAGTGTGCCTGCCACGGATGACGCCGACCGTGGGCTGCCGGAGCCACGGGCCGCCGCCGTGTGGGGGCTCGGCCGGGTCGTCGCGCTGGAGCATCCGGAGCGCTGGGACGGACTCGTCGATCTGCCGGAGGAACTGGACGAACGGGCCCTGGGACGGTTCCTGGGCGTGCTCGCGCGCACCGACGGCGAGGACCAGGTCGCCGTACGGGAAGCGGGTTCGTATGGCCGACGGCTCGTCCCGGCGCCCGCTGAGAAGCGATCCGCGGACAACCACCCTGCCGCTTGGCGTCCCTCCGGGACCGTGCTCGTCACCGGCGGCACCGGCGCCCTCGGCGCTCATGTCGCGCGCTGGCTCGCCGGAAACGGTGCCGAGCGGCTGCTGCTGGTGAGCAGGCGTGGTCCGCAGGCGCCCGGTGCGGCGGCGCTTGAGGAGGAGCTGACGGCGCTCGGAGCCGACGTCACCGTCGCGGCCTGCGACATCGCCGACCGCGAGGCGCTCGGCGAACTGCTGGCCGCGATCTCGGACGCGGCGCCGCTGACGGCCGTCGTACACACGGCAGGTGTCCTGGACGACGGCGTGCTGCACGCTCTGACGCCCGAGCGGTTCGACGCGGTGTTCCGGGCCAAGGCGACCGCCGCCGAGGTCCTCGACGAGCTGACCCGGGACCTGGTCCCGGACCTGGACGCCTTCGTGCTGTTCTCGTCGCTCGCCGGCGCCGTCGGCAACCCCGGCCAGGCCAACTACGCCGCCGCGAACGCCGCGTTGGACGCACTGGCCCGTCGGCGGGTCGCGGCGGGGCTGCCCGCCACCTCCCTCGCCTGGGGCGCGTGGAGCGGAGCCGGCATGGCCGCCGAGGGGCGGCTCGGCCGGCACGCCTTCGGACGTTCGCTGGAGCCGGAGATCGCGCTGACGGCCATGGCCGAACTGGTCGCCGAGAGCGCGCCGGCCACGGTCGTCGCCGATCTCGCCGACGCCGGGCTGCTGGACGGCATGTTCGCGCTGCGGCACACCGCGTCCCTCACCGCGCTGCCCGGCGCCCGCCAGATCGCGGCCGCCGCCCAGCAGGCGCGGCAGGAGCACGCGGGTGCCGCGGCCGAGTTGCGCACGCGGCTGTCGGCGGCCCGTGAGGACGACCGGTTGGCGTTCGTCCTCAATGTGGTCCGCACTCACGCTGCGGCCGTGCTCGGGCATCCCGGGCCGGACGCCGTCAAGCCCGAGCGGGCCTTCCAGGAACACGGGTTCGACTCGCTCATGGCCGTCGAGCTGCGCAAACGGCTCACCGCCGCCATCGGTCTGGCGCTGCCCGCAACCATGGTCTTCGACCGTCCGACGCCGCTCGCCCTGGCCCGTCACCTGCTCGAGGAGATCCTCGCCGAGGGCGATGGGGCCGACGTCGTGGCGACCGCGGCCGACGTGTCCGACGAACCGATCGCCATCATCGGCATGAGCTGCCGTTTCCCCGGCGGCGTCGACTCCCCGGAGGCCTTCTGGCGGCTGATCGCCTCCGGCACGGACGCCATCGGGGAGTTCCCCGCCGACCGCGGATGGGACGCGTCCGGGCTGTACGACCCGGACGCCGACCGCAGTGGGACCACGTACTCCACACAGGGCGGATTCCTCGACGCGGCGGGCGATTTCGACCCCGGGTTCTTCGGGATCTCGCCGCGTGAGGCGCTCGTCATGGATCCGCAGCAGCGGTTGCTGCTGGAGACAGCGTGGGAGGCCGTCGAGCGTGCCGGCATCGATCCGGGCACGCTGCGCGCCAGCCGCACGGGCGCGTTCATCGGCTCCAGCTACCAGGACTACGGGCGCGGCGCAGGAGAGGGCACCGAGGGCCACATGGTCACCGGGTCCAGCCCCAGCGTGCTGTCGGGCCGGCTGTCGTACGTCCTCGGCCTCGAAGGGCCCGCCGTCACCGTCGACACCGCCTGCTCGTCCTCCCTCGTCGCGCTGCATCTGGCCTGCCAGTCGCTGCGCGGCGGTGAGAGCACCCTCGCGCTGGCCGGTGGAGCGACGGTCATGACGACGCCGGACTCGTTCGTGGCGTTCAGCCGGCAGCGGGCACTCGCCGCCGACGGCCGCTGCAAGGCGTTCGGTGACGGCGCCGACGGCATGACCCTCGGCGAGGGCGTCGGGCTGCTGCTCGTGGAACGGCTCTCCGACGCCGTCCGCAACGGCCATCCCGTGCTCGCCGTGATCCGCGGCTCCGCAGTCAACCAGGACGGCGCCTCCAACGGCCTCACCGCCCCCAACGGGCCCTCCCAGCAGCGCGTCATCCGCCAGGCCCTCGCCAACGCGCACGTCTCCCCGGACGACATCGACGCCGTCGAGGCACACGGCACCGGCACCGCGCTCGGCGACCCCATCGAGGCGCAGGCGCTGGTCGCGACGTACGGCAGGGACCGGGACCCGGAGCGGCCGGTGTGGCTCGGCTCGGTGAAGTCCAACATCGGGCACGCCCAGTCCGCCGCCGGTGTCGCCGGCATCATCAAGATGGTGCTGGCGCTGCGGCACCGAGTCCTGCCGCCCACCCTGCACGTCGACACGCCGTCCCGGCACATCGACTGGTCCTCGGGAGTGCTCCGGCTGCTCGACGAGGAGCGGCAGTGGCCCGCGAACGGACGTCCGCGCAGGTGCGCCGTGTCCTCCTTCGGCATCAGCGGCACCAACGCGCACGCGGTCCTGGAGGAGGCCCCGGACGCACTGCCGACGGCTGCCGAGCCTCCGCTGACCACCGCGCCCCCCGTGACCGGCGCCCTCCCCTGGGTGCTGTCCGCCCGTGCCCGCGGCGCCCTGCGGGACCAGGCCGCAGCGCTCGCCGCCCACACCGCGGCGCGGCCGGGCGACGACCCGGCCGACACCGGTCACGCCCTCGTCGCCACCCGCTCCCTGCTCGACCACCGCGCGGTCGCCCTCGGCGGCGACGCCGTCGAACTCACCGCCGCACTCGGCGCGTTCGCCGGACAGGAGCCCGCCGCGCCCGTCGTGCACGGCGAGGCCGACATCGACGGCCGTACCGTCTTCGTCTTCCCCGGCCAGGGCACCCAGTGGGACGGCATGGGCGCGCGCCTGCTCGACCTGTCGCCCGTGTTCGCGGAGCGCATCGCCGCCTGCGCGCTGGCCCTCGAACCGTTCGTCGACTGGTCCCTCACCGACGTGCTCCGCCAGGAGCCCGACGCGCCCGGACTCGACCGGGTGGACGTCGTCCAGCCCGTCACCTGGGCCGTGATGGTGTCCCTGGCCGCCGTGTGGGAGGCGTACGGTGTCCGCGCCGACGCCGTGATCGGTCACTCGCAGGGCGAGATCGCCGCGGCCGTCGTCGCGGGGGCGCTCTCCCTGGAGGACGGCGCCCGGGTCGTGACGCTGCGCAGCCAGGCCATCGGCCGGACCCTCGCCGGGCGCGGCGGCATGATGTCGGTGTCGCTGCCCGTCGCCGATGCCGCCGCCCGCCTGGAGCCGTGGGAGGACCGGCTGACCGTCGCCGCCGTCAACGGGCCCGGCGCGGTCGTGGTCTGCGGTGACCCCGAGGCCCTGGACGCCCTGCACGACGAACTCACCGCCGAGGGCGTGCGGGCCCGCAAGATCCCCGTCGACTACGCCTCGCACTCCGCGCACGTGACGGACCTGCACGACGAACTCCTCGACGTGCTGGCCCCCGTGTCACCGCGCGAACCGCGCATCCCGATGCTGTCCACGGTGACCGGGGAGTGGCTGGGCGACCCGGCCGCGGACGGTGGTGGCACGGACGCCGCGTACTGGTACCGCAACCTGCGGCAGACGGTCCGCTTCGGACCGGCCGTCGAACGACTCCTGGCCGACCGGCACCGGGCGTTCATCGAGATCAGCGCCCACCCCGTGCTCACCCTGGGCATTCAGGGCTCCGTCGAGGAGGCGGGCGTCGCCGCGTACGTCGGCGGCACGCTGCGACGCGGCGAGGACGACGCGCGACGTGTGCTCGCCTCGCTCGCCGAGGCGTTCGTGCGCGGCGTGCGCGTCGACTGGACCGCGGCGTACGACGGCGGCGCGCGACACCGGGTGGACCTGCCCACCTACCGCTTCCAGCACCAGCGGCTCTGGGTGCCGCCCGTGACGCCCGGTGCGGCCGAGGGGGCCGCCGGCGCGGAGGACGCCGTCTTCTGGAGCGCCGTGGAGGACGCCGACCTGCCGGGGCTCGCCCGGGACCTCGACGTCGCCGAGGACGCGCTGGCCGCCGTCCTGCCCGGCCTCACTGCCTGGCGCAGGCGCCGCAGCGAGCAGTCCACGCTGGACGACTGGCGGTACAAGGTGCGTTGGGTGCCGCTGCCCGTGCCGTCCGGTACGGCCGCCGGACGCTGGCTCGTCGTCACCGCCGACGGCGACGACGGCACGGATGTCATGCAGGCCCTCGCCGCGCAGGGAGCCGAACCCGTGCGGCTCGTGCTCGACGACAGCCACCTGGACCGCGCTGCCGTCGCCGACTTGCTGCGGGACGCGGGCCTGTCGGCCGACGGCGATACGACCCCCGTCACCGGCATCGTCTCCCTGCTGGCCGCTGCCGAACAGGACTGCCCCGGCCACCCGGGTGCCGCCCTCGGCACCGCCCTCAACGTCCTCCTCGTCCAGGCGCTCGGCGACCTCGACGCGGACCGCCCGCTGTGGCTGCTGACCCGGGGCGCCGTCGCCACCGGCCGCGCCGACCGGGTCACGCGGCCCGTACAGGCGCAGTCGGTGGGCATCGGCTGGACCGCGGCGCTGGAGCATCCCCGTTTCTGGGGCGGCCTCGTCGATCTGCCCGACACCCTCGACGAGCGGGCCGCGCGCAGGCTCGCCGCCCTCCTCGCGGGCGGCGCACACGACGCCGAGGACCAGCTCGCCCTGCGCGCATCCGGGGCGTTCGCCCGCCGCGTCGTCCGCCTGGCCCAGCAGGACGGGCAACGGCACGGCAGCGCCCCGAAGGGGCGCGGGGAACTGCGCGACCAGCCACAACTCAGCCGCAGCCGATCAACGACACATCGCGACACTGTCGGCGAGGCACTTGGCGAAGCCTGGACCCCCCGCGGCACCGTCCTCGTCACCGGCGGCACCGGCACCCTGGGCCCGCACATCGCCCGCTGGCTGTCAGGCCAGGGCGCCGAGCGGATCGTCCTGGTCAGCCGCCGCGGCCCGGACGCGCCCGGCGCCACCGAACTCGTAGCCGAACTCGCCGAGTCGGGCACCGAGGTCACCGTCGCCGCCTGCGACATCACCGACCGCGCCGCCCTCGGCGCACTCCTCGACCGCCTGCGCGCCGACGGGCACACCCTGCGCACGGTGATCCACGCCGCCGCCGTCATCGAACTGCACACCCTCGCCGCCACCGACCTCGCCGCCGTCTCCCGGGTCCTGCACGCCAAGGTCGACGGCGCCCGCAACCTCGACGCGCTCCTCGCCGACGACGACCTCGACGCGTTCGTGCTCTTCTCCTCCGTCGCCGGACTGTGGGGCAGCGGACAGCACGCCGCGTACGTCGCAGGCAACGCCCACCTCGGCGCGCTCGCCGCCGCGCGCCGCGCCCGGGGCCTGAAGGCGACCTCCGTCCACTGGGGCATCTGGGCCAACGAAGTCGGCGTCGGCCGGGTCGCCCCCGATCAAGTCCGGCGCACGGGCCTGGTGTTCATGAACGCCGACCTCGCGCTCGCCGGGATGCGCCGCGCCCTGGACGACGACGAGACCGTGCTCGCCGTCGCCGACGTCGACTGGGACCGCTACTACCCCGTCTTCACGTCCGTCCGCGAGACCCGGCTCTTCCACGACGTCCCCGAGACCCGGCAACCCGTCGAGAGCGTCGAGCGGCAACAGGGCCCCGCCGAGGGCGAGTTCGCCGCCCGGCTGGCCGCGCTGCCGGCCGCCGAACGGGACCGGCTGCTGCTGGACACCGTGCGCGGGCAGGCCGCCGCAGTCCTCGGCCTCGCCGGGCCAGACGACCTGTCCGAGCGGCGCGCGTTCCGCGACATCGGCTTCGACTCGATCACCGCCGTCGACCTGCGCAACCGGATCGCCTCCGCCACCGGGCTCACCCTGCCCGCCACCCTCGTCTTCGACCACCCGACGCCCGCGGGCCTCGCCGCGTTCCTGCGCACCCTCCTCGACGACTCCGGCCCCCGCACCTCCGGCCCCGCCGCGTCCGTCGCCGTCACCGCAGACGACCCGATCGCGATCGTCGCCATGAGCTGCCGCTACCCCGGCGGCGTCGACTCGCCCGAGGCCCTGTGGGACCTCGTGATGTCCGGCACCGACGCCATCAGCGGCTTCCCCGCCGACCGCGGCTGGCCCGTCGACGCGCTGTACGACCCCGACCCCGACACCCCCGGACGCACCTACGCCGTCCAGGGCGGATTCCTGCGCGACGCCGCCGGCTTCGACCCGCTGTTCTTCGGCATCTCGCCCCGCGAGGCCCTCACCATGGACCCGCAGCAGCGGCTGCTCCTCGAGACGTCCTGGGAGGCCTTCGAGCGCGCCGGGATCGTGCCCGAGACGATCCGCGGCAGCCGCACCGGCGCGTTCATCGGCGCCAGCTACCACGACTACCCCGCCGCCCAAGGTGAGGGCGCCGACGGACACGCCGTGACCGGCTCCCTCACGAGCGTCCTGTCCGGCCGCGTCTCCTACCTGCTCGGCCTGGAGGGCCCGGCCGTCACCCTCGACACCGCCTGCTCCTCCTCGCTCACCGCACTGCACCTGGCCTGCCAGTCGCTGCGCAACGGCGAGAGCGACCTCGCCCTCGCGGGTGGCGTCAGCCTCATGGCCACCCCGAACACCTTCCTCGGCTTCAGCAGCCAGCGCGCCCTCGCCCCCGACGGCCGCTGCAAGGCGTACGGCGACGGCGCCGACGGCATGGCGCTCGCCGAAGGCGTCGGCATGGTCCTCGTCGAACGGCTCTCCGACGCCGTCCGCAACGGCCACCCCGTGCTCGCCGTCGTCCGCGGCTCCGCGGTCAACCAGGACGGCGCCTCCAACGGCCTCACCGCGCCCAACGGCCCCGCCCAGCAGCGCGTCATCCGCGCCGCCCTCGCGGGCGCCGGCCTGGAACCGGCCGACGTGGACGCCGTCGAGGGGCACGGCACCGGCACCGCCCTGGGCGACCCGATCGAGGCCCAGGCCCTGCTCGCCACCTACGGCCAGGACCGCGAACGGCCGCTGCTGCTCGGCTCGGTCAAGTCCAACATCGGCCACAGCCAGGCCGCCTCCGGTGTCGCAGGTGTCATCAAGATGGTCACCGCGCTGCGGCAGGGCGTCCTCCCGCCGACCCTGCACGCCGACACGCCGTCCACGCACGTCGACTGGTCCGCGGGCGAGGTGCGGTTGCTCACCGAGGCCACCGACTGGCCGGACACCGGACGGCCCCGGCGCGCCGCGGTGTCGTCGTTCGGCATCAGCGGCACCAACGTCCACACGGTTCTGGAAGAGGCTCCGGAGCGGGCCGGCGCACGCCGGAACGAGCAGCCGGGTCGGCCGGGTGCGGGCATGTCCGAGGGCGCACAGCCGGGTCAGCAGGGGGCCGGCACGACCGAGGCCGCACTGCCGGGTCAGCAGGCTGCCGGCACGCCCGAGGGTGTACAGCCTGGTTCGGATACGCCCGAGGCCGCACTGCCGGGTTCGGGTACGACCGAGGGCGCACAGCCTGGTACGGATGCGCCCGAGGCCGCACTGCCGGGTTCGTGGGGTACAGCCGATGCCGAACAGCTCGCCGCATCCCAGGACTTGGCGGCGTCCGGCCCGCTCCCCGTGCTGCTCTCCGCCCGCGGCGACGACGCCCTGCGCGCCCAGGCCGGCCGCCTCCTCGCGTTCGCCGAGGACCGGCCCGACCTGCCGGTCGACCGCCTCGCCGCCGCGCTCGCCCTGCACCGCTCGGCGTTCGAGCGCCGCGCCGCCGTGGTCGCGTACGACCGGGACGACCTGCTGCGCGGCCTGCGCGCGCTCGTCGACGGGCAGCCCGACCCCGGCGTGGTCCGCCCGGTCACGCCCGGCGCCGGACGCGGACGGGTCGCCTTCCTCTTCACCGGCCAGGGCGGCCAGCGCCTCGGCATGGGGCGTGAACTGTACGACCGCCACCCCGTGTTCGCCGACGCGCTGGACGCCGCCCTCGCCCACCTCGACACCGGGCTCGACGTGCCGCTGAGGGACGTGATGTTCGCGCCCGAGGGCACCCCCGAGGCAGCGCTGCTCGACCACACCGGATACACCCAGCCCGCCCTGTTCGCCTTCGAGATCGCGCTGTTCCGACTTGTCGAGTCCTGGGGCATCGCGCCGGACTACGTCGCCGGGCACTCCGTCGGCGAGATCGCCGCCGCCCACGCGGCCGGCGTGCTCGAACTGGCCGACGCCTGCGCGCTGGTGGCCGCCCGCGCCCGCCTCATGGCCGGGCTGCCCGAGGGCGGCGCGATGGTGTCCGTGACGGCGACCGAGGACGAAGTCGCCCCGCTGCTGGACCGGCGGGTGTCCGTCGCCGCTGTCAACGGGCCCGCCTCGCTGGTCCTGTCGGGCGACGAGGACGCCGTCGAGGCCGTCGCCGCCGCGCTGGACGCCCGCGGCCACCGCACTCGTCGGCTGCGCGTCAGCCACGCCTTCCACTCGCCCCGCATGGACTCCGTACTCGACGCGTTCGCCGAGGCCGTCGCCGGCATCGGGTCGGCGCCCGCCGTGCTCCCGCTCGTGTCGACCCGCACCGGCGACGTCATCACCGACGACGAACTCGCCGCCCCCGACCACTGGGTGCGGCACCTCCGCGACACCGTCCGCTTCGCCGACGCCGTGACGACCCTGACCGGCCGCGGTGTGCGGACGTTCCTGGAGATCGGCCCCGACGCCGTCCTCAGCGGCATGGCCCGGGCCGTGCTCGACGCCGACCCCGCCACGGGCGGGTCCGCGGCCGTCGTACCGCTGCTGCGCCGCGACCGGGCCGAGGTCCCGCAGCTCACCACCGCCGTCGCGGGTGCCCATGTGCACGGCGTGACCGTGGACTGGGCGGCCTTCCTCGCCGGTGCGGATGTGACGGACCATCACCTCGACCTGCCCACCTACGCCTTCCAACGGCAGCGTTACTGGCCCGAACCCGGCACCGGAGCACCGGCGGTCGCCGCCGACCCCGCCGACGCCGCCTTCTGGTCCGCCGTCGAACGCGAGGACACCAACGCCCTCGCCGCACAGCTCGGCCTCGACACGGACGCCGCCCGATCGCTCACGCCAGCCCTCGCCGCCTGGCGCCGGCGCCGCCACGACCGGGCCCGTCTCGACGCCCTGCGCCACCATGTCGTCTGGCGTCCCGTCCAGCCCGCCACCGCCGCCCTCACCGGAACCTGGCTGGCGCTGCTGCCCGAGGACATGGCCGACCCCGAGTGGGCGGAGGGCACCCTCACCGCCCTCGGCACACCCGTCGTACGCGTCACCGTCACCGGTGACCGCGCGCGGACCGCCGACCGACTCCGTGCCCTGGACGAGCCGTTCACCGGCGTACTGTCCCTCCTCGCGCTCGCGGGAGAGGACGCCGCCGCGCTGACCGCGACCGCCTGCCAGGCCCTCGGCGACGCCGAACTCGACGCACCCTTGTGGTGCGCGACCCGCGGCGCAGTCTCCGTCCTCGGTGCGGGCGAACCCGTGCGCGACCCCGCCCAGGCCGCGGTGTGGGGACTGGGCCGGGTCGTCGCGCTCGAACAACCCGGCCGCCGGGGCGGGTTGGTGGACCTGCCCGACGAGGTCGACGCCGCTGCCGGGCGGCGACTGCGGGCCGTGCTGGCCGGTGGCGTCACCGAGAGCGCCGTACGTGACTCCGGTGTCTACGTCCGCAGGCTCGTGCGGGCCCCGCACCGCGAGACCCCGGCGACTCCGGCCCACGGCCTCGCCGACCCGCACGGCACCGTCCTCGTCACCGGCGGCACCGGCGCCCTCGGCGCGCACGCCGCGCGTCGCCTCGCCCGCGAGGGCGCGGGGCACCTGCTGCTGCTCAGCCGCCGCGGCCCGGACGCGCCCGGTGCCGCCGAGCTGCGGGACGAACTGACCGCGCTGGGCGCCCGCGTCACCCTGGCCGCCTGCGACGCGGCCGACCGCGACGCGCTCGCGGCCGTCCTGGCCGAGGTGCCCGCCGACGCCCCGCTGACCGCCGTACTGCACACGGCCGGCGTCGTCGAGGACCGCGTCCTGGACGCCCTCACGCCGGACGACTTCACGGCCGTACTGCGGGCCAAGGTCACCGGCGCGGAGAACCTCGACGCGCTCACCCGCGAACTGCCGCTGACCGCCTTCGTGCTGTACTCCTCGACCGCCGGTGTCGTCGGCGCCGCCGGACAGGGCAACTACGCCGCCGCCAACGCCCGGCTCGACGCGCTCGCCGCCCGCCGCCGCGCCGACGGACTGCCCGCCACCGCCATCGCCTGGGGGCCGTGGGCCGGATCCGGCATGGCGGCCGGAGAGGACGTCGATCGCCGGCTGCGTCGCGCCGGACTCACCCCGCTGGACCCGGAAGCCGGCGTCGACGCCCTGCTGGACGCCGTCGCCCACGGCGACACCGCCGTCACCGTCGCCGACGTCGACTGGCCCCGCCTCGCCGCCCTTCAGCCCGCCTCGGCCGCACTGCTCACCGAACTCGCCGGGCCCGCATCGGCCGAGGAACGGCCCGGTGAGCCGGGCGGGGACGACCTGCGGACCCGGCTGGCCGCGCTGCCCGCAGCCGAACGCGGCCGGACCCTGCTCGACCTGCTGCGCGCCGCCATCGCCGCCGTCCTCGGCCACGCCGACCCGCGGACCGTCGAGGCCGACTGGACCTTCCGCGACCTCGGCTTCGACTCGCTGACCACCCTCGAACTGCGCAACGGCATCGCCGCCGCCACCGGCCTCACCCTGCCCGCCTCCCTGGTCTACGACCACCCCACCCCGCAGCACCTCGCCGACTTCCTGCTCGGCGAACTCCTCGGCGACACCGCCGAGTCCACGCCCGACGACGCGGTGCCGCAGGTGCGGGCGGTCGCCGACGACCCGATCGCCGTCGTCGGCATCGGCTGCCGGTTCCCCGGCGGTGTGAGCGGACCCGACGACCTGTGGCGGCTGCTCGCCGACGGCCGGGACGCCATCGGCCCGTTCCCCGACGACCGCGGCTGGGACCTCACCGCACTCGCCGCCGGCGCCTCCGCCACCCGAGAAGGCGGATTCCTGGACGGCGTCGCCGACTTCGACGCCGACTTCTTCGGCATCAGCCCGCGCGAGGCCCTCGCCATGGACCCGCAGCAGCGACTCCTGCTCGAAACGAGCTGGGAGGCCCTGGAGCGCGCCGGCATCGACCCGACCGGCCTGCGCGCCACCCCAACCGGCGTGTTCGTCGGCACCAACGGCCAGGACTACGCCACCGTCCTGCGGCGCGGCACCGCCGACGTCCAGGGCTACGCCGCCACCGGCAACACCGCCAGCGTGCTCTCCGGCCGGCTGGCCTACGTCCTCGGCCTGGAAGGGCCGGCCGTCACCGTCGACACCGCCTGCTCCGCCTCGCTCGTCGCCCTGCACTGGGCCGTGCGGGCGCTGCGCGACGGCGACTGCGGCCTCGCCCTGGCCGGCGGAGTGTCGGTGATGTCGGCACCCGACGCGTTCGTCGAGTTCAGCACCCAGGGCGGACTCGCCTCCGACGGCCGCTGCAAGGCGTTCTCCGCCGCGGCCGACGGCACCTCCTGGTCCGAAGGCGTCGGTGTCCTCGTCCTCGAACGGCTCTCCGACGCCCGCCGCAACGGGCATCACGTCCTCGGCCTCATCCGCGGCTCCGCCGTCAACCAGGACGGCGCCTCCAACGGACTCACCGCCCCCAACGGCCCCTCCCAGCAGCGCGTCATCCGGCAGGCCCTCGCCGACGCCGGACTGCGGCCCGCCGACGTCCAGGCCGTCGAGGCACACGGCACCGGCACGACCCTCGGCGACCCGATCGAGGCCGAGGCCCTGCTCGCCGCCTACGGCCGCGACCGCGAACGGCCGCTGCTGCTCGGCACGGTGAAGTCCAACCTCGGCCACACCCAGGCCGCCGCCGGTGTCGCCGGTGTCATCAAGATGCTCCTCGCCATGCGCCACGGCGTCCTGCCGCGCACCCTGCACGCCGAGCAGCCCTCCCCGCACATCGGCTGGACGCCCGGCGGCCTCACGCTGCTCACCGAGCCGACCGAATGGGCCGCCGATCACGGGCCGCGCCGCGCGGGAGTCTCCGCGTTCGGCATGAGCGGCACCAACGCCCACGTCGTCGTGGAGCAGGCGCCCGGGGAACCGGCCGCCACGGAACGGCCGACCGAGGCCCCGGCTGCAATGGAGCTGTCGATCGAGGCCCGGGCCGCGGCGGAACGGCCGACCGAGGACCCGGCTGCAATGGAGCTGTCGATCGAGGCCCGGGCCGCGGCGGAGCAGCCGACCGAGGACCCGGCTGCAATGGAGCTGTCGATCGAGGCCCGGGCCGCAGCGGAACAGTCGCCCGAAGGCCCGGCCGCAGTGGAGCAGCCGACCGAAGCACCGGCCGCAGTGGAGCAGCCGACCGAAGCACCGGCCGTCACAGAGCGGGCGACCGCGGCCGGGGCCGGTGCGGAGCCCTCCGCTCCGTGGCCGTGGGTCGTCTCCGCCCGCACCGCCGCCGCCCTCGACGCCCAGCTCCACCGGCTGCGGGCCGCGGACCTGAACGGGACCGCCGCCGACGTGGCCCTCACCCTGGCCACCGCCCGTGCCGCCCTCCCGCACCGCGCCGTACTGCTCGCCGGACCCCACGGCACGACCGAGGCCGCACGCGGCCGGGCCCGGGGCAGCCGCGGCCCGCTCGCCGTCCTGTTCTCCGGGCAGGGCAGCCAGCGCCTGGGCATGGGCCGCGAACTGCACGCCCGCTTCCCGGTGTTCGCCGACGCGCTCGACGCCGTACTGGCCCGCCTCGACCTGGAACTCGGCCGTCCGCTGCGGCCCCTGATGTGGGGCGACGACACGGCCGCCCTCGACCGCACCGGCACCGCGCAACCCGCCCTTTTCGCCGTCGAGGTCGCCCTGTTCCGGCTGCTGGAGTCCTGGGGCGTCACTCCCGAGTACGTCTCCGGGCACTCCGTCGGCGAGATCACGGCCGCCCATGTCGCGGGCGTCCTCACCCTCGACGACGCCTGTGCCCTGGTCGCTGCCCGGGCCCGGCTCATGGACGCCCTGCCGCCGGGCGGCGCGATGGCCGCAGTACGGGCGAGCGAGGAGGACGTACGGCCGCTGCTCGGTGACGCCGTCGCCGTCGCCGCCGTCAACGCGCCCGACGCGGTGGTGCTGTCCGGCGAGGAGAGCGCGCTGAACGCCGTCCTCGACCGGCTCGACGCCGCGCAGATCACCCGGCTGCGGGTCAGCCACGCCTTCCACTCGCCGCTGATGGAGCCGATGCTCGGCGAGTTCCGTGCCGCGCTCGACCGCCTGACCTTCCGTCCGCCGACGCTCACCGTCGTCTCCAACCTCACCGGACGCCCCGCCACGGACGGCGAACTGGGCAGCCCCGACTACTGGGTACGGCATGTGCGGGAGACGGTCCGGTTCGCCGACTGCGTCGCCGCGCTGCGGGACGCCGGCGTCGGCGCCTTCGTCGAGGCCGGTCCGGACGCCGTGCTCTCCGGCGCCGTACGTTCCCAACTCGACGACACCACGCCCGTGGTGCCGCTGCTGCGCCGGGACGGCGACGAACCGACCGCCGCGCTGACCGCCCTGGCCCGCCTGCACGCCGACGGCGTACCGGTGGACTGGGCGAGCTTCTTCGCCGGAACCGGCGCCCGCCTGGTCGACCTGCCCACCTACGCCTTCCAGCACCGCCGCTACTGGCCCGAGACCGCACCCGTGCCCCAGGCCGACCCCGTGGACGCGGAGTTCTGGCAGGCGGTCGAGGCGTCCGACCCCGCGGCACTCGCCGTCACCCTGGGTGCCGACCTCGGCTCCGAGGCGACGGCAGCCCTGGCGACCTGGCGCCGCAGGCGCCGCGCCCGCGCCGCCGCGGACGACCTGCTCTACCGCGCCGAGTGGGTGACGACCGCGCTGCCCGAGGACTCCGGCACGGGGCGCTGGCTGCTGCTGGCCGGGGACGGCGACGAGGCATGGGCCGACGCCGCCGTCGCGGGGCTGGGTGCCGATCGCCTTGAGCGGGTCGACGCCGCCGTTCCGGAACTGGGTGGCGATCGTATTCACCGGGCCGGCATCGACACGCTCGCCGGTCTCGCCGATCTCGCCGTCGAACCGGCCGGTGTGCTGGCCCTGCCCGGCGCGGTGCGCGCCCACGGCCCGGACGGACTGCTGCTCCTGCTGGAGCGGGCGGGTCTCACGGCACCGCTGTGGTGCGCGACCCACCGGGGCTTCAAGGCCGACGCCGCCGACCCCGCGCCGCAGCCGACGTCCGCCGCGGCCTGGGGTGCCGGACGCGTCGCCGCCCTGGAGCACGCGGGCCGCTGGGGCGGCCTGCTCGACCTCGACACCGCCCCCGACGCTCGGTTGGGCGCCCTGCTCACCCTCGCAGCGGACGCGGCCGGCCAGGCGTCGGTCGAACGCGAACTGGCCCTGCGTGCCGACGGCTTGCGGGCCCGCCGTGTCGTCCGCGTACGCCCGGACGCCGACGGCGCCGACTGGACGCCACGCGGCACCGTGCTGGTCGTCGGCACCGGCCCGATGGGCGTCGCCGTCGCCCGCCACGCCGCGCTCGGTGGCGCCGACCACGTCCTGCTCGTGGGGCGCGACCCCGACGCTGACATCGCCGAACGCGTCCTCCTCAACGCGGACACCGCCGAACGCGGCGTCCCCGGCAGCACCACGGCCGCGGCCCGCGTCACCGTCCACACCTGCGACATCGCCGACCGCACCGCCCTGACCGCACTCCTCGACAGCCCGGACGCCGCCGCGCTCACCGCCGTCGTCCACGCGGAGGAACCCGCCGTCCGGCGAGGAGGCGACCGCACGCCGCAGCGCCTCCACGATCTGCGCGACGGCCCGGCGGGCGAACCCACCCTCGACGACGTACTCGCCGGGGTGCTCGCCCTGGACGAGCTCCTCGCCGACCGCGACCTGGACGCCTTCGTCCTGTTCGGCTCGATCGCCGCGACCTGGGGCGCCCGGGGCCGCGCCGCCGAGGCCGCCGCCGGCGCCGCCCTGGAGGCCGTTGCCGAGCGCGGCCGGGAGCGGGGCCGGGCCGTCGTGGCCGTGGCCTGGAACGCCTGGGCCGGCACCGTGGAGCCGTCCCTCGCCGGGCATCTGCGGCTCAGCGGACTGCCCGCGCTCACCGCGGACACCGCGCTCGCCGCCCTCGACCGGGCCGTCGGCCTCGGCCTGCCCGCCGTCACCGCCGCCGACGTCGACTGGGCGACGTTCGCCCCCGCGCACACCGCGAGCGGCACCTCCACCGCCCTGTTCGCGGCCCTGCCCGAAGCCCGCGCCGCGCTGGCCGCCGCGACCGGCACCGAACCCGGCGACGACCCGGCCGCGCGCCTGCGCGAAGAGATCCGTGCCCTTCCCGCGACCGAACGCGCCGACCGACTCCTGCGCCTGGTACGGGAGAAGAGCGCTCTTGTCCTCGGACACGGCACCGACACGGCCGCAGCCGACGCGATCGAACCCGACCGCCCCTTCCGCGACCTCGGCTTCGACTCGCTCGCCGCCGTCGACCTGCGCGACCAACTGGCCCGCGCCACCGGCCTGACGGTGCCCGCCACGGCCGTGTTCGACCACCCGACCCCGGACGAACTCGCCCGCCACCTGCTCGCCGAACTCCTCGGCGCCACCGGGCAGTCCGAACGGACCAATGCCCCCGTGGTGCCCGCCGCGGCGACCGATGACCCGATCGTCATCGTCGGCATGAGCTGCCGCTACCCCGGCGGCGTACGGTCCCCGGAGGACCTGTGGGACCTCGTCGTCGCCGGCGTCGACGCCACCGGCGACATGCCGCTGGACCGCGGCTGGGACTTCGACCGGCTGCTCTCCGGCGGGCCCGGCGGCAGCATCACCCGGCGCGGCGGATTCCTCGCCGACGCGGCCGACTTCGACCCCGGCTTCTTCGGCATCTCGCCCAACGAGGCCCTCGTGATGGACCCGCAGCAGCGGCTCGTCCTGGAGGCCGCCTGGGAGGCGCTGGAACGGGCCGGTATCGACCCGACCGGGCTGCGCGGCGGCGACGCGGGCGTGTTCGTCGGCGGCACCAGCGGCGACTACCGGCTCCCGGACGAGCTCGGCCGCTGGGAGACCGCGCAGTCCGGCAGCCTGCTCTCCGGCCGCGTCGCCTACACACTGGGCCTGCAAGGCCCCACCGTCTCCGTCGACACCGCCTGCTCCTCCTCCCTGGTGGCGCTGCACCTCGCCGTGCAGGCGCTGCGCGCGGGAGAGTGCACCGTCGCGCTGGCCGGCGGTGTGACCGTGATGTCGACACCGGTCGGCTTCGTCGAGTTCACCGCGCAGGGCGCGCTGTCCGCCGACGGCCGCTGCAAGGCGTTCTCCGCCGACGCGGACGGCACCGGCTGGGCGGAGGGCGTCGGCATGCTCGTCGTCGAACGGCTCTCGGACGCCGAACGGCTCGGGCACCGCGTGCTCGCCGTCGTCCGCGGCACGGCCATCAACCAGGACGGCGCCTCCAACGGGCTCACCGCACCCAACGGCCCCGCCCAGCAGCGCGTCATCCGCCGGGCTCTGGCCAACGCCGGCCTGACCCCGGCCGGGGTCGACGCCGTCGAGGCGCACGGCACCGGCACCAGCCTCGGCGACCCGATCGAGGCCCAGGCCCTGCTCGCCACCTACGGCCAGGACCGCGAACAGCCGCTGCTGCTCGGCTCGGTGAAGTCCAACATCGGCCACACCCAGGCCGCCTCCGGCGTCGCGGGCGTGATCAAGATGGTGCAGGCGATGCACCGCGGACTGCTGCCGCGCACCCTGCACGCCGACACCCCGTCCCCGCACATCGACTGGGCCTCCGGCGCCGTACGACTGTTGACCGAGGCCACCGACTGGCCGGAGAACGGCCGACCGCGCCGCGCGGGCGTGTCCTCCTTCGGCGCGAGCGGCACCAACGCCCACGTGGTCCTGGAGCAGGCACCGGTGGCGCCGAGTGACGAGGCCGCGCGGGAGGTACGGCACCCGCTGCCGGTCGTGCTCTCCGCCCGCACCCCCGCCGCCCTGCGCGACCAGGCCCGCCGGCTGCTCGACCGGGTCACCGCCCAACCGCGTCCGGCCGTCGCCGACCTGGCGTACGCGCTGGCCACCGGCCGCGCCCTGTTCGAACACCGCGCCGCGCTCACCGTCACCGGCCACGACGACCTCACCACGGGCCTCACCGCCCTCGCCGACCCGTCCGGCACCGCCGACGCCCCCGGAGTGCTGCACGCCGACACCCCCCGCCCCGGCCGGGTCGCCTTCCTCTTCCCCGGCCAGGGCAGCCAGCGCCTCGGCATGGGCCGCGAACTGTATGACACCCACCCCGCTTTCCGCGCCGCCCTCGACGAGGTGCTCGGGCACTTCGACCCGGCCGTGCGGGAAGTGATGTGGGGCGACGACGAGACGGCCCTCGATCGCACCGGCCTGGCGCAGCCCGCGCTGTTCGCCGTAGAGGTCGCGCTGTTCCGGCTGCTGGAGCACTGGGGCATCACCCCGGACTACGTCGTCGGCCACTCCGTCGGCGAGATCGCCGCCGCGCATGTCGCGGGCGCGCTGCCGCTCGCCGGCGCCTGCCGGCTCGTCGCCGCCCGGGCCCGCCTCATGGACCGGCTGCCCGAGGGCGGCGCCATGAGCGCGGTGCAGGCCACCGAGGACGAGGTCCGTCCGCTGCTCACCGACCGGGTGTCGGTGGCGGCCGTCAACGGGCCCGACGCGGTCGTCGTCTCCGGCGACGAGGACGAAGTGCTGCGCATCGCCGGCCACTTCGCCGACCTGGGCCGCCGCACCGGCCGCCTCCGCGTCAGCCACGCCTTCCACTCCCCGCACATGGAGCCGATGCTGGACGACTTCCACGCCGAGCTCACCGGTCTCAGCGTCACCGCGCCCGCCATCCCGGTCGTCTCCAACCTGACCGGACGCCTCGCCGGAGCCGACGACGGCTTCGGGTCGCCCGAGTACTGGGTCCGGCACGTGCGCGAGGCGGTCCGGTTCGCCGACGGCGTCCGCACCCTGAGCGAGCGTCAGGTGTCGGTGCTCGTGGAGGTCGGACCGGGCGGCGTGCTGCTCGGTCTGGCCGGCGCCGGTGACGCCGCGTCCGCACTCGCCGTGCCGCTGCTGCGCCGGGACCACGCGGAGGCCGCCTCGCTGAGCACCGCCGTGGCCCGGCTGCGGCTCGCCGGGCTCGGCGTGGACTGGGACGCGTACTTCGCCGGCACCGGGGCACGCCGCGCCGACGTGCCGACGTACCCCTTCCAGCACGAGCGGTTCTGGCCCGAGCACACCGCCCGGCGGGCCGCGCACAGCGAGGACGGCGACTTCTGGACGGCCGTCGAGAAGCGGGACTTCGCCGAGCTCGGCGCCCGTCTCGACGTCGACGACGACGCCCTGGCCAAGGTGCTGCCCGCGCTACTCGACTGGCGGCGCGGCCGTGACACCGAGGCCCGCATGGACGGCTGGCGGTACCGCGTCGCCTGGCAGCCGCTGTCCGGCCTCCCGGCCCGCCGCGCCACCGGCACCTGGCTCGCGGTACTTCCCGCGTCCGGCGCCGACGACGCCTGGACGGACGCGGTACTCGACGGCCTCGGCGCGAGCGTCGTACGGATGCCCGTCGACAGCACGGAACGCGCCGAACTCGCCGCCCGCATACGGACGTTCGGCACCACCTTCACCGGCGTGCTGTCGCTGCTGGCCCTGGACGAGCGTACGGCCGACGACGGGGCGCCTTCCGGCACCGTCGGCACCGCGGCCCTCGTGCAGGCGCTGGGCGACGCGGGCCTGTCCGCGCCCCTGTGGTGCGTCACGCGCGGTGCCGTGGCGGTCGGGGCGGCGGACGTGGCTCCGGCTCCGCGGCAGGCCGCCGTCTGGGGCCTCGGCCGGGTCGCCGCGCTGGAGTACCCCGACCGCTGGGGCGGCCTGGTCGACCTTCCGTCCGCCCCGCCCGGCGCCCGCGAGCTCGACGCCCTCGCGACCGTCCTCGCCGGACACGACGGTGAGGACCAGGTCGCCGTCCGCGGCGGTACGGTCTTTGCGGGTCGGATCGTGCCGGCGCCTGCCGATGGTCGTGACGGCGGCTTCGCGGGTCGGATCGTGCCGGCGCCTGCCGATGGTCGTGACGGCGGCTTCGCGGGTCGGATCGTGCCGGCGCCTGCCGATGGTCGTGACGGCGGTTTCGCGGGTCGGATCGTGCCGGCGCCTGCCGATGGTCGTGACGGCGGTTTCGCGGGTCGGATCGTGCCGGCGCCTGCCGATGGACGTGACGGCGGCTTCGCGGGTCGGATCGCGCCGGCGCCTGCCGACGGTCGTGACGGCGGTTTCGCCGACCGGATCGTGCCGGCGCTGGCCGACGGTCGTGACGCCGGTATCGCGGGCGGGATCGTGTCGGCACCCGCCGATGGCGATGACGCCGGTTTCGCGGGCCGCGTCCTCCCGGCACCTGCCGCCGGCACCGACGCCGCCTGGCAGCCCTCCGGCACCACGCTGATCACCGGCGGGACCGGCGCCCTCGCCGCCCATGTCGCGCGGCGCCTCGCCAAGTCCGGCGCCCCGCACCTCGTACTGGCCGGGCGGCGCGGCTCCGACGCGCCGGGTGCCGCCGCACTGCGTGACGAGCTGACCGGCCTCGGCACGCGCGTCACGCTCGCCGCGTGCGACGTCGCCGACCGGGGACAGCTCGCCGACCTGCTCGCCGGGATACCGGACGACCTGCCGCTGACGGCCGTCGTGCACACCGCCGGTGTCGTCGACGACGGTGTGCTGGACCGGCTCACCCCCGAGCGGTTCGCGACGGTCTTCCGCGCCAAGGCGGCCTCCGCGCTGCTCCTGGACGAACTCACCCGCGACAGCGGCCTGGAGGTGTTCGTCCTGTTCTCCTCGGCGACCGCCCTCGTCGGCAACCCCGGCCAGGCCAACTACGCCGCCGCCAACGCCGTCCTGGACGCGCTCGCCGAACGGCGCCGGGCCGAGGGCCTGCCCGCCACGTCCATCGCCTGGGGTGTCTGGGGAGGCGGCGGCATGGCCGGGGGCGCCGCCGCCGAGGAGGCGATGCGGCGGGTCGGCATCGAGCCGATGGACCCCGAACTCGCCGCCGAGATGCTGTGCCGGCTCGTGACGGAACCCCACCCGACCGCGCTGGTCGCGGGCCTGGCCAAGGGCGCGTTCGCCGGGCCCGCCGCCGGACGGCCGCGCGCCCTGCTGCGCGGCCTGCCCGGCCACGACCGGCCGCAGGGCGCCGCCGAGCCGACGGCCGAACCGGCCGAGGCCCTGCGGGAGAGGCTCGCCAAGCTGCCCCCGGCGCGCCGCACCGACGCGGTCCTCGACCTGGTCCTGGCCCGGTCCGCGGCCGTCCTCGGGCACCGCGACCCGGCCGCCATCGGCGCCGAACGCCTCTTCCGCGACCTCGGTGTCGACTCACTCGGCGCGGTCGAGCTGCGCAACCAGCTCACCGCCGTCACCGGTCTGCCCCTCGCTGCCACGCTCGTCTTCGACCACCCCACCCCGTTCTCGCTCGCCCGGCACCTGACCGAACGCCTCGCCCCCGAGACACCGGCGGCGTCCACCATCTCGCCCGACGACACCCCCGAGAACACCAGGATCCGCGCGGCGCTCACCCGACTGCCCCTGGACAAGCTGCGCGAGGCCGGCCTGCTCGACGAGCTCCTCGCCCTCGCCGCCGGCACCACCGACGGCCCCGAGCCGCCGGCGGAGCCCGAACCCGACGCCGACATCGACGCCATGGCGCTCGACGACCTCGTCCGCGCCGCACTCCAGGGGCACGGGCCCGGCACCGCCGAACCCGATGACCCGCACGACCTGACCGACGAGTCCGCCGAGTGACGGAGCCAGCCATGACCACGATGCCCAGCGAGCAGGTCGTCCAGGCCCTGCGGGCCGCCATGAAGGACGTCGACCGTCTGCGCAGGAAGAACCGGCAGTTGGCCGCCGCCGCGGCGGAGCCGATCGCCGTCGTCGGCATCGGCTGCCGCTACCCCGGCGGCGTACGCTCCCCGCAGGACCTGTGGCGGCTCGTCGCCGACGGCACCGACGCGGTGTCCGCGCTGCCCGCCGACCGCGGCTGGGACCTCACCGCGCTGAACACCGCCGGAGCCGACGAGCACGGACACGAACTCAGCACCCGCGGCGGCTTCCTCGACGGCGTCACCGACTTCGACGCCGCCTTCTTCGGCATCTCCCCGCGCGAGGCGCAGCGCATGGACCCGCAGCAGCGTCTGCTGCTGGAGATCTCCTGGGAGGCGATCGAACGCGCCGGTCTCGACGCCACCACCCTGCGCGGCAGCCGCACAGGCGTCTTCATGGGCACCAACGGCCAGGACTACGCCCACCTCGTGCTGCGCTCCCTGTCCGACGCCGACGGCGAGGTCGGCAGCGGCATCGGCGCCGGCGCCCTGTCCGGGAGGCTCTCCTACACGCTGGGCCTCGAAGGGCCCGCGCTGACCGTCGACACGGCCTGCTCCTCCTCCCTGGTCGCGCTGCATCTGGCCTGCCAGTCGCTGCGGGGCGGCGAGAGCACCCTGGCGCTGGCCGGCGGTGTCAACGTGATGGCGACGCCGGGGCCCCTCATCGAGTTCAGCCGGCAGGGCGGGCTGGCCCGGGACGGCCGCTGCAAGGCCTTCGGTGACGGCGCCGACGGAACCGGCTGGGCCGAGGGCGCCGGAGTGCTGCTGCTGGAGCGGCTCTCCGACGCCGAACGCAACCGCCACGAGGTGCTGGCCGTCGTCCGGGGTTCCGCCGTCAACCAGGACGGCGCCTCCAACGGCTTCACCGCCCCCAACGGCCCCTCCCAGCAGCGCGTCATCCGCGCCGCCCTCGCCGCCGCCCGGCTCACCCCCGCCGACATCGACGTCGTCGAGGCGCACGGCACCGGCACCCCGCTCGGCGACCCCATCGAGGCACAGAGCCTGCTCGCCACCTACGGCCAGGACCGCGAACGGCCCCTGCTGCTGGGGTCGGTGAAGTCCAACTTCGGCCATGCGCAGGCCGCCTCCGGAGTCGCCGGAGTCATCAAGACCGTCATGGCGATCCGGCACGGCATCGCGCCGCGCACCCTGCACGCCGACACCCCCAGCCGCCTCGTCGACTGGACGTCCGGCGCGGTCGAGGTCCTCGGCACCGAGCGGCCCTGGCCCGACACCGGTCACCCGCGCCGCGCCGGCGTCTCCTCCTTCGGCGTGACCGGCACCAACACCCACGTCATCCTCGAACAGGCCCCGCCCGCCCCGCCGGAGCCCGAGCCGACCGCACCCGCGCGCACGCCCGGCGCCCTGCCCTGGCTGCTGTCCGCCGCCACCCCCGCCGCCCTGCGCGACCAGGCCGAGAAGCTGCGCGACCTCCTCGCAGGCGACAAGGGTCCGCGGCCCCTCGACGTCGCCTACTCCCTCGCCGTCACCCGCGCCGCCCTCGACCACCGCACCGCCGTGGTCGACCACACGCCCGCCGCGCTCGCCGACCCCACCGGCCCCGGCACCGTCCACGGCCAGGTCGCCGGCCGGCCCAAGCTCGCCCTGCTGTTCTCCGGGCAGGGCAGCCAACGGCTCGGCATGGGACGGGAACTGCACGGCCGGTTCCCGGCGTTCGCCACCGCGCTGGACGAGGCGCTGGCCTGCTTCGAACCGGGGCTGCGGGAGGTGATGTGGGGCACGGACGACGGGTTGCTGAACCGCACGGACCACACCCAGTCCGCGCTGTTCGCCGTAGAGGTCGCGCTGTACCGGCTGCTGGAGTCCTGGGGCGTGCGCGCCGAGTTCGTAGCCGGGCACTCGGTCGGCGAGATCGCCGCGGCCCATGTCGCGGGGGTGCTGTCCCTCGCGGACGCCTGCGCCTTGGTGGCGGCGCGCGGCAGGCTCATGGCGGCCCTCGCGCCGGGCGGCGTCATGGTCGCCGTCGAGGCGGGCGAGGCCGAGGTGCGGCCGCTGCTGACGGCCGGCGTGGCGATGGCAGCGGTCAACGGGCCCCGCGCTGTTGTGCTTTCGGGCACCGAGGAGGACGTGGAGCGTGTGCTCGCGGCGCTGGGGGAGCGGCGACACACCCGGCTCGCGGTGAGCCATGCCTTCCACTCACCGCTGATGGACCCGATCCTGGACGACTTCCGCGAGGTCGCCGAAGGACTGACCTGGCACGCCCCCGAGACGGCCGTCGTCTCCGGCCTGACCGGCCTGATCGCCGAGCCGGAGGAGCTGAGCTCGGCCGAGTACTGGGTCCGGCACGTCCGCGAGACCGTGCGCTTCGCCGACGGTGTGACAGCCCTCGCGGACGCCGGGGCCACCGCCTTCCTGGAGGTCGGCCCCGACGCCGTACTCGCTGCCGCCGCCCGCGCCAGCCTGCCTGAACGGGCCGTCGTACAGCCCCTGCTGCGCCGGGACCGGCCCGAGGAGACCGCGCTCGTCACCGGCATCGCCGCACTGCACGTCCACGGCGTCGCCGTCGACTGGGCCGCGTTCTTCGCCGGCACCGGCGCCCGCCGCGTGGACCTGCCGACGTACGCCTTCCAGCACGAGCGGTACTGGCCGGCCGGCGGCGCCCGCACTCTGGAGGTGACCGGCGCCGGGCTCGAAGCGGTCGGGCATCCGCTGCTCGGCGCCGCGATGGTCGTGGCCGGCTCCGACGACCTCGTGCTCACCGGCGTGCTCTCCACCGCCGTACAGCCCTGGCTGGCCGACCACCGCGTCGGCGGCATGCTGTTCTTCCCCGGCACCGGATTCCTGGAACTGGCGATCCGCGCCGGGGACCAGGTGGGCTGTGCGCGCGTAGCCGAACTGACCCTCGCCGTACCGCTCGTGCTGCCCGACGAGGGCGCCGTACAGGTCCAGCTCAAGGTCGGCGGGCCGGACGGGACCGGGCGCCGCGAGCTGTCGTTCCACTCCCGTCCCGCCGACCGGGCCGAGGCGCCCTGGACCCTGCACGCCACCGGCCGGCTCGCCCCGGACGCCGCCGAACCGGCCCCCTTCGACGCCGCCGAATGGCCCCCGCGTGACGCGCAGCCCGTCGACATCACCGACCGCTACGACCGCTACGCCACTGCCGGCCTGGTGTACGGGCCCGCCTTCCGCGGACTGCGCGCCCTGTGGCGGCGTGGCGAGGAACTCTTCGCGGAGATCACCCTGGACGCCTCGGTCCGCGACACGGGCGAGTACGGCGTGCACCCCGGCCTGCTGGACTCCGTCCTGCACGCGGCCGCCCTGGACCACGACTCCGAGCGCCTGCTGCCGTTCGAGTGGCGTGAGGTGACCCTGCACGCCTCGGGGGCCGGACTGCTGCGCGCCCGGCTGCTGCGCACCGGACCGGACACCGTCGTGGTCGACGCCGCCGACGCACAGGGCGCCCCGGTCGTCTCGATCGGCGGCCTCACCCTGCGGGCCGCGCCCGACGCCGCCACGCCCGCCACGCCCGACCCGGCCGGGTCGCTGTTCCGCCTGGAGTGGCAGCAACGCGAGGTGCAGGCCGCCGCGAAGGGCGGCTGGGCGCTGGTCGGCGAGGACCCGTTCGGGCTCGCGGCCCATCTGGCGGGCGCCGCGCACGCGCCGGCGCTGGACGCGCTGCCGGGCGAGCGGGCGCCGCGCCACCTCGTGGTCCCGGTCGCCGGATCGGGCGAGGGCGCCGAGGCGGCCCGTGCCGCCGCCCGCCAAGTGCTGGCCCTGCTGCGGGACTTCCTCGCCGACGACCGCTTCCGCCGCTCCCGACTGCTGCTGGTCACGCGGGGCGCCGTCGCCGCGACCGACGCGGAGGACGTGACCGACCTGGGCGCCGCCGCCGTATGGGGACTCGCCCGGTCCGCGCAGGCCGAACATCCCGGCCGGCTGCTGCTGGTGGACACCGACGAAGCGTCCGCGGCGCTGCTGCCGACGCTGCCCGCCCTGCTCGACGACGCCGAACCGCAGGCAGTCCTGCGCGACGGGGAACTGCGGGTCGCCCGACTGGCGCGCGGCGCGGGTGCCGCGCTCGTGCCGCCGGTGGACGGGGCGTGGCGGCTGGACGTGAGCGAACGCGGAAGCCTGGACGGGCTCGCCCTGACGCCCTGCGAGCAGCAGGAGCTGACGGGGCGGCAGGTGCGCATCGCGGTGCGGGCCGCAGGTATCAACTTCCGTGATGTGCTGAGCACGCTCGGCATGTACCCGGGTGAGGCCGGGCTGCTGGGTTCCGAGGCCGCCGGAGTCGTCGTGGAGACGGGCCCCGGGGCCGAGCTGTGGCGGCCGGGCGACCGCGTCATGGGCATGGTCGCCGGCGGCTTCGCGCCGAGCGTCGTCGTGGACGAACGGCAACTGACCGCCGTGCCCGCCGACTGGTCCTGGGAGACGGCCGGTTCGGTTCCGCTGGTGTTCCTCACCGCCTACCGGGCGCTCGTCGAACTCGCCGACGTCAGGCCCGGCGAGAAGGTCCTCGTGCACGCGGGCGCGGGCGGTGTCGGCATGGCCGCGATCCAGCTCGCACACCACCTCGGCGCGGAGGTCTTCGCCACCGCCGGCGAGTCGAAGTGGCCCGTGCTGCGCGAACTGGGCGTGCCGGACGACCACATCGCCTCCTCCCGCGACACCGGCTTCGCCGACCGGTTCGCCGCCGTGGCGGGGGAGGGAATCGACGTCGTCCTCAACGCGCTGTCCGGCGAGTTCGTCGACGCCTCGCTGCGGCTCCTCGGGCCCGGTGGCCGGTTCCTGGAGATGGGCAAGACCGACCTGCGCGCCGCGGACACCATCGCCGACGGCATCCGCTACGAACCCTTCGACCTGGGCTGGGTGGACCCCGACGGCATCCGGCGGATGCTGACCGCACTCGACGCGCTGTTCGCCGCCGGCACCCTGCGCCCCCTGCCGGTGCGCTCCTGGGACGTGCGGCGGGCCGCCGACGCGTTCCGCTTCATGAGCCTGGCCCTGCACACCGGCAAACTCGCCCTCACCCTGCCGCCGGCCCTGGACCCCGACGGCACGGTCCTGATCACCGGCGGTACCGGCGGCCTCGGCAGCCTCCTCGCCCGCCACCTCGTCACCCGGCACGGCGTACGGCACCTGCTGCTCGCCGGCCGCCGCGGACCGGACGCGCCCGGCGCCCTCGAACTCGTCGAGGAACTCGCGGCGCACGGCGCCGAGGTCGCCCTCGTCGCCGCCGACCTGACCGCGCCCGGCGCGGTAGCCGCCGTACTGGAAGCCGTCCCCGCAGCGCACCCCCTGACAGCGGTCGTCCACACGGCGGGCGTTCTCGACGACGGCGTGCTGGACGCCCTCACCCCGGACCGGCTCGACACCGTGCTGCGGCCCAAGGCCGACGTGGCCTGGCAACTGCACGAACGGACCCGCGACCTGGACCTGGCCGCGTTCGTGCTGTACTCGTCCACCGCCGGCCTGATGGGCAGCCCCGGCCAGGCCAACTACGCCGCGGCCAACGCCTTCCTCGACGCGCTCGCCGAGCATCGCCGCGCCCACGGGCTGCCCGCGCTGGCGCTGCGCTGGCCCGGCTGGGAGCAGCACGGCGGCGGCATGACCGCGGCGCTCTCCGACCGCGACCAGCACCGCATCTCCGCCCTCGGACTCCCGCCGCTGACCGCCGAGCAGGGCCTCGCCCTCTTCGACGCCGCGCTCGCCACCGACGCCGCCGCCCTAGCCCCGCTCCCCGTCGGCGGCACGCCCCTGCCCCCTGGCGTCCCCGTCCCCGCGCTGCTGCGCGGCCTCGTCCGCCCCGGGCGCCGCACCGCAGGCAGCGGAACCGTCACCCGGGGCGCCCTGGTGGACCGGCTCGCAGGACTGCGGCCCGACGAACGGCGCCGCCACCTCGTCGAGCTGGTGCGGGCCGAGGCGGCCGGTGTGCTGGGCCACGGCACGAGCGAGGCGGTCGACGCCGACAGCGAGTTCCGCCGGCTCGGCGTGGACTCGCTCACCGCGATCGAACTGCGCAACCGGCTCGCCACCGCCACCGGCCTCCAACTGCCCGCGACACTGGTCTTCGACTACCCCACGCCCCGCAGGCTCGCCGTCCATCTGCTGGGCGAACTCATCGAGGAGGGCGTCGTCGGCGACGCCCCCGCGACGCCGGCCGCGTCCGGCACCGGCCCTGCTGACGAACCGCTCGCCGTCGTAGGCATGGCCTGCCGCTACCCCGGCGGCATCACCTCGCCCGAAGAGCTGTGGGAGTTCGTGGCGGCCGGCGGTGACGCCATCTCCGGCATGCCCGACGACCGGGGCTGGGAGAAGCACACCGGCGTCGCCTCGGCCGACGGAGTCGCGGGCGGATTCCTGCGCGGTGCGAGCGAGTTCGACGCCGCGTTCTTCGAGATCTCCCCGCGCGAGGCCGTGGCCACGGACCCGCAGCAGCGGCTGCTGCTGGAGACCGCCTGGGAAGCCCTCGAACGGGCCGACCTCGACCCGCACAGCCTGCGCGGCAGCCGCACCGGTGTCTTCGTCGGCCTCAGCGGCCAGGACTACGGCACCCTCGTCATGCAGTCCTCCGTCGACGTCGAGGCCCACGCCACCACCGGCCTCAACACCAGCGTCGCCTCCGGCCGGCTGGCGTACGTGTTCGGCCTGGAGGGCCCGGCCCTCACCGTCGACACCGCCTGCTCCTCCTCCCTCGTCGCCCTGCACCTCGCCGGGCAGGCGCTGCGCGGCGGCGAGTGCTCGCTCGCCCTCGTCGGAGCGGTCACCGTGATGTCCACGCCGGTGGGCTTCGCCGGCTTCTCCCGCATGGGCGGCCTCGCCACCGACGGCCGCTGCAAGGCCTTCGGCGACGGCGCCGACGGGACCGGGTGGTCCGAGGGCGTCGCCGTCCTCGTCGTGGAGCGGCTGTCGGACGCCGTGCGCAACGGGCACGAGATCCTCGCCGTGGTGCGGGGCTCGGCCGTGAACCAGGACGGCGCCTCCAACGGGCTCACCGCGCCCAATGGCCCCTCCCAGCAGCAGGTCATCCGTCAGGCCCTCGCCAACGCCGGGCTCACCCCCGCCGACGTGGACGCCGTCGAGGCCCACGGCACCGGCACGAGCCTCGGCGACCCGATCGAGGCGCAGGCGCTGCTCGCCACGTATGGCCGGGACCGCGAACGGCCCCTGCTGCTCGGGTCGGTGAAGTCCAACCTCGGCCACACCCAGGCCGCCGCCGGCGCCGCCGGGCTCATCAAGACCGTGATGGCGATGCGGCACGGCGTCCTGCCCCGCACCCTGCACGCCGACCCGCCGTCCCGGCACGTCGACTGGTCGAGCGGGGCCGTCGAACTGCTCACCGAGAACGTCCCCTGGCCGGACACCGGCCGCCCACGCCGCGCGGGAGTCTCCTCGTTCGGCATCAGCGGCACCAACGCACACGTCCTGCTCGAACAGCCGCCGAGAGCGAGAGAGTTGGACAGCCCGTCCCTCAGCGCACCGGCGCCGGACCGCGCAGCGCTCACCGTGGGGCTCCCATGGGTGATCTCCGCCCGCACCGAAGCCGCCCTCGAGGCGCAGATCGCCCGGATCCGGACCGCCGCCGAAGGGCTCGACGCCCGTGACGTGGCCTGGACGCTGGCCGGTCGCGCCGGACTCGAACACCGTGCCGTCCTGGACTCCGACGGCACGACCGAACTCGCCCGCGGCCTGGCCGCCGACCGCCCGCTCGCCGTCGTCTTCCCCGGCCAGGGCAGCCAGCGCCTCGGCATGGGCCGCGAACTGCACGCCCGTTTCCCGGAGTTCGCCTCCGCCCTCGACGCGGTCCTCGGCCACTTCGACGCCGGCGTCCGGGACGCGATGTGGGGCACGGACGAGGAACTGCTCAACCGCACCGACCACGCCCAGTGCGCCGTGTTCGCCGTAGAGGTGGCGCTGTTCCGGCTGCTGGAGTCGTGGGGCGTCACCGCAGGACACGTCACCGGGCACTCCGTCGGCGAGGTGGCCGCCGCCCATGTCGCGGGCGTCCTCTCCCTCACGGACGCCTGCACGCTGGTGGCGGCCCGGGGCCGGCTCATGGCCGCGCTGCCGCCGGGCGGTGTGATGGTCGCGGTCGAGGCGACCGAGGACGAGGTACGGCCGCTGCTCACCGACGGCGTGTCCCTCGCCGCGGTCAACGGCCCCACCGCGCTCGTCGTGTCCGGCGCCGAGGACGAGGTGACCGCCGTCGTCGCGGCCCTCGGCGAGCGGCGCCACACACGCCTCGCCGTCAGTCACGCCTTCCACTCGCCGCTCATGGAGCCGATGCTGGACGACTTCCGGCAGGCCCTGGCCGGGCTGGAGTTCCGTCCGCCCCGGATGACGGTGGCCTCGGCGCTCACCGGCCGTATCGCCGAGCCGCAGGAGCTGTGCTCGGCGGAGTACTGGGTGCGGCACGCCCGCGAGACCGTGCGGTTCGCCGACGCCGTGGACGCCCTGCGTACCGCGGGAGCCGCGGCCTTCCTGGAGGCCGGCCCGTCCGGTGTGCTCAGCGGCATCGTCCTCGCCACCGGCCCCGACGACGGCGTCGCCACCCCGATGCTGCGCCGCGACCGGGGCGAGGAGGACACCGTGATCGGGGCGCTGGCCACGCTCCATGTCGCGGGCGTCCCCGTCGACTGGCGCGCCGTCGGCGCGGGCACCGGAGCACGCCGCGTGGAGCTGCCGACGTACGCCTTCCAGCGGGAGCGGTATTGGCCCGACGGCGGCCCCGTCGCCCCGCCCGCCCCCCGCACCGAGCCCACCGGCTCCGCCGCTTCCCGCGACGAACTGGTCGCCCGGCTCACGACGCTCGGCCCTAAGGAGCGCGAGCGGCACGTGCTGGGGCTGGTGCGCACCGAGACGGCCGTCGTGCTCGGCCACCGGGGCCGCGACGGGATCGACCCCGACCACGAGTTCGGCAGGCTGGGCATGGACTCGCTCACCGCCGTGGAGCTGTGCAGGCGGCTGTCCGCGGGCACCGGACGCCAACTGCCCGCGACCCTGGTCTACGACTACCCGAGCCCCCGCCGGCTCGCCGCCCACCTCCTCGCCGAACTGCTCGACGACGACCCCACCGCCGGCCGCGGTGCCGACCGGGCCGCGCCGGTGGCCCAGGACGAGCCGCTGGCCATCGTCGGCATGGCCTGCCGCTTCCCCGGCGACGTCAGCACCCCCGAGGAGTTCTGGGAGCTGATGCTCGCCGGCCGCGACGGCACCGGACCGTTCCCGGACGACCGCGGCTGGGACCTCGACACCCTGCACGGCACCGGCCCCGGCAGCAGCGCCACCACCCGCGGCGGATTCCTGTACGACGCCGCCGACTTCGACCCGGGCTTCTTCGGCATCAGCCCCCGCGAGGCGCTCGCGATGGACCCGCAGCAGCGGCTGCTGCTGGAGACCTCCTGGGAGGCGTTCGAACGCGCCGGACTCGACCCCGACGCCCTGCGCGGCAGCCGCACCGGCGTCTTCGTCGGCACCAACGGCCAGGACTACGTCCATCTCGCCACCCGCGCCCGCGAGGACATCGGCGGCCACCTCGGCACCGGCCTCGCCGCCAGCGTGATCTCCGGCCGGCTGGCGTACGTGTTCGGCCTGGAAGGGCCGGCCATGACCGTCGACACGGCCTGCTCCTCCTCCCTCGTCTCGCTGCACCTCGCCGCCCAGGCGCTGCGGGGCGGCGAGTGCGAACTCGCCCTGGCCGGCGGCGTCACCGTGATGACCACCTCGGTCAGCTTCGTCGGCTTCAGCATCCAGGGCGGCCTGGCGACGGACGGCCGCTGCAAGGCGTTCTCCGACGACGCCGACGGCACCGTGTGGTCCGAGGGCATCGGCATGCTGGTCGTCGAGCGGCTGTCGGACGCCGTACGCAAGGGGCACGAGGTCCTCGCGGTCCTCCGGGGTTCGGCCGTCAACCAGGACGGCGCCTCCAACGGACTCAGCGCCCCCAACGGCCCGTCCCAGCAGCGCGTCATCCGCCAGGCCCTCGCGAGCGCCCGCCTCACCCCGGCCGACGTGGACGCCGTCGAGGCCCACGGCACCGGAACCCGGCTCGGCGACCCGATCGAGGCGCAGGCCCTGCTCGCCACCTACGGCCGCGACCGCGAACGGCCCCTGCTGCTCGGGTCGGTGAAGACGAACATCGGCCACACCCAGGCCGCCGCCGGAGTCGCCGGCGTCATCAAGTCGGTGCTCGCGCTGCGCCACGGCAAGCTGCCCCGCACCCTCCACACCGACACCCCCTCCAGCCGTATCGACTGGTCCTCCGGCGCGCTGTCCCTCCTCACCGACACCACCGAGTGGCCCGAGACGGGCAGGCCGGCGCGGATCGCCGTGTCCGCTTTCGGGATCAGCGGCACCAACGCGCACGTCATCATCGAGGGCGCGCCGACACCGGAACCGGAGACGCCCGCGACCGCCACACCCGCCCTCGCGCCGTGGCCGGTGTCCGCCCGTACCGAAGAGACCCTCGACGCACGGATCGCCGAGCTGACCGACTGGGCGCCCGACCGTGACCCGCAGGACGTGGGCCGCTCCCTCGCCGCCCGCTCGCACTTCGCCCACCGCGCGGTGCTCCTCGCCGACGGCGAGGCCGTGCGCGGAACCGCCGCCGAACGCCGCCCGGCCCTGGTGTTCTCCGGGCAGGGCACACAACGGCCGGGCATGGGCAGGGAGTTGTACCACCGCTTCCCGGTGTTCGCCGAAGCCTTCGACGAGGTGCTCGGCCACCTCCCGCCCGGCCTGCGGGACATCATGTGGGGCGACGACCCAGAGATCCTGCGCCGCACGGAGCACGCGCAGCCCGCCCTGTTCGCCCTCCAGGTCGCCCTGCACCGCCTCGTCGCGTCCCTCGGCGTCACTCCGGAGTACGTGACCGGACACTCCGTCGGCGAGATCGCCGCCGCCCACGTCGCCGGCATCCTCACCCTCGACGACGCCTGCGCCCTGGTCGGCGCCCGCGCCCGCCTGATGGGCGAACTTCCGCCCGGCGGCGTCATGGTGGCCGTCGCCGCCACCGAGGACGACGTGGCGCCGCTCCTCAACGGCGAGGTCGCCGTCGGTGCCGTCAACGGCCCCGACGCGCTCGTGCTGTCCGGTGCCGAGCCCGCCGTGGAGGCCGTCCTCGCCCGGCTCGGCGACCGCCGCTCCCGCCGACTGGAGGTGTCCCACGCCTTCCACTCCCCGCTGATGGACCCGATGCTCGACGACTTCCGGACCGTCACCGCCACCCTGACCCACCACCGGCCCCGCATCCCGTTCGTGTCCGCCGCGACCGGCGCCCCGGCCGGCGACGACCTCGTCTCGCCCGAGTACTGGGTGCGGCACCTGCGCGAACCCGTCCGCTTCGCCGACGCCGTCCGCACCCTCGCCGGCGCCGGAGCCGACGCCTTCCTCGAGATCGGCCCCGACGGCGGCCTCACCTCCCTCGTCGCCGACCTCGCACCCGGGGCCGCCGTCGCCGCAGCGCTGCTGCGCCGCGACCGCCCCGAGGAGGCGTCGGCGGTGGCCGCGCTCGCCGCCCTGCACGTCGAGGGCGTCACGGTCGACTGGACCGCCCTGTACGCCGGTACGGGTGCCCGGCGCCTGCACGACCTGCCGACCTATCCGTTCCAGCGGCGCCGGCTGTGGCCCACCGCCTCCCTGCGCTCCGCCGACGCGACCGGACTCGGCCTCGCCGCCACCGACCACCCCCTGCTCGGCGCCGCGCTGCCGGTCGCAGGGGCCGGGGACCTGGTCCTCACCGGCACCCTGTCGCGCACCCTGCACCCCTGGCTGGACGGTTCGGCCGTGGACCGCGCGGTCCGGCTGCCCGGTGCCGCCCTGGTGGAGGCCGCCGTACGCGCAGGCGACCAGGTCGGCACACCGCACGTCGCCGAACTCACCCTGACCGAGCCGGTGACGGTGCCCGACCAGGGCGCGCTCCAACTCCAGCTCCGTATCGCCGCCCCCGGCGACGACGGCGCCCGGCCGGCGTGGTGCCACTCCAGGCCCGCCCACGAACCGGACGCCGCCTGGACCGAGCACGCCCACGGCCGGCTCACCCCCGAGCCGCCGGCCCCCGCACCCGACACCACCCGGTACGCCGCCGGCCAGTGGCCCCCGCCCGACGCCACCGAACTCGCCCTGGACGACCTCTACGACCGGCTCGCCGACGCAGGTGTCGAACACGGCCCCGCCGCCCGCGCCCTGCGCGCCGCCTGGCGGCACGGCGACCACCTGTACGCCGAACTCGCCCTGCCCAAGGAGACCGGCGAACACGCCGGGTTCGGACTGCACCCGGTACTGCTCGACGCCGCCCTGCACGCCGCGCACGTCGTCACCGAGGCCGAACAGACCGAGCCCGAGCGGCTGCTCGCCGCCGAGTGGCGCGAGGTGACCCTGCACGCCGCATCGGCCACCGAACTGCGGATACGGCTGAGCGGCAGCGGCGACACCCGCGACCTCGTCGCCGCCGACCCCTCCGGTGCGCCCGTACTCACCGCCCGTGCCGTCGTCCTGCGCCCCGCGCAGCGCCGCGCCGACGCCCCCGCCACCGGACCCGACCTGCGCACCTCCCTGTTCCACCTGGACTGGGAGGAGCGGCCCGTACCGGCCGCCCCCGCCGAGCCGGCCCCCTGGTACGTCCTCGCGGCCGACGACACCGACCAGGCCCTCGCCCTCGGGTCGCTCGCGGAACCAGTGAAGTCCCTAGCCGAACTGCGAGAAGGTGACGACGCGCCGGTGCGGCTGCTCGCCGTCCCGCTCACAGGCCTCGACGACGCGGCCGTAGCGGTCCACGAACTGACGCACCGCGCACTGACGTTGACGCAGGAGTTCCTCGCCGAGGACCGGTTCGCCCGCACCCGCATGGTGTTCCTCACCCGCGGCGCGGTCGCACCCCACGGCGAGGACGTCACCGACCCGGCCGCCGCGGCGGTCTGGGGCCTGGTGCGGTCCGCGCAGATGGAGCACCCCGGCCGGTTCCTCCTCGTCGACGTCGACGGCGGCGCGTCCACCGCGGCCGTGCTGCCCGCCCTGCCGGACACCGACGAGGAGCAGTTCATGGTGCGCGACGGATGCCTGCGCGTGGCACGGCTCGCCCGCGTGCCCGACGCCGCCGCCACGGCCGACGTCGGCCCGGCCGGCTGGCGCACCGACGGAACCGTGCTCATCACCGGCGGCACCGGCGGCCTGGCCCGCATCCTCGCCCGGCACCTGGTCACCGCCCACGGCATACGCCACCTGCTGCTCGCCGGCCGGCGCGGCCCCGACGCCCCCGGCGCCGCGGAACTCCGCGACGAACTCGAGGCTCATGGCGCCCGGGTCACCCTGGCCGCCGCCGACGTCGCCGACCCGGCCGACGTGACCGCACTGATCGCCGGCATCCCGGCCGAGCACCCGCTGACCGCCGTCGTGCACACCGCCGGCATCCTCGACGACGGCGTCCTGGACGCCCTCACCCCCGACCGGTTCGACACCGTCCTGCGGCCCAAGGCCGATGCCGCCTGGCATCTGCACCGCGCCACCGGCCATCTGGACCTGGACGCGTTCGTCACGTACTCCTCCACCGCAGGTGTCGTCGGCAGCCCCGGCCAGGCCAACTACGCCGCCGCCAACGCCTTCCTCGACGCCCTCGCCCAGCACCGCGCCGCCACCGGACGGCCGAGCCACTCGCTGGCCTGGGGTCCCTGGGCGCACAGCTCCGGCATGACCGGCGCACTGAGCGAGGACCACATCCGGCGCATGAACCGCTCCGGCACCCCGCCCCTCGAACCCGAACTGGGCCTCGCCCTGTTCGACGCCGCCACCGCCCGCGACGACGCCCGGCCCGTGCTGATGCGCACCGCCGCCCGCACCGGCGCGGCGCTGCCCTTCGCCGGACCGGTGCCGCCCGTCCTGCGCGGACTGATCGGCGGACGCCGCACCGCCGCCGGCCGCAACCGCGCCGCCGAACTCGCCGCCCGCCTCGACGGACTGCGCCCCCAGGACCGCACCCGGCACCTCACCGAACTGGTGCGCACCGAGGCCGCGACCGTGCTCGGCCACGAAACACCCGAACAGATCGGCGCCGAGGACGAGTTCGCCGCCCTCGGCTTCGACTCCCTGACCTCCGTGGAGATGCGCAACCGCCTCGGCACCGTGACCGGCTTGCGCATCCCCGCCACCCTCGTCTTCGACCACCCCACCCCGCTCGCCGTCGCCGAGCACCTCGCCCGGCGACTCGGCCGCGGCCCCACAGCACCCGCCGACGCACTGCACGCCGAACTCGACCGCCTGGACACGGCCCTGGCCGGCGCGCTCGACGCCGACGGCCTCGACCCCGCCGCGCGCACCGGCGCCGTCGCCCGGCTGCGGGCCCTGCTCGCCCGGATCACCGACGACGGCGGCGAACGGCAGGGCGCGGACGACGACGTGCGCAAGCGCCTCGACGCCGCCGGCGCCGAAGACCTCATCGCCTTCATCGACAGCGAGATCGGCCGACCCACCGACCGCTGAACCGGGTCACATCTCCCCACCGGTCTCCCACCGAGGAAAGGGCATTGACCATGCCGGACGAAGCAAAACTCGTCGAGTACCTCAGGTACGTCACCGCCGACCTGCACGAGACCCGGCGACGTCTCGACGAGGCCGAGTCGGGGCGCCACGAGCCGGTCGCCGTGGTCGGCATGGCCTGCCGTTTCCCCGGCGGGGTGCGGACGCCGGAAGAGCTGTGGGAGCTGGTCGCCTCCGGCACCGACGCCATCACCGCGTTCCCCGCGGACCGCAACTGGGACCTCCAGGGCCGCGGCGGCTTCCTGGACGACGCCGGCGGCTTCGACGCGGGCTTCTTCGGCATCAGCCCGCGCGAGGCACTCGCGATGGACCCGCAGCAGCGGCTGCTGCTGGAGACCGGCTGGGAGGCGTTCGAGCGGTCCGGCATCGACCCGCAGGGCCTGCGTGGCAGCCAGACCGGCGTCTTCGTCGGCACCAACGGCCAGGACTACGTCCGCCTCGTGCACACCGCGAAGGAGGACCTGTCGGGACACGCCGGCACCGGCCTCGCCGCCAGCGTGATCTCCGGCCGCGTCGCCTACGTCCTCGGCCTGGTCGGCCCGGCGGTCACCGTGGACACCGCGTGCTCGTCGGCGCTGGTGTCGCTGCATCTGGCGGCGCAGGCGCTGCGCAGCGGCGAGTGCTCCCTGGCCCTGGCCGGCGGCGTCACCGTGATGACGACCCCGGCCGCCTTCGCCGGTTTCGACGTCCAGGGCGGCCTCGCCGCCGACGGCCGCTGCAAGGCGTTCTCCGACGACGCCGACGGCACCACCTGGTCGGAGGGCATCGGCGTCGTCGTACTGGAGAAGCTCTCGGACGCGATACGCAACGGCCGCCGCATCCTGGCCGTGGTGAAGGGCTCGGCGGTCAATCAGGACGGTGCGTCCAACGGTCTGACGGCGCCGAACGGGCCGTCGCAGCAGCGGGTGATCCGGCAGGCGTTGGCGTCGGCGGGGTTGAAGCCGGCCGAGGTGGACGCGGTGGAGGCGCACGGCACCGGCACCCGACTGGGTGATCCGATCGAGGCGCAGGCGCTGCTGGCGACCTACGGTCAGGACCGTGAACGGCCGCTGCTGCTGGGCTCGGTGAAGTCCAACATCGGGCACACGCAGGCCGCGGCCGGTGCCGCGGGACTCATCAAGGCCGTCATGGCCCTGCGCCACTCCGTCCTGCCGCCCACCCTGCACGTCACCCGCCCCTCCGGGCACGTCGACTGGACGGAGGGTGCCGTCGAGATCGCCACGACCACCACCGACTGGCCCGACACGGGGCATCCGCGTCGTGTCGGTGTGTCGTCCTTCGGTATCAGCGGCACGAACGCCCACGTCATCGTCGAGCAGCACACCCCGACCGCCGCCGAGCCGGAGCAGCCCGAAGTCACCCCCGGCGTCGTCGCCTGGCCGATCTCGGCCCGCACCGAGGCCGCACTGGAAGAACAGCTCGACCGGATCCGCGCGCAAGCGCAGGGGCGCCCGGCGCTGGACATCGGCTACTCACTGGCCATCGGCCGCTCGGCCTTCTCCCACCGGGCCGTCCTGCTCGCTACTCCCGACGGACTCTCCGAGGTCGCGAGGGCGGTCGCCGAGCCCGGTCCGCTTGCTGTGCTGTTCTCGGGTCAGGGGGCTCAACGGCTGGGTATGGGTCGGGAGTTGTATGGCCGGTTCCCGGTGTTCGCGCAGGCCCTCGATGAGGTGTTGGGGCTGTTGCCGCCTGGGGTGCGGGAGGCTATGTGGGGTTCGAGCCCGGAGGCGTTGGAACGTACGGGGGTGGCGCAGCCCGCGTTGTTCGCGGTCGAGGTGGCGCTGTATCGGCTGGTCGAGTCGCTGGGCGTCGTGCCCAAGTACGTGGCCGGTCATTCCGTCGGCGAGATCACGGCCGCACACGTCGCTGGAGTGCTGTCGCTGGCGGACGCGTGTGTGCTGGTGTCTGCGCGGGCGCGGTTGATGGAGGCGTTGCCGGAAGGCGGCGCGATGGTCGCGGTGGAGGCGGCCGAGGAGGAAGTGGTCCAGCATCTGGCGGACGATGTGGCGTTGGCCGCGGTCAACGGGCCGCGTTCCGTGGTGCTTTCCGGTACCGAGGGCGGTGTTGAGCGGGTGCTGGCCGCACTGGGGGAGCGGCGCCGCACACGTCTGTCCGTCAGCCACGCCTTCCACTCGCCGCTGATGGACCCGATGCTCGACGACTTCCGCACCGCCCTCACCGGGCTCACCGCCCACGAGGCGCACATCGATGTCGTCTCCACCCTCACCGGGGCGCCGATCCGGCCGGCCGGCCTCGCCTCGCCCGACCACTGGGTGCGGCACGCCCGGGAGACCGTGCGTTTCGCCGACGGCGTCAGTGCCCTCGCGGACGCGGGCGTGCGGCACTTCCTGGAGGTCGGCCCGGACGCCGTCCTCACGCCCCTGGTCGAGACCGCCGTACCGTTGCTGCGCCGGGACCGCGACGAGGAGACGGCCGCCGTGACGGCACTGGCCCGGCTCCACGCCGGTGGCGTCCCCGTGGACTGGCCGGCGCTCTCCGCCGGGACCGGCGCCCGCACCGTCGATCTGCCCACCTACCCCTTCCAGCACGAGCACTACTGGCCCGAGCCCGCCGACGCGGTGGCCCTGGCCGCCTCCGGTGACGGTGTGGACGCCGAGTTCTGGGCGGCCGTGGAGCGAGAGGACCTGGCGGCGCTCGCCAACCGGCTGGACATCGGCACCGAAGCGCTCGGCGGTGTGGTCCCCGCGCTGTCCGCCTGGCGCAGCAGACGGCGCGCCCGGTCGCTGTCCGACGCGCTGCGCTTCCGCGAGACATGGCAGCCGCTGCCCACGGCACCGCCCGCCGGACCCTCCGGCACCTGGCTCGTCCTGCTGCCCGCCGACGGGCCCGACGCCGACGGCGCCTGGCTCGACGCCGTGACCGGCGCGCTCGGACCTGACACCGTGACCGTCCGGGTCGGCAAGCGGCCGGCACGTGGCGAACTCGCCGAGGAACTGTCCCGGCTCACCGCCGACGGCACCCGTTTCACCGGGGTGCTCTCTCTGCTCGCCGGGACCGACGCCACCCGCTGGACCAGTGTTCCCGTCGGCCTCGTCGACACCGCCGTACTGCTCCAGGCCATGGACGACGCCGGGATCCGCACCCGGATCTGGGCCGCCACGCGCGGCGCGGTCGCCGCCTCGCCCGATGACACCGTGCAGCCGCTGCAAGCCGCGCTGTGGGGTCTGGGGCGGGTCGCCGCTCTGGAGTACCCCGACCGGTGGGGCGGGTTGATCGACCTGCCCGGGGAGCCGGACGACGTCGCGCTGCGTCGGTTCACCGCCTTCCTCGCCGCTCCCGGTGACGAGGACGAGGTCGCCGTGCGCGGCACCGGCCTCTTCGGACGTCGTCTCGTGCCGGCGCCGGGTGCGGACGAGGCCCCGGTGTGGGAGCCGTCGGGGACCGTCCTGATCACGGGTGGCACGGGTGCGCTGGGCGGTCATGTGGCCCGGTGGGCGGCCGAGCACGGCGCCGAGCACCTGCTGCTGCTGAGCCGGCGTGGCCGGCAGGCGCCCGGGGCGGCGGAGTTGGAGACGGAGCTGACCGCGCTCGGGGTGCGCGTGACCATCGCCGCGTGCGACACGGCCAACCGTGCGGAGCTCACGGCCGCGCTGGAGGCGATCCCGGCCGACGTGCCGCTCACCGCCGTCATCCACGCCGCCGGCGTCCTCGACGACGCCGTACTCAACGGCCTCACCCCGCAGCGCTTCGGCGCGGTGTTCCGCGCGAAGGTCAGCCCCGCGCTGCTCCTGGACGAACTCACCCGCGAGCATGGCCTGTCGGCGTTCGTGCTGTTCTCGTCGGTGGCCGGTGCGGTCGGCAACCCCGGACAGGGCAACTACGCCGCCGCGAACACGGTGTTGGACGCTCTTGCCCAGCGCCGCCGTGCCGAGGGCCTGCCCGCCACGTCCGTCGCCTGGGGTGCCTGGGACGGCGGAGGCATGGCCGCCGCGCTGACCGAGGCGCTGCGTGAAACCGGCACCACCGCCCTGGAACCCGGGCTCGCCCTCGGCGTGCTCGCCGAACTCGCCGTCGACGCCGCGCCCGTGACCGTCGTCGCCGACCTCCAGCAGCAGGACACCCTGCGGATGCTGTTCAGCATCCGCCCGTGCGCCGCCCTCAGCGCCCTGCCCACCGCCGAGGAGGCCCGCAGCGCGGCCCGCAGGCTCCGCGACGACACCCGCTCCGCCGCCTCCGTGCTGCGTCGCAAGGTGTACGCCGCCCCCGAGGACGAGCGTGTCCCGCTTCTGCTCGAACTCGTCCGCACGCACGCCGCAGGCGTCCTCGGCCACGCCGGACCGGAGGCCGTGGACGCCGAACGCGCCTTCCACGACATCGGCTTCGACTCGCTGACGTCGATGGAACTGCGCAACCAGCTCGCCCGCGCCACGGGCCTCGCCCTGCCCGCGAGCCTCCTCTTCGACTTCACCCGGCCCCGCACCCTCGCCGAGCACCTCGCCGCAGAACTCCTCGGCAGTCAGGACGAGTCGGACGGCCCGCTGCTCGCCGCGGAGCCCGCCGACACCACCGATGACCCGGTCGTCGTGGTCGGCATGGCCTGCCGCTTCCCCGGCGGCGTGCAGACTCCGGAGCAGCTCTGGGAACTGGTCGCCTCCGGCGGCGACGCCATCACCGCCTTCCCCACCGACCGCGGCTGGGAGATCCAGGGCCAGGGCGGCTTCCTGCACGACGCCGCCGACTTCGACCCCGGGTTCTTCGGCATCAGCCCGCGCGAAGCGGTCGCCATGGACCCGCAGCAGCGTGTCCTGCTGGAGACCGGGTGGGAGGCGTTCGAGCGGTCCGGCATCGACCCGCAGAGCCTGCGCGGCAGCCGCACCGGCGTCTTCGTCGGCAGCAACGGCGTCGACTACCACCACCTCATCGCCCGCGCCAAGGACATGGAAGGCCGCGGCGTCATGCTGTCGGCCAGCGTGATCTCCGGTCGGCTCGCCTACGTCTTCGGCCTGGAGGGCCCGGCGGTCACCGTGGACACGGCCTGCTCGTCGGCGCTGGTGTCGCTGCACCTGGCGGCGCAGGCGCTGCGCAGCGGCGAGTGCTCCCTCGCCCTGGCCGGCGGCGTTACCGTCATGACCACCTCCGCCGCCTTCATGGGCTTCCGCCACCACGGCGGCCTCGCCGAGGACGGCCGCTGCAAGGCCTTCGGCGACGACGCCGACGGCACCGGCTGGTCCGAGGGCGTCGGCATGGTCGTACTCGAACGACTCTCGGACGCCGTGCGGCACGGGCATCCCGTCCTCGCCACAGTGCGCGGCTCGGCGGTCAATCAGGACGGTGCGTCCAACGGTCTGACGGCGCCGAACGGGCCGTCGCAGCAGCGGGTGATCCGGCAGGCGTTGGCGTCGGCGGGGTTGAAGCCGGCCGAGGTGGACGCGGTGGAGGCGCACGGCACCGGCACCCGACTGGGTGATCCGATCGAGGCGCAGGCGCTGCTGGCGACCTACGGTCAGGACCGTGAACGGCCGCTGTTGCTGGGCTCGGTGAAGTCCAACATCGGGCACACGCAGGCCGCGGCCGGTGCCGCGGGACTCATCAAGGCCGTCATGGCCCTGCGGCACGCCGTCGTCCCGCGCACCCTGCATGCCGACGTGCCGTCGTCCCACGTCGACTGGTCCGTTGGGGCCGTCGAGATCGCCACCGCCAACACCGACTGGCCCGACACCGGCCGCCCGCGCCGCATGGGCGTGTCCTCGTTCGGCATCAGCGGCACCAACGCCCACGTCCTCCTGGAGCAGGCCCCGCGGGTCGAGGCGGAGGAGACGGTCGCTGTCACCCCGCGCGTCGTGCCGTGGCCCGTCACCGCCGTCAGCGAGGCCGCCCTCGACGCCCAGCTCACCCGCATCCGCGCCCACGCGGAGGACCACGCACCCGTGGACGTCGGCCACTCCCTGGCCATCGGCCGCTCGGCCTTCTCCCACCGGGCCGTCCTGCTCGCTCCGCCTGACGGACTCGCCGAGGTCGCGAGGGCGGTCGCCGAGCCTGGTCCGCTTGCTGTGCTGTTCTCGGGTCAGGGGGCTCAACGGCTGGGTATGGGTCGGGAGTTGTATGGCCGTTTCCCGGTGTTCGCGCAGGCTCTCGATGAGGTGTTGGGGCTGTTGCCGCCTGGGGTGCGGGAGGCTATGTGGGGTTCGAGCCCGGGGGCGTTGGAGCGTACGGGGGTGGCGCAGCCCGCGTTGTTCGCGGTCGAGGTGGCGCTGTATCGGCTGGTGGAGTCGCTGGGTGTCGTGCCCAAGTACGTGGCCGGTCATTCGGTCGGTGAGATCACGGCCGCACACGTCGCTGGAGTGCTGTCGCTGGCGGACGCGTGTGTGCTGGTGTCTGCGCGGGCGCGGTTGATGGAGGCGTTGCCGGAGGGCGGCGCGATGGTCGCGGTGGAGGCGACCGAGGCCGAGGTGCTCCCGTATCTGACGGAGGACGTGTCCCTGGCCGCGGTCAACGGGCCGCGTTCCGTGGTGCTTTCCGGTACCGAGGGCGGTGTTGAGCGGGCGTTGGCGGCACTGGGGGAGCGGCGGCACACCCGTCTGTCCGTCAGTCACGCCTTCCACTCGCCGCTGATGGACCCGATGCTGGACGACTTCCGCACCGCCCTCGCCGGTCTGACCTTCGGCGAGCCCACTCTGCGTCTGGTCTCCAACCTGGCCGGGGGTGACGGGCGTTCCGTCGAGCACTGGGTGCGTCATGTCCGTGAGACCGTACGGTTCGCCGACGGTCTGCGGGCGCTCGGGGACGCGGGCGTGCGGCACTTCCTGGAGATCGGCCCGGACGCGGTTCTCACCCCGCAGGTCCGGGAGAGCGTCACGGACGCCACCGAGGCCGTGCCGCTGCTGCGCCGGGACCAGGACGAGGAGACGGCCGCCGTGACCGCGCTGGCCCGGCTCCACACCACCGGCGTCCCTGTTGACTGGCCCGCCTTCTTCACCGGGACCGGCGCCCGCCGCGTCGACCTGCCCACGTACGCCTTCCAGCGGGCCCGGTACTGGCCCGAGGCCGCCGAGACGGCACCGCAGGGCTCCGGCGCGGACGCCGAGTTCTGGGCCGCCGTGGAGCGCGCGGACATCACCGCCCTCGCCGGGCGCCTCGACGTGGCCCCCGACGCGCTCGACGCGATCGTCCCCGCGCTGTCCTCCTGGCGCAGCCGCAACCGGGTACGTACGACCGTCGACTCCTGGCGTCACCGCGAGACCTGGCAGGCGCTGACCGCCACGGCATCCGGCCGTCGTGAAGGCACCTGGCTCGCGGTCCTGCCCGCCGACCCGGGCGCCGCGCCCTGGGCCCGCGCCGTCACCGACGCCCTCGGCCCGGACACCGCGCTGCTCGTCGTGGACACCACCGAGCGTGACGAACTCGCGGCGCGGCTACGGCAGTTCGCGACGGCCGACCCCGTCACCCGCGTCATCTCCCTGCTGGCCGCCGACACCGCCACGCTCTCCGGTGACGTGCCCGCCGGCCTGCCCGCGACGGCCCTGCTCCTCCAGGCACTCGACGACGCCGGTCTCGACGCACCGGTGTGGTCGGTGACCAGTGGCGCCGTCGCCACCGCCGGTTCCGGTGAGGGCCCCGTCGATCTGGCGCAGGCTGCCCTGTGGGGGCTGGGGCGGGTCGCCGCTCTGGAGTATCCGGACCGGTGGGGCGGGTTGATCGACCTGCCCGGCTCGCCGGACGATGCCGCGCTGCGCCGGTTCACCGCCTTCCTCGCCGCTCCCGGTGACGAGGACGAGGTCGCCGTGCGCGGGGCCGGTGTCTTCGGCCGGCGTTTCGTGCCGGCGCCGGGCGTGGACGAGGCTCCGGTGTGGGAGCCGTCGGGAACGGTGCTGATCACGGGTGGCACGGGCGCGTTGGGCGGGCATGTGGCCCGTTGGGCGGCCGAGCACGGCGCCGAGCACCTGCTGTTGCTCAGTCGGCGTGGCCGACAGGCGCCCGGTGCCCAGGAGTTGGAGGCCGCGCTCGGGGTGCGCGTGACCATCGCCGCGTGCGACACGGCCAACCGTGCGGAGCTCACTGCCGCGCTGGAGGCGATCTCGCCCGACGTGCCGCTCACCGCCGTCATCCATGCCGCCGGTGTCCTCGACGACGCCGTACTGGACGGGCTCACCCCCGACAGGTTCGCGGACGTCTTCCGGGCGAAGGTCCAACCGGCGCTGCTGCTGGACGAGTTGACCCGCGAGCGCGACCTGTCGGCGTTCGTGCTGTTCTCGTCGGTGGCCGGTGCGGTCGGCAACCCCGGACAGGGCAACTACGCCGCCGCGAACACGGTGTTGGACGCTCTTGCCCAGCGGCGCCGTGCCGAGGGCCTGCCCGCCACGTCCCTCGCCTGGGGTGCCTGGGACGGCGGAGGCATGGCCGCCGGAGTCCAGGACACCGAACGCGCCTCCGGGGCCGCGCTGCTCGACCCCGGCGCAGCGCTCACCGCGCTCGCCGAACTCGTCGCCGAACCGCACCCCGTCACCGTGGTCGCCGACCTCCAGCATCCGCCGTTCCTCCAGGCGCTGTTCAGCCTCCGACCGTCGCCCGCCCTTGCCGCCCTCCCCGCCGGCCGGGAGGCGCTGCGCACCGCACGCACCTCCCGGTCCGCCGGTGATGAGGCCCGGCGAGCGCTACGCGACCGGGTGCACGCGACGCCCGCCGGCGAGCGGCTGCCGCTGCTGCTCGACCTGGTGCGCACGCAGGCCGCCGCCGTACTCGCGCACCCCGACCCCGCCGCGATCCGCCCCGACAAGCCCTTCCAGGACCTCGGCTTCGACTCGCTCACGTCGATGGAGCTGCGTACCCGGCTGGCCCGGGTCACCGGCCTGCCGCTGCCCGCCGGTCTGCTCTTCGACCACCCGCGACCGCGCACGCTGGCCGAGCATCTCCTCGACACCCTGCTCGGCGAACCGGTCGCCGCCGCCGCGCCGCTGCCGACCGGTCGGGCCACCCCCGACGAACCCCTCGCGATCGTCGGCATGGCCTGCCGCTTCCCCGGCGACGTCCGGTCCCCGGAAGACCTGTGGGAGCTCGTCGCGGGCGGCCGGGACGCCATCGGCCCGTTCCCCACCGACCGGGGATGGGACCTCGACGTCCTCACGGGGGCGGGCCGGGGGCACAGCGCCACCGCCGAGGGCGGATTCCTCAGCGACGTCGCCGACTTCGACCCGGAGTTCTTCGGCATCAGCCCGCGCGAGGCCCTGGCGATGGACCCGCAGCAGCGCGTCCTGCTGGAGACGACCTGGGAAGCCTTCGAGCGGGCCGGCATCGACCCGCACACCCTGCGCGGCAGCCGCACCGGCGTCTTCGTCGGCACCAACGGCCAGGACTACGCCGAACTCGTCTCCCGTTCCAGCGAGAACATGGAGATGCACCTCGGCACCGGCCTCGCGGCCAGCGTCATCTCCGGCCGCATCGCCTACGTGTTCGGCCTGGAGGGGCCCGCGGCCACCGTCGACACGGCCTGCTCCTCCTCCCTGGTCTCCCTGCACCTGGCCGCCCAGGCGCTGCGCGGCGGTGAGTGCGAACTCGCCCTCGCCGGTGGCGTCACGGTGATGACCAGCTCCTCCAGCTTCTCCGGCTTCACCGCGATGGGCGGCCTCTCCGGGGACGGCCGCTGCAAGGCGTTCTCCGATGCGGCCGACGGCACCGGCTGGTCCGAGGGCGTCGGAGTCCTCGTCGTGGAGCGGCTGTCCGACGCCGAACGGCACGGGCACCGCGTCCTCGCCGTGGTCCGCGGCTCCGCCGTCAACCAGGACGGCGCCTCCAACGGGCTCAGCGCCCCCAACGGGCCCTCCCAGCAGCGCGTCATCCGTCAGGCCCTCGGCGCCGCCGGGCTCACGCCCGCCGACATCGACGCCGTCGAGGCGCACGGCACCGGCACGACGCTCGGCGACCCCATCGAGGCAGAGGCCCTGATGGCGGTGTTCGGGGCGCCCGAGCGCGCCCGGCCGCTGCTGCTCGGCTCGGTGAAGTCCAACATCGGCCACACCCAGGCCGCCGCCGGAGTCGCCGGCGTCATCAAGACCGTCATGGCCCTGCGCCACGGCACCCTGCCGCCCACCCTGCACGTCGAGACACCGTCCTCGCACGTCGACTGGTCCTCGGGCCCGGTGACACTGCTCGACCACGCCATCCCGTGGCCGGTCACGGGCCGGCCCCGCCGGGCGGGCGTGTCCTCGTTCGGCATCAGCGGCACCAACGCGCACGTCGTCCTCGAACAGGCCGCCGACCCGGTCCCGTCTGCGACGGCCGCCGACAAGGGCGCCGCGGCGGAGGCCGAGCGTGCGTTGCCGTGGGTGCTGTCCGCCCGCACCCCCGCCGCACTGCGCGGCCAGGCCGCCGCGCTCGCCGACGGCATCAGCCACAAGCCCGCCGCGGACCTCGCGGACGTGGCCCACGCCCTCGCCGCCGACCGGGCCGTGTTCGAGCACCGCGCGGTCGTCGTCGGCACCGGCCGCGACGCCCTCCTCGCCGGACTGGACGCGCTCGCCGCGGGCGACGCTCCGGCCGCCGGCGTCGTGCGCGGCACCGGCGACGGCGAGGGACGTACCGTACTCGTCTTCCCCGGGCAGGGCGCCCAATGGGCCGGCATGGGTGCCCAGTTGCTGGAGGAGTCCCCGGTGTTCGCCGCGCGCATCGCCGAATGCGCCGCCGCGCTCGCCGAGTTCACCGACTGGTCCCTCACCGACGTCCTGCGCGGCGCCGACGGCGCCCCCGCACTGGAGCGCGTGGACGTCGTCCAGCCGGCAACCTGGGCGGTCATGGTCGCGCTCGCCGCGGTCTGGGAGGCACACGGTGTCGTCCCCGACGCGGTCCTCGGGCACTCCCAGGGCGAGATCGCCGCGGCCGTCGTCGCCGGGGCGCTGTCCCTGACCGACGGAGCCCGCGTCGTCGCACTGCGCAGCCAGGCCATCGCCCGCCGGCTCGCCGGACGCGGCGGCATGATCGCGGTCCCGCTGCCCGCCGCCGACGTCGAACCCCTCATCGCCGCCCGCGACGGGCAGCTCTCCCTCGCCGCGGTCAACGCGCCCGACGCCGTCGTCGTCAGCGGCGACGCGGCCTCGCTCGACGAGTTCTTCGGCCGGCTCACCGACGACGGCGTCCGCGTCAAGCGCATCGCCGTCGACTACGCCTCCCACTCAGCCCATGTCGCCGACCTGCACGCCGACCTGCTCACCGACCTCGCGCCCCTCACCCCCCGCGCCCCGCGGATCCCGCTGCTGTCCACGGTCACCGGCGAACGCCTCGACACCGCCGCGATGGACGCCGAGTACTGGTACCGCAACCTGCGACAGACCGTGCGGTTCGCGGACGCCGTCCAGGCGCTGCTCGACCAGGGCTTCACCCGGTTCGTGGAGTGCGGTCCGCACCCCGTGCTCGCCGGCGCCGTCCAGTCGTGCGCCGAGGCGGCCGGCACCGACGCCGTCGCCGTCGGCACACTGCGGCGCGGCGAGGACGGCACGGACCGCGTGCTCACCTCCCTCGCCGAGGCCTTCGTCCGCGGGGTGCCCGTGGACTGGGCGGCAGCGGTCGGCGGCCGTTCCCGGGCCGTCGACCTGCCCACGTACGCCTTCCAGCGGCAGCGGTACTGGCCCACCGCCGGGGCCGTGACCACCGACGTGTCCGGCGCCGGCCTCGACGCGACCGGGCACCCGCTGCTCGGCGCCGCCGTCACCGTCGCCGACTCCGGCGACCTGGTCCTCACCGGCACCCTGTCCCTGTCCGCACAGCCCTGGCTCGGACAACACCGCGTGTCCGGCGCCGTGTTCTTCCCCGGCACCGGCTTCCTCGAACTCGCCGTCCGCGCCGGTGACGCCGCCGGCTGCGGCCGAGTCGACGAGCTCACCATCGCCGCCCCGCTCGTCCTGCCCGAACGTGGCGCCGTCCAGGTGCAGGTCCGGGTCGACGCGGCCGACGAGGAGGGCCGGCGCGGCATCCGGTTCCACTCCCGGCCGGCCCGCGGCGACGCCCCCTGGCAACTGCACGCCACCGGCGTCCTCTCCCACGACCCCGCCACCCCGGCCCCGCTCGACACCACCCAATGGCCGCCCGCCGGAGCCACCGAGATCGACGTCAGCGACATCTACCGGCGCTACGCCCGCGCCGGACTCGACTACGGGCCCGCCTTCCAGGGACTGCGCGGCGTGTGGCGGCTCGACGACGACGCCTACGCCGAGGTCGTCCTGCCCGAACCGGCAGGCACCACCCAGGGCCTCGGACTGCACCCCGCGCTCCTGGACGCCGTACTGCACGCCGGTGTCCACGCGGGCGAGGAGAACCACGAGCGGATGCTGCCGTTCGGCTGGCAGGACGTCACCCTGCACGCCTCCGGCGCGACCGTGCTGCGTGCCCGCATCACCCGCACCGGCCCCGACACCCTCACCATCGCCGCGACGGACGTCGAGGGCGACCCCGTCGTCACCGTCGGCACCCTCACCCTGCGCGCCGGCACCGACCGGCCCACCGCCACCGCCGCCGACGACCCGCGCGAGGCCCTGCTGCACCTCACCTGGGAACCCGCGCCGGCCGACCTGCCCGCACCCGCGGGCGCCCGCTGGGCAGTCGTCGGCGACGACGCCCACGGCCTCGGCCAGGCCCTGGCGCTGGCGGGGGAGAGCGTGGTCGCCTACGCCGAGACCTTCGCCGCCGCCATCGGCGAGGACGGCGACAACGGGCCCGTCCCGCACGGCTTCCTCCTCTCCGTCACCGGCGGCGAAGGCCCCGACGCCGTGCACGACACCGTCACCCGGACCCTGACGCTGCTTCAGGACTGGCTCGCCGACGAACGACTCGACCGCTCGCGGCTCCTCCTCGTCACGCGCGGCGCCGTCGCCCCTGACGGCGATGAGGTGACCGACCCGGCCGCGGCCGCCGTATGGGGGCTCGTCCGCTCGGCCCAGTCGGAGAACCCGGGCCGCTTCGTCCTGGTCGACCTCGACGAGGCGGAGACCTCCGCCACGGCCCTGCCCGCCGTGCTCGTCGCCGAAGAGGAACAGTGGGCGGTCCGCGACGGCCGCCCGCGCGTGCCCAGGCTCGCCCGGACCACCTCCGAGCGGCCGGACGAGAGCACCGGCGGCGTCCCCGACGGGAGTCCGGGCGGCACCGGCGGGATCGCCGACTGGAACCCGGACGGCACCGTCCTCATCACCGGCGGCACCGGCGGCCTCGGCGGCGAACTCGCCCGGCACCTCGTCACCCGGCACGGCATACGTCATCTGCTGCTGGCGTCCCGTGGCGGCGAGGCCGCGCCCGGCGCCGACGCCCTGCGCGCCGAACTCACCGACGCCGGCGCCTCGGTGACCGTCGCGGCCTGTGACGTCACCGACGCCGACGCCGTCGACGCACTGGTCGCCGCCGTGCCCGCGGAGCACCCGCTGACCGCCGTCGTGCACACCGCGGGCGCCCTCGACGACGGCGTGCTGTCCTCGCTGACCGCCGAGCGGGTCTCCGCCGTGCTGCGCCCCAAGGCCGACGGCGCCTGGCATCTGCACCGCGCCACCCGCGAGTCGGACCTCGCCGCGTTCGTGCTCTACTCCTCGGTCTCCGGCGTCCTCGGCAGCCAGGCCCAGGCCGGCTACTCCGCCGCCAACGCCTACCTCGACGCCCTCGCCCTCCACCGCCGCGCACAGGGGTTGCCCGCCACCTCCCTGTCCTGGGGGTTCTGGGCCCGCCGTACCGGCATGACCGCGCAGCTCACCGAGACCGACGTGCAGCGCATGGAACGCTCCGGGACCCCGCCGCTCGGCCTGGAGTTCGGGCTCGCGCTGTTCGACGCCGCGCTCACCCGCGACGAGGCCCACCTCGTGCCGCTGCGGATCGACCGGACACGCGCCGGCGGCGACGTACCGCCCCTGCTGCGCGGCCTGCTCGGCGGAGCCCGGCGCACCGCCGCCACCGCCACCCGGTCCTTCGCCACACTCCGTGACCGGCTCGCCGGGCTCGACGCCGCCGAGCAGCACAAGGCGCTCACCGACCTCATCGTGGAGACCTCCGCCGTCCTGCTGGGCCGGCGCGAGGACGGCCCGCTGGACCCCAACCGCGAGTTCCTCACCCTGGGCTTCGACTCGCTCATCGCCCTGGAGCTGCGCAACCAGCTCGGCGAGGCCCTCGGACTGCGGGTGCCGACGTCCGCCGTCTTCGACCACCGCACCCCCGCCCGGCTCGCCCAGTGGCTCCAGGGCCAGTTGGCCGCCCTCGGCAACCGCGCGGCGGCCGGCCCCGGCACGCTCACCGCGAACACCCGCGACAGCGCCCCCGACTCGGTGGTCAACCTGTTCTTCGACACCGTCAGGAACGGCAAGACCCTGGAGGCCATGCGGCTGCTGATGGCGGTCGCGGCGACCCGCCCGCAGGTCGAACTCACCGCCGAGGTACCGGAACTGCCGCAGCCCGTCGCCCTGGCCGAAGGACCCGCGCGGCCCCGGCTGATCTGCGTCAGCGCGCCCGGCGCCACCGGCGGCGTGCACCAGTACGCCCGTATGGCCGCCCCGTTCCGCGGCAGCCGGCACGTCAGCGCGCTGCCGCTGCTCGGCTTCGCCGAGGGCGAGGCGCTGCCCGCGGACAGCGAGGCCGCGGTACGGCTCATCGCCGAGAGCGCCCTGCTGGCCAGCGAGGGCGAGCCGTTCGTCCTCGTCGGCTACTCCATGGGCGGCACCTTCGCCTACCGCGCGGCGGGCGTCCTGGAGGAGACCTGGGGCATCCGGCCCGAAGGCGTGATCATGCTCGACACGCTCAGCCTCGAGTACAAGGCGGGGGAGGGCGTCGACTGGGACCAGTTCCACGAGAACTACCTCGCCGACATGGACAAGCCCGCGGTGAAGCTCGACAGCGCCCGGCTGTCGGCGATGGCCCAGTGGTTCCTGCGGATGACCACCGGCGGCGCGGAACGCTACAAGACCGGCGTGCCGAGCCTGCTGATCCGCTGCACGGCCTCCATGCCCGCGGTCGACCGCGGCGACCAGGCCCCGCCCGTTCCGGCCCACACCACCCGCATGATCGACGCCACCCATCAGACCCTCATCGCCGAGCGGTCCCACGAGACCGCCCGGCTGATGGAGGAGTGGCTGCGGGCCCTGGAGTCCGAGGGGAACTGACCGCACCTGCCCGCCGGGATGAGGTCTAAGGAAAACCGAGACCGCCCCGACCTACCTTCCACAACAGTCTCGTTGAGTGCTTGAACCATCGGAGGCGGTGCGGCATGACCATCCTGTCCGGACTGGAATTCTTCGACCTGCACGACCCGGTCGCCGCCGAGCCGGTCGCGGTCGTCGCCATGGCCTGCCGACTGCCCGGCGGGATCACCGGCCCAGAGGAGCTGTGGGAACTGCTCCTCGCCGGCGGCGACGCCATCGGCCCGCTGCCCGCCGACCGGGGCTGGGACCCGGACGACCTGGACGGGCCGGACCGGGCCGCCGTGCCCCGGCGCGGCGGATTCCTCGAATCCGTCGCCGATTTCGACGCCGACTTCTTCGGGCTCTCACCCCGCGAGGCCGTCGCCACCGACCCCCAGCAGCGGCTGCTCCTCGAGACCGCCTGGGAGGCCGTGGAGCGGGCCGGCATCGACCCGCTGTCGCTGCACGGCACCCGCACCGGCGTCTACGTCGGCGTCAGCGGCGAGGACTACGCCCTGGCCACGGCGCGCGCCGCCGGTGACGCCGCCGCAGGCGCCGTCACCGGCACCGCGCCCGGCGTCGCCTCCGGCCGCCTCGCCCACGTCCTCGGGCTGCGCGGCCCCGCACTGACCCTCGACACCGCGTCGTCCTCCTCACTGACCGCCCTGCACTGCGCGGTCCGCGCCCTGCGCGCCGGGGAGTGCACCCTCGCCCTGGCCGGCGGGGCCAACGTGCTGTCCACGCCGCGCAGCCTCGTCGGCTACGCCCGGCAGGGCGGCCTCGCCCCCGACGGCCGCTGCAAGCCGTTCTCCGCCGACGCCGACGGCACCGCCTGGGCCGAGGGCGTCGGCGTCCTCGTCCTGGAGCGCCTCTCCGACGCCCGCCTGAACGGCCACCCCGTGCTCGCCCTCGTCCGCGGCACCGCCGTCAACGCCGACGGCGCCACCGACCGGCTGACCGCGCCGAGCGGCGTCGCCCAGCGCGAGCTGATCGCCCTGGCCCTGCACGACGCGGGGCTCGGCCCCGGAGACGTCGACGCCGTGGAGGCACACGGCACCGGAACCCGCGTCGGCGACCCCGTCGAGGCCGAGGCCCTCCTCGCCACGTACGGGCGTGAGCGCGAACACCCGCTGCTCATCGGCTCCGTGAAGGCCAACCTCGGCCACGCCCAGGCCGCCGCGGGAATCACCGGCCTCATCAAGACCGTGCTCGCCCTGCGGCACGGGACCCTGCCCGCCACCCCGCACCTGTCCGAGCCGACCCCGGCCGTCGACTGGACCGCAGGGTCGGCGCGGCTGCTGACCGAGTCCACCGACTGGCCCGCCACCGGAAGGCCGCGCCGCGCCGGCGTCTCCTCCTTCGGCATCGGCGGCAGCAACGCCCATGTCGTCCTCGAACAGGCACCGCCCGCACCCGTCGCGGCCGAGGGACCCGACAGCAGCCCGCACGTCGTGCCCTGGGTGGTCTCCGCGCGGTCGGCGAACGCCCTGGACGCTGCGGTCGCCCGACTGCGCAGGCTGGACCCCGCCGATGACCGGGCCCGCGCCGACATCGCCCACTCGCTGGCCGCCGGACGGGCCACCACGCTGCCGCACCGCACCGTCCTGCTGGCCTCCGCCGACGGCACGCCCACCGTGGCCCGCTGCATCGCCGAACCCGGCCTGTCCGCCGTGCTGTTCGCCGGACGCGGCGGCCCGCACGCCGCACAGACCCGTGCCCTCGCCGAGCGGTTCCCGGTGTTCGCGCGAGCCTTTGCCGCCGTACGCGAGGCGTTCGACGGTCTGCTGCCCGAACCGCTGCCCGACCTCGTGGGCGGCGACACGCCCGGCACGGACACGACCGGCACCGTCGAACCCCTCCTGTTCGCCCACGAGATCGCCCTGTACCGGCTCCTGGAATCCCTCGGCCGGACCCCCACCCACGTCGCGGGACACGGGCTCGGCGAGATGGCCGCCGCCCATGCCGCAGGCGCGCTGTCCCTCGCCGACGCCTGCCGGGTCGTCGCCGCCCGGGTCCGGCTGGCCGAGCGGCTCGCGCCCGCCGCCACCATCGCCGTACGCGCCACCGAGGCCGAGGTGGTACCGCTGCTCACGGCGGGCGTCGCCATCGCGGCCGTCGACGGCCCCGACCGGCTCGTGCTGTCCGGCGCGGCGCGGGAAGTCGCCCGTATCGCCGACACCTTCGCGGCGCAGGGGCGCGCCACCACCGCACTCCCGGCCCCGCACGGACTGAACTCCCCGCTCGTGGCCGACGCACTCGACGCGTTCCGCAGGGATCTGGCCGGCCTCGAACCACGCACCCCGCGCATCCCGGTCGTGTCCACCCTGACCGGCACCCGCGTCACCGGCACCGACCTCGCCTCGCCCGCCCACTGGAGCGGCCAGGTGAGCGACACCGTACGGTTCGCCGACGCCGTCACCGCCCTGCGTGACGCGGGGGTGCACACCTTCCTCGAAGTGGGCACGGATGCCGCCCTCACCGCGAGCACCGTCGAACTGCTCGCCTGGAGCGGCGTGGTGACCGTCGCCGCGCAGCGCGCCGGCACCGACCCCGAGACGGCCCTGCTCACCGCGCTCGCCCGGCTCCACGTCACCGGCAGCGACGTGCACTGGCCCGCCCTGTTCACCGGCACCGGCGCCCGCCGCACCGAACTGCCGACATACCCCTTCCAGCGCGAACGGCACTGGCCCACCCCGGCGGACCCGACCGCCCTGCCCGCGCCCGACCTCGCCCGTGCCGACGACCTGCCCGCCGCCGACCCCGACGCGCTACGGGCCCTCACCGGCCCGCGCCGGGTCCGCGCGCTGCTCACGCTGGTGCGCACCGAGGCCGCCGCCGCCCTCGGACACGCCGATCCCGGCCGCGTCGAACCCCGCGTCGCCCTGCGCTCCCTGGGGCTCGACTCCTATGCCGAGACCGAGCTGCGGGTGCGCCTCGGCAAGGTCACCGGCCTCGACCTGCCGGCCACCCTGTTCTACGACCAGCCGACCCCGGCCGCGCTCGCCGCCCGGCTCGCCGAGCACCTCGACGACCAGCCGCGCCCCCTGCCCGACTGGCCCGCCGGCTTCGAACAGGCCCTGCGCGGCCTGCCCGGGGACCACCCCGAGCGCCGCCGCGCCGTACACCGCCTCGAAGCCCTGCTGACCGACCTCGGCCATCGCGCACGGGGAGGCCGCGTCAACGGCGGCCGTGCCACGGCGGACGCCACCGACATCGCCGCCGCTCCCGTCGACCGGCTACTGGACCTCATCGACCAGGAGTTCCCGATCGACAAGGAGTTCCCGGTCCGCTGACCGGCGCTTCAGGGCGGCACCCCACCTCCCGAAGCCAGCGACCCACACGACCCGGCGGGCCCCCACCCGCGGGTCACGTACGCCCCCGCCGACGCGATGGGACATCCCGTGCAGGAAGAGCAGCAGGACACAGTCGTCGACTACCTCCGACGGGTCACGGCGGAGCTGCGCCGCGCCCACCGGCGCATCGAGGAACTCGAGACCGACCGCGCCCCCGGAGCACTGGGCGACGACCCCGTCGCCGTCGTCGGCATGGGCTGCCGCCTGCCCGGAGACGTCACCTCGCCCGAGGACCTGTGGCGGCTCGTCGACTCCGGCGGGGACGCCGTCACCGCCTTCCCCGCCGACCGGGGCTGGGACCTGACCGCGCTGCTCGCCGAGAGCACCGCCCGCGGCGGCGGGTTCCTCGGGGGTGCCGACGCCTTCGACGCGGAGTTCTTCGGCATCGCGCCCCGCGAGGCGGCCGCGATGGACCCGCAGCAGCGGCTGTTCCTCGAAGTCGCCTGGGAGGCCCTGGAGAACGCCGGCATCGACCCGCAGTCCCTGCGTGGCAGCCGCACCGGCGTGTACGCGGGCACCTACCAGTGGGACTCCGGCCGCCCCGGCCCGGGCGACGGCCCCGGCGACGGTGCCGGACACGTCATGACCGGCACCGCCTCCAGCGTCCTGTCCGGCCGGCTCGCCTACGTCCTCGGCCTCGAAGGCCCCGCCCTGACCGTCGACACCGCCTGCTCCTCCTCGCTGGTCGCCCTGCACACGGCCGTCCAGGCGCTGCGGGCCGGAGAGACCGCACTGGCCGTCGTCGGCGGCGTCACGGTGATGTCCGACCCGGCAGTGTTCACCGAGTTCAGCCGGCAGGGCGGACTCGCTCCCGACGGCCGCTGCAAGCCGTTCTCCGCGGACGCCGACGGCACCGGCTGGTCCGAGGGTGTCGCCGTCCTCGTCGTCGAGCGCCTGTCCGACGCCCGCCGCCACGGGCATCCCGTCCTGGCGCTCGTACGGGGCAGCGCCGTCAACTCCGACGGCGCCTCCAACGGCCTGACCGCCCCCAGCGGCCGCGCCCAGCAGCAGGTCATCCGGCAGGCCCTCGCCACCGCCGGCCTCGACCCCGCCGACGTCGACGCCGTCGAGGCACACGGCACCGGTACCCGGCTCGGCGACCCCGTCGAGGCGTCCGCGCTGCTCGCCACCTACGGCCAGGACCGCGAACGGCCCCTGCTGCTCGGCTCGTTGAAGTCCAACATCGGGCACACCCAGGCCGCCGCGGGTGTCGCCGGAGTCATCAAGACGGTGCTGGCGATGCGGCACGGCAGGCTGCCGCGCACCCTGCACGCGGACGACCCGACCGGCGCCGTCGAGTGGACCGCCGGCCGCGTCGAACTGCTGCGGGACGGCACCGACTGGCCGCGCACCGGCCGTCCCCGGCGCGCCGCCGTGTCCGCGTTCGGCATCAGCGGCACCAACGCCCACGTCGTCCTGGAGGCGGCGCCCGAGCCGCAACCGGCGGCCGAGCAGGCCCCGTCGCCCGCACGCGCGGTGCCCTGGCCGCTGTCCGCCCGCAGCGCCGAGGCGCTCGCCGACCACATGAGCCGAGTGCGTGAGCGGGCCGCCGGGTACGACCCGCTCGACGTCGGCCACTCGCTGGCCGCGGGACGTTCCTCCTTCGAGCACCGGGCCGTGCTGCTCGGCTCAGCTTCGGACACCCCGCCGCTCGCCGAGGCCGTGGCAGGCGACGACGAGCCGTCCGTCGCAGTGCTGTTCTCCGGGCAGGGCAGCCAGCGCCTGGGCATGGGGCGCGAACTCGCCGCCCGTTTCCCGGTGTTCGCCGCCGCCCTGGACGAGACCCTCGCCGAGCTCGACCCCCGTGTGCGGTCCGCGATGTGGGGCGAGGACGAAGGGACGCTGCACCGCACGGAGTTCGCGCAGCCCGCCCTGTTCGCCGTCGAGGTCGCCCTGTACCGGCTGGTGGTCTCCTGGGGTGTGCGGCCCGAGTACCTCATGGGCCACTCCGTCGGCGAGATCGCCGCCGCCCACGTCGCCGGTGTGCTGTCCCTGGCCGACGCCTGCCGCCTGGTGTCCGCGCGGGCCCGCCTCATGCAGGACCTGCCGGCCGGCGGTGCGATGGTCGCCGTGGCCGCCGGCGAGGACGAGGTCCGTCCGCTGCTGAGCGACGGCGTCGTCCTCGGCGCGGTCAACGGGCCGCGTTCCGTTGTCCTTTCCGGCCCGGACGAGGCCGTGGAGTCCGTCGCGACCCGCTTGGCGGAGGCCGGGCACCGCACCGCTCGCCTGCGGGTGTCGCACGCCTTCCACTCACCGCTGATGGAGCCCGCCCTCGACCCGTTCCGTGCGGCCGTCGCGGAGCTGTCGTTCGCCGAACCCGCCCTGCCCGTCGTCTCCAACGTCACCGGACGGCTCGCCGAGCCCGGCGAACTGACCTCCCCCGACTACTGGGTACGCCATCTGCGCGAGACGGTCCGCTTCGCCGACGGCGTGCGCACCCTGGCCGGGCACGGCGTCGGCGCCTGGCTGGAGGTGGGCCCCGGCGGTGTCCTCGCGGCCCTCGCCCAGGAGACCCTGCCGCCCGGCGCCGTCGTCACACCCCTGCTGCACGGCGGCCCCGACGAGGAGCACTCCGCCGTCACGGCCCTGGCCAGGCTCTACGTCCACGGCGTCCCGGTCGACTTCACGGCGCTGTTCGCCGGGACCGGGGCCGGGCGGGTCGCGCTGCCCACCTACCCGTTCCGCCGCAGCCGCTTCCCCTTCCGCCACGCCACCCGGGAGGCGGACGGCACGGACCTGTGGTCGGCGCTCGGCCGCACCGAACCGGCCGCGCTCGCGGGCCGCCTCGGGGTCACCGAGGACGCCGTCCGCTCCGTCGTGCCCGCCCTGCTCTCCTGGCGGTCCCGGCACCGCAGCCGGGCCGCCCTGGACGCCCTGCGCCACCGGGAGCACTGGCAGCCGTACACCATCCCGTCGCCCGGTCGGACGACCGGCACCTGGCTGCTTCTCCTGCCCGAGCACGACGATCCCTGGGCCGACACGCTGGCCGCCGCCCTCGGCACGGCCGCCGCACCGGTTCGCTGCCCCGCCGACACCGACCGAGCCACGCTCGCCGCAATGCTGCGGGACGCAGCGGGCGACAGCGAGCCGGCGGGCGTGCTGTGCCTGAGCGCGCTCGACGACTCGGACACGATGGGCAACGCTTCCGTGCCGGCCGGGCTGCTCGCCGCGCTCACGGCCGTACAGGCGACCGGCGACGCCGGGCTGCGGGCACCCGTGTGGTGTGCGACCCGGGACGCCGTGGCCGCCGCCGACGTCGACCGGGCCCGGGGCCTTGCCGGATCCGCTCTCTGGGGCTTCGGCCGGGTCGCCGCCCGGGAGATACCCGACCGCTGGGGCGGCCTGCTGGATCTGCCCGCCGACGACCCCACCGCCCACACCGTCGCTCTCGCGCTGGCCGCCCTCACGGCCCCGCAGGGCGAGGAGGAAGTGGCCGTACGCGCCGGCGGAGCCCTCGTGCGACGGCTCGTGCCGGCGCCCCGGCGGGAGCCCGAAGTGCCCGGCGCGACGTCCAGCGGGTGGCGTCGCGCCGGCACCACCCTCGTCACGGGCGGCACCGGCGGTCTCGGCGCGCAGGTCGCACGTCGGCTCGCCGAGGAGGGCGCCGAGCATCTGCTGCTGGTCTCGCGCCGCGGCCCGGACGCGCCGGGCGCGGACGACCTGAGACAGGAACTCGCCGAGGCGGGATGCGGGGTGGACATCGCCGCGTGCGACGTCGCCGACCGGGACGCGATCGCCGCTCTGCTCGCCGCGATCCCGGCCGACCGGCCGCTGTCGGCCGTCGTGCACGCGGCGGGAGTCCTCGACGACGGCGTGCTGGAGCGGCTCACCCCGGACCGGTTCGCCGACGTGTTCCGCGCCAAGGCCACCGCCGCGCTGCACCTCGACGAACTGACCCGGCACCACGACCTGTCGGCGTTCGTGCTGTTCTCCTCCGTGTCCGGCACCCTCGGCAACCCCGGCCAGGCCAACTACGCGGCGGCCAACACCGTCCTCGACACCCTCGCCGCCCGCCGCCGCGCCGAGGGGCTGCCCGCCGTGTCGATCGCCTGGGCGGCCTGGCGCGGCGCCGGCATGGCCGCCGGACTCGACGACGCGCAGGGCCGGCGGTCCGGACTGGGCGGCCTCGACCCCGAACTGGCCCTGACCGCCTTGCTGGAGGCCACCGCCGACCCCCACCCCGCCCTCCTGGTCGCCGACCTCGCCCCGCTGGCCGCCGCACTGCGAGCAGGCCCGCGCAGCAGCCCGGTCCTCGACGGCCACCCCGCCGCACCGGCCCCGGACCGCACATCGGACGCGGCCGGCACCGCCCTGGCCGACCGGCTGCGTACGGCGCCGCCCGCCGAGCACCCCACGCTCGTCCTGGACGCGGTGCGTGCCGAGGCCGCCGCGGCCCTCGGTCACCGCCGGGCCGCCGACGTGCCGCCCGACCGGGCGTTCCGTGGCTCCGGGTTCGACTCGCTCACCGCCGTGGAACTGCGCAACCGGCTCGTCGCCGCGACCGGGCTGCCACTCGCCGCCGGAGTCGTCTTCGACCACCCCACACCGCGCGAACTCGCCGGACACCTGCTGGCCGCCCTCACCGGCACCGGCGACACCCGTGAGACTGCACCCGTCGATCCACCCGGACCCGGCGGCGACGCCGACGACCCGGTCGTGATCGTCGGCATGGCCTGCCGGCTGCCCGGCGGCGCCGACTCCCCGCAGCTCCTGTGGGATCTGCTGACCGAGGAACGCGACGCCATCGGGCCCTTCCCCGGCGACCGCGGCTGGGACCTGACGGAGTTCGCGGACGGCGGGCGCCTCGAAGGCGGATTCCTCTACGACGCCCACGACTTCGACGCGGCCTTCTTCGGGATCTCCCCGCGCGAGGCGGTCACCATGGACCCGCAGCAGAGGCTCCTGCTGGAGACCGCCTGGGAGGCCGTGGAGCGGGCCGGCATCGACCCGCAGACCCTGCGCGGCACCCGCACCGGCGTCTTCGTCGGCAGCAACGGTCAGGACTACGCCCATGTCGTCAGCGGCTCCGCCGAGCGCACCGAGAGCCATGCCGCCACCGGCCTCGCCGCCAGTGCCCTGTCCGGCCGCGTCTCCTACTCCCTCGGCCTGACCGGGCCCGCGGTCACCGTCGACACCGCCTGCTCCTCCTCGCTGGTCGCCCTGCACCAGGCGGTGCGCGCTGTCCGCGCCGGTGAGTGCGCGCTCGCCCTCGCCGGCGGCGTCACCGTGATGACCGACTCGGCGAGCTTCGCCCGCATCCAACGTCTCGGCGCCATCGCCCGCGACGGCCGCTCCAAGGCGTTCTCCGACGACGCCGACGGCACCGGCTACTCCGAGGCCGTCGCCCTCCTCGTCGTCGAACGCCTCAGCGAGGCACGGCGCCGGGGCCATCGGGTACGGGCCGTGATCCGCGGGTCGGCCGTGAACCAGGACGGCGCCTCCAACGGGCTCACCGCGCCCAACGGGCCCGCCCAGCAGCGCGTCATCCGCGAGGCCCTGGCCGACGCCCGGCTCGGCCCGGCAGACGTGGACGCCGTCGAGGCCCACGGCACCGGCACCCGGCTCGGCGACCCCATCGAGGCCGAGGCCCTCCTCGCCGCCTACGGCCAGAACCGCGAACGGCCCCTGCTGCTGGGGTCGGTGAAGTCCAACATCGGGCACACACAGGCGGCGGCCGGCGCGGTCGGCGTCATCAAGACGGTGCTGGCCCTCGAACACGGCACCGCGCCGCGCACCCTGCACGCCGACACGCCGTCCACCCGTGTCGACTGGACCACGGGCGCCGTACGCCTGCTGCGGTCCGCCCAGGAATGGCCCGACACCGGACGCCCCCGCCGCGCGGCCGTGTCCGCGTTCGGCATCAGCGGCACCAACGCCCATCTCGTACTGGAGCAGGCGCCCCCGCAGCCCGCCGAAGAGCCCACCGCGGACATGACCCCGCCGGCCGACACCCCCGACGTGCCCCTGCTCCTGTCCGCCCGGACCGCTCCCGCGCTGGCCGAACAGGCCGCCCGCATCGCCCAGTTCCTGCGCTCCCGGCCCGGGACCGAGCCCGCGGCGGCCGGCTGGTCGCTCGCCACCACCCGCGCCGCCCACCAGCACCGTGCCGTCGTCGTCGGTCACGACCGAGTCCGGCTCCTCGACTCGCTGGACGCCCTCGCCACCGGCACCGCCGACCCCGCCGTCGTACGCGGCACGACCGCCGAGAGCGCCAGCGGACCGGTGTTCGTCTTCCCCGGCCAGGGCTCCCAGTGGTGGGGGATGGGCCGCGAACTGTACGACACCTCGCGGGTGTTCCGGGCCACGGTCGACGACTGCGCCGACGCCCTCGCCCCCTACGTCGACTTCTCGCCCGTCGATCTGCTGCGCGGCGACGGCGACGACCCCGACGTACTGCACCGGGCCGATGTCGTGCAGCCCGTCCTGTTCTCCACCATGGTCGCGCTCGCCGCCCTCTGGCGTTCCCTCGGCGTCGAACCCGGGGCCGTCGTCGGCCACTCGCAGGGGGAGATCGCCGCCGCCCATGCGGCGGGTGCGTTCACCCTGGAGGAGGCGGCGCGGCTCGTGGCGCTGCGCGGCCGGACCATGCTCGAACTCGGCGGGCTGGGCGGCCTGATGACGGTGTTCGCGCCCGTCGACCAGGTCGAACCGCTTCTGGAGGCATGGCCCGGACGGGTCGGCGTTGCCGTCCTCAACGGGCCCTCCACGGTCGTCGTCTCCGGAGAGAACGCGGCCCTCGACGAACTGCGCGAGGAGTGCGCACGCAGGAACCTGCGCACCAAGGACGTCAAGTCCGACATCGCCGGGCACGGCCCCCAGACCGAGGCCGTCAAAGCCCAACTCATCGCGGCCCTGGGTGAGTTGCACCCGCGCCCCGCGCGCGTCCCGTTCTACTCGACGGTGACCGGCGGCCGCCTCGACACCACCGCCCTCGACGCCGGCTACTGGTACCGCAACCTGCGGCAGACCGTGCGCATGGAGGCGGCCACCCGTGCGCTGGTCGCGGCCGGACACCGGGTCTTCGTCGAAAGCAGCCCGCACCCCGTCCTGGCCGGCGCGATCGGAGAGACCTGCGAGGCGGCGGGCGCCGAGGACGCCGTCGTCCTCGGATCCGTGCGCCGACAGGCCGGCGACGCCCGCGCCTTCCTGCTGTCGGCGGCGGCGGGCTGGACGGCGGGCCTGCCCGTCGACTGGCGGCCCTGCTTCCCCTCCGCCGCCCGCTCCGAGCCGGTCGAACTGCCCACCTACCCCTTCCAGCGGCGCCGCTACTGGCCCACCCCCGACACCGCCCCCACGCAGGCCGGCGCCGGCGAGGACAGTGCCTTCTGGGACCTCGTCGACGACGCCGACACAGCCCGCCTCGCCGCCGAGACCGGAGCCGGTGAGCCCGAACTCGCCGCCGCCCTGCCCGCCCTGGCCGGCTGGCGGCAGCGGTCCCGGCGCCGGGCGCTCGCCGCGTCCTGGAGCTACCGGGAGGTCTGGCAGCCGACGGCCACGAGCATCGCGGCGACTCCTGTCGATCGCCTCGTCGTCGTCCCGGACACCCACAGCGCCGACCCCTGGGTGGCCGCCGTCGTAGCCGCCCTCGGACCCGGCACCACCCGCGTGGACATCGACCCCGCCACCGCCGACCGCACCACCATCGCCGCCGCACTGCCTACCGAACTCACGCTTGTGGTCTCCCTGTTGGGGCTCGCCGAGGACCCCGCCGACGTCCGCCACCCGGCGGTCCCCGCCGGGCTCGCCGCGACCGTCGCCCTGCTCCAGGCTCTCGCCGACCGGCCTGCCGGCCCCCGCCTGTGGTGTCTGACCCGCGAAGCCGTCGCCGCCCTGCCCGGCGACCTCGCCCGCCACCCGGTCCAAGGCGCCCTGTGGGGACTCGGCCGGGTCGCCGCCCTCGAACACCCCGCACTGTGGGGCGGCCTGGCCGACCTGCCGGACACCGTCGACACCCGCTCCGGCACACTTCTCGCCGCGCTGCTGACCGCCGACGCCACCGAGGACCAGGTGGCCCTGCGCCCCTCCGGTGCCCACGCCCGCCGTCTCCTGCCCGCCGGAGAGTCCACCGCGGCCAAGCCCTGGCGCACCGGCGGCACCGCCCTCGTCACCGGCGGCACCGGCGCCCTCGGCAGCCGCCTCGCCCACTGGGCCGTGGCCCGGGGCGCGTCCCACGTCCTGCTCCTGAGCCGGCGCGGACCCGACGCCCCCGGAACCGACACCCTCACCAAACAGCTCACCGAACTCGGCGCCCGTGTCACCGTCGCCGCCTGCGACACCGCCGACCGGGCCGCCCTCGCCGCCCACCTGGACGCCCTGCCCGCCGACCAGCCGCTGACCACCATCATCCACGCCGCCGGCGTCTCCGACGGAGACAGCGAGACCACCGCCCTGACCCCGGACACCTTGGAGGCGCTGCTGCGGGCCAAGCTCCTGGGCGCCCGCCACCTCCACGAACTCACCGCGGACCGCGACCTCGACGCGTTCGTACTGTTCTCCTCCGGCGCCGCCTCCTGGGGCAGCGGAGGCCAGCCGGCCTACGCCGCCGCCAACGCCTACCTCGACGCCCTCGCCGGGCACCGCCGCGCCGCCGGCCTGCCCGCCACCTCCGTCGCCTGGGGCGCCTGGGGCGAGACCGGCATGGCCACCGAACCAGGACTCGCCGCCGAACTCGCCCGCCGCGGCGTCCACCCCATGGACCCCGACACCGCGCTCACCGCCCTGCAACGCGCCCTCGACGAGGACGTGACCGGCCTGACCGTCACGGCCACCGACTGGACGGCGTTCCTGCCCGCCTTCACCGCCGCCCGGCCCAGCCCCCTGCTGTCCGAACTGGCACAGGCCACCGAACCCCGGCCCGCCGACGCCCCCGAACCGGAGAGCGGCCCCGGCCTGCGCGACCGGCTCGCCGATCTGCCAGACGTCGAACGCGGCCGACTGCTCCTCGACCTCGTCCGCACCGAAGCCGCCGCCACCCTGGGCCACTCCGGCGCCGACGCCGTACCCGCCGAACGCGCCCTGCGCGACCTCGGCTTCGACTCCGTCAGCGCCGTCGACCTGCGCAACCGGCTCAAGGCCGTCACCGGCCTCGCCCTGCCCGCCTCCCTCGTCTTCGACCACCCCAACGCCGCCGCCGTCGCCGCCCACCTGCGCACCGAACTCTTCCCCGACGCCCCGGCCGCCACCGCCGCCGGCGACGACCCGGACGCCGCCGTCCGCGCCGCCCTCGCCGCCATCCCGCCCGCCCAACTGCGCAAGGCCGGTCTGCTGGAGCTGATCCTGCAACTCGCCGACGGCGACCCCGCCACCACCGAAGCCCCCACCGGCGGGGGCGACGCACACGACCTGGACGCCCTCGACGGCGAGAGCCTGCTGCGGCTCGCGGCCGAGACCACCTCGGACTGACGCCCCGCCCGACTTGAGAGAGCCCGCATTGAACACACCCAACCCCTACGTCGAGGCGCTGCGGACCTCCCTGAAGGAGAACGAGCGGCTGCGCCGGCACAACCAGCAGTTGATCTCGGCGGCCGTGGAACCCATCGCCGTCGTCGGCATGGGCTGCCGCTACCCCGGCGGCGTCGCCTCCCCGGAAGACCTGTGGGACCTCGTCGTCGACGGCCGCGACGCCATCGGCCCGTTCCCCGCCGACCGCGGCTGGGACCTGGCCCGCCTCACCGGCGACGGACCCGGCCGCAGCCGCGCCCACGAGGGCGGCTTCCTGGACGCGATGACCGAGTTCGACCCCGGGTTCTTCGGCATCGCCCCCCGCGAGGCACTCGCCATGGACCCGCAGCAGCGGCTCCTGCTGGAGACCGCCTGGGAGGCCCTCGAACGCGCCGGCATCGCCCCCACCGCACTGCGCGGCAGCCGCACCGGCGTCTTCGCGGGCACCACCATCCAGGACTACGGCAAGGTCGTCGCCGAAGCCCGCGAGAACATGGACGTCTACGCCACCACCGGCCACGCCGCCGGCGTGATCTCCGGACGCATCTCCTACGTCCTCGGCCTGGAAGGGCCCGCCGTCACCGTCGACACCGGCTGCTCCTCCTCCCTCGTCGCCCTGCACTGGGCCGTGCAGTCCCTGCGCGCCGGCGAGTCCGCGCTCGCCCTCGCCTGCGGCGCCACCGTCATGTGCACCCCGGGCACCTTCGTGTCCTTCACCGCCCAGGGCGGCCTCGCCTCCGACGGCCGCTGCAAGCCGTTCTCCGCCGCGGCCGACGGCGTCGGCTGGAGCGAGGGCGCCGGCGTCCTCGTACTGGAACGCCTCTCCGACGCCCGGCGCAACGGCCACCCCGTGCTCGCCGTGGTCCGCGGCACCGCCCTCAACCAGGACGGCGCCTCCAACGGCATCAGCGCCCCCAACGGGCCCGCACAGCAACGCGTCATCCGCGCCGCCCTCGACAACGCCGGTCTCACCCCCGCCCAGATCGACGCCGTCGAGGCCCACGGCACGGGCACCACGCTGGGCGACCCGATCGAGGCACAGGCCCTCCTCGCCGCCTACGGCCAGGACCGCGAACGGCCCCTGCTGCTGGGCTCGGTGAAGTCGAACATCGGCCACACCCAGGGCGCCGCCGGAGTCGCCGGCGTCATCAAGACCGTCATGGCTTTGCGGGCCGGCCTGCTCCCGCGCAGCCTGCACGCCGAGCAGCCGACCCCCGACGTCGACTGGACCGCCGGTTCCGTACGACTCCTCACCGCGAACACGCCCTGGCCGCGGACCGACGCCCCACGCCGCGCCGGTGTCTCCTCCTTCGGCATCAGCGGCACCAACGCCCACATCGTCCTCGAACAGGCCCCGCCCGCCGAGGAACCCGAGGCCACGCCCGCCCCGGCCCTGACGCCGTGGCCGGTCTCCGCCCGCACCGCCACCGGCCTCGACACCCAGCTCCACCGGGTCACGGCCGCCGCCGCCGACCTGGCCGCCCTGGACGTCGGCCACTCCCTCGCCGCCGGACGCGGCTACCTGGAACACCGCGCCGTCCTCCTGCCGCACGAGGACGGAGTGAGGGAACTGGCCCGCGGCACGGCCGGAGAGGGCGGACTCGCCGTCCTGTTCACCGGCCAGGGCAGCCAACGCCTTGGCATGGGCGGCGAGTTGTACGAGCGCTTCCCCGTCTTCGCCGAAGCCCTGGACGAGCTGCTCGGCCACCTCGACCCCGCCCTGCGGGACGTGATGTGGGGCGACGACGAGGCCGCGCTCAACCGCACCGAACACGCCCAGCCCGCCCTCTTCGCCGTCGAGGCCGCCCTCTACCGGCTCACCGAATCGCTGGGTGTGCGCCCCGGCTTCGTCGCCGGGCACTCCATCGGCGAGATCACCGCCGCGCACGTCGCCGGAGTGCTGTCCGCCGAGGACGCCTGCGCCCTCGTCACCGCCCGTGGCCGTCTCATGCAGGCGCTGCCCGAGGGCGGCGCCATGGTCGCCGTGGCGGCGTCCGAGGACGCGGTGCGCCCGCTGCTCGGGGACGAGGTCGCCCTCGCCGCCGTCAACGGCCCGGCCTCCGTGGTCCTTTCCGGAGCCGAGGACGCCGTACTCGCGGCCGCCGAGAAGCTGCGCGACGCCGGGCACCGCACCCACCGGCTGACGGTCTCGCACGCCTTCCACTCACCGCTGATGACGCCCGTCCTCGACGACTTCCGCACGGTCGTCGCCGGGCTCACCTTCAACGACCCGTGGCTGCCCGTCGTCTCGACCGTCACCGGCCGCACCGCCACCGCCCGCGAACTGCGCGACCCCGACCACTGGACCCGGCACACCGTCGCCACCGTGCGGTTCGCCGACGCCGTACGCAGCCTCGCCGCCCAGGGCGTGCGCGCCCATCTCGAACTCGGCCCCGACGGTGTGCTCAGCCCCCTCGCCGACGAGACCCTCGCCGACCCCGAGACGATCGCCGTACCCGTCCTGCGCGCCGGCCGCCCCGAGGAACTGTCCCTGATCACCGGCCTGGCCCGGCTGCACACCGCCAGCGCCGCCGGCACCGTCGACTGGGCCGCCCTCTACCAGGGCACCGGTGCCCGCCGCGTGGACCTGCCCACCACCGCCTTCGAACGGCAGCCCTACTGGCCCACCGGCACCGGCCGGGCCCGGGACGCCGCCGGGCTCGGCCTCGGCGCGTCCGGTCACCCGCTGCTGGCCGCCACCGTCGACCTGGCCGACGGCGAGGGCGTCGTCCTCACCGGACGCCTGACCCCCGCCCGGCAACCATGGCTCGCCGACCACGTCGTCCACGGCCGCGTCCTGCTGCCCGGCAGCGCCTTCCTGGAACTCGCCCTGCGGGCCGGCGACGAGGTGGGCTGCGACCGCGTCCACGACCTCACCCTCACCGCCCCGCTCGAAATCGCCGAACGCGAGGCCGTCCACCTCCAGGTACGCGTCGGCCCACCCGGCGCCGACGGCCGCCGCCCCGTCACCGTCCACTCCCGCCCCGACACCGCCGACCCCGACGCCGAGTGGACCGTCCACGCCACCGGCCGGCTCGACACGGCGTCGGACAGCGTGGACCACGCATCCCTCGGCACGGCGTCGGACAGCCCGGCGGACCCGAACCTCGGCACCGCCTGGCCACCGCCCGGTGCCGAACCCATCGACCTCACCGACTGCTACGACCACCTGGCCGACCTCGGCTTCGAATTCGGGCCGGTCTTCCGCGGCCTGAGCGCCGCCTGGCGACGCGGCACCGAACTCTTCACCGAGGCCACCCTGCCGAACGCGGCGCACGGCGACGCCACCGCCTTCCTGCTCCACCCGGCCCTGGCCGACGCCGCCCAGCACGCCGCCACCCACGGCGACCTCGGCACCCTCAGCGAGGGCGGCCTGCCCTTCGCTTGGGAAGGGGTCCGCCTGCACGCCTCCGGCGCCACCGCCCTGCGCACCCGCATCGCCCGCCTGGCCGACGACACCGTCACCCTGACGGCCACGGACCCCGGGGGCAACCCGGTCCTGACGGTGGACGCCCTGCTCACGCGCCCCGCGGCAGCGACCTCCCGCAACGCCCCCGACGCCCTGTTCACCGTCGACTGGCAGACCCTCACCGAGACCACGGACACCGGCCTCCACCTCGTCGTCATCGGGCCCGACGCCGACGGCCTGGCGGACACCCTGCGCGCTCCCGACACCACCGTCACCGCCGCTCCCGACCTCGCCGCGATCGACACGGCACCCCCCGTGGTCCTCACCCGCATCACCTGCGAAACCGACGACACATCCATGCCCAGGGCCCTGCGGGCAACCACCGAACACGTCCTGAGCCTCGTCCGGTCATGGCTCGCGGACCCCCGCTTCACCGACTCCCGCCTCGTCGTCGCCACCCCCGCCACCGGCGACCTGCCGGCCGCCGCCGCACGCGGCCTCCTGCGCACCGCGCAGAGCGAGAACCCCGGCCGCATCACCGTCCTCCACCTCGACGGCCCCGTCGACAGCCCACTGCTGCGCCGCGCCCTGACCACCGCCGAACCCGAAGTGCGCGCCGACGCCGAGGGCCTGCGCGTCCCCAGGATCGTCCGAGCCCCGCGCGCCGCGGCACAGCCGCCGACTTGGGAAGTCTCCGGCACCGTCCTGGTCACCGGCGGAACCGGCGGCCTCGGCGCCCTCGTCGCCCGCCACCTCGTCACCCGGCACGGCGCCCGCGACCTCCTGCTCGTCTCCCGCCGAGGCCCCGACGCCCCCGGCGCCGACCGGCTCACCACCGACCTCACCGAACTCGGCGCCCGCGTCCGCGTCGCCGCCTGCGACATCGGCGACCGCGACGCCCTCGCCCGACTCCTGGACGGCGAGCACCTCACCGCCGTCGTCCACGCCGCCGGTACCGTCGACGACGGAGTGGTCGGCGCCCTCACCGCCGAACGCCTAGACACCGTGCTGCGGCCCAAGGCCGACGCCGCCTGGCACCTCCACGAACTCGCCCCCGGCGTCGGCACGTTCGTCCTGTTCTCCTCCGCCGCCGGCACCCTGGGCGGCGCGGGCCAGGCCAACTACGCCGCCGCCAACGCCTTCCTCGACGCCCTCGCCGCACACCGCCACACCCTCGGCCTGCCCGCGCTCTCCCTCGCCTGGGGTCCGTGGGACGTCGCGGGCAGCGCCATGACCGGCGATCTCACCGACGTGGACCGGGCACGCCTCGCCCGCTCGGGCTTCCCCTTCCTCACCCCCGAGGACGGGCTGGCCCTCCTCGACGCCGCCCCCGCCACCGGACACACCACCGTCCTCCCCATCCGCATCGACCTCGCCGCGCTGCGCACCCGGGACGACGTCCCCGCACTCCTCAGCGGCCTGGCGACCCGCCGCCCCACGACAGGCCGTACGACACTCACCACGGCCGCTTCCGCCACCGCGCCGACGGACGCCCTCGCACAACGGCTCACCTCACTCGAACCCGCCGACCGCAGGGCCGCGCTCCTCGACCTGGTCCGCGAACACGTGGCCGCCGTCCTCGGCCATCAGGACCCCCGACGCGTCGAGGCCGGCCGGGCCTTCCGCGACCTGGGCTTCGACTCCCTGACGGCGGTGGAACTGCGCAACGCCCTCGCCACGGCGACGGGTCTGCGGCTCCCCGCCACCCTGATCTTCGACCACCCCACACCCCGGGCGCTGGCCGAGCACCTGCTGTCGAACCTGCTCCCGGACACCGCCACGGACACGACGGCACAGGTAGCGCCATCCTCGACGACTCACGCCGACGACCCGGTGGTGGTCGTCGGGATGGCGTGCCGGTACCCCGGCGGAGTCCGCTCACCGGAGGACTTGTGGCGGGTGGTGTCGGAGGGTGTGGACGCGGTGGGCGAGTTCCCGTCGGACCGCGGCTGGGACCTGGAACGCCTCTACCACCCCGACCCCAACAATCCGGGCACTTCCTCCACCCGGGCGGGTGGCTTCCTCTACGACGCCGGCGACTTCGACGCGGACTTCTTCGAGATGAGTCCGCGTGAGGCGTTGGCGACGGATGCGCAGCAGCGGTTGCTGCTGGAGTCGGTGTGGGAGGCGATCGAGCGGGCGGGCATCGATCCGTCGTCGTTGCGCGGCAGCCGGACGGGTGTCTTCGCGGGCGTGATGTACAACGACTATCGGGAGCTGTTGCCGGGGGAGGAGTTCGAGGCTTTCCGGGGCAATGGCAGCGCGCCGAGTATCGCTTCGGGGCGAGTTGCTTATGCGCTGGGCCTTGAAGGGCCTGCGGTATCCGTGGATACGGCGTGTTCGTCTTCGCTGGTGGCTCTGCATCTGGCGGCGCAGGCGTTGCGTGGTGGTGAGTGTTCGCTGGCGGTGGCCGGTGGTGTGACGGTGATGTCGACGCCGACGACGTTTGTGGAGTTCTCCCGGCAGGGCGGTCTCGCCGCCGACGGCAGGTGCAAGGCGTTCTCCGACTCGGCTGACGGTGTCGGCTGGGCCGAGGGTGTGGGTGTGCTGCTGCTGGAGCGGCAGTCGGACGCGGTGCGTAACGGGCACCGGATCCTGGCGGTCGTCCGCGGTAGTGCTGTCAATCAGGATGGTGCGTCGAACGGGCTGACCGCGCCGAACGGGCCTTCGCAGCAGCGGGTGATCAGGCAGGCACTGGCGTCGGCTGGGCTGGGTGCCGGGGACGTCGATGTCGTGGAGGCGCATGGCACGGGTACGACGTTGGGTGACCCGATCGAGGCGCAGGCGCTGCTGGCGACGTATGGCCAGGATCGTGAACGGCCGTTGCTGCTCGGCTCGGTGAAGTCGAATCTGGGTCACACGCAGGCCGCTGCGGGTGTCGCTGGTGTGATCAAGAGTGTGCTGGCGATGCGGCATGGTGTCGTCCCGCGCACCCTGCACGTGGATGCGCCGTCCTCGCATGTGGACTGGTCGGCGGGTGCCGTGGAGCTTGTCCGCGAGCCTGTGGCTTGGCCGGACAACGACCGTCCGCGCCGCGTCGGCGTGTCCTCGTTCGGCGTCAGCGGCACGAATGCCCATCTGATTCTTGAGCAGGGGCCGGTGGAGCCGGAGGTCGAGAAGACGGCGGACCCGTCCGGGATCGTCCCCTTGGTCGTGTCCGGCAAGACGGCCGACGCGCTCGACGCTCAACTCGACCGCCTGCGCTCCGGCATTGAGGGCTCCACCCTCAACCTCGGACAGGTACTCGCGACCGGCCGGACCCGGTTTGCGCATCGGGCGGTGTTGCTGGCGTCGGCGGAGGGCGTCACGGAGGCGGCCAGGGGAGTGGTGGCCGAGGGTCCGCTCGCGTTCGTGTTCTCCGGCCAGGGCGCTCAGTGTCTCGGCATGGGTCGTGAACTGTACGACCGATTCCCGGTGTTTGCCCGGGCCCTGGACGAGGTCCTTGCCCAGCTCGACCCTGCCATGCGCGAGGTGATCTGGGGCGAGGACGAGGAGGCCCTGAACCGCACGGAGTTCACCCAGCCCGCGCTCTTCGCCGTCGAGGTGGCCCTGTACCGGCTGGCCGAATCCCTAGGGGTGCGGCCGGACTTCGTGACCGGTCACTCCGTCGGGGAGATAGCCGCCGCGCATGTCGCGGGCGTGTTCTCGCTCGCGGATGCGTGCACGCTGGTGTCGGCACGTGCCCGGCTGATGCAGGCCCTTCCCGAGGGTGGGCTCATGCTGGCCGTGGAGGCGGGTGAGGGCGAAGTCGCTGCTCACCTCGTCGACGGTGTGTCCATCGCGGCGGTCAACGGGCCGTCCTCGGTGGTGCTTTCGGGCACGGAGGAGGCTGTTCTCGCGGTCGCCGCCGCCCTGCCCGGCCGCCGTACCAGCCGCCTACGGGTCTCGCACGCCTTCCACTCCCCGCTCATGGATCCGATGCTGGAGGACTTCCGCGCCGCGATCGCCGGTCTCCACTTCGCCGAGCCGCGCATCCCGCTCGTCTCGAACCTCACCGGCACCCTCACCACCCCGAACACGGCCGACTACTGGGTCCAGCACGTCCGCGAGACCGTCCGCTTCGCCGACGGCATCCACACCCTCACCGACCAGGGCGTGACGCGCTTCCTGGAGATCGGCCCCGACGGCACCCTCACCGCCCTCATCGAGCAGACCGCCCCCCAGGACGCTCTCGTCGTCCCGACGCTCCGCAAGAACCGTTCCGAAGAGGAAGCCGCTCTCACGGCGCTGTCCCGGCTCTTTACGAACGGCGTTCCGGTGGACTGGGCTGCCCTCTTCGCCGCAAACGGAACCGGAATCGGACTGCCTGAGGTCGTCCCGACCTACCCCTTCCAGCGTCGGCGCTTCTGGCCGGAGCGCTCGCTGTCGGTTAAGGACGCCATCGCCCTGGGGCTGGAGCCCGTTGGGCATCCGCTGCTCGGCGCAGCCGTGCCGCCGGCCGGTTCGGACGGCATCGTTCTGACGGGTCGGCTGTCGCTCGCCGCGCACCCGTGGCTCGCCGACCACACGGTCCATGGCCGCTCGTTGCTGCCCGGCGCCGCACTCGCCGAACTCGCCCTGCGGGCCGGTGAGGAGTACGACTGCCGACGCCTCGCCGAGCTGACGCTGGGCACGCCGCTGATCGTGCCCGACGAGGGGGCCGTACGCCTTCAGGTGACCGTCGGCCCGGCCGACGCGGACGGGCGGCGGCCGGTGACCGCGCAGTCGTGTCCGGAAGCCGATCCGGGGGCGTCTTGGACCGTCAACGCGTCCGGGCTGTTGGAGGGTGGGGAGGAAGTACCCGCGTCCGAGCCGGAGTTGGCGGTGTGGCCACCGGCCGGCGCCGAGCCGGTCGAACTCGACTCCTTCTACGCCGACCGGGCGTTGACCGGGTTCGGGTACGGGCCCGCCTTCCGGGGGTTGCGTGCCGCCTGGCGGCGTGGTGACGAGATCTTTGTCGAGGCCGAGCTGCCCGAAGGTACGGAGCCGGGTGGTTTCGTACTGCATCCCGCCCTGTTCGACGCAGCTCTGCACGGTACTTCGCTGCTCGTGGGGGACGGTGTGGTGCCGTTCTCGTGGGAGGGTGTCGCGCTGTACGCCGAAGGGGCCGCGGCGGTGCGGGGCCGGTTGTCGCTTCTCCCGCCGGACCGTGTGCGGGTGACCCTCGCCGACTCGGCGGGACAGCCCGTGGCCGGTGCCGACGCGCTCGCTGTCCGTGCCGTCACGGCGGGGCAGTTGGCCGAGGGAGGCGCGCCCGGACCGCTCTACCGGGTCGAGTGGGTCAGGCCGGCCGTGGACGTGGCCCGCGACCCCGGTGCGGTGTGCGTCTCCGGGGACGGCGACGGCACGTTCGCCGCGGTGTTGCGCGAGGCGGGCCTCGTTTCGGAGGAGGACGGCGCGGAGGCCGAGGTCCTGGTACTGCCGCCGCCCGCGCGGGAGGTGCGGACTGCCGTCGGCGACGCGCTGGCGCTGTTGCAGGGCGCCCTGGCCGAGCAGTCCGAGCGCCGCGTGGTCCTGGTCACCCGGGACGGCGTCGATCCCGCCGGGGCCGCGCTGCGTGGGCTGTTGAGGTCTGCCGCCGCCGAGCACCCCGGCCGGCTGGCCGTGCTCGCCCTCACCGATCCGGCTCCGCAGGCGCTGCGTACCGCACTAGGCTTGCTCGGCGACGGGACCGAGCCCGAGGTCGCTGTGCGGGGCGAGGAGGTTCTGGTGCCCCGGCTGGGGCGGTTGCGGGGGCCGGCCGGTGAGAGGCAGGCACCGGCTTGGGGCGAGGGCAGTGTTCTGCTCACCGGTGGCACCGGGGGGCTCGGTGCTGCCGTGGCACGGCATCTCGTCGCCCGGCACGGAGTGCGGGATCTGCTGCTGGTCTCGCGCCGAGGTCCGGACGCGCCGGGGGCCGCGGACCTGGTCGCCGAGCTGACGGAGGCCGGTGCCCGTGCCGAGGCCGTGGCGTGTGACGTGGCCGACCGTGCCGCGCTGGCGGCGCTGCTGGCCGTGCGGACCGTCGGCGGTGTGGTGCACGCGGCCGGGATCCTCGACGACGGCGTGGTCACCGCGCTGACCGAGGAGCGGGTTTCGGCCGTACTGCGGCCGAAGGTGGAGGCCGCCCGGCACCTGCACGAACTCGTCGACGCCCATGTGCCGTTCGTCGTGTTCTCGTCGGCCGCAGGGGTGCTCGGAAGCGCCGGCCAGGGCAACTACGCCGCCGCCAACGCCGCCCTGGACGCGCTGATGCGCGAGCGGCGCGGCGCGGGGCTGCCGGGGCTGTCGCTTGCCTGGGGCCCGTGGGAGGCCGCCGCCGGAATGACCCGGCAGCTCACCGACGCCGACCGGGCCCGCATGGCACGCACCGGGCTGCTGCCCCTGTCCACGGCGACCGGGCTCGCCCTCTTCGACGCCGCCCTGACCCACGACGAACCCGTCGTGCTGCCCCTGAGCCTCGACACCCAGGCACTGGCCCAAGCCGGACCCGACGCACCGGCCGTACTTCGCGGACTCGTGCGAGACCGAGTCCGGGACCGTGTTCTCGACCGGCGCCGTACCACCGCGTCGCCCACCGCCGGTGACGTGGGTCTCGCGGCCACACTGGGGCGGCTCGGGCCCGAGGAGCAGTGGCGCGAGCTGCTCGGTCTGGTGCGCGGGCAGGTCGCCCGCGTCCTCGGGCACCGCCGCGCCGACGCCGTGGATTCCCGGCGGCCCTTCCGCGAGCTGGGATTCGACTCCCTCACGGCCATCGAGCTGCGCAACGGCCTCGCCGCCGCAACCGGCATGCGACTGTCCGCGACCCTCGTCTTCGACCACCCGACCGCCGCCGACCTCGCCGCGCATCTGCACGAGCTGCTGACCGGCGGCCCGGTCCCCGGCGGGGACACGGCCGAGGCGGACGCCCGGCGGGCCGCCACCGACGACGACCTCGTGGCGATCGTCGGCATGGCCTGCCGCTTCCCCGGCGACGTCGCCTCCCCGGACGACCTGTGGCGGCTGGTGACCGACGGCGTCGACGCGATCGGCGACGTACCCGCGGAGCGCGGCTGGGAGGAGACCAGGCGCGGCGGATTCCTCGGTCGTGCGGGCGACTTCGACGCCGAGTTCTTCGGAATGAGCCCGCGCGAGGCACTCGCCACGGACGCGCAGCAGCGGCTGCTCCTGGAGGTCTCCTGGCAGGCCGTCGAGGACGCCGGGATCGACCCGGTGACGCTGCGCGGCAGCCGTACCGGAGTCTTCGCCGGCGTCATGTACGGCGACTACGGCACGCTCCTCACCGACGAGCGGTACGCGGGCCTGCGCGGCGCCGGCAGTGCCCACAGCGTGGCCTCCGGGCGGGTGGCGTACACCCTCGGCCTGGAAGGGCCGGCCGTCACCGTCGACACCGCCTGCTCCTCCTCGCTCGTGGCCCTGCATCTGGCCGCCCAGGCGCTGCGCGGCGGCGAGTGCACCCTCGCCCTGGCAGGCGGCGTGACGGTGATGGCGACCCCCTCGACCTACGTCGAGTTCGACCGCCAGGGCGGCCTCGCCGCCGACGGCCGCTGCAAGGCGTACTCCGACACGGCCGACGGCGTCGGCTGGGGCGAGGGCGTCGGCCTGGTCGTGCTGGAGCGACTGTCCGACGCCCGCCGCAACGGGCACCCCGTGCTGGCGGTCCTGCGCGGCTCCGCCGTCAACCAGGACGGCGCCTCGAACGGCCTGACCGCACCCAACGGCCCCGCTCAACAGCGCGTCATCCGCCAGGCGCTGGCCGCCGCCGGGCTCGACCCGAGCGACGTGGACGCCGTCGAGGGCCACGGCACCGGAACCCGGCTCGGCGACCCCATCGAGGCGCAGGCCCTGCTCGCGACGTACGGACAGGACCGCGCGCAACCCCTGCTGCTGGGCTCGGTGAAGTCCAACATCGGGCACACCCAGGCCGCCGCCGGAGTCGCCGGAGTCATCAAGACGGTGTTGGCCCTGCGGCACGGGATCGTGCCGCGCACCCTGCACGCCGACACGCCGTCCACGCACGTGGACTGGGAGACGGGCGCCGTGCGCCCGGTGCGTGCGGACACCTTGTGGCCGGAGGTGGACCGGCCGCGCCGGGCAGCCGTCTCCTCCTTCGGCGTCAGCGGCACCAACGCCCACCTCATCCTGGAGGCCGCCGCGCCTCAGTCGCCCGAGCCCGAACGGGAGCCCGCCGCCGTGACACCGGCCGTGGTTCCCTGGGTGATGTCGGCCCGCACCCCCGCCGCTCTCGACGCCCGAAAGGCCCGGATCGCCCACCGCGACGACATCCTGGACGTCGGCTTCACCCTCGCGGCCACCGCCCGCACCGCCTTCCCGCACCGCGCCGTGGCCCTCGCCACGGACACCGGCGGCCCGGTCGAGATCGCCCGGGGCATCGCCGCCGAACCCGGCCCGACGGCCTTCCTCTTCTCCGGTCAGGGCGCCCAACGCCTCGGCATGGGACGCGAGTTGTACGACCGCTTCCCGGTCTTCCGCGCCGCCGTGGACGAGACGCTGGAGCTGCTCGACCCAGGTCTGAGCGGCGTGTTGTGGGGCACCGACGAGGCGGCGCTGAATCGGACCGGCGCCGCCCAGCCCGCCCTGTTCGCCGTCGAGGTCGCCCTGTACCGGCTGCTGGAGTCCCTCGGCCTGCGCCCCGACGTCGTGGCCGGGCACTCCGTCGGTGAGATCGCCGCGGCGCACGTCGCCGGAGTGCTGACGCTGTCCGACGCCTGCCGCCTGGTCACGGCCCGGGCCACGTTGATGGAGGCCCTGCCGCAGGGCGGTGTCATGGTCGCCGTCGAGGCCGGCGAGGACGACGTACGCCCCCACCTCGCCGCCGGGGCGTCCCTCGCCGCCGTCAACGGACCCGCCGCCGTGGTCGTCTCCGGCGACCCCGGCGCCGTCGAGGCGACCCTCGCCGCGCTCCCCGGCCGGCGCGCCACCCGCCTCCCGGTCAGCCACGCCTTCCACTCGGCGCACATGGACCCGATGCTGTCCGACTTCCGTGCCGTACTCGACACCCTGGAGTTCCGGGCGCCATGCCTGCCCGTCGTGTCCGCCCTCACCGGAACCGCCGTCGGGGAGGACGAGTTGACCGACCCAGGCCACTGGGTACGGCAGGTGCGCGACACCGTCCGCTTCGCCGACGCCGTCCGCGCCATGGCCGGCACCGGGGTACGGACCTATGTCGAGGTCGGCCCCACCGCCGCTCTCTCGGCGCTCGTCGAGTCGATCCTGTCCGAGGGCGCCGACACGGACCTGGACCCCGAGGCCGAATCGGATGCCATCGCCTTCGCCGTGCCGGTGCTGCGGTCGGGCAGGCCCGAGGAGAGCACGCTGGTCACCGCGCTGGCCCGGCTGTTCACGACCGGTGTGCCCGTCGACTGGCCCGAGCTCTTCGCCGGGACGGGCGCCATCCGCACCCGACTGCCCGGATACCCCTTCCAGCACCGCCACTACTGGCCGACCGCCACAACCCTCCGCGGTGACGTCCGCGGCTCCGGACTCACGGCCGTGCACCATCCGCTGCTGGGAGCGGCGGTCCGCCTCGCCGACAGTGACGCCGCCCTGTTCACCGGCCGCGTCTCCACGGCGACCCATCCCTGGACGACGGGGCATCGCGTCGCCGGCCGGGTCGTCCTGCCCGGCACGGCCCTCGCCGAACTCGTCGCCCGAGCCGGCGCCGAACTCGGCCACGGGCACATCGCCGAACTCACCCTCGCACAGCCACTGGTGCTGCCCGACAGCGATGCCCTGACCCTTCAGGTGTCGGTCGCCGAACCCGACGACGCCGGCCTGCGCCCCGTCACCGTCTCCTCCCGGCACGACGGCGACCCCGACGCGCCCTGGCTGCGCCATGCCGTCGGCCTGCTCGCCGCCGACACCACCGTCGCACCCGGCCTTGAGCCGGGAACCGAAGCGGCCGCCTCGTGGCCGCCGGCCGGCACGGAGGAGGTCGATCTCGACGCCTTCTACGCCGAACTGGCCGACACGGGCCTCACCTACGGCCCGCCGTTCGGCGTGCTCACCGCCGTCTGGCGGCGCGGAACCGAGGTGTTCGCCGAGGCCGCCCTCCCCGACGACACCGACACCGACGGCTTCCTCCTGCACCCCGCCCTGTTCGACTCCCTCCTGCACGCCGCCGCGTTCACCGGGGGCACGCCGGGGCTCCCGTTCGCCTGGCGTGACGTGGACCTGTATCTGCACGGCAGCCGCACGGGTGCACGTGCGCTGCGCGCCCACATCGTCCGCGACGCGGACACGAGTACGGACATGGGTACGGGCGCCGCCACGGACGCTGTGCGCCTCACGGTCACCGACCCCTCGGGCACACCGGTGGCATCCGTGGGTTCGCTGGTCACCCGACCGCCGTCCCCGACCAGCGGCACGACGGCCCCCAACGCCCTGTACCGACGTGCCTTGGCGCCGGTGGCGTACCCCGAAGCGTCGACGGCTCCTCGTCTCGCCGTACTCACCACGGACTCCGCCCCGGCCTGGGCGCCACAGGACGCCGAGATCCTGCGCGTCCTGGACGCCGCCCCCGACCCCAACACGGCGGCGCCGGATCTCGTCCTCACGGAGATCACCGCCGGGGAACTGCACACCACACTCCGCCACACCCTCGACCTCCTCCACACATGGCTCGCCGCCAGCCAGTTCACGACGTCCCGCCTGGTCGTCGTGACCGTCGACGAGGAATCCCCGGTCCTCGAAGCCGTCCGGGGTCTGACCCGCTCGGCGGCGAACGAACACCCCGGCCGCCTGGCCCTGCTCACCCGCGACCCCAGCGAGTCCCAACTCCCCTCCCCGGCACGGCTACTGAGTGCCTACGAGACAGGCGAGACGGAGATCGTCACACGCGGCACAGACCTGCTCGCACCCCGCCTGACCCGTCACGAGCCCGCAACACCGGACGACGAGCGAGACATCTGGACGGGCCCGGGCAGCGTGCTCATCACGGGCGGCACCGGCGGCATCGGCGCGGCCCTGGCACGCCATCTCGTCACCCACCACGGAGCACGCGACCTGCTGCTGGTGTCCCGGCGAGGGACGAACGCCCCGGGCGCCGCCGAACTGCGCGCCGAACTCACGGAGTTCGGTGCCCACGTGGAGATCGCCGCCTGCGACGTGTCCGACCGCGACGCGCTGGCGGACCTGCTCACCGGCCGCACCATCGGCGCCGTGGTCCACACGGCCGGCGTCCTCGACGACGGCGTCCTCACCGCGCTCACCCCTGAGCGCCTCTCCGCAGTCCTCCACCCCAAGGCCGACGCCGCCCGGCATCTGCACGAACTCCTCCCGGACGCCCGGGCGTTCGTCCTGCTCTCCTCTGCGGCCGGCGCCTTCGGAGGTACCGGCCAGGCCAACTACGCCGCCGCCAACGCCCACCTGGACGGCCTCGCCGCGCACCGCCGTGCCCTGGGCCTGCCCGCGACCTCCCTCGCCTACGGGCCCTGGGCGATGACCGACGGAATGACCGGCGAACTCGACCACGCCGCCCACGAACGCCTGACACGATCCGGCTTCCGGCCGCTCACCGTCGAGGAGGGCCTGGCCCTGTTCGACGCGGCAACGGCCGATCCAGCCGCCTCGGTCCTGCTGCCCGTACGGCTCGACCACCCGGCCCTGCGGTCGCGCGCCGACGTCCCGCCGCTCCTGAGGGGCCTGTTCCGGGGCCGTACGACCGCCGCCGGCGAGGGTGACCTCGTGCGCCGCCTCGCCGGGAGGACCGCAGAGGAACAGCGGGCCCTGCTCCTCACCGTGGTGCGCGCCCGCGCCGCAGCAGTCCTCGGCCACGACGACACCGACTCCGGCGCCGGCTCCATCGAACCCCGACGTCCCTTCCGAGACCTGGGCTTCGACTCGCTGACGGCGGTGGAACTGCGCAACGGCCTCGCCGCTGCGACGGGTCTGCGGCTGCCCGCCACCCTGGTCTTCGACCACCCGTCGGCCGAGAAGCTGGCCGCTCATCTGCATGAACAACTTGCGGGCGCCGAGACGGCACCGCGGGTGATTCCCACCGGGATGCCCCTCGCCGACGATCCGGTCGTGATCGTGGGGATGGCGTGCCGCTACCCCGGCGGCGTGTCGTCGCCGGAGGACCTGTGGCGGCTGGTCTCGGAGGGCGGTGACGCGGTCGGGGAGTTCCCGTCGGACCGTGGCTGGGACCTGGAGCGGCTCTACCACCCCGACCCGCAGCACACCGGCACCTCCTCGACCCGGGCCGGTGGCTTCCTGTCCGACGTCGCCGGGTTCGATCCCGAGTTCTTCGGGATGAGTCCGCGTGAGGCGTTGGCGACGGATGCGCAGCAGCGGTTGCTGCTGGAGTCGGTGTGGGAGGCGATCGAGCGGGCGGGTATCGACCCGACCTCGCTGCGCGGCAGCCAGACCGGTGTCTTCGCGGGCGTGATGTACAACGACTATCGGGAGCTGTTGCCGGGGGAGGAGTTCGAGGCTTTCCGGGGCAATGGCAGCGCGCCGAGCATCGCTTCGGGCCGTGTCGCCTATGCGCTTGGCCTCGAAGGACCGACGGTGACGATCGACACGGCATGTTCGTCGTCGTTGGTGGCTCTGCATCTGGCGGCGCAGGCGTTGCGTGGTGGTGAGTGTTCGCTGGCGGTGGCCGGTGGTGTGACGGTGATGTCGACGCCGACGACGTTTGTGGAGTTCTCGCGGCAGGGTGGGTTGGCGGCGGACGGTCGGTGCAAGGCGTTCTCCGATTCGGCTGATGGTGTTGGCTGGGCGGAGGGCGTGGGCGTGCTGCTGCTGGAGCGGCAGTCGGACGCGGTGCGCAACGGGCATCGGATTCTCGCCGTGGTGCGGGGTAGTGCGGTGAATCAGGATGGTGCGTCGAATGGGCTGACTGCGCCGAATGGTCCGTCGCAGCAGCGGGTGATTCGACAGGCGTTGGCATCGGCCGGGTTGTCCGCCGCCGAGGTGGATGCGGTCGAGGCGCACGGTACGGGCACGACGTTGGGTGACCCGATCGAGGCGCAGGCGCTGCTGGCGACGTATGGCCAGGATCGTGAACGGCCGTTGCTGCTCGGCTCGGTGAAGTCGAATCTGGGGCACACGCAGGCCGCTGCGGGTGTCGCCGGTGTGATCAAGAGTGTGCTGGCGATGCGGCATGGTGTCGTCCCGCGTACCCTGCACGTGGATGCGCCGTCCTCGCATGTGGACTGGTCGGCGGGTGCCGTTGAGCTGGTCCGCGAGCCTGTGGCTTGGCCGGACAACGAACGCCCGCGCCGGGCCGCCGTTTCCTCCTTCGGCCTCAGCGGCACCAACGCCCACGTCATCCTCGAAGCCGGCCCCGAGCAAGAGCCTGCCGCCGACGGCAGTGAGCGCACAGTCCCGTTGGTCGTCACGGCACGTTCGGAAGCGGCACTGGACGCCCGAATACGGCAACTCCAGCCAAGCGAGCCGTCGGTGAACATCGGTTTCACGGCAGCGACCGGCAGGGCTTCCTTCGCTCACCGGGCGGTGTTGCTGGCGTCGGCGGGGGGCGTCACGGAGGCGGCGAGGGGAGTGGTGGCCGAGGGTCCGCTCGCGTTCGTGTTCTCCGGTCAGGGCGCTCAGCGTCTCGGTATGGGTCGTGAACTGTACGACTGTTTCCCGGTGTTCGCCCGGGCGCTGGACGAGGTCCTTGCCGGGCTCGACCCTGCCATGCGCGAGGTGATCTGGGGTGAGGACGAGGAGGCCCTGAATCGCACGGAGTTCACCCAGCCCGCGCTCTTCGCCGTCGAGGTGGCCCTGTACCGGCTGGCCGAATCCCTAGGGGTGCGGCCGGACTTCGTGACCGGTCACTCCGTCGGTGAGATAGCCGCCGCGCATGTCGCGGGTGTGCTGTCGCTCGCGGACGCGTGCACGCTGGTGTCGGCACGTGCCCGGCTGATGCAGGCACTTCCCGAGGGCGGGCTCATGCTCGCGGTCGAGGCCGCCGAGGACGAGGTGATCCCGCACCTCACCGACCACGTGAGCGTCGCGGCGGTCAACGGCCCGACCTCGATCGTGCTCTCCGGCACCGAGGAGGCCGTTCTCGCGGTCGCCGCCGCCCTGCCCGGCCGCCGTACCAGCCGTCTGCGGGTCTCGCATGCCTTCCACTCCCCGCTCATGGATCCGATGCTGGAGGACTTCCGCACCGCGATCGCCGGTCTCCACTTCGCCGAGCCGCGCATCCCGCTCGTCTCGAACCTCACCGGCACACTCACCACCCCGGACACGGCCGACTACTGGGTCCAGCACGTCCGCGAGACCGTCCGCTTCGCCGACGGCATCCACACCCTCACCGACCAGGGTGTGACGCGCTTCCTGGAGATCGGCCCCGACGGCACCCTCACCGCCCTCATCGAGCAGACCGCCCCCCAGGGCGCTCTCGTCGTCCCGACGCTGCGCAAGAACCGTTCCGAGGAAGAGGCGCTGGCTGTCGCGTTGGGCCGGCTCTTCGTGGACGGTGTACCCGTCGACTGGGCGGAGTACTTCGCCGGTACCGGCGCCCGACTCACCGACGAACTCCCCACCTACCCCTTCCAGCGGCAGCGCTTCTGGCCGGAGTCGCGAACCGGGCTGGGCGGCGGTGATGTGCGCTCCGTCGGGCTCGTGCCGGCCGGGCACCCCGTGCTCGACGCGGCGATGCTGCTCGCGGACGGCGGCGGCGCGGTGTTCACCGGCCTCATGTCGCCGCAGGCGCAGCCCTGGCTCGCCGACCACACGGTGCTCGGACGCACCCTGGTGCCCGGCGCGGCCCTGGTCGACCTCCTGATCCGGGCCGGTGACGAAGTCGGAGCCGGGCGTATCGAGGAACTGACCACGGTCGCCCCTCTCGTGCTGCCCGACGACGGCGCACCCGTCAGATTGCAGGTGCGCGTCGATGGCGCAGACGACGACGGGCGGCGCACTTTCGCGCTGCACGGACGGCCCGAGCGGGCCGGCGTCGACGCTCCCTGGACGGCGTACGCGCACGGTGTGCTCACCCACGCCCTTGCCGAGGGGGTGGCTCTGGGTACGGACGTGTGGCCTCCGGAGGGCGCTGAGGCCATCGAACTCGCCTCCCACTACGACATGTTGGCGGACGCCGGCTTCGACTACGGGCCGTCGTTCCGCGCACTGCGCCGAGCCTGGCGGCGGGGCGACGAGGTGTTCGCGGAGGTGTCGTTGGACGCGGACACAGACGGGGACACCGGCATCGATACGGCCACGGATACCCGCGGATACGGGGTTCACCCGGCCCTCCTCGACGCCGTACTGCACGCGGCCGGCTTCACGGGCGCGGGCGGCGGTGACGGTGCGGCGCTCCCCTTCTCCTGGGAGGACGTGGCCCTGTTCGCCTCCGGTGCCGGGACCGTGCGGGCGCGGCTGGAGCGGACGGGGGAGCGGACCGTGCGTATCGCGGTCGCCGACACCGGGGGCGGGGCGGTCCTCAGCGTCGGCGGGTTGACCGTACGGCCCGTCGACGGCGAACAGATGGCCGGTGCCGGGTCCGCCGCCGCGCCGGACGTGTTGTTGCGGACGGTGTGGACACCGGTCGGCGAGCTCACCACCGGCATGCCCGCCGACCTGCCCGCCGAGATCGCCGTACTTGGAGAGCTGTCCGAGGATCTCGCCGGTGAGCTGGCCACGGCCGGGGTCAAGGCGGTGGCGTACGACGATCTCGCCGCCGTAGCGGCGCATCACGGCCTCGTGCTCGCTCCGCTGCGCGAGACCGGCACCGATCCGGCCGACTCCGCCCATGCACACGCGCGTGCGGCGCTTTCCCTCGCCCGGACCTGGCTGGACGACGAACGCCTCGCCGGGGCACGGCTCGTCGTCCTGGAGCGCGGGGCCACCACCGGGGCGGAGCCGGGTGCCGCCGCGGCGTGGGGGCTGCTGCGGTCGGCGCAGAGCGAGCATCCCGGCCGGATCGGCCTGCTCGACGTGCCCGGGGATCCGGCCGGCCTGGCCCGTGCGTTGAGTGTCACCGAGCCGGAAGTGGCCGTGGTGGACGGCGAGGTGCTGGTCCCACGGTTGGAGCGAGCGTCCATCGACGGCTCCAAGGGCTCCGACGGTTCCGACGGCTCTCACGGTTCCCGCGGCCCCGATAGTTCCGGCGGCTCTCACGGTTCCGGCGGCCCCGATGGTTCCGGCGGCTCTCACGGTTCCGGCGGCCCCGATGGTTCCGGCGGCTCTCACGGTTCCGGCGGCCCCGATGGTTCCGGCGGCTCTCACGGTTCCGGCGGCCCCGATGGTTCCGGCGGCCCCGACGGCCAGCCGGAAGCCGGCGTATCCCTCGGCCGCGGCGGAGCCGTGCTCATCACCGGTGGCACCGGCGGCCTCGGTGCCCTCCTCGCCCGCCATCTTGTCGCCCGGCACGGCGTACGCGATCTGCTTCTGCTGTCCCGGCGCGGGGCCGAGGCGCCCGGCGCCGCGGATCTCGTCGCCGAGCTGACCGGGCAGGGTGCCCGCGTCGAGGCGGTGGCCTGCGATGTCGCGGACCGGGACGCCCTCGGGACCGCCCTCGCCGGGCACCGGGTCGGTCATGTCGTGCACGCGGCCGGCGTACTCGACGACGCGACCGCCGCGCATCTGACGCCCGAGCGGGTCGCCGCGGTCCTGCGGCCCAAGGCCGACGCCGCCTGGCATCTGCACGAACTGCTGCCGGACGTACGATCGTTCACGGTGTTCTCCTCGGCGGCCGGCACCTTCGGCAACGCCGGCCAGGGTGCGTACGCCGCCGCGAACGGCTTCCTCGACGCCCTCGTGCGGCACCGTCGAGACGCCGGGCTGCCGGGCCGGTCCCTGGCCTGGGGGCCGTGGCAGCAGGCGGACGGCATGGCCGGCGCGCTGAGCGCACGGGACGTCGAGCGGATGCGTGCGGCCGGGTTCCCGCCGCTGAGCACCGACGAGGGTCTGGCGCTCTTCGACCTGGCCGTCTCCGCCGCCGACCCCGTCCTGCTGCCGGTGCGGATCGACGTGGCCGCGCTGCGCGCCCGCGGCGCCGACGTACCCGCGCTGCTGCACGGCCTGGTCCCGGTACGCCGGTCGGTGGCCCGGCCGACCGACTCGGGACTCGTGGCGCGGCTCGCGGCGCTCGACGAGGACGAAGGGCGAGTGGCCGTACTGGAGCTGGTGCGGGACCAAGCCGCCCGGGTGCTCGGGCACCGGCCCGGCAGCACCACCGAGGTGGGACCGGCCCGGGCCTTCCGCGACCTCGGATTCGACTCGCTGATGTCGGTGGAGCTGCGCAACGCGCTGAGCACCGCCACCGGTCTGCGGCTGCCCGCCACGCTGGCCCTGGACCACCCGACGCCGGAGGCGGTCGCCGCGCACCTGTACACGCTGCTCGCACCCGAGCCCGAGCGGACCGGGGCCGACGGCCTGCTGGCCGCCCTGGAGCGGGTCGAGCAGTTGATCGCGGCACTGCCGGAGCCGGCCGCCGACGGCGCGGCGCACCGGCAGATCGCGGGACGCCTCGACGTCCTGCGCACACGCTGGTCGGCGCTCGCCGCGGCGGGCGCCGCACCGCAGCAACTGGACGTGGACGACCCGGAGAAGGCGACGGCGCTCGACATGGACAACCTGTCGGACGACGAGATGTTCGCCTTCCTCGACGACGAACTCGGCAATGGGTGACCGAGGGGTGGAGAGCTTCCACTGATGTCCCCGGACGCGCCACGCCTAGCGTGGGCGAAACCGGTACACGAACGGCGGACCAGCGGCGCGGCCGGGTCCCTGAGCCGAAGAGGCGATGAGACGTGGGCATGGTCAAGACGGACGACGGTCCGGCCATAGAGGTGCGTGATCTGGTACGCGCCTATCGCGGCCGGGGCGGTGAACTCATCAGAGCCAATGACGGGTTGACGTTCAGCGTGCCGCGCGGGCAGGTGTTCGGCCTGTTCGGTGCCAACGGCGCCGGCAAGACGACGCTCGTCCTTCAGATGCTGGGGCTGGTCCGCCCCACGTCCGGCTCCATCACCGTCAACGGCATCGACGTGGTGCGCCACCCCGAGCTGGTGAAGTCCACCGTCGGCTTCCTGCCGCAGCGGGGCCTGTCGATGCGGCTGATCGAGGCCCGCCGCGCCCTGCACTACACGGGGCGGCTGCGCGGCCAGAGCGAGACGGACGCCCGGCGCCAGACCGACGAACTGATCGACGAGCTGGGTCTCGGGCCGTACGCCGACCGGCAGGTGGAGCGGCTCAGCGGTGGCCTGATGCGGCTGGTGAACTTCGGCATGACCCTGATGGGCCGCCCCGAACTCATCGTGCTGGACGAGCCCACCAACGAACTCGACCCGCACAACCGGCGGTTGATCTGGGACATCGTGCAGCGCCGGGCCGCCGAGGACGGTACGACGATCGTCCTCGTCACCCACAACGTGCTGGAGGCGGAGAAGGCCGTCCACCGGGTCGCCGTCATGCACGGCGGCCGCATCACCGCGATGGGCACTCCCGGCGAGCTCAAGGAACAGACCGGCGCCCAGGCGCGGTTGGAGCTGTTCGTCCGCGACGGCGGCAACCTCACCGAGGCGGAGGCCGCCCGGCTCGGCCGGATCGGTGTCGTCTCACCCGGCGACCGCAGCGGCAGCTACCTAGTCACCGCACCGCCCGACCGGATCCAGCCCCTGCTGGAGGTCCTGGTCACCGACGTCGGTGTGACCCGCGTCGACGACTTCCGGTTCGCCCGGCCCACGCTGGAGGACGTCTACCTCAGCCTCAAGCCCGAACCCGTCAGCCTCAAGCCCGAACCCGTCGGCGAACCGGAGGAACCGGCCGAGTCCGAGCCGGCCCACCAGGCGCCCGACTCGTCCGGACCGCCGCCCCCCGTGAAGGAACTCGCCACCGTCGGTGCCCCTGGTGCCGAACCCGAAGCCGCCGCGCCCACGAGCACCCCGCCCGCCGCCCGGCGCACCCCGCTGCCCGCCGCCGCGCATACGCCCCGGCCGGCGCCCCCGAGCGCCCCGACCCCCGCCCGGGTCCCCCGGCGCACCCTCGGGTCACGGCTCGCCAACTTCGGCACCTCCTTCAAGTACCTGTGGTTCGAGCACATGCTGATCGTGCGGACCTCCTGGCACGTCCACATGGTCTTCGGCATCTTCATGCCGCTGACGATGGTGTTCGGGTTCTCCCGCATCGGCAGCGGCCTCACCGACCAGGCAAGCCTGCTGTACATCGCGAGCGGCTCCGGCGTGTTCTCCATCGCCGCGCTCGGCACCACGGCCATCGCCCAGCGCATCGGCGCCATCAAGGCCGAGGGCTCGATGATGTACTACGCCTCGCTGCCCATCAGCAAAGTGGCCTTCGTGACGGCGTTCGTCGCAGCCCGGCTGCTGCTCATCGCGCCCGGCCTGGTCACCTCCCTGCTCGCGGTGGAGGTGCTCTACGACATCAAGCTGACGCTGTCGCCGACGCTGCTGTTCGTGTACCCGCTGACCGCCCTGCCGCTCGCCGCGCTCGGCCTCGTCATCGGCAGCCTCATCGACCGGATCGAGCTCATCTCCATCGTCACCTACATGCTCAACTTCCTGCTGCTGCTGGGCGCCCCGCTGCTCATCCCGATGGAGTCCCTGCCGGTCGCCTTGCGCGTCATCAGCTACGTCATGCCGACCAGCTACGGCGCCGACGCCATCCGGCACAGCGTCACCGGGGACATCGACGGCATGTTCGCCCTCGACGTGGCCGTCCTCGCCGTCGCGTCCGTGGCGTCGCTGTGGATCGCCGACCGGGCGTTGCGCTGGCGCGCCTCCTGACACCGGCACAGGACCAGTGTTTTCCCCAGTGACCGCCCCGCCGGGACGCCGATAGCATTCTTTGCGGATCCAGAGGGTGAATGTCCGACGGCCGTTCTCCGGGCCTGGTGCGAGGCCGGAGAACGGCCGTACGGGTCCCTCGGAATCATCTCGGAGAACGGTAAGAACGGCACCGGAAAATCGGCTCGGCGCATTCGGGAAAACCGGCGGGAACACCGGGAGAGGGAGCCGTCCCTTTTCATCGTCTCTTTCGTCTCCTTCCGGTTCTCCGTGTGTTTTCCGGGCCGGAGCGAACGGGAGCGACACGGGCATGAAATTCCAGGTACTGGGCCCGCTGACGGTCCTCGACGACAGCGGCCCGGTCGCGCTGAGCGGCGTCAAACAGCGCGCCACACTCGGCCATCTGCTGCTGCACGCCAACGAAGTCGTCGCGACCAGTGCCCTGATGCGGGCCCTGTGGGCCGGTGAACCGCCGCCCACCGCCCGCAAGATGCTCCAGAACGCGGTCTCCGCCCTGCGCGGACTCCTCGCCGCCGAGGACACCGAAGCCACTCGCGGCGCCCCCGTCCTGCTCACCCACGCCCCCGGCTACCTGCTGCGCGTCGACGGCGACGACCTCGACCTCAGCGCCTACCGGGCCCTCGCCGACCGTGGCCGCGCCGACCTCGCCGCCGGATCCTGGTCCGCCGCCGCCCGTACCCTGCGCGCCGCCCTCGACCTGTGGCGCGGCCCCGTCCTCGCCGACCTCGCCGAGTCGGGCACCGACTGGCCCGAACTGCGCACCCTCGCCCAGGCCCGCTCGGCCACCCGTGAGGACCTGTACGAGGCCGAACTCGCCTGCGGACGGCACCACGACGTGCTGGAGGAACTCCGCATCCACGCCCAGCGGGAGCCGGAACGCGAGCGGCTGTGCGCCCAGTTGATGCTCGCCCTCTACCGCCGCGGCCATCAGTCCGACGCTCTGGACGCCTACCGCCGCACCAGGGCCGCGCTGGCATCCCGGCTCGGCCTGGAACCGGGCCGGGTGCTGCGCGCCGTGGAGCGTGCCGTCCTCGACCACGATCCCGTCCTCGGCCAGCCCGACGCGCTCGCCATCATGGCCCTCGACGGCGAACCCCGCCGCCCCCGGACAACCGCCGCCACACCCCGCCCGGCCGCCCGCATCACCCCGGTCACCCCCGTCGGCTTCGACAGCCGCCCGGCGCCCGGGCCCCCCGCCGCACCGGCACTCCCCGCACCGTCACGCACCCCCGCCTTCCCGTATCCCGCCGCACCCGCCGGCGTCCTGACCGAACAGCACAAGCAACTGTCGATGCTGCTCGTGCGGACCACTCTCGGAAAGGGCCTCGGCGGTGCCCCGGAGGACGCCGCCCGGCTCTCCGGGGAACTGGCCGTCGCCATCCGCGACGAGGTCGCCCGGCACGGCGGAAAGGTCTCCGGCGTGCTCGGCCCGGTCACGTTCGCCCTGTTCGGTGTCGTCCGCACCCGCGAGGACGACGCCGAACGCGCGGTCCGGGCCGGCCGGGCGATCCTGCGCAGACTCCGCCAGTACGGCGCGGGCGGCCCCGTCCCCGTGCACGGCGGCTCCGCTCCCCGCGTGGCCGTGGCCACCGGCGACGTCGTCGTCACCTGTGCCGCCGACGGCACCGGCGCCGTGCCGATCGTGAACGGCGCCGTACCGAAGAGCTGCGCCGACCTGCTCGAGACCGTGCCGCCCGGCGGCATCAGGGTGTGCGCCACGACCCGCTCCGGCACCGAACGCTCCCTCGTCTACGGCCCGGCCGGACCCGACGGCGCGTCCGAGCCGATCGGCGCACGCACGGCCTGCACGGACACCCCGCCCGCCCTGGTGGGCCGGGACCGCGAGCTGGAACAACTGGGCGGAGCGCTCGCCGACGTGGCCCGCCGGCAGCGGCCCTGCCTGCTCACCGTGCTCGGCGAACCCGGCTCCGGAAAGACCCGGCTGATGGCCGAACTGGCCAGGCTCGCCCGCCGCTCCCCGTACGGTTTCCGAGTCGTCACCGGGCACAGCTCCTGGTGCGACCGCGACCGGCCGCTCGCCCTGCTGGAGCGCACCCTGGCCTCGGCCACCGGCGCGGACGACTGCGCCCGCGACGCCCTCGCCCGCACGGTCCACGCCCTGTTCGGCACCGGCGACCGCGGCGCCTGGCTGCTCGACCGGCTCGGCCCGCTCCTGCGCGCCGAACCGCCCGCCCCCGCCGACTGGCCCGACCTCGCCACCGCCTGGCGGCTCCTGCTCACCGGCCTCGCCGCCGAACGCCCCCTGCTGCTCGTCCTGGAGGACCTGCACTCCGCGCCCGACCCGGTCCTGGACCTCGTCACCGAACTCGCCGACGCCGCCGGACCCGTACCACTGCTCCTCGCCGTCACCGCACGCCCCGAACTCCTCGACCGCAGGCCCAGTTGGGGCGGCGGCCGGCGCGACGCCCTCGCCCTCACCCTCGACCCGCTCGACGAGCCCTCCTCGGCCGCGCTGCTCGACGCCCTCCTCGCCGGCGACGGCGGCACCGCGTTGCCCGCAGACCTGCGGCGCGATGTCCTCGCCCGCGTCGGCGGCAACCCCCTCTACGCCGTGGAGTACGCACGGGAGCTGGCCGGTGCAGGGCACGGCCGCCCGGCGGGGCCACCCGTGATGCCCCGCCATGTGCGGCAGGTGGTCGCCGCCCACCTCGACACGCTGCCGCCGCTCGCCAAGGCCGTCCTCGTGTGCGCCTCCGCCCTGGGAGGCGTGTGCTGCGCCGACGGAGTCGCGGCGGTGGGCGGCGTGGACCGTGCCGAAGCCGCGCACTGGCTCGACCACCTGGAACGCCGGGACTTCCTGCGCCGCTCCCGGCACCCCTCCGCCACCGGCGCCCTGCGCTACGCCTTCCGGCACCCGGCCACCCGCGAGGCCGTCGACGCGCTCGTGCCGCGCACGGTGCGCGAGGACCGCAGGCGCCGCGCCGAGGCCTGGACCGAGAACACGGCCGCCCAGCTCACCGCCTGATTCCGGTACGCCTTCTAATTCGTCTTTCGCCGAATACCCGCAACGCCGCGAAGTCGTCCGCTCATTGAGCCGATTACCCGCCGGTGGAAACACCCAACTGGGTCGCCGCATCCGGATCCCATAAGTTCTTCACCGAGCGGCGCGGAAAGCGCGCCGAAGACTCGGGAAAACACCGAGCGCGGCGGCACATCATGACGTGTCCGAACGTCGCTTCCGCACGGAAAGGAATGGTTGTGCGCATTCTCTGCAGCCTCGCGCTGTCGCCTTCCAACGCACGTGCCCTGCTGCCGCTGGCCCGAGCCGCGGCGGAGGCCGGTCACGAGGTCACCGTCGTCTCCCCGCCGGAGATGGCCGGTGTCTTCGAGGGCGAGGACATCCGCGTCCTGCCGCTGTTCACCGACATGGCCGAGATCGTGCTCAGCCTGCTCCAGCAGAAGCGCATCGACTTCGCCCCCTCCGACCCGTTCTCGCCGCAGACCCTCCTCGCCACCGCCTGCGGTCCGCACGTCACCGACGCCTACCGGCAACTCCTCGACGTGGCCCAGGAGTTCAAGCCGGACGTGATCCTGCGCAGCGGCGTCGAGTTCGCCGGCTACCTCGTCGCCGAGACCCTCGGCGTCCCGCACGTCACCGCGCCCTCCGGCGGCGGCCAGTACCTCGACGCGAAGCTGGCCCTGGCGGAGCTGAACCTGCGCCGCGCCGAACTGGGCCTGCCCGAGAGCGACTCGGCCGAGGCGATCCACGCGCACGGCCGCTTCGACTGCATGCCGCCCGAGTACGCCTTCACCGCCAACGAGATGGGCGGCACCTTCGCCTACCAGCAGCCGTCCGCCATCGTGCGCGGCGAGACCGGCCCCGAGTGGCTGCGCGACCTCCCCGGCGACAAGCCGCTCGTGGTGGTCTCCAGCACCAACGTGTTCGCCTCGCTGATGCACCACTCCGTCTTCCCGCGCATCCTCGACCTGTTCTTCGACGGCGTGGTCGCCGGGCACCTCTTCGAGGGCCTGGACATCGAGGCCGACCCGGCGCTGGTCGTCGGCGCGTTGATGCCCGGTGACGCCAACCCGCTCACCACCATCGTCAAGGGCCTGTCCCAGGTGGACTGCACGGCCGTCGTCGCCACCCGCGGCATGCCCGTCGACCCGGCCGCCGTCGGCGACAACGTCCACCTCCACGACAGCATCCCGCAGCCGCTGCTGCTGGAGACCGCCCAACTCCTCTTCACCCACGGCGGCTACAACAGCGTCCGCGAGGCCGTCCGCGCCGGCGTCCCCATGGCCGTCCTGCCCGAACTCAGCGACCAGGCGCACAACGCCGACCGCGTCACGGAGCTCGGACTCGGGCTGCGCGTGCCCAGCGCAGCGGCCGACGATGTCGCCGACACCGTCAAACGTCTGCTCGCCGACCCCGGTCACACCCACGCGGCCCGTACCGCGCAGCGCCACATGCTCGCGCTGCCCCAGGTCACCGCCGCCGTCGACCACCTCGTCGCCCTCGCCGGCCACTGAACCGGAATCCAGACAGGAGCAGGAAGATGGACACGCAGTTCCTCCGGGCGTTCTACGACCTGGCCTCGTGGATCCGGCTCTCCCCGCTGCTGAACGGCCCCTACCTGCCGTTCTCCGCGTGGTCGCTGCGCCCTGGCGCCCTGATCAAGCTGCTCGACGACATCGCCCTGGGCGACCGCAAGGTCCTCGTCGAATGCGGCAGCGGCACCTCCACGATCGTCTTCGCCCGCTATCTCGCCCAGCGCGGCTACGGCAACGTGCTCTCCCTGGAGCACGACGAGAAGTGGGCACGCTGGGTCAACGACCAGTTGGCGCAGGAGGGCCTGACCGAGGTCGCCCGCGTCGTGCACGCCCCGCTCGCCGAGCACCCGGCCGCCGTCAAGCGCGTCGAATGGTACGAGCCCGGCACCGTCGAGGACGAGATCGGCGCCTTCACCGACAAGCACGGCAAGATCGACCTGCTGCTCGTCGACGGCCCGCCCGGCTGGGAGCAGGGCCGCAAGATGGCCCGCTACCCGGCCGTACCCGCCCTCAAGGACCACCTGGCGCCCGGCGCCACCGTGATGCTCGACGACGTCAACCGCTCCGAGGGCGTGGAGATCACCAAGCGCTGGGAGGACGAGTGCGGCCTCACCATGCAGCTCGACCCCTACGGCACCCGCACCGCGTTCGGCAACCTCCCCGGCTGACCGGCGCCACCCCCCCCCGGAAGGAGAGGGCAATGCTGGCCCTGAACGGCGGGCCCAAGGTGCGGACGCAACCCTTCCCGCGCTGGCCCGAGTACGACGAGACCGAGAACCTCGCCCTCGCCCGCGCCCTCCAGCAGGGCGAGTGGGGGCGGCACGGCGGCAAGGAGGTCCAGGCGTTCGAGCGCGAGTTCGCCGAGTTCGGCCAGGCGCCCGCCGCGCTTGCCGTCACCAACGGCTCGCACGCCCTCGAACTCGCCCTGGAACTCGCCGGGATCGAACCCGGTGACGAGGTGATCGTGCCTGCCTACACCTTCGTCGCCACGTCCACCGCAGTGCAGCGCCGAGGTGGTGTCCCGGTGCTCGTCGACGTCACCCCGGACACCTTCTGCCTGGACCCCGCCGCCCTCGACGCCGCCGCCACCGACCGAACCCGCGCCGTCATCCCGGTCCACATCGGCGGCCACGTCGCCGACATGGACGCCATCACCGCCTGGGCCGCAGCCCGCGGCGTCACCGTCATCCAGGACGCGGCCCAGGCCCACGGTGCCACTTGGCTCGGCAAGGGCCTCGGCGCCCTCGGCTCGATCGCCACCTTCTCGTTCCAGAGCACCAAGGTGATCACCGCGGGCGAGGGCGGCGCCCTGCTGCTGCCCGACGAGGAGACCTACGAGGCCGCCTGGATACGGCACAACTGCGGCCGTGACCGCGAACTCCACCTCGCCACCGGCTCCTCCAACTTCCGCATCTCCGAACTCACCGCCGCCCTGCTGCGCGCCCAACTGGCCCGGTTCGCCGACCAGAACGCCCGCCGCGCCGCCCGCCACACCGAACTGGCCGCCGCGCTCGGCGAGATCCCCGGCATCCGCCTCCAGGGCCGCGACCCGCGCTGCACCGGCAACCCGCACTACATGACGACGTTCGTCCTCGACCAGGACGAGCTCGGCGGGCTCGACCGCGACACCGTCGCCCTCGCGCTGCTGATGGAGGGCATCCCCGCCTTCGGCAGCCACCAGCCCCTGCACCGCACCGACGCCTTCTGGACCGGCGCCACCGGCGGCGCCCGGCCCGAGGAACTCGCCGAACGCTGCCCCAACGCCGAACGCGTCGGCCGCGACGGCGTGCTCATCGGGCACCAGGCCCTGCTCGGCACCCGCCAGGACGTCGACGACGTCGCGACCGCCGTCGCCAAGGTCCTGGCCGAACTGCCGCGCGACGGCACCCCCGCGACCGCCTGACGCCGCGGGAACCGACGACCCCGACACCGAACCCGACACCGACTTCGCACACCCCGCGCCCGGCGCGGCGGTTCACAGGATGGGAACGAAAGCGATGACCAGCGACAACCCGGCCGGCCGGACCTTCGAGGTCCTCGTCGTCGGCAATGGTGTGCTCGGCCTGTCCCTGGGCCTGACCCTCGCCCGCCGTGGCACCAAGGTGGCCGTCCTCGGCCGCACCGACCGGCCCTGGGCCGCCTCCACCGCCGCCGGCGCCATGCTCGGCACCTTCGGCGAGGTCACCTCCACCCTCATAGCCAGCGAACAGGGCCGCGCCAAGCTCGACCTCGGCGTCCAGGCCACCCGCCTGTGGGACGACTGGCTGGAGCAACTGTCCGAGGACACCGGCGAGAGCGACGACCTGCGCTGCGCCGACGGCACCGTGATGCTGCTGAACTCGGTGGGCGTACCCGGCATCGACTCCGCCAACTACGCCGCCATCCGCAAGACCCTCGACGAGTACAAGGAGCCGTACGAGGACATCGACCCGGCCGAGCTCGGCTGGCTCGACCCCGACCCGCTGGCCCGGCCGCTGATGGGCATGTTCATCCCCGGCGAGCACGCCGTCGACTCCGGCCGCCTGCTGGCCCGGCTGCAGACCGCCCTGCTGAAGGCCGGCGGCACCCTCCTCGACGGCTTCGGCGAGAGCCTGGTCACCGAGGGCGAGCGCATCACCGGCGTCAAGCTCACCAGCGGCGACACCCTCACCGCCGGCCAGGTCGTGCTCGCCGCCGGCGCCGCCTCCCAGACCCTCCTGGACACCGTGCCCGCGCTGAACGGCAGCATCCCGCGGCTGTGCGCCGGCGTCGGCGTCTCCGTCGTCGCCCGCGTCAACCCCGACGTGCCCGGCCCCACCAGCGTGCTGCGCACCCCCAACCGCGCCTTCGCCTGCGGCCTGCACCTCGTGCCGCGCGGCCAGGGCCACGTCTACCTCGGCGCCACCAACGCCATCGAGCCCGAGCCCGCCGACGTGCCCTCCATCCGCGACGCCACCTTCCTGCTCGGCTGCGCCCTGCGCCAGTTGCGCCGCGACCTCGACACCGCGGGCATCGAGAAGATCCAGGTCGGCAACCGGCCCGTCGCCTTCGACGGCTTCCCGCTCGTCGGCGGCACCGGCCTCGACGGCCTGTGGATGATGACCGGCACCTACCGCGACGGCCTGCACCTGTCGCCGCTGCTCGCCGACGAGATGGCCCGCCGCATCCTCGGCGACGACACCCGCCACGACCTGTCCGTGTTCCAGCCCGTCCGCAAGCCCACCCAGGCGCACAGCCGCACCGACGTCGTCGAGACCGCCGTCACCCACCTGCTCGCCACCGGCTACGAGGACGAGTGGAAGATCCCCAACGCCTGGCCCGCCGTCATCGAGGCCCAACTGCGCGCCGGATTCGCCAAGTTCGCCGACGCCCTCGACGACGACTACACCCCGCCCGCCGAGATCCTCGCCAAGGCCCAGATGAACCCGGCCTTCGCCCAGCAGGTCCGCCAGTACTACGCCGCGAGCCGCGCGGCTCACTGACCGGACGCGCGCCAACACCACCCCCCACAGCACCACACAGAAGGAGAGTCGCGTCACCATGAGCTGTCCCGAACTTCCGCCGACGGTCGACCTGCTCGTCGTCGGAAGCGGCCCCGTGGGGTCGGCCGTCGCCCGCCGTGTGTACGACGCCGTACCGCACGCCCGGATCCTGATGGCCGACCTCGGGCCGCGCCTGACCGATCAGGCCGGGCTGCACCTCGGCAACCTGCCGGCACCGGAACGGGCCGCGGCCCAGGCCCGTTCCCAGGGGCGCGATCCCGAGACCGCGCCCGGTGAGGACGGCGCCCTGGTGAAGAAGTACGCGGACCGCGGCACCCATCTGCTGCGGCCCCGCCGCGACGACGAGCCCGAGCAGTCCGGCATGCCGGCCGCGGTCATGTCCAGCAACATCGGCGGAATGGGCGTGCACTGGGCCTGCACCGCCCCCCGCCCGCTGGACAGCGAACGGCTGCCGTTCCTGCCCGCCGACGACCTCGACGCCGCCCTGTCCGTCGCCGAACACCTGCTGAGCGTCACCCGCGACGCCTACCCGGCCACCGAGGCCGGCGACCTCGTGCTCAAGACGCTCGGCCAGCTCTTCGACGGCGACTACCCGGTCGGCCGCGGCGTCGGCACCATGCCCCTCTCCTGCACCCCCCGCCCGGGCCGCCGCCCGCTGTGGGGCGGCCCCGACACCGTCCTCGGCCCGCTCGCGCACGCCGGAGCGACCGCGGGCGACGGGCGCTTCCGCATCGCGGACGAGACCATGTGCCGGCGCCTGCTGTTCAACGGGCGAAAGGTCACCGGAGCGCTCCTCGAACACCTCCCGACCGGCACCGAGTTCGCCGTACGCGCCTCCGCCGTCGCCGTCTGCGCCGACGCGCTGCGCACCCCGCAGTTGCTGTGGGCCTCCGGCATCCGCCCCGACGCCCTCGGCCGCTACCTCAACGACCAGCCCAAGACCGTCAGTTCCGTCCACGTCAAGGACGGCCCCACCGCCGGGGTCGCCGCCCGCGGCACCGTCGACTTCGGCGGCGACATCCGCGACCTGGAGACCGGCCGCTTCTGGGTGCCGTTCGCCGACCCCGGCCGCCGCAACCACGGCCAGGTCATGACCATCGACACCTCACCGCTGGAAGGCGTCGACCCGGCACTGTTCGTCGGCATGGTCTGGTACGGCGCCAAGGAGATCCGCGCCGACGACCGCATCGAGTTCTCCACCAGCGAGGCCGACGCCTACGGCATGCCCGACATGACCGTCCACTACGACCTCACCGCACGCGACCTCGAAGGCGCCGAACAGGCCCGCGCGGACCAGGAGGCCGTCGCCGAGGCACTCGGCGGCGAGTTCCTGGAACGGCCCGAACTGTTCCCCGCCGGCAGCTCCAAGCACTACCAGGGCACCGTGCGCATGGGCCCCGTCGACGACGGCACCTCGGTGTGCGACACCGACAGCCGCGTCTGGGGCTTCGACAACCTCTACGTCGGCGGCAACGGGGTCATCCCGACCGCCACCGCCGTCAACCCGACGCTGTACAGCGTCGCCCTGGCCGTCCGTGCCGCGGCGTCCATCAGCGCCCGGCTCATCGGCGTCTGACCGCAGCGAAGCAACCGAGAATCGAGGTGGCTGCCGTGCACCGCCACACCATCGCCGTCATCGGCACCGGCTATGTCGGACTCACCGCAGGTGCCTGCCTGGCGTCGCTCGGACACCGGGTGGTCTGCGCCGACCTGGACCCGGTCAAGGTCGCGGAGCTCAACCGCGGCGAAGTGCGCATCCTGGAGGAGGGCCTGCCCGAGCTGGTGCAGGCCGGCCTCGACGCGGGCCGGCTGCGTTTCGTCGTCGGCGCCGCCGACGCGGTACGCGGCGCGCGCACCGTGTTCATCTGCGTCGGCACCCCCACCGGACCCGACGGACGCGCCGACCTCACCGCCGTCGACGCCGTCGTCGAGGAGATCCGGACCCTGCTGGAACCCGACAGCGTCCTGGTCACCAAGTCGACCGTGCCGGTCGGCACCGCCGCCCGCGTCACCGCCGCCCTCGGCCGGCCCGACGTCGGCGTCGTCAGCAACCCGGAGTTCCTGCGCGAGGGCACCTCCGTCGCCGACTTCCTCCAGCCCGACCGGGTCGTGATCGGCTCCGCCAGCCCCTGGGCCGCCGCCCAGGTCGCCGAGCTGTACGCCGGGGTCGACGCGCCCGTCGTCATCGCCGACGCCGCCAGCGCCGAGGTCGTCAAGTACGCCGCGAACTGCTTCCTCGCCGTCAAGCTGTCCTACGTGAACACCCTCGCCGAGCTGTGCGAGGAGGTCGGCGCCGACATCGGCCGGGTCACCACCGCGCTCGGCCAGGACCACCGCATCGGCGGCGCGTTCCTGCGCCCCGGACCCGGCTGGGGCGGCTCCTGTCTGCCCAAGGACACCCGCGCCCTGCTCGGCACGGCCGACGCGCTCGGCGTCGACTTCCCGCTCGTGCGGGCGGCCATCGACACCAACGCACACCAGCGCACCCGGATCGCCGACCGGATCGCCCGCCTGTGCGGCGACGCCGACGGCTCCCTCGCCGGGGTCCGCATCGGGCTGCTCGGCCTCACCTTCAAGGCCGGCACCGACGACCTGCGCGACTCACCGGCCCTCGCGCTCGCCGCCGAACTCGCCGGCCGCGGCGCCGAACTCACCGCCCACGACCCGGCGGTCCCCGCCACCCGGCACACCGAACTCCCCGCCGACATCAATGTCGTCGACGACCCCCATCAGGCCGCCAAGGGCGCCTCCGCGCTCGTCCTGTGCACCGAGTGGCCGCAGTATCGCGGCCTCGACTGGCCCCGGATCGCCGCCGACCTGCACCATCCGCTCGTCGTCGACACCCGCAACCTCCTCGACCCGGCCGCGCTCAGCGCCGCGGGCCTCGCCTGGCACGGCACCGGCACCAGCCCGGTCGAGCCCGCCCTGACCGCCGTATAGACCTGTAGAGCCGCTCAGAAAGGTCCGTCACCATGCGGGTGCTGTGCAGCATCACCGGCTCGCCCTCCCACGCGCGCGCCTGCCTGCCGCTCGTGCGGGCCCTCGGCGACGCCGGACACGACGTCCTCGTCGTCACCGCCGACAAACTCGCCCCCGTCCTCGCCGGCGAGCGGGCCCGCGTCGAGGGCGTCTACACCGACATCACCGCCCAGGGCATGCGGCTGCTGTTCGAGGGCAAACTGCCCATCCCCGAGGAGTTCAGCCGTTTCGCCCACGACCTGTGGGCCACCCTCGGCGCCGGACCCCAACTCACCGACGCCTACGACCTGTTGCTGCCGCTGGCTCGTGAGTTCCGGCCCGACGTGATCCTGCGCGACGGCTACGAGTTCGCCGCACTCCTCGTCGCCGAGACCCTCGGCGTACCCCACGTGCCCGCGCCCTCCGGCTCGGGCCAGTTCCTGGACCCGGAACTGCTGCTCCCGCTGCTGAACGACCGCCGCAGCGCCCTCGGCCTGCCCGAGACCGACGACCCGGTGGCCGTCTACCGGCACGGACGCCTCGACTGCATGCCCGCCCCCTACTCCTTCGCCCGCCCTCTCGCCCCCGCCGCCGTCGCCTACCGCCAGCCCCGCACCGTCACCCGCGGCGAGCGCCTGCCCGACTGGTTCGCCGAACTGCCCGCCGACAAGCCCCTCGTACTCGCCTCACTCGGCACGGGACTGCCCGGCACCGTCCTCGAATTCCTCGACAAGGCCCGCGAGTTCGGCGCCCCCATCCCCGTCTACGACCCCGCCGAACCCCTCGACACGGTCGTCGAGGCCCTCTCCGAACTGGACTGCGCCGCCGTCGTCTCCACGCTCGGCATGCCCGTGGACACCGCCAAGGCCGCGCCCCACGTCCGCGTCGTCGACCGCTTCCCGCAGCAACTCCTCCTGGAACACGCCGCGTTGTTCGTCACCCACGGCGGCTACAACAGCATCCGCGAAGCCGTGCGCGCCGGCGTCCCCATGGCGGTCCGACCCATGTTCGGCGACCAGCGGTACAACGCGCTGCGCGTCGCCGACCTCGGACTAGGCGAGCACATCGCGTCCCGGGGCGCCGAACCCATGCTGGAGGCCTGCCGCCGGCTCCTGGCCGACGAGAGCGTCACCGACGAGGCACGGCGTGCCCAGAAGGACATGCTCGCCCTGCCCGGCATCGACGCCGCCGTCACCCACCTGCAACGCCTGGCCGCGAACTGACGGCCTCTCCCGCACTCGCGCACCGACGCCGACGCGGCCCCCGTGGCCCGTCGGCGCCGTCATGATCACGCAGCGCGCTCCATCTCCTTGTGATTCCCCCAGTCGTCCGTCCGAATAATCGAACCAGTTGGGCGAACGGATCAGGCCACCCCCACGTTCCCGGCCGCCGCACGCCGACGCCCCCCACAGGCCCGGTCCAGCATCCGAAGACGTGGCGACGAGTCATCCGCGGGAGAGAACGTGTCCGATCAAGCTCGCTCCACCTCGGCCACCCGCCCGTTCGCGGGCACCCCACGCCCCTGGCTCCTCACCGGGCGGGGCACCAGGGCGGTACGGGAACAGGCCCGCATCCTGCGCACCCTCGTACGCGACGGAGCGCCGGACCGCATCGCGGCGGCCCTGCTGCACGGCACCGACCCGGCCCACCCCTGTCGCGCGGCCGTCACCGCGACCGGCCCCGACGAACTCGCCGCGGCCCTGGACGCCCTGGCCGACGGCACCCCCACCGACCACGTCACCGAGGGCCGGCCCGCCGCACGCGACGGCGGTCCCGTCTTCGTCTTCCCCGGCCACGGCTCGCAGTGGCCCGGCATGGCCCGCGAGCTCCTCGACGCCTCGCCGGTGTTCGCGCGCCGCATGGCAGAGTGCGCCGACGCCCTCGCCCCGCACCTCGACCACGACCCCGTCGACGTCCTGCGCGGCGCGCACGCGCTGACCACCCCCGACGTCACCCAACCCACCCTCTTCGCCGTCATGGTGTCGCTGGCCGCCCTCTGGGAGAGCGTCGGCGTGCGGCCCGCGGCGGTCGTCGGCCACAGCCTCGGCGAGATCGCCGCCGCCTGCGTCGCGGGCGCGCTCACCCTCGACGACGCGGCACGCGTCGCCGCGAGCTGGGGCACCGCGCAGCTCGGCCTGCACGGGCGCGGCGAGATGGTGTCCGTGCTGATGCCCGTCGAGCGGCTACGGGAACGCCTCGCGCCCTGGCACGGCAGGCTCCACCTCGCGGCCGTCAACGGCCCCGACAACGGCGTCGTCTCCGGCGACGCCGACGCCGCGGCCGAACTCCTCGCCGAGCTGACCGCCGAAGGCGTGCGCGCCCGTACCGTCGACTACGGCGTCGCCGCCCACTCACCGCACGTCGACGAGATCACCGACCGCATCCGCACCGACCTCGCCGCCCTCACCCCCCGTGCCGCCCGCGTCCCCCTGTACGCCGCCTCGGCCGGTACGGCCCTCGACGGCGTGACCCTCGACGCGGACCACTGGGCCGCCGCCCTGCGCGACACCGTCGAGTTCGTCGCCGCGATCGGCAGCGCACTCGACGCCGGCCACCGCCACTTCCTGGAGATCAGCCCGCATCCGCTGCTCACCACAGGACTGGAGACCGTCCTCACCCGGGCCGGCCTCACCGGCACCGTGAACACCACCCTGCGCCGGGACGCCGCAGACGCCGACCGCTTCCAGCGCGCCATGGCCGAATACTGGTCGACCGGCGGCGAACCCGACTGGGCCGCCCTGCACGACCCGGACACCGACCCGGCCGACCTGCCCGCCGAACTCGCCGCCGCAGCAGCCGTCGAGGACCCCGACACCGCCGGCACACCCCTCGGCGTCCAGGCGGCCGCGCTGCGCGAGCGCCTCGGGGACCTGCCCGAACCCGACCGGCGCGGCGGCCTCGTCGACCTCGTCCGCACCCAGATCGCCGACCTGCTGGAACTGCCCGGCGGCGCGCCCGCGCACGTCTCCTTCCGCGACCAGGGCGTCGAATCTGCCACCGCCGTCGCCCTGCGCGACCGGCTGCGCACCGCGACCGGACTGCCCCTCGCCCCGACCGTCGCGTTCGACTACCCGACCCCCGCGGCCCTCGGCCACCACCTCTACGAGCAGCTCTACGGCACCCCCTCGGCCGATCCCGAGACCACCGCCGGTCACGCGCACTCCGACGAGCCCATCGCCGTCGTCGGCATGGCCTGCCGCTTCGCAGGCGACACCGACTCGCCCGAGGCCCTGTGGCAGCTCCTGCTGGACGGCACCGACGCCGTCACCCCGCTGCCCGACGACCGGGGCTGGGACATCGAGGGACGCTACGACCCCAGCGGCACCGCACCCGGCGGCTTCCTCCAGCGCGAGGGCGGATTCCTGCGCGCCGCCGCCGACTTCGACGCCGCCTTCTTCGGCATCAGCCCACGCGAGGCCCTCGCTATGGACCCGCAGCAGCGGCTGCTGCTGGAGACTACCTGGGAGGCACTGGAGCGGGCGGGCATCGACCCGACGACGCTGCGGGGCACCGCCACCGGCGTCTACCTCGGCCTCATGACCGTCGACTACGACCGCGCCGCCGCCCACGCCTCCACCGACGTCGCCGGCCACGTCCTGACCGGCAACGCCGTCAGCGTGGCCTCCGGCCGTATCTCCTACACCCTCGGCCTGGAGGGCCCCGCCCTCACCGTCGACACCGCCTGCTCCTCCTCCCTGGTCGCCCTGCACCTGGCCTGCGAGGCCCTGCGCAGCGGCGCCGCGACCACGGCCCTCGCCGGCGGTGCGACGGTCCTGCCGAGCCTGGAGATGTTCGCCGAGTTCTCCCGCCAGCGGGCCCTCGCACCCGACGGCCGCTGCAAGGCGTTCTCCGCCCAGGCCGACGGATTCTCGCTCAGCGAGGGCGCCGGCATGCTCGTCCTGATGCCGCTGTCCGAGGCCCGCCGCCAGGGCCGCGAGGTCCTCGCCGTGATCCGCGGCAGCGCCATCAACCAGGACGGCGCCTCCAACGGACTCACCGCCCCCAGCGGCCCCGCCCAGCAGCGCGTCGTCCGCCAGGCCCTCGCCAACGCAGGTCTGGGCCCGGCCGACGTGGACGCCGTGGAGGCACACGGCACGGGCACCCGGCTCGGCGACCCCATCGAGGCACACGCCCTCGCCGCCGCCTACGGCCGGGACCGCAAGGAGCCCCTGTGGCTCGGCTCGGTCAAGTCCAACATCGGCCACACGCAGGCCGCCGCGGGCGTCGCCGGCGTCATCAAAATGGTCATGGCCCTGCGCGAGGAACGTCTGCCGCGGACCCTGCACGCCGACGAGCCGTCCTCCCACATCGACTGGACGCACGGCACACTGCGGCTGCTCCAGGAGGCACAGCCCTGGGCGCGCGGGGAGCGTCCGCGCCGCGCCGGTGTCTCGTCGTTCGGCATCAGCGGCACGAACGCGCACCTCGTCCTCGAAGAGGCCCCGGAGACCGAGGAGTCGGCCGAGGAACCTCTCACGCACCTGCCGGTCGTGCCGTGGGCCGTCTCGGCGCGCAATGAGCGGGCGCTGCGGGACCAGCGGGACCGGCTGAACGCACTGCACGCCGACCCGCTCGACGTCGGCCTGTCCCTGGCCACCACCCGCGCCGCCCTCGAACACCGCGCCGTCGCCCTTCACCCCGGCCCCGTCGTCACCGGGACGGCCTCGGAGGGCCGTACGGCGTGGATGTTCACCGGCCAGGGGAGTCAGCGCCCCGGCACAGGCCGGGAGTTGTACGACACGTTCCCGATGTTCGCGAGTGCGCTCGATGAGGTCTGCGAGCTGCTCGACGCCGAGCTCCGCTTCGCACGGCCGCTCAAGGACGTGCTGTTCGCCGAGCAGGCGGAGGACGGGACCGGGTACGCGCAGTCGGCGCTCTTCGCCCTGCAGACGGCGCTGACGGCGCTGCTGCGGTCGTGGGGCATGCGGCCGGACCTGGTACTGGGCCACTCGGTGGGCGAGTTCGCCGCAGCCCACGCGGCCGGGGTGCTCGAACTTCCCGACGCGGTACGGCTGGTGGCGGCGCGCGCCCGGCTGATGCAGGCGCTCCCCGAGGGCGGCGCGATGGCCGCCGTCGAGGCGTCCGCGGCCGAAGTCGCCGAGTGGCTGGTGGACGGATCGGTGATCGCCGCCGTGAACGGGCCGACGGCGGTGGTGGTCTCCGGCGCCCAGCCGGCGGTCGCGGCCGTCGCCGAGCGGGCCCGGGAGGCGGGACGGCGGACGACCCGGCTGAAGGTGTCGCACGCGTTCCACTCGCCGCTGATGGAGCCGGTGCTCGCCGAGTTCACCGCCGTGGCCGAGCAGGTCCGCTTCAACCGGCCGGCCGTGGCCGCCGTCAGCACGCTCACGGGCGCCCCGTTGTCCGACGCCGACTGGACGAGCGCCGCCTACTGGGCCGAGCAGATCGTCAAGCCCGTCCTGTTCCATGACGCGCTGACCGCCGCCCGCGCCCAGGGCGCCACACGCTTCCTGGAGATCGGCCCCGATCCCGTGCTGACCGCGCTGGCCGATGACGTGCCCGCCGCCGCGACCCTGCGCAAGGGCCGCCCGGAACCGGAGGCGCTGCTGACGGCCGCCGCCGAACTCTACGTCCGGGGCGCCGAGATGGACTGGCCGGCGCTGTTCGCGGGCACCGGCGCACGCCGCGTCGACCTGCCCACGTACGCCTTCCAACGGCAGCGGTACTGGCTGCCCGACCACGCCCGCCCGGCCACGAGCGCGGACGGCGTCGCCGACGGGGGGTTCTGGGAACTCGTCGACCAGGGCGACGCCGACTCGCTCGCCGGAGAACTCGGCGTGGACAGCGGGGCCCCACTGGACGCCGTCCTGCCGGTGCTCGCCGACTGGCGCCGCAAGCGCCGGGAGGAGTCGCAACTGGCCGGGCTGCGCTACCGGATCACCTGGCGGCCCGTCCGCACCCCGGACCCGGGCCGCCTGGACGGCACCTGGCTGATCGCCGTCGACGAGGACACACCGGCCGATCTGGCCGACGCGGCCGCAGCGTCACTCCGAGCCGTCGGCGCCGACGTGACGGTCGTGACCGGACCGGCCGCCGACCCGCAGACGCCGTACGCGGGCGTGCTGTCCCTGCTCGCCGACCCCGCGCACGTACTGGCGCTGACGCAGGCGCACCCCGAGAGCCGGCTGTGGTGCGTGACCTTCGGTGCCGTGGCCGTGTCAGGCCGCGAGGGACCCGCGCGCCCGGACCAGGCCGCCGTATGGGGGCTGGGCCGGGTCGTGGCGCTGGAGCAACCCGAACGCTGGGGCGGGCTCATCGACCTGCCGGACGAACCGGGGCCCCGGCTCTGGCAGCGGGTCGCGGCGATGCTCGCCACCGGGGGAGCGGGGGAGGACCAGCTCGCCGTGCGTGCGAGCGGCGTCCACGCCGCCCGGCTGGTGCGCGACCGTTCGGCACGGCCCACGCGGTCCTGGCAGCCGCGCGGCACCGTCCTGGTCACCGGCGCGACCGGCGCCCTGGGCGCTCACCTCACGCGGTGGCTGGCGACCGGCGGGGCGGAACACCTCGTACTCGTGTCGCGGCGCGGAGCCGACGCCCCCGGCGCCGCCGAACTCGGCGCGGAACTGGGCGAGTCGGGCACCACCGTCACCTTCGTCGCGGGAGACGTCGCCGACCGGGAGACCGTCGCGTCCGTCCTGGACACCTACGCGCCGACGGCCGTCGTGCACGCCGCGGGCATCCTCGACGACGGGCTCGCCGCCGACCTCACCCCCGAACGTCTGACCCGTGTCCTCGCAGTGAAGGCCGGGGCCGCCCGGCATCTGCACGAGCTGACACAGGAGCGGGAACTGGACGCCTTCGTCCTGTTCTCGTCCGTCACCGCCGTCCTCGGGAACGCCGGACAGGCCGCCTACGCCGCCGCCAACGCGCGCCTCGACGCGCTCGCCCAGCACCGCCGCGCCGCCGGGCTGCCCGCGACGTCCCTCGCCTGGGGCCCGTGGGGCGGTGCCGGCATGGCGGCCGACGAGACCGTCGCCGAACACTTCCGCCGCCAGGGCATACGGCCCCTGGAGCCGTCACGCGCCCTGGACGCACTCGGCCGAGCCCTCGACGAGGACGTCACCTGCACGACCGTCGTCGACGTCGACTGGCAGCGCTTCACCGCCGCCGCCTACACCCCGCGTCCGCTGCTGGCCGACCTCCCCGAGGCCGCGCCGCCCGCCACCGAGGCCGGACCGAGCGCGCCCGCCGCGGGTACCCTCGGCGCCGAACTGTCCGGCCGCACGGCCGCGGAGCAGGACCGGCTGCTGCTCGACCTCGTCCTCGACCACGTCGCCGCCGTCCTCGGACACGCCGACGCGGCCGCCGTCGACGCCGGCCGCGCCTTCAAGGACCTCGGCTTCGACTCGCTGACCGGCGTCGCCCTGCGCCACCGGCTCGCCGCCGCCACCGGCCTGTCCCTGCCCGCCACCCTCGTCTTCGACCACCCCACCCCGACCGCGCTCGCCGCGTTCCTGCGCACGCAGGTCCTCGGCGTCACCACGGACGAGATCGAACGCGGCGGCCCCGCCCTCACGCCCGTCGGCGCCGACGACGACCCGGTCGTCATCGTCGGCATGGGCTGCCGCTTCCCCGGCGGCGTGAGCACCCCCGACCAGCTCTGGGACCTGCTCGCCTCCGGCACGGACGGCCTCACGCCGTTCCCCGAGGACCGCGGCTGGGACGTCGAGCGCCTCTACCACCCCGACCCCGGCCACTCCGGCACCACCTACGCCCGCGTCGGCGGATTCCTGCACGACGCCGCCGACTTCGACGCCGAACTGTTCGGCATCAGCCCCCGCGAGGCCCTCGCCATGGACCCCCAGCAGCGGCTGCTGCTGGAGACCGCCTGGGAGGCGCTGGAGCGCGCCGGGATCGACCCGCTGTCCCTGCGCGGAACGGCCACCGGCGTCTTCGCCGGCACCAACGGCCAGGACTACCGCGAGACCGCCCACGCGCCGGGCGAGGACGTCGAGGGCTACGTCGCCACCGGCTCGGCCGCCAGCGTCCTGTCCGGCCGCGTCAGCTACACCCTCGGCCTGGAGGGCCCCGCCCTCACCGTCGACACCGCCTGCTCCTCCGCGCTGGTCGCGCTCCACCTCGCCGCGCACGCGATCCGCCGGGGCGAGTGCCGCACCGCCCTCGCCGGCGGGGTGACCGTGATGGCCACGCCGGGCATCTTCGTCGAGTTCTCCCGCCAGCGTGCCCTGTCCGCCGACGGCCGCTGCAAGGCCTTCGCCGAGGGCGCCGACGGCACCGGCTGGTCCGAGGGCGCCGCCGTCCTCGTACTGGAACGCCTCTCCGACGCGCGCCGCGCCGGCCACCGGGTGCTCGCCGTGCTGCGCGGCTCCGCCGTCAACCAGGACGGCGCCTCCAACGGCCTGACCGCCCCCAACGGGCCGTCCCAGCAGCGGGTGATCCGGCAGGCCCTGACCGCCGCCGGACTGCGGCCCGCCGACGTGGACGCCGTCGAGGCGCACGGCACCGGCACGAGCCTCGGCGACCCGATCGAGGCGCAGGCCCTGCTCGCGACCTACGGCCAGGACCGCGACGAGCCCCTGTGGCTGGGGTCGGTGAAGTCCAACATCGGCCACACCCAGGCGGCGGCGGGCGCGGCCGGCGTCATGAAGATGGTCCTCGCCCTGCGCGCCGGGCAACTGCCGCCCACCCTGCACGTCGACGCCCCCTCCAGCCGCGTCGACTGGGACTCCGGAGCCGTACGGCTGCTCACCGAGACGCGGTCCTGGGCGCGAGGGGAACGCCCGCGCCGGGCCGGCGTGTCCGCCTTCGGCATCAGCGGCACCAACGCCCACGTCATCCTGGAGGAGGCGCCGACCGAAGAGGCACCGCACGGGAATACGCCGGCCGTCGGCGCACCCGCTAGCGAGGCACCGCAAGCGGACACGTCGGCCGCCGACGCCCCCGCCACCGAGGCACCGCACGCGGACACTTCCGCCGTCCACGCCGCCGCCACCGACGTACCGGCCCCGCGCCGGCCCGTCGGCGCGGTGCCCTGGATCCTGTCCGGCCGAACCCGTCAGGCCCTGCGGGCGCAGGCCGCCCGACTCGTCGCCCACCTCGCCGACCGGCCCGCCCTCGACCCTGCGGACGTGGGCCGCACGCTGGCCACCGCACGCGCCGCCCTCGATCACCGCGCGGTCCTGGTCGGCGATGACCTGGCCACCCTGACCGCGGCCGCCACCGCTCTCGCCGACGGCGACCCGGCCGCGCCGGTCACCTCGGTGGCGGGCGAGGGCCGCACGGTGTGGGCGTTCACCGGGCAGGGCAGCCAGCGCCCCGGCATGGGCCGCGAACTGTACGACGCCCACCCGCTGTTCGCACGGACCCTCGACGACACCTGCGCCCTGCTCGACGCCGAACTCGCCGGCGGCTTCGACACACCGCTGCGCACCGCGCTGTTCGCCACGCCGGACAGCCCCGAGGCCGCCCTGCTGGGGCGTACCGGCTACGCGCAGGCCGCGCTGTTCGCCCTGCAGATCGCCCTCGCCGAACTGCTGCGCTCCTGGGGTCTCACGCCCGACGCGCTGGCCGGCCACTCCATCGGCGAACTGGCCGCCGCCCACACCGCCGGGGTCCTCGAACTCCCCGACGCGGTACGGCTGGTGGCCGCCCGCGCCCGGCTGATGCAGGCGCTGCCCGAGGGCGGCGCGATGGCCGCCGTCGAGGCGGACCCCGAGGAGGTCGAGCCCTGGCTGACCGACGGCGCGGTCGTCGCCGCCGTGAACGGTCCGGCCGCCGTGGTGGTCTCCGGCACGGAGGCCGCCGTGGACGCAGTGCTGACCAGCGCACGCGAACTGGGCCGGCGCGGCACCCGGCTCAAGGTCTCGCACGCCTTCCACTCGCCGCTGATGGAGCCGATGCTGGCCGAGTTCGCCGCCGTCGCGGGCGACCTCACCTACCGCCCGGCCCGAATACCGGCCGTCAGCACCGTCACCGGCCGGCCCCTCGCCGCCGACGACTGGGCGAGCGCCGACTACTGGGTACACCAGGTGCGCCGGCCCGTCCAGTTCCACGACGCCGTCCGCGCGGTCACCGGCGAACTCGGCGCCACCCGCCTGCTGGAGCTCGGCCCCGACCCGGTCCTCGCCGGGCTCGCCCAGCGCACCGCCCCCGACCTGACCGTGGCGGTCGCGGCCCTGCGCGCCGGCCGACCCGAGCCCGGCACCCTGCTCACCGCCGTCGGCGAACTCTTCGTACGCGGCACCCGCGTCGACTGGGCGGAGGTCTTCCGCGACACGGACGCCCAGCTCACCGACCTGCCCACCTACGCCTTCCAGCGCGAGCGTTACTGGCTCCCGGACCGCGCCGCCCACCGGCCCGCCGACGAGGGCTCCAAGGACGATTTCTGGCAGCTTGTCGACACCGCCGACCCCGCCGCCGTGGCCCATGAACTCGGCCTGCCCGAGGGCGCCTCGCTCGACGAGTTCCTCCCGGCCCTGACGCAGTGGCGAAGCAGGCACGAGGAGCGCGCAGCGCAGGACCGCCGGCGCTACCGGGTCGTGTGGAAGCCGGTGCCGACACCGCGCACGGCTCGCCTCACCGGCCGCTGGCGGATCGTCGCCCCGGCCGGCGCACAGGACACCGACGCCTGCCTCGACGCACTGCGCGCCGCGGGCGCCGACGCCGAACTCCTGCCCGCGCCGACCGCGGAACTCGCCGCCCACATCCGCGAGTACGGCCCGGACGGCATCGTCGTCCTCCCGGACAGCGCCGATGCCCTCCCCGCACCCCATCTGAACCTCCTCCAGGCCCTGGCCACCGCCGGACTGGAGATCCCGGTGTGGGCCGTCACCCGGTCCGCCGTCGCCGTCACGGCCGGGGACCCCCTCACCCACCCCGACCAGGCGCAGATCTGGGGCTTCGGCCGCACGGCCGCCCTCGAACTGCCCCGCCTGTGGGGCGGACTCGTCGACCTCCCGGACGACGCCGGCCCCGACGACTGGCATCGCCTTGCCGCGGTCCTCGCCGCCCCCGGTCCGGAGGACCAACTGGCCGTCCGCGCCTCGGGCGTCCACGCCGCCCGCCTCGCCCACGATGTGCCGAGCGGCACCGGCGCCGGAGCCCCGGGACTGCTCGCGCCGCGCGGCACCGTGCTGATCACCGGCGGCACGGGCGCACTCGGCGGCCACGTCGCCCGACGCCTCGCCGCCCTCGGTACACCGCACCTGCTGCTGGTCTCCCGCAGCGGCGCCCAGGCGCCCGGCGCCGAAGCACTGCGCGACGAACTCACCGCCCCCGGCACCCGCGTCACCCTCGCCGCCTGCGACGTGGGCGACCGCGACGCCCTGGCCGAACTGATCGCGGGGATCCCGGCCGAGACGCCGCTGACCGGCGTCGTCCACACCGCCGGGCTGCCCCAGAACACCCCGCTCACCGACACCACCCCGAACAGCCTCGCCCGGGTGGTCTCCGCCAAGGTCACCGGGGCGAGGCACCTGCACGAACTGACCTCCGGCCTCGACCTCGACCTGTTCGTGCTGTTCTCCTCCGTGGCAGCCGTCTGGGGCAGCGGCGGCCAGGCCGCCTACGCCGCCGGCAACGCCTACCTCGACGCCCTCGCCCGGCACCGCCGTACCCTCGGCCTGCCCGCGACCTCCGTCGCCTGGGGCCCGTGGAGCGGCGGCGGCATGGCAGCCGACGAGGAGATCGCCGAGCATCTGACCGGACGGGGCCTCGCCCTGCTCGCGCCGGACAGCGCCCTCAGCGCACTGGAGCAGGCGCTCCTCGCGGACCGCACCTGTGTGACCGTCGCCGACGTGGACTGGGAACTCTTCGCCCCCACCTTCACCTTCACCCGGCCCAGCCCGCTCATCGCCGACCTGCCCGACGTCTTCGCCTCCCAGGCCGCGACGACGGGCGCCCACGACGCACTCGACACACCCGGCGCTCCCGAGGGCGAACTCGCCCGCACCCTGCGCACACTGCCCCCGGCCGAACAGGACCGCACCCTCCTGGACCTCGTCCAGTCCCAGGTCGCCGCCGTCCTCGGGCACGCCTCCCCGGCCGGCATCGACCCCGAACGCGCCTTCAAGGACCTCGGGTTCGACTCCCTCACCGCCGTCGACCTGCGCAACCGGCTCGCCGCGAGCACCGAAGCCGCCCTGCCCACCACACTCGTCTTCGACCACCCCACCCCGAGCGCCCTCACGGCGCACCTGCGCGACCGCCTGCTCGGCACGGGCCCCGCCGCGGGGACAGTCGCCCCCACGGCCACCTCCATTGCCGACGACGAACCCATCGCCGTCATCGGCATGGGCTGCCGGTTCCCCGGCGGCATCCAGTCCCCGGAAGGCCTCTGGGACGTCCTGACCGCCGGCGAGGACCGCATGTCGCCGTTCCCGGACGACCGCGGCTGGGACATCCCCGGCCTGCTGGAGTCCACCTCGGCGGCCCTCGGCACCCCGTTCGCCGGACGCGGCGGCTTCATCCCCGACGTCGCGGGCTTCGACGCCGAACTGTTCGGCATCTCCCCGCGCGAGGCGCTCGCGATGGACCCGCAGCAGCGGCTGCTGCTGGAGACGGCGTGGGAGGCGCTGGAGCGGGCGGGCATCGACCCGACCTCCCTGCGGGGCACGGCGACCGGCGTCTACGCGGGCGTCTCCGCCAACGGCTACGGCGGCTCCGTGCACGAGGCCGACGGCGACTCCGCCGGCTACCTGCTCACCGGAAGCACTCCCAGCGTCGCCTCCGGCCGCCTCTCCTACGTCCTCGGCCTGGAGGGCCCGGCCGTCTCCGTCGACACCGCCTGCTCCTCCGCGCTCGTCGCCCTGCACCTGGCCTGCCAGGCCCTGCGGTCCGGCGAGTGCGACACGGCCCTCGCGGGCGGCTCCACCGTCATGGCCAACCCCACGGCGTTCGTGGAGTTCTCCCGCCAGCGCGGCCTCGCCCCCGACGGCCACTGCAAGCCCTTCGCCGAGGCGGCCGACGGCACCGGCTGGTCCGAAGGCGCCGGCGTGCTGGTCCTCATGCGCCGCTCCGAGGCCGAACGGCGCGGCCACCGGATACTCGCCCTCGTCCGGGGCTCCGCCGTCAACCAGGACGGTGCCTCGAACGGTCTGACCGCTCCGAACGGGCCGTCCCAGCAGCGGGTGATCCGGCAGGCCCTGGCGGCGGCGGGACTGAGCGCCGCCGACGTGGACGCGGTCGAGGCGCACGGCACCGGCACCCGCCTCGGCGACCCGATCGAGGCCCAGGCCCTGCTCGCGACCTACGGCCAGGACCGCGACGAACCCCTGTACCTCGGGTCGATCAAGTCCAACATCGGACACACCCAGTCCGCCGCCGGAGTCGCCGGCATCATCAAGATGGTCATGGCGCTGCACGCCGAGCGCCTGCCGCGCACCCTGCACGTCGACGCCCCGTCCTCGCACGTCGACTGGACCGCCGGCGCGGTACGCCTGCTCACCGACGAGCACGACTGGCCGCGCCGCGAACGCCCGCGCCGCGCCGGTGTCTCCTCCTTCGGCATCAGCGGCACCAACGCCCACGTCATCCTCGAAGAGGCCCCACCCGTCCCGGCGGCGGAGCCGGAGCAACGGCACGGCACGCCGCCCCTGGTGCCCTGGGTGACGTCCGCACGGACGGCCACCGCCCTGAAGGCCCAGATCGAACGACTGACCCCGCTGGACGCCGACCCGCTCCACATCGGCCTGTCACTCGCCACCGGTCGCGCCACCCTCGAACACCGCGCGGTGCTCGGCCTGACCGATACGGCGGTCATGGGCTCGGTCATCGAGGGTCGTACGGCGTGGATGTTCACCGGGCAGGGGAGTCAGCGTCCCGGTATGGGCCGGGAGTTGTATGAGGTCTTCCCGGTGTTCGCGGCGGCGCTGGACGAGGTGTGCGGGCTGCTGGATGCCGAACTCGGCTTTGAGCGTCCGCTCAAGGAGGTGCTGTTCGCCGTGGAGGCGGAGGACGGCACGGGGTACGCGCAGTCGGCGTTGTTCGCGTTGCAAGTTGCGCTGGTGGCGTTGCTGCGGTCGTGGGGGATGGCGCCGGAGGCCGTACTGGGCCATTCGGTGGGCGAGTTCGCCGCCGCGTACACGGCGGGAGTCCTCGAACTGCCCGACGCCGTAAGGCTGGTGGCCGCTCGCGCCCGGCTGATGCAGGCATTGCCCGAGGGTGGCGCGATGGCGGCCGTGGAGGCTTCGGAGGCCGAGGTCGCCGCGTGGCTGGAGGACGGTGCGGTGATCGCCGCCGTCAACTCGCCCACGGCCGTCGTGGTGTCCGGTACCGAGGCCGCCGTCCAGACCGTCGCCGAGCGGGCTCGGGACGCGGGGCGGCGGACGACCCGCCTGAACGTCTCGCACGCGTTCCACTCGCCGCTGATGGAACCGGTGCTCGCCGAGTTCACGGCGGTGGCCGAGCGGGTGACCTACCACCGGCCGACCGTCGCGGCGATCAGCACCCTCACGGGCGCCCCGCTGTCCGACGGCGACTGGACGAGCGCCGCCTACTGGGCCGAGCAGATCGTCAAGCCCGTGTGCTTCCACGACGCGTTGGACGCGGCCCGCGCGCACGGTGCCGCGCGCTTCCTGGAGATCGGCCCGGACCCGGTGCTGACCGCACTGGCCGGAGACGTATCGGCCGCCGCGACCCTGCGCAAGGACCGCCCCGAACCGGAGACCCTGCTCACCGCCTGCGCCGAACTCTTCGTCCGGGGCGCCGACCTCGACTGGTCCGCCCTCTTCGCCGGCACCGGCGCCCATCGCGTCGACCTGCCCACCTACCCCTTCCAGCGGCAGCGCTACTGGCTCGAACCCACTCGGCCCGTCCTCGACGCCGGCGGGCTCGGCCTCGGCGCGACCCGGCATCCGATGCTCGGTGCCGCCGTACGGCTGGCCGGTTCCGACACCGCCGTCCTCACCTCGCGGCTGTCCGTGCGCACACACCCGTGGCTCGGCGATCACACAGTCGACGGGACGGTCGTCGTCCCCGGTACCGCGCTGCTCGAACTCGCCGTCCAGGGCGCCGATCACGTCGGTCTACACGGAGTGGACGAGCTGACGCTGCGAGCCCCCCTGGTGCTGGCGCACGACAGTGCCGTACAGGTGCAGACGTCGGTCGACCCGGCCGACGCTGAAGGAACCCGTACCGTGCGCATCCACGCCCGGCCGGACGGTGCGCCCGACGACGAGCCGTGGACTCTGCACGCGACCGGCACCCTCGGTGCCGCCCGGACCGCCGAGCCCGACCGGGACCTGCGGGTCTGGCCGCCCGCCGGTGCCGAACCCGTCGCGGTCGACGACCTGTACGCGCGCCTCGCCGAGACCGGGATGGTCTACGGCCCGGCGTTCCAGGGGCTGCGTTCGCTGTGGCGTGCGGGCGACGACCTGTTCGTCGAGGCGGCGCTGCCCGAGCACACCGCCGACGACGCCTCCGGATTCGCCCTGCACCCGGCTCTCCTCGACGCCGTGCTGCACGCCCTCGGCATCGACGAAACCGACGCCGACGACCAGGCGAGGGAGGGGCGTCGGAAGGCACTGCTGCCCTTCCTGTGGTCCGGCGTCCGCCCGACGGCCGTCGGAGCGTCCGCCGTGCGGGCCCGGCTGACCGTCCGCGCGCCCGGCGAGGTCGCCCTGCGGATCGCCGACGCCGCGGGTGAACCGGTCGCCGACATCGACCGGTTGGTGCTGCGGCCGGTGGCTGCCGGTGAGGTCGGAGCCGGTGGCGCCAGGCACCTCTACCGGATGCGGTGGACGCCGGTGCCTGCGTCGCGGGCGGGAGGGGGCACCAGCCTAGCCGTGCTCGGCGACGCCACGTCCCTCCCGGCCGAGGCCGGGGCCACCGCGTTCCCAGACCTCGCGGCGCTCTCGGCCGCCGAAGCGGCTCCCGCGACCGTCCTGCTGCCCGTACCCGCGGGGCTCGCGCCGGCCGAGGCGGCGTCCGGTGTGCTCACCGCGCTCCAGGGCTGGCTGGCCGAACCCGGCCTGGCCGGCGGCCGTTTGACCGTGGTCACCACCGGTGTCCGCACCGACCCGGCCGCCGCCGCCGTATGGGGTCTCGTCCGTACGGCGATCAGCGAGCACCCCGACCGGTTCGCACTGGCCGACACCGATGCGACCCCCGAGTCGTGGCAGGCGCTCACCGAACGGCTCGGCGCGCTCCTCGACGCCGGAGCGACCCAACTCGGCTTCCACGACGGCCAGGTGCTCCAGCCCCGCCTCAGCCGGGTGACGGACGCGGTGACCGGCGACCCGGGCTGGCCCGGCGACGGCACCGTGCTGATCACCGGCGGCACCGGCGGGCTGGGCGCCCTGGTCGCCCGGCACCTCGTGACCGCACACGGCGTACGCGACCTGCTGCTGCTCTCGCGCAGCGGCGCCGACGCGCCCGGCGCCGACGAACTGGTCCGCGAACTCAGCGGCCACGGGGCGAGCGTCGGCGTCACCGCCTGCGACGTCACCGACCGCGACGCGCTCGAAGCGGCCCTGTCCGGCGTGCCGCTGAGTGCCGTGGTGCACACGGCGGGCGTCCTCGACGACGGTGTGCTCACCGACCTCACGCCCGACCGGCTGGCACGCGTTGTCGCCGCGAAGACCGAATCGGCCCTGCATCTCGAGGAGTTGACGTCCGGCCGCGACCTGCGCGCGTTCGTGCTGTTCTCTGCCGTGGCCGGCGTCGTCGGCTCCGCCGGGCAGGCCGCCTACGCCGCCGCCAACGCCGCGCTCGACGCCCTCGCCGCCCGCCGCCACGCGCGCGGTCTGCCCGCGACGTCCCTGGCCTGGGGCATGTGGGAACACTCCGCCGGCATGGGCGGCCGTCTCACCGACGCGGACGTGGCCCGCATGCGCCGCCTCGGCTATCCGGCCCTGGCCACCGGCGACGCGCTCGCCCTTCTCGACGACGCGCTGCGCACCGGTGAACCGGCCCTCGTGCCCGCCGCCCTCGACACCGCCGCCCTGGCCGCACGCGGCGACGCCCTGCCCGCCGTACTGCACGGCCTGGTCCCGGCATCCCGCCGCAGGCGCTCGGCCCACCGCACCGCGGCCGGCGCGGACGTGCCGCTCGCCGCCCGACTGCGCGGCCTGCCCCGCGCCGAACAGGACCGCGCCCTGCTCGACCTGGTGCAGAACCAGGTCGCCGCCGTGCTCGGCCATGCCGACGCCGGTGCCGTGGACCCCTCCCGCGCCTTCAAGGACATCGGCTTCGACTCGCTCACCGCCGTCGACCTGCGCAACCACCTCGGCACCGCGACCGGCCTGCGCCTGCCGGCGACCCTCGTCTTCGACCACCCGAGCCCCAGCGCCCTCGCCGCGTTCGTGCACCGCGAACTCCTCGGCGAGGACCCGGCCGACGGGCCCGCCGCCCCGGCCGTACGCCCGGCCGGAGCCGACGAACCCGTCGCGATCGTCGGCATGGGCTGCCGCTACCCCGGCGGCATCACCTCCCCCGAGGACCTGTGGCGCCTGGTCGCCGACGGCGGCGACGGCATCACCGGCTTCCCGGCCGACCGGGGCTGGGACCTCGACGGGCTCTACGACCCCGACCCCGACCGGCCGGGCACCGCCTACGTCCGCGAAGGCGGATTCCTGCACGACGCCGCCGACTTCGACGCCGAACTGTTCGGCATCTCCCCGCGTGAGGCGCTCGCGATGGACCCGCAGCAGCGGCTGCTGCTGGAGACGGCGTGGGAGGCGCTGGAGCGCGCGGGCATCGACCCGACCTCCCTGCGCGGCACCGACACCGGCGTCTACGCGGGCCTGATGTACCACGACTACGCTGCCCGGCTGCACACCGTCCCCGACGAGGTCGAGGGATACCTCGGCAACGGCAACGCGGGCAGCGTCTTCTCCGGCCGCATCGCCTACGTCTTCGGCTTCGAAGGCCCGGCCGTCACCGTCGACACCGCCTGCTCCTCCTCCCTCGTCGCCCTGCACCTGGCCTGCCAGGCCCTGCGGTCCGGGGAGTGCGGTACGGCACTGGCCGGTGGCGTGACGGTGATGGCCACCCCGCAGACCTTCGTGGAGTTCTCCCGCCAGCGCGGCCTGGCCGCAGACGGGCGCTGCAAGTCCTTCGCGGACGGCGCCGACGGCACGGGCTGGGCCGAGGGCGCCGGCGTGCTGGTGCTCATGCGGCTGTCCGAGGCCCGCCGCCGGGGCCACCGCGTGCTCGGCGTGATCCGCGGAACCGCCGTCAACCAGGACGGTGCCTCGAACGGTCTGACCGCTCCGAACGGGCCGTCCCAGCAGCGGGTGATCCGGCAGGCCCTGGCGGCGGCCGGACTGCGGCCCGCCGACGTGGACGCGGTCGAGGCGCACGGCACCGGCACCCGCCTGGGCGACCCGATCGAGGCCCAGGCCCTGCTCGCGACCTACGGCCAGGACCGCGACGAGCCCCTGTACCTCGGGTCGATCAAGTCGAACATCGGGCACACGCAGGCCGCCGCCGGAGTCGCCGGCATCATCAAGATGGTGATGGCGCTGCACGCCGAGCGCCTGCCGCGCACCCTGCACGTCGACGAGCCTTCGTCGCACGTCGACTGGGAGGCCGGCGCCGTCACACTGCTCACCGAGGAACGCCCGTGGACCCGCGGCGAACGCCCACGCCGGGCCGGTGTCTCCTCCTTCGGCATCAGCGGCACCAACGCCCACGTCGTCGTCGAGGAACCCCCGCTCGCCGTGCGGGCACCCGACCCCGCCCCCACGGCCGGGCTTCCGCTCATCCCCTGGATCGTCTCCGCCCGCACCGCCGACGCCCTGCGCGCCCAGACCGAGCGCCTGGCGTCCGCTACCGGCGACCCGCTCGACATCGCCCTCTCCCTGGCCACGACACGGGCACGGCTCGAACACCGGGCCGTCGTCCTGGGCCCCGACACCACCACCCTGCACGCCGCACTCACCGAGCCCGTCGTCAGCGGCGCGGCGATCGAGGGTCGTACGGCGTGGATGTTCACCGGGCAGGGGAGCCAGCGTCCCGGTATGGGCCGGGAGTTGTACGACGCCTTCCCGGTGTTCGCGGCGGCGCTGGACGAGGTGTGCGGGCTGCTCGATGCCGAGCTCGGCTTTGAGCGTCCGCTCAAGGAGGTGTTGTTCGCCGTGGAGGCGGAGGACGGCACGGGGTACGCGCAGTCGGCGTTGTTCGCGTTGCAAGTGGCGCTGGTGGCGTTGCTGCGGTCGTGGGGGATGGCGCCGGGTGTGGTGCTGGGGCACTCGGTGGGGGAGTTCGCCGCAGCCTATGTGGCCGGTGTTCTCGAACTCGCCGACGCTGTACGACTGGTGGCGTCTCGTGCGCGGTTGATGCAGTCGCTGCCCGAGGGTGGCGCGATGGCGGCCGTGGAGGCTTCGGAGGCCGAGGTCGCCGAGTGGCTGGTGGACGGTGCCGTGATCGCGGCCGTCAACTCGCCCACGGCGGTGGTCGTGTCCGGTACCGAGGCCGCCGTCCAGACCGTCGCCGAGCGGGCTCGGGACGCCGGGCTGCGCGCCAGGCGACTACGGGTGTCCCACGCGTTCCACTCGCCATTGATGGAGCCGGTGTTGACGGAGTTCACGGCGGTCGCGGAGCAGATGAGCTTCAACAGGCCGACCGTGGCTGCCGTCAGCACCTTGACCGGTGAGCCGCTGGCCGAAGGTGATTGGACGAGCGCCGCCTATTGGGCCGAGCAGATCGTCAAGCCCGTCCTGTTCCATGACGCGCTGACCGCCGCCCGCGCGCACGGTGCCGCGCGCTTCCTGGAGATCGGCCCCGATCCGGTGCTGACCGCACTGGCCGGGGACGTATCGGCCGCCGCGACCCTGCGCAAGGACCGCCCCGAACCGGAGACCCTGCTCACCGCCTGCGCCGAACTCTTCGTCCGGGGCGCCGACCTCGACTGGTCCGCCCTCTTCGCCGGCACCGGTGCGCATCGCGTCGACCTGCCCACCTACCCCTTCCAGCGGCAGCGCTACTGGCTCGACGCCCCGCCCGTGGTCTCGGACGCCGACGGCCTCGGCCTCGCCCGGACGGACCATCCGCTGCTGGGCGCCGCGGTGCCGGTGGCCGGTTCGGACACCGTGTTGCTCACGTCGAGCCTGTCGGTGCGCACGCACACCTGGCTGGCCGACCACGTCGTGGCCGGTTCCGTCGTGGTGCCGGGTACGGTCCTCGTGGAGCTGGCGCTTCAGGCCGGGGAGCGGGTGGGCGCCGGGCAGTTGGCGGAGCTGGCCCTGCGTGCCCCGATCGTGCTGCCCGAGCACGGCGCCGTACAGCTACAGACAGCCGTGGGAGCCGAGGGCGCACAGGACGCGCCGGACGGTGGCCGCACGCTCCACGTGTACGCCCGCCCGCAGGAGGCCGGACCCGACGAGCCCTGGACGCTGCACGCCACGGGCACCCTGGACGCCACCGAACCGGCCGCCGCCGACTGGGACTTGAAGGTCTGGCCGCCCACCGGAGCCGAGCCCGCGGAGTTCGGTGACCTGTACGACCGGCTCACCGCGTCCGGCCTCGACTACGGTCCCGCCTTCCGCGGTCTGCGCCGGGTCTGGCGACACGACGGTGAGCTGTACGCGGAGGCCGAACTGCCCGAGCCCGTGGCCGGGGACGCCCCGTCCTACGGCCTGCACCCGGCCCTGCTGGACACCGTCCTGCACGGCCTCGGCCTGCATGAGGAGACCACCCACGGCTCGCTGCCCTTCCTGTGGTCCGGCGTCCGCCTGACCGCCGTGGGCGCGGGCACCGTACGGGCCCGGCTCACCCCGCGCGGCGCCGGGGACGTCGCCCTGCGGGTCGCGGACGCGACGGGCGAACCGGTCGCGGAGATCGACTCCCTCGTACTGCGCGCCCAGTCCCCGGGACACCTCACCGCCGCCGGCCCCGACGACCTGTACCGGCCGTACTGGACCCCGGCCCCGGAGCCGGCGGTCGTGCCGGAGCGGCTGGTGTGGACGGTCGTCGGCAGCGCCCTGGACGGCGTCCCCGCCATCGCCCACGTCGACTTCGACGCGCTGGCCGCGGCCGGCGACGTACCCGACACGGTGCTGCTGCCGGTCGCCGCGAGCGACGGAGATGACGTGGCCGCCACCGTCGCTCCCGTCCTCTCCCGGCTTCAGCAGTGGCTGGCCGACGAGCGGTTCGCCGCCTCGCGCCTCGTCGTGCTGACAGAGGGGGCCGTACGGGTCGAGAGCGCTGCGGACGGGGCGCCGGATGTCGCGTCGGCGGGTGTGTGGGGGCTGGTCCGTTCCGCGATCAGCGAGAACCCCGGCCGGTTCGCCCTCGCCGACACCGACGACGACCCGGCCTCCCTCGACGCCCTCGCCGCGGTCCTGCGCGCCGGTGACGAGACGCAGTTCGCGGTGCGCGCCGGACGGGTGTGGCTGCCGCGGCTCGTCCACATGGCCGCCGACGGGGTGCTCGCCCCGCCCGCCGGTCACGATGACGCATGGCGGCTGGACATCGTCGACCAGGGCCGCCTCGACGGCATCGCCCTCGTCCCCGAGGAGCGGCGCCCGCTCGGCCCCGGCGAGGTCCGGGTCGCGATACGGGCGGCGGGCGTCAACTTCCGCGATGTGCTGAACGTCCTGGGCATGTACCCCGGGGACGCCGGCCGGATGGGTCTGGAGGGCGCGGGCGTCATCGTCGAGACCGGGCCCGGCGTGGACCGCCTGGCCGTCGGGGACCACGTGATGGGCATGCTCGACGCCGCCTTCGGCCCCACCGCCGTGGCCGACGCGCGACAGCTCGCGCCGATCCCGACGGGCTGGACGTACGAACAGGCCGCGTCCGTGCCGATCGTGTTCCTCACCGCCTACTACGCCCTGGTCGACCTCGCCGGACTCCAGGAGGGCGAGTCCGTGCTCATCCACGCCGCCGCCGGTGGTGTCGGCATGGCGGCCGTACAGCTCGCCCGGCATCTCGGGGCCGAGGTGTACGCGACGGCGAGCGAGGGCAAGTGGCCGGCCGTGCGGGAGCTCGGCGTCCCCGCCGACCGCGTCGCCTCCTCCCGTACGACCGAATTCGAGCACCGCTTCCGGGCAGACGGCGACGGCGTCGACGTCGTCCTCGACTCGCTCGCCGGGGAGTTCGTGGACGCCTCGCTGCGGCTGTTGCGGCCGGGCGGACGCTTCGTCGAGATGGGCAAGACCGACATCCGCGAGGCGGACGTGGTCGCCGCCGAGCACGGGGTGTCGTACCGGGCCTTCGACCTCGTGGAGGCCGGGCCCGACCGGATCGGCGAGATGCTCGCCGCCCTGCTGGAGCTGTTCGAGCAGGGCGCGCTGCGACCGATCCCGGTGACCGCCTTCGACATCGCCCGCGCTCCCGAGGCGCTGCGGCTGCTCCAGCAGGCCAGGCACGTCGGCAAGGTCGTCCTGACCGTACCCGCGCCCTGGTCGCGGCCGGGCACCGTGCTGATCACCGGCGGCACCGGCGGCCTCGGCGCGCTGCTCGCCCGCCACCTCGTCGAACGGCACGGCGTCCGCGATCTGTTGCTGCTGTCCCGGCGGGGCCCCGACGCCCCCGGCGCCGCCGAACTGCGCGCCGCGCTCGCCGAGTCGGGAGCCCGTGCCGACATCGTCGCCTGCGACGTGAGCGACCGCGAGCAGCTCGCGGCCGTCCTCGACGGCGTCCCGCTGAGCGCCGTCGTGCACACCGCCGGCGTCCTCGACGACGGCGTCCTCACCGGCCTCACCGGCGAGCGCCTGGCCCGCGTGCTCGCCGCGAAGACGGATGCCGCCCGGCATCTGCACGAACTGACCGCCGGTCACCGCCTGGACGCCTTCGTGCTGTACTCCTCCGTCGCCGGAGTCATCGGCTCCGCGGGCCAGGCCGCGTACGCCGCCGCCAACGCCGCGCTCGACGCGCTGGCCGGCGCCCGCCGCGCCCAGGGGCTGCCCGCGGTGTCCCTCGCCTGGGGCATGTGGGAGACCGAGGCCGGCATGGGCGGCACCCTGACGCGGACCGAACTCGCCCGCATGCGCCGCCAGGGCTTCCCCGCCCTGCCCGGCGACGAGGCCCTCGCCCTGCTCGACGCCGCCCTGCGCGTCAACGAGCCCGTCGCCGTCCCCGTCGCGCTGCGCCCGGCCGCGCTCGCCGAACACGCCGACAACCTGGCCGGCGTACTGCGCGACCTCGTCCCCGCCGCCCGCAGGCGCAGGGCCGCCGCCCGCGACGCGTCGGGCACGGCCGAGAACCTCACGGCTCGGCTGGCCGCCCTGACCGCCCCCGAACAGGACCAGCTCCTGCTGGACCTGGTCCGCGCCCAGGTGGCCGCCGTACTCGGCCACTCCTCGCCCGCCTCCGTCGAACCCACCCGTGCCTTCAAGGACATCGGCTTCGACTCGCTCACCGCCGTCGACCTGCGCAACCGGATCGGAGCCGCCGCCGCGCTGACCCTCCCGGCCACGCTCGTCTTCGACCACCCCACCCCCGAGGACCTGGTACGGCTCCTGCGCGACCGGCTCCTCGCAGACACGGCCGCACCTGCGGCGGCCGACGCCGCCGCCGACGGCATCGACCCGCAGGTACGGGACCTGCTGACCGCGATTCCGATGGCCCGGCTCCGTGAGTCCGGCGTGCTCGACATGCTGCGCCGGCTCGCCGACCGGCCGCCCGCCGCCACCGGTCCCGACGACGCGCGGCCCACCACCCCCGCCGCCGCCCCCGCAGAACAGCCCCGACAGCCCGAATCCCTGGACGCGATGGGCGCCGACAGCCTCGTCCAGTTGGCCCTGAAGCGAGTGCAGCGACCGGCGTGAGGGCCGGTGCCGGCCGGTCGCACACCAGCGCACCGGCCGGTACCCGGGACCGCGCCCCGACTCGTTCACCGCGACCGTGGAGAAGGACATGACTGCATCCTCCGAAGAGCTCGTCGAAGCCCTGCGCGAGTCCCTCAAGGAGAACGACCGGCTCTGGCAGCGCTACCAGGACCTCGTCACGGCGTCCCGGGAGCCCGTCGCCGTCGTCGGCATGGGCTGCCGCTTCCCCGGCGGCGCCGCCACGCCCGAGGCCCTGTGGGAGCTCGTCGCCGGCGAACGGGACGGCATCACGCCCGTGCCCGAGGACCGCGGCTGGGACCTCGGCGCCCTCGGCGACACCACCGCCGCCGGCGGATTCCTCCACGACGCGCCCCTGTTCGACCCGGACCTCTTCGGCATCAGCCCGCGCGAGGCCCTCGCCATGGACCCGCAGCAGCGCCTGCTGCTGGAGACCGCCTGGGAGGCGCTGGAACGGGCCGGCCTCGACCCGACCTCGCTGCGCGGCTCCCGCACGGGCGTGTTCACCGGCGTCTCCGGCAACGGCTACGGCGGCCACCTCCACGAAGCCACCCCGGAGACCGAGGGGTATCTGCTCACCGGCAGCATCCCCAGCGTCGCCTCCGGCCGCATCGCCTACACCCTCGGTCTCGAAGGCCCCGCCGTCACCGTCGACACCGCCTGCTCCTCCGCACTCGTCGCCCTGCATCTCGCCTGCCAGGCGCTGCGGTCCGGCGAGTGCGACGCGGCCCTCGCGGGCGGCGCCACCGTCATGGCCAACCCGGGCATGTTCCTGGAGTTCGCCCGGCAGGGCGGCCTCGCGGGCGACGGCCGCTGCAAGTCCTTCGCCGACGATGCCGACGGCACCGGCTGGTCCGAGGGCGCCGGCGTCCTCGTCCTCGAACGCCTCTCCGACGCCCAGCGACTCGGCCACCCGATCCTCGCCGTGATCCGCGGCAGCGCCGTCAACCAGGACGGCGCCTCCAACGGGCTCACCGCCCCCAACGGCCCCTCCCAGCAACGCGTCATCCGCCAGGCCCTGGACGCCGCCGCCCTCACCACCGCCGACATCGACGCCGTCGAGGCGCACGGCACCGGCACCCGGCTCGGCGACCCCATCGAGGCCCAGGCCCTCATGGCCACCTACGGGCAGGACCGCACCGAACCCCTGTGGCTCGGCTCCGTGAAGTCCAACATCGGCCACACCCAGTCCGCCGCCGGCGTCGCCGGACTCATCAAGACCGTCATGGCGCTGCGAGCCGAACTCCTGCCCCGCTCCCTGCACTCCGGGACGCGCTCCACCCGGGTCGACTGGACCGAGGGCGACGTCCGCCTGCTCACCGAGTCCCGCCCCTGGCCACGCGGCGAACGCCCCCGCCGGGCCGGCGTCTCCGCCTTCGGCATCAGCGGCACCAACGCCCACGTCATCGTCGAGGAGGCCCCGGCCCCCGCCGACCCCGAGCCGCGCACGGGGACCGTCCCGCCGGTCGTGCCCTGGGTGCTGTCGGCCCGCAGCCAGGACGCGCTGACCGCCCAGGCAGCCCGCCTCACGGCCCATGACGCCGACCACACCGACACGGGCCTGTCCCTCGTCACCGGCCGCGCCCGCCTCGACCACCGCGCCGTCGTCCTCGGCACCGGCCCCGGCATCCTGCGCGAGCGCACCGCAGCCCTCGCCGCGGGCGACCCCACCCCCGGCACGGTCACAGGAACGGTCACCGACGGTCGTACGGCATGGATGTTCACCGGCCAGGGCAGCCAACGCCCCGCAATGGGGCGCGAGTTGTACGACGCCCATCCGGTCTTCGCGGCCGTCCTGGACGTCGTCTGCGAAACCCTCGACGCCGCCCTCGCGGATACACCCGGCTTCGAACTCCCCGTCCGGGACGTCATGTTCGCCGCCGAAGGCACCCCCGAAGCCGCCCTCCTCGACCGCACCGGGTACGCCCAGACCGCCCTGTTCGCCCTCCAGACCGCCACCGCCGAACTGCTGCGCTCCTGGGACACCCGGCCCGACATCGTCCTCGGCCACTCCATCGGCGAGTACGCCGCGGCCTACGTCGCCGGCGTGTTCGACCTCGCCGACGTGGCACGCCTGGTCGCCGCCCGCGCCCGTGTCATGCAGGCACTGCCCGAGGGCGGCGCGATGGCCGCCGTGGAGGCCGGCGAGGCCGAGGTCGCGGACCTGCTCGACGGAGCCGCGGTCACGATCGCCGCCGTCAACGGGCCCCGCGCGGTCGTCGTCTCCGGGACCGAGGACGCCGTCGAGCAGGTCATGGCCGCCGCCCGCGAGCTGGGCCGGCGCGTCACCCGGCTGCGCGTCTCGCACGCCTTCCACTCGCCCCACATGGCCCCCGCCGTCGCCGAGTTCACCCGCGTCGCCGAGACCGTCACCTTCCGCCCGCCGACGCTCGCCGCCGTCAGCACCGTCACCGGGGCCCCCGTCACCGCCGCCGACTGGGCCACGCCCGCCTACTGGGCCGACCAGATCGTCCGCCCCGTCCGCTTCCACGACGCGCTCACCACCGCCACCGACCGCCAGGCCGCGAGCCGCCTGCTGGAGATCGGCCCCGACCCGGTCCTGACCGGCCTCGCCCGCACGGCCGGCGACATCCCCGCCGCGTCCGTCCTGCGCAAGGACACACCGGAACCCGAGTCGCTGCTCACCGCGCTGGCCGAGATGTACGTCCACGGCGCGGCCGTCGGCTGGGCCGCCCTGTTCGACGGCACCGGCGCACGCCGCACCGACCTTCCCACCTACGCCTTCCACCACCGGCCGTTCTGGCTACGGCCCACCAGAACCGTCACCGACGTCGGCCGCCTCGGCCTCGGCAGCGTAGGCCACCCCCTGCTCGGCGCCACCCTGCGCCCCGCGGGCACCGACACCGTCCTGCTCACCGCCGCCCTGTCGGCCGACGCCCACCCGTGGCTCGCCGACCACACGGTCGCCGGACGTGTCGTCGTGCCCGGTACCGCCCTCGTCGAACTCGCCGTGCAGGCAGGCGACCAGGCGGGCTGCGGCACCCTCGCCGAACTCGCCCTGCACACCCCCCTCGCCCTGCCCGAGCACGGCACCGCGCACGTCCAGATCGCCGTCGAGCCCGCCGCGGCCGACGGCACCCGAGCCGTGCGCGTCCACGCCCGCCCCGACGGCGCACCCACCGACGCGCCCTGGACGCTGCACGCCGCGGGCACCCTCGCCCCCGCAGGTCCCTCCCCTTCCTGGGACCTGCGGGCCTGGCCCCCCGCCGGAGCCGAACCGCTCCCGCTGGACGGCCTGTACGACCGGCTCGACGCGGCCGGTCTCGCCTACGGTCCCGCGTTCCGCGGCCTCACCGCGGCCTGGCGGGACGGCGACGACCTCCTCGTCGAGGCCACCCTGCCGGACGGCGCCGGAGACGCCACCGCCTTCGGCCTGCACCCGGCCCTGCTCGACAGCGCCCTGCACGCCCTCGCGCTGGCGCACGACACCGCCGACCGGGCCCGGCTGCCGTTCCTGTGGAGCGGCGTACACCTGCACGCCGTCGGTGCCGCCACCCTGCGCGCCCGCCTCACCCGGCAGGGCGACGACACGGTCACCCTGTACGCCGCCGACGAGACCGGCGCGCCCGTCGCCGACGTCGAGGGCCTCGTCCTGCGCCCGTTCACCGCCCTCAGCGACGACACCCCCCGCATGGGCGGCCTCTTCCGGCTGGAGTGGACGCCGGTCACGCTGCCGTCGTCCGAAAGCGGGGGCCATGCGGCGCCCGTCGTGCCGGGGACGCAGACCACCTTGCCGTCGTCGGACATCGGGGGCCATGCCGCGCCCGTCGTGGCCGTCCTGACCGACGACCCGTCCCCGTGGACGGCCGCCGACCCGACGATCGTCCACGGGACCAACCTCGACGCCCTCGCGGCGACGAACCCGGCGACGGTGCTCCTCCCCGTCGGCTCCGGCACCACCACCGAGGTCGACGCCCTTGCCGCCGGCGTCCTGGCGACGGTGCACGCATGGCTCGCCGACGACCGCTTCGCGCACGCCCGCCTGGTGCCGGTCACCACCCGAGCGGCCGGCGACGACGCCACCGATCCCGTCGCCGCCGCCGTATGGGGCCTGCTGCGCACCGCAGCGGGCGAACACCCCGGCCGCTTCGCCGTCGCCGACATCGACGGCACCCCGGAGGCACAGCGCACCCTTCGCACCGCGCTGACCACCCTCGACGCCGACCAACTAGTCGTCCGCGGCGAGCAGGTCCTGCTGCCGCGCGTCACCCGTACCCCCGAACCGGCGGCCACCGCGCCCACAACCGATGCCACCGAGGCCGCAGAACCCGGGGCCGAGGCAGGCCCCTGGCCGGAGACCGGGACCGTCCTCGTCACCGGCGGCACCGGTGGTCTTGGTGCGCTCCTCGCCCGGCACCTGGTCGCCGAGCACGGCGTGCGCGACCTGCTGCTCATGTCCCGCCGCGGCCCCGAAGCGCCAGGAGCCGAGGTCCTCGTCGCCGAACTCGCCGAGGCCGGCGCCCGCGCCCGGGTCGTCGCCTGCGATGCCGCCGACCGCGACGCCCTGGCCGCCGCCCTGACCGACGTACGGCTCAGCGCGGTGATCCACGCGGCCGGAGTGCTCGACGACGGCCTCCTGAGCGACCTCACCCCCGACCGGCTCACCCGCGTACTCGCCGCCAAGGCGACCGCCGCCCTGAACCTGCACACACTGACGGCCGACCAGAACCTGCACGCCTTCGTGCTGTTCTCCTCCGTCGCCGGCATCTTCGGCAACCCCGGCCAGGCCGCGTACGCCGCCGCCAACACCGTGCTGGACGCCCTCGCCACGGCCCGCCACGGCCAAGGACTGCCCGCACTGTCCCTGGCATGGGGCATGTGGGAGACGGCCGACGGCATGGGCGGCCGCACGGCCGAGGCGGACGTCGCACGGCTGCGCCGCCACGGCTTCCCGCCCCTGGACACCGACGAGGCCCTCACCCTCTTCGACACCGCGCTGCGCACCGAGCACCCGCTCGCCCTGCCCTTCGCGCTCGACACCACGGCCCTCGCCGCACACCGCGACACCGCCCCCGCCGTCCTGCACGGCCTGCTGCCCACCGCCCGCCGCCAGGCCGCCGTCGGCACGGACACCGGCAACGCCCTTGCCCGTCGCCTGCTCGCCCTGCCCGGCGACGAACAGCACCGGCTGCTGCTCGACCTCGTACAGACGTCGGTCGCCGCAGTCCTCGGCCACACCGGCACGGGGTCCGTCGAACCCACCCGCGCCTTCAAGGACCTCGGCTTCGACTCCCTGACCTCCGTCGACCTGCGCAACCGACTCAAGACCGGCACCGGACTCCAACTCCCCGCCACCCTCGTCTTCGACCACCCCAGCCCGCTCGCCCTCACCGCCCACCTGCGCACCGAACTCCTCGGCGCGGCGGACCTCCCGGCCACGACCGCCCGCACCACGGCCGGCACCGACGAGCCGATCGCGATCGTGGGGATGGGCTGCCGGTTCCCGGGCGGAGTGGACTCGCCGGAGGCGCTGTGGGACCTGGTGGCGTCCGGCGCCGACGGCGTCTCGGAATTCCCGACGGACCGCGGCTGGGACCTGACCGCCCTGCACGGCGAGGGCCCAGGCAGCTCCGCCACACGCGAGGGCGGCTTCCTGCACGACGCGGCCGACTTCGACGCCGAACTGTTCGGGATCTCGCCTCGTGAGGCGCTCGCCATGGACCCGCAGCAGCGGCTGCTGCTGGAGACGTCGTGGGAGGCCCTGGAACGGGCCGGCGTTGACCCGCTGTCGCTGCGCGGCTCGCGCACCGGCGTGTTCGCGGGCCTCATGTACCACGACTACCACGCCCGCCTGCACACCGTGCCCAGCGAGGTCGAGGGCCTGCTCGCCAACGGCAACGCGGGCAGCGTTTTCTCCGGGCGCGTCTCCTACGTCTTCGGCTTCGAGGGCCCCGCGGTGACCGTCGACACCGCGTGCTCCTCGTCCCTCGTGGCGCTGCATCTGGCGTGCCAGTCACTCAGGTCGGGGGAGTGCGACACGGCCCTCGCGGGCGGCGTCACCGTCATGGCCTCGCCGACCACCTTCGTGGAGTTCTCCCGGCAGGGCGGACTCGCCGCCGACGGCCGCTGCAAGGCCTTCGCCGACACGGCGGACGGCACGGGCTGGGCCGAGGGCGCGGGCGTGCTCGTGCTGATGCGGCTGAGCGAGGCACGCCGGCAGGGACGGCCGGTGCTCGCGATCGTGCGGGGCAGCGCCGTCAACCAGGACGGCGCGTCCAACGGCCTCACCGCGCCCAATGGGCCCTCCCAGCAGCGCGTGATCCGCCAGGCCCTCGCGAACGCCGGTGTCTCACCGGCTGACGTCGACACGGTCGAGGCCCACGGCACCGGCACCCGGCTCGGCGACCCCATCGAGGCCCAGGCCCTCCTCGCCACCTACGGCCAGGACCGCGACGAGCCGCTCTGGCTGGGCGCCGTGAAGTCCAACATCGGCCACACGCAAGCCGCCGCGGGCGCGGCCGGCGTCATCAAAACGGTGATGGCGCTGCGTGCCGAACGCATGCCGCGCACCCTGCACGCCGGCCGGCCGTCCACCCACGTGGACTGGGAGTCCGGCGCGGTGCGGCTCCTGCACGAGGAGCGCGCCTGGCCGCAGGGCGACCGACCGCGCCGCGCCGGTGTCTCCTCGTTCGGCATCAGCGGCACGAACGCCCACGTCGTCATCGAGGAGGCCCCCGCCCCCCGCCCCACAGTCGAACCCCGCCCCGAGCACCCGCTGCCGACCGTGCCGTGGGTGGTCTCGGCACGCTCGGCCGACGCGCTGCGCGCCCAACTCGCCCGGCTGGCCCCCGTCGACGCGGACCCGCTGGACACCGGCCTGTCCCTCGCCACGACACGGGCGGTGCTGGAACACCGTGTCGTCCTGCTCGGCCCCGACCTGGACGCCCTGCGCGCCCAGCTCGCCGGGCCCGGCATCACCGGGTCCGCAACCGACGGCCGTACGGCATGGATGTTCACCGGCCAGGGCAGTCAACGGGCAGGCATGGGAAGGGAGTTGTACGAAACCCTCCCCGTGTTCGCCGCCGCGCTTGACGAGGTGTGCGCGCTGCTGGACGCGCAGCTCGGCTTCGACCGGCCCCTCAAGGACGCCCTGTTCGCGGACGACGCGAGTGTGCTGGACGGCACGGGATACGCCCAGCCCGCGCTGTTCGCGGTACAGGTGGCGCTGGTCGCGCTGCTTCGGTCGTGGGGGATGGCGCCGGAGGCCGTACTGGGCCACTCGGTGGGCGAGTTCGCCGCCGCCCACACGGCCGGAGTCTTCGAACTGCCGGACGCCGTACGGCTGGTGGCGGCCCGTGCCCGGCTGATGCAGGCGTTGCCCGAGGGCGGAGCGATGGCCGCGGTGGAGGCGGCCGAGGCGGACCTGTCCGGCAGGCTTCCGGACGGCGCGGTGCTCGCGGCCGTCAACGGACCCACGTCGGTCGTCGTCTCGGGCACCCAGGCCGCCGTGGACGCGGTGGTCGAGCGGGCCCGCGAGGAAGGCCGCCGGGCGACACGCCTGCGTGTGTCGCACGCGTTCCACTCGCCGTTGATGGAGCCCGTCCTCGCCGAGTTCACCGAGGTCGCCGCAGAGATCACCTACCGCACGCCGCGGGTCCCCGCCGTCAGCAGCGTCACCGGCGCCCCGCTCGGCGAGGACGACTGGACGACGCCCGCCTACTGGGCCGACCAGATCGTCCGCCCCGTCCGCTTCCACGACGCCTTCACCGCAGCCCGGACCCAAGGCGCCGGCCGCTTCCTGGAAATCGGCCCCGACCCCGTCCTGACCGCGCTCGCCGACGACGTACCCGCCGCGGCGACCCTGCGCAGGGACCGCCCCGAAGCCGAGACCCTGCTGCGGGCCGTCGCCGAGCTCTTCGTACGCGGCACCCCGGTCGACTGGGCGGCCGTCTTCGCCGGCACGGGCGCCCGCGAGGTGCCCCTGCCGACGTACGCCTTCCAGCGCCGCCGCTACTGGCTCGACGCGCCGCGCGCCACCCTGGCCGCCGGTGACCTCGGCCTCGGCACCCCCGGACACCCGCTGCTCGGCGCCGCCGTGCCCGTCGCAGGCTCGGACACCGTCCTGCTGACTGCCCGGCTGTCCACCGCCGACCAGCCCTGGCTCGCCGACCACACCGTGGCGGGCTCGGTGATCCTGCCGGGCACGGCCGTACTCGAACTGGCCCTGGCCGCCGGCGAACGCGTCGGCCTCGACCGCGTCGACGAACTCACCCTCCACACCCCGCTCGTCCTCCCCGACACCGGCCCGGTACAGATCCAGCTCGGCGTAGAGGCGCCCGGCACCGACGGCCGCCGGCAGTTGTACGTCTACGGCCGCCCCGAGACCGCCACCGACGAGCCCTGGACGGTGCACGCCTCCGGCGTCCTGGCCTCGACCGAGCCCTCGGCCGAGGGGCAGGAGTGGGACCTGCGGGCCTGGCCCCCACAGGGCGCCGAGCCCGTCGAACTGGACGGGCTGTACGAGAGGTTGGGAGCAGCCGGACTGTCGTACGGCCCGGCCTTCCGCGGCCTGGAGGCCGTATGGCGCTCCGGCGACGACTGGTTCGTCCAGGCCGCGCTGCCGGAATCCGCGACGGGCGGCGCCGACGGATTCGGGCTCCACCCCGCCCTGCTGGACGCCGTCCTGCACACGCTGGGGCTGTGGGAGCGCGAGGACGCGGGCGCGCTGCTGCCGTTCCTGTGGTCCGGCGTCGAACTGTCGGCCGTCGGCGCCGGCGCAATCCGCGTCCGGATCTCACCCCGCGCCGACGACACCGTCACGCTGTACGTGGCCAACCCGACCGGTGAACCGGTCGCCCGCGCCGACGCCCTGACCCTGCGCCCCCTGTCAGCAGGCGCGCTCACCACCGCCGACAGCGCCTTCCGCGACAGCCTGTTCCGCCTCGACTGGCGCCCCCTGACGGAAGCCGAGGCCGCGGCCGACGCAACGACAGCGACGTGGACCGTGCTAGGCGACCCCGGGCTCCTGCCCGACGCCCCCGCCCGCGTCCACGCCGACCTCGCGGCCCTCACGTCGGCACTCGATGCAGGCGAGGAGGCGCCGCACACGGTCCTCGCACCGGTCGCAACGGCCGACCGCTCCCTCACCGACGTGGCCTCCGCCGCCCTCGCGCTCGTTCAAGGCTGGCTGGCCGAACCCCGCCTCGCGGGCTCCCACTTGCTGTTCGTCACCTCCCGGGCCGTCGGCGACGACGTCACCGACCTCGCCGGCGCGACCGTCTGGGGCCTGGTGCGCTCGGCGGCCGGCGAGAACCCGGGCCGGTTCCGGCTCGCGGACGTCGACGGTTCGGCGGAGTCGTATCGGGCGCTGGCCGGCTGCCCCGGCCAGGCCGAACTGCTCGTCCGCCAGGGCACTGTGCGCGTCCCGCGTCTCGTTCGGGCGGTCACCGACGACGTACTGCTGCCGCCCGCCGGATCGAGCGACGGGTGGCGGATGGATGTCGTCGCCCAGGGGCGCCTCAATGGCGTCGCACTCGTCCCGGAGGACCGACAGCCACTGGGACCCGGCGAGGTACGGGTCGCGGTGCGGGCCGCGGGGGTGAACTTCCGTGACGTACTGAACGTCCTCGGCATGTACCCCGGCGACCCCGGCCGGCTGGGGCATGAGGGTGCCGGTGTGGTCGTGGAGGTCGGCCCCGAGGTGACCGGTCTGGCAGTCGGCGATCGGGTGATGGGGCTGCTGGACGGCGCCTTCGGCCCGTCGGCCGTCTCCGATGCGCGGCTGTTGGCGCGGGTCCCGGACGGGTGGTCGTTCGAGCAGGCGGCCTCGGTGCCGATCGTGTTCCTGACCGCCTACTACGCCCTGTTGGACCTGGCCGAGCTGCGGGCGGGCGAGTCGGTGCTGATCCACGCCGCGGCCGGTGGTGTCGGCGTGGCTGCTGTGCAGCTTGCCCAGCACCTTGGCGGCGAGGTGTACGCGACGGCGAGTGAGCCGAAGTGGCCGGTCGTACGGGGGCTGGGTGTCGCGGAGGAGCGGATCGCCTCGTCGCGGACGACGGACTTTGAGGAGCGCTTCCAGCCGGGTGTGGATGTGGTGCTGGACTCGCTTGCGGGTGAGTTCGTGGACGCTTCGCTGCGGTTGGTGCGGCCGGGTGGGCGGTTCGTGGAGATGGGCAAGACCGACATCCGCGATGCCGACGAGGTGCGGGCCGAGCATGGGGTGTCGTATCGCTCGTTCGACCTGATGGACGCCGGTCCGGACCGGATCGCCGAGATGTGGACCGCGCTGCTGGAGCTGTTCGAGGACGGCATCCTGCGGCCCGCCCCGGTCACCGCATACGGGATCTCCCAGGCGCCGGAGGCGCTGCGCCTGCTCGGCCAGGCCAAGCACGTCGGGAAGGTTGTCCTTTCCGTGCCGTCGCCGTGGGGTGGTGAGGGCACGGTGTTGATCACGGGTGGGACGGGTGGTCTGGGTGCGGAGGTCGCCCGGCACCTGGTCACCAAGCACGGGGTACGGGATTTGCTGCTGGTGTCCCGGCGCGGTCCCGGGGCCCCTGGTTCCGCCGAACTCGCGGCAGAACTAGAGGAGATGGGTGCTCGTGTCCAGGTGCGGGCATGTGATGTGGCTGATCGTGATGCGCTGGCCGCTGTCCTTGACGGGGTGGATCTGTCGGGTGTGGTGCATGCGGCGGGTGTGCTCGATGACGGCCTGATCGGTGACCTGTCGGCTGAACGGCTGGGCCGTGTGGTGGCCGCGAAGGCTGAATCGGCGTTGCTTTTGCATGAGTTGACGGCTGATCGTGAGCTGTCGGCGTTCGTGCTGTTCTCGTCGTTCGCCGGTGTGGTCGGCAATCCTGGCCAGGCGGCTTACGCCGCCGCGAACAACGCCCTGGACGCTCTCGCTGCGGCGCGCCGGGCCGAGGGGCTGCCGGCCGTGTCGCTGGCGTGGGGCATGTGGGCGAATGCCGACGGCATGGGCGGCACGCTGGATGCGGCCGAGTTGGAGCGGATGGCGCGGCAGGGCTACCCCGCGCTGGAGACCGGCCAGGGCCTCGCCCTGCTCGACGCCGCGCTGCTGCTCGACGAGCCGACCGCCGTGCCTGTCGCCCTGCGCTTCCCCGCGCTCGCCGAGGCCGGTCACGACACCCTGCCCGCTGTCCTGCACGACCTGGTCCCCGCCGTCCGACGCCGTCGCGATGCCCGCCGCCCGCTCGGTACCGGAGGCGGCGAACTCGCCGACCGACTGCGCGGGTTGCTGCCCGACGAGCGGGAACGCCTCCTGCTCGACACGGTGCGTGCCCAGGTCGCGGCGGTCCTCGGACACGCCTCGCCCGCACAGATAGACCCGGACCGGGCTTTCAAGGACCTCGGCTTCGACTCGCTCACCGCCGTGGACCTCCGCAACCGGCTGCGCACCGCCACCGGCATCGCCCTGCCCGCCACGCTCGTCTTCGACCACCCCACGCCCGGCGCCCTCGTCGCCCACCTCCGCACCCACCTGCTCGGCGACGACGACCCGACGGACGCGGCCGGCACGACCCGCTCCGCCGGGCACGCCGACGCCGACGACCCGATCGCGATCGTGGGCCTCGGCTGCCGGTTCCCGGGCGGCGCGGACTCGCCCGACGCCCTGTGGAACCTGGTCGTCACCGGCAAGGACGCGATCACGCCGATCCCGTCCGACCGCGGCTGGGACACCCGTGCCCTCGACGGCACCGCGGCCGTCGGCGGCTTCGTCACGGACGCCGGGGACTTCGACGCCGAGCTGTTCGGCATCTCCCCGCGCGAGGCGCTCGCGATGGACCCGCAGCAGCGGCTGCTGCTGGAGACGGCGTGGGAGGCGCTGGAGCGCGCGGGCATCGACCCGACCTCCCTGCGCGGCACGGCGACCGGCGTCTACGCGGGCGTCTCCGCCAACGGCTACGGCGGCCACCTCCACGAGACGACCGCAGAGACCGAGGGCTACCTGCTCACCGGCAGCACCCCGAGCGTCGCCTCGGGCCGGCTGTCCTATCTGTTCGGCCTGGAAGGGCCGGCGGTGTCGGTGGACACCGCCTGCTCGTCGGCTCTGGTCGCCTTGCATCTGGCCTGTCAGGCGCTGCGGTCCGGTGAGTGCGACATGGCCCTCGCGGGCGGTGCCACCGTCATGGCCAACCCGGGCATGTTCCTGGAGTTCGCCCGTCAGGGCGGCCTCGCCGCGGACGGGCGCTGCAAGTCCTTCGCCGACGACGCCGACGGCACCGGCTGGTCCGAGGGCGCCGGCATCATCGTCGTCGAACGCCTCTCCGACGCGCTCCGCAACGGTCATCCCGTCCTGGCCGTGGTGCGGGGCTCGGCCGTCAATCAGGACGGTGCGTCCAATGGGCTCACCGCGCCGAACGGGCCCTCCCAGCAGCGGGTGATCCGACAGGCTCTGTCGGCGGCCGGTCTTCGCCCCGAGGACGTGGACGCGGTCGAGGCGCACGGCACCGGTACCCGGCTCGGCGACCCGATCGAGGCACAGGCCCTGCTCGCGACATACGGCCAGGCCAAGACCGACGAGGACCCCCTGTGGCTCGGCTCGGTCAAGTCGAACATCAGCCACCCGCAGGCGGCGGCCGGTGTCGCGAGCGTGGTGAAGATGGTGATGGCGCTGCGGGAGGAGACCCTGCCGCGCACGCTGCACGCAGCCGAGCCCTCGACACACGTCGACTGGGACTCCGGTGCCGTACGCCTGCTGACGCGGGAGCGGGCGTGGCCGCGCGGTGAACGGCGGCGTCGGGCAGGCGTCTCGTCCTTCGGCATCAGTGGCACCAACGCCCACGTCATCCTCGAAGAGGCGCCGGCCGTCCAGGAGCCGGAGCAGCGCACGGTGACGGCCCCGCCGGTCGTCCCGTGGCCCGTGTCCGGCCGCGGCGCGCAGGCTCTGCACGCCCAGCTCACCCGCCTCTCGCAGGACCTCGACGCACGCCGGCCCGACCCGGTGGACGTCGGACTTTCGCTGGCCACGGCGCGGGCCGCCCTGGAACACCGGGCCGTGGTCCTCGGGCGTGACGGTGAGGCGCTTCGGTCGGGGCTCGCCGGGCCCGCTGTGACCGGCGTCGTCACCGAGGGCCGTACGGCGTGGATGTTCACCGGTCAGGGCAGTCAGCGTCTCGGCATGGGACGTGAACTCCACTCTGTCTACCCGCAGTTCGCGCACACCTTTGACGAGACCGTCGCGCTGCTGGAGGCGGAGCTGTCCGGCGTGGAGGGTTTCCCGCTGCCGTTGCGTGACGTGCTGTTCGCAGACGAGGGCTCCCAGGCCGCCGTCTTCCTCGACCGCACTGGTTACGCGCAGGCAGCTCTGTTCGCGGTCCAGGTCGCGTCCGTCGAGTTGCTGCGTTCGTGGGGTGTGGCGCCTGATGTGGTGCTGGGGCACTCCATCGGCGAATACGCCGCCGCGTACACGGCCGGCGTCTTCGAACTCCCGGACGCGGTGCGGCTGGTGGCGGCTCGGGCAAGGCTGATGCAGGCGCTGCCCGAGGGTGGCGCGATGGCCGCCGTCGAGGCCGGCGAGGCGGAGATCGCCGGCCTGCTGACCACAGGGGATGTGTCGATCGCCGTCGTCAACGGCCCCGCCGCCGTGGTGGTCTCCGGGAGCGAGAAGGGCGTCGAGCGGGTCATGGCGGCGATTCGTGAACGTGGTCGCCGGGTCACCCGTCTCCGCGTCTCGCACGCCTTCCACTCCCCGCTCATGGAGCCGATGCTCGACGAGTTCGCCGCCGTCGCCGAGCGGATCGACTACGGCACCCCGCGGTGCACGGCGATCAGCACCGTCAGCGGTGCCCCGCTCGCCGACGGCGACTGGACGAGCGCCGGCTACTGGGTACGCCAGATCCGGCAACCGGTCCGGTTCCACGAGGCCGCCACCGAGGCGGTCACGGCCGAAGGTGCCGTACGGCTGCTGGAGATCGGCCCCGATCCCGTGCTGAGCGGTCTGGTCGAGGCCGGCGCCGGGGGCACGGCGGTGTCCGTGCTGCGCAAGAGCAGGCCCGAGGCCGAGACGTTCCTCGGCGCGGTCGCCGAGCTGTTCGTCCGGGGCGCCGACGTCGACTGGGCCGCCGTCCTCGCCGGATCCGGCGCGCGCAACGTCCCGCTGCCGACGTACGCCTTCCAGCGGCAGCGCTACTGGCTGCGGCCCAACCGGGCCAACGCCGCCGCCGACAGCCTCGGCCTCGGCGACCCCGGGCATCCGCTGCTCGGCGCGGCGCTGCCCGTCGCCGGGTCGGACACCCTGCTGCTCACCTCGCGGCTGTCCGCCGACACTCACCCGTGGCTGGCCGAGCACGTGGTCGCCGGACGGGTCGTCGTTCCCGGCACCGCTCTGCTCGAACTCGCCGTCCAGGCCGGTGCCCGGGTCGGCCGCGACCATGTCGCCGACCTCGCCCTGCATGCGCCGCTCGTCCTCGCCGAGGGCGGCGCCGCACAGGTCCAGATCTCCGTGGAGTCTCCCGAGGCCGACGAGACCCACGTCCTGCGCATTCACGCCCGCCCCGAGCACGCACCCGCCGACGCGCCCTGGACCCTGCACGCCACCGCCACCCTCGCCACCCGCCGGGCCGAGCCCGACTGGGACCTGCGCGCCTGGCCGCCGGCCGACGCCGAACCGCTGCCGCTCGACGGACTCCACGAGCGACTGGCCACGGCCGGACTGGACTACGGCCCCACCTTCCGCGGACTGAGCCGCGCCTGGCGGCAGGGTGACGACCTCTACGTCGAGTCCGAACTGCCCGAGCCCGGCGCCACCGAGGCCGCCGCCTACGCGGTGCACCCCGCGCTGCTGGACAGCGTCCTGCACGCGCTCGCCCTGCCCACCGGCGGCAACGACGACGGCGAGGCCCTGCTGCCGTTCCTGTGGTCGGGCGTCTCCGTCACGGCCGCCGGTGCCACGACCCTGCGCGCCCACCTCCACCCGACCGGCGACGGCGAGGTCGCCCTGCGCGTGGCCGACGCCGTCGGCGCCCCCGTGGCCGCCGTACAGTCCCTGCTGCTGCGCCCGGTGTCCGCCGCCGACCTGCGCACGCCGGCCGGCGTCGACCACCTGTACCGACTGGCCTGGGCGCCGGCTGCCCACACCCCGGACACCGACGAACTCGCCCTCGGACAGCGCCTGGTGCTGCTCTCGCCGGACGCACACGCCGAGGAGTCGTGGGCCGCCGCCGATGTCCCCATCACCCGGCACCACGACCTAGCAGCTCTCCTCGCCGCCCTCGACGCGGGCGCAGAGGCGCCCGACGCGGTGATAGTTCCCATAGCGGGCAGCAAGCGCGACGGCACCGCGTCCCGGCCGGAGATCACCGTCAACTCTGGTGAAGTCCTCAGCCCGATCGCTGGTCTCCTGGGGACCATGCGGACCTGCCTGGCGGACGAGCGCCTGACCGGAACGCGTCTGGTCGTCACGACCTACGACGCGGTCCCGGCCGGAGCTGCCCCGGGCGCACACGGCGCCGACCTGACCGGCGCCGGCGCCTGGGGCCTGGTCCGGTCGGCGATCAGCGAGCATCCCGACCGGTTCCTCCTCGCCGACCTGGACGACGACTCCGCCTCCCACCGCACCCTCGCCCACCACCTCGCACACGGCGAGGAACCCCAACTCGCCGTCCGCGAAGGCCGGATCCGGCTCCCGCGCCTGACGCCGATGGCCACCGACGGCCTGTTGGTACCGCCGCCCGCGACCCCGGACACGTCCTGGCGCGTGGAGGTCGCCGAGCGGGGCCGTCTCGACGGCGTGGCGGTGATCACCGAGGAGCGGCGAACGCTGAGGGCCGGTGAGGTACGGGTGGCGGTACGGGCCGCCGGTATGAACTTCCGTGACGTACTGAACGTGCTGGGCACCTACCCAGGCGATGCGGGACGGCTGGGGTACGAAGGTGCCGGTGTCGTCGTGGAGCTGGGCCCTGAGGTGATCGGCTTCGCGGTCGGTGACCGGGTGATGGGTCTGCTGGACGGTGCGTTCGGTCCGTCGGCCGTCACTGACAGCCGGTTGTTGGCGCGGGTGCCGGAGGGGTGGTCGTTCGAGCAGGCGGCGTCCGTGCCGATCGTGTTCCTGACCGCCTACTACGCCCTGGTCGACCTCGCCGGACTCAAGGAGAGCGAGTCCGTGCTGATCCATGCCGCCGCCGGTGGCGTCGGCATGGCCGCCGTGCAGCTCGCCCGGCACCTTGGCGGCGAGGTGTATGCGACGGCGAGTGAGCCGAAGTGGCCGGTGCTGCGTGAGCTGGGGTTGGCGAAGGAGCGGATCGCTTCCTCGCGCACGACCGAGTTCGCGGACCGGTTCCGGCCGGGCGTCGATGTCGTGCTGGACGCGCTCGCGGGTGAGTTCGTGGATGCCTCGCTGCGGTTGGTGCGGCCCGGTGGCCGGTTCGTGGAGATGGGCAAGGCCGACATCCGTGACGCGGAGCGAGTGCGGGCCGAGCACGGCATCGACTACACCGCCTTCGACGTCATGGACGCGGGTCCGGAGCGGATCGCCGGGATGTGGGCCGTGCTGCTCGACCTGTTCGAGCAGGGCGTGCTACGGCCGGTGACGTTGACTTCGTACGACCTGTGCCGAGCGCCGGAGGCGTTGCGTCTGCTGGGGCAGGCCAGGCATGTCGGGAAGGTCGTGCTGCGGGTGCCGTCGCCCTGGAGCGGCGAGGGCACGGTGCTGATCACGGGCGGGACGGGTGGATTGGGTGCGGAGGTCGCGCGGCACCTGGCCGCCGAGCACGGGGTACGGGACTTGCTGCTCGTCTCCCGGCGTGGGGACGGAGCTCCCGGTGCCACCGAACTCGCCGCTGAACTGGCGGAGTTGGGTGCCCGTGTTCAGGTGCGGGCGTGTGACGTCTCCGATCGCGCGGCGCTGGCCGCCGTACTGGACGGCGTCGATCTGTCCGCCGTCGTGCATGCGGCCGGCGTTCTCGATGACGGTCTGATCGCTGACTTCACCGAGGAACGCTTGGTGGCTGTCATGGCGGCGAAGGTCGAATCGGCTCTGCATCTGCATGAGTTGACGGCCGACCGTGACCTGTCCGCCTTTGTTCTGTTCTCCTCCTTCGCGGGTGTCGTGGGTAACGCCGGTCAGGCCGCCTACTCCGCCGCGAACAACGTCCTCGACGCCCTCGCGGCCGCTCGCCGTGCCCAGGGGCTGCCCGGCGTATCGCTGGCCTGGGGCATGTGGGCGCACGCGGACGGTATGGGCGGCACCGTCGGCGGGCCGGAACTGGAGCGGCTCGCCCGGCAGGGCTTCCCGGCGCTGGAGACGGGCGAGGGGCTGGCTCTGCTGGATGTCGCGCTCGCCGTCAACGAACCGAACGCCGTCCCTGTCGCCTTGCGCACCTCCGCGCTGACGAGCGGGCAAGTGCCTTTCGTCATGCGGGACTTGGTCCCGACGGCGGGACGGCGTTGGGAGGCGGCCGCTTCGAACGGTGCCGCCGACGGCGGCGGCTTTGTGGAGCGGCTGCGTGGGCTGGGCTCGGTCGAACGGGACCGCATGGTGCTGGACGCGGTGCTGGCCGAGGTGGCCGGCGTGCTGGGGCACGCCTCGGCCGGATCGGTGGACGCGTCGCGGGCGTTCAAGGAGCTGGGCTTCGACTCGCTCACGGCCGTGGATCTCCGTAACCGTCTGAAGACCGTGACCGGGTTGCAGCTCCCCGCCACCCTCATCTTCGACCACCCGACCGTGGCGGATCTCGCCGCGCGTCTGAGCACCGAGTTCGCCCGCGCCGAAGGCGGCGCCGCGCCGAGCCTGTCCGAACTCGACCGGCTGGAGGCGGCCGTCCTCGCGATGGCCGATCAGGACGGAACGGCGCGCAAGGAACTGCGCGACCGACTGCGGGCCATGACGGCCCGCCTCGACGACGAACCGAGCACAGCAGCAACCGAGCAGGACAACGACGACATCGACTCCGCCTCGCTGGACTCGATGTTCGCGATCATCGATCGGGAACTCGAGGGCTGACGCCGGGCCTTGGCGTGCCCCTGAGGTGACAAAGGGACAGGATTCGCGTGCCCACTGACGACAAGACTCTGACGTATCTCAAGCGGCTGACCACCGACCTTCGCCAGACCCGTCAGCGGCTGCGCGAGGTCGAGGCCCGGGACCACGAGCCGATCGCGATCGTGGGGATGGGCTGCCGGTTCCCCGGCGGTGTGGACTCGCCGGAGGCGCTGTGGGACCTGGTGGCATCTGGCGGCGAGGGTGTGTCGGGGTTCCCGGCGGACCGCGGCTGGGACCTGACGGGACTGTTCGGGGACGGGCCGGGCCAGTCGTCGTCGCGGCAGGGCGGCTTCCTGCACGACGGCGCCGAGTTCGACGCGGAGCTGTTCGGGATCTCGCCGCGTGAGGCGCTCGCGATGGATCCGCAGCAGCGGTTGCTGCTGGAGACGTCGTGGGAGGCGCTGGAGCGGGCCGGCGTCGACCCGCTGTCGCTGCGCGGCTCGCGCACGGGCGTGTTCGCGGGGCTGATGTACCACGACTACGCGTCCCGGCTGCCGGCGACGCCGGACGAGGTCGAGGGGCTGCTCGCCAACGGCAACGCCGGCAGCGTCTTCTCCGGGCGGGTGGCGTACGTCTTCGGCTTCGAGGGCCCTGCGGTGACCGTGGACACGGCCTGCTCGTCGTCGCTGGTGGCGCTGCATCTGGCGGCCCAGTCGCTCAGGTCGGGGGAGTGCGATACGGCCCTCGCCGCCGGTGTGACGGTCATGGCCACCCCGGCCACCTTCGTGGAGTTCTCCCGGCAGGGCGGGCTGGCGTCGGACGGCCGGTGCAAGGCGTTCGCGGAGTCGGCTGACGGCACGGGCTGGTCCGAGGGCGCGGGCGTCCTGGTGCTGATGCGGTTGAGCGAGGCGCGTCGACAGGGTCGGCCGGTACTCGCGGTGGTACGGGGTACGGCCGTCAACCAGGACGGTGCGTCCAATGGGCTGACCGCGCCGAACGGGCCCTCCCAGCAGCGGGTGATCCGCCAGGCCCTCGCGAACGCCGGTCTGTCACCGGCCGAGGTCGACGCGGTCGAGGCGCACGGCACCGGCACCCGGCTCGGCGACCCCATCGAGGCCCAGGCCCTCCTCGCCACCTACGGGCAGGCACGCGACGGCGACGGTGAGCCGCTGTGGCTGGGGTCCGTGAAGTCCAACCTCGGGCACACCCAGGCGGCGGCGGGCGTGGCCGGTGTGATGAAGATGGTGATGGCGCTCGACGCGGAGCGACTGCCGCGCACCCTGCACGCCGAGCAGCCGTCCTCCCACGTGGACTGGGAGTCGGGTGCGGTGCGGCTGCTGACCGAGGAGCGGGCGTGGCCGCGCGGTGAGCGGCTGCGCCGGGCGGGTGTGTCGTCGTTCGGCATCAGCGGTACGAACGCCCACGTCGTCATCGAGGAGGCGTCGGCCCCTGCCGCGACGACATCCGACGGCGCCCCGGCCCCCGGCGAGCCCGACGCCGAGGACGCCGAGACTCCGGCAGCCACTGCGGCTGTCCCGGTCCCCCCTGCCACGGCGGTCGAACTGCCCGTCATCCCCTGGGTCGTCTCCGGGCGCAGCGCCGACGCCCTGCGCGCCCAGACCGAACGACTCGCCTCGGTCGACGCCGACCCCCTGGACACCGGCTTCTCCCTCGCGGCCACCCGCGCCGCCCTCGACCACCGCGCCGTCGTCCTCGGCCGCGACCTCGCCGACCTGCGCGCGCAGCTCACCGCGCCCGTGATCAAGGGCGCGGCGACCGAGGGCCGTACGGCGTGGATGTTCACCGGACAGGGCAGCCAGCGACCCGGCATGGGACGCCAACTCGCCGCCATCTTCCCCGAGTTCGCCACCACCCTGGACGAGGTCTGCGCACTCCTCGACGCCGAACTCGGCTTCGGGCAGCCCCTGCGCTCCGTCCTCTTCGGCGACGACGAACAGACCCTCCAGGACACCGGCTACGCCCAGTCCGCCCTCTTCGCGCTGCAAGTCGCCCTCATCCGGCTGATGCGCTCCTGGGGCACGGAGCCCGACGTCGTGCTGGGCCACTCGATCGGCGAGTTCGCCGCCGCCCATGCCGCCGGAGTCCTCGAACTCCCCGACGCCGTACGGCTGGTGGCGGCCCGGGCACGGCTCATGCGCGCCCTGCCGCAGGGCGGGGCCATGGCCGCGATCGAGGGCACGGAGGCGGAGACCGCCGAGCTCCTGACCGACGGCGTCGTCATCGCCGCGGTGAACAGCGCCACGTCCGTCGTGGTCTCCGGCCATGACGACGCCGTACGACAGTTGCTCGAGACGGCACGTCAACAGGGCCGCCGGGCCACACTGCTGCATGTCTCGCACGCCTTCCACTCCCCGCTCATGGAGCCGATGCTGGCGGAGTTCGCCGAAATCGCCGCCCAGGTGACCTACCACCGACCCACCCTCCACGCGGTGAGCACCCTCACCGGAGCCGTGCTCGACGGCGACGACTGGGCGAGCCCCGACTACTGGGTACGACAGGTGCGGGAGGCCGTACGCTTCCATGCCGCCGCCCGCACGGCCGTGGACGAACTGGGCGTCGCCCGCTTCCTCGAACTCGGCCCCGACCCCGTCCTGTCCGCCCTCGTCGACACGGCCCCCGCGGCATGCGTGCTGCGCCGAGACCGCGACGAACGCGAGACAGCCCTGGCCGCCGTCGCCGAGCTCTTCGTCCGCGGCACCCCGGTCGACTGGGCGGCCGTCTTCACCGGCACCGGCGCCCGCGAGGTGCCCCTGCCGACGTACGCCTTCCAGCGCCGCCGCTACTGGCTCGAAGCCCCGCGCACCACCGCCGACGCCGCGGGCCTGGGCCTGCGCCCCGTCCGCCACCCGCTGCTGGGCGCCGCCGTGTCCGTCGCCGACACCGACACACTGCTGCTGACGGCTCGGCTGTCCGTCGCCGACCAGCCCTGGCTCGCGGACCACGTAGTGGCGGGCACGGTGATCGTCCCCGGCACCGCGCTGCTCGAACTGGCGCTGGCCGCGGGGGAGCGGGCCGGCTGCGACCACGTCGACGACCTCACCCTCCACGCCCCGCTCGCTCTCCCCGCGGACCGGGCCGTCGAACTGCAGGTGGGCGTCGAGTCGCCGGACGCCGCCGGACACCGAGCCCTGCGCATCCACGCCCGCCGGCACGACCCGGCCGACGAACTGCCCTGGACGCTCCACGCCTCCGGCACCATCGCCGAGACCGCCCCGGCGGGAGAGACATGGGACCTGCGCGTGTGGCCGCCGCAGGGCGCGGAGCAGGTCGAACTCGGCGGTCTGTACGAGAGGTTGGGAGCAGCAGGACTGTCGTACGGCCCGGCCTTCCGCGGCCTGGAGGCCGTATGGCGCTCCGGGGAGGACTGGTTCGTCCAGGCCACACTGCCCGAAGCTGCCACGGACGGCGCCGAGGGATACGGCGTGCACCCGGCGTTGCTGGACTCGGTGCTGCACGTCCTGGGCCTGTGGGAGCAGGACGGCACCCGGCTGCCGTTCCTGTGGTCCGGTGTGGAGCTGTCCGCCGTGGGGGCGTCCACGGTCCGCGTCCGCGTGCGGCCGCGAGGCGAGGACACGGTCGAACTCCGGGTCGCCGACGCGACCGGCGAACCCGTCGCCACCATCGACAGCCTCCTGCTGCGCCCCGTCACACTCACGGAGCCGGAGACCGGCGACTCCTTCGTCCGCGACGCGCTGTTCCGCGTGGACTGGCGCCCCCTGACCGAGACCGGAGACGCCGGGACCGCCGAGTGGGCCGTCCTGGGCGCACTCCTGGACGGGCACCCGTCCGCCCGCCACGGCACCTCGTACGCCGACCTGGACGCCCTGCGCACGGCACTCGACGCCGGCATGCCAACGCCGGGCACCGTGGCCCTGCCGCTCACGGCGGCCCCCGCACGCACCCTCCGGGAGACCGTCGCCGAGACACTCGGCACGATCCAGGAGTGGCTGCGGGAACCGGGCCTCGCCGACTCCCGCCTGCTGATCGTGCTCTCGGGGCCGGCCGACGACGACGAGCCCCTCACCGATCCGTCCATCGCCGCCGTCCGGGGCCTGGTCCGCACGGCCGCGACCGAACACCCGGGCCGTATCGCCCTCGCCGACATCGACCTCGACCCAGCCTCCTGGGAGACGCTCGCCGGGGTCCCGCAGACGGTGAGCGAAGTACTCATCCGCCGGGGGCTGGCACGGGTGCCGCGCATGGTGCGGATGGCGTCGGGTGGGGTGCTGGTGCCTCCGGTGGGTGCGGGTGCCGGTTGGCGGATGGATGTGGTGGCTCAGGGGCGGCTTGATGGCGTTGCTCTGGTGCCGGAGGTGCCGCGTGCGTTGCGGGCCGGTGAGGTGCGGGTCGCGGTGCGGGCGGCGGGGGTGAACTTCCGTGACGTGCTGAACGTCCTGGGGATGTATCCGGGCGATGCCGGCCGGCTGGGGCATGAGGGTGCCGGTGTGGTCGTGGAGGTTGGTCCGGAGGTGACCGGTCTGGCGGTCGGTGATCGGGTGATGGGCCTGCTGGACGGGGCGTTCGCTCCGACTGCGGTGACCGATGCGCGGCTGTTGGCCCGGGTGCCGGAGGGTTGGTCGTTCGAGCAGGCGGCGTCTGTGCCGATCGTGTTCCTGACCGCGTATTACGCGCTGGTGGATCTGGCCGGGCTGCGGGCGGGCGAGTCGGTGTTGATCCATTCGGCTGCGGGTGGTGTGGGGATGGCTGCCGTGCAGCTTGCCCAGCACCTTGGCGGTGAGGTCTATGGGACCGCGAGTGAGCCGAAGTGGCCGGTGGTGCGTGAGCTGGGGGTTGCGGAGGAGCGGATCGCCTCGTCGCGGACGACGGAGTTCGAGGAGCGGTTCCGGTCGGGTGTGGATGTGGTGTTGGACTCGCTTGCGGGTGAGTTCGTGGATGCCTCGTTGCGGTTGGTGCGGCCGGGTGGGCGGTTCGTGGAGATGGGCAAGACGGACATCCGCGACGCTGAGCAGGTGCGGGCCGAGCACGGCATCGACTACACCGCCTTCGACCTCATCGACGCCGGTCCGGACCGGATCGCCGAGATGTGGACCGCGCTGCTGGAGCTGTTCGAGGACGGCATCCTGCGGCCCGCCCCGGTCACCGCATACGGGATCTCCCAGGCGCCGGAGGCGCTGCGCCTGCTCGGCCAGGCCAAGCACGTCGGGAAGGTTGTCCTTTCCGTGCCGTCGCCGTGGGGTGGTGAGGGCACGGTGTTGATCACGGGTGGGACGGGTGGTCTGGGTGCGGAGGTCGCCCGGCACCTGGTCACCAAGCACGGGGTACGGGATTTGCTGCTGGTGTCCCGGCGCGGTCCCGGGGCCCCTGGTTCCGCCGAACTCGCGGCAGAACTCGAGGAGATGGGTGCTCGTGTCCAGGTGCGGGCATGTGATGTGGCTGATCGTGATGCGCTGGCCGCTGTCCTTGACGGGGTGGATCTGTCGGGTGTGGTGCATGCGGCGGGTGTGCTCGATGACGGCCTGATCGGTGACCTGTCGGCTGAACGGCTGGGCCGTGTGGTGGCCGCGAAGGCTGAATCGGCGTTGCTTTTGCATGAGTTGACGGCTGATCGTGAGCTGTCGGCGTTCGTGCTGTTCTCGTCGTTCGCCGGTGTGGTGGGTAATGCCGGTCAGGCGGCGTATGCGGCGGCGAACAGTGTGCTGGATGCTCTGGCGGTAGCCCGCCAGGCGCGCGGGCTGCCGGCCGTGTCGCTGGCGTGGGGCATGTGGGCGAATGCCGACGGGATGGGCGGCACGCTGGGCGAGGCCGAGTTGGAGCGGATGGCGGGGCAGGGCTTCCCGGCGTTGGAGACGGGTGAGGGGCTGGCGCTGCTGGATGCCGCTCTGCTGGTGAACGAGCCACTCACCGTCCCCGTCGCCCTGCGCACCTCGGCACTCGGCGAGGCGGTCCACGGTGCCCTGCCCGCAGTGCTGCACGATCTGGTGCCCCTCCGGGCACGTCGTCGTACTCTCGGCGCTGCCACCGGGGCAGGCGGCGAGCTCGCACGCCGTCTCGGCGGGCTGGCGCCGACCGAACAGCGCAGGGCTGTACTGGAGTTGGTCCAGGCGCAGGTCGCAGTGGCGCTCGGCCATGCTTCGGCCGCGTCCGTGGACGAGACCCGCAGCTTCAAGGACCTCGGGTTCGACTCGCTCACCGCCGTCGATCTGCGCAACCGCCTCGGTTCCGCGACCGGTATCGCGCTCCCCGCCACCCTCGTCTTCGACCACCCGAACCCCAACTCACTGACCGACCACCTCCTCGAACTGGTCCTCGGCGAGATCGCCGCGCAGACCCCCTCGCAGCCGCGTGCACAAGTGGCGTCGGCTGTGGATGAGCCGGTGGCGATCGTGGGGATGGGGTGCCGGTTCCCGGGTGGTGCGGATTCTGCTGAGGGGTTGTGGGATCTGGTGGTGGAGGGGCGGGACGGTTTGTCGGCGTTGCCGGCGGATCGTGGTTGGGATCCCGCTTTGTTGGAGGGGTTGGCTGCGGTCGGTGGTTTCGTCGAGGGGGCGGCGCTTTTCGATGCTGAGTTGTTCGGGATTTCGCCGCGTGAGGCGTTGGCGATGGATCCGCAGCAGCGGTTGTTGTTGGAGACGGCGTGGGAGGCGTTGGAGGACGCGGGTATTGATCCGTCCTCGCTGCGTGGAACCCCGACGGGCGTCTACGCCGGCGTCTCCGCCAACGGGTACGGCAGCGGCACGGTCGACGATCCACAGGGCAACACCGAGGGGTACCTGCTGACGGGCAGCACACCCAGCGTTGCGTCCGGCCGCCTGGCCTATGCCCTGGGGCTTGAGGGGCCGGCGATGTCCGTGGACACCGCCTGCTCGTCGGCTCTGGTCGCCCTGCATCTGGCCTGCCAGGCGTTGCGGTCGGGTGAGTGCGATCTTGCGTTGGCCGGTGGCGCCACGGTCATGGCGACGCCGACGATCTTCCTTGAGTTCGCGCGGCAGGGTGGGCTGGCGGGTGACGGGCGGTGCAAGTCGTTCGCCGATGCCGCTGACGGGACCGGCTGGGCCGAGGGCGGTGGCGTTCTCGTTCTGGAGCGGCTGTCCGACGCTCGCCGTAACAACCATCCGGTGCTGGCGGTGGTGCGGGGCAGTGCGGTCAATCAGGACGGTGCGTCCAATGGGCTGACCGCGCCGAACGGTCCGTCCCAGCAGCGGGTGATCCGGCAGGCGTTGGCCGCGGCGGGTGTTGACGCCTCCGAGGTGGATGCGGTCGAGGCGCATGGCACCGGCACCCGGCTCGGCGACCCGATCGAGGCGCAAGCTCTGCTGGCAACTTATGGTCAGGCGCGCTCCGATGACGACCCGTTGTGGCTTGGCTCGATCAAGTCGAACATCGGGCACGCGCAGGCGGCGGCCGGTGTCGCGAGCGTGGCGAAGATGGTCATGGCGCTGCGGCGTGAGCGTCTGCCGCGGACCCTGCACGTTGATGAGCCGTCCTCGCATGTGGACTGGTCGGCGGGTGCGGTGGAGCTGCTGACGCAGGAGCGGGCGTGGCCGCGTGGTGAGCGTCCGCGTCGGGCAGGCGTCTCGTCCTTCGGCATCAGTGGCACCAACGCCCACATCATCCTCGAAGAAGCCCCCGCGACTCCTTCGGCTCGGAAGCCAGACCCCGTATCCGACCTTCCGGTGATTCCGTGGGTCGTATCGGCTCGCACCGCCGATGCCCTGCACGCCGCCACGGCACGGCTGGTGGCGCACGTCGAGACCCATGACGTCGGTCCGGTGGACGTCGGGTTGTCCCTGGCCACGGCCCGGGCTGCTCTGGAGCATCGGGCGGTTGCGCTCGGGCGTGATGGTGATGCCTTGCGGTCGGGGCTGGCCGGTCCCGCCGTGACCGGTGTTGTCGCGGACGGTCGTACCGCCTGGATGTTCACGGGTCAGGGCAGTCAGCGTCTCGGCATGGGACGTGAACTCCACTCCGCCTACCCGCACTTCGCCCGCGTCTTCGACGAGACCGCGGCTCTGCTGGAGACCGAGCTGTCCGGCGTGGACGGCTTCCCGCTGCCGCTGCGGGATGTCCTCTTCGCGGTCGAGGGCTCCGAGGCCGCAGCCCTTCTCGATCGCACGGGCTACGCCCAGGCCGCTCTGTTCGCGGTCCAGGTCGCGTCCGTTGCGCTGCTGCGTTCGTGGGGTGTGACACCGGATGTGGTGTTGGGTCACTCCATCGGTGAATTCGCTGCCGCCTTCACGGCGGGTGTCTTCGAACTGCCGGATGCGGTGCGGTTGGTGGCGGCTCGGGCTCGGTTGATGCAGGCGCTGCCGGAGGGCGGTGCGATGGCCGCCGTGGAGGCCGGCGAGGCGGAGATCACCGAGCTGCTCGCCGACGGCGACGACGTGACGATCGCCGCCGTCAACGGACCGGCCGCAGTGGTCGTGTCCGGCGCCGAGGACGGCGTCGAGCGGGTCATGGCGGCTATCCGTGAACGCGGGCGCCGGGTCACCCGCCTGCGCGTCTCGCACGCCTTCCACTCCCCGCTCATGGAGCCGATGCTCGACGAGTTCGCCGCCGTCGCCGAACAGATCACCTACCGTCGCCCCGTTGTCGCGGCGGCCTCGTCGGTCACCGGTGAGACCGTCGGGGAGGGCGACTGGACCAACCCCTCCTACTGGGTCCAGCAGGTGCGCCGGCCCGTCCTCTTCCACGACGCCCTGGCCACCGCGACGGGGTCGCTCGGTGCCGGACGGTTGCTGGAGATCGGACCCGATCCGGTGCTGAGTGGGCTGGTCGACCCGGCGTTCGCGCCGTCCTTCTGCGCTCTGCGCAAGGGGCGCCCGGAGGCCGAGACCCTGCTCACGGCACTCGCCGAGCTCTTCGTCCGGGGGACGCGTGTCGACTGGGCGGCCCTGTTCGAGGGCAGCGGTGCGGGCCGGGTGTCGCTGCCGACGTACGCCTTCCAGCGGCGGCGCTACTGGCTCGAGCCGGCCCGCGCCGCCGCCGATGCACGCGGCCTCGGCCTGGCCCCCGCGGAACATCCGCTGCTCGGCGCGGCCGTCACCGTGGCCGGCTCCGACACCCTGCTGCTGACGTCCCGCCTGTCGGTGCGTACGCATCCGTGGCTCGCCGACCATGTCGTGGCCGGCAATGTCGTCGTACCGGGCACGGCGTTCGTCGAGCTCGCCCTCCAGGCAGGCGACCGCGCCGGTTGCGGGCGGCTGGCCGAACTCACCCTTCAGGCGCCGCTCGTGCTGCCTTCCGACGGAGGCGTCACGGTCCAGATCACCGTGGAGCCCCCGGCAGCGGACGGCGCTGAAGCCCGGGCCCTGCACATCTACGCCCGGCCCGACGACGCGGCCCCCGACCAGCCCTGGACCACGCACGCCACCGGCCTCCTGGACAACGCGGCAGCCACGCCTTCGGCCGCACCCGAACTGCGCACCTGGCCGCCGGCCGGGGCCCGTGAACTCGACCTCGACGGCCTCTACGAGCGACTCCACGGGTCCGGACTCTCCTATGGCGCCACCTTCCGCGGCCTGGCCCGCGCCTGGACCTCCGGCGACGACCTGCTTGTCGAAGCGGCCCTACCCGAGCCGGCCACCGGCGAGGCCACCGCCTTCGGGCTCCACCCGGCGCTCCTCGACAGCGTGTTGCACGCCCTCGCCCTGCGCGCGGGAGAGGAGGAGCAGGGAGCGCTGCTGCCGTTCCTCTGGTCGGGTGCCGCCTTCCACACCGTCGGCGCGAGCGTCGTGCGGGCCAGGCTCACCCCGCGCGGATCCGATACGTACGCGCTGCATGTCGCCGACGCCGCCGGCGCCCCCGTCGCCGTGGTCGACTCGCTGGTGCTGCGCCCCGTCTCGGCGGCCGACCTGACACGGGCGGCCACCGGCCCGGACGGCCTGTTCCGTCTCGACTGGGTGCAGTTGCCCAGCACCGATCGCCCCGAGACCGCCCGCACCGGTCACTGGGCGGTGGTGGGCGACCGTGACACGGCCGCATGGCGTGAGTCCGGGGTACCGACCAAGCACTACGCCGACCTGGACGCCCTGGTCGCAGCCGTGCACGGGGGCGAGCCCGCCCCGGTGGCCGTCGGACTGGCGGTCGGGGCCAACTCTGGTGAACTCCTGAGTCCGGTTGCTGATCTCCTGGGTGCCATGCGGACCTGGCTCGCACATGAGCGATGGGCTGACACGCCCTTGGTGGCACTGACCACCGGTGCGGTCGCCCTGCACCACGCCTCCGGCACCGACACCCCGGACCTGTCCGGCGCCGGTGCCTGGGGCCTGGTCCGGTCGGCGATCAGCGAGCACCCCGGCCGCCTCGCCCTCGCCGACGTCGACGGCACCGCGGCCTCGTACCGCACCCTCGCCGAAAGGCTCGCCCCCCTCGACGAGCCCCAACTCGCCCTCCGCGACGGCGAGGCGTGGGTACCGCGACTGGTCCGGATGGCTTCGGGCGGCGTCCTCGTGCCGCCGGCTCCGGCCCCGGGCACGACCTGGCGCGTGGAGGTCGCCGAGCAGGGCCGTCTCGACGGCGTGGCGGTGATCACGGAGGAACCGCGTGCCCTTGGCCCCGGTGAGGTGCGGGTGGCGGTGCGCGCCGCGGGTGTGAACTTCCGTGACGTGCTGAACGTGTTGGGTACCTACCCCGGGGATGCCGGGCGGCTGGGGTACGAAGGTGCCGGTGTCGTGGTCGAGCTGGGTCCGGAGGTGACGGGGCTGGCGGTCGGTGACCGGGTGATGGGTCTGCTGGACGGTGCGTTCGGTCCGTCGGCCGTCTCGGATGCGCGGTTGTTGGCGCGGGTGCCGGAGGGGTGGTCGTTCGAGCAGGCGGCGTCCGTGCCGATCGTGTTCCTGACCGCCTACTACGCCCTGGTCGACCTCGCCGGACTCAAGGAAGGCGAGTCCGTGCTGATCCACGCCGCTGCCGGCGGTGTGGGCATGGCCGCCGTACAGCTTGCCCGGCAACTGGGGGCCGAGGTGTATGCGACGGCGAGTGAGCCGAAGTGGCCCGTCCTGCGGGACCTCGGGATCGGCGATGAGCGGATCGCCTCCTCCCGGACGACCGAGTTCGAGGAGCGGTTCCGGCCGGGTGTCGATGTGGTGCTGGACTCGCTCGCGGGTGAGTTCGTGGACGCGTCGCTGCGGTCGGTGCGACCCGGTGGCCGGTTCGTCGAGATGGGCAAGGCCGACGTACGCGACCCGGAGAAGGTGGCGACCGCACACCCGGGCGTCACTTACCGAGCGTTCGACACGTTCGACGCGGGTCCGGACCGGATCGCGGGGATGTGGGCGGCGCTGCTGGAGCTGTTCGAGCAGGGCGCGCTGCGGCCGGTGACGTCGACTTCGTACGACCTCTCCCGGGCGCCGGAGGTGCTACGCCGGCTCGGCCAGGCCAAGCATGTCGGGAAGCTCGTGCTGCGGGTGCCGACGCCGTGGAGCGGCGACGGCACGGTGCTGATCACCGGTGGCACCGGTGGTCTGGGCGCGGAGGTCGCCCGGCACCTGGTAACCGAGCACGGCGTGCGGGACCTGCTCCTCGTCTCCCGGAGCGGGCTCGAAGCCGTCGGCGCCGTTGAACTCAGCTCCGAGTTGGCGGAGTTGGGTGCCCGAGTGGAGGTGCGGGCGTGTGATGTCTCCGATCGTGCCGCGCTCGCCGCCGTACTGGACGGGGTCGACCTGTCGGGTGTCGTGCATGCGGCGGGCGTACTGGACGACGGTCTTGTCGCCGATCTGACGCCGGAGCGGCTGGCCCGTGTCATGGCCGCGAAGGCCGAATCGGCGCTGCTTCTGCATGAGTTGACGGTCGACCGTGATCTCTCCGCCTTTGTTCTCTTCTCCTCCTTCGCCGGTGTCGTGGGCAATGCCGGTCAGGCCGCCTACTCCGCCGCGAACAACGTCCTCGACGCCCTCGCGGCCACTCGCCGTGCCCAGGGGCTGCCCGGCGTATCGCTGGCCTGGGGCATGTGGGAGGCCGGTATGGGGGGCCGGTTGCCGCAGGCGGACCTCGCGCGGTTGCGGCGTGGGGGACTGCCGCCGTTGGCCGCGAGTGAGGCGTTGGCGCTGATGGATGCCGCGCTCGTAGTCGACGAGCCGAACGCCGTCCCCGTAGCCCTCCGTCCCTCGGCGCTCTCGGGGGGCCGGGTGCCCTCCGTGCTGCGGGACTTGGCGCCGGCGGCGGGGCGGCGTTGGGGCGTCGCCGCCTCGGGTGCCGCTGCCGACGGTGGCGGCCTCGCCGAGCGGCTGCGTGGGCTGGGCTCGGTCGAACGGGACCGTGTGCTGCTGGACGCGGTGCTGGCCGAGGTGGCCGGCGTGCTGGGGCACGCCTCGGCCGGATCGGTGGACGCGTCGCGGGCGTTCAAGGAGCTCGGCTTCGACTCCCTCACCGCAGTGGATCTCCGCAACCGTCTGAACAACGTGACCGGGCTGCAGCTCCCCGCCACCCTGATCTTCGACCACCCCACCATCCTGTCCCTCCGCGACCACCTCGGCGTGGAACTCGCCCCTGTCGACGACGGTGACACCGCCTTCCTCATGGGCGAGTTGGACAAGCTCCGCACGGTCCTCGCCGAGACCGCGCCGGCCGCGGACGACGACGTGCGCGCCGCGATCGGCGACCGGCTCCAGCAACTGCTCGCCACGTGGTCGGCGGGCGCCACCGACGGGGGCGGACAGGACCCGGACCAGGGCAACCGCGTCGCAATCGACGACGCCACCGACGACGAGCTCTTCGCCCTTCTCGACGACAAGCCCTGGGTCGCCGAATGACCACCCCGCCGCACACCCCGCTCTGCCCGGCTCTGGCTCGGCGACCCGCCACCGGCGATCGGCCGGTTACCGGTCGACGGCCACCGGGCCGAGTCTCCTGACCCTGCCCCGGCACGACTTCCAGCGCCCTGATTCGGCTCTCCGCGCTCTTTCGAAGGACAAGGAACAGATGGCGAACGAGGAAAAGCTCCGCGAATACCTCAAGCGTGCGATCGCCGACGCCCAGGACGCCCACCTTCGCCTGCGTGAGGCAGAGGCGAAGGACCACGAGCCGATCGCCATCGTCGGCATGGGCTGCCGTTACCCCGGCGGAGTCGCTTCGCCGCAGGACCTGTGGGAGCTGGTGAGCGGCGGCGGGGACGGCATCACGTCGTTCCCCACCGACCGCGGCTGGGACCTGGACGCCCTGTTCGCGACCGACGCGGAGCGGGCGGCCGGCACCTCGGCCACCCGGGAGGGCGGCTTCCTGCACGAGGCCGCCGAGTTCGACGCGGAGGCGTTCGGCATCAGCCCCCGCGAGGCCCTGGCGATGGACCCGCAGCAGCGGTTGCTGCTGGAGACGTCCTGGGAGGCCCTGGAACGCGCAGGCATCGACCCGCTGTCCCTGCGCGGCACGGCGACCGGCGTCTTCGCCGGGCTCATGTACCACGACTACGCCTCCCGGCTCCAGGAGGTGCCGAAGGACGTCGCGGGATTCCTCGCCAACGGCAACGCGGGCAGCGTCTTCTCCGGACGCATCGCCTACGTCTTCGGCTTCGAGGGTCCCGCCGTCACCATCGACACCGCCTGCTCCTCGTCCCTCGTCGCGCTGCACCTGGCCTGCCAGTCCCTGCGCTCCGGCGAGTGCGCGACGGCGCTCGCGGGCGGTGTGACGGTGATGGCAGCGCCGACGACGTTCGTCGAGTTCTCCCGGCAGGGCGGACTGGCCGGCGACGGCCGCTGCAAGGCGTTCGCCGACGACGCCGACGGCACCGGATGGGCGGAGGGCGCCGGCGTCCTCGTCCTGGAGCGCCTCTCCGACGCCCGGCGTCTCGGCCACCCCGTCCTAGCCGTGATCCGGGGCTCCGCCGTCAACCAGGACGGCGCGTCCAACGGCCTCAGCGCGCCCAACGGGCCCGCACAGCAGCGCGTCATCCGCCAGGCCCTCGCGAGCGCCCGGCTCACCCCGGCCGACGTGGACGCCGTCGAGGCACACGGCACCGGAACCCGGCTCGGCGACCCCATCGAGGCGCAGGCCCTGCTCGCCACCTACGGCAAGGGACGGGACGAGAAGAACCCCGTCTGGCTCGGCTCCGTGAAGTCCAACATCGGGCACACCCAGGCGGCGGCCGGCGTCGCCGGCATCATCAAGATGGTCATGGCGCTGCGCGCCCGCCACCTGCCGCCCACCCTGCACGCGGACCGGCCCAGCTCCCACGTCGACTGGTCCGCCGGTGCCGTACGCCTCCTCACCGAGTCCCGCCCCTGGCCAGACGCCGAACGCCCCCGCAGGACCGCCGTGTCCTCCTTCGGCATCAGCGGCACCAACGCCCACGTGGTCCTCGAAGAGGCCACCCCCGAGCCCGCCCCGGCGCCCGAAGCCGAACTCCCGGCCGACGGCCCCGCCGAGGAGCCGCCCCACGCCCTGCCCCGCATCCCCTGGGTACTGACCGCACGCAGCGCAACCGCCCTGGAAGCGGCGGCCGAACGCCTCGCCGCCCACGTCACCGAAACCGACGCCTGCGCCCTCGACATCGGCCACAGCCTGGCCACCGGCCGAGCCGTCCTCGACCACCGTGCCGTCGTCCTCGGCCCCGACCGCGACACCCTGAGCGCCGCCCTCGACAACGTCACCGGCATCGCCGGTACCGCGACCGCCGTCAAGGGCACGGTCACCGAGGGCCGTACCGCCTGGCTGTTCACCGGACAGGGCAGCCAGCGCCCCGGCATGGGCCGCGAACTGTACGCGGCACACCCCGGCTACGCCCGCGCGTTCGACGAGATCTGCGCCCTTCTGGACGCCGAACTCGCCGGAGCGCCCGGCTTCGACACGCCCGTGCGTGAGGTCTGCTTCGCCGAGCCCGGCACACCCGAGGCCGCGCTCCTCGAGCGCACCGGCTACGCCCAGACGGCCATCTTCGCCGTCGAGGCGGCCCTCGTCGCCCTGCTGCGAAGCTGGGGCGCCGAACCCGACGTCGTCATCGGCCACTCGATCGGCGAGATCGTCGCCGCCCACGCCGCCGGAGCCCTCGAACTCTCCGACGCCGTACGACTGGTGGCGGCCCGCGCCCGGCTCATGCAGGCGCTCCCGGACGGCGGAGCCATGGCCGCGATCGAGGCCGACGAGACCGAGGCCACCGCGCTTCTCACGCAAGGCGCCGTCATCGCCGCCGTCAACGGCCCGCGCGCCGTCGTCGTCTCCGGCACCGAACACGCCGTCGGGCAGGTCATGGAAGCGGCCCGCGAACGCGACCTGCGCGTCACCCGCCTGCGCGTCAGCCACGCCTTCCACTCCCCGCTCATGGCCCCCATGACGGACGAGTTCGCCGAGACCATCGCGGGCCTCGGCCACCGCCGCCCGGTCGTCCCCGCCGTCAGCACCCTCACCGGACGGGCCGCCGACGGCGACGACTGGGCGAGCCCCGACTACTGGGTACGGCAGGTGCGGGAGGCCGTACGCTTCCACGCCGCCGTGCGCACCGCCACCACCGAACTCGGCGTCACCCGCTTCCTGGAGATCGGCGCGGACCCCGTCCTCACCGGCCTCGTCCAGGCCGCCGACCCCGACACCACCGCCGTGGCCACCCTGCGCGAGGGCCGCGACGAGTGCGGCTCCGTGCTGACCGCGCTCGCCGAGATGTTCGTACGGGGCGCCGCCGCCGACTGGGCCGCGGTGTTCCACGGCACCGGCGCCCGCCGCACCGACCTGCCCACCTACGCCTTCCAGCGCCACCGCTACTGGCTCGACGCCAACCGGCCCGCCACCGACGCCCGCGGCCTCGGCCTCGGCGTCGCCGGGCACCCGCTGCTGGGCGCCGCCGTCGCCGTGGCCGGCTCCGACAACGTCCTGCTCACCGCCCGGCTGTCGGTCGCCGGCACGCCCTGGCTGGCCGACCACCTGGTCGGCGGACTCGCCATCGTCCCCGGTACCGCCCTCGTCGAACTCGCCGTCCAGGCAGGCCTGCGCGTCGACTGCGGCCACCTCGACGAACTCACCCTCCAGGCCCCGCTGATCCTCCCCGAGCAGGGTGCCGCCCAGGTCCAGATCGTCATCGACGCCGCCACCGAAGACGGCCGCCGCACCGTGCGCGTCTACTCCCGCGCCGAGGACGCCGAGGTCGAACAGGCCTGGACGCTCCACGCCACCGGCACGGTCAGCGACAGCGCCCGTGCCCATACCGACGAGCCCTGGAACCTGCGCGCCTGGCCGCCCGCCGACGCCGAACCCGCCGACCTCGCAGGCCTCTACGACCGCCTCACCGACGTCGGCCTTCAGTACGGCCCCGCCTTCCGCGGCATCTCCGGCGTCTGGCGGACCGCCGACGACTGGTACGTCGAGGCCACCCTCCCCGAACCCCTCGCCGACGACGCCGGCTCCTTCGGCCTGCACCCCGCGCTCCTCGACACCGTCCTCCACGCCCTCGCCCTGCGCGCCAGCGACGACGACCGGTCAGCACTCCTGCCGTTCCTGTGGTCCGGCGTCACCCTCACGGCCGTCGGCGCCACCTCGGTCCGCGCCCGGCTCCGCATGCGCGGCGAGGGCGAGATCGGCCTGCGGATCGCCGACGCGACCGGCGAACCGGTCGCCACGGTCGACTCCCTCCTGCTCCGACCCGTCTCGACCACGGAACTCGCCGCCCAGCGAACGACCCAGGGCCCCGAGCAGCACCTGTACCGCGTGGAATGGACCGCCGTCACCGCGACGCCCACCGAAGGCCGGACGACTGACATAGCCGTCGTGGGAGACATCGCGCTCTGGACCATGGGCGACTCGGAGCAGCGGCGACGTCTCGACGCCGTCCCGATCCACCCCGACCTGGACGCACTGCTCACCGCCCTCGACACCGGCGCCGCCACCCCGCGCCGCGTCCTGCTGCCCATCGCCGACGGTCCCGTGGGGGAGGTCCTCGCCGAGACCCTCACGGTGCTGCAATGCTGGCTCGCCGAACCGAGGTTCGCGGACTCCCGCCTGGTCATCGTGACCTCGGGCGGCGTCGCCGTGACACCGGGGGAGAGCCCTGCCCCGTCCGCAGCCGCAGTCTGGGGCCTGCTGCGCTCCGCCATGAACGAGCACCCGGGCCGCTTCGCCCTAGTCGACACCGACCCCGATGCGCCGGCCGCTGCCCTGCACACCGGCGACGACACGGACCAAGTCGCCCTCCGGGACGGCCAGGTGTGGGTGCCGCGCATGGTGCGGATGGCGTCGGGTGGGGTGCTGGTGCCTCCGGTGGGTGCGGGTGCCGGTTGGCGGATGGATGTGGTGGCTCAGGGGCGGCTTGATGGCGTTGCTCTGGTGCCGGAGGAGCCGCGTGCGTTGCGGGCCGGTGAGGTGCGGGTCGCGGTGCGGGCGGCGGGGGTGAACTTCCGTGACGTGCTGAACGTGCTGGGGATGTATCCGGGAGACGCCGGACGGCTCGGCCATGAAGGCGCCGGTGTCGTCATGGAGGTTGCGCCCGACGTGACCGGCCTCGCCGTCGGCGACCGGGTGATGGGCCTGCTGGACGGCGCCTTCGGCCCGCAGGCCACCACTGACGCCAGGTTGGTGACGCGGGTGCCGGAGGGTTGGTCGTTCGAGCAGGCGGCGTCTGTGCCGATCGTGTTCCTGACCGCGTATTACGCGCTGGTGGATCTGGCTGGGCTGCGGGCGGGTGAGTCGGTGTTGATCCATTCGGCTGCCGGTGGTGTGGGGATGGCTGCCGTGCAGCTTGCCCAGCACCTTGGCGGTGAGGTCTACGGGACCGCGAGTGAGCCGAAGTGGCCGGTGGTGCGTGAGCTGGGGGTTGCGGAGGAGCGGATCGCCTCGTCGCGGACGACGGAGTTCGAGGAGCGGTTCCGGTCGGGTGTGGATGTGGTGCTGGACTCGCTTGCGGGTGAGTTCGTCGATGCCTCGCTGCGGTTGGTGCGGCCGGGTGGGCGGTTCGTGGAGATGGGCAAGACGGACATCCGCGACGCCGACGAGGTCCGGGCCGAGCATGGGGTGTCGTATCGCTCGTTCGACCTGATGGACGCCGGCCCGGACCGCATCGCCGAGATGTGGACCGCGCTGCTGGAGCTGTTCGAGCGCAGTGCGCTGCGTCCGGTGAAGGTGACTTCGTACGACCTTTCCCGGGCGCCGGAGGCGTTGCGTCTGCTGGGGCAGGCCAAGCACGTCGGGAAGGTTGTCCTTTCCGTGCCGTCGCCGTGGGGTGGTGAGGGCACGGTGTTGATCACGGGTGGGACGGGTGGTCTGGGTGCGGAGGTCGCCCGGCACCTGGTCACCAAGCACGGGGTACGGGATCTGCTGCTGGTGTCCCGGCGCGGTCCGGGAGCCCCGGGTGCCGCCGAACTCACGTCAGAACTCGTGCAGTTGGGTGCTCATGTCACGGTGGCCGCGTGTGACGTGGCTGATCGTGATGCGCTCGCTGCTGTCCTTGACGGTGTGGATCTGTCGGGTGTGGTGCATGCGGCGGGTGTGCTCGATGACGGCCTGATCGGTGACCTGTCGGCTGAACGGCTGGGCCGGGTGGTGGCCGCGAAGGCTGAATCGGCGTTGCTTTTGCATGAGTTGACGGCTGATCGTGAGTTGTCGGCGTTCGTGCTGTTCTCGTCGTTCGCCGGTGTGGTCGGCAATCCTGGCCAGGCGGCTTACGCCGCCGCGAACAACGCCCTGGACGCTCTCGCTGCGGCTCGCCGGGCCGAGGGGCTGCCGGCCGTGTCGCTGGCGTGGGGCATGTGGGCGAATGCCGACGGGATGGGCGGCACGCTGGGCGAGGCCGAGTTGGAGCGGATGGCGGGGCAGGGCTTCCCGGCGTTGGAGACGGGTGAGGGGCTGGCGCTGCTGGATGCCGCTCTGCTGGTGAACGAGCCACTCACCGTCCCCGTAGCCCTGCGAACGCCCGCCCTGGCAGTCGTACGAGACAGCCTTCCCGGCATCCTGCAAGGGCTCGTGCCTGCGGCCGACCGTCAACGCCGTGCCGCCGGTCAGGCGGGGGCGGCGGCTGCCGGCGGCCTGGCCCGGAAGCTGGCCGAGCTCCAGCCGACCGAGCAGGAACGTCAGTTGCTGGACCTGGTGCAGGCGCAGGTCGCCGCGGTGCTCGGGCATGCGTCCGCCGGGTCGATCGATACCTCACGCGCCTTCAAGGACCTCGGGTTCGACTCGCTCACCGCCGTCGATCTGCGCAACCGCCTCGGTTCCGCGACCGGTATCGCGCTCCCGGCCACCCTCGTCTTCGACCACCCGACGCCCTCCGCCCTCGCAGGCTTCCTCAAGACCGAGCTGCTGGGCGTGGCGGACACCGCGGACGGTAGCGCGGTAGCCGTCGGCCGCACGCGCACGGCTGTGGATGATCCGGTGGCGATCGTGGGGATGGGGTGCCGGTTCCCGGGTGGTGCGGATTCTGCTGAGGGGTTGTGGGATCTGGTGGTGGAGGGGCGGGACGGTTTGTCGGCGTTGCCGGTGGATCGTGGTTGGGATCCTGCTCTGTTGGAGGGGTTGGCTGCGGTTGGTGGTTTCGTCGAGGGTGCGGCGCTTTTCGATGCTGAGTTGTTCGGGATTTCGCCGCGTGAGGCGTTGGCGATGGATCCGCAGCAGCGGTTGTTGTTGGAGACGGCGTGGGAGGCGTTGGAGGACGCGGGTATTGATCCGTCCTCGCTGCGTGGAACCCCGACGGGCGTCTACGCCGGTGTCTCGGGGAGCGGCTACGGCGGGAACATGCAGAGCCCGCAGGGCGAGACCGGTGGCTATCTGCTGACCGGCAGTACGCCGAGTGTGGCGTCGGGGCGTCTTTCGTACGTGTTCGGGCTTGAGGGGCCGGCTGTGTCGGTCGACACCGCCTGCTCGTCGGCTCTGGTCGCCCTGCATCTGGCCTGCCAGGCGTTGCGGTCGGGTGAGTGCGACCTCGCGTTGGCCGGTGGCGCCACGGTCATGGCGACGCCGGGCATCTTCCTTGAGTTCGCGCGGCAGGGTGGGCTGGCGGGTGACGGGCGGTGCAAGTCGTTCGCCGATGCCGCTGATGGGACGGGCTGGGCCGAGGGCGGCGGCGTTCTCGTGCTGGAGCGGTTGTCGGATGCGCGGCGTAACAACCATCCGGTGCTGGCGGTGGTGCGGGGCAGTGCGGTCAATCAGGACGGTGCGTCCAATGGGCTGACCGCTCCGAACGGTCCTTCCCAGCAGCGGGTGATCCGCCAGGCCCTCGCGAACGCCGGGGTGTCACCGGCCGAGGTCGACGCGGTCGAGGCGCATGGCACCGGCACCCGGCTCGGCGACCCCATCGAGGCGCAAGCTCTGCTGGCGACCTACGGTCAGGCGCGCTCCGATGACGACCCGTTGTGGCTTGGCTCGATCAAGTCGAACATCGGGCACGCGCAGGCGGCGGCCGGTGTCGCGAGCGTGGCGAAGATGGTCATGGCGCTGCGGCGTGAGCGTCTGCCGCGGACCCTGCACGTTGATGAGCCGTCCTCGCATGTGGACTGGTCGGCGGGTGCGGTGGAGCTGCTGACGCAGGAGCGGGCGTGGCCGCGTGGTGAGCGTCCGCGTCGGGCAGGCGTCTCGTCCTTCGGCATCAGTGGCACCAACGCCCACATCATCCTCGAAGAAGCCCCGACCGTGCCGTCCCCGCGCCGGCCGGAGTCTCCGACCCAGGTGCCGGTCATTCCCTGGGCGCTCTCGGGGCGCAGCCGGCAGGCGATGGACGCGCAGGCGGACAGGCTGACCGCCTTCCTGGCCGAGCGGCCCGAACTGTCCCCGCTCGACATCGGACTGTCCCTGGCCACCTCCCGTGCGGCCCTCGAACACCGGGCTGTCGTGCTGGGCCCGGACAGCGACGCGCTCCGGTCGGGGCTCGCCGGGCCCGCTGTGACCGGCGTCGTCACCGAGGGCCGTACGGCGTGGATGTTCACCGGTCAGGGCAGTCAGCGTCTCGGCATGGGACGTGAACTCCACTCTGCCTACCCGCAGTTCGCCCGTGCCTTCGACGAGACGACGGCTCTGCTGGAGACCGAGCTGTCCGGCGTGGACGGCTTCCCCCTCCCGCTGCGCGCCGTCCTGTTCGCCGACGCCGGGACCGAAGCCGCCGCCCTCCTCGACCGCACCGGCTACGCACAGGCCGCCCTGTTCGCAGTCGAGACCGCGCTCGCGGCACTACTGGACTCCTGGGGGCTGCGGCCCGACCTCGTGCTGGGCCATTCCATCGGCGAATACGCCGCCGCCTGCACGGCCGGTGTCTTCGAACTCCCGGAAGCCGTACGGCTGGTGGCCGCTCGCGCCCGCCTCATGCAGGCCCTTCCCGAGGGCGGTGCGATGGCCGCCGTCGAGGCCGGCGAGGCGGAGATCACCGAGCTGCTCGCCGGCGGCGACGACGTGACGATCGCCGCCGTCAACGGACCGGCCGCAGTGGTCGTGTCCGGCGCCGAGGACGGCGTCGAGCGGGTCATGGCGGCGATTCGTGAACGCGGGCGCCGGGTCACCCGCCTGCGCGTCTCGCACGCCTTCCACTCCCCGCTCATGGAGCCGATGCTCGACGAGTTCGCCGCCGTCGCCGAACGGATCACCTATCACCGGCCGACGCTGCCCGGCGTCAGCACCCTGAGCGGGACCACGCTCGGCGACGGTGACTGGACCACGCCCGAGTACTGGGTACGGCAGGTGCGTGAGGCGGTCCGCTTCCACGACGCCGCACGCACGGCCGTGGACGAGCTCGGCGCCGTAAGGTTCCTCGAAATCGGCCCCGACCCCGTACTGTCCGCCCTGGTGGAGCCTGCGTTCGCGCTCTCCGCGCTGCGCAGGAACCTGCCGGAAGCGGAGATGGCTCTTCGTGCCGTCGCCGAGCTGTACGTCCGGGGCACCGCCGTCCACTGGCCGGCCGTGTTCGAGGGCAGCGGTGCCGTCCCGACGGCGCTGCCGACGTACGCGTTCCAGCGCGAGCGGTACTGGCTGCGCGACGCGGGCTCGGGCGGGGACGCGCGCGGGCTCGGCCTCAAGGCCGCGGACCACCCGCTGCTCGGCGCTGCCGTCCCGGTCGCGGGAACGGACGCCGTCCTGCTGACCGCGAGGCTGTCGACGGCCGTCGCACCGTGGCTCGCGGACCATGTCGTGGGCGAGACCGTCGTCGTACCGGGCACCGCGCTGGTCGAACTCGCCGTGGCGGCAGCCGACCGCGCCGGCTGCGACCGCGTCGACGAACTCACCCTCCAGGCCCCGCTGATCCTCCCCGAACAGGGCGCCGTACAGATCCAGATCGCCCTCGACGCCCCCGACGGCACGGGCGCGCGCCCGCTGCGGCTGTACGCCCGCCCGGACCACACTCAGGACGACGACGCCATCTGGACCCTGCACGCCGAGGGAACGGTGAGCGGCGGCACGGCACCTGCCCACCCCACGGAGCTGCGGAACTGGCCTCCCGCGGACGCGGAACCGATCGACACGACCGGGCTGTACGACAGGCTGGCCGAGACCGGCCTGCGCTACGGCAGCGCCTTCCGCGGCCTGCGGCAGGTCTGGGCCCGCGGCGAGGAACTGTACGTCGAGGCCGCGCTGCCCGACGGCGCGGCCACCGAGGCGAACGCCTTCGCACTGCACCCGGCACTGCTCGACTCGGTGCTGCACGCCCTCGCCCTGCGCGCCGACGAACAGCAGGGTGCACTGCTGCCGTTCGCCTGGACCGGCGTTTCCTGCCACGCCGTCGGCGCGGACCTCGTTCGCGTCCGGATCGTCCCGCGTGGCTCCGGCACCTACGCCCTGTACGTCGCCGACGGCACCGGCGCTTCCGTCGCCGTCGTCGAGTCGCTGCTGCTGCGTCCGGCGTCGCCCGCTCAGTTCGCCGCCGGCGCTGCCGCCACGAGCGCCGAGCACCTCTACCGCGTGCAGTGGACCCCGGCCGGCACCGACGACAACGTCGCCGCCGCCGTCACCGACCGGGTGACGGTCCTGCGGGTGCCGGACGACGCCGAGCCCTGGCGGGGGGCGGGGCTCGCGCTCGTTCCCTGCGATGGCGACGGTTCCTCCGCCGGAGATGCCGCCGTGTCCGCCACCGGCACCGTCCTGCTCCCGGTCCGCCGTGGGGCGGGGACCGAAGCCGTGACCGAGGTCCTGGCGGCCGTCCGCGCATGGGTCGACGGGGAGCGCTTCGCACGCGCACGCCTGGTCGTCGTGACCAACGGAGCCGTGGCCGTCCGGGACGGGGAGACCCCCGATACCGGTGGCGCCGGCGTCTGGGGACTGGTGCGCTCCGCCATGAACGAGCACCCGGGCCGCTTCGCCCTCGTCGACGTCGACGACGACCCGGCGTCGTACCGCCTCGCCGCCGCCCCCGTCGACGACCAGCAGGTCGCGATCCGCGCGGGCCGGATCTGGACGCCCCGGATGGTGCGCATGGCGTCGGGCGGGGTGCTGGTCCCTCCGACGGGTGTCGGTGCCGGTTGGCGGATGGACGTGGTGGCTCAGGGCCGGCTCGACGGGGTCGGGCTCGTTCCCGAGGAACCGCGCCCCCTCGGACCCGGCGAGGTCCGGGTCGGGGTGCGGGCCGCCGGCGTCAACTTCCGCGACGTACTGAACGTCCTCGGCATGTATCCGGGCGACGCCGGCCGGCTCGGGCACGAAGGTGCCGGCGTGGTCGTCGAGACCGGCGCGGAGGTCACCGATCTGGCGGTCGGTGACCGGGTGATGGGCCTGCTGGACGGCGCCTTCGCCCCGACGGCCGTGACCGATGGCCGACTGCTGACCCGGATACCGGAGGGATGGTCGTTCGAGCAGGCGGCGTCCGTGCCGATCGTGTTCCTCACCGCCTACTACGCCCTGGTCGACCTCGCCGGACTTGAGGCGGGGGAGTCGGTACTGGTCCACTCCGCTGCCGGAGGTGTGGGCACGGCGGCCGTACAGCTCGCCCGCCACCTGGGGGCCGAGGTGTATGCGACCGCCAGCGAGCCGAAGTGGCCGGTCGTGCGTGAGCTCGGGGTCCCGGACGAGCGGATCGCCTCCTCCCGGACGACGGAGTTCGAGGAGCGGTTCCGGTCGGGTGTGGATGTGGTGTTGGACTCGCTCGCGGGTGAGTTCGTGGACGCGTCGCTGCGGTTGGTGCGGCCGGGTGGGCGGTTCGTGGAGATGGGCAAGACCGATATCCGCGATGCCGACGAGGTCCGGGCTGAGCACGGCATCGACTACACCGCCTTCGACCTCATCGACGCGGGCCCCGACCGGATCGCCGAGATGTTCGCCGCCCTGCTGAACCTGTTCGAGGATGGCGCGCTGCGGCCCGCCCCGGTCACCGCCTACCGGATCTCGCACGCGCCGCAGGCCCTGCGCCTGCTGGGCCAGGCCAAGCACGTCGGCAAGGTCGTCATCTCGCTGCCGTCGCCGTGGAGCGGCGAGGGCACGGTGCTGATCACGGGCGGGACGGGCGGTCTGGGCGCGGAGGTCGCCCGGCACCTGGTCACCCAGCATGCGGTACGGGACCTGCTCCTTGTCTCCCGGCGTGGTCCCGAGGCACCGGGCGCCCCCGAACTCGCGGCGGAACTGGAGCAGTTGGGCGCCCGTGTCACGGTGGCCGCGTGTGACGTTGCCGATCGTGCCGCGCTGGCCGCCGCGCTCGACGGCGTCGACCTGTCCGGTGTCGTGCATGCGGCGGGCGTACTGGACGACGGTCTTGTCGCCGATCTGACGCCGGAGCGGCTGGCCCGTGTCATGGCCGCGAAGGCCGAATCGGCTCTGCATCTGCATGAGTTGACGGTCGACCGTGACCTGTCCGCCTTCGTTCTGTTCTCCTCCTTCGCGGGTGTCGTGGGTAACGCCGGTCAGGCTGCCTACTCCGCCGCGAACAACGTCCTCGACGCCCTCGCGGCCACTCGCCGTGCCCAGGGGCTGCCCGGCGTATCGCTGGCCTGGGGCATGTGGGCGCACGCGGACGGTATGGGCGGCACCCTCGGCGGGCCGGAACTGGAGCGGCTCGCCCGGCAGGGCTTCCCGGCGCTGGAGACGCGCGAGGGCCTGGCCCTCCTCGATGCCGCGCTCGTCGCCGACGAGCCGAACGCCGTTCCCGTCGCCCTGCGCACGTCCGCCCTGGCCGCCGTACGCGACAGCCTGCCCGGCATCCTGCGCGGCCTCGTGCCGGCCGCCGACCGCCGACGCCGTGCCGCCGGACCTGCCGCGAGTGGCGGTGCCCTGGCCGGACGGCTGCGGACGCTGTCCGTCGAGGAGCAGGAGCGCGAGCTGCTGGACCTGGTGCAGGCGCAGGTGGCGGCGGTGCTCGGGCACTCCTCCGCGGGGTCGGTCGACGCGTCCCGCGCCTTCAAGGACCTCGGATTCGACTCACTGACCGCCGTCGATCTGCGCAACCGGCTCGGCTCCGCCACCGGCATCACGCTTCCCGTGACCGTCATCTTCGACCACCCGACGCCGGCCGCGCTGGCCGCGTCCCTGCGGGAGCAACTCGTCGGCGCGTCGGACGACGAGCCGACGGAGGAGTACGCCGCGGTACCTGCCGACGAGCCCATCGCCGTCATCGGCATGGGCTGCCGCTACCCCGGCGGCGTGGACTCGCCCGAGGCACTCTGGTCGCTGGTCGCGGATGGCGGCGACGGCATCACGCCCTTCCCCCTCGACCGCGGCTGGAACATGAAGACGCTGGAAGGTGTGGCGGCGGTCGGCGGATTCGTCGACGGGGCGACGGAGTTCGACGCCGAGCTGTTCGGCATCTCGCCGCGTGAGGCCCTCGCCATGGACCCGCAGCAGCGGCTGCTGCTGGAGACGGCGTGGGAGGCCCTGGAGCGCGCGGGCATCGACCCGCTGTCCCTCCAGGGTTCGGCGACGGGCGTGTACGCGGGTGTGTCCGCGAACGGGTACGCCAGCGGGCAGGAGGACGACGACGCCGACCCGGAGACGGACGGCTATCTGCTGACGGGCAGCACGCCGAGTGTGGCGTCGGGGCGTCTTTCGTACGTGTTCGGGCTGGAGGGCCCGGCCGTGTCCGTGGACACCGCGTGCTCCTCCGCGCTCGTCGCCCTGCATCTGGCCGCCCAGGCGCTGCGGGCGGGCGAGTGCGACATGGCCCTGGCCGGCGGCGCCACCGTGATGGCGACGCCGGGCATGTTCCTTGAGTTCGCGCGGCAGGGCGGACTTGCCGGGGACGGCCGCTGCAAGTCCTTCGCCGACAGCGCCGACGGGACCGGCTGGAGCGAGGGCGGGGGCATGCTCGTCCTGGAGCGGCTGTCCGACGCTCGCCGCAACAACCATCCGGTGCTGGCGGTGGTGCGGGGCAGTGCGGTCAATCAGGATGGTGCGTCCAATGGGCTGACCGCGCCGAACGGTCCTTCCCAGCAGCGGGTGATCCGCCAGGCGCTGAAGGCTGCCCGCGTCTCGCCCGCCGAGGTCGACGTGGTCGAGGCGCACGGCACCGGCACCCGGCTCGGCGACCCGATCGAGGCACACGCCCTGCTCGCGACGTACGGCCGGGCGCGCACCGAGGACGAACCGCTTTGGCTCGGCTCGATCAAGTCGAACATCGGGCACGCCCAGGCGGGCGCCGCCGCTGCGAGCGTCATCAAGATGGTCATGGCGCTCCAGCGGCGCCATCTGCCGCGCACCCTGCACGTCGACCGGCCTTCCGAGCACATCGACTGGGAGTCCGGGGCCGTACGGCTGCTCACCGAGCCGCGGGACTGGGAGGCCGCCGGACACCCGCGCCGGGCCGGCGTGTCCTCGTTCGGCATCAGCGGTACGAACGCCCACGTCATCCTCGAAGAAGCCCCGGGCGGCCAGAGCGTGAACGGGCGGGAGCCGGATGGGACGCCGGGTGCGGGGGCGGCGGACCCCGGTTCCCCGCTCGTGCCCTGGGTCGTCTCAGGCCGTACCGACCGGGCGACCCGCGCCCAGGCGGCCCGGTTGACGGGCTTCATCGGCTCCCTGGACGAGCCGGCCCTCCCCGCAGACGTCGCGCACGCGCTGGCGACGACCCGTGCCGTGCTCGACCACCGTGCCGTCGTACTCGGCACCGGCCTCGACCAACTGCGCACCGGACTGGACGCGTTGGCGGCCGACGACACCCCGGCCGCCGGCCCTGCCACGATCGTCACCGGCACGGTCGGCGAGGGCCGCACGGCATGGATGTTCACCGGTCAGGGCAGCCAGCGGCCCGGCATGGGACGGGAACTCCATGCCGCCTACCCGGTGTTCGCGCAGGCATTGGACGCAGTGTGCGAGCTCCTCGAAGCCGAACTCGGGGGATCCGGGGCCGGATTCACGCATCCGCTGCGCGAGATGCTGCTCGCCGAGCCCGACGGCCGGCAGGACGACGCGAACCCGCTGAACGCCACCGGCTACGCGCAGTCGGCCCTGTTCGCCCTGCAAGTGGCCCTCGTCGAGCTCCTCAGGTCCTGGGGCGTCCGCCCCGACCTCGTGCTCGGCCACTCGGTGGGCGAGCTGGCCGCCGCGTACGCCGCCGGGGTCTTCGAACTCCCCGACGCGGTGAAGCTGGTGGCCGCTCGGGCCCGCCTGATGCAGGCGCTGCCCGAGGGCGGTGCGATGGCGGCCGTGGAGGGCGGCGAGGCCGAGGTGACCGAGCTGCTGAAGGAGCTGACCGGCAGCGGCCAGATCGCCGTCGCCGTCGTCAACGGGCCCTCGTCCGTGGTGGTGTCCGGTGACGAGGAACTGGTCGTCGAGGCGATGGCCGTGGCACGCGGACAGGGACGCAGGGTGTCCCGGCTGCGGGTCAGCCACGCCTTCCACTCACCGCTGATGGACCCGATGCTCGCCGACTTCGCCACCGTCGCCGCGACGATCGCCTACCGCCGCCCGACGACCCCCGCCGTGAGCACCGCCACGGGCGAGTCCGTCACGACCCAGTGGGCGTCCGCCGCCTACTGGGTGGACCAGGTGCGTCGTCCCGTGCGCTTCCACGACGCCCTCACCACCGCCACGGGTGGCCTCGGCGCGACCCGGCTCCTGGAACTCGGCCCCGACCCGGTCCTCACCGCGCTCGCCCGCTCCGCCACCGACGCGCGCGTGAGCGCGGCCGCCGCTCTGCGGGCGGGCCGACCCGAGGCCGAAACGCTGCTCACGGCCGTGGCCGACCTCTTCGTCCGCGGCATGCGGACCGACTGGGCCGCCGTCACGGCAGCCGCCGACCCCGCCGACCTCGGGGCCGGTGCACGCGTCGAACTGCCCACATACGCCTTCCAGCGCCGCCGCTACTGGCTGCGCGACCGCCGGGCACAACGGCCGGGCGTCGCACGGCAGCACGGCACCGACGCCGGCTTCTGGAGCCTCGTCGACGGCGGCGACCCGGCCGCGCTCGCCGACCGCCTCGGCGTCAGCGCCGACGCGCCCCTCGAAACCCTGCTTCCGGTGCTGTCCGACTGGCGCAGGCGGCAGAGCGAGGCGTCCGAACTCGCCGCCTGGCGCTACACGGTCACCTGGAAGCCGATCGGCGTACCGGCCGCCACGCTCACCGGGAACTGGCTGGTCGTCGCCCCCGAACAGGTGGCGGCCGACCAGAACGGCTTCGTCGAGCAGTGCGCGCGGGCCCTGCGGGACGCCGGCGCCCAGGTCACCGTACTGACCATCGGCAACCACGACAGCCGGACCGCGCTCGCCACCCGGGTGCGCGAACTCGCCCCGGACGGTGCGCTGTCCCTCCTGGCCTGGGCGGACGAGCAAGGGCCCGCCGGGGAGGGACAGCAGTCCGCCACGGACCGGCCGCGGCGGCAGAGCACCGGAGACGGTCACCGAGCCACGCGCGACGGGCACCAGGACACGGCCGATGGGCAGGCGCCCGTCGCGACCGCCCTGACCCTGCTGCTCGCCCAGGTGTGGGCCGACGCGGCCGGTGGAACCGGTGCGCCGCTGTGGTGCGCGACCCGGTCCGCGGTGTCCGTCGGCACCGGAGATCCGCTGCGCCACCCCGCCCAGGCACAGCTCTGGGGACTCGGCCGCAGCCTCGCCCTCGAACACCCCGACGTCTGGGGCGGATTGACCGACCTTCCGGTCCGCCCCGGGCACCGGGACCTGACCCGGCTCGCCCAGCTCCTCGCCCACGGCCGCTCAGCCACCTGGTCCGAGGACCAGCTCGCCGTCCGCGCGGGCGGTGTCTTCGCCGCGCGCTTCGTACGGGACGACGCTCCCGGCACCGTGCGCCCCGAAGTGCCGCCGGCGGACGGCCTGAGCGGCACCGTACTGATCACCGGCGGCACCGGAGCCCTCGGTCGGCGCCTCGCCCGACGGCTCGCCGAGCGAGGCGCCCGGCATCTGCTGCTCGCCTCCCGGCGCGGCGCCGACGCACCCGGCGCCAGCGAACTGCGCGACGAACTCGCCGCGTTGGGCGCCCGCGTCACCCTGACCGCCCGCGACCTCACCGACCGCGAAGAGGTCCGCGCGCTGATCGACGGGATCCCCGAGGACACCCCGCTCACCGGCGTCGTGCACGCGGCCGGCGTCCCCGCCAACGGCGTCCTCGCCGACCTCACCCCACGGCACCTCGCCGACGCCCTCGCCGCCAAGGCCCGCGCGGCGGACCTGCTGCACGAACTGACCGCCGACCGGGGCCTCGGACTCTTCGTACTGTTCGCCTCCGTGACCGGTGTCCTCGGCAACGCCGGCCAGGCCGCCTACGCCGCCGCCAACGCTCACCTCGACGCGCTCGCCCAGCACCGCCGTGCCGCGGGCCTGCCGGCCACGTCGGTCGCGTGGGGGCCGTGGGCCGGCGACGGCATGGCGGCCGACCGTGCCGCCGAGGAACGTATCCGCCGCTCCGGACTGCGCCCCCTGCCGCCCGAGCGCGCGCTCGCGGCCCTCGACCAGGTGCTCGCCGACGACCGACCCTGCACCGCAGTGGTGGACGTCTCCTGGGACCGCTTCGCGACCGCCTTCGCCCTGGCGCGTCCCAGCGCCCTGCTCGCCGACCTGCCCGACGCTGCGACCGCCACCCGCAACGGTGGCGGCACCGGCGCCGCCGAGGCCGGCGAACTCGTCGCACGGCTTCGCGGCCTGCCGGCCGGCGAACGCGAGCGCGCCCTGGGCGACTTCGTCCAGTCCCGCGTCGCGGCGGTGCTCGGCCACGAGACGCCCGCCGCGATCGACGCCGACCGTGCCTTCAAGGACTTCGGCTTCGACTCCCTCACGGCCGTCGACCTGCGCAACCAGCTCATGGCCGCGACCGGGCTCCGCCTCGCGACCACCCTTGTCTTCGACCACCCCACCCCGGCCGCCCTCGGCCGCCACCTCCACACCGAGCTCTTCCCCGACGACACCGCGGACACCTCCCCGCAGGACCTGACGGACCTCGACGAGGCCCGCCTGCGCCGCATCCTCGCCGCGGCCCCGCTCAGCCGACTGCGCGACGCCGGCCTCCTTCCCGGCCTGCGCACCCTGCTCACGGAAGCCGAGGAAGCGGAGCGTCGCGCCGAGGACGAGGGCGCGGTCTGGTCCGACGGCACGCCGGACGAGGACCCCTCCATCGCCGACCTCGCCGTCGACGACCTCGTGAACCTCGCACTCGGCGACATGACCGACCCGGCCGACGCGACCGACCGCTCGGACGACGACTTCGGCTTCGACTCCGACCCACGAGACTGACAGAGGCATCGATGAGCGCACCGTACGAAAAGGTCGTCCAGGCCCTGCGCAAGTCCCTGGAGGAGACCGAGACGCTGAAGAAGCGCAACCGCCAACTCCTCGCGGCCTCCCGCGAACCCATCGCGATCGTGGGGATGGCCTGCCGTTTCCCGGGTGATGTGTCTTCGCCGGACGAGTTGTGGGAGATGCTCGCGGCCGGCCGTGACGGAGTGGTCCCGTTCCCGGCCGACCGTGGGTGGGACATGGACGAACTTTATGACCCTGTTCCCGGGCAGCCCGGCCGTACTTACGCGAACTCCGGTGGGTTTGTGTCTGGTGTGGCGGATTTTGATGCGGAGTTGTTTGGGATTTCGCCGCGTGAGGCGTTGGCGATGGATCCGCAGCAGCGGTTGTTGTTGGAGGTGTCGTGGGAGGCGTTGGAGCGGGCTGGTGTGGATCCGGTGTCGGTGCGGGGGTCGGTGTCGGGTGTGTTTGTGGGGACGAATGGTCAGGATTATTTGTTGGCGTCGCGGGGTGGTTTTGGTGGGGTTGAGGGGTTTGTGGGGACGGGGTCTGCTGCGAGTGTGATGTCGGGGCGGGTGGCGTATGCGTTGGGGTTGGAGGGGCCGGCGGTGACGGTGGACACGGCGTGTTCGTCGGCGTTGGTGGCTCTTCATCTGGCGGTGCGTGCGTTGCGGTCGGGTGAGTGTGGTCTGGCGTTGGCGGGTGGGGTGACGGTGATGTCGTCGCCTGCTGCGTTTGTGGAGTTTTCGCGGCAGCGGGGTCTTGCGGTGGATGGCCGGTGCAAGGCTTTTGGTGAGGGTGCGGATGGGACGGTGTGGGGTGAGGGTGCGGGCATTTTGGTTTTGGAGCGGCTTTCGGATGCCTGCCGCAACAATCACCCGGTGCTGGCGGTGGTGCGGGGGTCGGCCGTCAATCAGGATGGTGCTTCCAATGGGCTGACCGCGCCGAACGGTCCTTCCCAGCAGCGGGTGATCCGCCAGGCGTTGCGGAATGCCGGTGTGGTGGCCGCGGATGTCGATGTGGTCGAGGCGCACGGTACGGGGACCGCGCTCGGGGATCCGATCGAGGCGCAGGCCCTGCTCTCCACCTACGGCCAGGAACGCACTGGCGGGCCGCTGTGGCTGGGGTCGGTGAAGTCGAATCTCGGGCATACGCAGGCCGCGGCGGGGGTGGCCGGTGTCATCAAGATGGTGCTGGCGATGCAGCGGGAGTCTCTGCCGGCGACGCTGCATGTGGACCGGCCTTCCTCGCATGTGGATTGGGAGGCGGGGCAGGTTCGGCTGCTGACGGAGTCGCGGTCCTGGCCGCGCGGGGAGCGGCCGAGGCGGGCGGGTGTGTCGGCGTTCGGGATCAGCGGAACCAACGCCCACGTCATCCTCGAAGAAGCCCCGGCCGAAAGGGCTGACCAGGCCGCCGACGAGCCCTCCACCGATTCTCGTCCCGCCGCTCAACCCCCCGTCACCCCCACCCCCTGGCTCCTGGCCGGCCGAGACGCCGACAGCCTTCGCGCACAGGCCGAACGCCTGGCCGCGCACCTCGCCGCGAACCCGGCATCCCCTGCCGACCTCGGCCACTCGCTGGCCACCACCCGTGCCGTCCTGACCCATCGTGCCGTCGTCCTCGGCCCCGGCTTCGACGAGCTGACCGGGGGCCTGTGCGCCCTCGCCGACGGACAGCAGCACTCGGCAGTGGTCACCGGGCACACCCTCAAGGGCCGTACGGCATGGATGTTCACCGGGCAGGGCAGCCAGCGGCCCGGCATGGGGCGCGAACTCCACGACGCATTCCCGGAGTTCCGCCGAGCACTGGACGAGGTCTGCGAGCTCCTGGACGCCGAACTCGGCGCGGACGACCCCGGCCACGTCCCCCTGCGCGAGACCATGTTCACCGGCGATCCCGAGACCCTGTCCCGCACCGGTCACGCGCAACCCGCCCTGTTCGCCCTGCAAGTGGCCCTCATCGCTCTCCTCGGCTCCTGGGGCATGCGACCGGACTGCGTCATGGGCCACTCCGTGGGCGAGTTCGCCGCGGCGTACGCGGCCGGGGTCTTCGAACTCCCGGATGCGGTACGGCTGGTGGCTGCGCGGGCCCGGCTGATGCAGGCCCTTCCCGAGGGCGGCGCGATGGCCGCGGTCGAGGCCACCGAGGACGACGTCACCGCGGTACTCGACGGGGACGTCGCGATCGCCGCCGTGAACGGGCCGCGCTCCGTCGTGGTGTCGGGCGCGCAGAGCGCGGTCGAGGCAGTGCTCACCGAGTTCCACGACCGTGGTTGCCGTACGAAGCGACTGCGGGTCAGCCACGCCTTCCACTCGCCGCTGATGGACCCGATGCTGGCCGAGTTCACCACCGTGGCGGCCGGTGTCTCCTACGGCACGCCGGCGGTGCCCGCCGTCAGCACCCTGACCGGCGAGGTGCTGCGCGACGGGGACTGGACCACACCGACGTACTGGATCGAGCAGGTCCGCCGGCCCGTACGGTTCCACGACGCGCTCACCACCGTCACCGGCCCCCAGGGAGCCGTCCGGCTCCTGGAGGTCGGCCCCGAAGCCGTCCTCACCGCGCTCGCCAGGGAGGCCGGGCACGCCGCGGCGGCCACCTTGCGCACCGGACAGCCGGAGCAGCAGGCCGTTCTGACGGCCGTCGCCGAGATGTACGTCCGTGGCGCCGACGTCCGCTGGTCCGCGCTCTTCGAGGGGACGGGGGCGCGGCGGGTGGACCTGCCCACGTACGCGTTCCAGCGCGAGCGGTACTGGCTGCCCGACCATGTCGTCGAGGAGCGGGGCACGGGGACCGGCCCCGACGGTGTCGAGGCACGATTCTGGGACCTCGTGGAGCGGGGCGAGGTCGGCGCGCTCGCCGAGCGGCTGGGTGTGCCCGGCGACCAGGCCCTGGACACCCTCGTCCCCGCGCTGTCCGCCTGGCGCCGGCAGGGCCGCCGGGATCTGGAGCAGGCGGCCCGCCGTTACCGCGTCCGGTGGCGGCCCGCCCGCCTCGCCGCCGACCCGGCCGGCCTCCCGGGCCGCTGGCTGGTGGCCGCGGCCGACCCCGCCGACCGAGCTGTCGCGGACATCGCGGCGGCCCTGCGCCGGTCCGGCGCCGTGGTCGACCTGATCCCCGTCGCGGCCGGCGACACCCGTGCCGACCTCGCGGACCGCATCCGCGCCACCGGCCACGAGCCCACCCATGCACTGGCGCTGGTGTCGTCGCCGGGCGCCGTGCTCGCCCTGTGGCAGGCACTCTCCGACAGCGCCCCGGCCGCTCGCTTGTGGTGTGCCACGCGCTCCGCTCAGTCGGTGGGCGCCGGTGACACCCCGTCCCGGCCCGACGAAGCCGCCGTATGGGGCCTGGGACGTACGCTCGCCCTCGAACAGCCCGACCGCTGGGGCGGCCTCCTCGACCTCCCCGCACACCCCGACCCCGACGAGCCGCAGCGCCTCGCAGGGCTGCTGGCCGCCCCCGGCGACGAGGACCAACTCGCCCTGCGCCCCACCGGAGTCCTCGCGGCCCGCCTCGTCCGCGACACCGCCGCGGCCGGGCAGTCCGCCGCCACCTCGGGCGGACGACCGCGGAGCACCCGCTTCCGCGGCACCGCCCTCGTCACCGGCGGCACCGGCGCGCTCGGCCGGCACATCGCCCACTGGCTCGTCGACCAGGGCATCGAGCATGTCGTCCTGGTCTCGCGGCGCGGCGTCACCGCCCCCGGCGCCCGAGAACTGCGCGACGAGCTGCGCGGCCGCGGAGCCGACGTCACGCTCGCCGCCTGCGACGTCGCGGACCGCACCGCCCTGGCCGGCCTCCTGGACGCCCACCCGCCGACCGTCGTCGTCCACGCGGCGGGAGTCCTCGACGACGGCCTCGCCGCCGACCTCACCCCCGAACGGCTGGCCCGCGTCCTCGCCGCGAAGGCCGACGCCGCCCAGCACCTGCACGAACTGACCGCCGACCGCACTCTCGACGCCTTCGTGCTGTTCTCTTCCACGGCCGGCGTCACCGGCAACGCCGGCCAGGCCGCCTACGCCGCCGCCAACGCCCAGCTCGACGCGCTCGCCCAGCACCGCCGTGCCGCCGGCCTGCCGGCCACGTCCGTCGCGTGGGGACCCTGGGCCGGCGACGGCATGGCGGCCGACCCGGTTGTCACCACGCACCTCGCCCGGCTCGGCATCCGGCCGCTCACCCCCGATGCTGCCCTGGACGCACTCGGACGCATCCTCGACGACGACCGCACCTGCGCCACCGTCCTCGACGCCGACTGGGCCCGCTTCGCCGAGACCACCGCCTACGCCCACCAGGGCTCACTCCTGCGCGAACTCACCGCCCCCGCTCAGCAGGACGCCCGTACCGGCAGCCCCGACCGCTCCACGGCAGGCGGCGGCGAACTCGTGACGGCCCTGCACGGCCGCCCGTCCGCGGAACGCGAACGCCTCGTCCTCGCCCACGTACGGTCCACCGTCGCCGAGGTCCTCGGGCACGACTCCGCCGCCGCGATCGCCGCCGACCGCCCGTTCAACGACCTGGGCTTCGACTCCCTCACCTCGGTGGAACTGCGCAACCGCCTGGGCGCCGCGACCGGGCTGCGGCTGCCCGCCACCCTCGTCTACGACCACCCGACCCCCGCCGCCCTCGCGACCCACATCCGCGCCCAACTACCCGGCGCCGACCCCGACATCGAGCCCCGGGACACCACCGCGGGTACCTCCACCGGCGATGCACTCGACGACGACGCCGTCGCGATCGTGGGGATGGCCTGCCGTTTCCCGGGTGGTGTGTCGTCGCCGGACGAGTTGTGGGAGATGCTCGCGGCCGGCCGTGACGGTGTGACCTCGTTTCCCGATGACCGCGGCTGGGACATCGAGCGCGTCTACCACCCCGACCCCGAGCATTCCGGGACTTCGTATGTGAATTCCGGTGGGTTTGTGTCTGGTGTGGCGGATTTTGATGCGGAGTTGTTTGGGATTTCGCCGCGTGAGGCGTTGGCGATGGATCCGCAGCAGCGGTTGTTGTTGGAGGTGTCGTGGGAGGCGTTGGAGCGGGCTGGTGTGGATCCGGTGTCGGTGCGGGGGTCGGTGTCGGGTGTGTTTGTGGGGACGAATGGTCAGGATTATTTGTTGGCGTCGCGGGGTGGTTTTGGTGGGGTTGAGGGGTTTGTGGGGACGGGGTCTGCTGCGAGTGTGATGTCGGGACGGGTGGCGTATGCGTTGGGGTTGGAGGGGCCGGCGGTGACGGTGGACACGGCGTGTTCGTCGGCGTTGGTGGCTCTTCATCTGGCGGTGCGTGCGTTGCGGTCGGGTGAGTGTGGTCTGGCGTTGGCGGGTGGGGTGACGGTGATGTCGTCGCCTGCTGCGTTTGTGGAGTTTTCGCGGCAGCGGGGTCTTGCGGTGGATGGCCGGTGCAAGGCTTTTGGTGAGGGTGCGGATGGGACGGTGTGGGGTGAGGGTGCGGGCATTTTGGTTTTGGAGCGGCTTTCGGATGCCCGCCGCAACAATCACCCGGTGCTGGCGGTCGTACGGGGTTCGGCAGTCAATCAGGATGGTGCTTCCAATGGGCTGACCGCGCCGAACGGTCCTTCCCAGCAGCGGGTGATCCGCCAGGCACTGAAGACGGCCCGGATCTCCGCTGCCGACGTCGACGTGGTCGAGGCCCATGGGACGGGCACGACGCTCGGTGACCCGATCGAGGCGCAGGCCCTGCTCTCCACCTACGGCCAGGAACGCACCGGCGGGCCGCTGTGGCTGGGGTCGGTGAAGTCGAATCTCGGGCATACGCAGGCCGCGGCGGGGGTGGCCGGTGTCATCAAGATGGTGCTGGCGATGCAGCGGGAGTCTCTGCCGGCGACGCTGCATGTCGGCCGGCCTTCCTCGCATGTGGATTGGGAGGCGGGGCAGGTTCGGCTGCTGACGGAGTCCCGGTCCTGGCCGCGCGGGGAGCGGCCGAGGCGGGCGGGTGTGTCGGCGTTCGGGATCAGCGGAACCAACGCCCACGTCATCCTCGAAGAAGCCCCCGAGCCGGAGCAGCCCCCGCGCCCCGAGCAGCCTGCATCCGACGACTCGCTCCCGCTCGTGCCCTGGGTCCTGTCCGCCCACCGCCCCGAGTCGCTCACCCAGCAGGCCGCCCGTCTCGCGACGGCGCTCACCGACGGCCACGCGGCACACGACATCGGCCACTCGCTGGCCACCACCCGCGCCGCTCTGACCCACCGCGCCGTTGCCCTCGGCCCCGACACCCGGACGCTGGCCACCGCCCTCACGTCCTTCGGTACCGGCACCACACCCCCGGACATCGTCAGCGGCACCGTCACCGAGGGCGGGACGGCATGGCTGTTCACCGGGCAGGGCAGCCAGCGCCCGGGAATGGGACGGGAGTTGTACGCCCGGTTCCCCGTGTTCGCGAAGACCTTCGACGAGGTGTGCGCGCACCTCGACGGGGAGTTCGACGGCGCCACCGGATTCACCTCGGGCGTACGGGCCGCGGTCTTCGCCCCCGAGGGCTCGGCGGACGCCGCGCTGCTGGACCGCACCGGCTACGCACAGGCCGCGCTGTTCGCCCTACAGGTCTCCCTGGTGGAGCTGCTGCGTTCGTGGGGGACCGAGCCCGACTGCGTCGTCGGCCACTCGGTCGGCGAGTTCGCGGCTGCTTATGCTGCCGGGGTCTTCGAACTCCCCGATGCGGTACGGCTGGTGGCGGCGCGGGCCCGGCTGATGCAGGCCCTTCCCGAGGGCGGCGCGATGGCCGCGGTCGAGGCCACCGAGGACGACGTCACCGCGGTACTCGACGGGGACGTGTCGATCGCCGCCGTGAACGGGCCGCGGTCCGTCGTGGTGTCGGGCGCGCAGGGCGCCGTCGAGGCAGTGCTCACCGACTTCCGCGAGCGCGGGCGGCGTACGAGCCGGCTCCGCGTCAGCCACGCCTTCCACTCACCCCTGATGCAGCCGGTCCTGGACGACTTCGCCGCCGTGGCCGACTCCATCGCCTACCGCACGCCGAGCGTGCCCGCCGTCAGTACGGTCACCGGGCAGGGGCTGCGGGACGGCGAGTGGACCACCGCACGTTACTGGGCGGACCAGATCGTCAGGCCGGTGCGCTTCCACGACGCCCTCACCACCGTCACCGCCGGCCAAGGGGTCAGCCGGCTCCTGGAGATCGGCCCGGACCCGGTGCTCAGCGCGCAGGCGCCCGCCGGGACCGCCGTCGCCGTGAGCGTCCTGCGCCGCGACCGGGCTGAGGCCGCCGCGCTGATCACCGCTCTCGCCGAGGTCTTCGTGCATGGCACGGACGTCGACTGGGGTGCCGTGTTCACCGGGACCGGTGCGCGCCGGGTCGACCTGCCGACGTACGCCTTCCGGCGCCGGCGGTACTGGCTGCCGGACCGTGCGGGTGAGAACGGCGCGATGAGCTTCCTCGGCCTTCCCGAGGTTCCGCGCGAGCTGCCCTCGTCCGACGAGCCCCTGCCCGCTCCCCACGAGCCGTCATCTCCGTCCGCGGCCGCCGACCGCCTGCGCTCCCTGCCGCCGGCCGAGCGCGAGGGCGCGGTCCTGGAGCTCGTCGTCGCGCAAGTGGCCCAGGTCCTCGGGCACACCGACACCGGCGAGGTCGGCGTCACGCAGCGGTTCCTCGAACTGGGCTTCACCTCCCTGTCGTTGGCCGACCTCAGCAACCGCATCGGCCGCGCCTGCGGAGTCGAGCTGCCGACGTCCGCCCTCTACGACCACGCCACGGCGCGCGCCCTTGCCGTCCACATCGGTGGTCAACTGGCCGATGCGGAAGGCCGGTCGGCCGTGGCCGGCGACGCCGTGACCGCGCTCGTGCGGTACGCCTTCGATCGGGAGCAGTACGACAGGGGACTGGACGTGCTGCACCTCGCGGCCGCGATGCGACCGGGATTCGGCCTGTCCGACACGCCGCCCGGCGAGGTGACCCACCCGGACGCCCGCCCCGGCGCGTCCGCCCCCGCCCCCCGGCCGGTCCGGCTCGCCACCGGCACCGACGGTGAGGCCCTGCTGTGCCTGCCGTCGTTGGTGGCACCCGTCACCGCCTACCAGTACTCCCGGTTCGCCGCCGCCCTGCACGGCAGCCGTGACGTCTGGGTGCTGCCCGCGCCCGGCTATGCGGCCGGCGAGGCGCTGCCCGACAGCCCCGAGGCCGCTGCCGCCCGGCAGGCGGAGGCCGTCCTTGCCGCCCTCGGGGACAAGCCGCTGACCCTCGTCGGCTACTCCTCCGGTGGCTGGCAGGCCCACCTTCTGGCCGCCGCGCTGACCGAGGCCGGCGCACCTCCGAACGCCTTGGTGCTGCTCGACTCGCCGGAGACACCCGACGAGAACCTCGCGCTGGCCATGGTCGCGACCTCTTGCCGGATCATGCGGGACTTCCCCGACGTCCCCGTCGACGCCGACCAGCTCACCGCGACCGCCCACTACGGCCGCCTGTTCGACGGGTGGCGGCCCGCGCCCGCCGCCGAGGCGCCGCGGACCCTCTTCGTGTCCGCCGCGGAGCACGACCCCGCCCTGCTCCTGGGCGCCGACCGGCCCGCCTGGCCGCTGCCGCACGAGGCGGTGGAAGTGCCCGGCACCCACGTCAGCCTGCTGGACGGTGACGCCGACACCACCGCGCGCGCGGTACACGGCTGGCTGTCGGAGCGCTGAACACGCCGAGGGCCGCCGCGCGGTGTGCGCGGCGGCCCTCGGCGTCGTGACGCCGTACGGCGACGGTGGTCAGCCGTCGAGCAGATGGATCGGGTCCTGCTGCTCGTACCAGCCCAGGAACGGCGGGCAAAGGCCCCAGCCGAGCAGCCGCTGGAGCTCCTCGGGGTACTCGCGGACGATTTCCCGCGGCACGGCCAGATACTGGTTCTCCTCCTGGCGCAGGTTGCCGCGCACCAACGCGAGCGTGAGGCCCGTGCGGGCGTCGTCGGCGAGGTTCGCGCCGCCGCCGTGGAAGAGGCCGCCCACCCAGATCAGGCAGGACCCCGGATCCATCTCCGCCTGTACCGCCTCCTCCGGGCGCGGCGCACGCTCCGCCTCCCACAGGTGGCTGCCCGGGTAGACCATCGTGGCGCCGTTCTCCTCGGTGAACTCGCTCATCGCCAGCATGATCTGCACCCGGTTCGTCGGGCCGGGGCTGGGCAGCAGATGCGCGATGTCGTCGCGGTGCGGCGGCTGTGCGGTCTCGCCGGGCCAGATCTGGATCACCTGGGTGATGCTGACCTGGACGTTCGGGGCGAGATCGGTGCGCTGCCGGCCGAACCAGTTCGTCGAGGGGCGCTCGATCAGATCCCGGGCGGCGCCCAGGTACAGCGGGTCGAGCGCGATGCGCTCCATGTGCCGGGAGCGGGCGAAGAGTGAGCTGAGCCGCTTGGTGCGCTGGCCGGTGAACGAGCTGTCGCCGTAGCCGACGCCGTCGAGCGCGGGACCGAGGTCGTCCCACAGACCCTTCAGGGTCGGCTCGTCGACGAGGTTCTCCACGATCACACCGCCGTCGCGTTCCAGGACGGCGGTGACGTCGGACACCGGTGCGGTGGCGGGAAGCCGGGTCAGGTCTGCGGGCATGCGAAATCCTGGTTCTGTCGGTTTCGGTCGGCGAAGCGGCCCGGCGGCCGGAAGCTCACCAGCGCACCGGGAGTTCGGCGAGCCCGTAGAGCACGCCGTTGTCCTTGTGGCTCAGGTCCTCGACGGCGCAGTCGAGCCGGATGCCGGGCAGCCGCTCGAACAGGACGCGGTAGGCCAACTCCATTTCGACGCGCACGAGATGCTGGCCCAGGCACTTGTGCCGTCCGTGGCCGAAGGCGACATGGCCCTGGGCCGAGCGGCTCGGGTCGAAGGCGTGCGGGCAGGCGAACCTGCCGTCGTCGTAGTTGGCGGCGGCCACCAGCGGTGCCACACCCTCGCCCGCCCTGATGAGCTGGCCGCCGATCTCCAAGTCCGCCACGGCAACCCGCAGCGGCACGAGATCGGCGACGGAGTAGAACCGCAGCAGCTCGTCCACGATGCCCGGGTCGCCGATCCACTCCGGATTCGTCATGAGGGGGACGGCGCCCAGGGCGATGTTGTTGGCGGTGGTCTCCTGGCCGGCGATGAGCAGCAGCAGGGCCGCCCCGCCGACCTCCATCGGGGCCAGCTCCCCGGAGGCGAGCATCGTGCTGATCATGTCGTCGCCGGGCCGGTGCCGTTTGATGGTGACCATCCGGCCCAGGTAGCGCAGGAGTTCCGTGGTCGCCTGGTCGCGCTCCTCGTCCGTGGCGGACAGGGTGACCAGGACCGAGATCCGGGACTCGAAGAAGGCCCGGTCGGCGTTGGGCACGCCGAGCAGCTCGCAGATCACCAGCGACGGAATGGGTACGGCGTAGTCCGCGACCAGATCGGCCGGGCTGCCCTTGGCGGCCAGCGACTCCACGCAGTCCTCGACGACCTTCTGGATGCGGGGGCGCAGCTCCTTCATCCGCCGTGCGGTGAAGTCCTGCATGAGGATCTTGCGGTAGCGGTCGTGCTCGGGCGGGTCGAGGGTGGCGAACCAGCCGGGAATCTGGGTCTGCGCGGGCGGTCCGCCCGTACGGCCCGGGGTGGGGAACCCCTCGTTGCGGGAGTCCGAGCTCAGGTGCGGGTGGAGCAGGGCCTCGCGCACGTCCTCGAACCGGGTCAGCAGCCAGACGCGCTGGCCGCCCGGCATCATCGACCACGCCAGCCCGTCCCGCCCCCGCAAGTCGGCGTAGCCGGGCGGGGGGAAGGGCTCGCCGGGCCGGCGGAACGGGAAGTCGACCTGCCGCGCGGCGTCGTCCTTCATGTCGGTCGCTGTCACGTGCCGTCCCCTCTCACCGTGAGGTGCACCGGGACTTCCGGACCCCGATGTGAGACGAAGGATGGGCCGCTCGCGGCGGGCAAATCCCTAGTCCTGGCACGAGATCCGAGGCCCCGGCGCGCTGTTCGGCGCCGCGCCGGGATCATGTCGTCCGTGACGTGCTCGGGTGAGCGCGGTGGTGGCCGGACCGCCTCGCTACCACCGCACCGGCAGGTCGGCGGGTCCTCCGACGAGCCGCCCGGCGCTGGTCATGAGCTCCTCGTGCGGGACCACCGGACGCAGTCGAGGCATGCGCGTGAACAGCGCGGTGAACGCCTCCGCCAGCTCGATCCGGGCGAGCGAGGCGCCGAGGCAGTGCCAGATGCCGTGCCCGAACGACAGGTGCGGGTTGGGCGCACGGCGCGGGTCGAACTCATCGGCCCGCTCGAAGACGCGCTCGTCGTGGTTGGCCAGCGCGAAGTCCAGCAGCACCAGGTCACCGGCCCGGATGGTGACCCCGGCGACATCGATGTCGGCGGCGGCGTAGCGGGGCAGGACGGAGCCGGACTGCTTGCCGTTGCGCAGGACTTCCTCCACGATCCCGGCCATCGTCTCCGGGTCGTCGAGCGCCGTCCTCAGTCGCTCGGGGTGGCGGGCGAGCAGGGCGACGCCCAGGGTGATGAAGCTCGCCACACTCTCCAGGCCCGCCATCAGCAGCGTCGCGGCGAGTGCGGCGGCCTGCTCGGTGGGGACGCCGGCGGTGACGAGCCGGGTCAGGACGTCGTCGCGCGGTGCGGTTCGCTTGGCCTCGGCGAGCGCGCCGAACAGCGTGAACAGCGGGCCGGGGCCGGGCGCGGCCTGCCCTTCCTTCCCGACCCGGCCGATGTCGGCGAGGAGCCTCGTGGCGCGGTCCCGCTCCTCGGCGGGCACGCCGATCAGCTCGTGCAGGATGCTCAGCGAGTACGGCAGCGCGAAGTGCCCGTGCAGATCGGCGGGTTGCTCACGGTCCGCGAAGTCCGCGGCGATCGCCTGCGCGGCGCCGGTCACGCGCGGCCTCAGCTCCTGCATACGGCGGGCGGCGAACTGCGGGCCGAGCAGGGACCGGGACCGGCGGTGCATCTCCCGGGCCGTGTCGGCGTCGTCGATGATCAGCATCTCCACTAGCGGGCTGTCGACGTACTTGGGCGCGGCGGCGGGGGCGGGATGGAAGCGGCCCAGCCGCTCGTCGTGGAGGAGTGCCTTCGTCTCGGCGTGGCGGGTGACGAGCCAGGCCTCGTCGCCGGCCGGGGTCCGCACGCGGCGGACGGGTGCCTCGTCCCGCAAGGTGCGCAGCGGGCTGGGGGCGAACACGGGGCGCGAGTCGGTGTCGAGCACCGGTAACGGCGGTGTGTGCGGCATGGGGCCGAGCCTGCCGTCCCGGCACTGACGAATTCCCGAGAGTTCTCGGCGCCGGCGCGCCACACCACTCATGTGTGGTGCGCCACACTCAAATGTGAATAGTACTCATCTTCCGTTCCTTGGGCGCCGACTGAACCGGCCCGAGTGATTCCGGTCAACCTCCTGACCGGCGGAAGGGTGCGGCGAGCCGGCCGCATGTTGGCAGTCGTGAACGTGTGAATGAGCCTTCGGGGGCGCGCGACCGCGTCGCGCGCGGGCGAGGAACAGCCCTGCTCGTGCGTATGATCGGACGAGAAAACGGTCGTTCGGTTCGTACATTCCGCCAACTGTGCTGTGTGGCGGCGCAATAGCAGGAGACGCGGTGGCCTTAACCTCCGGCCTGAAGGCGGAAGACGAGCCCACGCTCGTCGGTCGAGACCTGGAACTGGCCCTGATCCGTGAGCATCTCCACGGTACGGGGGAGGGCCGTGCGGTGCTGCTGCGCGGACCCGCCGGAATCGGCAAGACCCGGCTGATGCACGCCGCGTCCGCCGAACCGGACGCGAACGCCCGCGTCCTCACCGTGAAGTGCCAGGAGAGCGGCGGCGCCGCCTACGAGGCCGTGCGCGGACTGTTCGCGCCGCTCGGACTCACCGACGGTGACCCCGCCCGGCATCCGCTGCTCGCCGGCAGTGCCTCGCTTGCGGGCAGTGCCGCGCTCGCCCTGCCCGCCCTCACGACGGACGGCGACCCCGACGGCCGGCCCGCCGACATGTACGGCGTCATGCACGGCCTGTACTGGCTCACCGCCTCGCTCGCCGCCGAGCGCCCTCTCGTCCTCGCCGTCGACGACCTCCAGTGGTGCGACGAGGCGTCGCTGCACTGGCTCGGCTTCCTGCTGCGCCGGGCCGAGGGCCTGCCGGTCTCCCTGCTCCTCACCCTGCGCACCGAGGTGGAGCCCGCGCGCCCCGACGTGCTGGACGAGATGGCCGACGCCCCGTCCTGCCTCACCGTCGACGTCGAACCGCTCACCGACGACGCCGTACGCGACATGCTCGCCGCGTCCCTGACCGTCACACCCGACGCCGCCGTCGTCGCGCGCTGCATGGAGCTCACCGGCGGCACCCCGTTCCTGGTCCAGCTCCTCGCCCGCGAGCTGAAGGAACGCGCCCCGGACGCGGCCCTGGACGCCGAAGCGCTGCGCGACGGCCTCGGGCACGGCACCGTGGCCCGCTTCCACCTCGACCGGTTCACCCCCGAACGGCTCGCGGTGGCGAAGGCGCTGGCGGTTCTGGAGTCCGACGACATCGAAGCCGTCGCCGCCCTCGCCGGCACCACCCCGGGGCCCGCAGCCGGCGCAGTCGACGCCCTGCGCGCCGCCGGGCTGCTGCGCCCCGACTCCCTCGCCTACCGCCACGACCTCATGCGCCAGGCCGTCCTGGACGCGACGCCCGCCGGGGAACGCCTCGCGCTGCGCGAACGCGCCGCACGCCTGCTCAACGACTCGGGGCGCCCCAGCGACCAGGTCGCCGTCCAGCTCATGCATCTGCCCGAGGTGCCCGAGCCCTGGATGGTCACCGTCCTGCGCTCCGCGGCCCTCGGCGCCGAACAGCGCGGTGCACCCGCCACCGCGGGCCAGTACCTCTCCCGCGCCCTGCGGCACGACCTCGACGACATCGAGCTGCTGTCGGCCTCCGCCCGGGTCCTCGCCCACTCCGACCACCGCACCGCGCTCAGCCGACTGGAACACGCGCTGTCCCTCGCCACCGACCCGCGCCTGCGCTGCCGTCTCGTCCTTCAGTACGTCATCACCTCCCTCGGCGCCCAGAACTCCCTGCGGGCCTTCGAGTTGGTCGGCGAGACACTGCCCATGGTCGAGTCCGAACTCGGCGACGCCCCGGACGAACAGGCACTGCACACCCTCGTCGAGGCGATGGCGCTGGTCTCCGGGCTCGACGAGAAGTCCACCGTGCGCCGCGTCAGCGAACGGTTCCGCGAGCACACCCTGCCGCCCGGCGAGACCGCCGAGGAGCGGCTGCTGCTCGGCATGCTGTGCGCCCTCGGCACCCTGGAGGGCCGTCCCGCAGCCGAACTGGTCCCGGCCGCCGAGCGGGTCCTGCGGGTCGGGGACGTCTCCCTGGGCGGCTGGGGCGCGCTCGGCGCCAGCCTCACCCTCTACCTCGCCGACGAGATCAAGCCCGTCGAGCTGGTGCTCACCACCCTGCTCGAACACGCCCAGAAGCACGGCCAGGCCTGGAACAGCGCCCTCGCGTCCACCACCCGCGCCCAGGTGCACATGTGGGCCGGCAATGTCGCGCAGGCGCTGGCGGACGCACAGCTCGCCTTCGACCTCGTCCACCGCGACCTGCACGTGAAGAGCGCCGTCGGCCCGCAATGCACCCTCGCGGACGTCCTGGTCCTGCGCGGCGACGCCCGCCGCGCCGAGGAGATCCTCGATCTGGTGCGCCGGCCCCGCCTGGACCAGTTCACCCTGGAGTCGCACACCTACATGATGAGCCGGGCCCGCACCCGTGCCGCGCTCGGCGACCTGGAGGGAGCCCTCGGCCATCTCGTGCGGTGCGGCGACAGCCTTGCCGAGGCGGGCATCGGCAACCCCGTGCTGGCGCCGTGGTGGTACGACGCCGCCCAACTGCTCGCCGACCTCGGCCGGTACGGCGAGGGGCGGGACGTCGTCGAACGGGTCGCGCCGGCGGTGCGGCGCTGGGGCACGCCCCGGGCCCAGGGCATGCTCGCCGTCGCCCGGGGCGTCCTCACGCCCGGCGACACCGGCGTCGACGAACTGACCGAGGCCGCCCGTCTCCTCGACGGCAGCCCCGGCCGCCTGGAGCACGCCCGCGCCGAGTACCTGCTCGGCCGTCGGCTGCTGGAGCGCGACGACCTCGAGGGCGCGCGCGAACGGCTGCGCCGCGCCATCGACATCGCCGTACTGTGCGGCGACCGGCAGCTCCTCGACCAGGCGGTGCCCGCCCTCGGCGCGGCCGGCGGACGGCTGCGCAGCGGCACCGAGTCGCCGACCGACGCGCTGAGCGGCAGCGAACGGCAGGTCGCCGAGCGGGCCGTCGCGGGCGCCACCAACCGGGAGATAGCCGAGGCCCTCTTCCTCACCCAGCGCACGGTGGAGTTCCACCTCACCAGCGTGTACCGCAAGCTCGGCATCCGAGGGCGGGGCGAACTCGCGGCCGTCCTCGCCGCCGAGCGCAGACCCGTCGGCTGAGACGACTGCCGCTACCCGGCGGGCCGGAAGTTTAGGGTTTTGCGGGTGGCGGCCTGCGTTCAATGGGCGGCGACGGCGGGCCGGTTGCTGCCGCCGCACCGACGAAAGCTCTGGAAAGGGACGCCCATGTCGCGTATCGCCGACGACGCCACCACGGCGTGGATCCGCCGCTACCACCCCTCCGCCTCCAGCGCCGTACGGCTGGTCTGCTTTGCGCACGCGGGCGGTTCGGCCAGCTTCTTCCATCCGGTGTCGGTGCGCTTCACCCCGGAGGTCGACGTGGTCGCGCTCCAGTACCCGGGACGCCAGGACCGGCGCACCGAGCCGTGCGTGGAGGACATCGGCAAGCTCGCGGACCTGCTGTGCGATGAGATCCGCGAACTGAGTGAGAAGCCCACGGTGTTCTTCGGCCACAGCATGGGCGCCGTCCTGGCCTTCGAGACGGCGCTGCGGCTGGAGGAACTCGGCGCCAACCCGCCGCGCGCCGTCGTCGCCTCCGGCCGCCGCGCCCCGTCCTCCCACCGGGACGAGCAGGTGCACCAGCGGGACGACGCGGGCGTGATCAACGAGCTGCAGCTCCTGAACGGCACCGACGCGGCCGTGTTCGGCAACGACGAACTGCTGCGGATGGCGCTGCCCGCGATCCGGGGCGACTACCGCGCCATCGAGACCTACACCTGCCCGCCCGGGCGCCGTATGCGCGGCGCGCTGACGGTCCTCACCGGCGACGCCGACCCGCGCACGACCCTGGCGGAGGCCGAGGCCTGGCGCGACCACACCGAGGGCGCGTTCCGCATGCGGGTCTTCGAGGGCGGCCACTTCTTCCTCACCGGCCACCTGAACGAGGTGTACGCCGAGATCCTCACGGAGCTCGACGCCGCCCGTGCGGCCGGCTCCTGAAAAGCCCGAAGGCCCCGCCGGCGGAAACGGCGGGGCCCTCGAAGCAAGGAAAAGGTCGCGGTCACTCGGACACGAACTCAGGGCGAACCCGTGGTGGCCACTGACCGACGGCGAAGACACCGAGGGAGTAGCTCTTCGATATCAGCGCCGGCCGGTTCGTCACCTTCAACTTCCGCAGCAGAGAGGAGACGTGATACTCCACTCCACCACGGCTGAGGAAGAGTTTCGTGGCGAGCTGTACCGTCGACTCGCCTGATGCCACTCCCTCCAGAATTCGGGCGTGCATCGGGCTGAACAGTTTGCGCCGTGCGTTGGCGATCTGCGGACCGGTCTCGGACTGCTCGGGGTCGACCAGCACCAGAATGCGGTCCACTCGGCCGACACCGCTCCGCACGGCAATTCCGGTCATCTCGCCCCGGAATACGGCGTCCTTCGCGCCCAGTGCGACCAAGTGGTCGGCGAACCGGGGGCTCTGACCGTCCGCCAGACGGATCAGCTCGTTCTTCAGCTTGCCCTGCACACTCGGGTGCAGGAGTTCACAGAAGTCCCTTCCAGCACCCTGCCCGGGGTTCCAGTCGAATTGCCGGGCGAAGGATCGGTTTGCCTCCATGATCCGGAATTCCAGATCGAGGTTCGCGATGCAAACGAGGGACTGCTCGAAAAGCGCCAAATAATTGTCGCGATACGGTTCCGGAGACCAGTTCCACGGTGCGTCGGGGGCGATCTCTGCAGAGTCCAGGCCGGCGTTTTTCATGGGGGGTGGGCCACTCTCTCTCAGCGCTCATGACCAGTGGTGCATCCCGCAGCGGGGAGTGTTCCTTCGCCCATTACATTGCCACCGAATGAAAATACATGTCAAGGCATACAGGGTTCGCGCGGCACTATTCGGCGTTAAGACTGCGGTGCCCGCAGGCGGTGGTTCGGTGCGCAATGCGGTCCCGTATGCGGGTGCCTTTGAGTACCGTTCGGTAACCGGTGAACCTGACGCGCAAGCAACGATGAGGTGAGGAATTGTGCACGTCAGGTGGGTTGTTCGTGTGCCGGCGGGGTCGGGGGAGTGTGCGGTAGTGAAGGTGATGGAGAACGGTTGCCCCGTGTTCCCCGGATTCCGTGAACACAATGAACAAAATTCCGCGCAGGTCGGCGAGCATGGATCAATGCAGTCCTGGGCAGGCTAGCGGGTTCCGTCCATTCCCATGGCGCCGGCCAGTTGTTCCCGGCCAGTAATACGGAATTTGCGGTAGGAGCTCGTGAGGTGTCTTTCCACGGCCCGTAGACTCGTTTCGAGTTCCTCCGCTATCTCCCTATTGCTCAGACCGCGTGCCGCGCGCTCCGCCACCCTCGTCTCGGCCGGGGTGAGCCCGGCCGCGAGCGCCCGCGCAGGGCGGGCCGTGGTGCCGTTCGCGGCGTCCGCCGGGGTTTCGACCAATTCGGCGGCCAGCCGACGGCCTCGCCTGAAGAGCCGATCGCCTTCCGGGAGGGACTCCCGTTGCAGACGTCTGCCCAATTCGGTGAGGGAGTGGGCCAACTCCAGGCGGCTGCCTTCCGTTTCCACGACGTCGACGGCCTGCCGCAGCAATTCGATTCCCGGCGCGCCCTCGGTCACGATGCCGAGCAGGCGCAGCGCCCGGCTCATCGTGGTCGGCGCGCCCCAGGCCAGGGCACGTTCGTGATGGGTCCGGGCGGCGGAGAGGGCCTCGGCGGTCCGGCTCGCGCGATGGTGGATCAGCGCGACCCGCACCTGCCAGTGCGCGAACGCCGGATTCACCCAGCCCGCGCGTTCCAGGACGCGCCCGCAGTCCAGGTAGTGCGCGAGCGCCACCGGCAGATTCCCGCGGTCCTCCGCGAGCATTCCGTTCAGCGCCCCGAACAGGGCGAACATCCGCAGGTCGGTGGTCGATTCGGCGGGCTCCAGCAGACGCTCGGCGAGTTCGGCGTCGCCGACCGCGAGCGCGACGTGGCCCAGGACGAGAGTGGCGTGCACCTTGTCCGCAGGCGTCCCGCCCTCGGTCAGCGCGAGCGCGCGCATCCCGCACTGCCGGGCCGCGCCGGCCTCACCCTGCGACAGCAGTGCGAGCCCGTGCACCGCCTCGACCCGGGCGAGCGACATGCGGTTGTTCTCCTGCGAGGCATGCAGGCGTGCCGCGTCCAGCCAGGACGCGACGAAGTGGGGGCTGTCCGTGCAGTAGAGCACCGGAGGCAGCAGTTCCAGCGCCAGACCGGCCAGCGCGCTGTGCGCCGGCTCCTCCTCCAGGACCTGCCGGGCCATCCGGGCCACCGTGCGGTGGTCGGTCTGCCCGCCCATGGCGGCCGAGAACACGAGGACCGTGCGCAGTTCGCGTTCGGAGGCCGAGGCGCCGTAGCGCTGCTCGCCGAGGTCGAGCAGCCGGCCCGTCGCCGATGTCACCAGGCCGGGGTCCTCCAGCCCGGCATACCGGGCGCGGGCCTCCAGCCGCATCGCGAGATAGCCGCCCTGCCGGTCGCCCTCGCGCGGAGTCCCGAGACCGGCGGCGGTCTCCCGGACGAGGGCGGCGACCTCGGGATCGCTGCGCACGATGTCCATCGGCGTGCTGGAGACGACCTCGGCGCGGCGCCGCAGCCTTTTCATCAGCCGCGCCGCCTGCACGAAGTGGCGGCCCGCCACCGGGGACTTGAGGTCCAGCTCGGTGACCCCGAGTTCGTACAGCAGCTCGGCGCGGACATGGCTGGCGGCCGGTACGTCGACGAGGGCACGGCCCAGATACCGCACGGCCGCCTCCGGCGCTCCCCGGCGGCGGGCGGCCGCGGCGGCGGCGCGCAACTGGTGGATCTCCCACGGGTCGCCGAGCCGGTCGACGTGCAGCAGCGGCTGCGCGACCTCCTCCGGTCCGGCGCCGGACGCGTCGAGCACCGCGGACGCCTGCCGGTGCCGGCGGGAGCTCTCCTCGTCCCCCAGGGTCTGCAGGACGACGGCACAGGCCGCCCGCATGTGGGCGGCCTCGTCCTGGCCCGGCGCGGCCGGCCAGCCATGCGCGAGGACCTCACGGGCGTACGCGCACTGCCGCACCGTCAGATCCGCGAGCCGGGCCACGAGATCGTCCGTGGCGTGTTCGGCGAGCACGGCGGTGGCCTTGAGGAAGGCGTCGAGGACGGGTTCGCGCCGCAGCAGCGACAGCAGCCGCTCGCGCCGCAACGACTCGCCCAGCCCGCGCAGGCGCTGGGTGTGCCAGTGGGGTGCGCCGAGCCGCCGGAGCCGGGCCCGGTCGCACAGCACCCGCAGATCCTTGGGCCGGCCCCCGGTGACGTCGTGGCAGGTCCGGCGGAACTCTTCGGGACAGCCGTCCCCGAAATGCCGGGCCACCAGCGCCGCCGTGCCCCGGCGGGACAGGCCGCGGGCCCGGACGCGGTGGGTGGCGGCCGCCGAGATCTCGCGGACGAGCGGGTCGCGGGTGCCCAGGCCGTCCTTGCAGACCACGGCCAGCAGCATGCGCAAACCGTCGAGGCGCGCCGCGAGATGGGCGAGAGCCTCCAGGGAGTCGTCGTCGACCCAGCCCAGGTCGTCGACGGCGACCACCACGGACTGCTCGGCGCTGAGGCCGGCGAACAGGATGTGCAGCCAGTGGAGCGTGTCGGCGTGCGCGGCGGCGCACGCCCCGCCGTCCGGGCCGAAACGGCCGGGGTCGGCGGCTATGGGCGGCACCGCGGTGAGCAGCGGAGCGGGCAGGTCGCGTTCGGCGACCAGCGGAAGCACGAGCCGGCGCAGCACACCGAAGGGGACGCTGCGTTCCGCGGGGACGCCACCGGAGCGCAGGACCAGGGCACCGGTCGCCGTCGCCCGCTCGGCCAGCCGGTTCAGCAGGGCCGTGGTGCCGGTGCCGGTGCCGCCCTCGACGACGACGAGGACGCCGGCGCCCGCTCCGGCGTCGGCGACCGCGCAGTTGAGTACGGCCAGCTCCTGCTCGCGCTCCAGCAGCATCGATCAGTCGCCCTCCTGCCGGGCTCGCAGAAGGGCGACCAGGGCGGCGCGCCCCTTCACGCCGAGCTTGCGGTAGGTGTGCGTCAGCCTCAGCTCGACGGTGCGGGTGGCCAGGCCCAGTCGGTGGGCGATCTCACGGTTGGCCAGCCCGGCCAGGACGAGGTCGGCCACGTCGCGCTCGGACGGCGTGAGCGGGTCCGGCTCCGGGGTGGTCGCCTCGGGCGGCGCGGTGACCTGGGGGGACCGGACGGCATGGGCGGAGCGCCCGGACTCGGCCGGCGCCCAGGGGACCTCGACGCCGTTGCGCGCCAGTGCCTCGTGGGTGCGGGCGCGCAGCGCCGTGAGGGCGTCCAGCGTCCCCCAGCGCTCGGCGACGTCGTCTTCCCTGGTGAGCAGGTCGTCTGCGATGTCGGCGGTGCCGAGGAGGTGGTGGGCGACGGCCGCGGCGCTGCGCCACGGTATGAGCATGGGGTTGCGCCAGCGCTTGGCCCGCAGCATGCGGCCGCACTCTTCCAGCAGGAGCAGCGCACGGGCCGCGTCCCGGTCGATGAGGGCGAGTTCGGCGCGGGCGTACAGCAGGAACGCCGTGGTGACGCTGTGGCCCTCCGGCCTGCTGCGGGCGCGTTCCGCGGCGCGCCGGGCCTCGGCCACGCGTCCGCAGCGGATCAGGGCGAGGGTCTCGGCGGCGGCGAGCCGGGGGGCGAGGAGGCTGTGCCACGACGCGGGGGGCAGGGCCCGCGTGGCCGCGGTCAGCTCCCGCAGTGCTTCCTCGCCGTGGCCGAGGCCCATCTGTGCCTCGGCGCGGCTGAGCAGGGCCTGCGCGGCCGCCGCGAGAGCGTCGCTGCGGCGGGCGTCCGCGGCGACGGCGTCCAGGCGGTCCAGGCCCGCGGGCACGTCGTCCGCGCACAACAGGGCCCGTGCCGCGGCTATGCGGCACATGAAGGGCACGGACGCCGGCTCGTCCAGCGCCGTGCCCGCGAGTTCGAGGACCCGGGCCCGGTCGTCGCCACGGGTGGCGAGGGTCCAGGCGAGCACGGCGGACTGGGCGGGGTGCTCGGGACGGTCGGAGTGGATCGGGGGCGGGGCGACGAGCGGCAGGCCGCCCTTCTCCTTGTGGGCGAGGCGGCCGAGGGCGCGCAGGGGACGCAGGTCGTCGTCGGGGATCTTGGTCAGGGCCCGCTGGTGCACGTCGGCGATCACCCAGCGCGCGGTCTCGGCGTCGCCACGGCTGAGCAGCAGATCGGCGGCGTTGAGCACGTCCGGCCAGGTCTCGCGGCTGAGGTGGCGCAGCATCACCTGACGCAGCCGTCCGTCCGCGGCCTGCGGGGCGGTGACCGCCTCCGCGGCGGCCAGCCGGATCAGGCGCCGGGCCCGCTCGGCCTCGGTCACCGGCTCGCACAGTGAGTGCCGCAGCGACGCGGTCGTGAGGTCGGCCGCTCGCCGCGGGCGCGAGGAGGCGGCGAGGTCCGAGGCCGTCCACGAGCGCACGAGCGAGGTGACGTCGCCGAGGAGTTCGGCGACGGTGCCCACGCGTGCGCCCTCCTGGCCGTGCAGCGCGGCGGCGCGACGGTGCAGCCGGTCATGTTCGGGCCCGGTCATGCCCGCCAGGACGTCATCGGCGAACCAGGGGTGCCGCAGCCGGGGAATGTCGGTGTCGGCGAGCAGCCCGCAGGCCCGCAGGGCGTCCACGGCGTCGGCGAAGGCGGTGGCGTCGAGGCCGGCGAGGGCCGCGAGCCGCGCCGGCTCCAACTGGTGCCCGCCGACCGCCGTGGCCCGCAGCAGGGCCACCACGTTCTTGGGCAGGCCCTGCACGGTGGTGAGGGCGCGGGTGGACCAGGCGGTGCGGGCGGCGGCGATGAGCTGCGGTACGGCGTCGGTGTCCAGGGGCCGCCCGAGCGCGGCGATCCGGTCGGCGACGGCGTGCAGGACGGCGGGGGACCAGCCGGCGACCCCGGCCACCGTGAGCACGGACCGCTCCACGGGGTGGCCGACACGGGCCTCGACCACGCCGCGCGCCTCCGCGGTGGTGAGCGCGTCGAGGCGCAGGGTGTGCACGGGGCAGGGCGCGGCGGGCCGGGCTCCCGCAGCGTCGAGGACCTGGCGGACCGGTACGGGGGAGGTGACGACGGCGAGGACGGCGCCCTGCCGGGCGCGGTGGATCAGGTCGACCAGCCGGCGCAGGGAATGGTGGTCGGCGAGATGGAGGTCGTCCACGGCCAGCAGCACGGGCCGGCCGGCCGACAGCGTCAGAAGCGTGTCACACATGCGGGCCACGGTGTCCGTGGGCCTGCTGGTGGGGCCGATGCCGGAGGCGAGGGCTCCGATCCGGGAGGGCAGGCACAACGTGCCCAGGAGCTGTGTGATGGCGCCGTACGGGAGCTTCGACTCGCGGGGTGAGCAGCGGGCGACGCCGACGGCGAGACCCGAGGCGCGGGCCCGGTCGACGGCCCGGTCGAGAACGGCACTGCGGCCGGAGCCCACGGGGCCGGTGACGACGGCGATGTCCGAGACCCCGTCCTGCAGTCGTCGTACGAAGCCGTCGAGGGTGTCGAGCACGGCCTGCCGGCCGACGAGTTGAGCGGGGACGGAAGCGGGGGTGGCGGTCATGGGCGACCCTGGGGGGTCGCGGCACGCACCTGGTGAGGGGCGGTGGGGGGTCGGTCGGCGAGCCGCGGGCGGTTTCGCATGCGCACCTCTCGTCTGATGACAGCGGGTGACCTGCTCTTCCTTCAAATCGGAGATTAGCGAGCCGAACACCCCTATTACAGGTTCACCAGGGGATCCCTGAGCTTTTTTTGAGGTTACTGAGGAATCAACACGCGTTGATAAGTGCGCGGCACCGGCAGAGCGCGTTGGTTGAATCCCGCGTCGGCCTCTTGGCCGTTCCTCTCCGCCAACCGGCCTGATCAGGCCAGTCAGTTGGTGCCGTCCCAGCCATCGGCGGGTCATCTGCGAGAAACTGGCCGGTAACTCCGGTGAACACTGGATTCCCGCTCTGAGGGCCATAGTTGGGCTTCATCAGTACCCAGCGGAGTAAAGACGAATCCAACCAGCTCGGCGATAGAGCTCTGACGGCCTTTCAGTTGACTTGGATTGCAATTCCACGGCCCGATACCCGCTGGGAGGCCCGCGGTGCCAGGGGTGCCTGAGCGGGCCTTTGCCGGCCGCCTCGCGGCCGTCGCCCGGAATGTTTCCCACGTGGCGTATGCGCCCTGTGGGAAAAGATGCGCGCTTTGTGACTGTGTGGTGCTCTTGGTTGTGGAGGCTATGGCTGACCCCAGAGGAGATGGTGATATGCCTTCCATTGACAAGGCGATCGAGGAAACGACCGGCGTGCGGACCGACCTCGAAGCTGCACTCGACCCGGCCGAACCCGACGGCGTCTTCCGCGACAGCCGCGAGTGCGCAGCACTGGCGCTGCTCTCCGCGGACACCAAGCTGCTGCTGTCCCCGCCGACCCCTCGCCCGAAGAAGGGCTGAGCGGACGAACGGGAGCGACTGAATGGAGCAGTCAGGCACTTCGGCCCTCTTGAAGGGCGCTGTGCAGGACATTGCGTCCGACGTGGTCTCCGCCCTTCGGGGCGGAGACCACGTGCGCATGTCAGGCACGGCGGCGATGAACGACGTCGAAGGAGGCATGGCCCTCGCGGCCGTACGGGTGGTGGGAGCGGATCTGCTGCTGCCGCACGTCCTCTTCCCGACTCCGCCCGCCCCGGAGGCACTTGAAGCGTTCCGCAGAACGGTGGAGGCATTCCCGCCGCGTCCCGACGCGGCACCCACCGTGATGTGGAGCCACTGGGCGATGCGCCGCACCCTGGTGCGGCTCGACCCGCCCCCGACCGGCGACTACGACACCGAACCCGGCGCCGACTGGCTCGACGAGGCGCCCTGGCAGACACTCACCCACCAACTCGCGGTCCTGGCACCCCTCGCCCTGCCCGGCGAGGACTGCGCCGTTGCCCGCGCGGCCCGGCGCCGCCCGGTCGACGTGGCCCGGGGCTTCGTACGGGCGGTACGCCGCAGGGACTGGCAGCAGGCGGCCGGCGCCGGGCGCTGGCTGACCGTGCTGGACGGCGTCCCGGACACGCTGGGCCTGGAAACCGGCCTGGACTTCGTGGAGTTGATGGGCGGCAGCGACCCCCGAGTGGCCCTCCAGGTGCAGGCGGCACGGGTCATGCGGGCGGCCGGAGCACTCGTATGACGGCGACCGCCATGAGCGTCGGAGAGATCCGGGAGGTGGGCGCCGCGGCGTTCGCCTGGTTGTCCGCGCACAGCGCCGACTTCGCGCTGGACGAGGACGCGTTCACCGAGGACGGCCACGTCGACGTCACCTGGAAACCACTCGGGGAACTGGCCCAGACCTGCCAGAGCGTACGGGCGCACCTGCCGCCGTCGGACCCGCTGCACGGGTGCGCGTCGGACCTGCTGCGGTTCGCCTGGCAGCAGACCGGCCGCGGCGAACTCTTCCTCCGCCTCCAGCGGTTGGAGCCCTTCGCGACCTACCCCCTGGAGGTCTACTCGGTGTTCGCCGCGGCCGGGCTGCGGCACCCCGGGTACGAGGCCGCCGCCGCCACGACGGCCCGCACCCGTGGCTGGCGGCTGACCGAACAGGAACCCACCCGCCGGCTCGGCGTGCTGAAGGCCGAGCGGCGCAGCGGCATCGAACGGCCGGACGAGTCCGGGCAGGTGCTGCGGCGCACCTGGCTGGGCGGCCTGCCGGAACCCTGGACGTTCGAGCGCTCCTCGGGGTACGCGCTCACCCACGTCGTCTTCCACCTCACCGACTGGGGCCGCACCCCGATGGGCGTCCCCGCCGACCTCGCCGCCTATCTGGCCCACTGGCTGCCGTCCTGGCTCGACACCTGCCTGGACGCCACGATGTGGGACCTGAGCTGCGAACTGCTGGTCGTGGCCGCGAGCCTGCCGGCCCCGCCCGACCTGCCGACCTTCCAGGCCGCCTGGACCCGGATCGCGCGGGCACAGCACGACTCCGGCGCGCTGCCGCAGGAGGGCCCCGGCGCCGACGCGGCGGGCCCGGAGCCGGACTTCCTGCGCTGCTACCACTCCACCCTGATGGCCGCCTTCGCGGCGGCACAGACCGTCAAGCGCCTCACCGGCGAGGGCGACGACGACATCGACGCGGGCGGTGACGGTCACCGATCGCGAGCGGGCCGCGCGCGGACCCGCCACGACGGACAAGGAGTGCCCGGATGACCGACACCCGTCTGATGCACACCGTCGGCGTGCGCGCCCTGGAGTGGCTGTGGGCCCACCGCGACGGGTTCCGCCTGGAGCCCGACGTCGATCCCGAGATCGGCTTCCTTGAGCGCTTCAAGCCCGTCGGTGAACTCGCCCTGATCTGCCGGGTGCTGTTCCGCGAGGGCGTCGCCGGATCCCGGCAGGCCGACCTGGCCCGCCGGCTGCTGGACCACACCTGGCGGCACACCCTGGACGGTGGTCGCATGCTGGCGCGCGGCCAGCGCATCGAGCCGATGTCGCCCATTCCCTTCGAGGTGTACCTGCCGTACAAGGAACTCGGCTACAGCGAGCCCGAGGTGGAGCGCGCCACCGTGCTCTACCACCGGCTCGAGAGCTGGGCGGCCCTCGAACTCGACCCGACCCGGCGCCTCGGACTGGCCGCGTTCCAGCGCCGCTTCGGCCTCACGCCGCGCCCGCCCGAGGCGGCCCTCGTCGGTCCCACCTGGCTCGCCCGCAGGCCCGAACCCTGGACGGTCAGCGGGCACATCGCCTACGACGTCACCCACACGGTGTTCCACCTCACCGACTGGGGCGCGCATCCCGAGGCCCTGCCGCCGGACATCGCCGACTACCTCGCCACCTGGCTGCCCGTCTGGATCGACGACTGGCTGGACCTCAAGCGCTGGGACCTGCTCGGCGAACTCCTCGTCGTCGACGCCTGTCTGCCGCGGCCCACCCTGGACGAGCGGGCCTGGGAGGGCTTCGCCGCCGCGCAGCAGCCCGACGGCGCCATGCCGGCCGTACGGTCGATGCCGGAGGGCGAACCGGACGAGGTGTTCGACATCGTCTACCACCCCACCCTGGTAGCCGCGTTCGCCTCGCTCCTGGCCACCTCCCGCGCCCTCACCGAACTGACCCACGCGGCGACATGAGCGCCGGGCTGATGCCCTGGCCGGGCATCGACGACGACACATCGGCGGCGGGCGAGGGCGGCATCCTCGGCAACACCGGGACGGACCGGCCCACTTCAGCCGGCGACGAAGACGCCCTGCGCGAACGCCTCGCGCGGGCCGTCGACGCCATCGACGCGCCCGACGTGGTCTTCGCCGTCTCCCGGGACGGCCGCCGCACCCTGCACTGCGGTGGCAGCACCCCGCACCCTCCCGTGCCCCGCGAGGACCTGCGGTACGAGATCGGTTCGGCCTCGAAGACGTTCACCGGGCTGCTGCTGGCCCAGCTCATCGAGCGCGGACTGCTCACCGGGGGCGAGCCGGCCACCGCCTGGCTGGACCCGGGACGCCGCACCGACGCGGCCCCGGCGACCCTCGCCCACCTCGTCACGCACACGGCCGGACTGCCCACCCTGCCCGCCGACTTCTACCGGCGCGCGCTGCCCGCCTGGCGCACCAACCCCTACGGCCGCTACCCCGCCGAGCGGGTGATCGACGCCTTCCTGCGCCACCGCCCGCGGCACCGGCCCGGCACCCGGTGGCAGTACTCCAACTTCGGCGTCGCCGTCCTCGGCCACGCCCTCGCCACCGCGGCCGGCACGGCCTGGGAGGAACTCCTCGGCACCCACGTGCTGCGCCCGCTGGGCCTCGGCGGCACCACCCTGTGGCCCGAGGACCCGAAGACCGACGCCGTCGGCCACGGCAAGGACGGACGCACGCCCACCCTCGCCTTCGACTCCGGGGGCTTCGAGGCGGCCGGTGCCGTGCGCGCGACTCCGCACGACCTGCTGACGTTCCTGGAGGCCCACCTCGACCCGGCCGGCTCGCCGCTGGCCGGAGCCCTGAGAGCCGTCCGCACCCCTGTACTGCGCCGCGGCCTCGGGCACCGGCACGTGCACACGATGACGTGGTTCCGGCACCCCACGGACGGCGGGCCGATGTACTTCCACAGCGGGGCGACCCTCGGCCAGCAGGCGTTCCTGGGCTTCAGGCCGGACACGGCCACCGCTCTGGCCGCGCTGTGCACCCGCCGCTTCCGCGCCCGCGACGCCTTCATCGCCACCGCGTACGCCCTCCTAGCGGAACAGTGACCGGACCGGGGCGCCGGAAAAGAGGACGGTGCGGGGCTCGCGCCCCGCACCGGAAGCCGTACGACTCCTGCATCCGCCTACAGCCGCTGCCACAGGGCCGGGGTGGCACCCGGCGACCAGCGGCCCTGCGCCTGGTGGCTCTGGAGGCACTGGTAGCGCACGCCCGCGTGGGTCACCGTGGCGCCCGCCTCGTAGACCCGGCCCGCGGCCCATGTGGCGGCCGTGCCGTTGTCCTGCGGCGCGGGGGAGCCGGCCTGGGCGGTCGCGGTCTTCAGGACCAGGCCGAAGTCGCTCAGGATCGGGTTGATCGGCTGATAGAAGGTGGTCCCGCCGCCCGTGCAGTCCCCCGAACCGCCCGAGGTCACGCCCTGTGCCTGGGAGCCCGAGATGTACGGGCCGCCGGAGTCACCCGGCTCGGCGCACACGGTCGTCTCGGTGACGCCGTCCACGGTGCCCTCGGAGTAGCTGACACTCGTGTCGTGCTGCTGGATGGTCCCGCAGTGCCAGCCGGTGGTCGAGCCGGAACGGCAGATCGACGCGCCGACGAGTGCCTGCACCGAGCCCGTGACCTGCGTCCGCTGGCCGCCCTCGCCCTCCACGTCCGGTGTGGCGGTCCAGGTGTTGTTCACGCTCACCCAGGACATGTCCTTGCCGGGGAACGTGGACGCCTCGAAGGTGCCCTGCGCGGCCATGTTGAACCCGGTGGTCGAGTCGTCGGCGTTGCCGCAGTGACCCGCCGAGGCGAAGCCCTGCTGGGTGTCCTTGGTGACGGAGAACCCGATGGAGCAGCGGGCCGAGCCCTCGATGTAATAGGCGTCGCCGCCGACGACGTCCGCCAGCGGGCGGGGACGCGCCGCCGACACCTGGACGGTCACGCCCTTGTCCTGGACACCGGCGGCCTTGATGAACGCGGCCGCGGCCGGCCGCTTGACCGCCTGGACGACCACCCGGTTCGTCGGCACATCGACGTACCAGACCGGCGTGTCGCGCGTGTTGGCGCTGTTCGCGGCCTTGTCCAGCTTCTCCTTGACGTCCTGGAGTTCGCTCAAGGGGTGCTTGACGACGACGGCCTTCGCGCCCTGCGCCTGAATGGCGGACACGTCATCGGCGTGCGTGGTCGCGACCGCGAGCTCGGCGGAGGTCGCACCACGCAGCCAGGCGCCCGCGAAGCGCTTGCCCAGGGAGTTGCGCAGGCGCCCCGCGCGGACGCCCGCCTCCGCCTCGTTGACCAGCCGCTCGGCCGCCTGCCCCGGCTTCAGCTTCAGGTCACGCTCCATGGCGCGTACCACCGCGGCCGGCGGCCGGTCGGCACCGAGCGTCTGCGCGGCGGTGGACGCGGGCGCCGGCGGCGGCGCGGCCGTGGCGGCCGAGGTGACGCCGGTGAGGACGAGGGCGCCCAGAGTGGTCAGGGCGGCGCGGCGACGGGCCGCGGTATGTCTGCGGAGCATGCGATGTGCCTCCATCGAGTACGCGTGGGATTCCGAGCAGATGGAGGCCTTGACGCAAAGACATGAGTCAATGTCAGAAAAGATGATTTTTCGCGCTTTGGGGGGGTGTCGTTGGGTGCCATGTGCGCCAGCGGGACGATCACCAGAGTTTCATCGTTCGTTTTCTTGAATCATTCGTGTTTACGGAGGTAGGTTGGCCGCATGACCGCATCCCAGACTCCGACCCCCGCCGAGGAGCTCCGCGGTGCCGGCCTGAGGGTGACGGCGGCGCGTGTCGCGCTGCTCGACGCCGTCCGGGCCGGTGACCATCTCGGTGTCGAGGCCATCGCCTCCGGGGTGCGTGATCGCGTAGGTCATGTCTCCCTTCAAGCCGTGTACGAGGGCCTCCACGCGCTCACCGCGGCGGGACTCATACGTCGTATCGAACCGGCCGGCAGCCCGGCCCGGTTCGAGGGGCGCGTCGGCGACAACCACCACCACATCGTGTGCCGTTCGTGTGGTGTCGTCGCCGACGTCGACTGCGAGGTCGGCGAGGCGCCCTGCCTGACCGCGTCCGACGACCACGGCTTCGCGATCGACGAGGCCGAGGTCATCTACTGGGGCCTGTGCCCCGACTGTTCCACCGCCAACAGTGCACCCCGAGCACTGTGATCCACCTAGTTCGGAAGGTTTCCCATGGCTGAGAACCCCGATGCGATCGTCACTGACGCGAAGACGGAGGGCACCGGTGGCTGCCCCGTCGCGCACGGTCGCGCCGCGCACCCCACGCAGGGCGGCGGCAACCGTCAGTGGTGGCCGGAACGGCTCAACCTGAAGATCCTCGCCAAGGACCCCGTCGTGGCGAACCCGCTCGGTGCGGACTTCGACTACGCGAAGGCGTTCGAGGCCCTCGACCTCGCGGCCGTGAAACAGGACATCGCCGAGGTGCTCACGGACTCGCAGGACTGGTGGCCCGCCGACTTCGGCAACTACGGCCCGCTGATGATCCGTATGGCGTGGCACAGCGCCGGCACCTACCGCATCAGCGACGGCCGCGGCGGTGGCGGCCGCGGCCAGCAGCGCTTCGCGCCGCTGAACAGTTGGCCGGACAACGGCAACCTCGACAAGGCCCGCCGTCTGCTGTGGCCGGTCAAGAAGAAGTACGGCCAGTCCATCTCCTGGGCCGACCTCATGATCCTCACCGGCAACGTCGCCCTGGAGCAGATGGGCTTCGAGACCTTCGGCTTCGGCGGCGGCCGTGCCGACGTCTGGGAGGCCGACGAGGACGTGTACTGGGGTCCTGAGACCACCTGGCTCGACGACCAGCGCTACACCGGCGACCGTGAGCTGGAGAACCCGCTCGGCGCCGTCCAGATGGGTCTGATCTACGTCAACCCCGAGGGCCCGAACGGCAACCCGGACCCGATCGCGGCGGCCCGCGACATCCGCGAGACGTTCCGCCGCATGGCGATGAACGACGAGGAGACCGTCGCCCTGATCGCCGGTGGCCACACCTTCGGCAAGACCCACGGCGCCGGCCCGGCCGACGCGGTCGGCAACGACCCCGAGGCCGCCGACATGGAGCAGCAGGGCCTGGGCTGGAAGTCGACCTACGGCAGCGGCAAGGCAGGTGACGCGATCACCAGTGGTCTGGAGGTCACCTGGACCACCAAGCCCACCCAGTGGAGCAACGACTTCTTCGACATCCTCTTCGGCTACGAGTGGGAGCTGACCCAGTCCCCGGCCGGCGCCAACCAGTGGGTGGCGAAGGACGCGCAGGAGATCATCCCCGACGCGCACGACGCGTCGAAGAAGAAGCTCCCGACGATGCTCACCACCGACCTGTCGCTGCGCTTCGACCCGATCTACGGTCCGATCTCGAAGCGCTTCCACGAGAACCCGGCCGAGTTCGCGGACGCCTTCGCCCGCGCCTGGTACAAGCTGACCCACCGTGACCTGGGCCCGAAGTCCCTGTACCTCGGCCCGGAGGTCCCGGCGGAGACCCTGCTGTGGCAGGACCCGCTGCCCGCCGCCGAGGGCGAGGCCATCGACGCCGCCGACGTGACGGCGCTCAAGGCCAAGATCCTCGACTCCGGCCTGACCGTCCCGCAGCTCGTCAAGGCCGCGTGGGCGTCCGCCGCCACGCACCGCGCCAGCGACAAGCGCGGCGGCGCCAACGGCGGCCGCATCCGCCTGGAGCCGCAGCGCGGCTGGGAGGTCAACGACCCGGACGAGCTCGCCCAGGTCCTGCGCACCCTGGAGAACATCCAGGGCGAGTTCAACTCGGGCGCCAAGAAGGTCTCCCTGGCCGACCTGATCGTCCTCGGTGGCTCCGCCGCCGTGGAGAAGGCCGCCAAGGACGCCGGCGTCGCGGTCGAGGTCCCGTTCGCCGCGGGCCGTGTCGACGCGACCGAGGAGCACACGGACGCCGAGTCGTTCGCGGCGCTGGAGCCGGCGTACGACGGGTTCCGCAACTACCTCGGCAAGGGCAACCGCCTGCCGGCCGAGTACCTGCTGCTGGACCGCGCCAACCTGCTCGCGCTGAGCGCCCCCGAGATGACCGTCCTGGTCGGCGGTCTGCGCGTGCTGGGCGCCAACCAGAACGGGTCCAAGCACGGTGTCCTCACCGAGACCCCGGGCAAGCTGACCAACGACTACTTCGTCAACCTGCTCGACCTGGGCACGACCTGGAAGTCCACCTCCGAGGACCAGACCACGTTCGAGGGTTTTGACGCCTCGGGCAAGGTCAAGTGGACCGGCACCCGTGCCGACCTCGTCTTCGGCTCGAACTCCGAGCTGCGCGCCCTCGCCGAGGTCTACGCGAGCGACGACGCCAAGGAGAAGTTCGTCAAGGACTTCGTCGCGGCGTGGGTCAAGGTCATGAACCTGGACCGGTTCGACCTCGTCTGATCACTCCCCGCAAGACGTCCAGGCCGGCCCGCACGGGTCGGCCTGGACGTCTTTTTTCTGCGCCCGTGCGCGCTGTCCCACGCGTCGCACCCTTCACAGAACGCACACCACACCCCATCAATTATTTATGTTTCAAGCGGATAGGCTCGCCGAAACAGGGGAGAGGCCGACGACGGCCCACCCGTCGCGCCCGTCGCGCCACTCGCTCCTCCTGCCCCCCACCAGCACAGGAGACTCGGCGTGGTTGACGGCGACGTAGTGGTGATCGGCGGCGGCTATGCCGGCGTCCGCCTGGCCAAGCGACTCGACACGACCGCACGGGTCACGCTCGTGGACCGCAAAGAGGTCTTCTTCCATCGCATCGCCTCCCTGCGTGCCGGAGTGCGCCCGGACTGGTCGCACAGCCCGTTCATCCCTTACGACCGGCTGCTGCGCAACGGCCGCGTGGCCGTCGGCAAGGCGGTCCGTATCGACACCGGCGAGCGGCAGGTCGTCCTCGGGACGGGCGAGCGGCTCCGGTACGACGTGCTGGTGATCGCCACCGGCGCCGACTACCCCGAGCCGGCCCGCTTCAGCGGCACCACCACCGACGAGGCGGTGAAGTCCTTCGTCACGCACCAGCAGCACATCGCCACGGCCGAGCACGTCCTGGTCGTCGGCGGCGGGCCCTCCGGTGTCGAGCTCGCGGCCGAGATCCGCCTCGCCCGGCCCGATGCCCGGGTCACGCTCGCGCACTCCGGGCCGGAGCTGCTGCACTCCACGGGCGGCACGCGGGCCGGGCGCAGGGCGCGGAGCTGGCTGGAGTCCCATGACGTGGAGGTTTGGCTGGACTCCTTCATGTCCCCGGGCAACGATTTCGGCACCTACCGCGACGCCCGCGGCAACATCATCGAGGCGGACCGTTCCTTCTGGGCGACCGGCACCACGCCCAACACGCTCTGGCTGCGGCTGGCCGGCCACGGGGACTGGCTGAACGGCACGGGTCACGTCAAGGTCGACGAGGCGCTCCGCCTCCGGGGATGGCTGGACGTCTTCGCGGTCGGGGACGTCAACGACGCCACGGACCTCAAGATCACCCCGGCCGCGCTCGCGCAGGCCGACCTGGCCGCCCACAACATCCGCGCCTACCTCAACAGCGCCGGCAAGCACCGCAAGCAGCCCCGGTTCTACCGGCCGATCCACCGCACCCCGCTCATCGTCCCGTTCGGCCCGGCCGACGGCGTGACGGTCCTGCCGGTACCGGGCGGCGAAACGGCGGTCCTCGGCAGCCGTACCACGACCCTTGCCAAGGCGAAGAACCTGATGACGCCGTACATGAGGCGCCAGCTCGGCTACAGCGCGGCGTGAGCGCCATCGGCCGGGTGGCCTGAGCGTGTCCGTCCGGTGTGGGGGAGGCCACGTCGTTCGGGAGATCGTGGGCATGTTCCGTGCCGGGGCAGCCGGGCTACCGTTTGAGGGATCCCTCTTCCCCTGATGGCTTTCGGCCATCGCCAGTGTCTCGGACGGTCCGGCAGTGCTCGCAGACCTCTCCCCGATCATCGCGGCGACCACCCAGTGGCTGACCCGCTCCTACCCGGCGTGCGGCGGTGCCCTGGCCGCCGCCCTGGGCGAGGTGCAGGCCCGGCAGGCGGTCACGGTCGCGGCATGGCTGCGCTACCCGACGCCGACGGACGCCGCGCTGGTCCGGATGGCCGGCCCCGGCGGTTCGGCCGGCCTGGACTGGATCACCGGCTCGGACGCGGCCGCGCAGGAGGACCCGGACGACTTCGCCTGGCGCACCTGGGTGGACGAGGTCGTCGCGAGCTGGGCCGGCTGCCTGCTGATCGACGCCGACCTCGCCCGGCGCGCGATCGACGCCGTCGCCGACGGCGGCATGACCACCGCCGCCCCGGTCGAGTTCCGGCGCCTGGTGTCGCCCGATGCCGACGACCGCCGCGCGGCGGCCCTGCTGCGCCACCCCGACCTCCTCGCCCCCGTGGCGGCCCTGCACCGCACGGCACTTCACGAGCGCCTCGGCCCGGGGCAGGCGCTGATCGCCTGAGGCGGATCAGCGCTGTCGGAGGAGCACAGGAGCACCACGAGGCGACGGCCCCGAGGGTGCCTCAGGCCTTCTTGCCGCGGCCCGTCAGCGCGTCGCGCAGGCGGTCGACGAGGCCGACACCCGGGGCCAGCAACTTGTTGGCCGGCGGCTTGTCCGGGGCGGACGGGTGCGGTCGGGTCGGTGCCACCTTCTTGGCCTGACGCACCTTGTCGCCCAGGTCGTCGAGCGCCTGAGGGGGACAGGCGGCCCGGAGCTGCGGGAAGAGGTTCCCCTCCTCGTCGGCGATGTGCGAGCGGACCTCCGACATCAGCATCCCGATCAGCCGGTCGAACTCGGGATCGCCGGCGTCGCACCCCTCCAGGTCCTTCATGATCCGCTCGGCCGTGGAGTGGTCCTCGGTCTCCCGGTCGGCGATGGCGTCGCCGCCCGCCACATGCTGCCGCACGGCGGGGTACAGGTAGGCCTCCTCGGCCACGGAGTGCCGTACCAGCTCGATCGTGACCTGGTCGGCGTACAGCTTGCGGTCCTTGCTGCCGGGCGTGAGCCCTTCGATCCTGCCGAAGAGCTCCTCGACCTCGCGGTGATCGGTCATCAGCTCGTCGATGACGTTGCCGCCATGACCCATGTTCTCCACCTCCAGCCTCGGTCGGCGGCCCGGACGGGCACGCCGTGCGCTTCGAGTGCCCGCGGCGGACGGGCTCACACGACGCCGCCCCGAGCGCCGGCGCCGCGAGCATGCGTCCTAGGGTGCGGGCATGAGCTCGCAGGCATACCTCTCCGAACTGTTCTCGCTGGAAGGCCGGGTCGCCGTGGTGACCGGTGGCAGCTCCGGCATCGGCCGCGCCATCACCGAGGCCCTCGCCCGGGCGGGCGCGAGCGTCGTGGTCGTGGCCCGCAGAAAGGCGGAGCTGGCCGCGACCGTCGGCGAGTTGGAGGCCCAGGGCTGCCGCGCGGCCTGGGTGAGCGCGGACCTGGGCACCCGCGACGGCGTGCGCGCCGCGGCCGAGGAGGCGGTCGAGGCGTTCGGGGAGCCCGACATCCTCGTGAACTGCGCCGGGATCAACCTGCGGCCCCCGATGGCCGAGCTCGGCGAGGACGTCTGGGACACCACGATGGCCCTGAACCTCGACGCGCCCCATCTGCTGGGCCGGCGGTTCGGACCCGGCATGGCCGAGCGGGGCTTCGGGCGGATCATCCACATCACCTCCCAGCAGGCGCACCGGGCCTTCGTGCAGAGCGGCGCCTACGGCGTCTCCAAGGGGGCGCTGGAATCGCTGGCCCGTTCCCAGGCGGAGGCCTGGTCGCCGTACGGCGTCACCTGCAACACGCTCGTGCCCGGCTTCGTCATGACGCCGCTCAACACCCGCCTGTCGTCCGACCCGGACAAGGTGGCGGCGCTCGCCGCGCGCACCATGGTCGGGCGCAACGGCCTCGCGGAGGACTTCGCAGGCGCGGCCGTGTTCCTCGCGAGCCGCGCCTCCGCCTACGTCACAGGACAGTCGATCTTCGTCGACGGCGGATTCTCGGTCCACTGAGCCCGCGAGGTCCGACCCGTCAGCGCAGGTCGAGCCGCATCAGGATCCGGGGGTGGCCGGCCAGTACCGAGGTCGTGTCGGCGACGTGGACGAACCCCGCGCGCTCGAAGTTCTTGCGGATCCCGGCGTACGCCATCGTCAGGTCGACCCGGGCGTCGCCGTTGTCGAGCGGATACGCCTCGATCGCCGGAGCGCCCCGCTCGCGGGCGAACTCGACCGCTCCGGTGATCAGGGCGTGGCTGATCCCCTGCTTGCGATGGCCGGGGCGGACGCGAATGCACCACAGCGACCACACCGGCAGGTCGTCGACGTGCGGGATCTTGCGGTTGCGGGCGAAGGACGTGGCCGAGCGCGGCGCCACCGCGGCCCAGCCCACCGGCTCGTCACCGTCGTAGGCGAGCACCCCCGGAGGGGGATCGGCGCGGCACAGCTCCGCGACGAACTCGCCGCGGGCCGGTCCGCGCAGCTCGTTGTTCAGCTTCGACGGGATGCGGTAGCTCAGGCACCAACAGACGCTCGCCGTGGGCGACTTCGGGCCGATGACCGGACGTACGTCCTCGAAGACGGATGCCGGGCGGACTTCTATGGCCATGGCGCCACCCTGTCATGGGCGCCGACCAACCGGTGAGAGGAGCCGGCCGGACCCGCGTCAAGCCGTGGCGTGGAACCCGTGCAGCGTCTTGGTGACCTGTGTGTCGGAGACCCAGCCGAAGTCGTCGTACCACTCACCGACCACATGCAGGCCCGGCGGCTGTTCGAGGCAGACGAGGTCGTCGCACTCGGGGCGCAGGGCGGCGACGGTCCGCGCGCTGCCGACGGGGACGGCCAGGACGAGCCGCGCAGGACCGTGACGGCGCAGGAAGCGCAGCGCGGCGGTGGCGGTCAGGCCGGTGGTCAGGCCGTCGTCGACCAGGACGACGGTGCGGCCGTTGACGGACGGGGGCGGGCGGCGGCCGCGGTAGAGGTATTCGAGGCGGTGCAGCTCGTTGCGTTCGTGTACGACGACGTCGCCGAGCCGATCCTCGGACAGATGCATCATGGCCAGGCTCCGCCGGTCGTACAGCGGCGGGTCGTCGGCGACGACCGCTCCGATCGGCGTCTGCGGCCGGATCGGCGTGCTGATCTCCCCGGCGACCAGTACATCCAGCGAGGCGCGCAGCGCACGTGCGACCTCGCAGGCCACAGGCACGCCACCCGGGGGCAGGGCCAGCACGAGCACGTTGACCGGGTCGCCCGACCCGGCCCGATCGACCAGCCGCAGGCCGAGCTCCAGTCCGGCGTGGGTACGGTCGCGAAATGGCACGGCGGTCCTCCCTCACGTTGGGCGCAGCCGCCGAGTGCCCGGCGCGACCTGGGCGAAACGCCTGCCGAAGCCGAGTGTGGCCGTCACCCGACCGGGTAGTGCGCCCATGACAGCCGTCGGACTCAACGGTCCGGCGTTCGACGACCACGCGATGGACACCCGCCGGTACGCCGAACGCCGACAACCCGAATTGATGACGATTCAACCGTGGCCGGTACGCCGGGCTGCGTACCCGCCACTCAGAATGCATGGTGGTGGCATGAGCACGCGTCCCCCCGTGGTGGTGTCGCCGCCGGAGCCGGACGGCGGGCGTCAGGTGACGATCCGTGACGAGCCGACGGGCACCGCCTACAGCCTGTTCGACGTCATGGACCTGGTGCACCGCGCGGGCCTGCCCGCCGAGGACCGGGCCGTCGACGACCCCGAGCTGATCGAGTGGCGCGGCGGCGGGCCGTACGACTGGAACAGCCCGGACCCGTCCGACAAGGCGAAGGGGTGAAGGGCGAGTGCCGCCCCCACCCTGGTAAGTCCGAGGTTCCCGGCGACGAGTCCGTGGCCTTCACTGAAGTCGGAAAGTCCGAACGGACCACGACTTCACGGGGACTCACATGAACCGCAGGAAGAGCATCGTCACGGCAGGCCTGACCACCACCCTGTCCGCCCTCGCCCTCACCCTCGGCGGCCTGGCCGCCCCCGCGCAGGCGGCGGGCACCGTCGACTGCGACGGCTGGGTGCACAACAACAACCCGGACCACGGCATCGCGGGCTGCCACAACAACACCGACCGCACCATCACCTTCCGTGCCGAGGTCGTCTGCGGCTGGGCCCCGGACGTCTCCGGGCAGTGGGTGACGCTGGCACCGGGTCAGTACGGCGAGTCCTCCGGCGTCTGCGCGATCTACAGCTCGGGCGTCGGCAGCGTCGGCTGGACCATCCAGTAACGGCCGTCCGGCCCTGACCCGGCGGGCGAGCCCGGAGGGGTGTCCGGTACCGGAGGGCGGGGTACGCGGCGACGGACGGAAGGGGAGACCCATGCAGTTCCGTGACCGCGCCGAGGCCGGCCGGGAGCTGGCGGAGCAACTGCGTATCCGGCAGGACAAGGGGGACCTTCCGCAGCCGGTCGTCCTCGCGCTGCCCCGCGGCGGCATCGCGGTCGCCCGGGAGATCGCCCGGGTTCTTCGGGCCCCGCTGGACGTGCTCGTGGTACGCAAGATCGGGGCGCCGTTCCACGAGGAGTTCGGCGTCGGCGCGCTCGCGGGCGAGGACCCTCCGCTCTTCGACGAGCAGACCCTGTTCCAGTTGGGGCTGAGCGAGGCCGACCTCGCACCGGTCGTCGAGCGGGAGCGCAAGGAGCTGCGGCGGCGCGAGGAACGCTATCGGCAGGGCCGCCCGGCTCCGGAGCTGGGCGGCCGTACCGCCGTGGTGGTGGACGACGGGGTGGCGACCGGCTCCACCGCGCGCGTCGCGCTGCGCGCCGTACGCAACCGGTCGCCCGAGCGCCTGGTCCTCGCCGTACCCGTCTGTGCTCCGGAGGCGGCCGAGGAACTGCGCCGGGAGGTGGACGACTTCGTCTGTCTGCACCAGCCGCGCCTGTTCAGCGCGGTCGGCGAGTGGTACGAGGACTTCCGGCAGCTCACCGACGCCGATGTGCTGGAGGCGTTGCGGGGCGACTGAGGCTCACCCCAGGGCGGCGGGCTTGCCGAGGGCGAGCGCGCCGTCCGGGCCGAGGGTGACATGGACGCCGTAGCCGATGCGGTCGAGGGTCGTGTGCAGCCAGCCGCGGGCCTCGGCCGGCGCCGGCTCCAGACGCATCCGGCGGGCCAGCAAGGGCTCCATGCGCAGGCCGGCGAGTTCGCCCGTGTCCGACGTCAGTGTCACGAAGTAGGCGATGCGCAGGTCGTCGCGGTACTGCTCGTAGCCGGGGATGCCCTCGTAGTCGTCGATGAAGTCGCCGCAGCCGTGCAGGATGAGCCGGTCCCGGTAGACCTCGACGGCTCGCGGGTGGTGCGAGGAGTGGCCGTGGACGACGTCGGCGCCGCCGTCCACCAGGGCGTGGGCGAAGCGGCGCTGTTCGCGGGGGACCGGGTAGCCCCAGTTGGAGCCCCAGTGCACGGACACGACCACGATGTCGCCGGCCCGCTTCACCTGCCGAATCCGCCGTACCGCCGCGGCGGCCGCGGCCGGCGACAGTTCGGGCACGTAGGCGACACCGGGCAGGTCCTCGGTCGCCGCCCAGCCCGCCGGGATGCCGCTGTCGGCGGCGCCCAGGGCGAAGACGAGCACGCGGCCGCCATGGGGGAGCCCCAGCGCCACGGGCGCGTACGCCTCCTCCGCGCCACGCCCGGCACCCGCCGTGTGCAGGCCCGCCCCGTGCAGCACGTCGAGCGTCTCCTTGAGACCGGGGCGGCCGAAGTCCTGGACATGGTTGTTGGCCAGGACACAGACGTCGGGCCGGGCCACCGTGAGGGCCGGCAGGTTGGCCGGGTGCATGCGGTAGTGGACCGCCTTGCCGGGCTCGAACGCGTCACTGCGCGTGACGGACGTCTCCAGGTTGACGATCCGGACGTCCGCACCGCTCGCCTCCAGCAGCCGCAAGGCCTCGCCCCACGGCCACGACGCGTCCACCGGGACCGGGATCCGGCCGCTCACCGACTCCGCCATGCTCACGTACGCGCGGGCGTCCGTGATGTATCCCTCCCGCAGCACCGGATCGCCGGGCCGGGCCAGGATCTGGTCGACGCCGCGTCCGAGCATCACGTCGCCACAGACGAACAGCGTCACCGTGCCGCCGCTCATGCCTCCACGGTACGAGCCCTGCGCGCCCGTGCCGAGCGCCGGGTGCGCCTCATACGTCCACGGTCAACCTGCACGACCACCCGTACGGATCCGGACCGATGCGCAGCCCGTGCCAGGAGACGTCCTCGAGACTGGCGCCGGTGACCTCCACGTCGGACAGATCGGCGAGGGCGATCCGTACGTCGACGTCGCCCTCCGTGGCGTCGGCCTCCAGGTCCACCGGTACCCGGCCGTCCTCGTCGAGGCGCACCGCGACTTCATCGAGGAGCGCCGTCAGGAGCCCCTCGTCGGTGTCCTCGGCGAGCCGCACCCGCTCCACCGAGGTGGGTCGTACGGTGGTGACGTCGGCGAAGCACTCCACCATCCCCAGCGCGGCCTCCACCAGACACCGCTCGCGACTCACCGCCCACGCCTCGATCCGTACGTCGGCCGCGTGCGGCACGGCCCGATGGCCGCTCTCGCCGCGTCGCCGCGCCTGGATGACGTCGTCCGTGTCGCCGACCATCGGCATCACCTGATCCACCGAGTCGTCCCCGAGGAGTGCTACACGGACAGGGATACCCGACCACGGGCACGGCATACCGCCACCGCCGAGGCCGAAGGAGCCGACATGCCGGACATGGAGCAGGACGAAGCACGCGGGCGGTTCGCCGCGGCACCCGTCGCGCGGCTGGCGACGGTCGACCCCGAGGGCCGGCCGCATCTGGTGCCGGTCGTGTTCGCGTCCAACGGCGACGAGATCGTGACCGCCGTGGACGCCAAGCCGAAGCGGTCGAAGGGGCTCAAACGGCTGCACAACATCTCCGTGCGCCCGGCTGTCTGCCTGCTGGCTGACGAGTACGACGCCGACTGGGACCGGCTGTGGTGGGTCAGAGCGGACGGCGGCGCCCGGATCCTGCAGCCCGGTGCGGCGGATCAGGCCACGAGCGCCGAGTACGCCGACGCCGTGGAGCTGCTGCGGCAGAAGTACCCCCAGTACCGGCAGGAGCCCCCGAACGGGGCCGTAATCGTGATCACGGTGCTGCACTGGAGCGGCTGGCGGGCCGTGCCGGGCGACGAGTGATTCCACTGGCTCGGTAATCCACAGCCGCAGACCCATTGACCTTGACCATCCACGAACATAATCTCCGTCCTCATATGTAGACGAGGTCTGCATGTGAGGACCCCATTCAGTGGGGTGAACGTAAGCGGCCGGCGTTCAAAGGAGAACTGACATATGCCGCTCGTGGTGGTCGGGATCAGCGTCCTGGTCCTGCTCGTCCTGATGACCAGACTCAAACTGAACGGCTTCGCGGCCCTGCTCCTGGTGGCGGTCGGCGTCGCCCTGGTCCAGGGGATCGCGCTGGAGGAGATCCCCGACGTCCTCGCCGAGGGCATCGGCGGCCAGATCGGCGACACGATGCTCACCATCGGGCTCGGCGCGATGGTCGGCCGGGTGCTGGGCGACTCCGGCGCCGCCCAGCGAATAGCCGGCCGGCTCCTCGACGTGTGCGGGCCGCGCTGGGTGCAGGTGGCCATGGTGCTGACCGCCATGCTCATCGGCGTGACGATGTTCTACGAGGTCGCGTTCGTCATCATCGTCCCGATCGCCTTCACCCTCGTCCGGGTCACCCGGGCGAACCTGCTGTGGGTGGGGCTGCCGATGTCGATAGCCCTGTCCACCATGCACAGCTTCCTGCCGCCCCACCCGGGCCCCACCGCGGTGGCCGCCACCTTCCACGCCTCCGTCGGACTGACCCTGTTCTACGGCCTGTTCATCGCCGTCCCGGTCGGCGCGTTCATCGCCCTGCTGTGGCCGCGCCTGCCGTTCGTGCGGGCCATGAACCCCGCCATCCCCGAGGGCCTGGTCAGCGAACGGGTCTTCGAGGACGACGAGATGCCCGGCATGGGCATCTCGCTGTCCGTCGCCCTGCTGCCCGTCGTGCTGATCGCCGGGGCGGCCGTGGCGGACCTGGCCGGGGCCGGCGACGGCGGCCCGATGCACTTCGTGGCGTTCATCGGCTCCGCGCCGATCGCCCTGCTGCTCACCCTGCTCGTCGCGATCTGGGCGTTCGGGCCGCGCATCGGGCGCAGCCTCGCCGAGGTCAGCGCCTCGTGCAAGGAGGCCGCCCAGGCGATGGCGATGATCCTGCTCGTGATCGGCGCGGGCGGAGCCTTCAAGAACGTCCTCGTCGAGGGCGGGATATCCGACTACATCAAGGACGCCACCGGCGGCTGGTCGATCTCCCCGATCATCCTCGCCTGGCTGATCGCGGCCATCCTGCGCGTCGCCCTCGGCTCCGCGACCGTCGCCGTCGTCACCGCCTCCGGCGTGGCGCTGCCCCTGCTCGCGGGCAGCGGCGTCCACCCCGAGGTCATGGTCCTCGCCGTCTCCTGCGGCTCGATCGCCTTCTCCCACGTCAACGACCCGGGCTTTTGGATGTTCAAGGAGTACTTCAACCTGTCCGTCCTGGACGCCATCAAGGCCCGCACCACGTACACGACGGTCCTCGCGATCCTCGGCCTCGGTGGCGTACTGGTCCTGGAACAGGTCCTCGACGCCCTCAAGGTCTGACCCACCGCCCGCCCTCACGAGAACGGCACCTCCCGCCATGAGTCAGCCCGTCGTCACCCGCTTCTCCGTGTATCCGGTCGCCGGCCGGGACTCGATGCTCCTGAACCTCTCCGGGGCCCACGCCCCGTACTTCACCCGCAACGTCGTCGTTCTGGAGGACTCCGAGGGCCGCACCGGCCTCGGCGAGGTACCCGGCGGGGAGAAGATCACACGGACCCTGCGGGACACCGAACCCCTGGTCGTCGGCGCGCGCGTGGGCGACTACAAGAACGTCCTGCGGGCGATCGGGGCCACGTTCGCCGACCGTGACGCGGGCGGTCGCGGCGCGCAGACCTTCGACCTGCGCACGACGGTGCACGCGGTCACCGCCGTCGAGTCCGCGCTGCTCGACCTGCTCGGACAGCACCTGGAGGTCCCGGTCGCCGCCCTGCTGGGCGACGGCAAACAGCGCGACTCCGTACGGGTCCTCGGCTACCTCTTCTACGTCGGCGACCCGGACCGCACCGACCTGGACTACGTCCGCGCGCCCGACGCGGACGTCGAGTGGTACCGCGTCCGGCACGAGGAGGCGCTGACCCCCGAGGCGATCGTCCGCCAGGCCGAGGCCACCTACGACCACTACGGCTTCCGCGACTTCAAGCTCAAGGGCGGCGTCCTGGCCGGCGAGGAGGAGGTCAAGGCCGTGACCGCGCTCAAGGAACGCTTCCCCGAGGCGCGGATCACCCTCGACCCCAACGGCGCCTGGTCCCTGAGCGAGGCCGTCGAACTGTGCCGCCCGCTCCTGGGCACCCTCGCCTACGCCGAGGACCCCTGCGGGGCGGAGGCCGGCTACTCCGGCCGGGAGATCCTCGCGGAGTTCCGCCGGGCCACCGGCCTGCCCACGGCCACCAACATGATCGCCACGGACTGGCGCCAGCTCACCCACGCCCTGGCACTCCAGTCGGTGTCGATCCCGCTCGCCGACCCGCACTTCTGGACCATGCAGGGCTCGGTCCGGGTCGCCCAACTGTGCAACGCGATGGGGCTGACCTGGGGCTGCCACTCCAACAACCACTTCGACATCTCGCTGGCGATGATGGCCCACTGCGGAGCCGCCGCGCCCGGTGAGTACAACGCCCTGGACACCCACTGGATCTGGCAGGAGGGACGGGAACGGCTCACCGTCGAGCCGCCGCGGATCACCGGCGGCGAGGTCGCCGTGCCGGACACACCCGGACTGGGAGTCGACCTGGACATGGACCGGCTACTCGCCGCGCACGCGCTCCACGAGGAGAAGGCGCTGTCCGGCCGGGACGACGCCGTCGGCATGCGGTACCTGATCGAGGGCTGGACCTTCGACCCGAAGCGGCCCTGCCTCGTGCGCTGAACCACTTCCGGATGCCGTCACAGGGCGAAGACGCGGCGGGCGTTGCCGTGCAGGAACAGCTCCCGCGTCTCCTCGTACAGACCCAGCCCGTCCAGGTGCTCCAGCGCCCGACTCGGCGTGATCATCGGGTAGTTGGAGCCGAACAGCACCTTGCGCCGGCCCCGGCCGCGCAGATACTCCACCAGCTCCGGCGGATACCGGCACACGGTGCAGGCGCTGGTGTCGGTGAAGACGTTCTCGGGTTCACCCGGACCACGGCCGCGATGCGGGCACTGGCCCACTGGGGAGCCTCTGACGGGGGCGGCTGAGCGGGCTCCTGAGGGCGATTTGCTGACGCGGGGTGGGTGACCGGAATCCTGGGCGCCCCCTGACGCGGGATGGATGACCGGGAGTCCTGGGCGCACCCTGGCGCGGGCGCGTGACCGCGGCTCCGCCGTGGCCGACCGCCGCTGCCTGCCCCGCCACTATCGTGAGCCCATGCACTCGACGCGAGTCTCCCGGCATGTCGACGCCCCGCGTGCGGCCGTCTACCGAGCGCTCCTCGACGCGGACGCCGTCGCGCGATGGCGGGTGCCGGACGGCATGACCGCCCGGGTGCACGAGTTCGACGGCCGGGAAGGCGGGACGTTCCGCGTCTCGCTCACCTATGACCTGCCCACCGGCACGGGAAAGTCGGACGAGCGGACCGACACCTACCACGGCTCCTTCGTGCGGCTTGTGGCGGACGAGCTGGTGGTCGAGGAGGTCGAGTTCGAGACCGACGATCCCGCCCTGCACGGCACGATGACCATGACCACCACCCTCGCCGACGCCTCGGGCGGCGGCACCGACGTCACGATCGTGCACGACGGGATCCCCGACGTCGTGCCCGCCGCGGACAACGAGGCCGGCACCCGCATGGCCCTCGCCAACCTGGCCCGGCTCGTGGAGAGCGCACCGCCGCCGCACCACGTGTGAGCCGACGCTCACGACGCGTCGGACCTCACTTACAAGTGACCTGGCGCTTACGTGATCTTTGCCTGGGGTTCGCCGCCCGTACGAAAGCGCTCGCTTCGATGCGGAAGTATGGACACCGAACTGCTGGCAGGGCTGCGCGTCGACTACACCGACCAGGACGACCCGGTACTGATCCGGCCGGATGGCAGCCCGGTGGACACCTGGCGCGAGAACTACCCGTACCAGGAGCGCATGGAGCGCCCCGAGTACGAGTGGCACAAGCGGCTCCAGCAGATCGAACTGCTGAAGCTCCAGAGCTGGATCAAGGAGTCCGGCCGCCGGCTCGTCATCGTGTTCGAGGGGCGGGACGCGGCAGGCAAGGGCGGCACCATCAAGCGCTTCACCGAGCACCTCAACCCGCGCGGCGCCCGGGTGGTGGCATTGGAGAAGCCGACCGAGCGTGAACGCGGGCAGTGGTACTTCCAGCGGTACGTCGAGTATCTGCCGACGGCCGGCGAGATCGTGCTGTTCGACCGGTCCTGGTACAACCGGGCCGGCGTCGAGCGAGTGATGGACTTCTGCACCGACGACGAGTACCGGCGCTTCATGCGGCAGGCCCCGGCCTTCGAGCGGATGCTCGTGGACGACGGCGTGGACCTGGTCAAGTTCTGGTTCTCGGTCTCCCAGAGCGAGCAGCGCACCCGCTTCACCATCCGCCAGGTCGACCCCGTACGGCAGTGGAAGCTCAGCCCCATGGACCTGGCCTCGCTGGACCGCTGGGACGACTACACCGCCGCCAAGGTCGCCATGTTCCGTGAGACGGACACCGAGCACGCGCCCTGGACCGTGGTGAAGAGCAACGACAAGAAGCGGGCCCGTGTCGAGGCCATGCGCAGCGTGCTGGCCCGCTTCGACTACACCGACAAGGACGAGGAGGTCGTGGGCACTCCCGACCCCCGGATCATCGGTGCCGCCGCCGGACTGCTGGAGGCCGGCGAGGACGACACCGGGCACTAGGACTGAGGTCCCGCAGCCCAGGCGCTAGCCGCGGGGGAGCACTGTGACTCGACGGAAGTTGCAGGGCTTTCCCGGCGTCTGCCCGGCGGGCGCCGACCGGTGCTGATGGGCCTTGAGCGCGGCGCTGACCAGGCTCATCAGCAGGTCGACGTCCGTGTCGCAGTCCAGGTGGACGGTCACCCAGTCCGATCCCGGGACGAGCCTGATCGCGGTGGAGACCTGAAGGTCGTCGCGCAACCGCCGGATGGCCGGCACGGTCAGGTGCAGGTCCACATCCCGGTCGGAGTGGAAGTGCACGATCTCGCTGTGGACGGTGCGCAGTGCCCGCCCGGTGCCGCAACCGGCCGGGCCCGAAGTGAGATCGGGCCAGGCTTGCAGTTGTTCGATGGCACGTTGGGCCAGTGTCATAGCCCCATGGTCACCCGATCACCGCGTCGCAACCAGAGGTTGAGCGATTCGTAACCGGTGTGTGAGGTGTCTGACAGCCGCCCGCCGTCGGCCGTGAGGACCCTCAGTCCGGCGGTGTCGGGGTGTCGTGCGTGCGGTACATCGCCTGTACGTCCAGCTCGAGCTGCACCGTCGGCCCGACCACCGCGATGCCGCGGGCCAGCATGGTGCGCCAGTTCAGGGTGAAGTCCTCCCGGTGCAGCTCGGCCTTGGCCAGCGCCGCGCACCGCAGTTCCTCGCCGTAGCCGCCGTTGACCGAACCCAGGTAGGTGGTGTCCAGATCCACGGACCGGCTCACGCCGTGCATGGTGAGCGAACCGTGCAGGGTCCACTTGGCGCCGCCGCGGTAGGCGAAGCGGGTGCTCACGAAGTCGATGTACGGGTAGCGCTCGACGTCCAGGAAGTCCCCCGAACGCAGATGGGTGTCCCGGGTGTTGTTGCCCGTCGTGATGCTGGCCGCGTCGATCCGCACGGACACCTGCGACTCGGCCATGTCCGGTGCGACGCGGATGCCGCCGGTGAACCGCTCGAAGCGGCCGTGGACATGGGCCATGCCGACGTGCTTGGCGATGAACCGGATCGCCGTGTGCGGCGGGTCGAACAACCAGGTGCCGGGCGCCGGCAGCTCCAGTTGCCGGGCCGACACGAGCTGGACCCGGACGGTCTGCTGGGCGGGACCGGCGACCACGTCCACGGGTTCGCGGTGCGGGGACAGGCCCTCGGCCGTGATCATGAGGCTGTACCGGCCCGGGGGCAGGGCGGCGAAGAAGAGGCCATACGGGTCCGTCGTACCGGACGCCACGACCTGGTGCGAGTCCAGCGCGGTCACGGTCACGTCGGCGCCGCGCATCGGCAGCCCCAGCGGATCCACGACCTCACGGCCCACGACGCCCGCTCCGGGCGGCACGGGCAGGGGAACGCCCGGAGCTCCTCGGGAGCGTCGACTCCTGAGCAGACCGAGGGGCATGCTGATCACCTTTTCTTCCAGCGTGGGGGGAACTTCGAACGGGTGGGGGGTGAGTTCGGGGGAGGGGTCAGCCGGCGACCGTGGCCGGCGGAGCGCCCTCGTAGGCCGCCCGCAGCACGGCGAGCACGCCGTCGGCCGTCACCGGGCGGGGATTGGCGTACGCCTGGCCCGCGGTCTGCTCGGCGGCCGTCGCCAGGTCTGCTTCGGTGAGGCCCAGTTCGGCCAGCGAACGGGGCGCGCCGAGGCGTCCGGCCAGCTCCCACAGGGCCGTCGGCGCGTCGGCCGTGTCCAGCGCGCGAGCCACCGCGGCGGCCGCGTCCGGCGCGGCGGAGGCGTTGTAGGCGAGGACGTACGGCAGCACCACAGTGTGCGTCTCGGCGTGCGGCAGCGAGAAGGTGCCGCCCAGGACATGGCACAGCTTGTGATGCAGGCCCATGGTGGTGGCGCCCAGACAGGACCCGCACAGCCAGGCCCCGTACAGGGCACGCCCGCGGGCCTCCCGCGAAGCCGGGTCGGAGGCCACCGCCGGGAGCGCCCGCGCCATCGCCCGTACGCCCTCCTCGGCCATCAGCGCGACCAACGGCGAGGTGTCGGGGGCGTACAGGGCCTCCACGGCGTGCGCGACGGCGTTGACGCCGCTGGTCACCGAGAGCGGCACGGGCAGTGAGAGGGTGAGCTCGGGGTCGTACACCACGCTGCGGGGCAGCACCTTCGGATCGCGGCCGGTGCGCTTGACGCCGTGCTCGGTCAGGCCCCACACCGGGGTCATCTCCGAGCCGGAGTACGTCGACGGCACGGCGATCAGCGGCAGGCCGGTGCGCAGGGCGATCGCCTTGCCCAGCCCGATCGCCGAGCCGCCGCCCACCGCCACGCACCCGTCCGCGGCCGCCGCGCGGGCCGCCTGGACGGCTCCGTCGGCGACCTCGGCGGGAACGTGCATCCGCGCCCGGTCGTGCAGCCCGGCGCACGCCGGACCGAGCGCGTCGGCGACCGCCCGCGCGGTGTCCGCGCCCCGCGTCCCGCACACCACCAGCACCCGCCGCAGCCCGAGCCGTTCCACCTCGCCGGGCGTCGCCGACACCGCAGCGCCGGCGCGGAAGACGACCCGCCCGGGCCGGCTCTCGTAGGAGAAGTCGAGGACGTCCGTCACGACGGCTCCAGTACGAGGTCGAACCGAGCCTGCCGGAAGGGGTTGGCCACACCGAACTCGTCTGCCGCGGACGGGTCGTCGACGGGGGCGAAGTCGGTGACGAGGCCCGGCTTGACGGCGAACACCGCGTCCGAGTCCAGGTAGTCGCTGCCCGCGACGAAGATGTGCGTGGTCACCGGGGTGTGTCCGGCGGCGGAGGCGATGAAGTGGATGTGCGCGGGCCGGTAGGGGTGCCGTCCGGTGGCCCGCAGCAGCCCGCCCACCGGCCCGTCCGTCGGGATCGGGTACGGGCTCGGCACGCACGTGCGGAACCAGAACCGTCCCTCGCCGTCCGCGGTGAACAGGCCGCGGCCGTTGCCCGCGGGCTGCACGTCCGGCTGCTGCACGTCGTAGAAGCCGTTGCCGTCGGCCTGCCAGACATCGACCAGCGCGCCGGGCAGCGGGGTGCCGTCCCGGGACAGCACCCGCCCGCTCACCACGCACGGCTCGCCGCCGCCCACAAGGTCGATGTCCGTGCCGAGTTCGCGCACGGGCGAGGCGGTCATGTGGAAGGGGCCCAGGACCGTCGACTCGGTGGCGCCGGGGCCGTGCCGGTCGTTGAGCGTCTCCACCAGCATCGAAAGACCGAGCACGTCGGACAGCAGGATGAACTCCTGCCGGGTGTCCGTGCACATCTGCCCGGTCGCCGTCAGGAAGCCGATCGCCCGCTCCCACTCCTCCTGCGTCAGCCGCGTCTCCCGGGCGAAGGCGTGCAGATGCCGCACGAGCCCGGTCAGCAGCTCCCGCAGCCGCGGATCGGCGGTGTCCCGCACGCTGGCGACGACCTCGTCGGTGACTGTCGGCTCGTCCGCCATGCCGGTTCCCTCTCCGTGCTCCTGTGCGCCCGTCCCATCTGTGCCCGTCCCGGCTGCGCTCATTCCGGCCGTGCCCATTGCGGCTGTGCCTCTCAACCGTGCCCGAGGATCCGCCGCAGCGCGTCCGTGAGCAACCGTTCGGCGTCCTCGGCCGCGTCGGTGTGCCGGAACGCCACATACCCGTCGGGGCGGACCAGAAGGGCGCCCGCGTCGGAGATCTCGCTCAGGCCGGCCCAGTCGCCGTAGGGGTCCTCGTACTGCTGTCCGGGGCCGACGACGACCGTCGCGATGTCGAGGGGCTGGGCCTCGGCAGCCCGCAGCCAACCGTCGCCACCGATGCCGGTGAGCAGCGTGAAACGTCCCTTGCCGACGGTGTCGAGGGTGGACAGGGTCCGCGTCCCGGAGGTGATCCAGGCGTGCGGGAGCTTCGCGCCGGGGCGGGAGGTGGGCTGGTGGTGCAGCTCGGGATCGCGGGCACAGGCCGGGTCGGGGGTGCCGTCGGGGACGATCGCGGCGGAGGCGTAGCGCTGGTTGAGGTCGACGCCGTGCGCGTTGAACTCGTACGCCTTGAAGGCGATGGCCTCGCGCAGCGCGGCGCGCTGCTTGGCGGCGGCCTCGGTGGCGTCCTTGCGGGCGGCGATGTTGGCCCACAACTGCTCGGGCGTCTGCGGGGACAGCCCGTCGAGCGCCTCGAAGATCGGGGCGGTCTCGGCGATGGACTTGTTGGCGCGGGTCACGATCTGCCTGCCGACCGGCGCGCGCTCCACGGTGTAGGTGTCGAGGAGCCGCGGCGAGGCCTCCCCGCCGAGGACGAGCTTCAGCTTCCAGGCCAGGTTGTAGGAGTCCTGGATGGAGGTGTTCGAGCCGAGCCCGTTGGACGGCGGGTGCCGGTGCACGGCGTCCCCGGCGCAGAACACCCGCCCGTTGGCGTACGTCTCGGCGTACATCTCGTTGACCGTCCACGCCGAGGACGACTTGATCGTCACGGGGATCTCGTCGTCGCCGACGAGCTGCCGTACGACGGACAGGGCGTACTCCTCGGTGAGGTCGGGCGCGCCCGCCGTCACGTCGTAGCCCCACACGATCAGCCACTCGTTCCACGGCCGCACACAGCGCACCAGGCCCGCGCCGATGCCGCCGACCGTGGCGCCGGGCGCGAGCACCCAGTACAGGGTGGAGGGGCGGTGCGCGGTGTACTTGCTCAGGTCCGCGTCGAAGACGATGTTGATGCTGCCCGCGACACCCATCTGACCGCCCATCGGCAGCCCGGCGTCCTCGGCGACCTGGGAACGTCCGCCGTCGGCCCCGATCAGATACCGGGCACGGATGGTGTACTCGTCGCCGCGCAGCCGGTCCTCGACGGTGACCGTGACGCCCGAGTCGTCCTGGACGAAGGACTTGGAGACCGTGCTGAAGCGGAAGTCGGTGCCGCGGGCGATCGCCGCGTTCACCAGCACCGGCTCCATCAGGTGCTGCGGCATGTCGCACATGCGGGTCGGGCTCGCCAGCTCGTGCGCGGCCTGCACGAGCGGATCGTTGCCCCATGAGCGGACCCGGCCGAGTTCCTCACCGGCCAGGCTGGTGCAGAACGTCGTGTTGCCCATCAGATGCTGGGGCGTCGCCTGTGCGATCACGTCCTGCTCGACGCCCAGATCGCGCAGCACCTCCATGGTGCGCTGGTTGGTGATGTGCGCGCGGGGAGTGTCGGCGAGGCTCGCGTACCGCGTGACGACCATGTTGCGCACGCCGTAGGTGCTCAGCGCGAGTGCCGCCGACGCGCCCGCCGGGCCGCTGCCCACGATCAGTACATCGGTCTCGACGACGGTGTGCACGACAGAACGCTCCAGGAGATGAGAACAGACCCCGACCTTTCAAGATCATGGAGCGCGACGGCCGGATGCGGGTGTCTCATTACGAGACAACCCGCCGGTCGCCGACGTGCGGTGGAGCGGGACGACCCGCCGTCGCCACCGTCGCGACGCCCCGGATACGGTGAGGGACGCCATGACCACAGCGGAACACTCTCCTGCCCTCGCCCCGCTGCGCCAGGCCCGCGAAAGGTTCCTGACGGGGCGACCCCTCCCGGACGGCGTACCGGACGACGTCCTGGCCGCCTGGCGCCGCGCCCGCTTCTTCGGCGTACGGCCCGATCTCGACGGCCCGCTGCGGGAGTCGGCCCACCCGGCCGACTCGCCCCTGCTGGAGGCGGCCCGCCCCGCGCTCACCCGGATCGCCCCGGCCCTGGACGCCGGCCGCATGGCGCTCGTGCTCACCGACGAACGGCTCAGAGTGCTCTGGTCGACCGGCAGCGCGCCCGGCGACGACACCTGCGCCGACCTGTCCGAGCGGGAGGTCGGCCACAACAGCGCCGCCCTCGCCCTGCGCACCCGCAGCCGGGCCGAAGTGCACGGCCCCGAGCACTTCCTCGACGTCTGGCAGGACGTCTCCGCGGTCAGCGTGCCGCTGTTCTCCCCGCAGACGGGGCAGGTGCTCGGCACGGTGACGGTGGCCCGCGCCCTGTGGGCGGACCGCCGGCCGCATCCCGGCACCGCCCTCGCCGAGGCGGCCGCCTGCGCGGTGGAGGCGGAACTGCGGGCACGCGCGCGTACCGCGGAACGGGCGCTGCTCGACGCCTACGAGCTGGCCGCGCGCGGACGCGAGCGGGCGGTGGTCGCACTGGACGGCCGCAACCGCCTGATCAGCGAAGCGGCGGCCGGCCTCGCCTCGCCCCAGGTGCTGGAGGCGCTGGAGCGCGGCGCGCGGTCCTGGGGGAGGGAGACCGGCGAGGCGTACGACATCCCGCTGCCCGAGGACGCCGGCTGCACCGCCGAGATCACTCCGGTACGGCACGAGGGCCGAGCCCTCGGCCTGGTCGCCGTGCTCGCCCCGCGTCCCGCGGAACCGGTGCCGTCGGCGCCGGGCCCGGCGGCCGCGCTGGCGGGCGGTTCGGTGCCCTGGCGGCACGCCGTCGCGCGGGCGACCGAACTGTTCCGCACGCCGGGGCCGGTGCTGGTCACGGGCGAGCGGGGGACGGGCAAGACCGCCCTCGCCCTCGAACTCCTCGACGGCACGGCCCCTTTGGTCCTGGACGCCGCCGAGTCACCCGAACTCGGCCTCAAGGACGGCGAACGCGGCGAGCCGGGGGTCCCTGCGGCCGGAGCCTGGGGGAGGACCGGCGGCCGGCCCCTGCTCCTGCGCCACGCCGAACGCCTCTCCCAACCGGACGTCGCCGCCCTCAATTCCCTCCTGGAGGAGAACCCGGACGCCCGCCTGGTCGCCACCCACACCCCCGGAACCTCGCCGGGCCCCTGCCTCCAGCGCCTCCTCGACACCCTCGCGGCCCGCTCGGTGACCCTGCCCGCGCTGCGCGAACGCCCCGGCGACATCAGGGAGTTGCTGCCCGCCCTCGCGCCCAGGCCCACCCCCGGCAGCCCGCCACTGACCTGGACGCTGGACGCGCTGCGGGCGCTGGAGCAGCATCCGTGGCCCGGGAACGTCACGGAACTCGCGCATGTCGTACGGGCGTTGGCGGGCCGGCGACGGATGTTCGGGCCGGTGCGGCGCGCCGAACTGCCCGACCCCGTCCGCGAAGGGCCGGCGGGACGCACCCTCAGCCCGATGGAGCTGGCCGAACGGGCCGCGATCCTGGAGGCGCTGCGCCGCCACGGCGGCAACAAGGCACGCGCTGCTGCGGCGTTGGGGATCGCCCGCGCCACCCTGTACCGGAAGCTGCGCGAGTACCAGGGCCGGGGCGCTGAGCGCCCCTGACCCGTGAGGTGTTCAGCGCGCTCCGGTCCAGTTGTGCGCGACGTCGACGACGATGCGATCGGCGGCCACCCACACCCGGAACGGCAGCCGCGCCCGGACGCCGAGCCCGATCTGCGTGTCCCCTTCGAAGCTGCCGGCGAACCGTGCGTCCCGGAACGTGCGGTACCCCGTGAGGTTCACGCCCGTCAGGCGCTGACCGGCCTTCGCGGGATATGTGGGCTTCCCGGTGGCGGGGTCGTACGCGGGCGCCGCCACGCGGACCTCGATGACGGCGCCGCCGCCGACGTCGATCCGCCGGCCCGAGCCGTCCTGGTAGAGACGGCTGACGTACTTGACGGAGTAGCCGAGTTCGCCGGTGCCGGCGCCCGGGACGTCGACGACCATGCGGTCGAAGCAGGCGTGCCGGCCGGTCCTGATGTTCGTCACCGGCTCCGACGTGGCGGCGGAGCGGGTCTCGGCCTGGCTGCCCCAGCCGGTGGGGCAGGCCGTGGCCTGCGCGGTGGTGGCGGCGGTGGCTTCGGCCGGGACCGCCGCCACACCCAGCGCGGCGACCATGAGCGCGGCTGCCGTCGCCCAGGTGGTTCTGTTTTGTGCCATTGCGTCCCCCAAGAGGTGAAGTGCCTGATATTAGGGGAGACAACCTTCTTGGCCGAATGGTTGCACTGTTGCGGAGCCCGGCGGTCCGGACTTCTCCGCGGTCGGCGGCTCGCTCGGGAACCCGCGCCGGACCTGGGACGTTCTACGAGGGACGGCCGCGATCAGCGGGTGGGGAAGACCTGGCGGGGGCGATGTGACGCGGTTACTGGTCGTAGGGGGCGGAATCGCCGGCACGGGCGCGGCACTGGCCCTGCACAAGGCCGGATGCGACGTCGCCGTGTACGAGGCGCACCCCGACTCCGCGGAGGACATCGGCGCGTTCCTCACCCTCGCGAGCAACGGCATGCGTGCCCTGGCGGAGGTGGACGCCTCGGCGGCGGTCACCGCGACCGGCTTCCCGCTGACCTCGATGCGCGTCCTCGACGACACCGGCGCCGAGGTCGCCCAAGTGCCGCTGGGCGAGCCCGGCACGCCGCATCTGCGGTACCGGTGCGTGCGGCGCGGCGACCTCAACGCCGCCTTGCAGAGCGAGGTCACCCGCCGCGGCATCCCCATCCGGCACGGCATGCGCCTGGTCTCGGTCGCCGACGGCCCCGACGGCGTCACCGCCCAGTTCGCCGACGGCACCACGGCCACCGGCGACCTCCTCATCGGCGCCGACGGCCTCAACTCCACCGTCCGCGCACTCACCAACCCCGACAGGCAGCCGGCCCATGCCGGACAGCAGGTCTTCTACGGCTACACCCGCGAAGCGCCCCCGGCAGCCCGACCCGAGACCATCACCATGGTGCGCGGCAGCGCCGTCGCCTTCGGGTACGCGGTCTCACCCGAGGGGGAGACGTACTGGTTCGCGCGCGTCGCCGCCGAACCCCTGGCCCCGGACGACCTCGCGCACGCCACGCCGGCCCGTCTGCGCGAGATGCTGCTGCCGCTGCTGGCCAAGGACACCACCCCGGCCGCGGACCTCGTCGCCGCCACCTCCGACGACCTCATGGTCACCAACGCCACCGAACTGCCGACCGGCACGACCTGGCGCTCCGGCCGGACCCTGCTCATCGGCGACGCGGCCCACGCCGCGTCCCCCGCCACCGGGCAGGGCGCGTCGATGGCGCTGGAGGACGCCGTCGTCCTCGCCAAGTCCCTGCGGGACGCGCGGGACACGGACGCCGCACTGTCCCTCTACGAGACCCTGCGCCGCCCCCGCGTGGAACACAACGTCACCGTCAGCGGCAACATCTCCCGAGGCACCCACAACCCGGCAGGCCGCGGTCCCGCAGGAGCCGGCCCGTCCCGGCCCGGCGACGACGAACTCGTAGGGCACCTGGAGTGGGACACCGAGCTCCGGTAGCCCGCGACGTAAGTCGATGCAATGGCCAACCGGCGCAACCCCACAGCACCCAGGCCCCTCATAGAAGTCGAACCATCCGGGTTCGCCGAGAGGAGCGCCTGTTGGCCCGTCAGTTGTCCCGTCGACAGTTCGTGGTCTATTCGGTCGCGGCGACCACCCTGACCGTCGCGGCACCGCTCGGCTGCGACGGCTCGACCGCCGAGGGCGCCGAGAACGCCGCCGACGGCGCACGCCGCTCGTCCGACGTCCTGGTCACCGGAACCGACGAGGAGATGCTGGTCCTTGAGGTCACCCAGGCCAACAAGGTCGTCGTACGGCTGCCGCGCGTAGAGGTCGGCCAGGGCGTCACCACCGCCGTCGCCATGATGATCGCCGAGGAGCTCGACGCCCGGCTCGCCGACGTCGAGATCCCGCTCGCGGAGGCCCGCAACAAGGGCAACCAGTACACCGGCGGCTCCAGCTCGGTCCGTTCGCTGTACGGCCCGGCCCGGCAACTCGCCGCCATGGCCCGCGCCAAGCTCGTCACCGCGGCCGCCCGCCGCTGGCACGTCCCCGCGCGGACCCTGCGCACCCGTGGTACCCGGGTCATCGCACCGGACGGCCGCATGGCCACCTTCGGATCGCTGACCAGGAGCGCCGCCCCGATCACCAGACCCACCGTGCCGGCCACGCCCAAACCGGCGTCCCAGCACCGGGTGATCGGCCGGCCGACGAACCGCATCGACGCCCGCGACATCGTCACCGGCAAGGCCGACTACACCGGAGACCTCGCGGTGGCCGGAGCGAAGCCGACGGTCGTGGCCCGGCCGCCGACGCTCGGCGGGAAGATCGTGTCGGTCGACTCCACGGCCGCCCGTGCCATGCCGGGCGTCCACGCCGTCGTCCGCTTCAGCGGCGGTGTCGCCGTGGTCGCGGAGACCTTCCACCACGCCCTGCAGGCCCGCGACGCCCTGCGCATCAAGTGGGGACCGGGACCGCTGGCCGGCGTCTCCGACGCCCAGATCCGCTCCCGGCTGCGCGCCGCCGTGCCGAAGCTGGGGAACCCGCCGAGCGGATCGCGGCAGACCGAGGCCGAGTTCGAGTTCGCCTTCGTCAGCCACGCTCCGATGGAGGTCCTCACGGCCGTGGCGGACGTTCGGCCGGGGCGGGCCGAGATCTGGTTCTCCTCCCAGACACCCTCCTCCGCGCGGGAGGACATCGCCGCGACGATCGGCGTGCCCGTGTCGAAGGTGCGCATCCATGTGATGCGCGGCGGCGGCTCGTTCGGACGGCGCCTGAACCACGACGCCGCGGTCGAGGCGGCCGTCATCTCCAAGCAGGCGCGCCGCCCGGTGAAGCTGATGTGGAGCCGGACCGACGACATCCGGCACGGCCGGATGCGCCCGGCCTCCCACCACCGCATCCGGGCCAGCCACGCCCAGGGCAGGGTGGTCGCCTTCGCCCACGCCATGGCCTCGGTCAGCGAGTCCTTCGGCGAACGGGGCCTGTCCGCCCAGGGCGGCGCGCGCACCGCCGTACGCGCTCCCGCGGCGGCCCCTCTCCCCAGCGACAGCGGCCTGTACAACTTCGGCCGCCTGTCCGGCGATTCGGGCTCGGTCGAGCTGGCGATACCCCTCGGCGCCTGGCGCTCGGTGGACTCCGGCACCGTGCGCACCGCCGAGGAGATCGTCGTCGACGAGATCGCCCGCGCCCTCGGCAAGGACCCGGTCGCCTTCCGCCGTACGACACTGCGGAGCAAGGCGGTCGAGGCCGTACTGGACAAGGTCGCCGCCGCCGGGAAATGGGGCCGGACCCTGCCCCGGGGCCACGCCCAGGGGGTCGCCGTGCACGAGGAGTACGACTCCTGCGTGGCCTGTCTGGTCGAGATCGACGCCGTCGATCCGAAGAACCCCCGGGTGACCAAGGTGGTGATGGCGGCCGACGTCGGAACGGCCGTCAACCCGCGCGGACTCGAGGCCCAGCTCATGGGCACCGCCGTCGACGGCATCTCCACCGTGCTGCGGGCCGGCCTGCACATCGACAAGGGCGCCGTCCGCGAGTCCAGCTTCGCCGACTTCCACTACGCCCGCCAACGGCACGCCCCACAGCACTTCGAGGCGCACATCCTGCCCTCCCGGCGCGAACCCGGCGGAGCCGGTGAACTCGGCGTCCCCGCCGCGGCCGGAGCCGTCGCCAACGCCTACGCCCGGGCGACCGGCACCAAGCCGCGCCGCTTCCCCCTGAACTTCTGAGACACCCGAAGAGAAGGTCTTGATGCCCTCCTACTCCTTCACCCTCAACGGGAAGCGGGTCACCGTCGAGGCACCCGCCGACATGCCCCTGCTGTGGGTGCTGCGCGACCTGCTGAACGTCACGGGCCCCAAGTACGGCTGCGGTATCGGCGCCTGCCGCGCCTGCACCAGCCATCTCGACGGCGACGAGATCCAGCCGTGCGTCGTCCCCGTCGCCGACTGCGCCGGCCGTGAGGTCACCACCATCGAGGGCCTCGCCGACGGCGACCGCCTGCACCCCGTGCAGCAGGCCTGGCTCGACTGCGACGTCGCCCAGTGCGGCTTCTGCCAGCCGGGTCAGATCATGGCCGCGGCGGCCCTGCTGAAGAAGACGCCCCGGCCGACGGACGCCGACATCGACAGCATCGAGAACGTCTGCCGGTGCGGCACGTACTCCCGGATCCGCGAGGCGATCAACAAGGCCGCCGCCAACGGCTGACCGGTGGCTTCGCTGCGGCGCGGGGCCGCCGTACGCTGACGTGCGTGCACCACACCTTCGAGGGCCCGTGCGCCGTGGCGGCGCGGTTCACCGGGCGCGCGGCGACCGGTGAACGTCGCCGGGCCGCAGCGCTCGCCGAAGTCACCCTCGACGACGGCCGAGTGGTCATGGTCAAACGCGGTGACGGCGACCGGGCCACCTGGGCCGAGGCCGCCGGACTGCGCTGGCTGGCCGAGGCCGGCACCGTCCATGTCCCGGCGGTGCACGGCCGGGACGCGCGATGGCTGGTCACCGACCTGGTGGCGACCGGCCCGCCCGATGCCGGGGCGGCCGAGCGGCTCGGCCGTGAACTGGCGGCCCTGCACGTGAGCGGGGCTCGCGCGTTCGGCGCCCCGCCGCCCGGCGGCCCCGAGGACGCGTACATCGGCCTCGCCCCGATGCGCAACGTCACCGGCCCCGACTGGCCTCGCTGGTACGCAGAGCACCGGGTGCTGCCGTATCTGCGGCGCGCGGTCGACGACGGCACGATCCGCGGCACCGAGGCGCCCGCCGTCGAGCGGGTCTGCGAGCGGCTCCCCGAACTGGCGGGACCCGCCGAACCGCCCGCCCGACTGCACGGCGACCTCTGGAACGGCAACGTCCTGTGGGGAGCCGACGGCCACGCCTGGCTGATCGACCCGGCCGCGCACGGCGGGCACCGCGAGACCGACCTGGCCATGCTCCACCTCTTCGGCTGCCCTCACCTGGACCGGATCCTGGACGGCTACCAGGACGCCGCGCCCCTGGCCGACGGCTGGACGGACCGCATCGCCCTCCACCAGTTGTTCCCGCTCCTGGTGCACGCCGTGCTCTTCGGCCGCGGCTATGCCGAACAGGCCCTGGCCGCAGCCGGCTCGGCCCTGACGCGCTGACCGACCCCCTGAGGGTCCGTGTCCGTGAAGGTCCTTCAGGCTGCCTCGACCTAGACGGCCCCGCGCACGGGGCTGCCCGTGAACGCGTCCAGCAGGACCCGGTCGCCGAGCGGGCGGTCCAGTTCGACCGTCACCTTCTTGGACAGCAGTTGCGCCGTGCAGATCCCGTCACTCGTTCCGACCATGTAGCCGGACAGCACCACACTGCCCTCCGTCTCCAGCGCCTCGACGCCCGGTCCGTCGTCGCATGCACCGTGGTGGGCCAGCACCGTGACGGACCGGCCGTCGGCGGCCACTTCGACCACCTGATTGAGTTCCCACAGCTCGGAACTGGGGCTGTCGAGCGGCCTGATCGGCGGCTTCGGCGGCTTCGAGGGGTTGAGTGCGAGGCGCTTGAGCGGGGTGTCGTAGCCCTCGATCGTGAACAGCCAGGCCGGGACGGTGGCCGGGCCGCGGCTGGTGCTCAGCGTCGTCTCGCCCAGCTTCGCTCCGGTCACGGTCAGGCGCGGGCCGGGTCCGCTGCCGCCCCCCAGCTTGTCGTACGCCGCCTGCGCACCCATGAGCGGAAGGGTGAGCGAGTCACCGTCGCGCCATGTCACCTTCGCGTCCTTGGGCGCGGTCTTGGGGAGCTCGCCGCGCAGGGCGAAGTTCTGGGCGGCGTACGCCTCCTTGTCGGCGGCGCTGTGGAAGGCGTCGTCGGGCAGTTGCTCCGGGTCGCCCAGCGGGTAGTAGCCCGCGCGCCAGGTCTCGGCGGCCGCCGAACCGTCCCAGGCCTCAGCCACCTTCAGCGCACGGGGCCTGGTGTCCGGAGCCGGCTCGGATTCGTCGCCGCCCCCGGCGGCCTCGGCGCCGCATCCGGCGGCGAGCAGGCCAAGGGCGGCGAGTGACAGGACGGTGCGCAAAGCGGTCGTACGCATGGATACCCCCGAGTGGACGGCGACGAGCCGGTCAGGGCGGCGTCGGCGCGCCGCCCGACACTGTGACGCACGAAGCACGCGCCGCGTTCGGTCAGACCAGTGACTGAGTGCCGAGCACGGCGAGCAGCGCGAGGCGCTCCGCGTCCTCGGTGCCGGGTGCGGCCGTGTAGACCATCAGCCGCAGATCGCTGCCCGCCACGACCAGGATGTCGCAGTCCAGGGTCAGCGGGCCGACCTGCGGATGGTCGATGAGCTTGTGGCCGGCCTCGTGGCGACCGACCGCGCCCGTCTCCCACAGCTCCGCAAAGCGCGGGCTGTTCGCGCGCAACTCCGCGATCAGCCGCCGCAGTTGAGGGTCCGACGGGTAACGGCTCGCGGTCGTGCGCAGGTCGGCCACGATGCCGGCCTCGAACGCGGCCCGCTCCTGCACGGTCTGCCGTGCCCGTCCGCGGGGGCCGAGGAACGCCCGCCACACGCCGTTGCGTTCGAAGCCACGCCATCCGGAGGGGTCGCCCATGAGCGCGGCGTAATGGGGATTGGCCATGAGCAGCGTCCAGGCGGCGTCGTAGACCCCGACGGGTGTGCCGTTCAGCCGGTCCAGCAGCCGCTGCACGCTCGGCGTGAGATAGGCGGGAACCGTGTCCGGGCCGGGTGGTGCCAGGCCGGCCAGCCGGAACAGGTGCGCGCGCTCGTCCGCCGACAGCCGCAGCGCCCGGGCCAGGGCCTCGACGATCTGCCCGGACGGACTGCTCGCCCGGCCCTGTTCGAGACGGGTGACGTAGTCGACCGAGATCCCGGCCAGCAGCGCGAGCTCCTCCCGGCGAAGCCCCGCCGCCCGCCGCTGACCACCCGCGGGCAGACCCGCCGACTCGGGCGTGACCCGGTCCCGCCAGCGGCGCAGGGCCTGTCCGAGTTCCGTCGCCGTCATGCCCCCAGTGAACACCGTCGGGCAGACGCGTGCCTGGTACCCGCAGTCCCAGGAAGACGGGACGGCTGGCTGACCCTCGCGCGGTGCAGGACGCTGAAGCCATGACGACAACACTCATCACCGGAGCGAACAAGGGACTCGGCTTCGAGACCGCCCGTCGGCTCACCGAAGCGGGTCACACCGTCTACATCGGCGCCCGGGACGCCGAGCGCGGCCGCCGCGCCGCCGAACAGCTCGGCGCCCGGTTCGTCCAGCTCGACGTCACCGACGACGCCTCCGTACAGGCCGCCGTGAAGACCATCGAAGCCGACGGCGGGCTCGACGTCCTGGTCAACAACGCCGGCGTCGAGGTGCGGGGCGAGAACAACGGCATCCCCGCCGCCGCGGACACCACCGCCGACGAGATACGAACCGTCTTCGAGACGAACGTCTTCGGCGTCGTGCGTGTCATCCACGCATCCCTGCCGCTGCTCCAGCGGTCCGAGGCCCCCGTCGTGGTGAACGTCAGCAGCGGACTCGCCTCGCTGACCACACTGTCCGACCCGGACTCACCGGCCCACTTCTACCAGGCCGTCTCGTACCCGACCTCGAAGACGGCGGTCAACATGATCACCGTCCAGTACGCGAAGGCGTTCCCGCAGATGCGGATCAACGCCGTCGAGCCCGGCTTCACCGCCACGGACCTCAACGGCCGCACCGGCACCCAGACCGTCGCGGAAGGCGCCGAGATCATCGTCCGGATGGCACAGGTCGGCCCCGACGGCCCCACCGGCGGCTATGTCGACCGCAACGGGCAGCTTCCCTGGTGACCCCGGGCCCGGCCGGGCCCCTCAGATGACGGCGTCGGCGCGCAGGGCCGCGATCTCCTCCCCGGTACGGCCGAGTTCGGTGAGGATCGCCTCGGTGTGCTCGCCCACCGCGGGCACCGGGTCCATGCGCGCGGGCACGCCCGCGAGATCGGCCGGCGGCAGCAGAGCCTGCACCGACGCGCCACCGGGCACCGCCACATCGCGCCAGCGGCCACGGCCGGCCAGCACCGGGTGGTCCAGGAACGCGGCGACGTCGTTGACCCCGGCGCAGGCGATGTTGATGGACTCCAGGTCCTTGAGGATCTCCTCGGCGTCGGAGCGGGCGCAGCGCTCTGCGACGACGGCGTTGAGCTCCTCGCGATGGGCGACCCGGGCCGAGCTGGTGGCGAAGCGCGGGTCGTCGGTCAGGTCGTCCCGGCCGAGGAACTGCGCGCACAGCACGGCCCACTCCCGCTCGTTCTGGATGGAGAACAGCACCTCCTTGCCGTCGGCGGCCGGGTAGGCGCCGTACGGGGCGAGGGTCGGGTGCTGGGTGCCCAGGCGCGGGGGCTGCACGCCGCCGTACTGGGTGTAGTAGGCGGGCTGGCCCATCCACTCGGCCAGCGCCTCGAACAGGGAGACCTCCACCGGGTGGGCCGTGCCGGTGGTGGCACGGGTGTACAGGGCGGTGAGGATGCCGCTGTACGCGTACATCCCGGCAGCGATGTCGGCGACGGAGATGCCGACACGCGCGGTCTCGTCGGCCGTACCGGTCAGTGACACCAGCCCGGTCTGGCACTGCACCAGCAGGTCGTACGACTTCCGCCCGGCCCAAGGCCCGGACGTGCCGTACCCGGAGATCGTGCACGGGATCAGCCGCGGCCACCGCTCGCCGAGTGCCTCGACACCGAGGCCGAGACGATCGGCGGCGCCCGGCGCCAGGTTCTGCACGAACACGTCCGCGGTGTCGAGGAGCCGATGCAGGATCTCCTGGCCCTTCGGGGCCTTCAGATCCAGCGTGAGGGATTCCTTGGACCGGTTGAGCCAGACGAAATAGCTGGACTGCCCGTGCACCGTGGTGTCGTACCGGCGGGCGAAGTCCCCGTCCCCCGGCCGCTCGACCTTGATCACCCGCGCCCCGAGATCGGCGAGCTGCCGGGTGGCGTACGGGGCGGCCACGGCCTGCTCGAGGCTGACGACGGTGACGCCGGACAGGGGAAGGCGGGGCGCGTTCATGAGGCCATTCGTACGGCCCCGGCGGAGATCCCGTCAACGCCGCCTTGCGGAGGACCCCGACATGCGCATGCGGATGCATATATTGCGCATGCGGGTAGAGGTCGTGTGGTTCCATGGTCGCCATGAAGGCCATCACATTGCAGCACTACGGTCAGCCCGAGGATCTGAAGCTGGTGGAGCACCCCGACCCCAAGGTGGCTCCCGGTGAGGTTCTCATCCGCGTGAAGGCCGCCGGGGTCAACCCGGTGGACTGGAAGCTCGGGGCGGGATACCTCGACCCGATCATGGAGACCCACTTCCCCGTCATCCCGGGCTGGGACGTCGCCGGCGTCGTCGAGCGGGTCGGACCGGACGTCGGCGAGTTCGGGCCCGGTGACGAGGTCTACGGCTATGTCCGCAAGGACTCCGTCCAGCTCGGCGCCTACGCCGAGCTGGTGTCCGCGCATGTGCGGATGCTGGCCCGCAAGCCGGCCGCACTGAGCTGGGAGCAGGCCGCGGGCGTGCCGCTCGCGGGACTGACCGCCTATCAGTCGATCAAGCGCGTGGGATTGCGCGAGGGCGAGACGGTCCTGGTCCACGCCGCGGCCGGCGGGGTCGGCATGTTCGGCGCGCAGATCGCCGCCGCGCTCGGTGCCCGGGTCATCGGCACCGCGAGCGAACGCAACCACGACTTCGTACGGGAGCTGGGCGCCGAGCCCGTGACCTACGGCGACGGCCTGGCCGACCGGATCCGCGAGCTGGCTCCGGACGGCGTGGACGCGGCGCTCGACTTCGTCGGCGGTGACGCGGTGGACGTCTCCCAGGAGGTCCTCAAGCGACGGGACCGGGTGGTGTCCGTCGCCGACCCGGACGCGCTCGCGAAGGGTGCCCATGTGCTGTGGGTGCGCCCCGATCCGGCCGACCTGACGGTCCTGGCCGAACTCGCCGACGCGGGCCGGCTCGCCGTACACGTGGAGCGGGTGCTGCCGCTCGCGGAGGCGGCCGAGGCGTGGCGCATCAGCCGTGAGGGGCGGGTGCGCGGAAAGCTGGTGCTGTCGGTCGGGTAACCGGGTGCCGACGGGCGCGGTGTGGCCTCAGACCGGGACGCGCAGGGTCTCGACGGCCCGGACGAGCGGCGCCAGTTCGGGGTCCTCTGCTGCCGTGTCCAGTGCTTCACGCAGCGCCGACTCGTTGGTGGGGCGGGCTTCGTCGAGGAGCTTCAGGCCTGCTTCGGTGACGTCGGTGTAGATGCCGCGGCGGTCGGTGGGGCAGAGGTAGCGGGAGAGCAGGCCGCGGTCCTCGAGGCGGGTGACGAGGCGGGTGGTGGCGCTCTGGCTGAGGACGACGGCGTCGGCGACCTGCTTCATCTGGAGGTGGCCGCCTTCGCCGTTGTGCTGGCGGCTGAGGACGTCGAGCAGGGAGTACTCGCGGACGCTGAGGTCGTGTCCGGCCTGCAGGGCGCGCTCGATGTGCGTCTCGATCCTGCCGTGGAGCAAGGAGAGGGCGCACCAGCCCTGGGCGAGGGCGGTGAGTGCGGGGTCCGTCGCGGTCATGACGCCGGTGACCTCCATCGGATGTGCATGACATTCAGGATAGGGCATCTGCGAAATTTCCAGCGATTGCGTGTAGAGCGCGCTTGCAAGGATCCGGGGCGAACTCCGTGGCCGTGATTGCGCATGAATTCCTCTGACGGGGCTGACGGTGGCCGGCATCCCTGGCCTTGCTAGCCCCGTGCGAGGTGTCGCGCGAACTCCTTGGCTTTGACTCCGCACGAGTTCCGTTGACGGGGCTGACGGTGGCCGGCATCCCTGGCCCCGCTGGCCCCGTGCGAGGTGCCGTGCGGACTCCATGGCTTTGACTCCGCACGAGTTCCGTTGACGGGGCTGACGGTGGCCGGCATCCCTGGCCCCGCTAGCCCCGTGCGAGGTGCCGTGCGGACTCCATGGCCGTGGCTCCGCGCGAATTCCGCTGACGGGGCCCGACGATGGCCGGCCTCCCTGGCCCCGCTAGCCCCGTGCGAGGTGTCGCATCGCCAGTGCCAGGCCCAGCCTGAACCGGCCTTGAGGGGTGCGCAGTGGCCAGCCCAGCAGGTGCTCGGCCTGCGCCAGCCGCTCCTGGAGCGTGGAGTGGTGGACGTTGATCTCGGCGGCCGCCGCCCGCAGACTCACCGTCGCGGCGACCGCGTGCAGCGTGCCGAGCAGCCAGGGCGCGGCTGCCGAGGCCGTCTCCAGGGCCTGTACGTCGGGCGGCGGCTCGGCGCCCGGTACGACGAGGTCGGCGAGGAGCGCGATGCCGCCCAGCTCGTCGGCGTGGACAACGCCGGGGCCGGGGTCCTGAGCGGTGCCTTCGGCCGTGAACCGCAGGGCGACGCGGGCCTCGGACCAGGATCGCGGCAGGTCGAGCACCGCAACGGCGGGACCCACGCCGACGCGGCCGACGGGCGGCACGACGTCCAGGTGCGCGGAGACGACCGAGGGGCGGCCGTCCAGCGGGGCCAGAACCCGGGCCGGGGCGGCGGGGTCGAGCCCCAGACGCCGGGCCGCGTGCAACCGTGCCGCCTCCGGCGCCGAGGCGTCGAGGACGGTCTCGACCAACGCCGGATCATCGGCGGGTGCCCGCCCGCGCGTCCGGTCGAGAACGACCCGTATGACCCCTGCGGCCCGCTCCAGGATCACCGCGTCCACGACACTCGGCGCCGCCTGCTCGGCCCGCTCCAGCCACAGCGCCGTGGCGCCGCCCGGCGTCAGCGCGACGGACGGCCAGGCGGGGTCGGGCGACAGCTCGCTCTCGCGCCGCGTCCCGTCCTCCTCGACCCGGACATGCACCCGCCGCTCCACGTCGACCAGCCGCGCCGGCACACCCGAGAGCACGGCAGCCCCACGCACCAGCGCCTCCAGCCCGGCCCGCGACTCGGCAAGCCGATCAAAGTAGGCAATGACCCGAACAGCGGCCCCCGCATCCGGATCCAGCGCAGTCAAACGCCCGGCCAGCTCTTTCATGCACCAATGGTGCGGCATGACCCCAAAAACCGGGGAGGCCACCGCCAGCCCCAATACGCCGACCACGGGGCCCACCTCAAGGACCGCGGAGAACCGCGCGCCTGGACACGCCGTTCACGGCGGCCGACCTCTAGGGGCGCGGGGAACGGCGCGACCGGCCACAGTCAACCGGCACCCGCACAACCACGGAACCCGGCAGGCGAGCAGCCTCTGACCCGCTCCTAGACACGCCGTTCACGGCGGCCGACCTTTAGGGGCGCGGGGAACGGCGCGACCAGCCACAGTCAACCGGCACCCGCACAACCACGGAACCCGGCTGGCGAGCAGCCTCAGACCCGCGCCTAGACACGCCGTTCCGGCGGCCGACCTCTAGGGGCGCGGGGAACGGCGCGACCAGCCACACTCAACCCGCACCCGCACAACCACCGAACCCCGCAACCAACCCCCCGTCACCGGCTCAACAACCGCCGCAACCACCCCAGATGCGCTCCCCGACACGCCCGCGACACCGCCGCCTGCGGAGCAAACCCGTCGAACCCGTGGAAGCCCCCGGGCCACACATGAAGCTCGGCCACACCCCCCGCCTGCCAGATCCGAGAGGCATACGCGACGACCTCGTCCCGGAACGTCTCCGCGGAGCCCACGTCCAGAAACGCCGGCGGCAGCCCGGACAGATCCGCGGCCCGGGCCGGCGCCGCGTACGCGGACACGTCGGGCCCACCCCGGCGCTCACCGAGCAGCGCGGTCCAGCCCGTCTCGTTCGCCGTACGGTCCCACACACCGAGCCCCGCCATCTGATACGTGGACGGACTGTCGTTGCGGTCGTCCAGCATCGGGCACATCAGCATCTGCCCGATCAGCTCAGGCCCCTTCCGGTCCCGGGCCAGCAACGCGAGCGCCGCCGAAAGTCCGCCACCGGCGCTCGCACCCGCCACCACGACCCGCCCCGCGTCGCCACCGATCTCGCCCGCGTGCTTCGCCGTCCACTCCAGACCGGCGTACACGTCCTCGATCGGCGCCGGATGTGGATGCTCGGGCGCCAGCCGGTACTCCACCGACACCACCACCGCGTCCAGTTCCTTCGCCCAGGCCAAAGGAGCGTCGACGCCGACACGGTTGTTACCGATGATCATTCCGCCGCCGTGAACGTGGTAGATGACAGGCCGCGGTCCCGCGTCCGCCGGCGCGGCAGGCCGGCAGATCAGCAGCGATATCTCCGGCGCACCCTCGGGCCCCGGCACCGTACGGTCCTCGACCTCGAAGTACCCGTCCATGGTCAGGTCCAGTTCGGCCAGTAGCTGGATCCCCGGACCCTGGCGGACCTCGGCTATGTCGTCCATCGTGAGGCCGGGTGAGATCACGTCCTTGATGAGCTCCAGCGCGGCTGCGAGCTCAGGGTCGAACGGGGGCGGGGCCTGGGTCATGGCAACTCCTCACACAAGGGGCACACACGTGCCTCGCGGCTCTGCGGTCAGCATCCGTGCACCGGCCCGGCCGCGGAGGCCGCCGGACGGCGGAAGCTGCCCGCCGTCCGGCGGGTGGCACACCTGTGGCCCGGAGCCTGCCAGGACATGACCCCCTTTTCACCCACCGGGGGTGGAACGAACAGACGAGCACGGCCTGTCGATCACCCTCGGCCTCATCGTGCCCGTCCCCGCGGTCACGACGGTGACCAGCCTGCCCGCTTCGAGGAGGCGGCAGGAGCGGGCAGCGGCGGAACGCGTCTGAACAGATGGCGGGCGAGCGCCACGCCGGTGAGCACCGCGACCAGCGCGCACACTCCCGTCCAGCCGAAGCGGCCGTAGGCGCCGGCACCCAGCCAGGACCCCGCGGTGCCGCCGAGGTAGGCGCAGGTCATGTACGCCGTGTTCAGCCGACTGCGGGCATCGGCGCCGAGGCCGTAGATCCGTACCTGGTTGGCCACCTGTCCGGACTGCATGCCGACGTCCAGCAGCAGGGTGCCCACGACCAGCGCGGTCAGCCCGGGCGCGCCGCCGAGGCCGCCGAGGGCCAGGACCGGCGCCGACGCGCCGACCAGGAGCAGGCACGCGAGGTTGACGCGGTCCGGGCCGTTGTGGTCCACCAGCCGTCCCGCGACCGGCGTGCACAGCATCGTCGCCGCGTTGACCAGCGCCAGCAGTCCCGCAGCCTTCGCGTCCAGGCCGTACACCGGGCCCGTGAGCAGCAGTGCCACGCCCGTCCACACGGCGGAGAACCCGGCGAACACCATGGCCTGGTAGAGGCACGAGCGGCGCAACTCGGGCTCGGTGCGCAGCAGGCGCAGCGGCGCGGCGAGCAGCGCCGGGTAGGGCGCCGCGGTGGATGGGGCCGGCGTCGGCTGCATGCGGGACAGCAGGGCGGCGACCGTGAGGGAGAGCACGGCGGCGGCGACGTACGGCGCCCGCCAGCCCAGCCAGTCGCCGAGGGCGCCGCCGAGCGCGCGGGAGAGCAGCATCCCGGCGAGGGCGCCGCTGAGCAGGGTGCCGCCGACCACGCCCTGCCGCTCGGCGGGCACCAGACCGGCCGCCAGCGGGCCGGCGAGCGGGGCGATCACCGTCGCGGTGCCGACGAGGACGCTCGCGGCGACGAGCGGCATCAGCGACTGCGCCGTGGACGCGGCGAGCAGGCCGAGGCCGGTCAGGGTGAGCAGGGTGACGAGCAGCCGGCGGGGCGGCAGCCGGTCGCCGAGCGGGACGAGCAGGAAGATGCCGGCCGCGTAGCCGAACTGGGTCGCCGTCACCACCGAGGTCGCCGCGTCCGGAGAGACACCGAGGCCGGAAGCCACCAGCGGGCCGATCGCCTGCGGGAAGTACACATTGCCCACGGCAACTCCGCAGGCGAGGGCGAGCAGCGCGATCGCGGAGGTACTCTGCCGGTGGTTGGGATCCGTCATGTGCCGAAGTCCACGCCGGTGACGGCCGGTTGCCAAAGGATGTAGCCCGGGGCTTAATGATCAGCTTCCTGCTCGACGTCGACGACCTCGCGGACACCCGGTTCGCGATCTCGCCGCTGCGCGAGGTCATGGGCAGCCTGCGGGCCCTGCGCGCCCCCGCCCTCTTCCCCCTGCACACTCCGTGGCGCCGCTTGGTGCTCGACCGCCTCGACCCCGCCGACGCCCGGTTGCTGCGGGCCCTGGTCGGACAGACCCTGGTCCTGCCCGACTTCCTCACCCCGCGCCCGACGACCTTCGCACCGGCGTTGGCCGACCAGCTCGCCGTCGTACGGGCGACGCCACCCGAACTCGTACGCCGTGATCTGCTCGCCACCCATGCCCCGCACCCCCTCCCCGAAGCCCTGCGGCAGATCACCGCGCCCGGCGACGGGCCGGTGGCGGAGCTGCTGGAAGAGCTGACCGAACTGCTGCTTCGCTACTGGGAGTTGGCCATCGAGCCGGACTGGCCGCGGATGCGGATGGTGCTGGAGGCCGACATCACCCACCGCGCCCGGCAGTTGGCCACCGGTGGCGCCCAGCTCCTCTTCGGCGATCTGCACCGCAATGTGCGCTGGCGCGACGGTGTCCTGCGCGTCGGGCAGATGATCGGCCGGCACGAGGTGGACGGATCCGGGCGCGGACTGCGCCTGGTGCCGTCCCTGTTCGCCCACAAACCCGCGCCGCCGGTCAGTGCCGACGAACCACCGATGCTCGCCTACCCGAGCCGGGGCGCCGCGACCTTGTGGGAACCGCGGCCCGAGCCCGACGCCTCCGCGCTCACCGCCCTGCTCGGCGCACCGCGCACCACGGTGCTGCGCCTGCTCGCCGAACCGCTCCCCACGGTCGAACTTGCCCGGCGCCTCGGTGTGACGCCCAGCGCGGTCTCCCAGCACCTGAAGGTGCTGCACGCGACGGGGCTGGTCACCCGGACCCGCGACGGACGGCGCGTGCTCTACCGGCGCACCGGACTCGGCGACCAGTTGGCCGACCGGGCTTGACTTCGAGAGCGCTCGAAGTTCTAGCGTCGTCAGGGACGGGGCAGGGTCCGGGCGAACGGAGACAGGACATGCGGGTCGGCGTGCACATCAACCGGTTCGACCATCCCGGAGGAGGTCCCGCGCTCGGCGCCGAACTCGCCGCCGCGGGTGCCGCCGCCGAGGCCGCGGGCGTGAGCTGGCTGTCGGTGATGGACCACTACTTCCAGATGGAGTTCAACGACCGCGCCGAGGACCCCATGCTGGAGGCCTACACGACCCTCGGCTTCCTCGCGGGTCACACCTCCACGATCCGCCTCGGCGCTCTGGTGACCGGCGTGACGTACCGTCACCCCGGCCTGCTCGCCAAGATCGCCACCACGCTCGACGTGCTCTCCGGCGGGCGTGCCACCCTCGGGATCGGCGCGGCCTGGTACGACCGGGAGCACGCGGGGCTCGGCGTGCCGTTCCCCCCGGTCGCCGAACGCTTCGAGCGGCTGGAGGAGACCTTGCGGATCTGCCTGCAGATGTGGGACCCGGACCAGAACGGCCCGTTCGAGGGCAGGCACTACCGGCTCGCCGAGACCCTCGGCGTCCCGGCGCCGGTCAGCGCCCCGCACCCCGAGATCATGATCGGCGGGGGAGGGGAGAAGAAGACGCTGCGGCTGGTGGCCCGGTACGGCGACGCGTGCAACCTGTTCCTCACCTCGCCGGAGGAGGTCAGGCACAAGCTCGACGTGCTGCGCGGCCACTGCGACACCGAGGGGCGAGACTACGACGAGATCCGCAAGACCGTCGTCTACTCGGGCGAGGCCGCCATGACGGGCGACGTCGAAGCCTTCACCCGCGAGATCGCGGGCTACACCAAACTCGGCATCGACACGGTGATCCTCGGTCCCCGTACGGGGGAGCCGGCGGCGTTCATCGAGAACTTCGCGGCTCCCGCCGTACAGCGGCTGGCCGGGCTCGACTGAGCGCCGGCGGCTATCGGCACGCTGTGCTCGACCGGGTGCCGGCGTCGGCGGGGCGACTGCGGGAGACGATCCGCATCCCGCGGGCGTCGACGACCCGGACCTGCAACGAACCGCAGCCGCAGCGCGTCCACACCGTGCTGCCCGCCGCCGTGGTGTGCCGGGAGACGACCTGGAAGGGCTCGGCGCCGTCGGGCCACCCGCAGTGCGGGCAGAGGGTGCCGGTCGTGCTGGTCATGGTGACTCCTCGCTCCTGGTGTGGCTGATCGACCGTCGCGACACCACCAAGGGTGCGATGAGCATTCGTACACGTCCAGGTTGACTTTGTGGACCTCACCTTGAAGCGTGGGCTTCATGATTGACCTGCGCCGACTGCACGTACTGAGGGCCGTGGCGCACTACGGCACGGTCACCGCGGCCGCCCGCGCCCTGCACTTCACCCCGTCCGCCGCCTCCCAGCAGATCCGGCAACTGGCCCGCGATCTGGGCGTCGACCTGCTGGAGCCGCAGGGCCGCGGGGTGCGCCTGACTTCGGCCGCCGAGAGTCTGCTCGCGCACGCGGACGCCATCCAGGCCCGCTGGGAACAGGCAGAGCTCGATCTGCGGGCCGACCACGGAGCGCCGGCGGGGCTGCTGCGTGCCTGCGGCTTCCCGCTGGCCGTCTCGGTGCTGCTCGCGCCCATGGCGTCCCGGCTGCGCACGATCCATCCGCGCCTCAGCGTCCGGATCCAGGAGACGGTGGTGCCGGTCAGCTTCGACCTGCTCTTCGAGGGCGAGAGCGACCTGGCCGTCGTCGAGGCGACGATCTACAACCCGCCCCTCGGTGACGGCCGTTTCGACCAACAGCCGCTCCTGGACGACCCGTTCGACCTCGTCGTCCCCGAGGACCATCCACTCGCCGGGCGGGACGCCGTCGGCCTGGCGGAGGCGGCGCGTGAGGAGTGGATCGCGCCGGTGCCGGAGAGTCCCTGCCGTCCCCATGTGCTGTCGGCGTGCGGCGAGGCCGGGTTCACCCCGGACATCGTCCACCACGCGATGGACTGGAACGTCATGGCCCACCTCATCGCCCATCGCCTCGGCGTCGCCCTGATCCCGCGTCTCGCCCAGTTGCCCCCGCACCTGCCGATCACCCGGGTCCGCTGCACGGGCAACCCGCACCGCAAGCTCCTGACCTGCACACGGGGCGGCGGCCACGAACGCCCGGCGGTCGCCGCCGCACTGAAGGAACTGCGCGAACTGGCACCCAAGGCGGTGGCCTGAGACGCGGGAAAGGGCCGGAGCACCAGGCTCCGGCCCCTCGGGGTGACCCGTGGTGGTGGGGTCAGGCGGCGACCGCCTCGCCCGCGTGGCCGTGGACGCGTGCGACGACCTCGGTGAGCTGGGCGGCGACCTCGGCGTCGTCGACGGGGTGGGTCTCGGCGAAGCGGGTCACGGAGCCGGGGATGGACAGCTTGACGTCCTCCAGCACCTTGGCTCCGGCGATGCCCAGGGACTTGCGGGTCTCGTCCTGCGCCCACACGCCGCCGTACTGGCCGAAGGCGGTGCCGACCACGGCGGCCGGCTTGCCGTCGAAGGCACCGGCGCCGTACGGGCGGGACAGCCAGTCGATGGCGTTCTTCAGCACGGCCGGGATCGTGCCGTTGTACTCGGGGGAGAAGAGCAGGAACGCGTCGGCGGCCTGCGCGGCCTCACGCAGCTTGGCGGCGGCGGCCGGGACGCTGCCCGCCACGTCGATGTCCTCGTTGTAGAAGGGGATGTCGGCGAGGCCCTCGAAGAGCACGACCTCGGAGCCCTCCGGGGCGAGCTTGACGGCGGCCTCCGCAAGCTGACGGTTGTGCGAACCGGCACGAAGGCTGCCGACGAGCGCGAGGATGCGAACAGACATGCGAACTCCAAGGATGCTGAAACACTGCCGTTACGATCCGGACCGAGGTCCGCTTACGTTTCTAGCACCTTAAGCGGACCGCGGTCCAGTTTCATTCCCGATGCTTTACGCTGTCTTCATGTCCGCCGCCCCGCCACCATCTCCGAAGCCCGAGGAGCCCGTCGGAACGCCCCAGTTGCTGGAGGTCGGCTCCGCCCCCGACGAGCCGTGCCTGCGCGCGGACGCGGCCCGCAACCGCGCCCGGCTGCTGGAGGCCGCCTCGCGGCTGATCGCCGAGCACGGAGCGGCCGGGGTCACCATGGAGGCGGTGGCCGCGGCCGCCGGGGTGGGCAAGGGGACGGTCTTCCGCCGCTTCGGGGACCGCACCGGTCTGCTGACGGCCCTGCTCGACCACTCCGCGAGGACGCTCCAGGCCGACTTCCTGGGCGGACCGCCGCCGCTGGGACCCGGGGCGCCCCCGGTCGAGCGGCTGCGCGCGTTCGGCGTGGCGGTGCTCTACCGCTCGGCCGAGCAGCTCGACCTGCAACTGGCGGCCCAGCCCGAGCCGACCCGCCGCTTCAGCCACACCTCGGTCACCGCGCTGCACACCCACGTCACGGTGCTGCTGCGGCAGATCCAGCCGGACGCCGACTGCGACCTCCTCGCCCAGCCCCTGATGGCGTACCTCGACCCCGCCCTGATCCACCACCTGACCAGGCAGTGCGGTATGCCGATGGAGCGGCTGGAGGCGGGCTGGCTCGACCTGGTGGCCCGTGTGACAGGCACGCAGGTGTGAACGTTCCGGGGCTCCCCGGAACACCTCAACCGGGCGGCGGCGGACCCTAATCGGAACCGTGCGCACAGGTTCTGCAAAGATGCCGTACGTCATGGTGCAGATACCGAAAACGCCCGCGCCCGCTTCCCCCGCACAGCGCTCGGTACCCACGAGCGCCGATGTGGCCCGCCTGGCCGGCGTCTCGCGCGCGACCGTCTCCTACGTCCTCAACAACACCAGTGCCGTCCGCATCAGCGAGCCCACCCGCCGCCGCGTCCACGAGGCCGCCAAGGAGCTGGGCTACGTTCCGCACGCCGCGGCCCGCAGCCTGCGCGCCGGGAACAGCCGCATGGTCCTGATGCCCGCGCCGAGCTTCCCCGTCGGCTCCCTGTACAGCCGGTTCCTCAGCGAACTCCAGCTCGCCCTCGGCCGTCTCGACTACACGGTCGTCCAGCACGGCAGCGTCGGCCTGCACGGCGACGAGGCCGCCCGCGCCTGGGCCGAGCTGCGCCCCGTCGCCGTCCTGGTGTCGGGCGCCGGCCTCGGCCCGAAGGGCGTCACGGTCCTCAAGCGCTCCGGCGCCCGGGCCGTCGTGACCCTCGGCCCCGAGTCGGTCGAGGGGGCACACGCCCTGGTGATGGACTACGAAGCCGTCGGCCACTGCGCCGCCGCCCACCTGTACGACCGCGGCAGGCGCCGGATCGGCGTCGTCATGCCCGAGGAGGACGGACTGGAGTCCTTCTCGGCGCCCCGTCTGCAAGGCGTGCGCCGTGCCCTGTACGGCACCGACGCCACCCTCACCGAGCTGCCCCTCGCCTACGAGGAGCGGTCCGCGGCGCGGCTCGCCGCCCGCTGGCGCGACCTCGGCCTCGACGCCGTGTTCGCCTACAACGACGAGTACGCGATGCTGCTGACGCGTGCCCTTCAGGACGAGGGCGTCCGCGTCCCCGCCGAGACCGCCGTCATCGGCGCCGACGACCTGATGCTCGGACGGCTGCTGCGGCCTAGGCTGAGCACCGTCCACATCGAGCTGCCGTCCGGCCGGGACCTCGCGGAGCTGGTCGACCGCGCGGTGCGCAGCCCCGGCGCCGCGCCCGGGACGCACAAGGTGCTGGGGGCGACTGTGGTGCACCGAGAGTCGAGCTGACCCGCGGGGCCTGTCCCGGGCGTCCCGCCCGCGCCGCGGTTCCAGCAGGCCCTGACGAGCCGGGCCGACGTACCGTCGAACTCAGGGAGGCGTGGAATGCGCACGACGGTCGGCATCATCGGCGGCGGCCCCGCCGGGCTGCTCCTCGCCCGGCTGCTGCACCGCGCGGGCATCGACTGCGTGGTCCTGGAGGCCAGGACCCGCGAGTACGTCGAGCAGCGCCAGCGGGCCGGAATGCTGGAGCAGGGCACGGTCGACGCGCTGCGCGAGGCCGGCGCCGCCGAGCGGCTGAGTGCCGAGGGCCTGGTGCACCAGGGCATCGAGCTGCGCTTCGACCGGGAACGCCACCACATCGACTTCCCGGCCCTGACCGGCGGCCGTACGGTGACGATCTACGCCCAGACCGAGATCGTGAAGGACCTCGTCGCGCTGCAACTCGCGGACGGACCACCGCTGTTGTTCGAGGCCGAGGCGCTCGCCGTCGAGGAGCCGAACAGCACCGCGCCCGCCGTGCGGTTCGTGCACGAGGGCCGCGAACGCACCCTGGCCTGCGACTGGGTCGCCGGCTGCGACGGCTTCCACGGCATCGCCCGCGGCGCCTTCCCAGCCGGGGCGGGCCGCTCGTACGCGCACGAGTATCCGTACTCCTGGCTCGGCATCATGGCCGAAGTGCCCCCGTCCTGCGACGAGTTGATCTACGCGCGCGGTGAGCGCGGCTTCGCTCTGCACAGCATGCGCTCACCGTCCGTCTCCCGGCTCTACCTCCAGGTCCCCAACGGCACCGACCCCGACGACTGGTCCGACGGCCGCATCTGGGACGAACTGGCCGCCCGGTTCGCGATCGACGGCGACTGGACCCTGGAGCGCGGCCCCGTCACCGCCAAGTCGGTGACGACGATGCGCAGTTACGTCCACGAACCGATGCGGCACGGCCGCCTGCTGCTCGCCGGGGACGCGGCGCACATCGTCCCGCCGACGGGCGCCAAGGGCCTCAACCTCGCCGTGTCGGACGTAAGGGTGCTGGCCCGCGCCTTCATCGAGCTGCATCGCACAGGGAGTACGCAACTCCTCGACACGTACTCGCAGTCGTGCCTCGGGCGGGTGTGGCAGGCCACCCGGTTCTCGGACGACATGACTAAGATGTTGCACGCTCAACCAAACGGGGATGCGTTCGACCACCGGATGCAGCTCGCACGTCTGCGCCGGATCACCGCATCCCGCCACGCCGCCGCCGAACTGGCGGTGAACTACTCGGGACTTCCGCTCCCGCTGTGAGTCCCGCCGGTGATCGAACGGAGAGTCGCAATGCCGTTGCTCGACCCCAGCACCTGGCAGTCCCCCTCCCTGTCGGGAGGCGAGTACACCGTCACCGAGCCCGCCACGGGCGACAAACTCGGCACCGTCACCCTGGCCACCGCCGAGGACGTCGGCACCGCGACCGAGGCCGCCCGCACCGCCCAGGCGGAGTGGGCCCGCCTCCCGCACTTCGTCCGTGCCTCGGTGCTGCGCAAGGCCGGCGACCTGTTCGCCGCGCACGCCGACGAACTGCGCGGATGGCTCGTCCGCGAGTCCGGCTCCATCCCCGGCAAGGCCGACTTCGAGCTGCACGTCGCCGCCCAGGAGTGCTACGAGGCCGCCGCCCTCGCCTCCCGCCCGGCCGGGCACGTCCTGCCCAGCGAGGCACCCCGCCTGTCGTACACGCGCAGGGTCCCGGTCGGCGTGGTCGGCGTGATCGCGCCGTTCAACGCCCCGCTGATCCTCTCCATCCGCTCCGTCGCCCCGGCCCTCGCGCTCGGCAACGCCGTGGTCCTGAAGCCGGACCCGCGCACGGCGGTCTGCGGCGGTCTGTCGCTCGCCGCCGTCTTCGCGGAGGCCGGTCTGCCCGAGGGGCTGCTGCATGTGCTGCCGGGCGGCCCGGAGGCGGGCCAGGCACTGGTCGCGGACCCGCGCGTGCCGGTCATCTCCTTCACCGGCTCCACGGCCGCGGGCCGGGCCGTCGGCGAGGCGGCCGGCCGCCATCTCAAGCGCGCGCACCTGGAGCTCGGCGGCAACTCGGCCCTGATCGTGCTGGAGGACGCCGACCTCGACGCCGTGATCTCCACGGCCGCCTGGGGATCCTTCTTCCACCAGGGCCAGATCTGCATGACGACCGGCCGCCACCTCGTCCACCGGTCGCTGTACGAGGAGTACGTCGAGCGTCTCGCCGCCAAGGCGGACTCACTCGCGGTCGGCGACCCGCACCGCGCCGAGGTCCACCTCGGCCCGCTGATCGACTCCGGTCAGCTCGGCAAGGTGCACGGCCTGGTGGAGGCCAGCACCTCCCGGGGCGCCAAGCTGGCCGCCGGCGGCACCCACGAGGAGCTGTTCTACCGGCCGACCGTGCTCGCCGGCGTGGACGACGACACCCCCGCGTACGCGGAGGAGGTCTTCGGCCCGGTCGCGCCGGTTCGTTCCTTCGCGACAGCCGACGAGGCCGCGGCCCTCGCCTCGGCGAGTTCCTACGGCCTCTCCCTGGGCATCGTCACCCGGGACGCCGCCCGGGGCCTGGACCTGGCCGAGCGCATCCCGACCGGCATCGTGCACATCAACGACCAGACCGTGAACGACGAGGCCGTCGCACCGTTCGGAGGTGTCGCCGCCTCCGGCACCGGCGCCCGGTTCGGCGGCGAGGCCAACCTGGAGGCGTTCACCGACGTGCGCTGGACGACGGTGCGCGGCGACGTGGCGCCGTACCCCTTCTAGGTCCGGCCCCTCGAGGCCGCCTTGCGGATCCGGTCCCTGCCGGTTCCTACTGGCCGTCCTGCTCGGCCTGCGCCTGCTGGGCGGCGACGGCCTTGTGGACCTCGTCCATGTCGAGCTTGCGGGCCTGCCCGATGACGTCCGTGAGGGCGGCCTCGGGCAGGGCGCCCGGCTGCGCGAACACGGCGACACGGTCACGGACGATCATCAGCGTCGGGATCGACTGGATGCCGAAGGCGGCGGCCAGCTCCGGCTGCGCCTCGGTGTCGACCTTGCCGAACACGAGGTCCGGGTTCTCGTCGGCTGCCTTCTCGTAAACGGGGGCGAACTGACGGCAGGGCCCGCACCAGGACGCCCAGAAGTCGATCAGAACGAACTCGTTGTCCGTGACCGTCTGGTCGAAGTTCTCCTTGGTGAGCTCCACGGTGCTGCTCATGGCGTAATTCCCTCTTCCTGGTGTCGGGGGCGAAGCCGTCGGCGACAACACGACCGTACGGTCACGTATTCCGCGCGCGTACCCGTGTGGCCACGCCGCACACCACCCGTAAGACTGAGCCCATGACGGAAACGGATTCCATCGCTTACGACGTCGTAGTGCTCGGTGCAGGGCCCGTGGGGGAGAACGTCGCGGACCGCACCCGTGCGGCCGGCCTGTCCACCGCGGTCGTGGAGAGCGAGCTCGTCGGCGGCGAATGCTCGTACTGGGCCTGCATGCCCAGCAAGGCCCTGCTGCGCCCCGGCCTCGCCCAGGCCGACGCCCGCCGCCTCCCGGGCCTCTCCCAGGCCGTGCAGGGCCCCCTGGACGCGGCCGCCGTCCTCGCCCGCCGCAACGGATTCACCGGGGACTGGAACGACGACGGCCAGGTCCAGTGGCTGTCCGGCATCGGCGCCGACTTCTACCGCGGCCACGGCCGCCTCGCCGGGCCCCGAACGGTGGAGGTGACCGGCTCGGACGGCGTCCGGCACGTCCTGACCGCCCGGCACGCCGTCGCCGTGTCCACCGGCAGCCGGGCCGTCCTGCCCGACCTGCCGGGGCTCGCCGAGATCAAGCCCTGGACCAGCCGAGAGGCCACCAGCTCGCAGACCGTGCCCGGCCGGCTCATCGTGGTCGGCGGGGGAGTTGTCGCCACCGAGATGGCCACGGCCTGGCACGCCCTCGGCTCGCACGTCACGCTCCTGGTGCGCGGCAAGGGCCTGCTGAACCGTATGGAGCCCTTCGCCGGCGAAATGGTCGCCGAGGCGCTCACCGAGGCGGGCGTCGACGTCCGCACCGGCACCTCGGTCACCTCGGTGACCAGGGAGAACGGCAACGTCGTGGCCGTCACCGACACCGGCGACCGCATCGAGGCCGACGAGATCCTCTTCGCGACCGGCCGTGCCCCGCGCACCGACGACATCGGCCTGGACACCGTCGGCCTGGAGCCAGGCACCTGGCTGGAGGTCGACGACAGCCTGCGCGTCACCGGCAGCGAGTGGCTGTACGCGGTCGGCGACATCAACCACCGCGCACTGCTCACCCATCAGGGCAAGTACCAGGCCCGTATCGCGGGCGCGGCCATCGCCGCCCGTGCCTCCGGCGTACCCCTGCTCGAATCGGACCCGTGGAGCGCCCACACCGCCACCGCCGACCACGCCGCCGTCCCCCAGGTCGTCTTCACCGACCCGGAGGCCGCCGCCATCGGTCTGTCCCTGGCGGAGGCGGAGCAGGCCGGCCACCGGGTGCGCGCGGTCGACTACGACCTCGCCTCGGTTGCGGGCGCCTCGCTGTACGGCGACAACTACCGGGGCCGTGCCCGTATGGTCGTCGACCTGGAGCGCGAGATCCTCCTCGGCGTGACCTTCGTCGGCCCCGGTGTCGGCGAGCTCATCCACTCGGCGACGATCGCGGTCGTCGGGCAGGTGCCGATCAGCCGGCTCTGGCACGCGGTCCCGTCGTATCCGACGATCAGCGAGGTGTGGCTGCGGCTGCTGGAGTCGTACCGGGACAACTGACGCATACGCTGACCGGCTGCGGTTCAGTCCGGCAGCGTGAAGCCGAGGGCCCCGGCCGCCCCGTCCGGGGACGGCTGGGCCCAGTACTCCGCCATCGCCTGATTGGAGGAGAGCGAGCGCAGTTCGGCCCGGTCCAGATAGAGCACACCGTCGAGGTGGTCCGTCTCGTGCTGCACGATGCGGGCGGGCCACCCCGTGAACACCTCGTCGACGGCGTGCCCGTGCTCGTCTTCGCCGGTCAGCCGCACCTCGGCGTAGCGGGCGACCACCGCCTGATAGCCCGGGACGCTCAGACAGCCCTCGAAGAACGCGGCACGCCGGGCGCCCACTCCTTCGTACGACGGGTTCACGAGCACCCGGAACGGCTGCGGCACCCGCCCGCGCACCAGCCGTACCTCCTCCGGCACCGGTGCCGGATCCTCGATGACCGCGATCCGCAACGACACGCCCACCTGCGGCGCGGCGACGCCCACGCCCGGCGCCGCGTGCATCGTGAGGCGCAGGGCCGCCACGAAGCGGGCCAGCAGGGCCGGGTCGAGCTGACCGTCGAAGCGCTCGGTGGGGCGCCGGAGCACCGGGTCGCCGGCGGCCACGATGGGCAACGGGCCCTCGGTGGCCAGGAGTTGCTCGACCTGCTCGGCCAGCGGTGCGCGATGGTTCGGAAGTGGCATCGCGCCAGAATGCCATGGCGCCCGCGCGACGTGTGGACTCCCCTGTGGCGTACGTCACTTGAGATGCCGGGAACTCGGCGGTCCCGCTCTCCGACTACTGGACCGCCACAGCAGAGAAACTCCCCACTCCCCGGAGAAGCCGCCGATGTCCACCGCTCCCACGACCGCCACGGCGGAGACGTCACCGTCCGACGCCCCGGCGTCGTCGCCTCGCAGATGGGCACCGCTGCGCCCGCTGATCCTGCGTCTGCACTTCTACGCCGGAGTCCTCGTCGCGCCGTTCCTCCTCGTCGCCGCGGCCACCGGATTCCTGTACGCCGGGGCCTTCCAGGCCGAGAGGTTCGTCTACTCACACGAGATGACCGTCCCGGTCGGTGACGCGAAACTGCCGATATCCGAGCAGGTCGCCGCCGCACGCAAGGCCCACCCCGAGGGCACGGTCTCCGCGGTACGGCCCTCCCCGGCCGACGACGAGTCGACCCGGGTCATGTTGTCCGGCGTCGAGGGCGTCGACGCCGACCACGCGCTGGCCGTGTTCGTCGACCCGTACACCGCTGAGGTGCGCGGCGCCCTCGAACAGTACGGCTCGACCGGCGCGCTGCCGCTGCGCACCTGGATCGACGAGTTCCACCGCGACCTCCACCTCGGCGAAACCGGCCGTCTCTACAGCGAGTTGGCGGCAAGCTGGCTGTGGGTGATCGCGGCCGGCGGACTGGTGCTGTGGTTCTCCCGACGCCGGGCCCTGCGCAAGGTGCGCGGCACCAGCGGTCGCCGCCGCACGCTCGGCCTGCACGGCACCGTGGGCGTCTGGGCCGCCCTCGGCTTCCTCTTCCTCTCGGCGACCGGCCTGACCTGGTCGACGTACGCCGGCGCCAACATCGACGAGTTGCGCACCTCGCTGCGTCAGGCGACCCCGTCCATCTCGGCCTCGGCGGGCGGCGAGCACGGGGGGCACGGCGGCGCCGCCGGTGCGGGCGGGAGCGGCGACCACGGCGTCGGCCTCGACAAGGTCCTGGCGGCCGCGCGCGCCGAGGGGCTCGGCGACCCGGTGGAGATCGTGCCGCCCGCCGACGCGTCCTCCGCGTACGTCGTCAAGCAGGTGCAGCGGAGCTGGCCGACCAAGCAGGACTCGGTCGCGATCGACCCGGCGAGCGGCGAGGTGACCGACGTGCTGCGGTTCGCCGACTACCCGGTGCTCGCCAAACTGACCCGCTGGGGCATCGACCTGCACACCGGGGTCCTGTTCGGGCTGGTCAACCAGATCGGGCTGATGGCGCTCACGCTCGCCCTGATCCTGCTGATCGTGTGGGGCTACCGCATGTGGTGGCAGCGCGGCCGCGGCTCCGCCTTCGGCCGGCCCATTCCGCGTGGCGCCTGGCAGCAGGTGCCGCCGCAGATCCTGGTCCCGCTGGTGGCGGTCGTCGTGGTGATCGGCTACTTCGTGCCGCTGCTGGGCATCTCGCTGGCGGCCTTCGTCGTCGTGGACGTCGTGCTCGGCGAGATATCCCACCGGCGGGGGAAGCGGACCCCGGCGGAGGCGAGCGGCAGCGCGAGCTAGGACGCGTGCATGACTTGGGGCCCGGTTCCGGGGGGGAACCGGGCCCCATTTGCCGCTCCGCGCTTGCCGAACCGGCTCAGAGCTGCTCGAAGTCACCCGCCAGCGCGGAAGCCAGACGCATGTGCGGCTCCGCCTCCTCGTTCCGCCCCTGGCGCTGGAGGGTGCGGCCCAGCATCAGCCGGGCGTACTGCTCGACAGGGTCGCGCTCGATGATGACGCGCAACTCGGCCTCCGCTCGCCGCAGTTGGGCCGAGTGGTAGTAGGCCCGCGCCAGCAGCAGCCGCGGACCCGTCTGCTCCGGCACCTCCTCGACCAACTGGACGAGGACGCGCGCGGCACCCGCGTAGTCCTTGGCGTCGAAGAACAGCAGCGCGCGCTCCCAGCGCTCGGCCGGTGTTCCGTGGTCGTAGTACATCGTCTCCACTCTGACCTCCTTCGTCGCGCTCAACGAAGGGCAGTGGTTCAATATTCCACTACTTCCCGCCGGTGGTCAGGGCGGCGAGCTCGGCGTTGGCGCGCTCGGTGATGAGGGTCAGCACCCGTCCGGCGGTGGCCAGGTCCTCCTTCGGGATGCCGTCGTAGATACGGGCGGTGATCGGAGCGGTTGCGGCGGACGTGCTCGCGTACCGCTCCCGTCCGGCGTCCGTGATCCGCACCGCGGACGGCTCCTGAGCGGCCAGCAGCTCCGCCGCGATCAGCTCGTCGATCACGGAGTGGACCTCCGACGCGTCGATCTTCAGCGCGCCGACGACGCCGTCGACCAGGGCGGCGCGGTCGACCGGCGCATCGGCCACGGCCACCAGCCGGAGGGTGACGGACTGCTGGAAGGTCGATCCGTGGCGGGCCAGCACGTTCTCGAGCAACGCGCGGCCGGCGTAGTGGGCCAGGGCTATGACCCGGGGGTCGACCAGGGGAGTGGTGGTGGTCATGACTGCTCCTTGTCGGGCTCACCGTCGATGACGAACGGGTCGAGTGATACGTCGAGTGGTACGTCGAGCAGGGTCGTCAACTCGCGGGTGAACTCCCGTGTGCGAGCGCTGTCCAGTCCGCCGAGCGGCGCGAGTAGCTGTTGCAGAAGCGCCTGTACGACCTTGATCGCCTGCCGGGTCCGCTCCCGCCCCTGCTCGGTCAGTGCGAGCTGTACGGCGCGCGGGTCACGGGGGTCCCGGGTGCGTTCGAGGAGGCCGGCCGATTCCAGGGAACGCGCCAGCTTGGAGACGTACAGCGGTTCCAGCCCGGTGTGGTCGGCGAGGCGCCGCTGACTGGGGCGCTCTCCGCGGCGCTGCATGCCGTGGAGCGAGGCGACCAGCGCGTACTGCGCGTGGGTGAGCCCCAGTGGGGTTACGGCCCGGTCGACCGCGACCCGCCACTTCGTGGACAGGCGCCACACCAGGAACCCCGGTGAGGCGTTCTCGGATCCCTTGCTCATGGCAAATACAGTACATGGCGACTATAGCCATGGCTACTATTCTCTCGAACGCATCGAGCCAGCCGCGGGTTACGGACTGACGAGGCGGCCCCGGCAGGGCTAGGTTGGGCCTCATGAGCAATCTTGATCGCGAAGCAGTGCCCGCCGTCTGCGGCGGCCGCGGCTTCGTCGTGGCGGAGCCCGTACGCGAACTTCTCAGCCCTCGCCGCGTCAAGCTCGGCGAATCCACCGAAGTCCGCCGCCTGCTGCCCAACCTGGGCCGCCGCATGGTCGGCGCCTGGTGCTTCGTCGATCACTACGGACCCGACGACATCGCCGAAGAGCCCGGCATGCAGGTGCCGCCGCACCCGCACATGGGCCTGCAGACGGTGAGCTGGCTGCACGAGGGCGAGGTGCTGCACCGCGACTCGACGGGCAGCCTCCAGACGATCCGTCCGCGAGAGCTGGGCCTGATGACCTCCGGCCGGGCGATCAGCCACTCCGAGGAGAGCCCGAAGTCGCACGCCCGCTTCCTGCACGGCGCACAGCTCTGGGTCGCCCTCCCGGACAGCCACCGGCACACCGACCCGCACTTCGAACACCACGGCGAGCTGCCGACGGTCACGGCACCGGGCCTGCGCGCCACGCTGATCCTCGGCGGCCTCGACGGCGCGGTCTCGCCCGGCACGACGTACACGCCGATCGTCGGCGCCGACCTGGCCCTGACCCGCGGCGCCGACGTACGGCTCCCGCTGGAGCCGGACTTCGAGTACGCCGTCCTGTCCATGTCCGGCGAGGCCCACGTGGACGGCGTGCCGGTGCTGCCCGGCTCCATGCTCTACCTCGGCTGCGGCCGCACCGAACTCCCGCTGCGCGCGGAGTCGGACGCCGGCCTGATGCTCCTCGGCGGCGAGCCGTTCGAGGAGGAGCTGATCATGTTCTGGAACTGGATCGGGCGATCTCAGGAAGAGATCGGACAGGCCCGTCAGGACTGGATGGAAGGCTCCCGGTTCGGGGAGGTGAAGGGGTACGACGGTGCTCCCCTGCCCGCACCGGAACTGCCGCCGGTGCCGTTGAAACCGCGGGGAAGGGTGCGCTGACCTGCGGGAACGCGTCAGCATTGGTGGCCGCGGGTCAGAAGACGGTCGGGCCATTCTCGCTGCCTTCCACCTGCTTGCCGGAAGGCGTCCGAACAGCCGGCCGGCTCAGGCCGGTGCGGTTGGCGATTCCACGGTGTGGCTGTCTGTGGGTGGCTTTGGCAGGACTCTTGCTGACCTGATGCTGACTTTGCTGACGCCTTGTCAGGCTCGGAGTAGGGACTCTTTTCCCAGCTTCGGCGCTTGCGTAGGCGTTTGCAGGTTCGGTGGTGTCCGGACCGATGCTGACCTGACTGGCGGTCGAGTCAGGCGTTGCGGAAGGCCCGTCTCGCCGAGGACAAGATCCGGACCATTCCCGGGCCGGCTGCTCCAACGAGCCATACCTGCCCACGTTCTACGCAGGTCAGCGACACCCGACGCCTGTACTACCAGGCGCGCTGCCAGTGTCCGATCCGAAATGCGCTGCGCCGGAGAGTGGCTAGCAGGTTCTTGGTACACGCGGCCGCCGCGCCGGATGGTGGTGAGCCTGTTCCCCCCGGGCAGCAGGCACCCCGGTTGGCTGGTGTGCCAGGAGCAGGACGGGTAGCTCGGGGTCGGCGCCGTTCAGGGCTCCGGCGAGGGCCGAGCTGTACACGCCGACTCGTCAGCGCCACGCGTTCGCGGTCAGCCTGGTCATCCGTCGACGCCGTATCCCTCGGCTCGTGGACCGCCGGACATTCACACGCGTACCGGTTGTGCCGGGACGCCGCACCCGGCATCGACCTCCAACTCTCCGGCCACACCCCACGGCGGCCAGATCTGGCCCTTCCACCACCTCGTCCGCATCGACCAGCGTGATGACGACGTCCCCAACTCGATGGACATCAACGCTCTGTTGCAGAGGTGCATTGACCGGCTGGGTACGCACGGCCGTGGTCTGCAGGCCGAGGAAGGCGACCCCTGCCTCAAGGGCCGGCCCGGTGTACCGGAAACGGGCACTACTGAGTGTTCCGCCGACCACGAAGAGGCCCTGCTGGCTGAAGGTCCGCAGGCCCGGGACGAAGCCGACCATCCACCCCGCCATGCCGAACGTGGTGCCGAGGTGCTCGGCCAGTAACGGCAGGACGGCGTAGAAGCTGCTGCTGAAGGTGAGTTGGGTCAGGACCGGCTGGTTCGGCGGGTCAGGACGAGGGTGATGAGATCGGTCATGGAGGTGTCCGTCATTCTCCGAGGTCCCGTCAGTGACCGGCCTCCGTTTGGCCGTGGTCGGCCTGGACATCTCATCGGGCCGAGTCTCGCCCGCCGCGGGTCTGGTCGATGATGCGGGCGCCCACACCAGCAGGTCCACACCGGTTACCTGTTGATGCTGACCCCGATACCCCGAGCGTTGCTGTCGCTCTCTGCGCCTTGCATCCCACGAGGCCGTCCCGAGGACCTGCCCTTTGCCGCCGTCGACGACAACAGCGGTCGGCGGCTCCACCTTGTCCTTCGCCATCTGTGCGCCGAGTACCGGCTGGACCCGCTGTGGCCGCGCCGTCAGTTCCGCCGGACCGCCCCGAGCTGGGCCCGGTGCAGGTCTGGGGTGGTGAATCGCTGCGCCACCGTGCGCAGGACGCGGGCCATCGCCTGGGCGGGTGGGGTGGCGGGGCGTGCCGCGGCGCGTGCGAGGAGGATGCGGCGGGTGGGGGCCGGGACGTCGGAGGCGAACGGCAGGAGGCGTACGTCGCTGCGTCGGCTGGTGAGGGCCAGGCGGGGTGCGAGCGCGATGCCGAGACCGGCGGCGACCATGGCCTGCGCCTCCTGGTAGTCGTGCGATGAGTAGGCGATGCGCGGCTCGAATCCCGCCTGGCGACAACTTCGGCGCAGGACGTCGGCGACGGGGTGGTTGTCGGCGCGGATGATCCACTCCTGGTCGGCGAGGTCGCCGAGGCGCACGGAGGGATGTGTGCGCAGGGGCGAGTCGGCGGGGACGACCAGCACCGTCGGGTCGTCCAGCAGGTGGGTGAGGGAGAGCGCCGGATCGTCGAGGCGGTTCCATTCGTAGTCCCAGAGCAGCCCCTGCTCCACCTCGCCGGTGTGCAGCATCTCCCTGAGCTCCGCGAGGACTCCGGCGCGTACCTCGATGCGGATGCCTGCGTGGCGGCGTCGGAAGCGGGTGAGCGCGAGCGGCAGCAGGGATGCGCTCGCCGTGGGGAAGGAACCGAGCCGCAAGGTGCCCTGGTCGAGGGCGGTGAAGGAGTCCAGGTCGGCCTGGGCGGCACGGAGCTCCCGGCGGATGGCCTGACCGCGTTCCGCCAGCGCGGCACCCGCCGGGGTGGGGCGGATACCACGCGGCAGCCGCTCGATGAGGGGCTGCCCTGCCTCCTGCTCCAGCAGGGACATCTGCTGGGAGGCGGCGGAGGTGGTCATGCCGAGGGCTTCCGCCGCGGCAGTGAGTGATCCGCGTTCGGTGGCCTCGGTGAGCAGCAGCAGGCGACGCACGTTGAGCATGCCATCGACTTTAGCTGAGCTAAACCCAGGTGAAGCGAACTGCGATTGTTCCGAAGTCATGCCTCTGCGAAGGTCTCCGCAATCGCCGAGCGGTTCACCGGCCCGCAATGCGCCCGTAACCGCTGCCTCGGCCCTTTTCCCTACCTCCGTTGACCCAGGAAGAGCCTCAGACGTGCACATTCCCGCGACCCTGGTGCGTGGCGGCACAAGCAAGTGCTGGCTGTTCAACCAGGTCGAAGTCCCGACCGACCGTGGCGACCTCGAAAGGCTGCTGGTCGCCGCGTACGGCGCCACCGATCCCGTGGAGCTGGACGGTGTGGGCGGGGCGACCCCCACCACCTCGAAAGCGGCCGTGGTCAGCGCCTCACCCGAGCCCGGCGTCGACGTCGACTACCTGTTCGCCCAAGTCGGCATCGGGACGGGCTCGGTGGAGTGGACGAGCAACTGCGGCAACTGCGCCACCGGCGTCGCCCTGTACGCGGTGACCAAAGGAATGGTTCCGGTCACCGGCGACCGGACGCGCGTGGTGATGCGCAACACCAATACCGGCGCGGTCCTTGAAGGGATCGTCGACACCCACGGAGGCGTGGTGCAGCACTTCGGCCGCCAGACGGTACCCGGCACCCGTGCCGGCGGGGTCGCGGTCGGCCTCACCTTCCGCGACCCCGCCGGTACCACTGCCTTACTGCTCCCCACCGGCCAGGCCGCCCAGGACCTGCGGGTCGGCGGCGCCGAGCCGGTACGCGTGAGCATGGTGACCGCGGGAGCGCCGGTCGTCCTTGTCGATGCCGCCAGCGCCGGGCGTACCGGTGCCGAGTCGCTGGAGCGGATGACCGCGGACGTTCCCTGGCTGCGCACCGTCCGTCATACCGCCGCACCCCTGATGGGGCTGCTCCGGCCGGGCGAGGAATCGGGCGACGCGGTGCCCAAGGTGGGCCTGGTCGGCCCGCCGGTGCCGTACACCACCACCCTCGGTGAACCGGTCGCTGCCGAGGACTACGACGTGTCGGTGCGCATGCTCAGCATGAACGCCCCGCACCCCGCGATCGGCCTGACCTCTGCCGTCGCCGTCGCGGCGGCCGGGCTGCTGGAGGGGTCCGTGGTCTCCCGGGCCACGGGCGGCCCGACCGACGAGTGGTTGCGGCTCGGCACGCCCGCCGGAGTCGTCGCGGTCCGCTGCACCGATGTGAGGGACGGCCTGCCGCACCGGGTCACCGTGCAGCGCGCGGCCCGTCTCCTCGCCGACGCCCGAATCTACGTACCGGAAGCAGGCAGCCCGCAAGCCGCCTGAGCCGCGACGAACATCACCTCGGTCAGGCCGGCTCGCAGCCGTCCACACCGGGATACTCTCGCGCCCTCGGGGCGCGCCACCCCGTCCCCACCGCACCAAGGACAATGATGTCTGCTGAAGTGATCTCCATAGGCGCCCTGCTGGTGATGTTCGTGGTCGGCACCGTGCTGCCGATCAACCTGGGCATCCTCGCCTTCGTCGCCACCTTCGCCGTCGGGACCGCCTCGCTCGGCCTCACCGAGGACGAGATCTTCGAGGGGTTTCCGGCCAAGCTCTTCGTCACCATCGTCGGAGTCACCTACCTGTTCTCCGTCGCCCGCCGCAACGGCACCATCGACTGGCTCGTCGCGGCCGGGGTAAGGCTGGTACGCGGCAAGGTCGAGCTCATCCCCTGGGTGCTGTTCCTGGTGGCCGCCCTGCTGACGGCGTTCGGTACGTTCACCCCGGCCGCGGTCGCGATCCTCGCGCCGATCGGCATGAACTTCGCCTACCGTTACAAGCTCAACCCGCTGGTCGTCGGCATGATGGTGATCAGCGGCGGGCACGCGGGGGCGTTCTCCCCGCTGGCCGTCTCCGGTGCGCTGGTGCTCGGCCTCGTCGACAAGACCGATCTGCATGTCTCCGCCGTGGCGCTGTTCAGCGCCAGCTTCGTGATCAACCTGGTGCTCTCGATCCTCACCTACGCCCTGCTCGCCAAGCGTCCTGCTCCGCTGGTCGAGGGGGCCGCGGAGGCAGCCGACGACGAGGACCTCGCCGTCCCCGGCAGGCCCGATTGGCGGCAGTGGCTCACCCTCGCCTGTCTGGTGGCCCTCGTCGTCGGCGCGCTCGGCTTCCACCTGGAGATCGGCTTCCTTGCGCTGGCTGCCGGCGCCCTGCTGGCCCTGGTGGACATGAAGCGGCAAGAGAAGGCCGTGGACGGTGTCAGCTGGTCCACCCTGCTTCTGGTCGCGGGCATGATGACGTACATCGCGATGCTGGAGAAGGCCGGCATCATCGAGGAGATCTCCGAACACGCGGCGGGCATGGGCGCCCCGGTCGTCGTCGCCCTGCTGCTGTGCTTCACCGTGGCCATCACCTCCGCCTTCGCCTCCTCCACCGCGATTCTCACAGCGATCATCCCCATCGCCGTACCGCTGCTGCTCTCCAGCCACCTCAGCGCCGTCGGACTGATCGCCGCGCTCGCCGTCTCCACTACGATCGTCGACACCTCCCCCTTCTCGACCAACGGAGCACTCGTCCTCAGCAACGCCCGTGGGGTGGACGCGCGCCGCTTCTACCGCCAGGTCATCGGCTACACCGGCGGAATCGTTGCCCTCGGCCCCGTCGTCGCCTGGGGCGCCCTGGTCCTGCCCTGGTCATAGCGCAAAGACCGACGAAGGACAGCGGAGGGCGCCGAGCTGGACGACGCACGGCGCCTTCCCTGCTGATCTGGGTGCAGGACCAGGGGGGCGACGCCGCGCGCCGCTCCCTTCAGCTAGCACTCCGCTCGAGGGCCGCCCTCGACCAGGTAGGCCCGATCACTTCCACTCGAGCGGAGGAATAGCGGCGCAGGACGTCGAAGGCCTGGTCCTCGGTGAGGTGGCGGGCGCCCATGAGGATGCCCATGGCCTCGCCGATGGTGTGGCGGGTGGCGATGGCTTGTTCCATCTGGGCGTGGGAGCGGGCGCTGGAGAAGGCGATGGCGTCGTGGAAGGCCGCGTCACGGATCTGAAGTCGATCAAGAGACAGATGGCGGGACGTGCCGGCTTCCAGTTGCTCAGGAAGCGCGTCCTGCTCGTCGCCGCCAGTCGTCGAACACCGAGAGTGTCGTAGTCCTGGCGGAGGTGGCGCGCGAAGTTTCTGATCACAGGCTGGGCGGCCTCCGAAGCCACCGTGTCGATCCATGCGGGCAGCAGCCGTGCCCCGTCCAGCTTGTCCATGATCTGTGCGAAGTCTCGGACGCGCTGGGCGGTGTCGTTCAACTCCTGGCAGCAGTCGCTTAGTTGCTTGAGTTGCTGGCTCTCTTCGCTGGTGAGCGCGTCGGGGTGGCGGGTGAGCCACGTGGCGACCTCGCGACCGCCATGGGTGTCACCGCGGTGACTTGATGGCGGGTCGTTTGAGCGCCACGGTTCGAGTCGGCGCGGGACGGTGCGTGCACCGCCCTGGTAGCCCAGCCTGAGGAGTTCGCGATGGAGGCGGCCGATGTCGGCGCAGCCCTCCTGCCACCGCTGGTTGAGGTAGCCCGCGTACGGGGCGAGACGACGTGGGCCGCGTACAACTGCGCGGATCATCTGGTCGGCGATGGCGGCGTGGGCATAGCGCCGCACGGTCTTGCGGTCCAGGTCAAGCCGGTCGGCGATACGGCTGATGCCGACGCCCTTGCCGTAGAGCTCGTGCACCGCGGTGTGCCGGCGCCGCGTGCTCGCCGTACGGACGCCTTCGACCAGCCACGATGCGCCGGCAGACGATTCAGCCGGATCGGCGCTGGCCTCGCCCTCGCCCCAGGTGTTGTGGTCCTCGGCCTTGGTGAGGCAGGAGCGGTGGGTGACGACGGCCTTCTCGACCGCGTCGCACAGCAGCAAGGACCGTACGCCCTGGACGCGGAGAAGGGCACCGGGACCGCCAGGACCGCCTGAGCGCTCCGCTGGGCGTGCGGCGACGGGCCGTCTTCCGGCTGCGGCGCCGTCATGGCTGGTCGCTCCCCCACTCTCGGCTTCGCTCGAGCGGGAGGGACCCCCATCGCGGCGGAGCCGCATATCGGCACCGCCCCGCGCCCCTTGAGGGAGCTGTCGAACCGCAGTGGACTTCACCAGGTCCGCTTGGAGTCGCCGTGCCCGCGCACGGCACGGCGACCGGCCGATCACGTGCGGTCGTGGAGCGTGACCTGGTAGCCGTCGGGGTCGGCGAAGGTGAAGGTCCGGCCGAAGGGGCCGTCGATCGGTGCGGAGACGATGGTGTGACCGTCGGCGACGAGCGCGTCGTGGATGGCCTGGACGTCGGTGGCGTGGAGCCAGATCGCGGCACCGATGCCGGGCTGAGCGACGGATGCGAGGTCGGTGCCGGGAATGACGTCGCGGAGTGCGAACGCGATCGGCTTCGTCTCGAAGACGACGGCGTGCGCAGGTCCGGCCGGCGAGCGGACGAGGCCCAGGTACTGCTCGTAGAACGCCTGCGAAGCGTCGAGGTCGCGCACTTGGAGCGAGATGAAGTCGGGGCCGGTGGCGGGCATGATGGCGCTCCTTCTGTGTGTGTCAGTTTTCTGACATGCATCAACCTATGTCAGAATGCTGACATGGGTCAAGAAGGTGTCGGCGTCGACCTGGAGACGTCACTGGGTTACCTGCTCAAAGAAGCGTCGAGCGCGCTGCGCGCGGCCATGGAGGAAGTGCTGCGGCCGCTCGGGATGAGCGTGACGCACTACTCCTGCCTCGAGCTGCTGGCGCAACGACCGGGCTTGTCGAACTCCGAGCTCGCGCGGGGCGCGTTCGTGACACGGCAGACGATGAACGTGCTGCTCCAGGCCCTGGAACGAGACGGCTACGTCACCAGGCCTGCGGAGGCACCCGTCGGGAAGGTGCTTCCCACGCGGCTGACGCCCAGCGGCCGACGAAGCCTCGAGAAGGCGAGCGCAGCCGTCCGGTCCGTCGAGGCCAGAATGCTGGCTGGCCTGACCGAGACCGAGCAGTCAGAGGCGTTCCGGCTCCTGCAGAGCATGATCCGTTCCCTGCGAGCCTGAAATCCGAACCGCTCAGTGCGCGTCCGGCTTCCGCTCGTGAGGAATTTGCTCCCCTGCCTCGATCGCGATCGGGAGGCGGTTCTCGGCGGGCGGCAGGGGGCAGGTCGCGAAGTCGGTGTAGGCGCAGGGCAGGTTGGTCGCGCGGTTGAAGTCGAGCACGACCCTGCCGTCGGGGCCAGGTGCGTCGATGTGCAGGGAGCGGTTGGCCGCATACGTGGTCACGCCGGAGGTCGCGTCGGTGAACAACACCAGGAGACTGCCCGGCGTGTGCCCGTCGAACGCGGTCAGGCTCAGCGCCCGGCCGTCGATCTGGAAACGGATCTCCCCTGGCGCGTCGTAGACGTGCTGAAGTCCTTCGGCCGCGGCACCCACGGTGGTCGGTCGCGGCTCCGGGAACGGCGTGTACGTACCAGTGATCACCCAGCGCGGGTGCGGTGCGTACGCCGGTGTTCCGGTGAACGCAGTGCGCAGCCGATGGTGCGGATGCCGCGGCCGGATCACGTTCTGGCCGCCCCGCTTGGCGACTTCGATCACCGCGTCCCCCCACACTGCGTTGACGCCGCCGCGTTCCGGGATGACGCCGAAGCCGTGCCGGCCGCGCACGGCCGTACCGTCGACGACGAGCTCCTCTCCCTCGCCGAGCACGACGGTGACGCCGTCGACGCCCGTCGACCAGGTGCCAGGCGCGTCGGGGAAGCGCTGGGGGTCGGCGGCCAGCCAGTGGAGGCCGGTGACGGCGAGGAATCCGTGCTCATGGGCGAGGGAGGCGTCCTTGTGCTGGTGCCATGCCTCCCATTCGGCGGCGAAGGCGTCGATGCCGGTGGGTGAGTCCTGGACGGTCATGTCTACTCCTGCTGATGTCGGTACTGCTGGCAAAGGGTGTCCGGCGGTGACGGAGTCGATGGGCTCGCTCATGGCGCTCCCTTGTGGCAATGCGGCGATGCCGGAATGCGGAGCGAGGAAGGCGGAAGAACCGCAGGCCGAGAGCACGCGCCCGGACAGGGGCAGCGGTCAGCGCGATGTGGTGGGAGAGGGCTGGTCGGACGCCGGAGGACGCGGTCAGCTCACGGCGGAACAACCCGTGGTGGTGACACGCACGTAGTCGACGTGGCGGCGGGTCACGAGCACGGTCATGGAGTCAGGTAACCACACGGTGGCAGGGGCGCACCAGCTCGACCGGGATGTCTCATCGACCAGGGGCGCGGTGGACTCCCGTTGTCGGGGTGTGCTTTGATCCGGCCATGGAAACCACTGGCCAGGTGCACACGGTGCTGCTCGACCCGTTCTGGGTGAGCCGCCGCGCCGACCAGTTCGACGAGGTCTGTTGCTGATCGCCGTTCCACGGCCCGCGACTCCGACTCTTCATCTCCGCCCCACCCCGTTCTCGGCGCACCCTTCGGGCAACTGACCTATCCGGCAGCCCCGTTGACGTGTGCAGCCCTGGCCGGTCGGCTGCCCTCACGAAGGAACCACCCCATGGCCCAGCCCACTGCCCTGCCCGTCATCGACATCTCCCGCTTCCGTGCCCCGGACACGGACCGCGAGGCCTTCCTCGCCGAGCTCCGTTCCGCGGCCCACGAGGTGGGCTTCTTCTACGTCACCGGGCACGGCGTCCCCGCATCGGTGCAGGACGAGATCCTCAGCGCGGCCCGCACCTTCTTCGCCTTGCCGGAGGAGCAGCGCCTGGAGATCGAGAACGTCAACTCGCCCCAGTTCCGCGGGTATACGCGTACCGGGACCGAGCACACGCTGGGCAGCGCCGACTGGCGCGAGCAGATCGACATCGGCCCGGAACGCGCGGCGCTCGACACGGGCCCGGAAGACCCCGACTACCTGCGCCTGATCGGCCCGAACCAATGGCCGACCGCGCTCCCGGAGCTGAGGGACGTGGTCCTGCGCTGGCAGGCGGAGGCGCTCCGTGTGAGCCGCGAGGTCCTGCGAGCCCTGGCGGCCGCGCTCGGCCAGGACGAGGGCTACTTCGACCAGTGGTTCGACGAGGAGGCGGCCGTATATGTGAAGATCGTCCACTACCCGCCACGCGCCGCCCGGCACGCCGACCAGGGAGTGGGCGCACACAAGGACTACGGCTACCTCGCCCTCCTGCAGCAGGACGAGGTCGGCGGGCTTCAGGTGCAGGGCGAGGACGGCGAGTGGATAGACGCCCCGCCCGTGCCCGGCGCCTTCGTGTTCAACATCGGCGAGATGCTGGAGATCGCCACCCAGGGCTATCTCAAGGCCACGCAACACCGGGTCGTCAGCCCGCAGTCGGGCGTCGACCGCTACTCCGTCCCGTTCTTCCTGGGCCCCCGCTTCGATGCCGTCGTCGAGCCGCTGCACCTGCCGGCGGAACTGGCCGCTCGCAGCCGCGGAGTCACCGACGATCCGGACAACCCCCTCCTGGCGGCCTACGGGGAGAACGCCGTGGTGGGCTGGCTCCGCTCGCACCCACGGGTGGCCGAACGCTGGTGGGCGGACGTCCTGGCCAAGCAGGGCGCCGCCCGGTGACGACCTCGCCGGCATCGGTGCCGTACGCAGCCTCCTCACCCGTCCCGCCTCCGGATCCGGCAGGTGAGACCGGCCCTTCCCGGGGGTATGTGATCACGGGTATGGATCTTCCAGTGGCGTGCAGAGAGTTGAGCCAGGGGGCCGGTCGAGGCCGCCCCCGGCATCGCCGCGCAGGTGATGTCCCCGTACGCCGCGACGCGCCGACTCGACGCGGTGCGCGATGAGTGTCGTCGGCTCGTTCCCGCTCGGTGCAGCGACCACGCTCGCCGAGCTCGCCGAGGATCCGCATCCGCGGTTGGCGCTGCTCCGTGCCCATGAGCCAGTGTCCTGGTTGCCCGAGCTGGGCGGCTGGCTGGTGACCCGTCGCGACCTCGCGCTCAGTGTGATGCGGGACGCCGACACCTTCACCGTCGACGATCCCCGGTTCTCCACCGCACAGGTCGTCGGGCCGAGCATGCTGTCCCTTGACGGCGACCAGCACGCTCGGCACCGCCGCCCCTTCAACGCCCCCTTCCGGCCCCGGGAGGTGCGTGACGGGTTCGCCTCGTTCATCGCGCGGGAGTCCGACCGCCTCATCGCCGCACTGGAGCCGGCGGGCACCGGCGAACTACGCAGTGCCTACGCCGGCCCGCTCTCCGTCGCCGTCGTGACCGAGGCACTGGGACTGGTGGGCGTCGATACGGTCACCGTGCTGTCCTGGTACGACTCCATCGTGCGCTCGGTCTCGGACATCACCGCCGGTCATGCGGCGGGTCCCGACGGTGCCGCGGCGTACGCGCAACTACGGGCGGCCGTGGAAGCCACGGTGGCCGACGGGGAAGCCACCGTCGCCGACGGGGAAGCTCCCTCGCTCCTCGTCACCGCTGCCGGGCAGCTTGATCTGCCCGAGGTGGTGTCCAATGCCGCGGTCCTGATGTTCGGAGGCATCGAGACCACCGAGGCGATGATCACCAACGCGCTGCTGCATCTGCTGCGCTCCCCGGACCAGCTTGCCCTGGTCCGGGGCGACGCCGATCTGCTGGACGGTGCCATCGAGGAGTCGCTGCGTCTCGAACCCGGCGCGGTGCTCGTGGACCGCTACGCCACCCGGGACACGGTCCTCGGCCCGGCCACGATCCGCCGGGGCGACGCGGTCACGGTCTCCCTGGCGGGCGCCAACCGTGATCCGGCCGTCTTCCCCGACCCCGATCGCTTCGATGTCCGCCGCGAGAACGCGCGGCTCCAACTGGCGTTCGCGCACGGTCCGCACCACTGCATCGCCGCGCACCTCGCCCGCCTGGAGGCCCGCATCGCCCTCCAGCACCTGCTCGAACGACTCCCTGCCCTGCGCCTCGACCCGGACCTCCCCACAACTCCGTACGGTCTGGTCTTCCGCAAGCCGCCCGCCCTGCATGCGCTGTGGGACAGCCCTGCCTGACCGCGCGGTCCGTGGTCCGTCCAGGCTTTCCTGATCAACGGCCGATCGAGTTGAGGGCGTCGAGCAGACGGGGGCTTGCGGGCGAGCCCTCGTCCGGCAGGCCCGCAGTTCGGTGGAGGTCGCCGTCGATGAGCTCGTAGTGTCCGATGGCTCGCAGGGGCGGTGAGTAGACGTGGATGGTGACGGCGCCCGCGTCGTGGTCCATCCGGTGGACGCCCGAGCCGGGGAAGGAGAACGACTCGCCCGGCCCGTACCGCCGGGCGCGGCGCGGACCGCCCACCGGCAACCCCTCCTGCCAGGCGGTGCCTTCGATCACGTGCACGCCGACACAGGATCCCTGGTGGTCGTGGTAGCCGGTGTCGCGCGATTCCCACCAGGTGTTGAGCCACGCTTCGGAAGTCTCGTTCCGCCACAGCAGGAGGTACGAGCCGGGGCCGGAGCGGTCGAGCGCGGTGGTGTCGACGAAGGCCGCCGCGCGGCGGGCCCGGTCCGCACACTCTGCGGGCAGGAACGGGCGGTCGGACACGCCGAGTTCGGCGAGGGCTGTGGTGTCGATCGCGGTCGCGTTCATGGTCATTCCTTTGTGCGGTACGTGGGCGGGTCTCTCACCGGACGGGCTTTTCAAAGTTCCTGGCTCTTTCCGGTGAGCAGTCGTCGCGGATTGGCGTCGCGGAAGGCGGACGCCGCGGCCGCGCCCAGACCGAAGCCGGGATCTCGCGGCGGCTGCGCGTAGGGCCGGTCCGAGCCCTGGACGACGGCGTCCACACCGAGGGCGCGGACGATCGCCTCGACGGCGCGCGGACCGTATGAGGACGTCTCGACGAAAACATCCGGGTCCACCCCGATGCCGCCGCCGTCGCCCCGGGCGGCGAAGCGCTCCCCGTGCAGCGGAGCGAGCCCGGCCAGCAACGCGAAGCACACGCGCAGTCTCGGATGGCGCGCGCGGCCGAAGGCCCGGAAGGCGAACCAGGCCGAGTGCATCTGCTGGACGTAGGGAACCATCGCGGGCCACCAACCGGGTCCCTCGGAGTGGCCGGCGGCCGGCCCCGGGTGGACGAACAGGGGGAGGTCGCGCTCTTCGAGCAGATCGAGCAGCGGGGCGCACCGCGCGTAACCGGCCGCGTCCGCAAGGGCGTTCGCCGGGAGCTGGAGGCCGACGAACCCCCGGTCGAGGTCCTCGGCCGTCGCCTTCGCGTCGATGTCCCGTACGCAGGCGGCGGCCCAGGCGCCGAACGGCTCGGGGAGCGAGGCCGCGCCCTCGTGGTAGGCGTCGAGCAGGGGGCGTGCCTCCGCCGAGGGCAGCCATTCCACGCCGATCGGGGCGGACAGCGAGACGAGTGCCCGGCCGAGGCCGTCGGCGGCGGCGAGCTCTGCGCGCCGTGTCACGTCGTGGTCGGCGGGCGGGATCTCGTAGGGCGGCTCACCGTCCAGAAACAGCGTCCAGCCCTCCAGGAACGGCGGTTCACCGCGGGACCGCAGGGCCGCCACCAGTGACGGACTCCAAAGATGCTGGTGCACGTCGACGTTCGTCATGACAGTCCTCCCACCTCGGACGCTTCTCCCACCACTGCGCGCAGTGCACTGCGGACGTCGTCGGAACCCAGGACGTCGTGGTGCACCGCCTCCACGTCCACCCCGCAGGGCCGGTCGTCGTCCAGACGGGGCACGATCGCCCGGATCGCCCGGTGCAGCAACCGAGGTCCCCGTCCCAGGGCGGACGGTGCGGCCAGGTCCACGGCCTGGGCGGCGACGACGGCCTCCACGGCGAGCAACTGCCGTAGCCGCACGAGGATCGTGGCCAGCCGCCGTGCCCCGAGCGCCGCGTTGGTCGAGTCGTCCTCGACGGCGTCGGCGCCATGACGGGGGTCGGTGCACACCGGTACGGACAGCATGCGGATCTCGGCGGCGAGTGCCTGCGCCGTCTTCGTCAGAGGTGCGAAGCCCGAGCGCTCCGGACCGTACGCCGACAGATTGGCGGGCAGTCCGCTGACGCCGGGGGCGAGCAGCCGGCGCATGCGCTCGGCGGAGAGTGACGCGGTCTGCGTCAGCGCCAGCGCGAGGGTGTCGAAGGCGAGGGCCAGGGCAGGGGTGTGGAAGTTGCCGGAGGAGAGGATCTCGCCGGTGTCGGCCAGCACCACAGGATTGTCGCCGCAGCCGTTCAGCTCCGGTCGGAGCGCTGCGTCGGCGAAGTCCAGCGCGCTGTGCAGGGCCCCGTGCACCTGGGCCGCACAGCGCAGGCTGATGGGATCCTGGACCCGGCGCGCGTGCCGGGGGTCGCCCAGCACACCGCCGTCCAGCAGGGCGAGCAGTTCGCTCGCCGCGCGGGACTGGCCCGGGGCGGGGCGCAGGCTCAGTACCCGGGCGTCGAGCGGGCTCGTGTTCGCCCGGAAGCCCTCGTAGGTCAGAGCCGTGACCGCCTGGGCCAGCGTGAGGACGGCAGCCGCTTCGTGCAGGGCGAGGGCACCCGGCCCGGCTGCCAGCGGGCTCGCGCTGCACAGCACATGGCCGTCCTTCGGACCGAGTTCGGCCGGGGCGAGACCGGCCTGCCGCAGTGCCGTGCCGCCATCGAGCACCCGACCGGCGAACTCGGCGCTGCCCTCACCGATGACGACCAGGCCGACATGGGCCATCTGGCACAGATCGGAGGCGCCGATCGACCCCACCTCGGGGATCACGGGATGCACCCGCGCGTTGAGCATGTCCACGAGCAGCCGCGGGATCTTTGGCCGGACCCCGCTGCCGCCGCCCGCGATGCCGTTGACGCGGGCGAGGACGGCGGCGCGTACGAGGGGGACCGGTAGCGGATCACCGACGGCGTTGGCCCTTCCCCGGACGGTACGGACGCTGAACTCCTCCAGTTCTTCGCGCGGCAGTGCGTAGGACGCCCGGGTGCCCAGCCCCGTCGTCAGCCCGTACGTCGGCACCTGACGGTCGACGACGTCGTCGACGACGGCCCGGTCGCGGGTGAGCCGGGGGAGTACCTCGTCCGCCAGGACGACCTCGGCTCCGTGGTGGGCGACGGCGGCGACATCGCCGTAGGACAGCGTTCGCCCGTCGACGACGACCATGGTCACGAGAACCGCAACTTCTGTCCGAGGCCGCGCTCTTCGGCCTTCCTCAGCATGGCCGCACCCAGCGCGATGTCGGAGAGGGAGAGCCCGCGGTGCCAGAACAGGTTCGTCTCGTCGGCGCTTTCCCGGCCGGGCTTGCGGCCGGCGACGATCTCGCCCAACTCGGCGTGCAGATTGCCCTCGTCGAGTCTGCCGCTGTCGACATGTGCGCGCAGCGCGCCGAACGGCCCCGCGTGCGCCTGGCCCCAGTCGTCGACGACGATCTTGTCCATGACGTCCGTGAGGGAGAGTTCTACGGCGCTGTTCGTTCCGTAGGGCACGACCAGGGCGCCTGGGGCGATCCACTCGGTCCTCAGCAGCGGCTCCGGGCGCTCCAGCCGGGACGCCTCCACCACGATGTCCGCGCCTTCCACGCAGGTCTTCCAGTCCTCGGTCACGACGACGGGCTTGCCGAGCTCCCGCTGAAGTCGCTCGGCGAAGGCTTCACGACTCTCGGGGCGGCGCGAGTGGACGCGGATCTCGGCGAGGTCGAAGATCCGGTCGAGCAGGCGGACGTTCCAGTACGACGTGGCGCGGGCGCCGACGTGCCCCAGCACCTTGGCGTCCGGGCGGGCCAGATGACGTGCCCCGAGCGCGGTGAGGGCGCCGGTGCGCATCTCGGTGATGGCGGTGGCGTCGAGGACGGCCACCGGCATCCCGGTGCGCGGGTCGAAGAGGTTGAGCAGCGCCATCTCCGAGGGCAGGCCCTGCTGGTAGTTGCCAACGTAGTCGCCCACGATCTTGACCCCGGCCAGCGAGAGCGGAGCTATGTAGCCGCGCAGGACGTTGAAGTGGCCGTTGAACGCGGGATCGGGCACGAGGTGGACGCGCGGTTCGATGACCGTCTCCCCGAGGCCCTGGGCGCGCAGCCCGTCCTCGACGGCGTCGAGTATCTCGTCGTCGGTCAGCTCGAGCTGTGCGATGTCCGAGCCGTTCAGGAAGGTGAACCAGACCGGTTCCATGGAGCTTCTCCTTGCGTTTGCGCAGGCCAATTGTGAGTGGAACATCAGTTGTGGAACCTGGGCATTTCAGGCGCTCCTGGCCTGATTTCGTAGGAACGTAACGCGGCGTTCACAGTCGGCCATTGACTGCCATTCACTCACTCGAAAATCTGCATATGCATATGCAGTCAGGTGAGGGGCAGCCTTGATCAGATTCGACGCGGTGAGCAAGAACTATCCGAACGGCACCACTGCCGTGGACGACCTCTCCCTGGAGTTGGCCGAGGGCGGCATCACGGTCCTGGTCGGCCCCTCCGGCTGCGGCAAGACCACGACCCTGCGCATGATCAACCGCATGGTGGAGCCGACGGCCGGGACGGTGAGCCTGCGCGGCCGGGACATCCGGGAGGTCAACGCCCCTGAGCTGCGCCGCGGCATCGGGTACGTGATCCAGCACGCCGGGCTGTTCCCGCACCGGACCATCCTGGACAACATCGCGACCGTGCCGCTGCTGCTCGGCTGGAGCCGCAAGAAGGCACGGGCGCGGGCGGCGGAGCTGCTGGAACTGGTGGGCCTGCCGGCCGGGATGGCGGGGCGCTACCCGAGCCAGCTCTCCGGCGGGCAGCAGCAGCGCGTGGGGGTGGCCAGGGCACTGGGCGCGGACCCGCCGGTGCTGCTGATGGACGAGCCGTTCAGCGCGGTCGACCCGATCGTGCGGGCGGAATTGCAGGCGGAGTTCATACGGCTGCAAAAGGAGCTGCACAAGACGATCGTGTTCGTCACCCATGACATCGACGAGGCGATCAAACTCGGCGACAACATAGCGGTGTTCCGTACCGGCGGCAGGCTCGCCCAGTTCGACACCCCTGAACGGTTGCTCGCGCGGCCCGCCGACGAATTCGTGGCCGGATTCGTCGGGCAGGACCGCGGCATTCGCCGGCTGTCCTTCGTCAATGCGGCCGAAGTGCCGCTGCGCGACGGTGCGGTGCTGCCGGCGACCGCTCCCGTGGCACGGGCCAGGGCGGCGGACGAGCCGTGGGTGCTGGTCGTCGACGACGAAGGGCGACCGCTCGGCTGGGCCGAGGTCGCGAAGCTGCCGGAGAGCGGCACCCTCGCCGAGGCGCCTCTCACTCAGCTCGGCCACACCTTCAGCCTCGTCGGCGACTCGGCGCGGGCCGCCCTCGACTCGGCGCTCCTGTCGCCGTCCCGGCTCGCGGTGGGCGTGGACGCGGACGGCGCGGTCGTCGGAGTCGCGGACGCGCACGAACTGTCCGCGGTCGCAGGCGCGGCCGAGGTGCCGCAGGCGGCGATCGGGGAGCAGTCGAGGCTCGCGAAGACCGGGGACGCGAAGGCCGGGCACGCTGCGGACGCCGCCGGTCCGGGCGGTGGTGAGCGATGAGCGACGGCGAACCGCTGGTCCGGTGGGACTGGATCGGCGACCACATCGGCGAGCTGGCCGACTACACCGCGATCCACCTGCGACTCGGCCTGCTGCCGGTGCTGTTCGGGCTGATCATCTCGGTGCCCCTCGGCATCCTCTGCCACCGCTTTCGATGGCTGTACACGCCGGTGCTGACCGTGGCCAACATCCTGTACTCGATCCCGTCACTTGCCCTGTTCATGATCTTCGTCAAGTACACCGGGCTGACGGAACAGACCGTGATGATCCCGCTGACGCTCTACACGCTGTCGGTCCTGGTGCCCAACGTCGTGGACGGTCTTGCCTCGGTCCCCGAACCGGTCCGGCAGGCGGCCACCGCACTGGGCTTCGCCCCGGTACGCCGGGTCGTGCAGATCGAACTGCCCATCGCCGTACCCGTCGTCATCGCCGGCGTACGCGTCGCCGCGGTCTCCTCCATCAGCCTCGTAGCCGTGGGACAGCTCATCGGACAGGGCGGGCTCGGCTACTACATCACCCGTGGCCTCCAGCTCGACTTCCCGACCCCGATCGTCACCGCGATCGTCCTGATCATGCTGCTCGCGCTCGCCACCGACGCGCTGCTGGTCCTGGCGCAGCGGCTGCTCACGCCCTGGTCCCGGAGCAAGGTGACGGCGACATGAACGATCTCCTGAACCAACTCGGGCTCGTGGGCGACTGGTTGACGTCCTCGAAGCAGTGGCACGGGGCGGAGGGAATCCCGCAGCGGCTGCTGGAGCACCTCACCTACAGCGGCCTGTCGCTGCTGTTCGCCGCCCTGATCGGGCTGACGCTCGGGCTGCTCGTCGGACACACGGGCCGCGGGGCGTTCGCCGTGGCCAGCGTCGCCAACCTCGCACGGGCGATCCCCACCTTCGGCCTGGTGGTCCTCGTCGTCACGCTCGCCGGGCTCAGCACCACCCCCGTACTGGTCGCCCTGGTGGCCCTCGCCGTCCCGCCGATCCTCATCAACACCTTCGAGGGAGTCCGGGGCGTGGACCCCGCGACCAGGGACGCCGCGCGCGGGGTCGGCATGACCGAGTGGGAGGTCCTGGTACGGGTGGAGGTGCCGATGGCTCTGCCGCTGATCCTCCTCGGACTCAGGGTCGCCGCGATCCAGGTCGTGGCCACCGCGACCGTCGCCGCCTATCCGGGTCTTGGCGGCCTGGGCCGCTTCATCGTCGACGGGCTCTCCCGCAACGACTACGAGCTGGTCATCGGCGGCTCCACTGTCGTGGTCGCCCTGGCGCTCGTCGTCCAGATCCTGTTCACCGCGCTGCGGCGCGTCATCGTCTCGCCGGGCCTGCGGGTCTCGGCGGCCAAGTCCTGACCCTGCCGTTCCGCACTTGTCGTTCTGAGTTCGTCCGAGCCCCCGGGCTCCGAGAAAGGAAACACCCATGACAGGCATCCACCGCGGCGCCGCCTTCGCCCTGATCGCCGCCCTGTCGCTGACCGCCTGCGGCGGCTCCGGCGACAGCGACGACAACCCGCTGACGGGCAGCGGCGGTGACAGCGGCGACGGCAAGGCCATCGTCGTCGGCTCGGCGAACTTCCCCGAGAACCAACTGCTCGCCGAGATCTACGCCGAGGCCCTGGAGGCCAAGGGCCTGAAGGTGACCCGGAAGTTCGACATCGGGGCCCGTGAGGTCTACTACGACCAGGTGGTCAAGGGCGGCATCCAGGTCTTCCCGGAGTACAACGGCGCCCTGCTGGCGACGGCGGTCGACAAGGCCAGCACCGCGACCGGCACGCAGGACATCAACGCCGAGCTGAAGAAGAAGCTTCCGTCGTCGGTCGAGATCCTCGACTCCGCCGAGGCCCAGGACAAGGACTCGGTCACGGTCACCGCGGAGACGGCCAAGAAGTACAACCTCAAGACCCTCGCCGACCTCAAGGCGGTCGCCGGGAAGTGGACGATCGGCGCCGGGTCGGAGTTCAAGACCCGTACGCAGGGCTGGATCGGTCTGAAGAAGATCTACGGCGTCGAGTTCGGGAAGTTCCAGCCGCTCGACGCGGGTGCCCAGAGCACCCTGCTGAAGCTGCTGAACTCGGACAAGGTGCAGGCCGCGAACATCTACACCACCGACCCCGCCATCGTCCAGGACAAGCTGGTGGTGCTGGAGGACCCGAAGAACCTGTTCTCCTCGCAGAACGTCACGCCGCTGGTCTACAAGTCCGCGGTCAACGACACGGCGAAGGCAGCGCTCAACGGCGTCTCGGCCAAGCTCACCACCGAGGACCTGCTGGAGATGATGAAGAAGCTCGTCAACGACAAGGAGGACGCGAGCGCCGTCGCCAAGGAGTGGCTGACGAAGGCCGGCCTCGCGACCTGACCGGCTCGGCTCCACCAACACCGTCCGCCCCGCACTCCTCCCCGCAACACCAGGAAGGAGTGCGGGGTACCGGTCGTCCCCGGGAAAGCCAGGAAAGGCCGCCCGGGACACAGCGTCAGGGGTTCTCCGGATCCTGACCTGACGTGGTGCCGAGGCTGAGAGCCGCCGTGGTGGGCCACCCGGCGCCCCGGTCGGCGGGCGCGCTGGGTACGCTCCATCCGTCCCGCCGCCGTCCCCGGCCCGCGCAGCTGCTGATGACGGCCGCCGGCCCGGTGCCGTGCACCCGGCCGAGGGGAGTTCCTCGACTTCGAGTGTGAGGCGTGCGGCGCGTACCACCCGGTCGTCGAGCAACTGCGCGAGGAGTACGGCGACCGCGTCACCTTCGTCGCCCGCTACTTCCCCATGCCCGGTCACCGCAACGGCGAACTCGCCGCCCGCACCGCCGAAGCGGCAGCGCGGCAGGGCGAGTTCGAGGGCATGTACAGCAAGCTCTTCACCACGCAGAAGGAGTGGGGCGAGTCGCAGGAGTCGAAGCAGGACGTCTTCCGTGACTAAGCCGCAGAACTCGGCCTGGACATGGACGAGTTCGACGCGGCGCTGGCCGATCGGAAGGTCGCCGGGCGTGTACACCAGGACCAGCGCGACGGCCTCGGCCTGGGCGTGCAGGGCACGCCGACGTTCTTCCTCGACGGAGCAAGGATCCAGAACCCCGGTTCCTACCAGGAGTTCAAGGCCCTCATCGAGGACCGGTTGGCCGGCTGATCCGCCGGGCCGCGCCCGAGGGGCGGAACCATCGCCGCCCCGCGGGTGTCGTGCCGTCAGGTCAGCATTCCCCGCCCCACACGGCGGAGTTCAAGGTGACGTTGCCGTACAGGCTGAACGAGTTCCCGGCGTCCGGCGGGTAGTGCAGACAGCCGGACGAGGTCTGGCCGGTGGACCAGGTGGCCCGCCACCAGATGTGGTCGGCGCCCGGGTACCGTACGCCGTTGTTGAAGATCGACAGGCCGTTGGCCGAGTGCATGTTGTACAGGTTGCCCGTCGACCTCCAGGTCGGGGCACCGGAGAAGGCGGTGTTGTTCCAGACGCACACGTACTCTCGGGGGCAGTCGCTCTTGGCGGCGGATGCCGATGGTGCCAGCGCCACGCCGGTGGCCGTCATGGCCAAGGTGGCGAAGGCGACGGCCGTGAGCTTTCTGGTCAGCTTCATGGCCCGGGATGCTGTCAGCGGAATCCTGGGCTCGGGAGGAAGCATTGAGACAGCCGGTGCCCGCCGTGTGTAACCGGCCACCGGTGAGGGAGTCGCCGATCGGGCTGCTGCGCGGCGTCCTCAGCGGCGCGCACAGGGCCAATCAGGGTCATGCGTCACCTGATGCGGTGAGCCGTCGCCGCTGAAGCGAACTTTGCGTACGCGACTGATTACGGTTTGTTCTCATGCCGGCCGTGTCAGCCACCCGACACCGCCGCTCCGCGTCACGGACCGGAGCGGTGCTCGCGCTGTTGCTTGTCGCGCTCCTGCATGTGCTGGCCTGCGCCCACGGCCCGACCCTCACCGGCGTGGCCCGCGCCGACACCCCGCTCGTCGCCTCCGCCGCCTGCGGGCAGACATCGCACGACCCGCATCGGGCGGACACCGGGCAGCCGGCCCCGCATCACGACAGCGACGCGCACTGCCGGGGCGGTGACGGACCGATGGTGCAGCCTCCGCGTGACGTCGCGCCGGCTCTCCCCGTGGTACACGACGCCCTGCGCGTCGGCCCCGCAATCGCCGTGGCGCTCTCCTCGCGACCCGGTCCGGCGCCTGATGCGTCCAGCGGATCGTCGGCAGGGCACGCACGGGCCCTCTTCGGCGTGTGGCGGACCTGATCGGCCCCGCTGCCGAGCCCGGCCCCTGACCCGGGCGCACCGCAGCCGATCAGCCCCGCCCTCTTCCCCGAGCATCCGGCCGGCCGCCCTTGACGGCACCGGCCGCAGGAGAAGCACGTCATGAACCACCCCAGCCGTACGCACGCCATGAGCCACCCCACCCCGGTACCCGCGCCCGCACCCGTCCCCCTCTCCCCGGCCCAGCTCCTCGCCGACGCCAAACGTCCGATGCACAACGCCGCCGGACTGGTCGGCGACACCCCCGTGTTGTGGATCGGGGAGCCCTTCACCGCCGCCGGGCGTGGCTTCTGGGCCAAGCTCGAAGGCCACAATCCCGGCGGCATCAAGGACCGCACCGCCCTCCACATGGTCCGAGCGGCCCGCGAACGCGGACGGCTGCTGCCCGGTGCCCGGATCGTGGAGTCCACCTCGGGCACGCTCGGCCTCGGCCTGGCGCTCGCCGGAGCCGCCTTCGGTCACCCCGTCACGCTCGTCACCGACCCGGGCATCGAGCCGCTGATGACCGGCCTGCTCACCGCCTACGGCGCCGAGGTCGTACGCGTCGACACGCCGTATCCCACCGGCGGTTGGCAAGAGGCCCGCCGCCGACGGGTCGAGGAGCTCCTCGCGGGCCGGCCCGATGCCTGGTGCCCCGACCAGTACAACAACCCGGACAACGTCGCCGCCTACGCCCCGCTCGCCCACGAGATCGTCGCCCAACTCGGCCGCGTCGACAGCCTCGTCGTCTCCGTGGGCACCGGCGGTCATTCCGCCGGTATCGGGTCCGTCCTGCGCGGATTCTTCCCTCACCTGCGGGTGGTCGGGGTGGACACCATCGGCTCGACGATCTTCGGGCAGCCCGCCGCGCCCCGCATCATGCGCGGACTGGGCTCCAGCATCCACCCCCGCAACGTCGCCTACGACCTCTTCGACGAGGTCCACTGGGTCGCCGCGCCCGAGGCGGTGTGGGCCGCGCGGTGCCTGGCCCGCGACCACTACGCCACCGGCGGCTGGAGCGTCGGGGCCGTGGCGCTCGTCGCCCGCTGGCTGGCCCGCACCCTGCCCCCGGAAGAGCGGATCGTCGCCGTGTTCCCCGACGGCCCGCAGCGCTATGTGGGCACCGTCTTCGACGACCTCTACTGCCGCGAGCACGGCCTCCTCGGGCATCTGCCGGCCGACGACCCGGACGAGATCGCTCACCCCGGCGAACGGATCGTCACCCGCTGGACCCGCTGCACCCACGTGACCGACCCACTCGCAACGCCACACGCCCCGGGTCTGACGGGAGCCGCCCGATGAGGTCGCTGTGGCGGCAGACCCGCTCCTTCCCGCCCGCCGTACGGCTGTTGATGGCCAATCAGTTCGCCATCAACCTCGCCTTCTACATGCTGATGCCCTACCTCGCCGCCCACCTGTCCGACGGAGTCGGCCTGGCGGCCTGGGCCGTGGGGCTCGTCCTGGGCGTACGCAACTTCTCGCAGCAGGGCATGTTCCTCATCGGCGGCACCCTCGCCGACCGTCTCGGCCACAAGATCCCGATCCTGGCGGGCTGCCTGCTGCGCACAGCGGGCTTCGCGCTGCTCGGCTGGGTCGACGATCTCGCCACCCTGATCGTGGCCTCCGCCGCCACCGGCTTCGCCGGTGCCCTGTTCAACCCGGCGGTGCGCGCCTGTCTGGCCGCCGAGGCAGGCGAACGGCGGGTGGAGGTGTTCGCCGCGTTCAACGTCCACTACCAGGCCGGCATGCTCCTCGGTCCGCTCGTCGGGCTCGCCCTGCTCGCCGTCGACTTCCGCCTCGTGTGTACGACCGCCGCGGCCGTCTTCGCCGCACTCACGGTGCTCCAGTGGCGCCGCCTGCCCGCGCGTCGGGGCCAGATCCCGGGCACCACCGCACGGCGGGAGGGCGTGCTGTCGCAATGGCGGACGGTCGCGGCCAACCGGCCCTTCCTGCTCTTCGCCGCCGCGATGATCGGCTCATACGTGCTGACGTTCCAGGTCTATCTGGCACTCCCGCTGGCGGCTGCCGACGCCCTCGGCGCGAACGCCACCGCGGTCACCAGCGGGCTGTTCGTCGTCTCGGCCGCCGTCGCCGTCGTAGGCCAGTCGCGCCTGACCGCCTGGGCCGGACAACGCCGGCGATCCGACCAGGCGCTGGTGCGCGGCCTGGCCGCGATGGGGCTGGCCTTCCTGCCGCTCGCGCTCGTCCCGAACGGCTCCCCGGCGGCATCGCTGACCGCTCTGGTCGCCGCGGTGGTCCTGCTCGCGGCGGGCTCCGCCGTGGTCTACCCGTTCGAGATGGACACCATCGTCGCCCTCTCCGGCAACCGCCTGGTCGCCACCCACTACGGCCTCTACAACACCATCTCCGGCCTGGGCATCACGCTGGGCAACCTCGGCACCGGCGCACTGTGGGACTTCGCCCGACGGCACGATGCCCTGTGGCTGACGTGGACCGCGCTGACCGCCATCGGACTCGCCTGCGCGGCGGCCGTCACCGCTCTCGCCCGCACCGGCCGGCTCAACCCCGCGCGCAAGCCGGAACCAGCCCCCGTCTGACGGGCGCGCTCACCGCGCGGGACGGTCCCCGGCGTCCGGCTGCTCCAGGTGCGAGGCGAGGACGGCGGCCTGGACGCGGCGCTGGACGCCCAGCTTGGCCAGCAGCCGCGAGATGTGGTTCTTGACGGTCTTCTCCGAGAGGTAGAGCTTCTTGCCGATCTCGCGGTTGGTCAGGCCGTCGCCGATCAGGGCGAGAATGTCCCGTTCGCGGGGCGACAGGCTCGCCAGCTCCGGCGGGACGGCGGGTGTCTCGGCCGGGTCTGCCCGCAGCGAGCGCATCAGACGGGCCGTCGTCGCGGGGTCCAGCATGGACTGGCCCGAGGCGACCGTACGGACCGCCGAGACCAGGTCGGAGCCCCTGATCTGCTTGAGGACATAGCCCGAGGCGCCGGCCATGATGGCGTCGAGCAGGGCGTCCTCGTCGTCGAACGACGTCAGCATCAGACAGGCCAGCTCCGGCATCTGGCTGCGCAGCTCACGGCAGACGGTGATGCCGTCGCCGTCCGGGAGGCGTACGTCGAGCACGGCGACGTGCGGGCGCAGGGCCGGGCCGCGGACCAGGGCGTGCTCGACGGTGTCCGCGTCGCCGACCACCGAGATGTCCGGTTCGGCGTCGAGCAGGTCGGTCAGGCCCCGGCGTACGACCTCGTGGTCGTCCAGCAGGAACACGCGGATCGGGTTCTGCTCCGTGAAGGTGCCTGGCCCTGTCATGACGACCCCTTGTACCCCGGTGGCTCACGGTCTGCGGACCGAAGGGTCACCGGCGGCGGACGACGGAGCGCAGACCACGGACTGCTTCTGATGACGATCATCGCTCGCCGGGACCTCAGGCACTAGGGCCGACCGGCCCTACCGGACCACGAGAAACGCCCCCGGCGACCCGGAGAGGCGTACTCACCGGCCCATCGCGCGGTCCCCACCTGCCCTTATCGGGGTTTCCAGGGCGAAGTCCACGTCCACCACGCCTTCGACGGCACGTACCAGGCGGGCGGCGACGGGGATCAGGGACGTGTCCCGGACGCGCCCGGCGAGGTGCACCACGCCGTCCTGCACCTCGACCCGGATCGCCGAGGCCGGCATGGGGAAGAGATGGGCGACGATCTCCCGCCGCACCTCCTCGGCGATCTCGTCGTCCCCGCGCAGGAAGACCTTGAGCAGGTCGGCCCGGCTGACGATGCCCTCCAGCATGCCCAGCTCGTCGACCACCGGCAGCCGCTTGACCTTGGCGCGGGCCATGGTCCGGGCGGCCTGGGCCAAAGTCGCGTCCGGGCGGACGGTCAGCGCCGGCGACGTCATCAGCTCCCCCGCGGTGACCGCGCCGGCCTTCGCCAGGTCGGACAGGCGGCGTAGCTGGGTGTACCGGTCCGGGTCGCTGTCGCGGAACTCCTCCTTGGGCAGCAGGTCGGCCTCGGAGACGACACCGACGACACGGCCCTCGCCCGCCAGGACGGGCAGGGCGCTGACCTTCCGGTCCTGCATCAGCCGCACGATCTCCACGAAGGTGGCCCGGCGGCCGACAGCGGCGACCGTGCGGGTCATGACGTCGCTGACGATGTTCGGGTTGCCGTGCATGACTGCTCCTCCTCGCTCGGCTCGCGTGCCGGGTCAGACGGGGCTGCCGGCGCCGTACGGGGCGTAGAGGTCCAGCAGCCGGGTCCGGGCCGAGCGCAGACGGTGGGCCAGCACGTCCCCGACCCACTGCGCGATCGGGTGACCCAGCGCCGGGTCCTCCCGGCACATCATGCGCACGCTCGTCGCGTCGAACTCGTAGGCCCGTACGGGGGTCGCCGCCTGGGCGCCCAGATGCCAGACGTGCGGGGTGAACAGCCAGGACCAGCCGACGAGTTCGTTGTGCCGCAGGCTCTCGATGACGGCCGCCCGGCGGCCCGGTACGCGCATGTCGAGTTCGACGGTGCCCGTGCGAATGATCCAGAACCGGTCGGCCCTGCCGCCCTCCTCGAACAGGCGCGCCCCTTCCGGGAAGGACACTTCGCGGGCCATGTGCATGAGCCGTTGCCGCTGTTCGGCAGGCAATGCGCGCAGCATGCTGGGCGTGGGTGTGGTGATCATGGCGTGCCTCCCGACGGGTGCAGGGACTTCCACTGCCAGCGTCCGCCCGGCGGCCACGGCCGGCCATGGGCCACCCGGCCCCTCGCATCGGGCCACCCGGCTCCTGCCCCGCCTAGAGGTCGCCGGACCACTCCCGGTACGCGGCAACCGCGGTCGGCAGGGTCGGAAAGATCCGGTCCGCTCCCACCGAGTCCGCGAGGCCGTACGCCTGAAGGTCGTCCAGGAGGTCCTGCTTGACGCGGGCGAGGGCGAACACGACGCCGCGGTCGGTGAGCTCGCGGCGCAGCTCGTCGACGGCGTCCAGCGCGGTGATGTCGACCTCCACGTTGGCCTCGGTGTTGAGGACGAACCAGCGGACGCGGGCGGTCTGCCCGTCCACGGCGGCCAGGGCGCGACGGCGGAAGTCCTCGGCGTTGGCGAAGAAGAGCGGGGAGTCGTAGCGGTAGACCAGCAGGCCGGGGATGGTGCGCGCGGACGGGTAGTCGTCGACGTCGTGCATGCCGGCGACCCCGGGCACCACGCCCTGGATCGCGTCGTGCGGACGGGCGACCCGGGTCAGCAGCTCGGCCACCGACAGGCCGACCGCGACGAGGACGCCGTACAGGATGTCCAGGGCGAGCACGCCGACCAGGCAGCCGAGGGCGAGCAGGAGTTCGCGGCGGCGAAAGGACGCCAGACGGCGGAAGCCCGTGAGGTCGATCATGCGGACCGCGGCGTAGACGACGAGTGCGCCGAGCACCGCGGACGGGGTGCGGGCGAGCAAGGGGCTCAGGAAGAGCAGGACCGCGAGGACCGCCGCCCCGGCGACCAGCGAGTACCCCTGGCTGCGGGCGCCCGCAGAGGAGGCGAGCGCGGTGCGGCTGGCGCTGCTGCTGACGGGGAATCCGTGCAGGGCGCCGGCGCCGAGGTTGGCCGCGCCCAGCGCCAGGAACTCCTGGTCGGCGTCGAGCCCGGGGCCTTCGTCCGAGTCGTTCGTCCGGCCGGAGAACGCCCGCGCGGTCAGGATGAAGTCTGTGTAGCCGACCAGGAGTACGCCCAGGGCGGGCAGCACCAGACCCGGCACCTCGGTCCAGTCCGGCGCGGCGAGGCCGGGCAGGCCCGAGGGGACCTCGCCGATCACCTTGACGCCGTACCGGTCGTCGAGGTCGAAGAGCACCACGGCCAGCGTGCCCAGGACCACGGCGAGCAGCGGACCGGGCACGGCACGGACGTACTTCGCCATGAGGAAGAGCAGGACGAGGGCGGCGGCCGAGAGCAGGACGGTCGCCGCGTGGGCCTGCGTCACATCGCCCGCGAACGACCACACCTGGGGGAAGAACTTGGATCCCGTCGTCTCGACTCCGGTCAGCTTGGTTAGCTGGTCCGACATCATGATCAGAGCCACGCCCGCCATGTAGCCGATCAGTACCGGGCGGGAGAGCAGATCCGCGAGGAAGCCGAGCCGCACCGCCCGCGCGACCAGGCACAGCAGGCCGACCGTGACCGCGAGGGTGAGGGCCAGAGTGGCGTACCGGTCCGGGTCGCCGGCGGCGAGCGGGGCGACCACGGTGGCCGTCATCAGCGCGGTCGTGGACTCCGGGCCGACCGACAGCAGGCGCGAGGATCCGAACAGCGTGTACAGGGCGAGGGCGGGCAGGATCGCCCACAGTCCGGCGACCGGCGGCAACCCGGCCACGCCCGCGTACGCCATGACCTGGGGCACGAGATACGCCGCCACGGTGACGCCGGCCAGGATGTCGCCCCGCAGCCAGGAGCGCCGGTAACCGAGGAGGGTGACGACTCCCGGCACCAGGCGCCGCCACTGCGACACCTGATCGCTCTTGCCCTGCTCCATCGGCCACCCTTCTCCGTCGGGCCTCAGGATCCACCGGCGTGCCCACGGCCGCGAGAGGCGAATCGACTCCGGCCGATCATGCACCCCAACGGGCCCTTCGCGCAGGTCCGTTCAGCCCACCGTCCGCGATGTCCGCCCGGTCCGCGCCCGAACGCCGCACCGCGGGGGAACGGCCAGGGCCGGTCGGCCCCTTGCAGGGACTTGCGGCCCCTGCCGGGAGGGGCATCCGAGGGCGAGGCTCGGATCGGGACCCCGACCCGGGACCCCGGATCCAGGAGGTGGAACCATGACCCGCACCGTCACTCTCAGCGTGACCGCCGGTCTCGACGGCTCGCGTGAGAGCCGCGCGGCGGCCGAGTGGGCGGCACGCGAGGCACAGTTGCTCGGTCTGCCGCTCAGGCTGGTCCATGTGCGGGAGCCCGTACCCGAGCCCATGGCGCAGGCGCCGCTCCTCGGCGCGGAGACGCAGCAGCACTGGACCGAGCGCATTCCGCGGGACGCGGCCGAAGGAATCCGAGCGCGGCACCCCGGCCTCGACGTGACCATCGAGGCGCTGTCCGGGCGACCCGCCGAGGTGCTGGCCGACGAGGCGAAGGACGCCGAGCTCGTCGTCCTCGGCTCCCGCGGGCTGAGCGGCATCGGCGGCTTCCTCGTCGGCTCGGTCGGCCTCTCGGTCGTGGCACACACCGACCGGCCGGTCGTACTGGTCCGCGCCGACGAACAGGCCGCCGACGAGCACGAGAGCGACCCCGTCGGCATACCGTCCGCCGCGACCGCGTTCCGGCCCGTCGTCCTCGGCCTCGACATCGACAGCCCCGATCGGGAGCTGATCGAGTTCGCGTTCGCCGCCGCTGCCCGCCGGGGTACCTCCCTGCGGGTCGTACACGGCTGGAACCCGCCCCCGTACTACGCTTACGGCCTGTCCGCGGACCTCGAACTCCATGCCTCCCTCGCACAGCGCGAGACCACGGTCCTGACCGAGGTCATGCGCCCGTGGCGGAAGAAGTTCCCGGAGGTCGAGGTCACCGAGGAATTCCGCTACGGCACCCCCGGCAGCCATCTCGTCGACGCCTCCCGCGAAGCCTCCCTGGTCGTCGTCGGCCGCCGGATCCGCCGCAGCCCGTTCGGCGCCCACATCGGTCCCGTCACGCACGCCGTGCTCCATCACGCCATGGCCCCCGTCGCCGTCGTCCCGCACAACTGACGGAAATCCGGAGGAGTTGAACCATGAAGGCAGTGATCGTACGAGTCCTCTCCCGGTTCCGGGCGTGGAGCGTTCGCCGCTCCGGCGCGGGACGGTGAGGGGCGTGGACCTGCCGATCGTCGTCGGAGTCGACGGCTCCGAGCCCGGCCTGCGGGCCGTCGACTGGGCGGCCGACGAGGCCGCACTGCGCGGCCTGCCGCTACGCCTGGTGTACGCCTCGCTGTGGGAGCGGTACGAGGGTGCCGCCCTCGCCCACGACCTGGCCAAGTCGGCCGAACAGGTGCGGGACCAGGACATCGTGACGGCCGCGGCCCGGCGTGCCCACCGCCGCCAGGCCGACGTGAAGGTCACCACCGACGTGCTGCCCGAGGAACCCGAGTACGCGCTGGTGCGGGAGAGCCGCAGCGCCGCCCTGCTGGTGACGGGCACCCGTGGCCGCACCGGCATGGCCGAGGCGCTGCTGGGCTCAGTGAGCCTGACCGTCGCCGGGCACGCGCACTGCCCGATGGTCGTCGTGCGGGGCGGCCACGGCAACGCGGTCCGGCCGGGCGGCCGTATCGTCGTGGGGGTCGGTGAGGGGGCGCCGGTCCGGTTCGCCTTCGAGGAGGCGCGGCTGCGCGGAGCGTCGGTGGAGGCCGTACGGGCGTGGCGGTTCCCCGCGCGTGAGACCACCGATCATCCGCTGCCGGCCGGAGCGCCCGCCAGACTGCACGAGCAGCAGGCGGCACAGGCCCTGGAAGAGGCCCTGCGGGGGATGCCCGCCGATGTCGAGGTGCACCGGCGGGTCGTGGAGGGCCATGCCCGGACCGTGCTGGCGGACGCCTCCCGCGACGCGGACCTGCTCATAGTCGGGGCCCGGCGCCGTCCGCGGCACTTCGGGCTCCAACTGGGCCGGGTGGCCCACGGGGTGCTGCATCACGCCGTCTGCGCGGTCGCCGTCGTGCCCGAGCACGACGGATGAAGGCCCATCGGGTACCCGCCCGCCGACCGCACTGACCGGCTACCCCGTCGATGACCGGCCGTCCCTTCTTCGATGGCCAACCGATCCTGAAATCAGGGCAGTTCGAATTACCGACGACTTCCGGAGTCGCCTCCATGTCCAAGGCCGAGCACCAGGACACCACCGAACTCTCCGCCGACGAGCTGCACAGGCTGGACGCCCACTGGCGGGCCGCCAACTATCTGGCCGCGGGCCAGATCTATCTGCTGTCCAACCCCCTGCTGACCGAGCCGCTGACGCCGGAGCACATCAAGCCGCGGCTGCTGGGCCACTGGGGCACCTCACCGGGCCTGAACCTCGTGTACACCCACCTCAACCGGGTGATCGGGGCGCGCGGGCTCGACACGCTGGGCGTGTGGGGGCCGGGGCACGGGGGGCCGTCCGTGCTCGCCGGGTCCTGGCTGGACGGCAGCTACAGCGAGATCTACCCGGACGTGCCGCGCGACGGTGAGGGGATGGAGCGGCTGTTCCGTCAGTTCTCCTTCCCCGGCGGCGTCCCGAGTCATGTGGCCCCCGAGGTCCCGGGATCCATCCATGAGGGCGGCGAGCTCGGTTACTCGCTCGCCCACGCCTACGGCGCCGCCTTCGACAACCCGGACCTGCTCGTCGCCTGTGTGATCGGCGACGGCGAGGCGGAGACCGGGCCGCTGGCCGCCTCCTGGCACTCCAACAAGTTCCTCGACCCGGTGCACGACGGCGCCGTCCTGCCGATCCTGCACCTCAACGGATACAAGATCGCCAATCCGACCGTGCTGTCCCGCCTGCCCGCCGCCGAACTGGACCAACTGCTGCGCGGCTACGGCCACGACCCGCTCCACGTCACCGGTGACGACCCCGCCGCCGTCCACCGCGCGATGGCCGGCGCCCTCGACGAGGCGTTGGACCGCATCGCCCTGATGCAGCGGTCGGCCCGCGAGGGCGGCGTCACCGAGCGCGTGCACTGGCCGATGATCGTGCTGCGCACACCCAAGGGCTGGACCGGCCCCGCCGAGGTCGACGGCCTGCCGGTGGAGGGAACCTGGCGCGCCCATCAGGTCCCGCTCGCCGGCGTACGCGAGAACCCGGAGCACCTGCGGCAGTTGGAGGCATGGCTGCGCTCCTACCGGCCCGAGGAACTCTTCCACCCGGACGGCCGGCCCGTCGCCGACGTCCTCGCCTGTGTCCCCGACGGCTCCCGCCGCCTGGGCGCCACCGCGTACGCCAACGGCGGCCTCCTGGTGCGGGACCTGCCCATCGGGTCCCTGGACTCCTTCGCCGTACCGGTCGACAAGCCCGGAACGACTCTGCACGAACCGACGCGGGTCCTCGGGAACCTCCTGCGGCAGGTCATGCGGGACACCCGCGCGCGCCGGGACTTCCGGGTCGTCGGCCCGGACGAGACCGCGTCCAACCGGCTGGAGGCGCTCTACGACGCCAGCGGCAAGGCATGGCAGGCGCAGACCCTGCCGGTCGACGAGCACCTCGACCGGCACGGGCGCGTGCTGGAGATCCTCTCCGAACACACCTGCCAGGGCTGGCTGGAGGGCTATCTCCTCACCGGGCGGCACGGGCTGTTCTCCTGCTACGAGGCCTTCGTCCACATCGTCGACTCCATGGTCAACCAGCACATCAAGTGGCTCAGGACGGCCCGGCGGCTGCCCTGGCGCGCCCCCATCGCCTCCCTCAACTACCTGCTCACCTCGCACGTCTGGCGGCAGGACCACAACGGCTTCTCCCACCAGGACCCCGGCTTCGTCGACCACGTCCTCAACAAGAGCCCCGAAGTCGTACGGGTCTATCTCCCGCCGGACGCCAACACCCTGCTGTCCGTCGCCGACCACGCGCTGCGCAGCCGCGACTACGTCAACGTGATCGTCGCCGGCAAACAGCCCTGCTTCGACTGGCTGTCCATGGACGAGGCCCGCGTCCACTGCGCGCGCGGAGCCGGCATCTGGGACTGGGCCGGCACGGAGAACGGCGGCGAACCTGACGTGGTGCTCGCCTGCGCCGGCGACGTGCCCACACAGGAGGTGCTGGCCGCCGCGCAACTGCTGCGCCGGCATCTGCCCGCGGTCGTGGTGCGCGTGGTCAACGTCGTCGACATGACCCGGCTCATGCCGCGCGAGGAACACCCGCACGGCATGACCGGCTACGAGTACGACGGCCTGTTCACCGCCGACAAGCCGGTGATCTTCGCCTACCACGGCTACCCGTGGCTCATCCACCGCCTCGCCTACCGCCGCACCGGCCACAAGAACCTGCATGTACGCGGCTACAAGGAGTCCGGCACGACGACCACACCCTTCGACATGGTCGTCCGCAACGACCTCGACCGTTTCCGCCTGGTCATGGACGTCATCGACCGCGTCCCCGGACTGGCCGTGCGCGCCGCCGCCCTACGCCAGCAGATGGCCGACGCCCGCACCCGCCACCACAACTGGATCCGCGAGCACGGCACCGACCTGCCGGAGATCGCCGACTGGACCTGGAGCACCTGACAGACCCGGAGGGGACCGGCGCCGCCGATCGCCGGTCCCCTCCGCCCAGGCCCGGCCCACCTCGTGGCTTTTAGGGGCCGAACGGACCCCGGGTCGGCCCCGGGCGGCCCATGGGATCGGCCGGTCATCGGCTGCATGATGGCAGCGAAGGAGGCGAACCGCCATGACAGACAAGGTGCTGGTGGCCTACGGAACGACCAATGGATCGACCGCGCGGATCGCCGAAGCCATCGCCGACGTCCTGCGCAAGGACGGGCTGACGGTGGACGCGCTGCCCGCCCGGTCCGTGCCGAGCGTGTCCCCGTACGACGCCGTCGTGGTCGGCGGCGGGCTGTACGCCGGACGCTGGCACAAGGACGCCCGCCGCTTCGTCCGGCGACACGGCCGGGCCCTGACCGGACGCCCGCTCTGGCTCTTCAGCAGCGGCCCGCTCGACGCCACGGCCTCCGAGCGGAACATCCCGCCCGTGCCCGGCGTGAAGAAGGCCATGACGCGGCTGGACGCCAGGGACCACGTCACCTTCGGCGGCTGCCTGGAGGAAGGCGCCAAGGGCTGGGTCGCCGGGATGATCCTGCGCTCCGGCAAGGGCGGGGACTTCCGGGACTTCACCGCGATCGAGGCGTGGGCGGGGCGGGTGGCCGCCGAGCTGCGGAACGGGGCGTAGCGGAGCAAGCGTGCCGCGGCGGCCCTGCGACTCCGTGAGGGTCCCGTCCGGCCCAAGCGGTGCCCGCGCATCCGCGTCAAGCTGGACTTGCGGGGCAAATCCGGCATCGGGGTGCCGGCGGGCGCGTGCCGCCCGCGAGACCTCATCGTCGGGTCCGGGCTCCGCGACACGTCGAGTGGGGTGAGGAGCGTCATGAGAGGCTACGTGTTCCACGGCGCCGGACAGTCCGCCTGGGAAGAGGTCCCGGACCCGGCCATCAAGGAGCCCACCGACGCGATCGTGCGCGTCGGGGCCGTCACCATCTGCGGCACGGACCTGCACATCCTCAAGGGCGACGTGCCCGAGGTGCAGCCCGGCACCGTCCTCGGCCACGAGGCCGTCGGCGAGATCGTCGAGGTCGGCAGCGACGTACGGACCGTGCGGCCGGGGGACCGGGTCCTGGTCTCCTGCATCACCTCGTGCGGGCGCTGCTCCTACTGCCGTCAGGGGGCGTACGGCCAGTGCCGGGGCGGTGGCGGCTGGATCCTCGGCCATCTGATCGACGGTACACAGGCCGAGTACGTCCGGGTGCCGTACGCCGACCTGTCCGTGCACCCGCTGCCCGGCGCCATGGACAGCAAGGACGCCGTCCTGCTGGCCGACATTTTCCCGACCTCCTACGAGGTGGGCGTGCTCAACGGCCACGTCCGGCCGGGCGACACCGTAGTCGTGGTCGGCGCGGGCCCCATCGGACTGGCGGCCATCGCCACCGCCGGGCTGTTCTCGCCGGAACGGATCGTCGCCGTCGACCTGGCCCCCGCCCGCCTGGAGGCCGCCCGGCAGCTCGGTGCCGACGCGGTGGCCGACGCCCGGGAGGCCCCGGAACAGCTAGTCACCGACCTGACCGACGGGCTCGGCGCGGACGTCGTCATCGAGGCGGTCGGCGTGCCCGAGACGTTCGAGCTGTGCACCCGCATGGTCCGGCCCGGCGGACACGTCGCCAACGTCGGCGTGCACGGCGCTCCCGCGACCCTGCACCTCGAAGACCTGTGGATCAAGAACATCACCATCACGACCGGCCTGGTCGACACCTACTCCACCCCGACCCTGCTGCGGATGACGGCCGCCGGCCGGCTGCCCACCTCGCAGCTCGTCACGCACACCTTCCCGCTGGACCTGATGGAGGAGGCGTACGACGTCTTCGGCCGCGCCACCGACACCGGCGCCCTCAAGGTCGTGCTGGGCGAGGAGCGGCACCAGGAGGTCCTCCCTGTGAGCGGGGCCTGAGCGAGGACACGAGCTGCGGACAGACTCTGCCACCGGTGGCCGTCGGAGTGGCCGGTCTGCGGGGGATCGCCGTCTCCGGCGGGGTCAGGCGGCGCCCGAGCGGTCGCCCGCGGTGAGCAGGATGCCCGTGACCAGGTCCGGCCGGATACGGACCGCCTGGTCCATCGCCTGGTCCACCCACGGCCGCACCAGCGTCCGGCAGCGGGCGAGATCGTCGGGGTCGGTCACCAGCCGGGCGTACCCGGTCACCACCACGCTCCAGCCGAGATGCGTCCGCGGGTCGATGGCGTCCGCTTCGTAGGCGACGACGACCCCCGGGTCGTCGGCCCGCCGGGCGTGCGAGGTCAGGGCGGCGCCCTCGTGGGTGCGGATGACGATGTCCCCGCGGTCCAGGGCATGGTTGACGGGGCGGACGGTCGGCAGCGCGTGCCGGGTGAAGACGATCCTGCCGAGGGACACGCTGCCCAGCAGCCGCAGCGCCTCGGCGCCGTCGAGCTCGATGCGGTGGCGCGGTCCTGAAGGGGCCGGCCGGCTGTCGTCGTGGACCATGACGGGCTTCCGTTGGGGTGCGTTGCCCATGGATTCGGTCTGCACAGGCGCGGAGCGACACCGCGGGGGATCGGTGCCGCTCCTGCCTCCACCATCTCTCGGGTCACCGCCGGGTGCCAGGGCCGAAGGGTCTCGATCAGGGGCCGGACGGCCCAGCCGCGTGATATCGGCCAGGTTCGTGTCCACGCCGCCCGGCGGTTCCGCCGGGTCCCGGCGCGACCGGCGGAGATCGTGCGCGTATCGGACCATGGCGCTGCGCTCCTCGGATCCGGCCGGTCCCGCCCGGCACTGTGGCCGCGTCGCGGATCCAGCCTCGAACGCAGGCGGGTCGGGCCGACAGGTGCTGTCCGTCCCCGCGGTAGAGCCGAACGGCCCACGACACCTCGTCGTCGGCGCTGCCGCGGGCGCCGGACCATGGCTCCAACGGGTCCGATTCCGTACCGTCGCACGCCGCGTGCCGGTAGCGTGACCGGTGTCCGCAGCGGCCGGTGTCCGACCGCCCAGGGGACCGGAGGAGACGCAGGTGGGAAGCCCCGAGGAACCCCGGGAGGCCCGCATACGGCTGCCGCAGTTGAGGCTGGACGAACTGCTGGAGGAGCTCCAGGCCCGGCTGGACGCGGCCCGCGGCACCCGCGACCGGGTGCACAGCCTGCTGGAGGCGGTGCTCTCGGTCGGCCGGGAGCTGGACCTGGAACAGGCCCTGCACAGCATCGTGGAGGCCGCCGCGGTGCTGGTCGACGCCGAGTACGCCGCCCTCGGGGTGATCGGGCCCGACGGCAGGCGGCTGTCCGACTTCCACACCGTCGGCGTCGCCGAGGACCGGATCGCCAAGATCGGCCACTACCCCGAGGGCCACGGCATTCTGGGCGAGCTCATCCGCCACCCCGAGCCGTTGCGTCTGGCCAAGATCTCCGAGCATCCGGCCTCGTACGGCTTCCCGCCGAACCATCCGCCGATGAACACCTTCCTCGGCGTCCCCATCCGGGTGCGCGACCAGGTCTTCGGCAATCTGTACCTGACCGAGAAGCGGGGCGGGGCACAGTTCGACGAGGAGGACGTCGCCGTGACGTCGACCCTCGCGGTGGCGGCCGGCGTCGCCATCGACAACGCCCGCCTCTACGAGGAGTCCCGGCTGCGGGAGCGGTGGCTGCGGGCGACCGCGGAGATCACCCACAGCCTGATGTCCGGCGCCGAGCGCGGCGAGGTGCTCGGGCTGATCGCCGACCGCGCCCGCGAGATCACGGGCGCGGCGCTGGCCATGGTCGCGATGCCGATGGAGGACACCGACTCGCTCAGCGTGGAACTCGCCATCGGGCCGGAGGCCCAGCCGCTGCGCGGACTGGTGCTGCCCGGCGACAGCGGCCTGCTCGGCGAGGCTTTCTCCACGGCCGTCCCTGTCACCAGCCCGGACGTCTCCCACGACGAACAGATCTCGGCGGGACCCCCGCGCCTCACCGGCCTCGGCCCCGGCGTCGCCGTTCCCGTCGGAACGGGGGAGGGCGGAGTACGCGGCGTCGTCCTGCTCGTCCGCGGAGCGGGGGAGAGGGTGTTCACCGGCAAGGAGATCGAACCGCTCCAGGGTTTCGCCGCGCAGGCCGCCGTGGCCATGGAGCTCGCGGAGCGCCGCCAGGACGCGGCCGAGGTCGCCGTGCTCAAGGACCGCGACCGCATCGCCCGCGATCTGCACGACCTGGCGATCCAGCGGCTGTTCGCCACCGGGATGACGCTCCAGAGCGCGGGCCGCTTCATCGATCACCCGGAGGCATCCGAGCGCGTGGTGCGCGCCGTCGACGACCTCGACGAGACCATCAAGATCATCAGGTCGACGATCTTCGGCCTGCGCTCACGCGAGGGCGTCGGCGGCGCGGGACTGCGGGCGCGTGTGGTGCGCCTGGCCGGCGAGGCGGCACCGGTGCTGGGGTTCGCACCCAGCGTGCGCATGGAGGGCCTGGTGGACACTCAGGTGCCGCGGGAAATCGCCGATCACCTGGTCGCCGTGCTCTCCGAGGCCCTCACCAACATCGCCCGCCACGCCCGAGCCGACCGCGCCGACGTCGTCCTCACCGCCGACTCACGCCAGGTCCGTCTCACCGTCGGCGACAACGGCGTCGGCATCCCGGACGGCGGCCGCCGGAGCGGGCTGCGCAACATGGCCGAGCGGGCACGGCACTTGGGCGGGGAACTGGAACTGAGCAGTCCCGAGGGCGGAGGCACCACGTTGGTGTGGTGGGTGCCGCTGCCGGCCGTGTAGCCCTTCGACCGGGGCGGGGCGCGGCGCGCCAAGGCCGGGACCGGTCGCATGGGCCGAACGTCCTCTGCTGTGGCCCATCCGCCTCTCGTGGCCGCCCCCCACGGGTGCGACGGTGGGATCAGAGCCCCGGCTGCCCGATGCGGCAGCCCGGCAAAAGGTGGTGAGGACGATGACACTCCCCCTGATCGTGGGCGTCGACGGATCCGACGCGAGCCTGCAGGCCGTCGACTGGGCGGTGGACGAAGCCGCCCGCGGTGACAGGCCCCTGCGGCTGGTGCACGCCTCCCTCTGGGAGCGCTACGAGGGCGCCGTACCGTCGACCGGACGGAACCGCCCCACCGAGCGCGTGCTGGCCGAGCACATCGTCGCCTCGGCCGCCGAACGTGCCGCACTCCGCCGCCCGGACGTGAAGGTGACAACCGGCATCGTCCCCGCCGACCCGGTCGACGCTCTCCTGCGCGAGGGCAACAACGCCTTCGCCCTGGTGACGGGCGAGCGCGGTCACGGCGAGTTGAAGGGACTGCTCCTCGGGTCGGTGAGCCTGGCTGTGGCCGCCCGCGCGCACTGCCCCGTGATCGTGGTCCGGGGTGAGGAGACGGGACTGGCCGGCGTGCACGAGCAGGTCCTGTTCGGTGCCGGGGACCTGGCCACCGGTGCGCAGGCCGTGCGCTTCGCGCTCCGCGAGGCCGACGAACGCGGATGCGCCCTCGACGCCGTACGCGCCTGGCGCTGCCCCGCACCCGCCGAGGATCCCGGGCACGAGCACGAGGAACGTGCGGCTGCCCAGCTCGACGAGCTGCTGAGCGAGGCCATGGCCGAACAACCCGGCGTCCGGGTACGCCGGACCACCGTCGAGGGCCCGGCCCGCCGGATCCTCGTGGACCGCTCGGCCACCGCCGACCTCGTGGTCGTCGGAGCGCGCCGCAGGCACGGCCACTTCGGCCTGCAACTGGGCCGCGTCGGCCACACGTTGCTGCACCACGCCCACTGCCCCGTCGCGATCGTGCCGCAGATGGCGTGAACGTCCCCGACCCGTCCGGAGTCGGGCACGCCCGGGCGGGGCCGGAACTCTCCCGGCCTCGCTGCCGGGCGCTCGCTGCCGTTGCTAAAGTCCCGTTCGGCTTCTCACCGTTGGGCTCACGCCTCGCCAACCAGCTTCTTCGGGTCCCGATGACCGTGGAGAAGGTGGGAGACCGGACTTTGCGACCGGTCCTGGCAGGTCCAGCACTGCCGACAGGGCGGCCACCGGACCGGGCGGCAGGGCGTCCTCGCCGGCCATCGGCTGCGGATTCCAGGACTCCACGTAGGAGGCGAGTGGGGCGGGCATGGGCGGGGATTCCTCCTGGCCGGCGTGATGGGAGTTCCGCGTTCGGGTGGCCCGCGCTGGGAAGGACCACGTTCAGAACGGGCTCAGGCCGAGGGCGGCGCGAAAGGAGTTCTTGTTCGCGACGCCGTCCCGCGGCGGCAGGGCACGTGGTGGCTCGTCGGCGGTGATGAGGACGTGCGCGTACGTCGTGCCGGCGCGGGACTTGATGCGATCCGCGAGGTCGTCCGTCTGGACCGGGTCGGTGATCCGCACCGCGTCACGGATGCCGAAGCCCCGCGCGACGGCGACCAGGTCGGTGCCGAGGCCCGTGTGGCTCGGCTGCATCCCGGTCTCGCCGAAGTGGGCGTTGTCCAGGACGACGACCGTCAGGTTGGGTGGAAGCCGAGCGCCGATGGTGGCCAACGCGCCGATGCCCATGAGGTGTTCGCCGTCGCCGGTGACGGCCACGAAGGGCCGCTCCGGACGGGCGAGGGCGAGACCCAGGGCGAGCGGGGCGGCGGCGCCCATCGCGCCCCACAGGTAGAAGTTCCCGGGCCGGTCGCCCGCGGCGAACACGTCGTAACTGGGCGACCCCAGGCCGGAGACGATCAGCGCGTCATCGGGCAGACGGCCGATCAGGCCGGCGACGAAGCGGCGCCGGTCGAGACGTACGTCGGCGGTGGTGTTCATCAGTCACGCTCCCACTTCTTGCGGCCGATCAGCTTCTGCCCGAGGAGCACGGCGACCCGTTCGCCCGCCCCGAACGCCGAGTCCAGGGCGGCCTCGACGGTCTCTCCGACCTCACCGGGGGAGTCGGCGCGCAGCACGGTGACATCCATCAGTTCCAGTGCCTGCCGGGTCGTGCGGCCCATGGGGCCCTGCCACGGGTTGAAGTCGGCGTACTCGCCCCGCATGGTCACCAGCGTCAGGAACGGGAACCGGCACATCTGAAGCAGGGAGAGCATGTTGACGCAGTTTCCGACGCCGCTGCTCTGCATCAGCAGCACCGCCCGCTGCCCGCCGAGCCAGGCACCGCTGACGACACCTACGCCCTCTTCCTCGGTGGTCAGCACGATGTCGTGGATGCCGGGGTCCTGCTGAGCCGCACGGATCACGTGGGAGTGACCGGCGTCGGGGACGTAGGCGATCTGCTGGACGCCACGCCTCTTGAGGGCGGCGAAGACGTCCTGCTGCCAGGAGGGTGCTGGTGCGGTCGGGGGTGCGGGGGTCACCGTCATGCCGCTCATCATGGGCACTGATGGATGGTGTTGAGAAATAGAAATGCGTGATCCCGGTATGCCCCGCCCGTATGGCTATACGTCCGGTCGCGGCGGTGCGTGCGGTTCCTGGGACGGCTGCTGAGGCTGCGGCTGCGCCAAAGGCCATCTGCCCTCGCTCACGGCGGCCTCGACCTGCCGTACGAGTTCCCGCGCGACCACCTCCACGGCGGGCGGCGTCCGGCCGGACCTCGGTGTGGCGAGGACGATCGAGCGCCAGATGTCGGGATCGCACAGCGGCGCGGCGCTCAGCGTGCCGTTCGCGACGTCCTCGGCGATCCCGATGCCCGGCAGGATCGTCCAGCCGTGCCCGGCCAGGACGAGCTGCTTCTGCACCCGCATGGAGTTGGTCTGCACGACGATGTCCATTTCGGCCTCGGCCCGCACCGCGGCGGCGTCGATCAACGCACGCAGGGCATGGCCCGACGCGGGCATGACGAGCGGATGGGCGGCCGCCTCGGCGAAGGGAACCGGGCGATCGGCCCGCAGTCCGGCCGAGCCCGGAGCGACCGCCCACAACTGCTCCCGCACCAGCGGACGGGCGTTCAGCGACGGCGTGCTGTCCAGGTTGTACAGCAGCGTCAGATCCAGGTCGCCGTCGTCCAGCCACTGCTGGAGATGGCCGGAGTAGGCGGTCATCAGGCGCAGTTCGATGCCGGGATGGTCTCTCGCGACCGCCGAGACCAGAGGGGCGGCCAGCAGGTCGACCTTGCTCTCCAGCAGCCCGACGGTGACGATGCCGGTCACCGCCCCCGGCGTCGGCTGCACCTCGGCGCGGGCCCGCTCCAGCTCGTTCAGGGCGCGCCGCGCACGGTCCACCATGATCGTCCCGGCCTCGGTGGGCCGCATGCCCTGCCGGGTGCGTTCGAAGAGCGGGACGCCGAGTTCCTGCTCCAGCGTGCGGATCTGCCGCGTCACGGCCGGCTGCACCAGATGCAGCAGCTCCGCGGCCCGGGTGACGCTGCCGACCTCGGCGACCGTGACGAGTGCCTTGAGCTGTCTGACGTCCACGTCTGTTTCCACCGCCATCCGCACCGGGCATGCTCGCATCAGCAATTGCTATTTCACTCAGGATGTCATGAGTGACCATGATGGAGATCCGGCGGGCCCACCGAAGGAGCGGCACCATGAGCACCCTCGACCTGCTGTCCGAGGACGAGCAGTTCGTCGTCAGGACGGTGCGCGGCTTCGTGGACAGGGACGTCAAGCCCGTCGTCCGGGAGCTGGAGCACACCGACACCTATCCCGAGGCCCTCATCGAGCGGATGAAGGAACTCGGCGTCTTCGGACTCGCCGTCCCGCAGGAGTACGGCGGCACACCCGTCTCCATGCCCTGCTACGTCCTGGTCACCGAGGAGCTGGCCCGGGGCTGGATGAGCCTGGCAGGCGCGATGGGCGGGCACACCGTCGTCGCCAAGCTGCTGCTGCGCTTCGGCACCGAGGAGCAGCGGCGGCGCCATCTGCCCCGGATGGCCACCGGTCGGACCCGCGCGACGATGGCACTGACCGAACCCGGCGGCGGCTCCGACCTCCGGGCGATGCGCACCGTCGCCCGCAGGGAGGGCGACGGCTATGTGGTGAACGGCGCGAAGACGTGGATCACCAACTCCCGCCGCTCGCAGCTCATCGCCCTGCTGTGCAAGACCGACCCGGACGCCGACCCCGCCCACACGGGCATGTCCATCCTCCTCGTCGAGCACGGGCCGGGCCTGACGGTCTCCCGCGATCTGCCCAAGCTCGGCTACAAGGGCGTGGAGAGCTGTGAACTGTCCTTCGACAACCACCGCGCACCCGCCGACGCGCTGCTCGGGGGAGTGGAGGGACAGGGCTTCGCCCAGATGATGAAGGGCCTGGAGACCGGCCGCCTCCAAGTCGCCGCCCGGGCCCTCGGCGTGGGCCGCGCCGCCCTGGAGGACGCGCTCGCCTACGCCCAGGCGCGGGAGTCCTTCGGCAAGCCGATCTGGCAGCACCAGTCCATCGGCAACTACCTCGCCGACATGGCGACTTCACTCACCGCCGCACGCCAACTCACGCTCTACGCCGCCCGGCAGGCGGACGCCGGACACCGGGTGGACATGGAGGCCGGCATGGCGAAGCTGTTCGCCTCCGAGACGGCCATGCAGATCGCCCTCAACGCCGTGCGCATCCACGGCGGCTACGGCTACTCGACCGAGTTCGACGTCGAGCGCTATTTCCGGGACGCGCCGCTGATGATCGTCGGGGAGGGCACCAACGAGATCCAGCGCAACATCATCGCCGGCCAGCTCGTGCGGCGGGGAGGGCTGGACGTGTGAGCCGCACAGGCCGCGCCACCGCATGACACGGCTCGATCGGGCCGGGCCACCGCGTCACACCCCCGGCCACCTCATCAGGACCCGCACTCCCCGCCATGGCACAGTGGCCCTATGTGCGGCCGCTACGCCTCCACCCGCAGCCCCCAGGACCTGGTCCAGCTCTTCGAGGTCACCGAGTGGCACCCCGAGGAGACCCTCGCGCCGAGCTGGAACGTGGCCCCGACCGACGAGGTGTGGGCGGTTCTGGAGCGCGCTCCGCGTGGCGCGGACGAGGACGCCCCGGCCCTGCGCAAGCTGCGGCCGCTGCGCTGGGGCCTGGTGCCCTCCTGGGCGAAGGACGTGAAGATCGGTGCGAGGCTGATCAACGCGCGTGTGGAGACCGTGCACGACAAGCCCGCCTTCCGCCGCGCGTTCGTCAAACGCCGCTGCCTGCTGCCCGCCGACGGCTTCTACGAGTGGGACCAGGTCAAGGACGCCGCGTCCGGGAAGGTCCGCAAGCAGCCGTACTTCATCCACCCCGAGGACGGGCAGGTCCTGGCCCTCGCAGGTCTGTACGAGTTCTGGCGCGACCCGGCGGTCAAGGACGGCGACGACCCCGCCGCCTGGCTGCTGACCTGCACCATCATCACCACCGAGGCCACCGACGCGGCCGGCCGCATCCACCCCCGCATGCCGCTCGCACTCACCCCCGAGCACTACGACGCCTGGCTCGACCCCCAGCACCAGTCGACCGACGACCTGCGCGCCCTGCTCACCACACCGGCGGACGGCCGCCTCGACGCCCGTCCCGTCTCACCCGCCGTGAACAGCGTCAGAAACAACGGCCCCCAGCTCCTGGACGAGGTCCCCGCCCCCTGACCGCGGCGAAGGTGAGCTCTCGGTAAGGGTTGGCCCGAAGGCTCGCCGTAGAGCAGTTTTGACATCCATTTTCATTTAGCGTGGAGCCGCTGCCGGGACGGATCGAGCTCGGCGGACCATTCGCCCTGCTCGGAGGTATCCATGCCCATGCCCTCGCCCCGGTTGTCCGCGGCCCTGTTGGCCGGCTCCTGTATGACCCTGCTCGCGGGCTGCGCCGGTTCCTCGGACACCGCCGCAGCGCAGCGCCCCGCCGCGGCCTCCGTCATCCGGGTCGTGGCCTCGACGAACGTCTACGGCGACATGGCCGAGCGAATAGGCGGCGCCAAGGTCCAGGTCACCTCGATCATCAGCGACCCCGATCAGGACCCGCACTCCTACGAGGCCGACACCCGCAACCAACTGGCACTGTCCAAGGCCGAGGTCGTCATCGAGAACGGCGGCGGCTACGACGACTTCGTCGACCGCATGCTGAAGAGCTCCGGCTCGTCCCCCCAGGTGATCGACGCCGTCGAGGTCTCCGGGAAGACCGCGCCGGCGGGCGGGGAGCTCAACGAGCATGTCTGGTACGACTTCCCGACCGTCGCCGAGCTCGCCGACCGCATCGCCGCCGCACTCGGCAAGGCCGACCCGGCCGACGCCGCGACCTTCACCGAGAACGCGAAGGGCTTCGTGAACCGGCTCCGGCCGCTGGAACGGAAAGAGGCCCGGATCAAGACCGAGCACGGTGGCGAGGCGGTGGCCATCACCGAGCCGGTTCCGCTGTACATGATCGAGGCCAGTGGGCTGAGGAACGCCACGCCAGAGGAGTTCAGCGAGGCCATCGAGGAGGGCGACGACGTCTCCCCGAGAACCCTTGAGGACACCCTGGCGCTGTTCACCGGCAAGAAGGTGAAGGCGCTGGTCTACAACGAGCAGACCTCCGGCCCGCAGACCGAGAAGGCGGAGCGGGCGGCCAGGGCGGCCGGGATTCCGGTCGTGCCCGTGACCGAGACGCTCCCCAAGGGCAAGGACTATCTCGGCTGGATGACCGCCAACGTGGACGCGCTCGCGAGCGCGCTGGCCAAGTGACAAGCCCCGGCGCGTCCGGCCACGGCACGCAAGCCGCGCTGATCAGCCTGCGGCGGGCAACCCTGTCGTACGGCGAGCGCGTGGTGTGGCGGGACCTCGATCTCGACGTGCGGCCGGGCGAGTTCCTGGCCGTGCTCGGGCCCAACGGGGCCGGGAAGACCAGCTTCGTGCGCGCGCTGCTGGGGCAGCGGCGGCTGTCCGCGGGCACGCTCACCGTGCTGGGCCGTCCGCCCGGTCGCGGCAGCCGGCACATCGGGTACGTCCCCCAACAGGCGACCCTGTCCGCACAGGCGATGCTGCGCGCACGGGACCTGGTCCGCCTCGGTGTCGACGGGCACGGCTTTGGACCCCGGCTGCGCACGGGCGCCGTACGCCGCCGCGTGGACGAGATCCTCGCCTCGGTCGGGGCCGCGGCGTACGCGGACGTTCCCGTCGGCCTGCTCTCCGGCGGCGAACGGCAACGTGTGCGCATCGGGCAGGCCCTCGCGACCGACCCGCGGATCCTGCTCTGCGACGAACCGCTGCTCTCCCTCGACCTGCACCATCAGCGGGCCGTCACGGAACTCGTCGACGCCCGGCGCCGCTCCCACGGCACGGCGGTGGTCTTCGTGACCCATGAGATCAACCCCGTGCTGGGCCTGGTGGACCGCGTGCTGTACTTCGCCGGCGGCGGCCACCGCGTCGGCACCCCCGACGAGGTGCTCACCTCCGAGGTGCTGTCGCGGCTGTACGGCACGCGGGTCGACGTCGTCCGCGTCCGCGACCGCGTGGTGGTCGTGGGCGCACCCGACGAGGCGGCACACCATCCCCAACTGCCCCACGGAGTACGGCCATGACCCTCGCCGACGGGATCTGGCGGCAGATCTTCGCCTTCGACCACTACGGCGAACTGCTCGCCCTGGTCCGCAACTCCCTCGTCGCCGGGGCCGCCCTCGGCCTGGTCGGCGGCCTGGTCGGCGTGTTCGTGATCATGCGGGACCTGCCGTTCGCGGTGCACGGGATCAGCGAGCTGTCGTTCGCCGGCGCCTCGGCCGCGCTGCTGCTGGGCGTGAACATCGTGGCCGGCTCGATCGTCGGCTCGCTCGTCGCGGCGGGGGCGATCGGGCTGCTCGGCGCGCGTGCCCGGGACCGCAACTCGGTGATCGGCGTCATCATGCCGTTCGGCCTCGGGCTCGGCGTGCTGTTCCTCGCGCTGTACAAGGGCCGTGCGGCGAACAAGTTCGGCCTGCTGACCGGGCAGATCGTCGCCGTCGACACCCCGCAGATGTCCTGGCTGCTGGGCACGTCGGCGGTGGTGCTGGTCGCGCTCGCGGTCATGTGGCGACCGCTTGTCTTCGCGAGTGCCGACGCGGAGGTGGCCGAGGCGCGGGGCGTGCCGGTGCGGGGACTGTCGTTCGCCTTCATGATCGTGCTGGGCCTCGCGGTCGCGCTGTCCGTCCAGATCGTCGGCGCCCTGCTGGTCCTCACCCTCGTCGTCACGCCCGCGGCGGCCGCGGCCCGGATCACGGCCTCACCCGTACTCCTTCCGATCCTGAGCGTGGTCTTCGCGGTGGCCTCCATCGAGGGCGGGATTCTCCTGGCCCTGGGCAGCAGCATCCCCATCAGCCCGTACGTCACCACGATCTCGTTCGGGATCTACCTCGTGTGCAGACGGGTCGGTGGCCGTCGGACCAGGATCACCGCCTGACATGAAGACATGAATGGGTCTTCATTCATTCCTTTATGGTGGGGGCATGACTGCCACGCTCACCCCACCCGCGGCCGACCCCTCCGCGGCCGCGCGCGCCGCAGCCGTCCCCCGGCGGCGCACCCGGCTGCTCGCGCTGCCGGAGGTCCGCTGGGCCGGCGCGGCCACCGCGCTGTTCCTGCTCGCGCTGCCCCTCCAGCTCGGCGGAGCGCCCACCTGGACCTGGGGTCCGCTGTACGCGCTGTCGTACGCCACCGGCGGCTGGGAGCCTGGCTGGGAGGGGCTCAAGGCGCTCAAGGAGAGGACCCTCGACGTCGATCTGCTGATGGTCGTCGCCGCACTCGGCGCCGCCTCGATCGGGCAGGTCATGGACGGCGCCCTGCTGATCGTCATCTTCGCGACCTCGGGCGCGCTGGAGGCGCTCGCCACCGCCCGCACCGCCGACTCGGTGCGCGGCCTGCTCGACCTGGCACCCGCGACGGCCACCCGGATCGCCCCCGACGGCACCGAACACAGCGTTCCAGTCGAGGAGTTGACGGTCGGCGACACCGTCCTCGTTCGCCCCGGCGAGCGCGTCGGAGCCGACGGACGGGTGCTGGGCGGAGCAAGTGAGGTGGACCAGTCGAGCATCACCGGCGAACCCCTCCCGGCGGCGAAGGAGCCCGGTGACGAGGTCTTCGCAGGCACCCTCAACGGCACCGGCGCGCTGCGCGTCCGGGTCGAGCGGGACGCCTCCGACTCCGTGATCGCCCGCATCGTACAGATGGTGGAAGAGGCGTCCGAGACCAAGGCGCCCACGCAACTGTTCATCGAGAAGGTCGAACAGCGTTACTCGCTGGGGATGGTGGCCGCGACGCTCGCCGTGTTCGCGGTGCCGCTCGCGTTCGGCGAGGCGTTCTCCGAGGCGCTGCTGCGCTCGATGACCTTCATGATCGTGGCCTCGCCGTGCGCGGTGGTCCTGGCCACCATGCCGCCGCTGCTGTCGGCCATCGCCAACGCCGGCCGGCACGGCGTGCTGGTGAAGTCGGCCGTGGTGATGGAACGCCTCGGCCAGATCGACGCCGTGGCGCTGGACAAGACGGGCACCCTCACCGAGGGGACGCCACGCGTCGCCGAGGTACGGCCGCTGCCCGAACGCGGCCTGGACGAGGACGAGTTGCTGACGCTCGCCGCGGCGGCCGAGCACCCCAGCGAGCACCCGCTGGCCCGCGCGGTGGTGGACGCGGCACGCGAGCGTCGCCTCGACCTGCCGGCCGCCGAGGACTTCACGTCCGCGCCCGGAGTCGGCGTCCGGGCCGTCGTGCGGGGCCGTACCGTCGAGGTGGGCGCCCCGGCCCGGCTGCTCACCGAACCCGCCGACGACACGCTCACGGCATCGGTCCGGAAACTGGAGGATTCCGGCCGTACCGCCGTCCTCGTGGTCGTCGACGGCAGGCCCGCCGGACTGCTCGGCATCGCGGACCGGCTCCGTCCCGACGCCGCCGCCACCGTCGCCGCCCTGACCGTCCTCACCGGCACCACCCCGACCCTCCTCACCGGCGACAACCCCCGGGCCGCCACGCACCTGGCCGCCGAGGCCGGCATCGAGGACGTGCGGGCCGGGCTGCTGCCGCAGGACAAGCTGGGCGCGGTGCGGGAGCTGGAGGGCGCGGGCCGCCGCGTGATGGTCGTCGGGGACGGCGTCAACGACGCGCCCGCGCTGGCCGCCGCCCACGTCGGCGTCGCCATGGGCCGAGCCGGCTCCGACCTGGCCCTGGAGACCGCCGACGCGGTGATCGTGCGCGACGAACTCGCCGCCGTCCCCGCCACCGTCGCCCTGTCCCGCCGAGCCCGCGAACTGGTCGTGCAGAACCTCGTCATCGCCGGCGTGTTCATCGCCGGCCTCGTCGTCTGGGACCTGGCAGGCACGCTGCCCCTGCCGCTCGGCGTCGCGGGCCACGAGGGCTCCACGGTCCTCGTCGGGCTGAACGGACTGCGTCTGCTGCGGGACGCGGCCTGGAACCGGGCGGCGGCCGAAGGAACCGGCTGACAGGCGGCCGGGGGAGAGGCCGTCGGCCGCCCGGTGACTCGCCGGGCGGCCAACAGCCCCTGCTGCTCCCTTCCTTCAGATCAGTCGCAGCGGCCCGCTGGCCGCGTCCGGGTCACCAGGTCGGTGATGCCGGTCGTCGAGTCCAGCCACACCACCTGGCCGCCCGCCACCGCCGCCGCCGACGACTGCTCGCCGCGGTTGCAGGAGACCCTGCCCTTGCGCAGGCCCGGAGCGTCCGGCGTGCCGTTCGCCGCGAACTGGTGGAGCTTGGGCAGCGACTCATTGCGGAACTCGGTGTCGGGGAGGTAGGCGCCGACCGTCACCGCGTCCTCGGAGACCGTCAGCGCGTAGGCGTTCAGCGCGGCCGGCCCCGTCTCCGGGCTGAGGTCCACCACACCGGAACCGTCCAGCGCGGCCCGGCGCAGGGCCGTCTTCCCGTCCGCCGAATCCTCGTCGAGCAGCCAGAAGACATGCGTGCCGTTGACGGCCGTCGGGCCGAGACTCGTGCCGGGTGCGGCCAGTTGGATGCTCGTGTTCGCGCCGGTCGCGACATCGACGACCCGCGTGCTGACCGCGTACTCGGCGCGCACCCGCCGCCGCTCCTGATAGGCGACCTTGCCGTGGCTCACCGACGGAGCCCACGCTCGGTAATAGGTGCCGCCACCGATCGACTCCACGTTCGCCGGGTCCTTGATGCTCAGATACGCCACCGCCCTGCGCCCGCCGTAGGTCACGTAGTCGAAGGCCACCAGGTCACCGTCCACGTCCACCGAGCTGCCCGGGGTGCGGCCGTGCCAGAGCTTCTTCACAGGACCGCCGGCCAGCGGCCTGGCCAGCACGTCGACGCCGTCCGCTCCGTACGCCTGCCACACCACCGTCTTGCCGTCGGTGGCCGGATTGACGTGGTAGCGGCCGTCGTTGGGGCTCATCAGCTTCAGCGCGCCCGCGCCGTCGGCGCGGCCGGCCCACACCGAGTACGGCTCCGAGCCGTCCTCGTTGGACTTGGACGCCGCCCACCAGCCGCCGCCGGCGCCCAGGTCCGTCGCGCTCGTGTTGATCCGGTCGAGGAGGACGTCGGAGTCCACGCCGAGGGCCGACTCCCAGCCGGGCACTATGCCGTGGGCGGTGAAGGCGCGTTGCAGCGCCTTGCGGCCGGCCGCCGGGATCCCGAGGTCCTGCGCCGCCGCGAGCACGGCGGCCCGCGCCTCGGTGAAGCCGTCGAGCGGCGTCATGTACTCGGTCACCGCCCGGTACACGATCCTGTCGGTGACCTCGGCGCCCAGGCCCTCGCGGGCGTCCCACAGCGCACCGCCGAAGATGGTCGAGTTCAGGTGGACGCCGCCGTTGTCGGTGGCGAAGCCGACGCCGAGGAACGACTTGGCCGTGGCCCGCCCGTCGCCCAGGTCGCGCAGCGCGCACTCACGCGGGGACTTCGTACGGCACAGCCGCTCGCCCAGGAGGCCCGAGTCCGCGTCGGTCGCCGGGATGCCGTACACGTCGGCCTCGATGGCGTTGCCGAAGTAGTCGGCGACGGCCTCGTTCACGGCGCCCGACTGGCCGGCGTAGACGAGGTTCGCGGTGTGCTCGATCACGCCGTGCGTCATCTCGTGGCCGACGACGTCGAGGGCCGCGGACAGCGGACGGTACTCGGCGTCGCCGTCGCCGTAGACCATCTTCTGGCCGTCCCAGAAGGCGTTGACGTACGGCTGTCCGTAATTCGTCACGCCCACCAGGGAGTTGACGGTCATGCCGCGGCCGTCGAGGCTGTCGCGGCCGTGCTTGGTCCTGAAGTAGTCGTAGACCCGCCCGGCGGCCCAGTGGGCGTCCACGGCGCCCGACTCGGTGGCCTCCGAGCCGAACGAGGGAGTCGGCGCGGCGAACTCCTGGACGCCCTCGGGCCACTGTCCCGCCACGTCGGTGGCCCACTTGCCGCGCGCGTCCCAGGTCGACAGCACGTTGTCGGAGGGTATTCGGGTGCGGTCGCGCAGCACGTACAGACCGCGGGCGTCGTCGCGCTCGACGGCGAGGTCGACGGCAGTGCCGTCGAGCCGGACGCCGGTGCCCGGCTCGGCGGTCGCGATCGCCCGCCTTGGGTTCGTGTCCGCGGTCGGCCGTCCGGCTGTCGTGCGTGGCGTGCCGAACGTCTTGATCCCGCTGTACTGGAGGACCGGATATCCGGCGCGGGCGTCGACGTAGACCTCGCGGCGCACCGGCTCCCCGGTCGCCGGGTCGGTGCCGTGCACGGTGACGTGCCGGGTGAGGACGCCCGCCCCGCTGGGCAGGACGACCAGCCCGCGCGCGGTACCTTCGAGCGGAGCCGCCTCCTCGGCCCCCTCGCGCGGCGGCTTCTCGGAGAAGTTCCGGTCGCCGAGCTCGGTGAGGACGGCGTTCACGGCCCGCTCCACGGCGAGCGCCTCGCCGACCTCGGGCGTCGTGCCGGTCGTCAGCTCGGTGAAGTACTTGCCCGAGGTGCCGGTGACGACCCGCTCACCACCCCGTTTCTCCATCCGGACGACGTACTGCCCGCCCAGGACGGGAACCCCCCGGTGCCGCTGCTGGAGCCGGACGGTCTCCCGGCCGTCGGCGGCCGTCGTGCCGGCGGGCACCAGGTCGCGCTCGGGGTCGGCGATCCGGTACCGGCCCTCCTGGCCTTCGAGGTAGGCGCGGGCGGCCGCCGCGGCGCTGCCGGTGGCCGGCGCCTGTTCCCGGATGCCCCGCACCAGGGCCGGGGTCCTCGTCTGCTGCCCCGGGAACACCGACGCCTGGCCGCCCGTCCCCGGCGGTGTCGCCTCCGTCATGGCATGGGCGGGTGCCGCCGATACGACGAGTGCGGCGACGCTCAACAGCGCCGCCGCACCCGGTAAACCGTTCAGTTGTGTGCCGAAGCCGCCCCGGCGGCCTCTGACTGCTCTGTCTCTTCGGTCCGTTCTGGGGTGACGCAAGGTCTCCCGACCCCCCTTGGTCGCGGTGCCGGGAGCAGAGTGCCGCCCGGCCAGGGGTCATCGAAGCGGTGATGCGCCGTTCCATCAACGGGGCGATTGCGGCCACGGACGACTTCCGGCCGAAACCGGGGGGAAAGCCGTCAACGAGTGGGCGCCGGGCCGCTGCTGGCGCGGACCACCAGATCGACCGGGACCACCGAGTCGGCCCGGGACGGCACCTCGGAGCCGTCGAGCCGGTCCAGCAGCAGCCGCAGCGACCGTGTGCCGATCTCGGCGAAGTCCGTGCGCACGGTGGTCAGCGGGGGATGGAAGTGTGCGGCCTCGGGGATGTCGTCGTATCCGACGACGCTGATGTCGCCGGGGACGCAGCGGCCGGCTTCGTGCAGGGCGTGCAGCAGACCGAGGGCCATCTGGTCGTTGGAGGCGAACACGGCCGTGACGTCCGGGCGCCCGGCCAGGCGCCGGCCCAGCTCATAGCCCGAGTCGGCACTCCAGTCGCCGATCAGCGGGGCCGGCACCTCGGCGCCCGCTGCCTCCAGGCAGGCCCGCCAACTGCCCAGCCGGTGATCGGCCGAGGTCCAGCCGGTCGGGCCCGCGATGTGCCACACCGTACGGTGGCCCAGTCCCAGCAGATGCTCGACGGCCTTGCGGGCCCCGGCCCGGGAGTCGCCGGTGACCTGCTGGGTGTCGGCGTCGAGGCCGTTCTCCAGCACGACCAGCGGGGTGTCGAGGGGGGTGTCCGCGAGGGCCTTGCCGACCCACAACTGCGGGGCGATGGCGATCACCCCGTCCGCGCCCTCGGCGGACAGCCGGTTCACCGCCTCGACCACCGTGTCGGGCTCGGCGGTGTCCAGCGCGATCGAGCTGAGCAGGTAACCGGCGTCCTGCGCCGCGGTGTTGATCGCGGTGAGGATGGCGGCGGGGCCGTAGCGGGCGGCGTCGAAGGAGATCACGCCCACCATGCGGGTCCGCCCGCTGGCCAGCGAACGGGCGCTGCGGCTCGGCCGGTAGCCCAGCGAGCGCATGGCACTCAGCACCGTCTCGCGGGTCTCGGCCCGCACCGACGGATGGTCGTTGAGGACGCGGGAGACGGTCTGCTTGGAGACCCCCGCGAGCCGTGCCACGTCGTCCATCACGGGGCGCGAGCCCGCGAAGTTCCGTCTGCTGCGCCCCCGCGGAGCGGGGTCGTCGGCGGAGCCTCGGGTCATGATCGCTGTTTCCTCGACATCGTCACGGCGGCGGCATCCGCCCCGGCAGATCCCCCAGCATAGGCAGGGTGGCGGGGCGGAACCCCACATGGGCGTCGCGTCCGCCCGCCCTCACCCCTCGGATACGACCGCGGATCCCCCGGACCCCGTGGACAACGGCCGGCGGCGCGGGGCAGACGCCTCGATCGGGCTGTGACGCCGGGCCCGTCGGTGAAGGAGAGGCGGGGGAGCGGAGGGCGTCGGGATGCGCGGGTGGTCGGGGCGGTGCGGGCGGGTCATCAGTCGGTCTCCGGGCCGAGGTCGGCGGTGTCGGTGAGCCGGGCGCGGGTGGCGGTGGTGGCGTGCAGCTCCAGCAGGATGAGGTCGTTGGTGCCGGGGCGCAGGACCGGCGCGGGGACGTAGAGGGTGCGCTGGGGGCCGCGGTTCCAGTAGCGGCCGAGGTGGAAGCCGTTGATCCAGGCCTGGCCCTTGGTCCAGTCGGGCAGGGCGAGGAAGGTGTCCGCCGGGACGTCCACGTCGAACGTGCCGTGGTGGAAGGCGGGTTCGGCGGCCGTGGTCGCCTCGGCGGGGGCGAAGGCGAGCGCGCTCAGGTCGTCCATGGGCAGGGGGTGGCAGTCCCAGCCGTGCAGCGGCTCGCCGGCGAAGGTGACGGGACCGAGGAGGCCCTTGGGCGCGCCGATGCGGGGGCCGTAGTTGACGCCGCCCATGTTCTCGACGAGGACCTCCAGGGTGGCGCCGGGGTGCGGGACGCGGACCGGCAGGGTCTCGTCGTGGCGCTCGCGTTCCAATACGCCGACCGGGGCGCCGTCGACGAAGACCTGGGCGCGGTCGCCGACACCGCCCGCGAAGTGCAGCAGGCCGTCGCCCGCGGTGTCCAAGGTGGTGCGGTACAGCGCGTACCCGGTGTCCAGTCCCAGGTGGTTCATCGTCGCCGGGTTCTCGGTGCGCAGGGGCTCGGCGAGGGCCTTCGCGTGTGCAAGCAGCGGTGCCCGGCGGTCCAACTCGACGCTGGTGGGCGGGAGTTTGCGGGACGGAGCCGGGACCGGCTCGTCGGGGACCGGCAGATGGCGGGCGATGACCTCGCGGAAGGCGTGGTACTTGGGGCCGGGGTCGCCGCACTCGGTGAGGGCCGCGTCGTAGTCGTAGGAGGTGACGGTGGGCTGGTAGGCGTGCTTGTGGTTGGCGCCGTTGGTGAAGCCGAAGTTGGTGCCGCCGTGGAACATGTAGATGTTGACCGAGGCGCCGGCCGACAGCAGGCGGTCCAGGTCTGCGGCGGCGTCGGCCGCGTCCCGCACATGATGCGGACCGCCCCAGTGGTCGAACCAGCCGATCCAGAACTCGGCGCACATCAGGGGACCTTCGGGCTGATGCCCCCGCAGCTCCGCGAGGTTGCGGTCGACCCGGCTGCCGAAGGTGGCGGTCGCCAGGACGCCGGGGAGGGTTCCGGCGGCCAGGTGCTCGGGGTCGGCCTGGTCGCAGGTGAAGAGCAGTTCCTCCACGCCCCTGCTCCGGAACGCGCCTTCGAGGTGCTTCAGGTACGCGGTGTCGTCACCGTAGGCGCCGTACTCGTTCTCCACCTGTACGGCGATCACCGGACCGCCCGCCGCGGCCGTGTACGGCAGCAGCTCAGGCAGCAACAGGTCCAGGTAGCGGTCGAACGCGCCGGTGAAACGCGGGTCGCCGGAGCGCAGCCGGATGTCCGGGTCGGCGATGAGCCATGCGGGCAGACCGCCGTCGTCCCACTCGGCGCAGATGAACGGACCCGGGCGCAGCAGGACGCGTAGGCCCTCGTCGCGGGCGAGGCTCAGATAGCGGGGCAGGTCGAGGAAGCCGTCGAGGACGAGGGGTCCCGAGGGATCGGGCTGGTGCAGGTTCCACGGCACATACGTCTCCACCGAGTTGAGCCCCATCAGACGGGCCTTGCGCAGCCGGTCGGCCCACTGGTCGGGGTGGATCCGGAAGTAGTGCATGGCGCCGGAGACGATCCGGAACGGCTCGCCATGCAGCAGGAAACCGTCGGCGGACGTTGTCAGAGCGGACATTGCGGAGAGTTCCCTTCGGTCGGGACGTAGGGGGATGCGGGTCAGCGGGTTCGGGTGGCGCGGATCAGCCAGAGGGTCGCCATCACGCACAGGGCCGAGACGGCGCCCAGGATGAGGGGGACACTGCGGATGCCGGACCACTCGATGGCCTTGCCCAGGGCCGGGCCGGCCACCACGCCGCCGACCAACGAGGCGGCGATGACCAGCGCTCCCGCCCTGCGAGCCCGCGGGGCGGCATAGTTGAGCCACGGCAGCCCGGTCGGGAAGATCGGCGCGATGAACAGACCGACACCGGCGTAGGCGTACGGGGCAAGTCCTGGCACCGCGGCCAGCAGCAGACAGACCGTCATGCCCGCGCACGAGACCGTGATGATGGTCTGGGCCGAGAACCGCAGCGCGATCGGCGCGACCAGGAAGCGGCCCACGGTCATCATCAGCCAGTACACGGACGTGGCGGTGGCGGCGATCCCGGCCGAATAGCCGACGGTCTGGAGATGGGTCGGCTCCCAGCCGCCGACGCCGGCCTCGATGCCGACGTGCATGACGTACAGGGCGACGAACACCGCGAGGACGGAGCCGAGGCTGCGGGCGAGGACCGTGCCGCCGGACGATTCGGTGGCCGTACCGGACGGCTGTGGCTCCCGGTCGCGCACGCCTCGCAGGCACAGCATCAGCGGCAGATTGGCCACCGCGAAGCCCAGGAACACCGCTGGGTAGTGCGCTGAGCCGACCGCTCCGATCAGGGCCGGACCGAGGACCGCGCCGATGCCGAAATGAGCGTTGAGGATGTTGAGCATGGCCGTCGAGCGGCGGCCGAAGCCGACGGCGAACAGTTGGTTGAGGCCGTAGTCGATACCGCCGAAACCGAGCCCGGCCAGCAGGGCCATGGCCAGGGCGGCCGGCCAGTTCGGCGCGAGCGCGAAGCCGGCCGCGCCGACGGCCATCAGGAGATATGAGGCGCCGAGGATGCCTCTGTTGCCGACACGGCCGTGGAGCCGGTCGAAGATCAGCACGCCGGCCACCCCGCCGACGAAGTGCGCGCTCAGTCCGAGGCCGGCCGCCGACGGCGACAGGCCGAACTCCTCGCGGAAAGCGGGAATCGCCGGGCCGTAGAAGGCCTGGAGGGCGCCGATGAGTACGAAGCCCGCGCACGAGGCGACCACGGCGGTGGGGCTGAACACCCGTTGGGAAGAAGGTGCCGACGTCAGCGTCATGATGCGAGATGTTACCGGTAACATCGCTGCGCCCGTCAAGCTCTGCGCCGAGGTCCGGCCTGATGGGTGCGCGGTGTGGTGCGGTGCTCGACGGGGTGTGGTGCGGTGCCCAACGGGCTGGACTCGCATTGAACTGCCGATTTGAACTGCCGATTTGGACTGTCGGTACAAGGCTTGGACGGCTAGTCTAGGAAGTGGCGACTCGGTGCACGTGGTGCCGAGTGCGGGCGGAGCGAGGAAGCGGGGAGTGAGTGATGGCGGCCGATGAGGCTCTGGAGGCCGAGCGGGACGCGATCGTCGCCGCGCTGAGGCCGGTTGCCGACGGGCTGGTGGCGACGTTCGGGCCGATGTGCGAGGTCGTCCTGCATGACTACCGGCGGCCGGAGAAGTCCGTGGCGGCCGTCGCCGGTTCGGTTACCGGACGGGCCGTGGGTGGGGCGATGAGCGAGATCGGCATGCGGATCGTCGCGCGCGGCGACGGGGCGGGCGACGAGCTGAACTACGTCACCCGGACCCGCGGCGGCCGGTTGGTCAAGGCCTCCACCATGGTGCTGCGGGACTCGACGGGCACGGTGTTCGGCGCCCTGTGCGTCAACCTCGACATCACCGCGGTGAACGACGCCCACGCCCTGCTCGGCGCCCTCGCCGGTATCGGCGCCGCCCCGGCCGAAGTGCCGGTCACCACCTTCGGCAACGACATCGACTCCGTCGTCGACGCCATCCTCGACGCCCATCAGCTCCGGCAGAACGGTAGCTGGGCCGCTCTCGACCGCGCCCGGCGCCTTGAGCTGTTCCGCGGCCTCGACGAGCGGGGCGTGTTCGCCGTGCGGCGTGCGATCGAGCAGGTCGCGGGGCGGCTCGGCATCTCCCGCGCGTCCGCCTACAGCTATCTGTCCCAGGCACGCGCGGAAACCGGGGAGGCGACGGACCGGGCGGCGTCCGCCGGGGTCGGGAGTGCCGGGTCCGGGCAACTACCGCGGACACAACCGCCGCGGACGCAAGTACCGCGGACACAACCGCCGCCGGCCTAACCACCGCGGACGCATCCACGGCGACCGAGTTATGACCGCCGAGACAACCACCTGGAGGACACGCGTGACGACCACCACCCCGCCGGTCACCCTCGACGACGTCCGTGATGCCGCCGTGCGGCTCAAGGGCGTCGCCCACCGCACCCCCGTGCTGCGCTCGCGCACCCTCGACGAACTCGTCGGTGCCGAGGTCTTCCTCAAGTGCGAGAACTTCCAGCGGGTCGGCGCCTTCAAGTTCCGCGGCGCCTACAACGCGGCCTCCCGCCTGACGCCGGAGCAGCTCAGCCGTGGCATCGCCGCCTACTCGTCCGGCAACCACGCTCAGGCCGTCGCCCTGGCCGCCCGGGAACTCGGCACCACGGCGGTCATCGTCATGCCCGAGGACGCCCCGCCGTCGAAGCGCGCGGCGACCGAGGGCTACGGCGCCGAGATCGTCACCTACGACCGCTACACCGGCGACCGGGTCGCGATCGCCGAGGCTCTTGCCGCCGAGCGCGGCCTCACCGTGATCCCGCCGTACGAGCACCCGCACGTCATGGCAGGCCAGGGCACCGCCGCCCTCGAACTCCTGGAGGAGGTGGGGGAGCTGGGCGCCCTGCTGACACCGGTCGGCGGTGGCGGACTCATGGCCGGCAGCGCCACGGTGGCCAAGGGACTGCACCCGGACATCCGCATGATCGGCGTCGAACCGGAGGCCGGGGACGACACCAAACGCTCCCTGGAGGCGGGGCGGCGCATCAGCATCCCGGTGCCGCACACCATCGCCGACGGACAGGCCCTGCACATCCCCGGGGAGCTGACCTTCTCCGTGAACCGGCGGCTCGTCGACCGGATCGCGCTGGTCGGCGACGAGGAGATCCGGGACGCGATGCGGTTCGCCTTCGAGCGTCTGAAGATCGTCGTCGAGCCGAGTGGTGCCACCCCGCTCGCGGCCCTGCTCACCGGCCGGGCGGGCGCGCTGCCGCGCCGGGTCGGCGTGATCGTCTCCGGCGGGAACGTCGACGCCGTGCGCTTCGCCGAGCTCTGCGGGAGGTCGTGACCCTGGGATGCCGACGGCGCTCATCGCCGTCACCGACGTGACCCGCATCCGGCTCGACACCAGGGAAGTCGCCCTTCCCGCCGCGTCCATCCGGCGGGTCGGCGGCGACGGACCGATCGCGGACTTCCGCGTCGTGCTTTACCTCGCTCCGGTCCGTGCTCCTTGGGTGCGAGGGGCATCCGGGCCGGCGGACGTACCCCGGTTGGCGTCCCCGGATGGACAGGCGGACGATTGAGGGGTACGAGGCCGGCCGCCGACGGCGGTGTCCAGGGCCGCCGGGGAGACCGGCACCGGTCGCGGTGAGTCACGGCCGGAAGGGAGCGCGTCATGTTGGAAGTGAAGACACTCGACAAGCCCGACGAGCGGCGTGATTTTCCCCGCGGCCACCTCGAAGCCGTCCACATGTCGGAGCTCGACTTCGCCGTGGCGACCTTCGAGCCGGGCTGGCGCTGGTCGGAGTCCGTAGCCCCGCTGGCGGGCACCAAGACCTGCCAGATGCACCACAACGGCTATGTCCTCCAGGGCCACCTGCACATCCGCATGGACGACGGCACCGAGACCGACATCGGCCCCGGTGACGTCTATGTCTGCACACCCGGGCACGATGCCTGGGTGGTGGGCGAGGAGCAGGTCGTGGCCTATGACTTCCAGGGGCAGACGGCGAGGGAGTTCGCGAAGAAGTAGTCGCCGGCCCGCGTCGGCACGTCAGACGGTGACGACGACCTTGGCGCGCGCGTGCTCGACCTCCAGGTACCGGATGGCCTCGGCCGCCTCGCTCAGCGGATACGTCCGCTCGACGACGGGGCTGACCTTCCCGGACTCGGCCAGCTCCCGCAGCGCCTCCAGGTTCGCCCTGCTCTGCCGCGCGGCGATCTCCAGCAGCCGGTGGTTCCGTGCGAACGGGGCCACCAGCCGCCGCCTGATGAAGAGCCCCATCGGTCCGACGATGCTGCCGCCCTCGTACACCCCGCCGCCGGACAGGACGAGTGTCCCCATGGGGTTCAGCACGCGCCGGAATTCCCCGAGCGAGTGGTTGCCGACCAGGTCCAGCACAACGTCGTAGCGCGTGTCGCCCCGGGTGAAGTCCTCCTGGGTGTAGTCGATGACCCGGTCGGCGCCGAGTGAGCGCACCAGGTCGACGTTGCGCGTGCTGCACACGGCCGTCACCTCGGCGCCGTACGCCTTCGCGAGCTGTACGGCGAACGTGCCCACGCCGCCCGACGCCCCGTTCACCAGGACCGTCTGCCCCGGCTGCACCCGGGCGACGTCACGCAGGCCGATCAGGGCGGTGTTGCCCGCCAGCGGTATCGCCGCCGCCTGCTCGAAGGTGAGGTTGGCCGGCTTCGGACCCACCTCGGTGTCCCGTGCGCACACGTACTCGGCGAACGCGCCGTCGGCCTCCCCGTACACCTCCTCACCGGGCTTCAGCGCGGTGACCGCGGAGCCCACCGCCTCCACCGTCCCGGCGAAGTCCCGCCCCCGCACGGGTGCCTTGGGCCTGCGCAGCCCCATCATGGCGCGGCCGATCACCGGGTCGCCGTGCATGAGGTGCCAGTCGTAGGCGTTGACCGAGGCCGCGTGTACTCGCACCAGCACCTCGTGCGCGCCGGGCACCGGCCTGTCGATGTCCCTGAACTCGAGCGCGTCCGCCGAGCCGTACCTGTCCTGGATCACTGCCTTCATGGGATCCCCCCTCCGCTCTTGCCGAGCGTATGGAAGCCCGCGTATGCGGGCCATCGGGGACGGACCCTGATTTTCTCCGGGGTCGGGCCCTCCCCTTGCCCTGGGAAACCGATCGGTTTACGCTTCTGGTCATGGGAAACCGATCGGTTTCCGATCTGGATGATCACTGAGCATTGCGAGGAGACCCCCATGACCGCCATCGAAGGTTCCGTGGCCCTGGTCACCGGCGGCAGCCGCGGCATCGGCCGTGCCCTGGTCGCCGCCCTGTACGAGCGGGGCGCGAAGAAGGTGTACGCCACCGCCCGCGACCCGCGCACCGTCACCCACCCCGACGCCGTGCCGCTCGCGCTGGAGGTGACCGACCCCGCGTCCGTCGCGGCGGCCGCCGAGCAGGCGCAGGACGTGACCCTGCTGATCAACAACGCGGGTGCCGCGGTGAACGCGAACTTCCTCGACTCGCCGGTCGACGACGTCCGGCGCGAGTTCGAGACCAACTTCTACGGGCCGCTCCTGGTCACCCGGGCCTTCGTCCCGGTCATCGAGCGCAACGGCGGCGGCCACATCCTCAACGTCCACTCCGTGCTGTCGTGGGTCGGCCTCGCCGGCTCCTACAGCGCGTCCAAGGCCGCCTTCTGGTCGCAGACCAACTCGCTGCGCCTGGACCTGAAGCCGCGCGGCATCGAGGTCACCGGGCTGCACGTCGGCTACGTCGACACCGACCTGGCCGCCCAGATCGACGCGCCGAAGTCCACGGCCGAGAGCGTCGCGGCGCAGGCCCTCGACGGAATCGCGTCGGGTGCCTACGAGGTCCTGGCCGACGACATCTCGCGGCAGGTCAAGGCGGGCCTGTCGGCCGATCCGGCCGCCCTGTACCCGCAGCTCGCCGCCTGATCAGACCGGCAGCAGCCTCTCCACCAGCGCGCTGAGCTGCCGGGCGGTGCGGCACTCGTGCATCTCGACCAGCTCGGCGTAGTCGGGGGCGGCGGAGTCACCCGTACCCCAACTGGAGCGCCCCTCCGGGTTCAGCCAGTAGACGCGACGCGCCCGATCGGCGATCTGCCGTACGGCCGGCAGGTTCGGGTCGCTCATGTTCGTGCGGGCGTCGCCGAGGACGAACACGGTCGTGCGCGGGCCGACCGCGTCGCCGTATCGCTCGGCGAACTCGCCCAGCGCCATGCCGTAGTCGCTGCTGCCGTGATAGCCCGTGAGCGTGGCCTCCGCCTCGATCCGGGTGCTGAGCCCCTCCGGATCCGCGGTGCCGCGCTCCAGCAGCCCGGTCACCTCGTCGATCCGGTTGACGAAGGCGAACACGCGCACCTTGCTGAACTGGTCGTGCAGCGCCTGCACCAGCAGCATCGTGAAGTCCGAGAAGCCGGAGACCGACCCCGACACATCGCACAGCAGCACCAGTTCGGGGCGGACCGGACGCCGTCTGCGCAGCACCGGCCGCATCGGCACCCCGCCCGTCGACAGCGACCCTCGCAAGGTGCGTCGCAGATCGATCGTGCCTCGTGCGGCGCGGCGGCGACGTGCCGCGAGCCGGGTCGCGAGCTTGCGGGCGAGCGGCTGAACGGCCCTGCGCAGCTCGGCAAGCTGGGCCTTCCCGGCGTACAGGAAGTCGACGCGGTCGGCGGTCGGAGCCACCGCCCGCCGGGCGATCTCGTCGCGTCCGCGCCGCTCGGCGACGCGGCGTCGCGCCTCCGCGGCCACCAGCCTGCGGAAGGTATCGATGCGCCGCCGGATCTCGTCCTCCAGCAGCCGGTCCGCGAACCCCGAACTCGCGCCCCGCCCACGGATGTCGTCGCGCACCCTGGCCAGCAGGGTCTGCGGGCGCAGCCGCTCCAGCGCCTGGTACGACGACCAGCCGTCCGACGCCGGCGAGGAGCCGTAGCCGCCGAATCCGTCCACCGCCTCCACCGCCAGGCGGGCCATCATCGCCTGGTCGTCGGCGGTCAGCGCGGCCGCCAGCCGGTCACGCAGGTCGTCCCGTCCCGCGGCCTTGTGCTCCGGGCCGCCGACACCGCGCGGGAAATACAGGTCGAAGACCGGGTCGAACACCGGTCGTTGCCCGTTGCCGTGCAGCAGCGTCGCCGCGAGCCCCTCCCGCAGCAGCTCCCGGTCCGCGAGGCCGAGCGCCTCGATCGCCTGCGCCGCGTCCACCGTCTCGCCGGTGCCGATCCGGATGCCGTGCGCGCGCAACGCGCCGACCAGGGACGTCAGCCGATCCGCGACGCCGCCGGGCGTGGTCACAGGGCGTCCAGGTCGAGCTTCGCGGTCGCTTTGAGGACGTCGTCCTGATGCTTGAGCAGAACACCGAGGGTGGCCTGCACGACCGTCTCGTCCAGCGAGTCGGCGCCGAGCGCGAGCAGCGTGCGCGCCCAGTCGATGGTCTCGGCGACCGACGGCACCTTGCGCAGGTCCATCGCCCGCAGCGCACCCACGACCCGCACCACCGAGCGGGCCAGCGTCTCGTCGAGGCCCGGCACCTTCAGCCGTACGATCCGGCGCTCCAGCTCCTCGTCCGGGAAGCCGATGTGCAGGAAGAGGCAGCGGCGGCGCAGCGCCTCGGACAACTCCCGGCTCGCGTTGGAGGTGAGGACGACGAAGGGGCGGCGCGTCGCGGTGATGGTGCCGAGCTCAGGGACCGTGACCTGGAAGTCGCTGAGCACCTCCAGGAGCAGCCCCTCCACCTCGACGTCGGCCTTGTCGGTCTCGTCGATCAGCAGCACCTTCGCCTCCTCACCCCGGATGGCGGTCAGGAGTGGCCGGGTGAGCAGGAACTCCTCGCTGAAGATGTCCGTGCGTGTCTCGTCCCACGTCTCGTCGCGGCCCGCGCTGATGCGCAGCAGTTGCTTGGCGTGGTTCCACTCGTACAGCGCGCGGGACTCGTCGACCCCCTCGTAGCACTGGAGCCGTACGAGCTGTGCCTGCGCCACCTGGGCGACGGCCTTGGCGAGCTCCGTCTTGCCCACCCCGGCCGGGCCCTCCACCAGGAGCGGCTTGCCGAGGCGGTCGGCGAGGAAGACGGTCGTGGCGACCGCGGGCGAGGCGAGATAGCCGGTCTCGGCCAGGCGCGCGGAGACGTCGTCGACGGATGTGAACAACGGGGCCTCCAGCTCGGCGGTGCCGGGCAGGCACCTGTCTAAGCGCTTGTTCAGCGATGATGCCATGAGGATTCCGGGTACCGGAAGGTGGTAGACCGATCGGTTTCCTATCGGCCGCCGGAGAGGTACCCTCACCGGTATGGCCACCACAGACAAGGCGTCCACCAGGGACCGGCTGCTCGACGCGGCGGCCGAGCTCTTCTACCGCGACGGCGTCTCCATCGGCGTCGAGGCGCTGTGCCGGACGGCCGGTGTCTCGAAGCGGTCCATGTACCAGCTCTTCGCGAGCAAGGACGAGGTCCTCGCGGCCAGCCTGGCCCGACGGCTGCCGGAGTACGAGGCCCAGCTCGCGCCGGACACCCAGGGCGCCGCCACCGCGCGCGAGCGGATCCTGCACGTCTTCGAGCGGCTGGAGAAGGCGTCCACCGAGCCCGCCTACCAGGGCTGCCCCTATCTCGCCGCGCTGGTCGAGCTCAAGAACCCGGAACACCCCGCGAGCGCGGTGGCCCGCGGAGCGAAGGACTGGATGAAGGGCTACTTCCGCACACAGGCCGAGGACGGCGGGGCCCGGGACGCGGAGCTGCTCGCCCGTCAGCTCATGCTGGTCTTCGACGGGGCCAGCGCACGCTCCGGGGCCCGGGTCGAGACGCTGGACGGCCTGGCCGTCGCCACGGCGGCCACGCTGCTGGACGCCGCCGGAATGAAATGACGGGACGGCCGCCGAAGCGGCCGCCCCGTGCACCCACCTCACTCATGAGGCCACCGCCACCGCCCCTACAGCCGGAGTGCGCAGCATCCGCCGGGCCGTGACCAGGCTGGTCCCCAGCGTCACCGCCGCCGCGACCGCGACGACCGCGAGCCCGATGCCGTAGACCTCGCCCGGCAGCACCTCGTCGGAGCGGACCACGGCGAACGGCACGATCCCCGCCAGCGCGGCGACCGCGCCGAAGACGATGCCCGTGACCGTCAGGATCAGCCCCTCCACGCCCACCGTCCCGAGCACCTGTCCCGCGGTCGCCCCCGCGAGCCGCTGCTGCCCGAACTCCCGCGAGCGGTAACTCGTCGCCGCGTACAGCGAGTTGACCAGCATCACGCAGACGAAGACCACGATGATCCCGACGACCGTGAAGTTCAGGGTCTCCAGGGTCTTGTCGTCGATCGACTTGGTGATGCCGAGGGCCTCGACGGTGTCGCTCTCCACCGCCTGCATGGTGAGCGTGGCCGTGGCCACCGCGGTGAACAGGATCAGCGACATCAGGATCCCGGCGAGCTGACCGGCCCGCTCCCGCAGATTGCGCACCGCCAGCCAGCCGCTCGCCCCGCTCAGGGGCAGCCGGTTCAGCACGCCCTCCAGCAGTCGCGGCGCCAGCAGTGCGAAGCCCACCGACAGCAGGATCGCCCCGTAGGCGGGCGGCGCCATCAGGGCCGCGTCCGACGCCGAGAACGCGAACGTGGAGGTGACCGACGCGGCCCCGGTGAGCAGCGCCGCACATGCGAGGAACTTCCGTGCCCCGCCTCGCTTTGCCTGCCCGCGGGTCGCCCGCCGTACGGCCAGGAAGGCGGCGCCGGCCGACGCCAGCAGTGTGATGTCGATCCCCGAGACGAACGCGATCGGGCCGAAGGAGTGCGGGACGGACTCGGCGACCTGACCGCTGTCCTGGAACAGGTCCAGCAGCGCACGGCCGCCCAGCATCGCCGGGCCGATCGCCAGCGCCGCGCCCACCAGCGCCACGACCACGGCCTCGCCCACGACCATCCGCTTGAGCTGCGCCGGAGTCGCCCCCGAGCAGCGCAGCAGCTCCAGCTCGGCAGCCCGCTGACGGACGTTGACAGTCAGGGTCGAGGCGACGGCGAAGAAGACCAGCAGGGTGCCGTAGCCGCCGACGACGCCCGCCGCCGTGGACAGGGTCTCCGCGCTGGTCGGGTCGACGCCGTCCTGCGCCGCCGTGTCGTGCATCGAGTTGAACGTCATGATGACGGCCGCGCCCAGGAAGGCGGACAGCAGCGTCGCGAGGAACCGTCCCGGGCGGTGCCGGATCGAGCGCAGGGCCAGCATGAACATCGCTCACACCCCCAGTGCCACGTCGTCGCCGAGGTGCGCCAGCCGCTCGGCCACCGCGTCCGGGCTCGGCGCGTCCATCCGGCCGGCCAGCCTGCCGTCCGCTAGGAACACCACCGCGTCCGCGTAGGAGGCGGCGACCGGGTCGTGGGTCACCATCACGACGGTCCGGCCGTGCACCCGCACCGCCTGCCGGAGCAGCTTCAGCACGTCCCGGGCGCTGCGGGTGTCCAGGGCGCCCGTCGGCTCGTCCGCGAAGATCACCCGGGGCTCGGTCACGAGCGCACGGGCGATGGCCACGCGCTGCCGCTGGCCGCCGGACAGTTGGTCGGGGCGGTGCCCGAGCCGGTCGCCGAGGCCGACGGACGTCAGGACCTCCCTGGTCCGCGCGCGGTCGACGCGCTGCCCGGCGAGCTTGAGCGGCAGCACCGTGTTCTGCGCGACCGTCAGGGTTTCCAGGAGGTTGTACTGCTGGAACACGAACCCGATCCGGCCCCGCCGGAACTTCGTCAGCTCCGCCTCGCCGCCCCCGGTCAGTTCGGTGCCGTCCACCCTCACGATGCCACTGTCGGGCCGGTCGAGCCCGGCCGCGCAGTGCAGCAGGGTGCTCTTGCCGGACCCCGACGGCCCCATCACCGCCGTGAAGGTGCCGCGCCCCAGACCGAGCGTGATCCCGTCCAGAGCGGTCACGGCACTGTCCTGCGTGCCGTAGGTCTTGGTGACCTTGACCAGCCGTAGCGCCTCGGCGGCGGGTCCCGTGTCGTGCGTGCGTCGCGAACCTGCGCGAAACATCGTCATCACTCTCCGTCCGGGCACTCCCTGTGCCCTGCCGAAGAAGCTACGGAGACGGCGTCGAGAGCACATTGGGCGCAGAACCCGTCTTGCCGGGTGTACTCAGCGACACCTCCGACGTGGGCCCGGCCCCGGTGACCGACCGTGTTGTCAGTGGCGAGCTGTACCTTGCGAGGCATGGGGATCTATCTGGTGAGCGTGGGCGCGCGGGAGTGGTTCGGCGAGGAGGAGGACGGCCGGGGGGACGTCGCCGCGGCGCTGAACGAGGAGTTGGGGCGGCGCGGGCTTGCGCCGTACACGGGCGTTCCCGAGGAGGCGGACTTCGCACCCGGCTCCGGGACGGCCTTCGAGGAGAAGCTCGTCCCGCCCATGGACGGCTTCGTCGCGCTGTGCCGGGCACACCTGTCGAAAGCCGAGGAGGAGCTCCTCCTAGGCTGGACGGTGCTGGTGCCGGTGTCGCTCGACGAGGAGTTCGAGCTGCCGGTCGAGTCCGCCTACGACCTGACGACGACCGTCGCCGGAGCCCCGCAGGTCCTCGCCCTCGCCGAACGGCTCGCGGCGGCCGTGGAGCTGCCGGTCGACGCGATACCGGCGACGTCCGACAACCTGGAGCTGACCGGCTGGTTCCTGGACGGTCAGGCGAAGCGGACCGTGGCGGCCCGGCCGGGACGATGGGCCGATGATCTCGACACGGCCTTCTACACGGCGGTGTATCTGCGCGCCGCCCAGCACTCGATACGACGCGGCTGCCCGATCGTCTACTCCTGACGTTCGGCGGAGGTCGCCGCTCCGTGAAATCGGTGACAGGACTGGTGCCTTGGAGGACTTCCCCACGGGCGTCCGCTGCCGGTACAGGTTTGCCCATGACGGAAAACGGGGGACGCCGCCAGGCACGGTGGCGGGGAATGCGGGAGTCGGTCCAGGGGGCGGACACCGAGTTGTGGCCCGAGGGGCTGGCGGATGTGGTGCCGGGTGGATTCGAGCCCGCCTATGTGCAGTTCGGCGACCTGTATCCCGAGCAGCAGTTGCAATTACAACTCCTGTACGGCGCCTCGCAGCGCGCCTTCGAGCGCAGGACACGCGTCTCGGCGCGGGTCACGGTGGTGCGGGTGCTCGGCAACGCGCTGAGCGATCCACGGCTGAGCGACGCCAAGGCGAACGAGCATCTGACCGAGTATCTCGACCAGGAGATCGCCGACCTGCGGGGGAGGCTGGCCCAGGACAGCGCGACCGCCGTCAGCCGGGGCCTCAACATCGGCCTCGCCATGGGCTCGGCCGCCGGCCTGGCACTGCTCGTCATCCCGCTGCTGTGGGGTGTCGACCTGCTCGGCGTCCTCGGCGTGACGCTCAACTGCACCAACCGCTGGAGCCTGCTGGGCGCGTTCGTGTGCGGCGGCGTCGGCGCGTTCGGGGCCGTGCTCAGTGTGCTGGTACGGCTGCGGGGGAGCGCGGACCAGTTGGCACGCCGTCAGACCAACGGCCGCGAGGGCATCGTGGTCCCCGGGCAGATGGCTCGCAGCATGCGCCACGAAGGCGTCTACCGGGTGTTCGTCGGCTGGATCCTCGCCCTCGCCGTCTACTTCCTGCTCAGCGGCGGCATCGTCACCGTCTTCGAGCCGCCGGCCACCACGGCCGACATCTGCCCGGTCCAGGGCAACCCCGGATCGGGCGCCGCGGGCACCGAGTTCTGGGGCTTCTGGTGCGCCATCGGCTTCTTGGCGGGCTTCAACGAGCGATGGGCGTTCGGCATCCTCAGCCGTGAGTCCACCAGGCGAACAGGCAAGAACTCCTGATTCCGTTTTTGAACGGTTTCAAAAGCATGCCCCTGTAACCGGGGGAGTTCTGTTGGATTCTGCACGGTACTTGTCCTGATCGAGCCATGGACACTCGTCACTTCTGCCACTAGCTTCAACCGTCGTTCGAGCTGAATCGTTCCAACTCCGAACCGGACCAGCCGAAGGGACAACGGCATGAACGACGGAGTCGACAGCACGAAGGGCAGAGGGGTGCGTCGCCGTACCGTACTCACCACCGCACTCGGCGCCGCACCGCTTGCCGTGGCAGGCGGGATCATCGCAGGCACACCCGCGTCGGCCGCACCGACCGCGACCCGCACCGCGGTCGAGGGACTGACGGTCGAGCACCGGACGAACCCCCTCGGCGTGGACGCCGAACACCTTAGGTTCGGCTGGCGCATGACCTCTTCGGTACGCGGCCGCCGCCAGTCGGCATACCGGATCCTCGTGGCCACGACCCCCGACCGGCTGACCCCCTCCCGCGCGGACGTCTGGAACAGCGGCCGTGTCACCTCACCGGACTCGGTCGCCGTTCGCTACGACGGCCCCGCCCTGAGCGCCTCCACCCGCTACCACTGGACGGTGACGGCCTGGGACGAGACCGGCCGCGCCGCCCCCGCCGCCCCGACCGCACGCTTCGAGACCGGGCTGCTCGGCACCGACGGCGTCACCGGCTGGGACGGCGCCCGGTGGATCGCCATGGCGGGCAAACGGCCCAACACGCCCGGCGCCCCGCTCCTGCGCCGCCAAGCCCGGTTGACGGGGCGTCAAGTAAGTACCGCCCGCCTCTACATCACCGCCCTCGGCGTGTACGAGGCCCACATCAACGGCCACCGCGTCGCCGTGCCCCAGGGCGACGGCACCACGCACGAGCTGCTGACGCCGGGCTGGACCAATTACGACAGCACCGTCAACTACTTCACCTACGACGTCACGGACCTGGTCGCGGGGCAGAGCCGCCAAGGCCACGTCACCCTCGCCGCCGTGCTCGGCAACGGCTGGTACAACGGCCGGGTCTCCGAGAACAGCGCCTACTACTCCGCCGACGGCAACCGGCCGGCCCTGAAGGCCAAGCTCCTGATCCGGTACGCCGACGGATCCGAGCAGACGGTCGTCACCGCTCCCGGCGACGACTGGAGGGCCACCGACACCGGCCCCTACCGCGCCGACGACATCTACGACGGCCAGACCTACGACGCCCGGGCCGACCTGCCGGGCTGGACGGCGAACGGCTTCGACGCCTCCGGCTGGGCGGGCGTGACCGAGCACGACCACGGCACCCGGTTCCCCGACGCGAAACTGATCGCCTACCCGGGCGAGAGCGCCCGGGTGATGCCCGAATGGGACCGCCGGCCGCGGTCCGTCACCGTCCACACCGGCGTGTCCGGGCAGAGCGGCAGCCCCAACGGCAAGGGCCGTGTCGTCGTCGACCCGGCCCGCACCGTCACCGACCCGGCCACCGCGGCCACCGCCTCCGTGACCCTGCGCCCCGGCGACACCGCCGTGATCGACCTCGGCCAGAACATGGTCGGCGTGCCCCGCTACACCCTGCGCGGCCCGGCCGGTGCCCAGGTCGTCTTCAAGCCCGGCGAGATGCTCAACGACGACAGCGAAGGCGCCGACGGCCCCGTCGGGTCCGTGTACCGCGCCAACCTCCGCAGCGCCAAAGCCACCAGCACGTACATCCTCAAGGGCGACCCCGACGGCGAGACCCACCAGGACTCGCTGACCTTCTACGGCTTCCGCTACGTCTCCGTCACCGCCACGGACACCGTGACCCTGACCCGGTTCACCGGCCGGGTCGCGACCTCCGCCGTCCGCGACATCGGCACCATCACGACCGACGACACCGACGTCAACAAGCTGATCAGCAACGTCCATTGGGGCCAGCGCGGCAACTACCTCTGGGTGCCCACCGACTGCCCCCAGCGCGACGAACGCCTCGGCTGGACCGGCGACACCCAGCTCTTCTCCAACACCGGCCTCTACAACGCGGACGCCGTCAACTTCCTCAGCCACTTCGAGGACACCCTGATCGACTCGCAGAGGACGTACGGCCAGGACGGCGCGCAGTTCACCTGGGTCGCACCCGGCTCCCGCTACAACCAGCCGATCCCCGCGAGCGGTTGGGCGGACTGCGGCGTCGTCGTGCCGTGGACGGTGTGGCAGATGTCCGGCGACACCACGGTCGTCGACCGGAGCTGGGCCGCCATGACCAGGTACCTGGACTGGATCCGGGGGCGCACCGGCGACACCTACGCCGGGCAGGGCGCGATCTTCGGCGACTGGCTGGCCTTCCAGGACACCAGCACCCAGCTCATCAGCGACGTCTACTACGGCTACAGCGCCCGCCTGATGGCCGACATGGCCCGCGCCACCGGCCGCACCGCCGAGACCCGCACCTACGAGGACCTCTTCGCCCACATCAAGCGGGCGTTCGTCACCAAGTACCTGGCCACCGACGCGAACGGGCAGGTCACCGTCCGCTCCAGCCTCGGCGACGCGCCTCCCACCGGCGGCAGGACGGAGGACAACAGCCAGACCGCCCTGCTGTGGGTCCTCAAGCTCGGCTTCTACGACACCGAGGCCCAGCGCCGCCAACTGGTCACGCTCCTCGCAGAGAACATCGGCAACGACGAGGCCTACAAGGAGGCCCACCCCGACAGCACACGCGTGAAGTACGCCGAGAACACCCTGTCCGTCGGCTTCCTCGGCGTGAACGTCCTCGCGCCCGTGCTCACCGACGAGGGCCGCGTCGACCTGGCGTACCGGCTGCTGCACCAGGACGCCATGCCGTCCTGGCTGTACTCGGTACGCAACGGCGCCACCACCATCTGGGAGCGCTGGAACTCGTACTCGAAGGAGGACGGCTTCGGCCCGGTCGACATGAACTCGTTCAACCACTACTCCTACGGCGCGATCATGGAGTGGATGTACGAGAGCATGGCCGGGATCGCCAAGGACCCGGCCCACCCGGGCTTCCGGCACTTCTTCCTACGGCCCCATCTCGACCCGACCGGCAAGGTCACGCGGGTCACCGGCGCCCACCTCTCGCCCTACGGCGAGATCGTGAGCGAGTGGCACAAGGACGACCGGAAGCTGACCTACCGGGCCTTGGTGCCCGCCAACAGCACCGCGACCCTGCGCATCCCCACCGCCGACCCGTCGACCGTCCGCGAGGGCCGGACACCTCTGGCCGAGGCCGAGGGCGTCGAGTACCTGGGCTTCGCGGACGGCGTCGCCGCCTACCGGCTGGCGTCCGGCCGCTACGCGGTGACGTCGGCGCTGGCCTGATCCTCGCCCACCAGCACCACCTCCAGGGTGCGCGGGCCGTGCACCCCCTCGACCCGGTCCAGCTCGATGTCGCTGGTCGCCGACGGACCGGAGATCCACGTCAACGGGCGGACCGGGTCGAGGCGTTCGAGGGCCTGCGGGACGGAGGAGACGACCTGCTCCGGGACCCGTACCACACAGATGTGGTGGTCGGGGACGAGCGTGATGCGGCGCCGCCCCTGGTCGGGCGAGCCGTCCAGGACGATGGTGCCGGTCTCGGCCACCGCGACAGCGCACGCCGTGATGACGCTGTCGACCTGGTCCAGTTCGTGCGGGGTGCTCTCCGGCCGGTCCGCGATCCGCTCGGCGTCGGCCGCCGCCAGCCAGTCCCCGTCCAGACCGGGCGGCACGAGCACCGTCTTCGCACCGCGGGCCGCGAGCATCCCGGCGATGGTCGCCGCGAGATCCGCGGGCGTGCAGCGGTGCACGATCGCCCGGTAGTCCGCCAGGTTCTCGGCCAGCAGATCGACGGTCTGCGCGACACTCCGGTCCCCGTGCTCGCGCAGATAGTCGCGCGCAACCGCCTGTTCATACGACGGCTCGTCCTCGCGTACGTCCGCGAGCGCGCGCCGCACCCGGCCCAGGATCCGTTCCCTGCTGCTCACTTGGCCCCGTCCTTCCCGCCGTTGGTCCGCTGCCACCAGTCCCGGAACGGCTCCGCGGGCAACGTCGGAAGATCCCGTGTCCCGCTCCACGCCTTGCCGGGGCCCGGCAGTGAGCGCGGATGCAGCCTGCGGGTGCGCGAGGCGAGCCGCTGACCGGTGCGCAGGGCTCCCGGCCGGCTGAACGCCCAGCGCGCCGCCCGCATCGCGGCCCGCTCGGCGGCATGCCCCTTGGCAGGCTTCAGCACCACCTTGTTGCCCTTCGACGTCACCGCGCCGCCCGTCACGACCCGCTCCCGCAGATGGACCAGCACCTCGGGGATGTCGATGGCGACCGGGCACACCTCGTAGCAGGCACCGCACAGCGACGACGCGTACGGCAGCGAGGCGTCGATCTCGCTCGTCACGCCCCGCAGTTGAGGGCTGAGGATGGCGCCGATCGGGCCCGGGTAGACCGAGCCGTACGCGTGCCCGCCCGCCCGCTCGTACACCGGGCACACGTTGAGGCACGCCGAGCAGCGGATGCAGCGCAGGGCCTGGCGGCCGACCTCGTCGGCGAGTGTGTCGGTGCGGCCGTTGTCGAGCAGGACCAGATGGAAGTCCTTCGGCCCGTCCTGGTCCGTCGTACCCGTCCACATCGACGTGTACGGGTTCATGCGCTCGGCCGTGGAGGAGCGGGGGAGGGTCTGGAGGAACACCTCCAGGTCCCGCCACGTGGGCACGATCTTCTCGATGCCGACGACCGAGATCAGCGTCCGAGGCAGGGTCAGGCACATGCGGCCGTTGCCCTCGGACTCCACGACCACCAGCGTGCCGGTCTCGGCGACCATGAAGTTGGCGCCGGAGACGCCGACCTCGGCCCGCAGGAACTTCTCCCGCAGGTGCAGACGCGCGGCTTCGGCGAGTTCGGCGGGCGTGTCCGTCAGGCCCTCGGGCGCCGGGCGGCCCCACTCGGCCATCTCGCCGCGGAAGATGTCCCGGATCTCGCCCCGGTTGCGATGGATCGCCGGCACGAGGATGTGCGAGGGGCGGTCCTTGCCCAACTGCACGATCAGCTCGGCGAGATCGGTCTCGTAGGCGCGGATGCCCTCTGCCTGAAGGGCCTCGTTCAGCCCGATCTCCTGCGTGGCCATCGACTTGACCTTGACGACCTCCGACTGACCGGTCGCCTTGACCAGATCGGCCACGATCCGGTTCGCCTCGTCGGCGTCGGCGGCCCAGTGGACGGTGCCGCCCGCAGCCGTCACCGACTCCTCCAACTGCACGAGATATCGGTCGAGATGACGCAGCGTGTGGTCCTTGATCCGCTTGCCCGCCTCGCGCAGCGCATCCCAGTCGGAGACCTCCGCGACGGCGCCGGCCCGCTTGGCGCGGATGGTGTGCGTGGCGTGGCGCAGATTGGCGCGCAGGGTCGCGTCGTGCACGGCCTCCTGCGCGGCCTTCGGAAAGGCCGGCATCCCCAGGTACGTCCCGCTCATACGGCCGGCTCCTCCTCCGTGCTCGCCAGGATCTCCGCGATGTGCACCGGCCGCATGCCCGTCCGCAGCCGGGCCATGGTCCCGCCGATGTGCATGAGACAGGAGTTGTCTGCCGCGCACAGCACCTCCGCGCCCGTCGACTCGGCGTTGCGCACCTTGTCCGCGCCCATCGCGGCGGAGACATCGGCGTTCTTCAGCGCGAAGGTGCCGCCGAAGCCGCAACACTCGTCGGCCCCCGGCAGCTCCGCCAACTCCAGCCCCTTGACGGCCTGGAGCAGCCGCCGGGGCCGGTCGCCGAGCCCCAGCCCGCGCAGCCCGTGACAGGTCGGGTGGTACGTCACCCGGTGCGGGTAATAGGCGCCCACGTCCGTCACCCCCAGCACGTCCACCAGGAACTCCGTCAGCTCGTACGTCTTCGGCACCACCGGCGCCAGCGTCGCCGCGAGCGTGTCCCCGCGCCCCTCGGCCCGGGCCCGCTCACCCATCCGCGGATACAGCTCCCGCACCATCGCACCGCATGACCCGGACGGGGTGACGATCGCGTCGTACTCCCCGAAGACATCGGAGAAATGCCGGGCCAGCGGCTCGGCCTCATGCCGGTATCCGGTGTTGTAGTGCGCCTGCCCGCAGCAGGTCTGCGCCATCGGGAAGTCGACCTCGACGCCCAGCCTGGTCAGCAGTTTCACCACGGCGCGACCGGTCTCCGGATAGAGCGTGTCGTTGACGCAGGTCAGGAACAGGGCGACACGCATCGCGGCTCCTTGCGATCGATCATCGGATGAGTGCAGCGTAATGGGCCCGGGCGGCCGGGGGGAGACCCCGTCACCCGCCGGTGAGCCGGGCTTCCGCCTCGCGCCAGCGCGCCGCGTCCCCGCGCGGCTCGTAGCGGGTCAACGGCTGGGTACGGGTGAGCAGGCGCCGCCCGTCACCGAGGTCGCCGACGAGGCCGTGGGCCCGCGCCTGGACGAGGACGTTCCCGAGCGCGGCGGCCTCTGCCGGACCGGCCACCACCGGCAGCCCGCAGGCGTCGGCCGTGAGCTGGCACAGCAGGGCGTTGCGCGTGCCGCCGCCGACGACGTGCACGACGTCGACGGGGTGGTCGGCGAGCCGCTGCGCCTCGGCGATCGCCCGGCGGTGGGCGAGGGCCAGCGAGTCGAGGATGCACCGGGTGACCTCGGCGGGCGAGACGGGCACCGGCTGTCCCGAGGTCCGGCACGCCTCGGCGATCCGCTCCGGCATCCGCCCCGGCGCCAGGAACGCCGCGTCCCCCGCGTCCACCACCGACCGCAGCGCCGGGACCCTGCCGGCCTCCAGCAGCAACGCCTCCAGCTCCGGCTCGCCCCAGGCCCGTACGCACTCCTGGAGCAGCCACAGCCCCATGATGTTCCGCAGATACCGGACCGTGCCGTCCAGCCCCAGCTCGTTGGTGAAGTTGGCGGCCCGGCTCTCCTCGGTGAGCACGGGCGCGTCCAGCTCCAGCCCGGCCAGCGACCAGGTGCCGGTGCAGATGTACGCGAAACGCTCGCCGTCGGCCGGCACGGCGGCCACGGCGGAGGCGGTGTCGTGCGACCCGACCACCGTCACCGGCAGCGGCCCGGTGAGCCCGGTCTCCTCCAGCACCTCCTCACGCAACAGGCCCGCCGGGTCGCCGGGTCGCCTGAGCGGCGCGAACAGGCCCAGGTCGATGCCCAGTTGGGAGGCGATGCCGTACGACCAGTCGCGCGTGCGGGGATCGACGAGCTGGGTGGTGGAGGCGTTGGTGAGCTCGGTGCCCTGCTCGCCGGTGAGCCAGTAGGACAGCAGGTCGGGGATGAGCAGGAGCCGCTCGGCGTACGCCAGTTGGGCGGAGTTACGCGCCGCCGTGAGCTGGTACAGCGTGTTGAACGGCGCGTACTGCAACCCGGTCGCGGCATACAGGTCCGCCGCTGGAACTCTCGCCCACACCTTCTCGGCGACGCCCTGAGTCCGGGAGTCCCGGTAGTGCACGGGATTGCCCAGCAGCGCCCCGTCGGCGTCCAGCAACCCGTAGTCCACGGCCCAGCCGTCGATGCCGACGGAAGCGACCTGCCCGGCCGCCCGCAACCCGTCCAGCACCCCCGCGTACAGAGCGAGGACATCCCAGCGCAGCCCCTCGGGCGTCCGCACGGGCCGGTTCGGGAACCGGTGCGCCTCGGTCAGCTCCAGGCTGTCGGGGCCGACGCGGCCGACCATGACACGCCCGCTGGAGGCGCCGAGGTCGACCGCGGCGTACGACCTCACAGGGGCGCTCATCGCAGGAACGCGGCCGCGACGCCGGCGTCGACCGGGATGTGCAGCCCGGTGGTGTGCGTCAGGTCCCCGCCGGTGAGGGCGAAGACGGCGTTCGCGACATGCTCGGGCAGCACCTCGCGCTTGAGGATGGTGCGCTGGGCGTAGAACTCACCCAGCTTCGCCTCCTCGACCCCGTACACGGCGGCACGCTGCGCACCCCACCCGCCGGCGAAGATGCCCGACCCGCGCACGACACCGTCGGGGTTGATGCCGTTGACGCGGATGCCGTGCTCGCCGAGCTCGGCCGCCAGCAGACGTACCTGATGAGCCTGGTCCGCCTTGGTGGCGCCGTACGCGATGTTGTTGGGACCGGCGAAGACGCCGTTCTTGGAGGCGATGTAGACGATGTCGCCGCCCAGCCCCTGCGCGATCATCACGCGTGCCGCTTCCCGTGACACGAGGAAGGAGCCGCGGGCCATGATGTCGTGCTGGAGGTCCCAGTCCTTGGCCGAGGTCTCAAGGAGCGGCTTGGAGATGGAGATCCCGGCGTTGTTGACGACGAGATCGACGCCGCCGAAGGCGAGCACGGCCGCCTTGAAGGCATCGGCGATCTGCTCCTCGGACGTGACGTCGACCGTCACCGCGACGGCCTTGTCGGACCCGCCGAGCTCCTCGGCCACCGCGTGGGCGTTGTCGCCGTCGAGGTCCGCCACGACCACACACGCGCCCTCGGCGACCAGCCGCCGTGCGATGGCCTTCCCGATCCCGCTGCCCGCGCCGGTCACCAGCGCGACCCGCGTGGCCAGCGGCTTGGGCCTCGGCATCCGCTGAAGCTTGGCCTCTTCGAGGGCCCAGTACTCGATCCGGAACTTCTCGGACTCCTCGATGGGCGCATACCCGGAGACGGCCTCGGCGCCCCGCATCACATTGATGGCGTTGACATAGAACTCACCTGCCACCCGGGCGGTCTGCTTGTCCTTGCCGAAGCTGAACATGCCGACACCCGGGACGAGGACGATCGCCGGGTCGGCGCCGCGCATCGCGGGGGAGTCGGGCAGGGCGTGCCGCCGGTAGTAGGCGGCGTACTCCTCGCGGTACTCGGCGTGCAGTTCCTTGAGCCGCGCGACGGCCTCGTCCAGCGGTGCGGTCGGCGGCAGATCCAGTACCAACGGCCGCACCTTGGTCCGCAGGAAGTGGTCCGGGCAGGAGGTCCCGAGCGCGGCGAGCCGCGGGTGCTCGGCCCGGGCGAGGAACTCAAGGACGGCCTCGGAGTCGTTGAAGTGCCCGACCTGGGCCCGGTCCTGGGAGGCGACGGCGCGCACGTACGGCGCGAGGGCGGCGGCACGCTCACGGCGCTGAGCAGCCTCAAGCGCGCCGTACCCCTCGATGACGGCCCCGAAGGGCTCGTCCTTGCCGCGCTCCGTCAGGAACTTCTCGGCGGTCCGGATGATGTGCAGTGAGTTGCGCTCGCACTCCTCGGAGGTGTCGCCCCAGGCGGTGATCCCGTGCCCGCCGAGCACACACCCGATGGCCTGCGGGTTTGCGGCCTTCACGGCGGCGATGTCCAGCCCGAGCTGGAACCCGGGCCGCCGCCACGGCACCCACACCACAGTGTCCCCGAAGCACTCGGCGGTCAGCTTCTCCCCGTCTGCCGCGCAGGCCAGCGCGATCCCCGAGTCCGGGTGCAGATGATCGACGTGCGCCGCCTCCACGAGCCCGTGCATGGCGGTGTCGATGGAGGGAGCGGCCCCGCCCTTGCCGTGCAGGCAGTAGTCGAACGCGGCGACCATCTCGTCCTCACGCTCGACGCCGGGATACACCTCGACGAGCGCCCGCATCCGATCCAGCCGCAACACGGCCAGCCCGCCCTCGGTGAGCGTGCCGAGATCACCCCCGGACCCCTTCACCCACATCAGCTCGACGTCACCCCCGGTGACGGGGTCGGTGGCCGTGCCCTTGGCGGACGCGTTCCCGCCGGCGTAGTTGGTGTTACGGGGATCGGATCCGAGCCGCTGGGACCGGGCGAGGAGGGCGGCGGCTTCGGGGTGGGGAGCCATGTGTTCTCAGTCCTTAGAAGAGGAGTTGTGTGACAGGCGCCTTGCGAGGCGCGGGAGGATCAGGCGCGAAGCGCCGATCCTCAGGGGCGCGGGGCTGTATCGATTTGCGGCTTCGCCGCGTGGGCGCGACCAGCCACATCCGGCCCGCAGCCCGCAGACGACAGAACTCGGCAGACGCTCACGCCCCCCAACCGGCCTGCTGCCCACCCACCCGCTCGGCGACGATCTTCTCGGCCCACCCGGACCCCCGATACGCAGCGATCGGATCCGCGTCCAACCCCATCTCGCCCCGCACCTCACGCAGCAACGGCCGCACATCCGTGTTGTATGCGTCCATCAGCACGGCATTCGCATCCAGCACGTCCCCCGCAGCCTGCGCAGCACGCAGCGCCGCCCCATCGACCAGCAACGCCTTCGCCGTGGCCTCCTGCACATTCATCACCGACCGGATGATCGCCGGGATCTTCGCCTCGATGTTGTGGCACTGGTCGAGCATGAACGCCACATCCGCGGTGAACCCACCCCCACGCACGACCTCGTACATGATCCGGAACAACTGGAACGGATCGGCCGCCCCCACCATGAGGTCGTCGTCCGCATAGAACCGCGAGTTGAAGTCGAACCCGCCGAGCTTCCCCTCCCGCAGCAGCGTCGCGACGATGAACTCGATGTTGGTGCCGGGCGCGTGATGCCCGGTGTCGACCACGACCTGCGCCTTCGGCCCGAGCTTCAGGCAGTGCGCGTACGCCGTCCCCCAGTCCGGCACGTCCGTCGTGTAGAAGGCCGGCTCGAAGAACTTGTACTCCAGCAGCATCCGCTGCCCGTCCCCGAGCCGCTCGTACACCTCGGCCAGCCCCTCGGCCAGCCGGTCCTGACGACCCCGGATGTCGTCCTGTCCGGGGTAGTTCGTGCCGTCCGCGAACCACAGCTTCAGGTCCCGTGAGCCCGTCGCGTCCATGATGTCGACGCACTCCAGCAGGTGATCGACGGCCTTGCGCCGCACCACCGCGTCCGGGTGACAGATGCTGCCCAGCTTGTAGTCGTCGTCCTGGAAGGTGTTGGAGTTGATCGCGCCCAGCCGCACCCCGCGGTCCAGCGCGTGCTTGGCCAGCGCCGCGTAGTCGTCGACCTTGTCCCAGGGGATGTGCAGCGCGACGGTCGGCGCGACGCCGGTGAACTCGTGCACCTTCGCGGCGTCGTCCAGCTTCTCCCGCGGTGTCCGGGGCACGCCCTGCTGCGCGAACACCTTGAACCGCGTCCCCGAGTTCCCGTACGCCCACGACGGCGTTTCGACGGCCTGGGTCTTGAGTGCGGCCTTCACCGCGGCGAGCTCGGTCACTTCAGGGCTCCTGTGACGTCGGGACGGAAGCGTCGGAGGCGGATAGCTGAAACGCTTCACTGTGAAACGATTCAAGACGGGAACGTATGGGCCCCCCGAAGGGGTGTCAAGCCCCGTGTCCAAGGCTGTTTCCTGTGACTCGGGCGCGACCTACGTTCATCGAAACTTTTTCGACACGGACCCATTGACGGGACATGCGCTCCGTGCCTAACGTCCCGGCAACCAAGTTGAAACCTTTCACGACGCCGGGAGGCCCGTCCCGCCGGCGTCGTCGAGGAGCCCCCATGACCCACCCGTCCACCACGGGTCCGGCCCCGGTTCTGGCGCTCAGGGACATCTCCAAGTCCTTCGGCGCGGTCCGCGCCCTGCGGGACGTCTCCCTGGAGCTGGTCCCCGGGGAGGTGCACGCCCTCGCCGGGGAGAACGGCGCGGGCAAGTCGACCCTCATCAAGACGCTCGCCGGCGTGCACCGGCCCGACGCCGGCCAGGTGCTGCTCGACGGCGCGCCCGTCGTCTTCCACGGCCCCGGCGACGCCCGCGACGCCGGCATCGCCGTGATCTACCAGGAGCCGACCCTCTTCCCGGACCTGTCGATCGCCGAGAACATCTTCATGGGCCGCAGGCCGCGGCGCGCGCTCGGCCGCATCGACCACAAGGCCACGCACACCGCGACCCTGGCCCTGATGCGGCGCCTCGGCGTCGAACTCGACCCCGACCGTCCCGCGCGCGGCCTGTCCATCGCCGACCAGCAGATCGTCGAGATCGCCAAGGCGCTCTCCTTCGACGCCCGCGTCCTGATCATGGACGAGCCGACCGCCGCCCTCACCGGCAGCGAGGTCGCCCGCCTCTTCGGAGTCGTGCGCACCCTGCGCGAACAGGGCGCCGCCGTCCTGTTCATCTCCCACCGGCTGGAGGAGATCTTCCAGATCTGTCAGCGGGTCACGACCCTGCGGGACGGCGCCTGGATCGCCACCGAACCGGTGGACGGCATGACCGAGGACGACCTCGTACGCCGGATGGTCGGCCGTGACCTCGACGAGCTGTATCCCAAGCAGGACGTCAGGCCCGGTGAAGTCGCCCTCAGCGTGCGCCGGCTGACCCGGGAGGGCGTCTTCACCGACGTCTCCTTCGACGTGCGGCGCGGTGAGATCGTCGGCCTCGCCGGGCTCGTCGGCGCGGGCCGTACGGAGGTCGCGCGGGCCGTGTTCGGCATCGACCGCTGGGACGCCGGCGAGGTGTCCGTCGGCGGCAAGGCGCTCACCAACGGCGCCCCCTCCACCGCCATGGCCTCCGGACTCGCCCTCGTCCCCGAGGACCGGCGCGCCCAGGGCCTGGTGATGGACATGTCCATCGAGCGCAACATCGGCCTCACCGGACTGCGTACGACCGTCAGGGCCGGCCTGATGGACCGCGGCGCCGAACGCAGCCGCTCCCTCGACTGGGCCGTCAAACTCCAGGTCAAGTACGCGCGGATCGCCGACACGGTCAACACCCTGTCCGGCGGCAACCAGCAGAAGGTCGTCCTCGCCAAGTGGCTGGCCACCGGCCCCAAGGTGCTGATCGTCGACGAACCCACCCGGGGCATCGACGTCGGCACGAAGGCCGAAGTGCACCGGCTGCTCAGCGAGTTGGCCGCCGACGGGGTGGCCGTCCTGATGATCTCCTCCGACCTGCCCGAGATCCTCGGCATGGCCGACCGCGTGCTTGTGATGCACGAGGGCCGCCTGACCGCCGAGATCCCGCGCTCCGAAGCGACCGAGGAAACCGTGATGGCCGCAGCCACCGGGAGGGCCGCCGCATGACGGTCACCACTTCCAAAGAGGCTCCCGTGACCGAGGTGGCCAGGTCCAGCGGCACCCGCCTGGTCGACCGCGTGTTCAAGATGCGCGAACTCGCCATCCTGGTCGTCTTCGTGGTGATGATCGTCGTCACCCAGCTCGGCAACAGCGAGTTCCTCACCGAGCAGGGCATCAAGGACCTGCTGCTGAACGCGACGATCCTGGTCCTGGTCGCCACGGGCCAGTCTCTGGTGGTGATCACGAGGAACGTCGACCTGTCGGTCGGCTCCACGCTCGGCATCAGCGCCTTCGCCGCCGGTACGTTCCTCCAGGGCGGCGGGAACCCGGTCCTGGCGGTGCTCCTGGCGGTCCTGACGGGCATCGGCTTCGGTCTGCTGAACGGCCTGCTCGTCAGCCTCGGCCAGGTCCCCGCACTCGTCGTCACCCTCGGCACGCTGTACATCATCCGCGGCATCGACTCCATCTGGGTCGGCTCCCGCCAGATCACCGCGGCCGATCTCCCGGACGGCTTCGTCGACTTCGGCTCCGGCGGCATCTGGGCCGTGCCGTGGCTGGCAATGATCGCCCTCCTCGTACTGGTGGCCACGGCGTACTACCTCAAGCACTACGGCAGCGGCCGCGAGTTGTACGCCCTCGGCTCCAACCCGGAGGCCGCCCGCCTCGCCGGCATCCCGGTGCGCAGGCGGATCCTCGCCGCGCACACCTTCTGCGGAGGGCTCGCCGGACTGGCCGGAGCCCTGTACCTGGCCCGGTTCGGCAACGTCGACTCCGGCACCGGAAACGGCTACGAACTCACCGTCGTCAGCGCGGTCGTGGTCGGCGGCGTCGTCTTCACCGGCGGCTCCGGCAGCGTCTACGGCGCCGCCCTCGGCGCACTGCTGCTGACGTCCATCAACAGCGTGCTGCCCGCCCTCGGCGTCAGCTCCGTCTGGGTGCTCGCCATCAACGGCATCCTGCTCATCCTCGCCATCGCCGTCGACCGGATCGTCGCGCTGCGCGTGGCCACCGCCCTGAAGAAGAGGAACGCCCGCCATGGCTGACTTCTCGCTCGCGCGCGCCGTTCGCTGGGACACGGTGGTCGGCGCCCTTCTGATCGTCGTGCTTCTGCTGTCCTTCGGGACGGTCGATGGATTCGGGAACGCGCTCAACCTGTCGTTCCTGATCGGAAACACCCTTCCGATCGCGTTGATCGCCCTGCCCATGACGCTCCTGGTCGTCTCGGGAGAGATCGATCTTTCGGTCGCTTCGACCGCCGGCCTCTCGGGCGCGGTGATGGGCGCACTGTGGAACCAGGGCATGACGATCGAGACGATCATTCCGATCTGTCTGCTGCTCGGTGTGGTGTGCGGGCTCGTCAACGGCCTGCTGGTGACCAGGCTGGGGCTGCCCTCCCTGGCCGTCACCATCGGCACCCTCGCCGCTTACCGGGGCATCGCACAGATCGTGCTCGGCTCGGACGCGGTGACCGACTTTCCGACCCAGTACCTGGACTTCGCGGCCGGACGCATCGGCGACACCTTCATCCCGTACGCCTTCCTGCCGTTCCTCGTCCTGCTCGCGATCGCCGTGGTGGTCCTGCACGCCACCCCGTTCGGGCGGTCGATCTTCGCGACCGGCGCGAGCGAGGAGGCCGCGCGGTTCGCCGGGATCCGCGTCAAGCGGCAGAAGCTGATCCTGTTCACGGTGACGGGGCTGATGGCCTCGCTCACCGGGATCTTCTGGGCGCTGCACTACGCCAGCGCTCGCTATGACAACGCCACCGGTCTGGAACTGTCGGTCGTGGCCGCGGTGTTGCTCGGTGGCATCGACTTCGACGGAGGCAAGGGCACGTTGGGCGGAGCCATCGCCGGGGTGTTCCTGCTCGGTGCGCTGCAGAACGTCATGAGCCTCCAGGACGTTTCCGCGCAGTCGCAGATCGTCGTCACCGGTGTGTTGCTCGTTCTTTCCGTCCTCGGGCCGCGGGTTGCGCGGCAAATCGCCGTCGTACGTGCTCAATCGTCCGGCTGAAGGCAGTACGTGGCTGGTCGCGCAGTTCCCCGCGCCCCTGGAGGACAAGGGGCGCTTCACCTCACCTCCGTAAGAAGGAAGCCCTGTCATGCGTAAGACGTCCCTCCGCCGGTCCTGCGCGGCCCTTGCCGCCGTCACCTCCCTCGCTCTCGCCCTCACCGCCTGCGGCGGTACCACCAAGGAGGACGTCAAGGACGAAGGGGCCTCCGCGGCCACCGCCGGCAAGGCCGACCCGAACGCCGAGCTGAAGAAGGGCCTGACCGTCGGCTTCCTGCCCAAGCAGGTCAACAACCCCTACTTCACCTCCGCAGACAAGGGCGGCGAGGCGGCCCTGAAGGAACTGGGTTCCAGCTACAAGGAGGTCGGGCCGAGCAGCGCCACCGACACCGCCGGGCAGGTCAGCTACGTCAACACGCTCACCCAGCAGCAGGTCGACGCGATGGCCGTGTCCGCGCAGGACCCGGGCGCCCTGTGCACCGCGCTCAAGCAGGCCATGAAGAACGGCATCAAGGTCGTCACCTACGACTCCGACACCACCGCCGGATGCCGCAACGCCTTCGTCTCGCAGGCCTCCGCCGAGGACCTCGGCCGTACCGAGGTGCAGCTTCTCGCCGAGCAGGTCGGCTACAAGGGCGAGATCGCGATCCTGTCCGCCGCGCAGACCGCGACGAACCAGAACACCTGGATCGACTTCATGAAGGACGAGCTCAAGGACCCCAAGTACAAGGACATGAAGCTCGTCAAGATCGCCTACGGCAACGACGACGCGCAGGCGTCCTTCCAGCAGACCCAGGGTCTGCTCCAGGAGTACCCGAACCTGAAGGGGATCATCTCCCCGACCACCGTCGGCATCAAGGCCGCCGCCCAGTACCTGTCGGGCTCCAAGTACAAGGGCAAGGTCAAGCTGACCGGCCTCGGCACCCCCAACGACATGCGCAAGTACGTCAAGAACGGCACCGTCGAGGCGTTCGAGCTGTGGGACCCGGCGAAGCTCGGCGAGCTCGCCGCACGCACCGCCGTCGCCCTGGTCTCCGGGCAGATCACCGGCAAGGAGGGCGAGACCTTCAAGGCCGGCGAGACCACGTACACCATCGGCAAGGACGGCGTGATCAGCCTCGGCAAGCCGACCGTCTTCGACGCCAAGAACATCGACCAGTTCAACTTCTGACATCCGGAGGGTTGTTGATGCAGCGCGTGTGCTTCCTGCTGAAGGTCAGGGCGGACCGCCTCGACGAGTACCGCCGGCGGCACGCGGCCGTGTGGCCGGAGATGCTCGAAGCGCTCTCGGCGACCGGCTGGCGGAACTACTCGCTCTTCCTGCGTGACGACGGCCTGCTCGTCGGCTACCTGGAGACCGAGGACTTCGCGGCCGCCGTGGCCGGCATGGAAGCCACCGACGTCAACGCCCGCTGGCAGGCGGACATGGCGCCGTTCTTCGAGTCCCTGGACGGCGCCCGGCCCGACGAGGCCATGAAACCGCTCACGGAAGTGTTCCACCTCGCCTGACCGCCCCCTCAGGAGCCGCATCGATGAAAAGACGTACGCTGCTGGGCGCCGCCCTCGCCGGAGCCGTCGTGACCCCCGCCCTCGCCTCCGGCACCGCCCGGGCCGCCGATCCCGGCCCGTCCCTCACCCTGACCGGCACCACCACCCTCGACACCCAGGCCATCTACTTCGTGTCGTACGACGGCCTGGTCAACAACAACGCCTTCCAGAAGAACGGCCTGCTGACCTACAAGGGTTACCAGTACGCGGCCTGGTACACCGCCGACCGGAGTGCCGTCGTCGGCCGCCGCGCGCTCGGCTCCAGCACCTGGTCCACGGTGAAGGCCGGCCACACCCTGCGGTACGACGACTCCCACAACGTCATCTCCATGGGGGTCTCGAAGGCCGACGGCCGTCTCCACCTCAACATGGACTCGCACAGCGACGGCTTCACCTATGTCAAGTCGGTCGCGGGCCTGATGGACGACCCGGCCGGCCTGAGCTGGACCGCGAGCCGCTTCGGCGCGCCCCAGTCCACCCTCGACGGGCTGGCTCTCACCTCGCAGTTCACCTACCCGCAGTTCGTCTCCACCCCCGAGGGCAAGCTCCAGCTCAGCTACCGCGTAGCCGTCTCCGGCAACGGCCGCAACGCCCTCGCCGAGTACGACGGTTCGGCCTGGACCAGCCTGGGGGAGTGGAGCAGCTCCACCGGCACCTACACCAGCGAGCACGGCTCCTCGGCCGCCCGCAACATGTACCTGCACGGCATCGACTACGACCGGAACGGCCGCCTGCACTCCTTCTTCACCTGGCGCGAGCAGAACGGCGCCGTAATGTGCAACGGCGGCGGCATCACCAACCACGACACCGGCTACGTCTACTCCGACGACCGCGGTCGCACCTGGCGCAACAACGCCGGCACCGTCGTCGGCACCACCGGCGGCTCCGACAAGGTCGCCGTCACCGACGGCGGCCTGGTGATCGACGCGCTGAACCCGGACCACTCCCTGATGAACCAGGAAAGCCAGTTCACCGACTCCGCCGGCCTGCCGCACGCGATCATCAGCTACGTCCCGGGCCGGTTCGGGCAGTGCACCACGAACTACGTCGCCGACCGCACCGCGAACGGCCGCGCCTTCCACGTCCGCAAGAACTCCTCCGGCACCTGGCAGAAGACCGAGATCCCGGTCCCGCTGAACTCCAGCCAGCGCACCAAACTGATCCTGGACAAGTACGACAACGCGTACGCGATCTTCCCCTTCTGCCGGATCGCCGGAGCCTCCAAGGCCTCCGGGTACACGGACTGGGCGATCCTGTACGACGGCGTCGGCGCCGGGCTGAACGCCTTCGGCGAGGTCGTCATCGACGAGACCCGCGTCGGGCAGGACAACTTCCTGTCGATCATGTACCAGGAGAAGTCCAGCGGTACGACGCCCTCGGCGCTGCGTAACCTCAACTTCCGCCTGCCTGCCTGATCGCAGCCGTTGTGGGCGGCTTGACGGTAATGTTCCTTCCCGCCGTCCCCACGCTGTACCGAGTCTTTCTGGAGGTCCCTGCCCGATGGCCCAGTCGGTGGGTATCAAGGACGTCGCCCGCGCCGCCGGAGTCTCCGTCGGCACGGTCTCGAACGTCATCAACCGTCCGGACACGGTCGCGACCGAGACCCGGGCGCGGGTGCAGTCCGCGATAGACCGGCTGGGCTACGTCCGCAGCGAGTCCGCGCGCCAGTTGCGTGCCGGCCGCAGCCGGATCATGGGCCTGCTCGTCCTCGACATGGGCAACCCCTTCTTCGTCGACGTGGCGCGCGGCGCCGAGCGGACCGCCCGCGACGCGGGGCTCGGCGTGATGGTCTGCAACAGCGCGCAGAGCGCCGGCGAGGAGGCCGACTACCTGTCGCTCTTCGCCGAGCAGCGGGTGCGGGGCGTGCTGCTCACCCCGGCCGACGCCACCGGCCGCAACATCGAGACGTTCCGCCGGCACAACATCCCCTTCGTCCTCGTCGACCGGGTCGCCGAGGGCACCACCGAGTGCTCGGTATCCGTCGACGACGTCGCGGGCGGCGCCCTCGCCGTACGCCACCTCGTCGACGCCGGGCACCGCTCCATCGCGTACGTCAGCGGCCCGCCCGGCCTCAACCAGGTCCGCGACCGCCGCACCGGCGCCCTGAACGCGCTGCGGGAGGCCGGCCTCGGCCCCGAGAACCTGCGCGAGCTGCCCACCGAGCGGCTCGACGTCGCCGCGGGCCGGGACGCCGGCGCCCGCCTGCTCGGCCTCGCCGAGCGCCCCACCGCCGTCTTCTGCGCCAACGACCTGCTGGCCCTCGGCGTGCTCCAGGCCATGTACGCCGCGGGCGTCGGCGTCCCCGACGACCTGGCCATCGTCGGCTACGACGACATCGAGTTCGCCGCCGCCGCGGCCGTCCCGCTGACCTCCGTACGGCAGCCCGCGGTCACCATGGGCACCCTCGCGGCGGAGATGCTGCTGGAGGAGACGGAGGCCGAGACCGGGGTGCGGAAGCACGAGCACCGGCGTGTCGTCCTCCAGCCGGAGCTGGTGGTCCGGCGGTCCAGTCTCTCGGCCCGCTGATCGGCCGTTCAGTACGATTTCATGATCCCGGGGGTCGGTCGGCGCAGGAACATGTGCTGAACTGGGACGCGGCCCGAAAACCCTCCGTCCCGGGAGCCCTGTTGACCGTCAGCTACCGCCAGCCCGGCGTCGTCCTCACCGACCGCCGCTTCACCGTGCCCCTCGACCACGAGGACCCCACCGGGGAGACGATCGAGCTCTACGCCCGTGAGGTCGTCGCCGGCGACAAGGCGCACCAGGAACAGCCGTGGCTGGTCTACCTCCAGGGCGGCCCCGGCTTCGGAGCCAACCGATTCGTCGGCAAGGGGGCCTGGCTCGGCCGGGCGCTGAAGGAGTTCCGCGTCCTGCTGCTGGACCAGCGCGGCACCGGCCACTCCACACCCGCCAACCGCCAGACCCTCCCGCTGCGCGGCGGCCCCGCCGAACAGGCCGACTACCTCACGCACTTCCGCGCCGACTCGATCGTCCGCGACTGCGAACTGATCCGCCGGGAGGTGACCGGCGGTGCCCCCTGGACCGTCCTCGGCCAGAGCTTCGGCGGCTTCTGCACGGTCAACTACCTGTCCGCCGCCCCCGAGGGCCTGACCGCCGCAGTGATCACCGGCGGCCTCCCCTCCCTCGACGCGCACGCCGACGACGTCTACCGTGCGGCCTACCCGCGCATCGAACGCAAGGTCGCCGCGCACTACGCCCGCTACCCGCAGGACGTCGAGCGCGCCCGCCGGATCGCCGACCACCTCCTCGCCCACGACGTGGTCCTGCCGAACGGCTACCGCCTCACCGCCGAGGCCTTCCAGTCCCTCGGCATCCTGCTCGGCGGCAGCGAGGGCAGCCACCGCCTGCACTACCTGCTGGAGCACGCCTTCGTCCGCACCCCGCAGGGCGCGGCCCTCTCGGACGCTTTCCAGGAAGAGGCGCAGAACCTGCTGTCGTACGCGGGACACCCGCTGTACGCCCTCGTCCACGAGGCGATCTACGGCCAGGACGAGCGCTCCACCGCCTGGTCCGCCGAGCGGGTGCGCGCCGAGTTCCCGCAGTTCGACGCCGCCAAGACGCTCGCCGGGGACGGCCCGCTGCTGTTCACCGGCGAGTCGATCCACCCCTGGATGTTCGACTGCGACCCGGCGCTGCGCCCGCTGCGCGAGACCGCCGACCTCCTCGCCGCCCGCACCGACTGGACGCCCCTGTACGACTCCGCGCGCCTGGCCGCCAACGAGGTGCCGGTCGCGGCGGCCGTCTACCACGACGACATGTACGTCGACACCGCCCACTCCCTGGCCACCGCCCGGGCCGTGCGCGGCCTGCGGACCTGGGTCACCGACGAGTTCGAGCACGACGGCGTCAGGGCCGGCGGCCCCCGTGTCCTGGACCGGCTGCTCGCGCTCACCCGTGACGAAGCGTGATGTCGGTGTGACGCGTTAGGGTGCGGGCATGACCGAGCCGACGATCACTCAGCTCCAAGCCATGCCCGACGACTGGCAGCGCGCGCTCGCCGTCGTCGCGCACCCGGACGACCTCGAGTACGGCTGCTCGGCGGCGATCGCCGCCTGGACCGACGCCGGCCGCGAGGTCGCCTATGTCCTGGCGACCCGCGGCGAGGCCGGCATCGACACCCTGGAACCCGAGAAGTGCGCCCCGCTGCGGGAGCGCGAGCAGCGGGCCAGCGCGGCGGTCGTCGGCGTGACGGCGGTGGACTTCCTCGACCACAAGGACGGCGTGATCGAGTACGGCACCGCCCTGCGCCGCGACATCGCCGCCGCGATCCGCCGGCACCGGCCCGAGCTGGTGATCACGCTCAACCACCGGGACACCTGGGGCGGCGTCGCCTGGAACACCCCGGACCATGTGGCCGTGGGACGTGCCACGCTGGACGCTGCGGGCGACGCGGGCAACCGCTGGATCTTCCCGGAGCTGATCGAGCAGGGCCTTCAGCCGTGGAACGGCGTCCGCTGGGTCGCGGTGGCGGGCTCCAGCACCCCCACCCACGCGGTCGACGCGACGCCTGGCCTGGAGCGGGCGGTGCACTCGCTGCTCGAACACCGTACCTACATCGAGGTGTTGACCGACGAGGACCCCGAGACCTACGTCCGCGGCTTCCTCACCGAGAACGCCCGGTCGACGGGGGAGCGGTTCGGCGGGAAGCCGGCCGTGGCGTTCGAGCTGTTCAGCCGGTAGTCCCGGCCGGCGACGCGGAAGACGGGGGCACGGTGAACGACATGAACGGCACACACGACACGGAACTTCTGGCGGTCCGCTTCGAGGAGCACCGCAGCCATCTCAAGGCGGTCGCCTACCGCATGCTCGGCTCGCTCGCCGAGGCGGAGGACGCCGTCCAGGAGGCCTGGCTGAAGCTGAGCCGCACGGACGCGGACGCCATCGACAACCTCGGCGGCTGGCTGACCACAGTGGTCGGCCGGGTCTGCCTGGACATGCTCCGCTCCCGTTCGCGACGCCACGAGGAGCCCCTGGACGACACCTTCGTACCGGACCCGGTGATCCGCCCCCTGGCGCAGATCGATCCGGAACAGGAGGTGCTCCAGGCCGACTCGGTGGGCCTGGCCCTGCTCGTGGTGCTGGAAACGCTGGAGCCCGCCGAGCGGATCGCGTTCGTGCTGCACGACATGTTCGCGGTGCCGTTCGACGACATCGCGTCGATCGTGGAGCGCTCCTCGGCCGCCACCCGGCAGCTCGCAAGCCGTGCCCGGCGGCGTGTGAAGGGCGCCACGCCGTCGAGCGAGCCCGACCTCGGCCGGCAGCGGCAGGTCCTGGACGCCTTCATGGCCGCCGCCCGCGCCGGCGATTTCGAGGCGCTGCTCGCGGTCCTCGACCCCGAGGTGGTGCTGCGCGCCGACTCCGGGCCGCTGGTGCGTGGCGTGGCGGCGTCCAAGCTGGTGCGCGGTGCGAAGCCGGTGGCCGAACAGGCGCTGCTGTTCGCGCAGTTGGCACAGTACGCGCAGTTCGTACTGGTCAACGGCGAGGTCGGCGTCCTGCACGCGCCCGAGGGGCGGCCGCAGTCGGTCATGGGCGTCACCATCGCCGGCGGCCGGATCACGCACATGTACATCCTGGCCGACCCCGAGCGGCTGGGCGGCCTCGCTCTGCCGGACCTCGGCGGCTGAGTCGGGCCGCCACGACCGGCGTGCCGACCCCGCGGCGCGGGCCGACCACCCGCCCGGCGGGGAGGAGGCCACCGGTGCCCTCCGAGCTCCGGTGCCGAGCCGGACATTAGGGTGGTGACATGCAAGATCACCCCGGCGACCTCGTCGACCTGCACGGAGACTGCGCGAACTGCTTCGGGCTGTGCTGTGTCGCGCTGCCCTTCACCGCCTCGGCGGACTTCGCGCTCGACAAGGACGCCGGTACGCCCTGCCGGAACCTCCAGGACGACCACCGCTGCGGCATCCACGCCCGGCTCCGGCAGAGCGGTTTCACCGGCTGCACGGTCTATGACTGCTTCGGCGCCGGACAGAAGGTCTCGCAGGTCACCTTCGCCGGGCAGGACTGGCGCGGAGGCTCCCGCGAGCACGCCCGGCGGATGTTCGACGTCTTCCCGGTCGTCCGCCAGCTCCACGAGCTGCTCTGGTACCTGACCGAGGCGGTCACCCTGCCCGCCGCCCGGCCCGTCCACGCCGAGCTGCGAGAACTCCTGGACGCGACGGACGCCCTCACGCGCCTGACCCCGGAGGAACTCGCCTCGCTGGACGTGGCCGCCCACCGGCAGAAGGTCAACGTCCTGCTGCTCAGGACCAGCGAGCTGGCGCGCCAGGGTGTGCAGGGCCGTAAGAAGGAACGCCGGGGCGCGGACCTGATGGGTGCTCGCCTCAGGGGCGCGGACCTGCGGGGCGCGAACCTGCGCGGCGCCTACCTCATAGCCGCCGACCTGACCGGCGCCGATCTGCGCGGGGCGGACCTCATCGGCGCCGACCTGCGCGACACCGACCTCACGGACGCCGATCTGACCGGCGCCTTCTTCCTGACCCAGCCCCAGCTCAACGCGGCCCGGGGCAGCGCGGGCACCCGGCTGCCCGCCTCAGTCGGCCGACCCGTGCACTGGACAGCGAAGACCTGACGACGCGTCGTCCTCGGCCGGGGGCGACACCGCCGGGGCCGACACCGCCGGGCCGGCCACGGGCACGGCCGCCCGCCGCTCCAGGTTCAGCCGCAGCCCGTCCGGCATCAGCGTCAGCCGTTCCGCCACCCGCAGCCGATACGCCGGGTCGCTCCTGAACTCGTAGCGGCGCAACAGCAGGCCCAGCACCAATGTGGCCTCGTGCAGCGCGAACTGGCGCCCGATGCACGCCCGCGCACCCGTCCCGAACGGCTTGAAGGTGTGCGGCGCCCGCGTCCGTACCGCCTTAGGATCGAACCGGTCCGGGTCGAACCGCTCGGCGTCCGCGCCCCAGACCTCCGGATCGCGGTGCAGCATCGCCGTCAGCACCAGCGCCCAGGCGCCCCGCCGCATCGGATGGACCCCGCCGAGCACGGTGTCCTCGCGGGCTTCCCGGGCGAAGGCGGGCGCCGTCGGCCACAGCCGCAGTGCCTCGTCGAGCACCCGGCGCACATAGCGCAGCCGCGCCACCTGGTCGTAGCCGGGCGTCGCCGTCGTGCCCCAGACGCGGTCGACCTCGGCTCGGGCGCGGGCCGCGACATCGGGGTGGCGGGAGAGGTAGTGCAGGGCGAAGGAGAGCGCGCCGGAGGTGGTCTCGTGGCCGGCCACCAGGAAGGTGATCACCTGTCGGCGGACGTTCTGCGCGGAGAGCCGTTCGCCCGTCTCCGGGTGCGTGGTCCGGAGCATGCGGTCCAGCAGGTCACCGTCCCCGGGCCCGTCGGCGATGCGAGCGCGGACCAGGTCGTCGACCGTGTCGTTGAGGTGGGCGATGTCGGCTTCGTTGCGGCGCGCGGCCCGCCGCAGCAGGAACGGCCACGGCACGGTGTTGAGCCGCTGGGCGTAGCTGAGCGTGCCGACCATCGCGGTCACGAAGGGGTGCGGGCGGGCGCGTTCGAACGAGCCGAAGTCGTGCCCGAACCCGGTGCGGGCGATGGTCTCCAGGGTCAGCTTGGTCATGTCGCCGGGCACGTCCACCGCCCGGCCCGCCGCGAGCGCGCGGTCCCAGTGGTCCATGAGCCGGCCGGCCACGGCCAGCATCATCGGGTGGTAGCCGGCCATGGCCTCCCGGCTGAACCCGGGTGCCAGGACGTCGTGCGCCAACTGCCAGTTCGGCTCGTGGTTGTACGCCGTGAACAGGCCGTCCCCGGCGACGGGCCGCAGATTGGCGACGCCGAGCCCGACATGCTTGGCGAAGCGCGCCTCGTCCGCCATGTCCGCCGCGAGTTCCGCGCCCCACACGAAGACGAACTCCCGGTCGAACGCCCGGCGTCGGAAGATCGGCCCCAGCTCGCGGGCGAAGCGCAGGGAGTCCTGGAGCGGCGTACGCCTGCTCGCGCCCAGCACATCGCCGAGCAGCGGGAGCCGGTGCGGGGGATGGGGTATGCGGAACAGCTCGGGCCAGCCCCGCTCGGCGCTGCGGAATCCCTTCGGAAGTCCGGTCCCGGTCGTCGTATCCGCCATGACGCGATCTCCCTTGATCCGGCGACAGCTTGCGGCGCGGCGCTCGTTGTACGTGGGTTCAATAACGCGTTTCAGTCTGATCCCGCTATTGAATCCACGTCAAGTAAAGTGCGCGCATGGCCGCGAACCAGGGTGAGCGCACGCGACGCCGGCTCAGCACCGAGGAGCGTCGTGAGCAGTTGCTCGCGGTCGGGGCGCGGCTGTTCTCGGAGAGTCCGTACGACGAGGTGTGGATCGAGCAGGTCGCCGAGATAGCCGGAGTCTCTCGCGGGCTGCTCTACCACTACTTCCCGACCAAGCGGGACTTCTTCGCGGCCGTCGTCGAGCGCGAGAGCGAGCGCATGCTGCGGATGACGGCCGCCGTGCCCGGTGTTCCGGTGCGCGAACAGCTCGGCGCCGGACTCGACGCGTTCCTGGAGTACGTCGAGGCGCACGCCCATGGCTACCGCGCCTTCCATCGGGCCGACGCGGCCGGGGACCAGGCCGTGCGCAAGGTCTATCAACGGGCCCTGGCCGCACAGGAGAAGCAGATCCTCGCGGCGATGGCGGCGGACCCCGAGTTCGGTGAGGTCTACGCGCAGCGGGATGATGTCCCGCTCGCCGTGCGGGGCTGGCTGGCGTTCACCACCGCCGTCTGTCTGGAGTGGCTGCGAGGCGCGGACCTCTCCCGGGAGCAGGTGCGCGACCTGTGTGCCCGTGCCCTGCTGGGCGTCATCGCCTCCTGAGCGTCCCTCACCTCGGCAAAGACATCGCACAGGATCGGCGGTGCCGGTTGGCCTGCGGCTCGATCTTCGATAGGTTAGGCAAGGCTTACCTAAGGAGGTATGGGATGGGTGACAGCCAAACCTGGACGGCCGCGCCTTCCGTGGCGGAACGAGCCCGGTCGGTGCTGGCCGGCGCGTGGTCCTGCGGGGTGACCGCGGAGAGCTGCCGTGAGGAGCTCGTGGGCGCGCACACCGTGACCGACGACGGACGTGTCCTGCTGGAGGTGCCGCAGGACAGTGTGCTCGTCACGGCCGCGATCTGCGCGCCGCGCGGAGAGCCCTCCGCCGTCCTGGAGTTCGCCGACGTCGCCCCCGTGCCCGTCCGCAAGCGGATCCGCTCCCGGCTCTGGCTGTCCGGCTGGTTCACCCCCGAGGAGGGCAGACTCGCCTTCCGGGCGACGCGTGTGGTGCTGCGGCAGCCGTCCGGTGCGAAGGTCGTCGACCTGGAGGAGTTCGCCGCCGCCGCGCCCGATCCGCTGGCCATAGCCGAGGCCCGGCTGCTCACCCATCTCGCCGACTGCCATCCGGACGCCGTCGAGCGGCTGACCCGCCTCGTCGACTCCGACAGCCTGCACGGCGCCGTCCGTGTCCAGCCGCTCGCCGTCGACCGGCACGGACTCACCCTGCGCATCGAGCGTGCCCGCTCCCACGGCGACGTACGGCTGCCGTTCCACCGGCCCGCCGACGACGTCGCCCAGCTCACCGAGCGCATGCACATCCTGCTCTCCCAGGCCAGCGCCGCCTCCTGCCCGCGCGCCCTACAGCGGCAGCGCACAGACGGCGACGGGTGACGCGAACGGCTCGCCCGCGAGCCGCAGTTCACCGCTCGTCCCGTCGACGTGGAAGACGCTGACGGTGCCGGAGCGCTGGTTCGCCGCGAACAGCAGCGCGCCGTCCGGGGAGAGGGCGATCTGGCGCGGGAAGTCCCCGGACACCGGCACCGTGTCGAGCAGCGTGAGCCGGGCGCCCTTCGCCTCCACCGCGTAGCGCGCGAGGCTGTTGTGGCCCCGGTTGGCGAGATAGGCGAACCGGCCGTTCGGCGTCACCGCGATCTGCGCCGGATAGCTGGTGCCCGAGCCCGTGCCGGTCTCCTGCTCCGCGCCGATGGTCAGCCGGCCCGTGCCGGGGTCGTACCCGCAGACCGCGACGCTGTTGTCGACCTCGTTGGCCAGATAGGCGTAGCGGCCGCCCGGGTGGAAGGTGAGATGACGCGGGCCAGCGCCCGGCTTGGTCTGCGCCCGTGCGACCTCGCTGAGCGTGCCCGCCTTCTCGTCGAGGCGGTAGGTGTAGACGGTGTCCGTGCCCAGGTCGACGGCGAGCACATGGCGGCCGTCGGGGCTGGTGACGAACTGATGGGCGTGCGGGCCGTCCTGGCCGGGACCGGGCGCCGGACTCGAGTGCGTGACCAGGTCGGTGCGCTCGCCGAGCGCGCCCGAGGCGTCGATCGGATGCACGGCCACGCTGCCCGTGCCGTAGTTGGCGCTCAGCAGCCAGCGTCCGCCGGGATGCACCGACAGATGGCAGGGCGCCGCGCCGCCGGTGCTCCGACTGCCCAGAACCTCGCGGTCGGCGACACGGACGGCGGTCACGGCGCCGTCCTCGCGCTCGTTGACCGCGTACAGCGTCCGGCCGTTCGGGTGCAGTGCCAGATATGACGGGTCGGCGACGCCCTCGATCGTCCCGGTGGCGGTGATCGCGCCCGTGCCCGGGTCGTACGTGGCGAGGCCGATGCCTTGGCCGCCGCCCTCCATGGAGGTGTAGGTGCCCAGGTACAGCGGGCGCGGCCCGGACGGCCCGCGGCTCTCGGACTGGGCGCTCGGGCGGGCCTCGGGGCTGCTCGCCTCGGACGTCGCCGCGTCGGCCGTGTCAGCGGGGGCGGGCGCGTCGTCGCACGCCGTGGCCGCCGGGAGAGTCACTCCGGCGGCCGACCCCGCGAGGGTCCCGACGAACCGGCGCCTGCTCAGCCCACCACTGCCCATGTCCACACCTCAGGTCCTCGGTCGTCGTGGTCGCGACAGCAACCTTGGCGTGGATCACCCGCCCGGCGCAAGAACGGCAACAGGCGTTGCACTCTGTGCAATGGTGGCGAAGTGGTGGGCCTCCGTATGCAGCCGCCTACCAGTCGCCGTCCTCCACCGGCTTGCCCTGCGCGTCCTTCAGCGGCACCACCTGGCCCGGCGTCGGCGCCTGCCAGGGCTCGTGGTCGTCGCCGAGCCACTCACCGACCGGCTGCACCGCCCCCAGCGTGTCGGTCGGGGCGAGATCCCCGGCGTCCTCGTCGTAGTAGTCGAACCAGGGCAGCCCCGCGCGCGTGTACGCGGCCCGGTCGACCGGCGACGGCGGGGGAGCCTCACCGGTGATCCGGCGCCACTCCGGAGGCGTCACCAGATGGACGAACACCCGGCCGCCGGGCCGCTCGGCCCAGTCCGACAGCGGACGGTCGTCCTCGTAGACCTCCTGGCGCATCGAACCGCCGACGCCCAGCCCCATCGCCGCGGCGGCCCGGGGTGCCCCGCCCCCGGGGGCGCCGGCGGGTGCGGGGAGAGCACCCGGAGCGGGCGGCGCGGCCATGGGCATCGCGGCGCCGTAGCCGCCGAACTGCGGCATGGGCGGCACCTGTGCCCTGCGCCGCTGCTCCTCACGCCAGGCCGCCAGCTTCGGCTCCTTCAGCGCAAAGGACTGAAGCTGTACGCCGCCCCAGACCTCCTCGCCGGTGACCTGGCCCTCGACGGTCGCGCCGAGTCCCAGCGGCACCGCCACGAACTGGCGGACCGTGCCCTTGCCGGAGTTGATGCCGTCCAGCCAGGGCTGGCGCGGCAGCACGAGGTAGTTCTGCGGCTTGCGGGCGAGCCGGTCGCTCCACGGCTTCCCCGAGACCGCGCACACCTTGCCCACCCCGACCTGCAGGGCGGCCGGGTCCGTCGTCCCCCCGAAGCTCAGCCACATCGCCTCGCGCAGATACACCGGGAGCATCACCCCGCCGCGCGCCCGCCACGCCTCGGGAACGGTGTCCGGGAAGTCCGCCACCCGTCGGACCGGGAACTCGCCGAGCCCCGGCGGCAGCGGATGCGTGCCCGACTCCGGCAGCCGCAAGGTGCGGATGAACCGCACGGCCACGCCGCCCGGCAGCCACAGGGTGTTTCCGTCGATCCGTACCGTCGTGTCGGCCATCGGCCCGCTCCCTCGCTTCGGGCGCCGGCACGTCCCGGCGTTCCCCTAGCGAGAACGCCCGCCCATCCCGGTCCGGTTCCGCCAGAGCTGCTCCTGGACGCCCATCCGTTCGCGCAGCCGGGTCAGCCCCGGCATCCGCACGCGCTGCTCCTGCGACACGCGGTCCAGCTCCTCCAGCAGCCGATGCGAGCGGTGCTCGGTGTCGAGCTCGTCGATCATGCGGTTCACCTCGGTCAGGACGGCGCCGAGCAGTTGCCAGCGCTCCGTCTCGCGGGCGGCCTCCTCGCGCAGCAGCACGGCCAGCTTGTCGCGGGTGCCCGCCGCCGTGCGCAGCTCCGCGGACAGCCGGGACTCCGCCGCGTCGGCGTTGCTGCTGACATGCGTGGTGACCAGCACCGAGAAGCTGACCACCGCATCGGCGATCTCGGACAGGAGCTGGTCGATGACCGCGCCCGTCTCCTTGGCGAACAGCGGCTCGGGCTCGCGGTCCTTGGCGAGGTCGGTCATGGTGCGCGCGAGCACCCGCAGGACCACCGTGCAGATCTCCAGCGTGTCCAGCCCGGTGCGCAGCACCACGCGGTGCAGCAGGCTGTCGCGCACGCGGGGATTGAGTCGCAGGCTGTCCTCGGCCTGCCTGAGCGCCGCATCCACCTCGACGATGTCGTGGTCGAGCCGGCGCGCCTCGTGCAGCCGGGCCGCGGCCTGCTCGAAGGGCTGCCGGCCTGCGGCCTCCTCGCCGATGCGCAACATCAACTGCCGCAGCCGGCGGGCCAGATCCTCCAGCGACTCCCCGGCCTCGTCCACCCACACAGGCGGCGCGAGCAGCAGATTGAAGCCGAGCCCCACCACCGCGCCGATCAGGGTCTCCAGAATCCGCGCCCACGCCGTGTCCCCGACGGTCGTGACGCCGAGGACCAGCATGGCGCTGATCGCCACCTCGGGAACGTACTCGTTCACCCGCACGAGATGCCCGACGGCCAGCGAGGCCACGATCAGCAGGGCGAGGCTCCACCAGGTCAGGCCGACCAGGAGGCTGAAGGCGATGGCCACCAGGACGCCTGCCACCACGGAGTTCACCCGGCGGATGCCGTTGGTGAGCGTGGCGTAGAAGGTGACCTGGACGACCAGCAGCGCGGTCAGGGGGGCCGTCAGCGGTGCGGCCTCGGGGCTCAGGCGCAGCGCGATGACGTACGCGATCGTCGCCGCGGCCGCCGATCGCAGCGTCTGGACGACCACGGGGTCCCGGCCCAGCTTCGCCAGCCGCTCCCGGTACGGCGTGTCCTCACGTGCCACTCGCATCCTCGGGCTGTTCCCTTTCGCTGATGCATCCCACACACCGCTTGCGGAACGTAACGGTCCGCAAGGAACCCCAGATTGATCGCAGTGGCCGTGTCACGGCAAGGGGCTGCGCCGGTGATCGTCGACACCCGGCTGCGAGGCCGATCGGCCGACCGGGTCCGGGACTGGGGGAGAACCCCCGCCGCCACCCCGTGGTTGTCCCCATTCGCGGACGGTGGGCCGCCGGATGGTCCCCGCCCGCCCGGAGCGCAAGCCTTGGATCATGAGACGGCATCGGACCGGATTAGTACTGACCCTGTTCATCATCCTCGCCGCCATGACGACCGGCATCCCGGCCACGGCGGCGCCGACCCCCACCACGGTCGTCGGGGCGCTCGACCGTGCGGCCCATCCGCTGCGCACCGTCGAACCCGGCGGCGAAAGCCGTGATCTACGCCCGCTGGACCGGATGATCGGTGACGCCCGGGTCGTCGGCCTGGGTGAGGCCACCCACAGCTCGCACGACTTCTTCGCCCTCAAGGACCGCGTCCTGCGCCATCTGGTGAAGGAGAAGGGCTTTCGCACCTTCGCCCTGGAGACCTGCTGGAGCACCGGCCTGCGCCTCAACGACTACGTCCTGTACGGCAAGGGCGACCCCCGGCGCGTCATGCGCGAGGAGTTCCAGCGGGACTACCTGTGGTGGAACAACACCGACTATCTGCGACTCCTCGAGTGGATGCGCGCGTACAACGTCCGCCACCCCGACGACCCCGTCCGCTTCATCGGCGACGACATCGCCTGGACCGGACCCGAGTTGTACGACGCCGTCGAGGGCTTCGCGGCCGGCGCCCACCCCGAGCTCGCCGCCCAACTGGCCGAGCTCTACCGCGGGCTGCGGCCCACCGTGCAGACCGGGGCGTACATCGAGCGGTACCTGACCCTGCCGTACGCCGAACGCAAGGACCGCGCGGAGCGCACGGGTAAGGCGCTGCGGCTGCTGGAGCGGCAGACCCCGGGCGCCGGCGGCGAGGCGTACGACCGGGCCGTCCAGCATGCGAGGGTGATCGACCAGACCGCCCGGCAGTACGCCTTCGACTTCACCGACCCGGCCGGGATCGCCGCCGCCATGCGCTACCGCGACGGGGCGATGGCGGCCAACGTGGTGTGGTGGCACAGGCACACCGGCACCAAGGTGCTGCTGTCGGCGCACAACAACCACGTCGGCTATGTGCCGGAGGAGCCCGAGCAGAACCCGAAGGTGCAGGGCGCGTTCCTGCGCGAGAGCCTCGGTGCGGGCTATGTCAGCGTCGGCCTCACCTTCGGCCGCGGCTCGTTCAACGCCACCGGCCCGGACGACGAGGTCATCCGCCGCTGGACGCTGGGACCCGCGGGCCCGGGCGGCAACGAGCGGACCCTCGACCGGGTGCGGTACCGCGACTACGTGCTCGACCTGCGGTCCGTCGGGGCGCCGGCCCATGACTGGCTGCGGCAGGCGCGGCCGACGCGCAGCATCGGCACGGCCTACCCGGACGGCCCGCACGACATCGCGCTCGCCCGCAGTCACGACGTCCTGATCCATCTGCACCGGGTGGAGGCGGCGCGCCTGCGGGACCGGTAGGCCCGGTGCCCGGTGCCGTCAGGCGTACAGCGTGTCGAGGAAGGAGGACAGGTTGCCCCTCGTCCGGGCGATCTGCTCCTCCACCGTCAGGCTCTCCTCGAAGCGGCTCCCGAGCCCCGGGGTCTTCCTGCCGCGGACGTAGAGGGAACACGCGAGGTCGGTGCACATGTACAGGCCGACCGAGTTGCCCTCGCGGCCGGCCGTGCCCGTCTTGCGGGCCGTCATCAGCGAGACCCCGCCGCCCGGATGGGTCGTCAGACACAGGGAGCACATGCTGCGGTGCAGGAACCCGCGCCGGGAGGACGGGAATCGGAAGGTGACACCCACGAGGTGCCCTTCCCGCTCGGTCACCAGATAGCTGCGATCGGGTGCCCCCGGATCGCGCCAGCCCAGAAAGTCGAGGTCGTCCCAGGGGCGTTCGTCGAGATCGCGGGGGAGGGACACGCGCTTGGCCTCCCCTTTCGAGCAGTTGATAAATGAGTTGCGGATTTCCTGCTCGGCGAGTGCCCTCATGGGGAGCCTCCTGGGGTCGGTCCAGCGAAACCTAGGGGTCCTAGGTTACGAGCTAGATTAGGCAGGCTGGACGAAGGGGAGCCAGTGAATTTCGGCGATCTCGGGGCACCTCGTGCCCGGGCGGCACTGCGGCACGTCGCGGCCTCCTCCGCGGGGCCGGCCCTCGACCCCGACGTGCGCATCACCCTCAACTTCCACCCGGACCGGCTGGTGCGGGGCGTGCCGATCCTGCGCGCGCTGGCCGAGGACGGCACGTACCACTCGCAGTTCGTCACCGGCACCAGCAACGGCGGACTCACGGCCCACCCGGGCGGCGACCGGTGGCGCTGGGAGAGCCGGATCTTCGGCGGGGCGTACGACGAGGCGAGCGCACCCGAGCGGCCGGTGTACGGTGCGCTGAACTTCCGGCGCCAAGTCGTCGGCGCCGCCCCGCGGTTCGGCTCCTCGCACTTCCGCCTCACCGGCGAGGCCCTCGCCCGCGCCACCTTCTGCTACCCCGACAGCGCGGCCGAACCGACCGACTTCGGGGTCGCCGCCGGCCTGCATCTGCTCGCCCTCGCGGAGGCCGATGACCGGGACGCCCTCGACGACTACGTCGAGGCGCAGATCCATGGCGGAGTCGTCCTCTCACGTGACGTGGAGGCCGTCGTCCTGGACGCCGGCTACCGCGGCACCCGGGTCGAGACCGCGGCCCGCCTGCTGCCCTGCCCGGTCGAATGGCACCCCGGCTACCGCCTCACCGTGCCCGAACTGCGCCGCCACGCGGAGTACCGCGGCCAGGAGTACGTCGACCTGGGCGCCCGGATCGCCGAGGACGGCCGTGTCGACCCGCGCGTCATCGGGGACGCCGCGCGCACCGGACGGTACGAGCTCCAGGACCTGAAGAAGGTCTGGCACACCCTGGCGCGCTTCGGTGCCCCGGAAGGTGCGGGCACGGCCTACTCCGGCCCGGCCGAGGCGGTGGGCGCCGGCGGCCACACGCCGGGGGCGAGCACGCCCAGCGCATAGGCGCGGGCGACCAGTTCCGTACGGTTGGCCGCGCTCCACCGTGCCGTCAGGCGCCGCAGGTGGTAGTTCACGCCGTCCACCGTCAGGTCGGTCTCCCGGGCGGCCCGCGCAGTGGTGGCGCCCCCGGCGAGCAGCGCCAGGATGCGCGCCTCCATCGGCGTGACCCGCGTGGGCGGCGTTTCGGGAGACGGCTCGCGCTCACCCAGGACACGGAGCATCACCAGCAGCGCCGGCGTGTCCTCCACGGTGTCGCTCACCGGGTCCGCCGTGAGCTCCCCGTAGCGCTCCGCACCGTCGGGAGCCTGCCAGCGCACCGACACCTGATAGCGCGAACGGTGTCGCAGCCGCAGCGCCTCGGCGATCCGCTCGACCTGCGTCGCCTCCTGCGGCCGGAACAGCTCCAGCACATCCCGGCCGCGCAACCGCCCCGGGGTCGTACCGCACTCCGCGGCCATCGCCGGATTGGCGAGCTGGACCGCGCCGTACACATCACAGACCGCGACCGGCACGGAGACGCGGTCGAACACCATCAGGGCGCGATTGCGCCACACGACGGCCCCCGGATGGGTCCAGTCCATCAGCACCTCCGGAGACCCGGTGCAAGAGCGAGTCATTGCTGCGCACTACATAATCATCTAGTGCAGTCAAAGCTAAATACCCAGGTCAGAGGCTAGATTTCGTGATCAATTACCTCTGATGTCTCACAATCTCTCACACGGCGCTTGTGTCGCCTCCCTGCGAGCGCCGCGTCATCAGCCCCGAATCGAGGGCCTCAGCGGCCTGTGGGAGGTTCCAGGGAGACGTGGACGTAGTACTTCTTGGTGACGCCCGCGTTGGCATGGCCGGCCTGGGCCGCCATGACGACATCCGGGACCTTGGCTTACTGAGGCCGGCTCTTCAGGGTGACGAATTTGGTGATCTCGCTGATGGGTAGTCACGATGGGCTGTAGACCACTGGCTGTGCGATATGCGGATGGTGGCGGGCTGACGGCCGAGGGGCGTGCGCGCCGGGAGGCCGGCGAGCTGTTCGCCCAGGGAGTCAAGCCGCCCGAGGTCGCCCGGCGGCTGCGGGTGAGCCGAAAGTCGGCCTACCAGTGGCATCGAATATGGAGGAACGAAGGGTCGGCGGTGCTGACCTCCCGCGGGCCGGGCGGGCGACGCACTCGGCTTTCGCCGTACTGTCTGGCCCGGCTGGCCGAGTACCTCGACCAAGGTCCGGCCGCCCACGGCTGGACAGAGGACCAGGTGTGGACCGCCGGCCGGGTGGCCATACTGATCGGACGGAAGTTCCACGTCTCCTACAGCGTCTCGGGCGCGACCCGGCTCATGCACAGCCTGGGCTTCAGCCCGCAGATGCCGGCGCGGCGGGTGGCCGAACGCGACGAGCAGGCCGTGACCGTCTGGAAGGAGGCGACCTGGGCGGAGGTAAGAGCGCCCGGGCGGCCTGCGGGGGCTGGATCTGCTTCGAGGACGAAGCGGGGTTCACCCGTCGGCCGCTCAGAGGCCGAACCTGGGGACGGCGCGGGACCGCACCGGTCGTGACAGTCAGCGGCCGTCGCTCCGGACGGCTGTCGGTGGCCGGTCTGATTGCCGTCCGCCCCGGGGGCGCGGACCCGGTTGTGCCACCGACTGCGTGCACACGCCGGCCGGAAAGGCGAGCGCCGCAGCATGGGCGAGCGCGACTGCATCCGGTTGCTCGATGGCATCCATCACCTGGTCAAGGCGCCGATCGTGCTGGTGTGGGGCCGGTTGAACACCCATGTCTCGCACGCGATGCGCCAACTGATCGCCGCGCGGGAGTGGCTGACGGTGTTCCTGCTGCCGGCCTACGCACCGGAGCTGAATCCGGTCGAAGGTCTGTGGGCGCACGTCAAGCGCAGTCTGGCCAACCCCGCCTCGGTCGCCCTCGACCGGCTGGAGACGCTCGTTCGCAACCGGCTCAAGCCGCCTGCAGTACCGGCCCGACCTCCTCGACGGCTTCTTCACCGGAACCGGACTCTGCCTTGAGCCACCGGCGCCCCCTGAAGCGCCGACCTCAGTAGTTGCCGAAGCGATGCGCTGATCGCTCCATGCTCCGGCCCCACGCTGCAGTCATACGGACGCGGTCGTCATGCCGTCCTGAGCGGCCATGCCGGCTCACCTGTGTTCATCCTGGTGCACTGCCCAAGGTGCCCGACCGGGAGCGCGAACATAACGTGCACACATGGGAGCGATGGGTAGCGGCCCGGTCGGAACGGGGCCTCGTGATCGGCAGCCTCCGCCGAGCTCACGAGACCGGCACGGCCATCCTGCGTACGGTGCGTGCCGAGGGGCCGACGCGGGCCAGCGGGTGTTCGCATGCTGAAGAAGGCCCTGATCGCGCTGGGCATCGTCCTGGTCCTGCAGAGCCTGTTCGCACTCTGCCTGGTCAGCGCGCTGCAACTGCTCGTGCTGCGCAACACCCCGTTCGGGGTGACCGGCGCGTCCCCGGTCGTGAACGCGGTGGGCGCAAAGGTGTCACTGGATACCCGCCGCTATGGTGACGAGTCCGCGGTGATGGAGGCGATCGGCCAGAGCAAGCTCTACGGCGCCTACCTGCCCGGCCAGGCGAGCGACACCCTGATCGTCGTCCCCGCCAAGAGCTTCTTCGGCCGTGTGGAGCTGGAAGCCGCGTTCGAGGACGCGGCCAAAAAACTCGACAGGCCCCTGACGGTGAAGACCGTCAAGCCGCTGCCGAAGTACGACCGCCTCGGCGGCGTCTCCGGGCTGTTGCTGATCCCGCTGCTCATCGGCGGCTACCTGGCGGCTGTCCTGCTCCTCAAGGCGACCAGAACCGCGGCGGCCCCCTGGCACGTGGCGATGCTCGTCGGCTACTCGGCGGCGGGCGCCCTGCTGACCGACCTGATCGCCGGGCCGGGGATCGGCGCCTATTCCAACAGCCACTTCTGGCCGCTGCTGCCGTGCTTCATCCTGATCGCCGCCTCGGTCACCCTCGCGGCCGCCGCCTTCCAGCGCCTCCTCGGACCACCAGGCACCCTCGTGGTCGCCACACTGTTCATCATCGTGGGCGGCTCCGCTGCCGGCGGCGTCGGCATCACCCTCCTGCCCGACTACTGGCAGCACCTCGGCGCCGCCTTCCCGCCCCAGCACGCCATCACCCTGGTGCGCAACGTCATCTACTTCAACGGGAACAACATCACCACACCGTTGATCGTCCTGGGTCTGTACGCGCTGGCCGGTGGCATCGTCATCGGCTACCTGGGACGCTGGCGGCCCGTCAAAAGGGTCGGCGCACCCACACCCGCCGACGCGGCCGATGCCCCGGCCACGGGTCCGAAGACGGCCGTCCGGGTCCTCGTCGCGCTGGCGATCGCCGCTGTCGTGCAGTGCCTGTTCACCGTCAACTACATCAGCTCGGCGCACGAACCCGTCGCGACCGACATGCCGTTCGGTGCCACCGGCCAGTCCCCGCTCCTGGCCGCGACCCAGCAGAACCTCTCCCTCAAGGTCACCCAGTACCCGAACGAGCAGGCGGCAAAGGACGCGATCGACCGGGCCGAGATCTACGGAGTACTCATCCCCGGCCAGACATCGAACACCCTGCTCGTCGTCCCCACCCTCAGCGACGTCGCTCCCCTCGACCTGGCGGCGAACTTCGAGGTCGCCGCGAAGAAGCTCGGGCAGCCGCTCAGCGTCCAGCAGTACGCGCCGCACCCGCTGGCGAAGAAGGACCCCTTCGGCCTCGTCGAGTCGCTGATGCTCGTCCCGCTGCTGGTCGGCGGCTACATGTCCTCGACCATGCTCAGAACCGTCACCGGCAGTGCGACCGGACGCCGACGCCTCACCGCCCTCCTCGGCTTCTCCGTCCTGGCCGGCCTCTCGGTCAACCTCGTCGTAGGCCCCTGGCTCCAGGGCTACCCCCTGGAGAAGTTCTGGATCGTCTGGCCGATCCTCTCGCTGATCGTCGCAGTCGTCGCCCTCGTCGCCGCCGTCCTGCAAAAGCTCCTCGGAGCCGCCGGGACACTCGTGACCGTCATCGTGGTCATGCTGTTCGGCAACCCCTCCTCCGGAGGGGCGAACGGCGTCCCGTACCTCCCGGCGTTCTGGCGTGACATCGGCCCGTTCCTGCCGCCCCGGAACGCCTACATCCTGCTCCGCAACACGATCTACTTCGACGGCCACGGCACCACGCAGGCACTCGTCGTCCTCCTGGTCTACCTGACACTCCCGGCGATCGCCCTCGCCCTCCTCGACAGGTTCCGCACCCCCGAGATCCCCCTGACCCGCGAAACCGAAGCCGAAGCGACCGCACTGACCGTCCCCGTCGGCGGCCTGCCTTAGGCAGCACCGGCGCATGCCGATTTTCGTGTCACCCTGAAGTGCCGACCTCAGTAGAGGGACATGCAGGCGTGGTTCCTGGGATGGCGTGTCGTCAGGGCTGTGCCCGTCTCGGCAGCGTGACCACCTGTACGTCCCGGTCGACGGCTGGCCGCCGATGGTCCACCCGGCGGCCTGAGAGCCTCTCTTGCGCGATCAGGACGCGAAGGAGCCCCGGTCGGTCTGCGACGGGGGCACAGGCCGACCGGGCCGGTAGGTGATTCAGACGTGGGCGCGGACCAGGAGCGTGCCGATCGTGCGGGGACCGGGCGGGGCGGGCAGGACGCAGGCCGTGGGCGCGGTGAAGCCGTGCTCGTGCAGGATCTCCACCCACTGCTAGGGCTCGTAGTCCCAGCGCTTCACCACCATCGGGTCCTCGTCGGCGCCGCGCGGGATGTACGACGCCTGGCAGCCGTAGCAGCCCTCCACCGGCGGCCGCTGCGAGAACACCAGCCGGCCGCCCGGGCGCAGCCGCTCGCGCACGACGGGCAGCAGCAGGCCCGGGTCGGTGAACCACACGGCCCCGTACACCGAACAGGCCGCGTCGAACGGCTCCCTGGGACCTTGCAGGTAGGCAATCGCCTCCGTGTGATGCAGTTCCAGCCCCGGCACCTCGCCCCACCGGTGGCCGGCCGCACGTAGCTGCACGTGCGACATGTCCACGCCGACGGCCTGCATGCCGAGCGAGGCCATGTGGACCGCATTGCCGCCCTTGCCGCAGCCCAGATCCAGAACGCGCCCGCCGGCGGTCAGGCCGAGCAACTCGGCGCCCGGGCCGTGGTCTTCGTACTGGGTCCAGTTGAACCAGGTCGTCTCACCGCGGGAGTTCGTCTGCCGGCGTTCGGGCCGCTGCCGCGAGTCAATCTGTCGTCGAGCAGGGGGATCGGGTCGATGGTGCCGACTGTGGGCTCTAATGCGATGGTCACGTGATCCTCCTGTAGTGGACGTCCGCCTCTGGGTGTGAGGCGGGGCCCGCTCGCCTTCGTGTCGCGAGGACTGGGGTGCTGGAAGGCGAGCGGGTGTTCGTGTGGCGGTCGCCCCCGTCGGGGGAGCGGCCGCGGTCATCCCGCTGGCGCCGCTGCCGGGAGCGGGCGTCTACCAGCCGTTCGGGGCTGAGGCCGTTCCGGGCAGCCGGAGCCGCACTCGTAGACCTCGATGCTCAGGTCGTAGGCGCCGCTCGAACCTGCGGCGCGACCGGCGGACCGGGCGCCGTTGGTCAGATCGGTGTGGCACCAGCAGCACCGCCAGCCGTCGAACTGCGCTCGGGTGAGTCCGTCGACGGGTGGCGGCGTGGGCCGCCAGGTCACGGGCGGTCGGCGAGCGGGAGGAGGTCGTAGGCGTGGCGGCAAGAGGCGCACGCGAAGTGACTGCCGGCGGTGCCGGGTCCTGAGCCCTGCTCGATGACGCCGATGAGGCGTACGCCGCGCGTTGCCCTGATGCCAGGCGCACCGGCCGTATCCCGTGGGGGTGTTGGCGAGGGGGGCGGTCTGCGCATTCTCCGGCATGTCGACTCCAGCCAGTCGGCCAAGCCCGGGGCCGTTCGCGCGGCCGCCGGGGTCAATTGTCCCGGCCAGCGTCTTGTGACAGATGGTGTCGAGGCGATCCCCTACCGGCAATCTCACGGTGAGATGGAATCCCATCCTGCGCGCGATACGGGGGGCCCGCGCTATGGGGCCCGCGCTGGAGCCGATCCAACTGCCCGACTGGGCATGGGAGCGCGCCGAGGTCCGTCAGGCGCTGAGAGCCCGCGACGTGGGCGCCGTGTTCCGGCACGCCCAGCAGTACGCAGGCGCCAGCCAGGCCCGTATCGCCACGGCGACCGGCATGACGCAGGCCCGATTCTCCGAGATCATCAGCGGCCGCCGCGTCACCCGGCTCGACGTGTACGAGCGGATCGCCGACGGCCTCCACATGCCCGACGACGCCCGCCACCTCCTCGGTCTCGCCGCCGGACGTGAGCGCCGAACGGGCGGACCCGCGTTCGACCTGGCGGCGTTCCCCGAAGTCGTGCGCGTCTACGCCGCGCAGCACTCCGCAGCCGAGGAGATCCAGCAGCAGGCGCGTGAGGCCACGGAGTTGGACGTCCTCGCCGTGCGCGGCCTCGGACTGATCGGCCTCAACGATTCGCTGTTACGTGCCTGCCTGCCCGCGAAGAGGGCGGCAAGGGTCTCCGTGTCCGGGTCGCTCTCCTCGACCCCGACAGCGACGCCCTGGCGCGGCGTGCGGCCGAGATCGGGGAATCCGCCGAGTCCCTCGCGTCCGGGGTACAGCTCGCTGAGGCGCGGCTGCGGGAGCTCGCCCGGGCGGGCGACGTCAGTGTGTGGCGGTATCAGATGCTGCCGACGTGGCGGCTCATCCGCACCGACGGGACCATGTTCGTCGGCGCGTTCGACGCTGGGTGGGAAGGGCACGAGAGCGCGATGTACAAGGTGATGGAGACGCCGCACGGCCCGCTGTACCGCGGCTTCAGGCGGATGTTCGAGGCAGTCATCGACGGCGCGCAGCGCACGATCTGACGAGGAGGGAACCGCAGGTGATCGAGGCGGAGTTGAAGGCCCGCGTTCACGCACCCGAGCAGGTCATGCGCCAGTTGGAGGCGCGCGCCGCGGCGAGGGTCGAGGTGTACCAGGACACGTACTACGACCGGCCGGACGGCTCGCTGGAGAAGGCCGGCGAGGAGCTGCGGGTGCGCACGGTCCACGGCGCCGGCGGCACCAGCACGGTCCTGACGTACAAGGGCGCGGCGGTCGACGAGGAGTCAGGTTCGAAGCCCGAGCAGGAGACCCGGGTCGAGGACGCCGAGCAGACTCACGCCATCCTCCGCGGCCTCGGGCATGTGGTGCTGATCGCGTTCGAGAAGCGGTGCCGGAACTACGACTTCACCGCGCACGGCCGGAGCATGCTCGCCACGCTGGTGCGGGTGCCGGAGATCGACGGCACGTTCCTGGAGGCCGAGACCCTCGTCGACGAGGACGACGTGCCCGCAGCACTCGACGACATCCGCGCGGTCCTCGCCGAGCTCGGCATCGACGCGGCGGACCTGACGCGGGAGACGTACACGGGCGCTGTGGCTGCGCAGCGACGCTGAGGTAGCGCGGGGGACTGGCAAAGCCCCCAGGCAGCCCGCCGCAGCCGCGCTGAGGGCCTCGCGCTACGCCTTCGGGACCGCCCACTCCACCGGCTCATCCAGATCCCCTGGCGAGTACAGCACCCGCTCCGCTCGGCTGAACTCCTCCGGCACCTCGAAGAGGACGTGCCCTCGCACACAATCGCCGTCCCGCACCTTCGCCTCCAGCGGGTACACCGGCTGCGGCAGACCGCCCCCACTTACGTGCATCGGCTCCATCCGTGCCCCGTCCGAGTAAGCCAGCGACCATGCGAACGGACTCACTTCAATAGGCTCGCTCCCGCGGTTGCAGACCTTCACCTCGACGGTCGCGAACTTCTGCCCTTCATTGAGGATCCCCTCCGGAGTGGGCACGTTCGTGTCCTTGTAGGTGAGCGCGCTGCCCGAGAACTTCTTGCCGTCCGCGCTGATGTCGACGGTGTCGCCGAGCCGGTAGGTCTCCGGGGTGGGCGACGGGCTGGGGCTCGGGGTGGGGCTCGCCGACTCGGTCGCGGAGGCCTTCGCGACGGTCGGCTGTCCCTCATCGTCGGAGGCGCAACTGGTGGTGAGGCCGGCGAGTAGCAGGCAGGCGGCAATGGCGGTGCGGGTGCGCATGGTTCCCCCAGGGTCTTGCGTGTTGTAGAGGGCATCATGGGCGCCGATGAGCATGGTGCGGAGGTATGTGTCCGTGCTGTGCCCCGTGTGGGTGACGTTCTGCCCTACTTGCCGATGTTGATCTTCTCGTTGTCGAGGAGCGCCGTGTGCGTCGCAGCCGTGATGATCTACAGGGCCAGAAGCAGCCCGGAGAACGGGCTGGTGCCGTCACCCTCCGGGTCCAGGGCGGTCGCGATGACGAGGAACGCAGCCGCCGCGTACACCTTGACCAGGACGGTCTTACGGGCACGCCCCTTGAGCGTCACTCGGGTCTCACGGGTGCCGCCGGCGACGGAGGCACCGCCGAGCGGATCGGCGCCGATGCGCACGTCGGCGGCCCGGACGGCGTCGAACTCTGACCTGGACGTTGCGTGGCCCCACGGGCTCCCGCAAGCCCTGTTGGACGCTCTCGACTACATAATCATGTAGTTCCGGCGCTCCGGCGAGCGGGACCCGTCGACCAACCTGGATCGCAGTCTTCCCGTACCGCGAAAGGCAGTTGGTCGCCATGCCCCCCACCGCGCTCGACCCGCAGACCGCAGACCTTCTCCCCGGCGTCCCCGTCGCCGACATCTCCGCCACCGGACCCGGCGGCACCCCCGTGCAGCAGGCCATGGAGCTGATGCGCGAGCGCGGGCCCGTGTTCGTGCGGCGGCTGTACGGGCGGGACGCCCTGTTCGTGGGCGACCTGGACCTGGTGGCCGAGCTCGCCGACGAGCGGCGGTTCGCCAAGCACGTCGGGCCCGGTCTGGAGAACGTCCGCGAGTTCGCCGCGGACGGCCTGTTCACCGCGTACAACGACGAGCCCAACTGGGCCAAGGCGCACGACATCCTCATGCCCGCCTTCGCGCTCGGGTCGATGCGCACCTACCACCCCGTGATGCTGAAGGTGGCCCGCCGGCTCATCGAATCCTGGGACCGCGACGCCCGCGCCGGACGGCCGGTGAACGTCCCCGACGACATGACCCGCATGACCCTGGACACCATCGGGCTCGCCGGGTTCGACTACGACTTCGGCTCCTTCGAGCGGCCCGAGCCGCACCCCTTCGTCGAGTCGATGGTCCGCTGCCTGGAGTGGAGCATGACCCGGCTCGCCCGGGTCCCCGGCCGGGACTACTCGGCGGCCGACGCGGCCTTCCGGGACGACGCCGCCTACCTCGCCCAGGTCGTCGACGACGTCATCGCCGCCCGCACCGGCACCGACCAGAGCGCCGCCGAGGACCTCCTCGGCCTGATGCTCACCGCCGCGCACCCCGCCGACGGCACCACCCTCGACGCCGCCAACATCCGCAACCAGGTCATCACCTTCCTGATCGCCGGCCACGAGACCACCTCCGGCGCGATGTCCTTCGCGCTGTACTACCTGGCCAAGCACCCGACGGCACTGGAACTGGTACGGCGGGAGGTCGACGACCTGTGGGGCGACCGGGCCGACCCGGAGCCGGCGTACGACGAGATCGGCAGGCTGACGTACACCCGCCAGGTCCTCAACGAGGCGCTGAGGCTGTGGCCGACGGCCGCCGTGTTCTCCCGGCAGGCCCGCGAGGACACCCTGCTCGGCGGACGCATCCCGCTGCGCGCCGGACAGGCCGCCCTCGTGCTCACGCCGATGCTCCACCGGCAGCCCGTCTGGGGCGACAACCCCGAGCTGTTCGACCCCTCACGCTTCACGGCCGAGGCCGAGGAAGCCCGGCCGGTGCACGCCTTCAAGCCCTTCGGTACGGGTGAACGCGCCTGCATCGGGCGGCAGTTCGCGCTGCACGAGGCGACCATGCTGCTGGCGATGCTCGTCCACCGCTACCGGCTGCACGACCACGCCGACTACCGCCTCACCGTCAAGGAGACCCTCACCCTCAAGCCCGAGGGCTTCACCCTCACCCTGACCCCGCGCACCCCCGCCGAGCGCAGCCACGCCACGCTGCCCGGAAGCGTGCCGGCGGAGGTACCCGGGGACACCGAGACCACGTCGCTGCCCGCCCGCGTCCGCCCCGGCACCCGTGCCCTCTTCCTGCACGGCAGCAACTACGGCACCTGCCGGGAGTTCGCCGCGTCCCTCGCCGACGAGGCCGCCGCCGTCGGCTGCGAGACCGAGATCGCGCCCCTGGACGCCTACGCCGGCGGCCTGCCCACCGACCGGCCCGTCGTGATCACCGCCGCCTCCTACAACGGCCGCCCCACCGACGACGCCACCGCCTTCGCCGCCTGGCTGGAGGACACGCACGGCCTCAAAGACGTGAGCTACGCCGTCCTCGGCGTCGGCGACCGCAACTGGGCCGCCACCTATCAGCAGGTCCCCACCCGCATCGACGACCGTCTCGCCGAGCTCGGCGCCACCCGCCTCCTCGACCGCGCCGCCGCCGATGCCTCGGGCGACCTGACCGGTGCCGTCCGCGGCTTCACCGCCCGCCTGCGCACCGCCCTGCTGGAGCGGTACGGCGACCCCGACGCGGCCGCCACCGCCGACGAGCCCAAGGCCGCGTACGAGGTGCGCACCCTGACCGGCGGCCCGCTGGACGCCGTCGCCGAACGCCACGGACTCCTCCCCATGACGGTCACCGGGGCCCACGACCTCACCGCGCCCGACCACCCGCGCCGCAAGCGCTTCGTCCGCCTCGCCCTCCCGGACGGCGTCACCTACCGCACCGCCGACCACCTCACCGTGCTGCCCGCCAACAACTCCGCCCTGGTCGAGCGGTTCGCCTCCGCCCTCGGCCTCGACCTCGACACCGTCCTGGACATCCGCGCCGCCCGCCCCCGCCGGGACGGCCTCGCCATCGACCGGCCCCTGACCGTACGCCAACTCCTCACCCACCACGTCGAGTTGCAGGAGCGCCCCGGCGCCACCCAGCTCTCCGCGCTGGCCGCCGCCAATCCCTGTCCGCCGGAGCGCATCGCGCTCACCGAGCTGCGCGACGACCCGCGCACCCTGGTCGAGGTCGTCGAGGACTTCCCCGCCCTGCGCGGCGCCCTGGACTGGCCCACGCTCCTCGACCTCCTCACCCCGCTGCGCCCGCGCCACTACTCGGTCTCCTCCTCGCCCGCCGTCGACCCGGGCCACGTGGACCTGATGATCTCCCTGCTGGAGGCCCCGTCCCGCTCCGGCAAGGGGGTCCACCGAGGCACGGGATCCGGCCACCTCACCGACGTCCGCCCCGGCGACACGGTGTACGCCCGGATCCAGCCGTGCCGGGAGGTCTTCCGCGTCGACGTCGGCGCACCGGTCGTGATGGTCGCCGCGGGCACCGGCCTCGCCCCGTTCCGCGGCGCCGTCGCCGACCGCACCGCGGCCCTCGCGGCCGGCACCGAACTCGCCCCCGCCCTGTGCTACTTCGGCTGCGACGCCCCCGACGCCGACTTCCTGCACGCCGAGGAGCTGCACGCCGCGCAGGCGGCCGGAGCCGTCTCGCTGCGCCCCGCCTTCAGCGACGCCGGAACCTTCGTCCAGCACCGCATCGCGGCCGAGGCCGACGACGTCTGGGAGCTGCTCGGCGCCGGCGCCCGCGTGTACGTCTGCGGCGACGGCTCCCGGATGGCGCCGGGCGTGCGGGACGCCTTCCGTACGCTGTACCGGGACCGCACGCCGGGCGCCGACGACGCGGCGGCCGAGCGGTGGCTGGACGCGCTGATCGCGGACGGCCGCTACGTGGAGGACGTCTACGCGGCGTAGGTCACAATGGGAGTCGGTCCGAACACGGCGGGGGACCAGGGCTGATCCGGAGGGAGCCGCATGGCGGGGCGTAATGGGCGCACGGTACGGGACCTCAGGCGGGGCAACCGTACCGCGGTATTGCAGCGCCTCTACTTCGACGGCCCCCTCAGCCGCTTCGAACTCGGTCCGGCCACCGGACTCAGCTCCGGCTCCGTCAGCAACGTCGTCGCCGAGCTGATCGCCGACGGCCTGGTCGAGGAGGCCGGCAGCGTCGACTCCGACGGCGGCCGGCCCCGCATCCTGCTGCGCGTCGCCCCGGGCAGCGGTCACATGATCGGCGTCGACGTCGGCGAGACCCGGGTGCGGATCGGCCTGTTCGACCTGACCCTCACCGAACTCGCCCGCGCGGAACGGCCGTTGACGCGCGAGCGGTACGAGGTCGAGGGCATCGTCGGACACATCCGCGACGGCATCGCCGAGGTGCTCGCGGAGGCCGGCATCGGCCCCGGACGGCTCCTCGGCGTCGGTATCGGCGTCCCCGGCATCGTCGAGGACACCGGCGACCTCGGCGCCGTGGTGCACGGCCAGACCATCGGCTGGGACGCCGTACCGCTGGAGAAGCTCCTGCGCGACGGCACCCAGCTCCCCGACGACGTGCCCTACTTCATCGACAACGGCGCGCGGACCCTCGGCCAGGCCGAGATGTGGTTCGGCGGCGGGCGCGGCGCCGGAAACGCCGTCGTCGTCCTCTTCGGCTCCGGCGTCGGCGCCTGCCTGGTCACCCCCGAGGTGGAGCACGGGCGGGCCGTCGAGTGGGGGCATCTGACGGTACGGGTCAGGGGGCGCCGCTGCCGCTGCGGTGCCCTCGGCTGCCTGGAGGCCTACGCGGGCGCCGAGTCGCTGCTCGACCGCTGGCGCGAGCAGGGCGGGAGCGTGCCGGAGGGCGCCGACGAGGAGACCGCGCTGACGGCGATGCTGGCCGGCGCGTATCCGGCCGAGGGCCGCGAGGCCGACCCGGTGGCCGTCGCCGTGCTGGAGGAGACCGCCGAGTACGTGGGCGCCGGCCTGTCCGACCTGATCAACCTCTTCCAGCCCGAGCGCATCCTGATCGGCGGCTGGGCCGGTCTCCAGCTCGGCGCCCGCTTCCTGCCCGCCGTACGCCGGCACGCGGCCTCCTACGCCCTGCGGCATCCCGCCCACAAGGTCACCATCGACCTCGGCAGGCTCGGCCCGGACGCGGTCACCGTAGGCGCCGCGATCCTGCCGCTCGCCGACTTCTTCGCCCACGGCGGCCGCCGCGCCGAGCCCGCTCCCGAGGCGCCGTCGCCGTCCCTGCCCACGGCGGTGGCGGAGCGGGTGCCGCACTGACGTTTCGCCGTCGGCGGGGACGGTACTCGCGGTCCCTCGGGGGCGATACGAGGGAGGTGCCACCATGGCCGACGGTCGTGGAGGAACAGCCGGCCGCACGAGCGCGCCCGTGCCGAGGGATCTGCCGGACCAGCAGGCCGACACGGTCGAGGATCCGTGGGAGGTGCCCGTCGAGCCCGCCGACGACGCCACCGAGGCGGACGACGTGCCCGACACGGACGAGGCGGGCACGGGCCGTCAGGGGGCTCGGCAGGGCGGCGCGGTCCACTCGGAGCATCCAGCCCCCGAGGAGTCGACGGGCTGAGTCAGCCCACCTTGCGCCCCCGCATCGGCTCGGTGGCCGCGCCCTCGCCCCGCTGGAGGCCCTGAAGGAACTCCTCCAGCACCTCGGGCGCGGTGCGCTGGGGATGCCAGCCCAGCTCCATACGCGCGCGCGTGCAGTCCATCAAGGGCAGCCTGAGGACCGCGTCGAACAGATGCGGTGAGGCGGGCAGCAGATGCAGCCCCCACGCCGCGGCGACCGCCGACCGTGCCGCCGTGCGTGGGAGCCGCAATGGGCGAGCCCCGAGCAGCTCGCCCAGCAGGGCCGCGTCGACCGGTGGGTCGGCCGCGAGATTGAACGCGCCCCGGACGTCGGACTTCGCCGCCAGCAGGTACGCCCTCGCCGCGTCGTCGGTGTGCAGAGCCTGCACCCGCAGTCCCGGGATGTCCGGCAGGAACGGCAGCAGGTCCGGACGGGCCAGTGGACCCGGCAGGAAGCGGCCGCCGAAGATGCGGCGCTGCTCGCTCGCCGACTCCCGCTTGAACAGGAACGCCGGCCGCATCCGCACCACCCGTACCCGGGGATGGGCGCGGTCGAAGGTGTCCAGCACCCGCTCCAGGTAGGCCTTCTCCCGGCAGTACGCGGCGTCCGGCCAGCCGTGCGTCGGCCAGGACTCGTCCACGGCGTGGTCCTTCGGGCCCGGTGAGTAGGCGCCGACCGACGACGCGTGGACCAGCTTCGGCACCCTGGCCCTGACCGCCGCCTCGAACACATGGAGGCCGCCGAGCACGTTGGTCCGCCAGGTCGTCGCCGGATCGTGCGTCGGCTGGAACGCCCAGGCCAGGTGGATGACGGCCGAAGCGCCCGCGAACAGCTCCGCCAGGTCGGCCCGGTCGGCGGCCAGATCGACCGCCGTCCAGTCGGTCTTCGGCGGTGACCAGTCCGGGATCCGGCGGGCCAGTCCCAGGACGGAACCGACCTCCGGATCCTCCGAGAGGAGTCGCACCACGCTGGTACCGACATTGCCGGTGGCGCCGGTGACCACGATCCTTCGGGCCGCTGCGCTGCTCACCTGCGGCTCCTCCCGGGGAGGGGACGGGAGCCTACGAGTACCCCGATTCGGGGCGTTGGCACGCCGTACGTCCCCGGGCGGGCTACGCGGCGAACGCGTCCACGCCCGTCAGCTCCGCCGACAGTGCCCACAGCCGCGCCGCCTGCTCCGGGTCGGTCGCCCAGTCCTTGACGCCACTGCGCTCCTCGCCGTCGACGGCGGGCTCGGCGATGTCGCAGTCCTCCAGATAGACCCCGCCCATGCCGTCGAGCTGCGGGGACGTCGCGGCCCACACCTGCGTGGCCGCGCCCTGCGCGGGGCTCTTGAAGCCCTCGGGGTTCAGTACGTTGCCCTGCTCGTCGATCCAGCCGCGCTGCACCATCTCCTCCTTCGGGAGGTGGCGCTGGAGCGGGGTGATGATGCCGCCGGGGTGCAGCGCGAAGGCCCGCACGCCGCGGCCGGCCGCGAGGCGGTCGAGGTGGACGGCGAACAGGACGTTCGCGGTCTTGGCCTGGCCGTAGGCCTGCCACTTGTCGTAGCCCTGCCGCCACTGCACGTCGTCCCAGCGGATGCCGGAGAAGTGGTGACCGCGCGAGGACACGGACACCACGCGGGCGCCGCCCGGCTCGATCGCCGGCCACAGGCGGTTGACCAGCGCGAAGTGACCGAGGTGGTTGGTCGCGAACTGCGCCTCCCAGCCGGGCCCGACGCGGGTCTCCGGGCAGGCCATGATCCCGGCGTTGTCGATCATGAAGTCGATCGTGCGGCCGGAGGCGAGGAACCGCTCGGCGAAGCCGCGCACGCTCTCCAGGTCGCCCAGGTCCAGTTCGTCCACCTCGACACCGTCGAGGCCGGCCAGCGCCTCCTCGGCGGCGGCCCGGCGGCGGGCGGGGACGACGACCCGCGCGCCCGCCTTGGTGAGGGCCCGGGTGGTCTCCAGACCGAGTCCCGAGTAGCCGCCGGTGACGACCGCGAGCTTCCCGGTCAGGTCGATGCCGTCGAGAACCTCGTCGGCGGTGCTGTTCGCCCCGAAGCCGGAGCCGATCTTGTGCTGTGCAGTGCTCATGTCCAAAACGCTACGAATTGGAGTGCTCTCGAAGTCAAGCCGAGCCGTGGACACGCCTTCGGGCAAGAGAAAGCCCCGGCCGGACGGGGGGTTCCGGTCGGGGCGGTCAGAGGTGGGCACGGATGGCGGTCGCCTCTCGGCGAAAGGCTCCACAGGGCTTCAGCCGAACGATCTTCCCTGTGGGCGAATGGTGAGGCCCGGGGACACTGTCCCATCCGCACCCACGGCTGGTTCAACGGAAAACTACCGGCGGGTGTTCCTGCGCCCGCCGCGAGACGCGGTGATCTGCGTCACGCGCGGGAGCGCGCCTCGCAACGCCACTTCTCTCGCCCTCACTTCTCGCGCGTCCAAGCCAGCAGCTCGTCCGCGGTCCAGGTGGTCAGGACCCGCTCGGCGGGCACCCCGCACTCCTGCGCGCGGGCACAGCCGTAGCGCTGCCAGTCGAGCTGCCCGGGGGCGTGCGCGTCGGTGTCGACGGAGAACAGCACGCCCGCGTCCACGGCCCGGCGCAGCAGCCGCCGGGGCGGGTCCAGCCGCTCGGGCCGGCTGTTGATCTCCACCGCCGTAGCGGACTGCGCGCAAGCGGCGAACACCTCGTCCGCGTCGAACTCCGACTCCGGCCGGCCCCGCCCCGTGATCAGCCGTCCGGTGCAGTGGCCGAGGATGTCCGCGTGCCGATCGCGTACGGCGGTGACCATCCGGCGGGTCATCGCGCGGGCCTCCATACGCAGTTTGGAGTGCACGGACACCACCACGACATCGAGCCGCTCAAGCAGCTCGGGTTCCTGGTCGAGGGAGCCGTCCTCCAGGATGTCGCACTCGATGCCGGTGAGCAGCCGGAACGGCGCCCAGGTCGCGTTCAGCTCCGCCACCACGTCAAGCTGCTCCCGCAGCCTGTCGGCCGACAGCCCGCGGGCGACGGTCAGCCGGGGCGAGTGGTCGGTCAGCACCGCCCACTCGTGGCCGAGTTCGGCCGCCGTGCGGCCCATCTCCTCGATCGGGCTGCCGCCGTCGGACCAGTCGGAGTGCAGATGGCAGTCCCCGCGCAGCAGCTCCCACAGCGGCCCGCCGTCGGGCGGCTCGGCCTCCGGCCGGTCCTCCAGATCCGAGAGGTAGCCGGGCACCTTTCCGGCCAGTGCCTCCCGCACCACCTGCGCCGTCTTCGGCCCGACGCCACGAAGCGACTCCAGCGTCCCGGCCTCGGCCCGCGCCCGCACCTCGTCCTCGGGCAGCTCCGCCAGGACCCGGGCGGCCGTACGGAAGGCACGTACGCGATAGGTCGGCGCCAGGGACCGCTCCAGCAGAAAGGCGATCCGGTCCAGCGCCCGCACGGGATCCATCGCCACCTCCACCTCCAGGGTTCCCCCGCCGCGTCGCCCCCGCACGGCGGGCGGGCGGTTCGGCGATCTTCGCGACCCCTTGCGGGGGTGGCCTGGAGGGTTCGTCGACGCGTGTTGCGCTCTACGCTCTATTCATGACCGAAAGCGCGAGTCCGCACATCACACAACCGCGGATCATGGTGCTCGGGGTTCAGCCGGGCACGCCTCCGTTCCGCATCATGGAGATCGACGGTATGGTCGTCGGTTCGGCGAGGGCCGTCACCGACGTTCTGGAGACCGCCGCCCTCTACGGCATCAGCGTCCACGACCTGGACGACCCGGACGTGATCCGCTGGGTCGGCGGCGACAAGTTCACCTGGCATCGCCACTAGCCGGACCGGTCAACCGACCGTCCACTTCTGGTTGCCGGCGCCGGTGCAGGTCCAGATCTGCAGCCGGGTGCCGTTGGCCGAGTTGTTCCCGGTCACGTCGAGGCACTTGTCGGCCTGCGGATTGACGATGTCGCGCGCCGCCGTGACGGTCCATCTCTGATTCGGTCCGCCGGTGCAGTCCCACAACTGGACGGTCGTACCGTCCGCCGTGCCGTTGCCGGTGGCGTCCAGGCACTTGCCGAGCGCGCGGAGCGTGCCGTCCGAGCCGACGGTCCACTGCTGGGCGCCGCTGCCGTTGCAGTCGTAGAGCTGTACGGGCGTGCCGTTGGCGGAGCTCGCCCCGGCCACGTCCACGCACTTGCCGGCCAGCCCCCTGATCGCGCCGCCGCCCGCGCTGTCCCCGGTCGTCACCGAGACGTGGTCCACCACGAGCTGCTGCGGGAACACCGTGGAGCCGTCCGGGTCGCCCGGCCAGTAGCCGCCGACCGCGAGGTTCAGGATCAGGAAGAACGGCTTGTTGAAGACCCACTGCCTGCCGCCCAGGTCGGCGGGCGTGCGCCGCTGGTAGACGTTGCCGTCCACGGACCAGGTGATGGAGTCCGGCGCCCAGTCCACCGCGAAGGTGTGGAAGGCGTCGGCGAAGGCCTGGCCGCCCGGCAGCGAGTAGCCGGCGCCTATGCCGCCCGACCCGGAGTAGCCGGGGCCGTGGATGGTGCCGTGCACGGTCGACGGCTCGAAGCCGACGTTCTCCATGATGTCGATCTCGCCCGAGTCCGGCCAGTTCACCGGTGTGCCGAGCATCCAGAACGCGGGCCACATGCCCTGTCCCCGCGGCACCTTCATCCGGGCCTCGATGTGCCCGTACTGGGCGGTGAACTTGCCGGAGGTGTTGAGCCGGGCCGAGGTGTACTGGCAAGTGCCGTACCAGCACTGGTAGTTGGCGGGGTTCTCGCGGCGGGCCGTGATCACCAGGTGGCCCTGGCCGTCCAGCGCCGCGTTCTTGTTGCCGGACGTGTAGTACTGCCGCTCATGGTTGTTGACGTTGTCGCCGGTCTCGATCTGCCACTTCGACGAGTCGACCGCGGCACCCGCGGCCCCGTCGAAGTTGTCGGAGAACGTCACCGCGGCGGCCGAGACCTCGGGCGGTTCCGCCTGGGCGGGCCCGATCGCGGCGGACGCGACCAGGGCGGCGGACAGAGCGCCGAACAGAACCCTGCGGAGCAGGCGTGGGGAGGCCATCGTGCTCCCTTCCTTGCGGCGCCCCGATGGACGGGTGCGCCGGCCGTGGTGGGGGGTGAAGGTGTCGCCACTTGATTTAAGGAGTGAGGAAAGGGGGCGTCAATACCTTGGTACGGACCAGTGATGGGGGAGGGCTGGCAACTGTCCGCGTCAAGCCGTTCTGTCCGGAACATGCGGCGTGCGACCCCACCACAGGCCACCGTGACCAGCACGCGCGGACACGGCCATTGGCTCCAGTAGCCGTCGAAAGCACCCGGCCCTCCGACATCTGGCCAGATCAGACGTGATGTCCGCAGCCACCCTTCGTCCACCGCCGAACTGTTGGATTCCTAGGCTTCTCGCCATGGACGCCGCACATATCGGCGAGCTGCTCGCCGTCCTGGGCGCCGGCACAGCCGCCGGTGCCGTCAACGCCGTCGTCGGGTCGGGCACGCTGATCACGTTCCCGGTGCTGCTCGCGACCGGCCTGCCGCCCGTCACCGCCACGGTCTCCAACGCGCTCGGCCTGATCCCCGGCTCGATCAGCGGAGCCATCGGGTACCGGCGCGAACTGCGCGGCCAGCGCCGGCGCATCCTGAAGTGGGGCGCCGGCGCCCTGTTCGGCGGGCTCACCGGCGCGACGCTGCTGCTGTCCCTGCCCGCCTCGGCGTTCGAACGGATCGTGCCGGTCCTGGTCGGGCTCGCCCTCGTACTGGTCGTCCTCCAGCCGCTGATCAGCAGGGCAGTGCGCAACCGCCGAGTCCGTTCGGGGCGGCCCGCGCGCCCCGACGGCGGCCCCCTGCTGCTCGTCGGGCTGACCCTGGCCAGCGTCTACGGCGGCTACTTCGCGGCCGCCCAGGGCATCATCTACGTCGCCCTGATGGGCATGCTCCTCGACGACGGCCTGCAACGCCTCACCGCGGTCAAGAACGTGCTCGTCGCCGTGGTCAATTCCGTCGCCGCGCTGTTCTTCCTCGTCGTCGCCGACTTCGACTGGACGGCCGTGGCGCTGCTAGCGGTCGGCTCCGCGGCCGGCGGCCACTTCGGAGCCACCCTGGGCCGCCGGCTGCGTCCCGCCGTTCTGCGCGCGTTCATCGTCGTGGTCGGCACGGTCGCGATCGTCCAGCTTGTGGTGCGCTAGGAGGAGCGGGGCTCGCGCGTGTGCACCACGCGGCTCAGCCGCCGTCCCAGCAGCAGGTAGCCGACCAGCGCACCGGTCGTGTTGAGAATGACGTCGTCGACGTCGAAGGCCCGCCCCGTCACCAGCGCCCCCTGCGCGAACTCGACGAGGAGCATCACCGTCGCCGTCAGCAGCAGCACGCGCAGGACGCCGCGCGTCCTCGGGGCCACAACGGGAACCAGGACGCCGAACGGAACGCCCAGCAGCACATTGCCGCCGATCTGCCGCACCGCGTCACGCAGTTCGGGCTGGTCCAGATAGGCCCGCAGCGTGCTTCCCGGCCGCAGGTTGGTGTGTGTCAGGGCCTCCGACGCGGGCGAGGGCTGAAGGGTCAGCTTCGCCAGTACGACGGCGAAGGCGACCATGAACGTGAAGGCGCACAGCATCGCCAGCGCACGCGCCACGAAGCGCAGCGGACCCATCCCGGAACGCCGGGCGGGCCGGGACTTGTCCGGGCGAGCGGACTTGGCCGAGGTTTTCGACGGCTTGGCGGCGCCCTTCGACGGCTTGGCGGAGGCTTTCGACCTGACGGGGCTCTTGGACTTCGCCGAGCCCTTCGGATCGGCCGAGCCCTTCGACTTGGCACCACCGCCCTTCGACTTCGTGCCGCCGGCGGACCTACGGCCTCCCGTGGACTTACGGCCACCTGCGGACTTGCCGCCCACCGAGGACGACTTGCCGATGACTGCGGACAGGAGAGTGCCGGGGTGCAACGCGGCACGCGAATGTGGGGTTCCACGGGCCATGCGATCCTCCAGTCTTCAACTTCCGTTAGTAGTAAGCGGGTTACCCCGGACTGGCGATGCGATGCCCGCCGGGTGCCCGGCCGCTCGTGTCCCTGTCCGGTTTCCCTTCATTCGGCACGGGTTCCTCTGCCTCGGCCCGCCCCCCCCGGAGACAGGTGGTCTCGCACGCCGTCAACGAGGCCGGGCTCCGGCGTGGTGCCGGCACCACGCCGGAGCCCGGCACGTGTGCTGTGGGTCCTGGTGGGCGCCACCGTGCTCGGCGCGCCGGCCCTGACCGGCCTCCCGGGATAGGGGTCAGGCCGCGTACGTCACCTTCACCTCCTTGAAGCCCAGGGAGTGCAGCAGCCCTTCGAGCATGTCGCTCGTGTTGGTCTCGGCACGCGCGGTCAGCCCGCTTTCCTTGGCCGCGTCGCCGATGTGCCGCACCGCCAGTTTCTGGACGGCCTGTTCGCTGTTCGGGTTGTCCGAGAAGAGGTCGCCGAGGCGGTCGAGCAGCCCGCGCTGCTTGGAGACGGCGTAGGAGCGGTCGGGGTCGAGGGACGGTTCGCCGAGGGCGGCGTGCGGCAGACGGAGTGTGGCGGACGTACGGTCGTCGTTGACCGAGACGTCGTCCTCGCCGACCTTTCCGAGGTCGACGTAGGCGTCCACGGTGCCCGCGCCGACATACAGCGTGCGGGAGCCGCGGATCGCGTCGGGCAGGAACTTGGCGTCCTTCTCCAGATCCACGACGATCTGGAAATTGCCGGAGGCGGCGTCGTAACGGCTCATGTCCTGGATGGACTGGAGCAGTGCCGGACCGGAGCGGTCGTTGGTCTCGGTGCCGAACAGGTCCTTGAGGCCGGGGAGCACGCTCAGCCGGATCCCGGCGAAGAAGACGACGAGCACGAGTACCAGGGCGCTCACCGCCTTCACCCAGCCGGGCATGCGCTTGTTGATGCGCTTGATGGAAGTCGTCATGTCGACGTTCCTCCTTCCCTACGTTTCGGAGTACCCCCAAATCCCTTGCCGGACCTGTCGGTTGGCCGATTGCCGCCCCTGACGGGAGCAGGGGCGGCGCACTGGCGGAGCAGCGGAGGGCGAGACGACGCGCGCATGCGTGGGCAGCAACGTTTCTGCTGAGGTAAGTAGCATGAGTCCGCCATCCGGAATGATCATGCGAGGAGCGGATCGTGCGAGAGATCGCCGTGTTCAGCGGTAGTGCCCACCCAGAACTGGCGGCGGAGGTCTGCGGCCATCTGGGGGTACCGCTCAGCCCGACCCAGGTCAGCCGGTTCGCCAACGACTGCCTGGAGGTGCAGCTCCAGGCGAACTGCCGGGAGCGGGACGTCTTCCTGATCCAGCCGCTGGTCAGGCCGGTCCAGGAGCACCTCGTAGAGCTGCTGCTGATGTGCGACGCGGCACGTGGGGCGTCCGCGAGCCGGATCACGGTCGTCATGCCGCACTACTCCTACGCCCGCTCCGACAAGAAGGACGCGCCCCGTATCTCCCTCGGCGGCCGCCTCGTCGCCGACCTGATGGTGGCGGCCGGCGCGAGCCGTGTTCTCGCCATGACCCTGCACTCACCCCAGGTGCACGGCTTCTTCACGGTGCCGGTCGACCACCTGCACGCGCTGCGCGAGCTCGCCGCGCACTTCCGGCGGTACGACCTGTCCCGCACGACCGTCGTCTCCCCGGACCTCGGCAACGCCAAGGAGGCCGCCGCGTTCGCGCGGCTGATCGGCGCCCAGGTCGCCGCCGGCGCCAAGCAGCGGTTCGCGGACGACCGGGTCAGCATCAGCTCCGTCATCGGAGAGGTGACCGGACGCGACGTCATCATCCTGGACGACGAGATCGCCAAGGGCAGCACCGTCCTGGAACTCCTCGACCGGCTGCGGGAGTTGGGCCCGCGCTCGATCCGCGTCGCCTGTACGCACGGTCTGTTCGCGGGCGGCGCGCTGAAGCGGATCGGCGAGCAGCCGGACGTACAGGAGATCGTGTGCACCAACACCGTGCCGATCGCGGCGGCGGAGCGCACCGGGAAGCTGAAGGTCCTGTCCATCGCCCCGGCGTTGGCCGAGGCCGTGCGCCGCATTCACAACGGGGAGTCCGTCAGCGCCCTGTTCGACGCGCCGGGAACCGAGTAGGCGGGCAGGCGGCGGAGCCGGGCTCGGCATCGCCCGGCCCTCATAACGTGCCGGAGGCCTCGGGCTGGCCGAGCGCCGCGTCCGGTGTCGGATGCGGCGGAAGCAGGCGGTTCAGGCCGGTGATCCTGAGCACGCGCAGGGTCAGCGGGTGGGTGCAGACCAGGTGAAGCTGCCCGCCGTGGTCGTGGGTCCGGCTGAGGGCTCGGTACAGCAGGCGCAGGCCGGAACAGTCGAAGAACTCGATGCTCCGCAGGTCGATCACGATCCGCGCCTCGGGATGCGCCGTCACCCGGTCCAGATAGGGGGCGATCTCCACTGCGGCCGCGATGTCGATCTCGCCGAGGAACTCCAGCACCGTATGGTCGCGGTGCCGGTGGACGCGCAGATGCCGGCTGAACGGAGCAGGATCCTGCTGCACGACGACATCGCCTCCAACCAACCCGTTCACATGCGTGGGGCACCTCAAATCCAGTCCCCGCACTGCAAGTTACCCTCGATTGAGCGAATCTGAGCATGTTCGATTGACATATGTCTTCGAATTGCGACAGATGCTTCGCGTGATGTGCGAGGCGTGATTACGACAGCGCGTGCCAGGCTCTGGAGAGTGCCTGGCGGAACTGCTCGGTCTGATGAGCCGTGAGGTCCCGCACCATCCGCTCCTCCAGTTCCCGCACCGGCCCTTCGTGCCGCGCCAGCAGCTCACGGGCGGTGTCGGTCAGCAGGATCAGCAGCTCGCGCCGGCTCTGCGGATTGCGCTCCCGGCGCACCAGCCCGCGGGTCTCCAGGCTCCGTACGAGATCGGCGATCGACTGCGCCGTGACGAAGGAGTCCCTGGCGAGCTGGGCGGCCGACAGTCCGTCGTGCCGCTGGAGCACGGTGAGTGCCGTGTACTGAAGCGCGGTGATCCCGGACGGCTTGACCAGCTCGTCCAGGTGCGAGCGCACCACGAGCTCCACCTGTTTAACCATGTAGAGGAGCGACGGCGGTGCCTTGGCTGCCTGGGCGTCGAGCATGAGTTCAGCTTAGAGCATTGACAGGAAACCTGTCCGTAAAGAGACTGCGGACAAACAGGAATCCTGTTGGTTGAAAACTTGGCGATGAGGCTGAGGAGTGGCGATGACCACCTTGGAGATCGAACCCGGTCGGCTGTTCATCGGGGGCAGGTGGCACGACGCCGCCGACGGAGCGCGCACCGAGGTGGTCGACCCGTCCCGCGGCACGGTCCTCACCACCGTCGCGGACGCCGGCGCCGCCGACGTGGACGCGGCCGTGCTCGCCGCTCGGGACGCCTTCGACGACGGCGCCTGGTCCGGGCTGAGCGGCCGGGAACGCGGCCGGGTGCTGCACCGGGTCGCCGAGCTGATCCGGGAGAACGCCGACCGGATCGCCGAACTGGAGAGCCTTGACGTCGGCAAGCCGATCACGCTCGCGCACGCCGTCGACATCACCAACGCGGCCAACGACTACGAGCACTTCGCCGCTCTCGCCCATGCCCTGGACGGCGCGGTGCGCGACACCCCCATGAACGCCCTCGCCTACGTCCGGCGCCGGCCGATCGGAGTGGTCGCGGCGATCACTCCGTACAACTTCCCGCTGATCCTCGCCGGATCGAAGATCGCCCCGGCGCTCGCGGCCGGCAACACGGTGGTCCACAAGCCGGCCGAGGAGACGCCGCTGAGCGCCCTGTACATGGCCGACGTCTTCAAGCGGGCCGGCGTCCCCGACGGCGTGGTCAACGTCGTCACCGGCGGGCCCGCGGCCGGTGAGGCGCTGCTGCGGCACTCCGGCGTGGACAAGATCGCCTTCACGGGATCGACCGCCGTCGGCCGGAAGGTCGCCGCCGTCGCCGGCGAGGCCCTCAAGCCGGTCACCATGGAGCTCGGCGGCAACGCGGCCCACGTCGTCTTCGAGGACGCCGACCTGGAGAAGGCCGTCGGCGCGATCATCAAGGGCTTCGTCTTCAACACCGGGCAGTTCTGCATGGGCGGACCCCGGCTGCTGGTGGCGCGCCAGGTCTACAGCACCCTGCTCGGCATCCTCGCCGACGCGGTGCCCGGCGTCCCGGTCGGCGACCCGCGCGCGGCCGGGACCGTGGTCGGCCCGATGGCGGGCGAGCGGCATCTGCGCAAGGTCGAGGAGTACGTAGAACTGGCCCGCAAGGAGGGCGGCACCATCGTCTGCGGCGGTGAACGGCTCGATCTCGACGGCGGCTACTACTACAAGCCCACCGTCATCGCCGACCTGCCGAACGACTCCCGGGTGATCCAGGAGGAGATCTTCGGCCCGGTCCTCACCGTCCAGCCCTTCGACTCCGAGGACGAGGCGGTCGAGCTCGCCAACTCGACGCCGTACGGCCTGGCCTCGGGCGTGCAGACTGGGAATCTGGCCCGCGCCCACCGGGTCGCCGACCGGCTGGACGCCGGGATCGTCTGGGTCAACGACTGGGCGATGCTCGACCCGGCGGTCCCCTTCGGTGGAGTCAAGGACTCGGGCTTCGGCCGCGAGTACGGGCCCGAGGCGCTGGACGCCTACACCACCACCAAGTCCGTCGTCGTCTCGCTCGACTGAGCGCACCGCCAAGGAGATTCACGCGATGTCCATCCCCACCCGCGCCGCCGTCGTCGAGTCGGGCGGAGCCCCGTTCACCCTTTCCGACGTGGAGCTCGACGAGCCCGGACCGCACGAGGCGATCGTCCGTATGGTCGCGACCGGCCTGTGCCACACCGACCTGGGCGTGGCGAGCGGAGCGCTGCCCTTCCCGCTGCCCGGCGTCCTCGGCCACGAAGGCGCGGGTGTCGTGGAGGCCGTCGGCCCCGCCGTGACCGGCGTCGCGCCGGGCGACCACGTCGTGCTGTCGTTCACCTCCTGCGGCGATTGCCGCGACTGCCGGGGCGGCCACCCGGCGTACTGCGCGACCTGGCTGCCGCTGAACCTCATCGGCGGCCGCCGGGCCGACGGCACCGGCACCATCAGCCGGTCCGGCGAGGAACTCGGCGGCCACTTCTTCGGCCAGTCCTCCTTCGCCGAGCGGGCGTTGGTGGACGAGCGCAGCCTGGTCAAGGTCGATCCGGAGGTGCCGCTCGCCTCGATCGCCCCGCTGGGCTGCGGAGTGCAGACTGGGGTCGGCGCGGTCTGGAACGTACTGAAGCCGGTCACCGGCAGCACGGTCGTCGTCCTCGGCGCCGGAGCGGTCGGCCTGTCCGCGGTCATGGCCGCCGCCCTGAGCCCCGCCACCAACATCGTCGCCGTCGACCGGGTCGGCGAACGTCTGTCGCTGGCAAAGGAGTTGGGCGCCACCCACACCGTCAACGCGGCCGAGGCCGACCTCGGCGAGGCGCTCGCCGACATCACCGGCGGCCGGGGCGCCGACGGCGTCGTGGAGACCACCGGCAACGTCGGTGTACTGCGCCAGGGCGTCGACGCACTCGCCGCCCGCGGCACCCTGGTCGTCGTCGGCGCCCCGCCGTTCGGCACCGAAGTCGCCCTGGACGTCAACGGGCTCCTCGGTGGCAAGCGGGTCGTCGGCCTCACCCTCGGCGACGCCGAGACGCAGACCTTCATCCCGGCCTTGGTCCGGCTGGTGAAGGAAGGGCGGCTCCCGCTGCACCGCCTGATCAGCACCTATCCGTTCTCGGACATCGACCAGGCGGTGCGGGACATGGGCGCGGGCAAGGCGATCAAGCCCGTGCTCACGTTCTGACGCGGTCGACCGTTCTGACGCGGTCGACCGCTCTGAACCGGTCGACCGTTCTGAACCGGTCGACCGTTCTGAACCGGTCGACCGTTCTGAACCGGTCTACCGTTCGGGCTCAGTCGACCGTACTGGCCCGGTCGACCGTTTCGGCTCAGTCGACCGTAAGGACCAGCTTCCCCGTCGTCCGGCCGGTGTCGCCCAGAGCGTGTGCCTCGGCGGCATCGGCCAGCGGGAAGGTCCCGGCGATCTCAGGGCGCAGCTTCCCCTGCTCGACCAGCTCCGCGATCGCCCGCATGCCGGCACGGTCGGCGTCCACGAGCATCCGCACGGCCCGCACCCCGAGCCGCTCGGCCTCCTGGCCGAACTCGTCCGACCCGACCGGCAGGATCGAGACGACGACGCCGCCCGGACGCAGCACGCGCAGCGAGCGCACCGAGGTCTCACCGCCCAGGGTGTCCAGGACGACGTCCACGTCCTTGACGGCCTCGGTGAACTCCGTCTCCCGGTAGTCGATCAGCTCGTCCGCGCCCAGGCCGCGCAGGAACTCGTGCTTGCCCGCGCTCGCCGTGCCGATCACATACGCGCCGCGCGCCTTGGCGATCTGCACGGCCACGTGGCCGACCCCGCCGGCCGCCGCGTGGATCAGCACCCGCTGCCCCGGCCGTACGTCGGCGTGCTCGGTCAGCGCCTGCCAGGCGGTGAGGGACACCAGCGGCAGCGCCCCCGCCTCCGTGTGGCCGATCGAGGACGGCTTGTGCGTGAGGGCCCGTACGGGGGCGATGACGTACTCGGCGTGCGAGCCGTGGCCGAACGGGTACGGCAGCATGCCGAAGACCTCGTCGCCGGGGCGGAAGGCGGCGACGCCGATGCCGACGGCCTCGACCACGCCGGAGACGTCCCAGCCCAGGACGAACGGCGGTTCACCCAGGAAGCCGCCGCTCTCGCGGTGCTTCCAGTCGGTCGGGTTGACGCCGGCGGCGCGGACCCGGACCAGTACCTCGTTCGGGCGCGGCGCCGGGCGCTCGATCTCCACTTCCTTCAGGACCTCGGGACCGCCGAGGACGTCCTGGCTGATGGCTCGCATCGTGTTCACAGTGCTCATGGTGGAACAGCCTGCCGGGGTCCGCCGCACTGGGAAATGGCACGATTGCCAACCTTCGATAGGATCGTGCCATGGATGGTGAGCGACAGGTGGAACGGGTCGTGGTGCTGGCCCTGGACGGCGTCTATCCCTTCGAGCTGGGCATCCCCAGCCGGATCTTCGGCGCCGCCGACGGCCGGTACGAGGTGCTGACGTGCAGCGTCGACGGCCGGCCGGTGCGCAGCAACGCCGACTTCACGATCGGTGTCGAGCACGGGCCGGAGATCCTCGCCACCGCCGACACCGTGGTGGTCGTCTCGGTCGGCGTCGCGTACATCCCCACGGAGCTGCCGCCCGAGGTCGTGGCCGCCCTCGCGCGGATCCGCCCGGACGCGCGCATCGTGTCGATCTGCACGGCCGCCTTCGTCCTCGCGGCGGCGGGCCTGCTGGACGGCCGGCGCGCGACCACGCACTGGCATGTGACCGACCTGTTCCGGCGCCGCTATCCGCAGGTCGACCTCGATCCGGACGTCCTGTTCGTCCACGACGGCCGCGTCCTCACCTCGGCCGGCGCCGCCTCCGGTGTCGACGTGTGCCTGCACATCGTGCGCACCGACCACGGCAGCGAGCTGGCCAACGCGGTCGCCCGGCGCTGCGTCGTGCCCCCCTTCCGGGACGGCGGGCAGGCCCAGTACATCGAGCAGCCCGTCCCGGAGAGCGGGGCCGCGAGCACCGCCGCCACCCGCGCCTGGGCCCTGGAACGCCTCGACGAGCCGCTCACCCTGACCGACCTCGCCGCCCACGCCCGGATGAGCCTGCGCACCTTCGCCCGCCGCTTCAACGACGAGGTCGGCCTCAGCCCCGGCCGCTGGCTGATCCAGCAACGCGTCGGCCGGGCCCGCCATCTGCTGGAGTCCAGCGACCTGCCGGTCGACCGGATCGCCATCGAGGTCGGCTTCGCCACCGGCGCCTCGCTGCGCCAGCACCTGCACGCCGCGATCGGGGTGTCACCGCAGGCGTACCGCCGCACGTTCCAGGCGGCCGGAGTCGGATAGCCGAGCGGTACGCGGGCTCAGGCCTCCTGAGCTGCGTACACTTGCGCGCCTCCGACGTAAGTCCGCGCGACCCGTGTCTCGGCGATCGCCTCCGTCGGTCCGTCGAACGGGTCGCGGTCCAGGACCACGAGATCGGCCAGCGCTCCGACGCGCACCTCGCCCGTGTCGTCGAGGTGGTTCGCATACGCCGAGCCCGCCGTGTACGCGGCGAGCGCCTCGGCGAGTCCGATCCGCTCGCCGGGCAGGAACACCGGCGTGCCGTCGCCGTCCGGCGTCACCCGGTTGACCGCCACATGGATGCCGTGCAGCGGATCGGGGCTGCTCACCGGCCAGTCGCTGCCCGCCGCGAGCCGAGCGCCGGAGCGCAGCAGGGCGCCGAACGGGTACTGCCACGCGGCCCGTTCGGGACCCAGGAAGGGAATCGTCAGCTCGTCCATCTGCGGCTCGTGCGCGGCCCACAGCGGCTGGATGTTCGCGATCGCCCCGAGCCGGGCGAAACGCGGCACGTCGACGGGCTGCACGACCTGGAGATGGGCCAGGTGAGGCCGCGTGTCGCTGGGCCCGTTGGCGCCGCGCGCGGCTTCGATCGCGTCCAGCGCGTCGCGCACGGCCCGGTCGCCCAGGGCATGGAAGTGGCACTGGAAACCGAGCGAGTCCAACTCGGTCACGTACTCGGGCAGTTGCTCCGGGTCGATGAAGCTGGTGCCCCGGTTGGCGGTGGCGCAGCCGCACTTGTCGAGATAGGGGTCCACCAGCGCGGCGGTGCCGGTCTCGGCGACGCCGTCCAGCATCAGCTTGACGCTGGTCGCCCTGAACCGGCCGTGACTCAACGCCTCGCGCCGCTCGACCAGTTCGGGAATCTGCTCAAAGCCGCGCTCGCGGTCCCACCACAGCGCGCCGACGACGCGCGCGGTGAGCGAGCCGTCCCGCGCCGCCTCGAGATACGCCTGTGCCGGGTCGTCCATGCCGAGGAAGTCCCCGACCAGAGCGTCCTGCCAGGCGGTGATGCCGAGCGCGTGCAGATGCCGCTGGGCGTGCAGCAGGGCCGCCACCCGATCGGCCTGTGTGGCGGGCGGGGTCAGCCGCCCCACGAGCTGCATCGCACCCTCCTGGAGGGTCCCGCTCGGCTCCCCCGAGGCGTCCCGGTCGATCCGCCCGTCGGCCGGGTCGGGAGTGTCGCGCGTGATCCCGGCGAGCGCGAGGGCGCGGCTGTTGACCCAGGCGCCGTGATGGTCACGGTTGGGCAGATACACCGGCCGGTCCGGCACCACCGCGTCCAGCAGTTCCTTCGTCGGCGTACCGCCCTCGAACGCCTCCATCGACCAGCCGCCGCCGCTGATCCACTCCCGCTCGGGGTGCGCGTCGGCGTAGGCGCGCACCGCCGCGAGGGTCTCGTCCGCCGTCCTGGTGCCCGTCAGATCGCACTGGGCGAGTTCCAGCCCGGCCGGCACCGGATGCACGTGCGCGTCCTGGAACCCGGGCAGCAGCAGCCGACCGGCGAGGTCCACCACCTCGGTCCGCGGTCCGGCGAGATCGTGCACCTCCTCCCGTCCTACGGCCGTGACGCGGTCGCCGGTGACGGCCACGGCGGTCGCGGTGCGGCCCTCGGGGGTGAGGACTGGGCCGCCGGTGAAGAGGAGATCTGCGTACATGTTCCTTTTCCTGGTCGGGGGTTATCGGGAGGTGGCGAGAAGCTGGGGCGCGTCGGCGTCGGTGCCCTTGCCGGTGCGGAAGTACGGCGACCTGCGCGCCCACCTGGCCCACGCGGCGGCCACGAAGCCGGACGTGATCATCGCCACGGGGGTGATGAGCAGGAACCACCCGTTGTCGGCGCTGACCTCGAAGTGGTCGGCGGAGGTGTAGAACGACCAGCCCAGATAGCCGCCGAGACCGAGCAGCGCGAACGCGCTCAGCGCGGGCAGGACCACCGCGCGCACCCCCTGCCACCAGTCCTCGCGCAGCAGGGCCCGGAACCGGACCGCGGCCGCAAGGGCGGTCAGCGCGTACGACAGGGCGACCACGATGCCCACGGCGCTCACCGTCGCCATGATCATGTCGGCGAGCCGCGGGATGACCAGTGCCAGCGCCGCGACGGCGGCCGCCAGCGTGCCGATCAGCACCGTGCCGGCCGCCGGAGTCCCGTACCGGGGGCTGACCTTGGACCACACCGGCCCGAGCGTACGGTCCCGGCTCATCGCGAACATCGCCCGGGCCGTCGGGATCACCCCGGCCTGGAGCGAGGCGACGGCCGAGAACATCAGCGCTATCAGCGGGAGCGCCGCCCACGGCTGGGAGGCCAGCCGCTCGCCGAAGAAGGCGAGGCCCTCGGGCCCGTGGCCGACCAACTCCTTCTCGGACAGCACACGTTGGAAGGCGACCGAGCCGAGCAGGAACAGCCCGAGCATGGTGAACAGGGTGATGACGCCGGCCCGGGACGCGTCGCGGGGCTCGCGCACCTCCTCGTTGACGCTGAACGCGGACTCGAAACCCCAGTAGCAGAACACCGACAGCAGCAGTCCCTGCGCGAGTGCGGTCGCCGACGGGATCGCGAACGGGTCGAACCAGCTCAGGCTGAAGTCGTGCGGGCCGGTGACGATGCCGTAGCCGCAAAAGCCCAGCAGGACGATGTACTCGAAGACCAGCAGTCCGGCCTGGAGCCGTGCGGCGGTGCGGATGCCGGTCACGGCGGTCAGCGTCACCGCCACCAGGACCACTATGCCGACCGACGTCGTCTGCGCGGTCGAACCGGGATCCAGCGCGAGGCCGGCCACCCGGTGCACCCCGGCGTCGCCCGCCAACTGGAGCAGGGCCGAGCCGGTGACCGCGGTGGTGTACGCGAGGAACGCCACCACGGCCACGATGTTCACCCAGCCGACCATGAAGCCCAGCCACGGGGTGAGCGAACGGCCCACCCACACATAGCCGTTGCCCGCGTTGGGCTCGACCTTGTTGAGCCGGGAGTAGGCGCCCGCGATGCCGAGGACCGGCAGGAACGCCAGCAGCATGATCGCCGGCAGGTGCAGGCCGACGACGCCCGCGGTGACCCCGAGGCCGATACCGATGCTGGTGGTCGCGGCCGTACTGGACGCGGCGATGGCGATGCCGTCCAGGACACCGAGGGACTTGCGCAGCTCGGGCCGCGCTGGAGGGTCGACGACGCTGGAGGGCTGCTGATCGGACATGGCCGGATCTCCGCTCGCATCGGGGGCCCGGTCGGCCCCGATGAGCGGACATGAAACTGAACGGGGGCTTAACAGGTCAACGGTGTTGTCGTAAGGTGCGGGGCACCGGTCCGAGGGAGGCAGTCCATGAGCGAACGCGTCGTCCCGCCCGGCGCCCGGCAGCGCAGGCGCCCCACCAAGCAGGGCGTGGTCCTGTCCGAGGGCCTGATCGTCGAGACGGCCCTGCGCCTCATCGAGGAGCACGGTGCCGACGCCCTGTCGGTGCGCCGCCTCGGCCGGGCCCTGGGCGCCGACCCCAGCTCGCTGTACCGGTACTTCCGGACCACCGACGACCTGATGCTCGCCATCGCCGACGAACTCATCGGCCGTACGCTGCGTACCTGGCGGCCCACCGGGGACTGGCGTGCCGACCTGCGGGACCTGGGCCTGCGCATGCACGCGGGTGCCCTGGCACACCCCCGCGCGGCGGTGCTCAGCTCCTACCGGGTGACCGGGCGGGTGTACGAGATCCAGGCCGTCGAGACCATCCTCGGAGTGCTGCGCCGCGCCGGCTTCCCCGACGTCGACGCGGTGCGGATCTACCACGTCTTCGTCGACCAGGCCCTCGCCCACGGCGCCCTCGACTCGGCGAGCGCGGCGATGCCGAAGGCCGCGCAGGACGCGGAGGCGGCGGTCTGGCGGGCGACGTACGCGCGGCTGCCCGCCGACACCCACCCGCACATCGCGGCCACGGCCCGGCATCTCGTGGCGGACATGGCGCGCAGCTCCTATCCGGCGGCCCTGGACCTGCTGCTCTGCGCCGCGGCGGGCCGGCTGACGGAAATCCGTTCCCGGTCCGCAGACCCGACGGACACACTGGAGCCGTCCGTCAAAACCGTTCCGTGAGGAGAGAGTTCGCCGATGACCCGGTCGTCCGCACGCCCCGCCGAGCAGCGCAAGCAGGACACCCTGCACCGTCTGGAGCACGACGAGGACGTGTGGGTCGCCACCGCCGACGCGGGCGGGGGAGTGCCGTTCCTCGTGCCTCTCTCCTTCCTCTGGGACGGCTCGACCCTGCTGCTGGCGACGCCCGCCACCAGTCCCACGGGACGGAACCTCAGGACGACCGGCAGAACGCGCCTGGGTATCGGCCCGACCCGCGACGTCGTCATGATCGAGGGCACGGTCGAGACGATCACGCAGGCCGAGCTGTCCGAGGAGGAGGGCGACCGCTTCGCGGCGAAGACCGGCTTCGATCCACGCCGGCTCAGCACGCCCTACCTGTACTTCCGCGTCCTGCCGACCCGGGTGCAGGCTTGGCGCGAGGCCGATGAGCTGGACGGGCGGGAGCTGATGCGGGACGGGAAGTGGCTGGTGGCGGACTGAAACGGCCTGACCTGGACACCCGTGGGGGACAGGGCGGCGGGGCAGGACCGTCCCGCGCCCAGGACCCCTGCGGAGGAACCATGCCAGTGGTGAAAGCGGGCTTCGTGGTGCTCGACTGCGCCGAGCCCGAGAAGCTCGCCGTCTTTTACACGGAACTCCTGGAAGGCGAGCAGACGGACGCGACCGCCAACCGCGTAGAGATCAGGGGCGCCGACGGCACCCGGCTCGCGTTCCGCCGCGACATGAACGCGACCCCGCCGAGCTGGCCACGCCCGGAGAACTCCTTCCAGGCCCATCTGGACTTCCTGGTGGAGGACCTGGACGAGGCCGAGCGCCGGATCGTCGGCCTGGGCGGCCGCCCCGTGGAAACGAAGGAGCCGGCGGGCCCGTACGAGGAACGCGGCTATTCCGACCCGTCCGGCCACTCCTTCACGCTCCGCCGGCTGTCCGCGACGGCACCGAAGCAGGGTTGAGTCTTCGGGGCGGCGGGCGCAGCGGCGCAGAGAGGCGGGCACCACGAGGGCGACCGGACCACGAGGGCGACCGGACCATGAGTCCGGTCGCCCGCGCGTCGCCAAGGTGGGCTCGGCGGCCCCGGTCTCCCGCGCCCCGGCAGAGTTGGCACCCAGAGATCGCCCGCGCCCTCGCAGGCCAGGCCTTTAGGCCGCCCCGCCGCCTGGTCTGGTGAGGACCGGCCCCGGATGGCCCCGGACCGGCCCGGCCCGCCCCGCCCCCGGCAGAGTCGACCGGAGTGCCGCCCGCCCGAAGCCCCAGGCGGGCGGTTTCTCAGTCGCGGCCGCCTTGGTCGGCGACCGGCCACACGCCCGTCGAGCGTTCGATCGCCTTCGCGCCCGTGCGGTCCGCCAGGCTCCGGGCCACCGCGAACAGGGCCCCCTGGACCGCGGCCGCGAGCAGGATCTCGCCCCAGCCGCGCTCCCGGTCCAGCGCGTCGGGGGCGTCCTCCTCGTGCCGGATCGCCATCCAGGTCTTGCGGAAGGCGACGCCCGCCAGCGCCCCGCTCGCCCACCCCAGGGCGAATCCCAGGGGTTTGTAGGCCAGGGGGAGTTTCAGCTTCTTCTGCTTGTTGTTCTTCTTCGCCATGCGCGCCTGCGCCTCCTTCGTCGATCAGGGCCGCCCGCCCGCCGGGACCCGCTCGGCCTCGGGCACCGGCCCGGGCGGAGTCCCGTCGCCGAACGGCCTGCCGCCCAGCTCCTCGCGGTGGTGCGGCGTCAGCCAGCCCGTCAGTTCCGGCCCGAGAGGCACGATTCCGGTCGGGTTGATGCCGCTGTGCACCTGGTAGTAGTGCCGTTTGATGTGGTCGAAGTCGACGGTGTCACCGAATCCCGGCGTCTGGTAGAGGTCGCGGACGTACGCCCACAGGACCGGGTTCTCCGTCAACTTCCAGCGGTTGCACTTGAAGTGGCCGTGATAAACGGCGTCGAAGCGCACCAGCGTGGTGAACAGCCGGATGTCCGCCTCGGTGATGGTGTCGCCGACCAGATAGCGCTGCCCGGCCAGCTTCTCCGCCAGCAGCTCCAGCCGCTGGAAGAGCCGAGCGTAGGCGTCCTCGTACTGTGCCTGACCGGTGGCGAAGCCCGCCCGGTACACACCGTTGTTGACGTCCGCGTAGACGTCGGCCATCACGGCGTCGATCTCGTCCCGCAGCGGCTTCGGGTACAGGTCGGGCGCACCCTCGCGATGCAACGCCGTCCACTCGGTGGCGAGGTCGAGGGTGATCCGCTGGTAGTCGTTGGTGACGAGCCGGCCGCTGGACACGTCCACGATCGCGGGGACGCTGACGCCCCCGGGATAGCCGGTCTCCCGCCGGTCGTACGCCTCGCTGAGGAAGCGGATGCCGAGCACCGGGTCGCGCTCCCCGGGGTCCAGCGTGAAGCGCCAGCTCCGGTCGTCCTGGATCGGATCGGCGATCGCCAGCGACAGGGCGTCCTCCAGACCGAGCAGCCGCCGCGACACCAGGGATCGGCTCGCCCACGGACAGGCACGGCTGACCACCAGACGGTAGCGGCCCGCCTCCACGGGCCAGCCGTCCCGCCCGTCCGCCGTGATCCGGTCCGTGAAGTGGGCCCTGGACCGCTGGAACGGCTTCCTCCCGTACGCGGTGTTGCCCCGGCCGCTCATGCCGGCGCTCCTCTCTGCCGTATGCCTGACCGTCCGGCGTACGCCTTTCACGGACGCCGCTGTACCGCAGTACCCCGAACTCCCTGGTCCCACCGAGTCCCCCGTTTCCCGCCGACGGCACTGCGTGAAGCCGATCGATCTGGGGATTCGGTGTGGGATGAGCAGCACGACCGAGGCACCGAAGACGGACCGCCGGACGCGGGTCACCGTGCTGGTGGCGCTCACCGCCAACCTCGTCATCGCCGTCGCGAAGGCCGTCGGCGGGATCTTCGCCCACTCGCCGGCCCTGCTGTCGGAGGCGGCGCACTCCGTGGCGGACAGCCTGAACGAGGTCTTCCTGCTGGCCGCGCTGCGCCGCAGCCGCCGCCCCGCCGACGCCCGCCATCCCTTCGGCTACGGCAAGGAGCGCTTCTTCTGGTCGCTGCTCGCGGCCGTCGGCATCTTCGTGATGGGCGGCTGCTTCTCATTCTTCCAGGGCTTCGAGGCGCTGCGCGGCGGAGGCGAGGAGCAGTTCGACGGCTATGTGGTGGGCATGATCGTGCTGGGGGTCGCGTTCGTCGCCGAGGGGCTGTCGCTGCTGCGGGCGCTGCACCAGGTGCGCCGGCAGGGCGGCCTCGCGAGCGGCCTGCGTGACCCGGCCCTGCGCACGGTCGTCGCCGAGGACGCCACGGCGGTGCTCGGCGTGACGCTCGCCTTCGCGGGCATGGCGCTGCACATGATCACGGGGCAGGTGGTGTGGGAGGCGTCCGCCTCGCTCGCGATCGGCGCGCTGCTCGTGTACGTCGCCTTCCGGCTGGGCCGCGACGCCCGCGACCAGCTCATCGGGGAGGCCGCCGACCCCGAGGCCGACGCCAAGATCCGCGCGCTGCTGGCGGCGCAGCCGGAGATCGACAGCGTGGAGGCGCTGTTCACCATGAAGACGGGCCTGGACACGGCTCTGGTGGCGGCCCGCGTCGATCTGGTGCCCGGGCTCGACAGCGAACAGGTCGAGGAGGTCGCCGTCCGCATCAAGCGCTCCATCGGCGAGGCGGTGGCCGAGGCGGACCAGATCTTCCTCGACATCACCGAACGCTCCGCCCGGGAGGCATACGGAAGCCCCGCCGCGACGGGGGAGCGCGGCGGGGCCTGACGCACGTGTGCCCGACGAATGCGGGTTCATGCCTCCCGGTGGAAAAAAATCTAGGGAGCCCGGATCAGTCCTCGTCGAAGGGTTCCAGCACGAACAGCGGGATCACCCGGTCCGTCTTCTCCTGGTACTCCGCGTAGGGCGGGTACGCCGCGACGGCCCGCTCCCACCACTCGGCCTTCTCCGCGCCGGTGACCTCGCGGGCCTTCATGTCCCACAGCTCCGTGCCGTCCCTGAGCTCGACGTGGGGATCGGCCTTGACGTTGTGGTACCAGACCGGGTGCTTGGGCGCCCCGCCCAGCGAGGCCACGGCGGCGTAGCGGCCGTCGTGCTCGACGCGCATCAGGGGCGTCTTGCGGATCTTGCCGCTCTTGGCGCCCCGGGTGGAGAGCAGGATCACGGGCATCCCCGTGTTCATGAGGGTCGTGCCCTGCGTGCCGCCGGAGCTCTCGTACAACTCGACCTGCTTGCGGACCCAATCGGTCGGGCTGGGCTCGTACTCGCCCTCAAGAGGCATGACATCGGTCCCATCGTCGTGTCCTGTGCTGACTGACACCGTTCTTCAACACCGGCCGGTGCGTGATTCATCCTGCCGGTCCTACAGCGGCATTCTCACAGCGAGCAGCAGGATCACGCCGCTCGACACCAGCGCCGTCACCAAACGCCCCCGACGCCCCGTCAGCAGCCGTCCCAGCAGCGCCCCGCCGCCGGCGAGCAGGAGCTGCCAGCTCGCCGACGCGGCGAAGGCGGCCAGGACGAACACGCCCTGTTCCAGGGCAGAGACGCCATCCGTCGTGCGAGTGCCGAGGACCAGGGCCGCGAAGTAGATCACGGTGGTCGGGTTGAGCAGGGTGATGCCGAGCAGCGCCAGATAGGCGCGCGCCGGGCTCGGGGGAGGAGGAGTGGAGCGGGTGGCGAGCCGGCGGCCGCGGTAGTGACGTACGGCGGTGACCGCGCCCCGTATCGCGAGGACCGCCAGCACCAGGGCGGAGGCCCAGCGCAGCGGCACCAGCACCGGACGCAGTGCACCGGCCGGCGCCGAGCCTCCGAGGGTGGCCACGAGCGCGTAGAGCCCGTCGGCGGTCGCGACGCCGAGTGCGGCGCAGACCCCGGTCCGCAGGGACGTACGGGCGGTGAGGGAGACGAGATAGGTCGCGACCGCGCCGACCGGGACGGCGATGCCGTAGCCCGCGATCAGCCCCGCGACGAGCGCGGCGGTCACGACGTGGGAAGCGAGGGCCTCCACGGCCGGCCGGGCTGCTGCTGGGACCGCACCGGACGAGCGGCGGCGGTCAGCGGCAGGAAGGCGAGGATCGTAGGCATGGCCGGATTCTGGGGGTGGCGGCGGCCCCCGAACAAGCGAATTTCGCGGGCAGGCCACGCGGCACGGGTCCGACGGCCGCGGGACCGAAGCTCTGAGCGACGATCCCCGGCCAGATTGCCCGCGATCCCGATCTGGCCGAACTTTGCGTCGCCAGGTAGATGCCCCAGGCATCTAATGAAGATCGGCACGACGCACTCTTCGGCTGCGAGGTCTTCCATGACGGACATGACGGAACCCCACACCGTCGCCTTCCCCCAGAACCGCACCTGCCCCTACCACCCGCCCACGGCCTACGACCCCTTGCGCGACACGCGCCCCCTGGCCCGCATCACCCTCTACGACGGCCGCCCGGCCTGGCTGGTCACCGGACACGCCCTCGCCCGCACCCTGCTCGCCGACCCGCGGCTGTCCTCCGACCGCACGCGATCCGGCTTCCCCGCGCCCACGGAACGGTTCGCGGCGGTGCGCGACCGTAAGTCCGCCCTGCTGGGCGTCGACGATCCCGAACACCGGGTCCAGCGGCGGATGATGGTTCCCAGCTTCACGCTGCGGCGCGCCGCCGAGCTGCGCCCGCAGATCCAGCGGATCGTGGACGAACGGCTCGACGCGATGATCGCCCAAGGGCCGCCCGCCGATCTGGTGACCGCCTTCGCGCTGCCGGTGCCCTCGATGGTCATCTGCGCCCTGCTGGGCGTGCCCTACGGCGACCACGAGTTCTTCGAGGGGCAGTCACGACGCCTGCTGCGCGGTCCCGAGGCCGCCGACACGATGGACGCCCGCGACCGGCTGGAGGCGTATTTCATCGAGCTGATCGACCGCAAGCAGAAAGAGTCCGAGCCCGGTGACGGCGTCCTCGACGAACTCGTCCACCAGCAGTTGCGCGACGGCGAGCTGGACCGCGAGGAGCTCGTCGCCCTCGCGACCATTCTGCTGGTCGCCGGCCACGAGACGACGGCCAACATGATCTCACTGGGCACCTTCACCCTGCTCCAACACCCCGAAGCGCTGGCCGAGTTGCGCGCCGATGCCGGGTTGCTGCCCGCGGCGGTCGAGGAACTCATGCGGATGCTGTCGATCGCCGACGGGCTGCTGCGCGTCGCCGTCGAGGACATCGAGGCGGGCGACGAGACGATCCGGGCGGGCGACGGCGTCGTCTTCTCCACCTCGGTCATCAACCGCGACGAGGCCGTCTACTCCGACCCCGACGCCCTGGACTGGCACCGCCCCACCCGCCACCACGTCGCCTTCGGGTTCGGCGTCCACCAGTGCCTCGGCCAGAACCTGGCCCGCGCAGAGATGGAGATCGCCCTGCGCACCCTCTTCGAGCGCCTGCCGACCCTGCGGCTTGCCGTCCCCGGGGAGGAAATCCCCTTCAAACCCGGCGACACGATCCAGGGGATGCTGGAACTCCCCGTGACCTGGTAAGAGGCTCCGGTCATGCACAACGAAAAGCACGAATCAGGCCATATCCACATCGACATCGATCACGACGTCTGCGTCGGCGCCGGTCAGTGCGCCCTGGCCGCCCCGTCCGTGTTCACCCAGGACGACGACGGCTTCAGCGCCCTGCTTCCCGGCCGGGAGGACGGCGGCGGCGACCCGATGGTGCGGGAGGCCGCCCGGGCCTGCCCGGTCAGCGCCATCACCGTGTCCGAAGAGGGGAGTTGACGGCGATCAACCGCGCCTGACGCCGGCGTCCGTGGGCGGGCCCGCACCTGGGCCCGCCCATCGGCGAGAGCTCGCCCGGCCTCCCCTGTTCCGCCGACCGCCGGCAGGGCCTGCCCGCTGAGTCGGCCGACCGGAGCACCCGCCCGGTCAGCGAGCCGCGGCCACCAGTGACCGTGCCGCCTCCCGCGCCTCGGCCGCCGGTCGCGTGCCGCCCGTTATCCCCGCTGTGACCATCGCGCCCTCGGCCAGCAGATAGAGGGGCCCGGTAAGTGCGTCGGGCAGTCCGGCGCCGGCCACCAGCGCGGCGAGGTAGTCGCGGAACGCCCGCTTGTGCGCCCGGACCTGGTCCGCCACCCGTTCCGAGCGGGCGCCGAGCTCGCCGTAGGAGTTGATCCAGGCGCACCCGCGGAAGTCCTCCTCGGCGAACCACTCCTCCAGCCAGTCGAAGACCGCGAGGATCCGCCGCTCGGGGTCCGGCTGCCGCTCCGCGTAGGCGGCGAGCCCACCGCGCCAGCGCACGTCGCGCCGCTCCAGATACGCCTCGACCAACTGCTCCTTCGCCGGGAAGAGCTGATAGAGCCGCTTGAGCGAGACCCCGGACGCGCCCCGGATGTCGTCCATGCCGACGGACTGGATGCCACGCCCGTAGAACAGCCTCTCCGCTGCGTCCAGTGCCTGATCCCGGGCGGTTGCGCTGTCCATGTACGACCTCTCCTTGACGCGAGAACGTGCGTTCTCCTACGGTAGCAGCCAACCGGAGAACGCACGTTCTCCCGTTCGCTCACCGTCGATACGGCCCGGAGGAAGACATGACCGACCGCCCGCCCCTGCCCCCCTTCACCCACGAGAGCGCCGTGCGGAAGGTGCAGGCCGCCGAGGACGCCTGGAACACCCGCGACCCGCACAAGGTGTCGCTCGCCTACTCACCGGACTCGGTGTGGCGCAACCGCGACACCTTCGTCACCGGCCGAGCCGAGATCGTCGAGCTCCTCACCGCGAAGTGGGCGCGCGAGCAGGAGTACGCGCTGCGCAAGGACCTGTGGGCCTTCGACGGCAACCGCATCGCGGTGCGCTTCCAGTACGAGTGCCGGGATGCCGACGGCCAGTGGTGGCGGTCGTACGGCAACGAGCTGTGGGAGTTCGACGAGCACGGCCTGATGACCCGCCGCGAGGCGAGCATCAACGACGTGCCGATCGAGGAGAAGGAGCGCCGCATCCTCGGCCCGCGGCCGGAGAACGAGCGCGGGCTGACCTTCCCCGTGCGCTAGGGCTGTTGAGTAGGGTTCCCGGGTGACCGAACAGGCCCGGAAACCCTTCCTCTACGTCGTCGTCTGCGCCGCCGGGATCGCCGTGGACGTCAGCAAACTGATCAGCGCCGCGCAGGAGCGGGACTGGGAGGTCGGGGTCATCGCGACGCCGGTCGCCATGAACGGCTTCTTCGACACCGCCGCCGTTCAGGCCCTGACCGGCCGCCCGATCCGCTCGGCGTGGCGCACCCCCGCCGATCCGCGTCCCTTCCCGCCGCCGGACGCCGTCGTCGTCGCCCCGGCCACCTTCAACACGATCAACAAGTGGGCCGCCGGCATCTCCGACACCCTCGCGCTCGGCACCCTGTGCGAGGCGTACGGTCTCGGCGTCCCGATCGCCGTCCTGCCCTGTGTCGCCGACGCGCTCGCCGCCCACCCCGCCTACGGCGACAGCCTGATACGGCTGCGCGGGATGGGCGTGCTCTTCGGGGACCCGTACACCGGCGAGGCGGGGAAGGACGGCAGACGGCCGGAGTTCGGCTGGGAGCGGGCGCTCGACCTGGTGGAGCGCGGGCGGGCAGCCGCCGGTTGACGAGAACCGGTGGGGCCCGGGGCAGGGAACCGGTCTGGAGCGCGCACGACGACGTACGCTCCCCTGGTACCCCACCCCGAAGGCAGGAGCAGCAACGATGCAGTACGTGAAGCTCGGTTCGACGGGCCTGGACGTGTCGCGGATCTGTCTGGGTTGCATGACCTACGGGCTCCCCGACCGCGGCACGCACGAGTGGACCCTCGACGAGGAGGCGTCGCGGCCGCTGATCCGCCAGGCGCTGGACGCCGGGATCAACTTCTTCGACACCGCCAATGTCTACTCCGACGGCACCAGCGAGGAGATCGTGGGCAAGGCGCTGCGGGACTTCGCGAGCCGGGACGAGATCGTGCTCGCGACGAAGGTCAACGGCCGTATGCGGCCGGGCCCCAACGGTGCCGGGCTCTCACGCAAGGCGATCATGACGGAGATCGACCACAGCCTCGCCCGCCTCGGCACCGACTACGTCGACCTGTACCAGATCCACCGCTTCGACCCGCACACCCCGGTCGAGGAGACGATGGAGGCGCTGCACGACCTGGTGAAGGCGGGCAAGGTGCGCTACATCGGGGCGAGTTCGATGTACGCCTGGCAGTTCTCCAAGATGCAGTACACCGCCGAGCGGCACGGCTGGACCAAGTTCGTCTCGATGCAGAACTACTACAACCTCCTCTACCGCGAGGAAGAGCGCGAGATGCTGCCGCTGTGCTCGGACCAGGGCGTGGGCATCCTGCCGTGGAGCCCGCTGGCCCGCGGCAGGCTCACCCGGGACTGGGGCACGGTCACCGACCGCAGCGCCAATGACAACTTCGGCAGCCGCCTGTACGTCGACAGCGACCGGGTCGTCGTCGAGTCCGTCACCCGCGTCGCGAACGAACGCGGTGTGCCGCGCGCCCAGGTCGCTCTCGCCTGGCTGCTGCACCAGGACACGGTGACCGCCCCGATCATCGGCGCCGGCCGGCCGCAGCACATCGAGGACGCGGCGGCGGCCGTCGAACTGGAGCTGAGCGAGAAGGAGTTGGAGGAACTGGAGCGGTCCTACGCTCCCCATCCGGTCATCGGTCACTGAAGCACTAGTGAGGCCCCCGCGGCGCGAATTCGCTGCCGCACGGGCCCGCCCCCTCGCTCTCGGCCAACGGCACAGGGTCGCCGCTCATCGAGACCGTCCGGTAGTACGCCCCGATCCGCTCGGCCGAACGCCCCACGTAGTGACCGATGAACGACCGGCGGAAGCGGTCCTGCGTACGGTTGGGCTGCGACCCGTGCACCAGACTGCCGTTGAAGAACAGCACGTCTCCCGACCGCATGTCGACGGGCACCGCCTCAAGGCCGGGAGGCGGTGCGACGTACTCCCGCGCGAAGGACACCTCGACGTCCGCGAGCTCCGGGCAGAACAGGTCCATCGCATGCGTGCCGGGGACGACCTCCAGACCGCCGTTGTCCCGGTCGATCACATCGCAGGCGATCCACGCCGCCACGCACGTGCCCGGCTCGACCCGCAGATAGAAGTTGTCCTGGTGCAGCGCCTGTCCCCGGGCTCCCGGCGGCTTGAAGTAGAACATGCTCTGCGCGGCCAGCACCTCCTCCCCGAGCAGCACCTCCAGCACGCCGCGCAGCCGGGCGTCGAGCAGTACCCGCAGCGACAGTTCGTCGATCTCGTGCGGCTGCATCACCCGCGGATACACCCGCAGCGGATCGCCCTGCTCCGGCCGCGGCTCGAAGTGCCCGGCCACCGGCCCGGCCGCGTGCAGCGCCGCGAACCGCTCGCACAGCCGGTCGATCTCGTCGTACTCGAACAGCCCGCGTACGACGGTGAAACCCTCCTCCCCGAACTGGCGGAGCCCGCCCTCGGGCAGGATGGGAGCGCCGTCGGCGCCGATGTCCGTGGCTGTCATGCGTCCACTCCTGACTCGGGTGTCCTGTGCCTGTCACGCTAGGCCGAGGCACGTTCCAGGAGGATGACCGTGAGCGCTGACGGATTGCCCGAGACTGCTGCCGAGCCCGGCGCTCCCGCCCCGCCGCCCGGCCTGGTCGTGGTCGGGCACTTCGACCAACTGCCCGGGTACCGGGTCGAGCGGCCGCGCGGCGCGGACACCTGGCTGTTCACCTGGACCACCGGCGGCCGGGGCCGACTGCGGCACGGCAGCGCCGAGGCGCGGGCCGGGGCGGGAGACCTGGTCGTGCTCGCGCCAGGTGTGCCGCACGGCTACGGGGTCGAACCGGGCGCGCCCCACTGGGAGTTCTGGTGGGCACACTGCCAGGCCCGTCCCACCTGGCGGTCGTGGCTGCGCCCGTACGACGCCGGCCAGGGGCTGTACGTCGTCACGCCGACGCCGGACGCGGTGCACGGCCGTGTCGAGGCGGCGTTCCGGCGGATGCTCGCGGACGCCCGCTGGACCGGCACGGATGCGCCGCCCGTACCGGCGGCGGGGGAAGAGCCGGTCGCCGTGGCCCATGGCGCCGCTGCCCGCGAACTCGCCCTGTGCTCGCTGGAGGAGGCCGTCCTGCTCACCGCAGGCACCGCGCGGACGGCACCGGTCCACCCCGGAGTCGACCCCCGGGTGGGTCGTGCGCAGGCGCTCATCGACGCCGACCCGGCCGCCCCGCACACCGTCCGCTCGCTCGCGGAACACGTCGCGCTCTCGCCCTCGCGATTCGCCCACCTCTTCACCGGGCAGCTCGGCCAGTCGCCGATGCGCGCTTTGCGCGCGGCACGACTGCGTCACGCCGCCCGGCTGCTGGAGAGCACCGGCCTGTCCGTGGACCGTGTGGCGGCCGCTTCGGGGTTCGCCAGTCCCTATCACTTCAACCGGGCGTTCCGGGAGCGGTACGGCAGGCCGCCGGGCGCGTACCGGTCGGGTGGTCCAATGGTTGGCATCTGACTTGTGAAGGCCTGGTGAAGGCGAGTGCGCCCGCATGACCAGGCATGAAAGTCACGCAGTGGCTGTTCAATGGTTTGTGCCGGGGCTCGGGTCGCGATGAGTGAATACCGTTTCCAATTGTCCCCGTCGCTATTTCGAATGATCGAGGCGCGTTATTGACCACTCGTCAAACAGTGATCGGTGCGCAAGCAATGCACAAAAGACGGAGTCGCTTGTTCTCTGCCCCTGACCTGTGCAAAGGTGTGCCTCGCTCCCTTACGCACCACACTTCACAAGAGCTGTGCCGGAGCATACTCATTGGTATGGACCTTCAATGCCGCATGCCCTCCGGAGGAATGCCGCCGTGCATGACGCAGGCCTGTCGAATTCCCCGAACGACGCCCGCATCTTTGAAGTCACGGACGCTCAACTGAGCGCCGAACTCAAGAAGTGGACAGGGGTGTCACCGGCGCTGCACCCGGTCGGTGAACTTCTCGACCGGCACTGGGAAGCGGGCTTTGCCTACGCCCGGCTGTGCACGGCGGACGCCCGGTCGGCGGGCATGCTCACCACCGCGGCGTTCACCCGGCTGTTCGGCGAGACCCTGCGGCAGACCGGCCCGACGGCCGCGTGGCGCCCCCAACTTCTCGTGACCGTGCGCCGAATCGCGGCGGAGTGGGACAACGACCGCAGACGGGAGCTGCTCCACCCGGCGCTGCGGTCCGAGGCGGAGGGCGCGGAGCGCGTCGCCGCCCGACTGCTGCCGCCGGCCGACCGCAGGCTGCTGTCCGGCGCCTTCCAGCGGCTTCCCCAATCGGCCCGCTGTCTGCTGTGGCACACCGAGGTCGAGGCCGAACCGCTGTCCGTGCCGGCCGGACTCCTCGGCCTCGACGAGGAGTCCGCCCGCCTCGAACTCGACCGGGCCTGCAACCGTTTGCGCGAGGAGTGCCTCCAGGTCCACCGCGAGCTCGCCCCCGAGCAGGAGTGCCGCCAGTACCTGCGGATGCTGGACGTGACCTACCGGCGGGGCGGCATCGACGTCGACCCCGATCTGCGCGAGCACCTGAACCGCTGCGAGCACTGCAGCGACACCGCCTGCCAGCTCGCCTTCTTCAACCATGGACTCGGCGTCGCACTGGCCGAGGCGGTGCTCGGCTGGGGCGCGAGAGACTACCTCGTGTCGAGAGCCGGCCTGGCCGACGGGACGGCCGAGGCCGAGTCGATGGCGCCGCCCGCCCCGACGCCGTCAGCGGCTGCGAGGACGATGATCGCGGGCGAGTCCTTCTTCTCCGACGCCCCCGCCCCCACCCGGCCGCGCCACGCGCCCGCCCCCACGGGGGAGGGGGCCGCTCCCGCGGCTGAGACCTTCGGCCACGCGGGCGAGTCCTTCGGCCAGGCACCCGAGTCCTTCGGCCGCGCGGGGGAGTCCTTCGGCCAGGCACCCGAGTCCTTTGGCCGCGCGGGGGAGTCCTTCGGCCATGCGCCCGAGCCGTTCGGCAAGGCAGGGGAGTCCTTCGGTCCCTCGGCGGAGTCCTTCGCCGCCGCTGAGGCGTTCGCTCCTGTGGGAGAGACGTCGGCCCCCGCGAACCAGCCCTTCGCCGCCCCTGCGAGGCAGTCCCTCACCGCCCCCGCGACCCGGCCCTTCTCCGCCGAGTCGAACCAGCCTTCCGCCCCCGCCGACCACATAGCCTCGCCCACGCAGCCCGGCCCCCGAAGGTCACGCCGGGCCCCTCGCCGACCCGAAACCGGCACGCCCACAGAGACGGCCACCGGCACCGCCCGCGCCTGTTCCGGCCGAGCTGCTCTGAAGGCGGCCCGCCGGGCCACCCGGCGCCGTAATCTCACCGCCGCCGTCGCGACCGTCAGTGCCCTCGTGGTCCTGCCGCTGGTCATCTGGTCCGTCGCCGGATCCGGCGACGATTCCTCGCCGGCGGCCGGCGACCGCCCCTCCGAGGCTCCCGACACCGACGCGGGCAACGCCACCAGGAACCCCTCCTGGGCAGGCGCCGCCGAGGCCGCGAAGGGCGATCTGCGGGGCCGGCTGCACAACATCGGTTCGGGGCTGTGCGTCGGCATCGTCGGCGGGAAGGCCGTGGCGGGTGCCGAGACCGAACTCGCCAAGTGCTCCTCGTCGCCGGGCCAGCAGTGGGCGTACGAGACCGACGGACTGATCCGCAGCGGCGCCGACCCGGGCCTCTGCCTCGACTCCCAGCTCGGCTACTCGGTGCGGCTCGCCCGGTGCACGGGCACCGCCGAGTCCGAGGCCGACAACATCCGCTACGACTTCAGCCTCCAGGGCACGCTGGTGCCGCGCTTCGACCAGGACCTGGCCCTCAGCCCCGCCGCCACCGACGGCTCCGGCGCCCTGGTCCTCAAGACCCGCGAGGACGAGGGCGACGCCCAGCACTGGGCCATCGACACGTCGCAGACGGAACTCCAACTCGAGGTCGTCAACTGGGACTCGGCGGCCGAGACGCCGAAGACGGCCACGCCGGCCCCGACTCCCACCCCCGAGGCGTCGAGGACGCCCACGGCCACGCCGACCCCCTCCGCGACGCCCTCGACCTCGCAGCCGGCCTCCGTCGCCGCGTCCCCGTCCGACGACTCCTGCTACTACAACCCGTACTCCTGCTCGTGGGACGGCGACGACGGCTGGTCCGGGGGCGGCGGCTACGGCGGCGGTTACGGAGGAGGCTACGGCCACGGCGGCGGCCGCCACTGAGCGGACGGATCAGCCCCCGGTGCCCGGCTGGACCACCGTCAGGAACACCGACGACTCGTTACCGGCCACGGGCACCTCACCGGCCGTCCACGCCACCTTCAGCGGGTCCCGCTCGTCGGGCGGCGTCACGAGCAGCGCCTGCGGCAGTGCCGTACGGGCCCCGCTGATCTCGGGGCTGGCGAAGGTCAGCCCCGCCCAAGCACTGCGCCCCGGCTTCAGCGTGACGGTCGTGGACGTGTCGGGGGAGCGCTTCGGATCCGGGCCGAGCTGCTTGCCGGCGGCGTCCACGAAGGCGGCACCGGGGTACCCGCGCACCGTGCAGGTGCGGTCGCCGGTGTTGGTCAGCACGATCGGGAAGTTGCGCTGTCCGGCGCCGGGACTGGGGCGGCCGATCGACGCGCGAAGCTGGGAGGTGTGGCAGCGCGTGCCGGAGCCGCCCGGCCGGGTCGCGGGGCCGGAGGTGTCGACGGACGGCGGCCCGGTCGTCCCCGGTGGCTCGCTGGACGGCGGCCCGGTCGTCGGGCTCGCGGTGCCGGTCGTGACCGGTGTGGTCGTGGTGCTCTCGCTGCCGGACGGACTCCGTACGGCGCCCGTGGAGTCACCGCCGCTGTCGCACGCCGTGAGCAGGAGGCCGAGCAGCGCGACGGCGCTGACGAGGGGAGTTGCTCGGTGTAACGAGGGGAATACCCGTGCACGTCCCATGAATCACGACTCCCCGTTTTGACGCCGGCTATTCACTCCTCGTCGAGCAGCCCGATCTCCGCCCAGATGGTCTTGCCGTCCGCCGTGTGCCGGCTGCCCCACCGCTGCGTGAGCTGGGCGACCAGCAGCAGCCCGCGGCCGCCCTCGTCGAAGGTCTTGGCGCGGCGCAGGTGCGGCGCCGTGTGGCTGGTGTCGGACACCTCGCAGATCAGCGTCGCCGCGTCGTGGATCAGCCGGAGCCGGATGGGCTGGGCGCCGTAGCGGATGGCGTTCGTGACCAGCTCGCTCACCACCAGCTCGGCGGTGAACGACGCCATGCTCAGGCTCCAGACCTCCAGTTGCTCGACGACCTGCTTGCGGATGGGCGCGACGAGCGCCGGGTCCGCCGGGATGTGCCAGGTCGCGACCCGGGAGGCGGGCAGGCCCTGGGTGCGGGCCAGCAGCAGGGCCACGTCGTCCGCGACGCCGCCGGGCGGGAGCAGGGCGTGCAGGACACGGTCGCAGGTCTCGTCCAGCGAGTCGGACGGGGACGACAGCGCGTCGCACAGAAGCGCGTGGCTGGCGTCGACATCGCGCTCCCGGGTCTCGACCAGGCCGTCGGTGTAGAGGGCGAGCACGGTTCCCTCGCGCAGTTCGATCTCGGCGGACTCGAAGGGCAGCCCGCCCAGGCCCAGCGGCGGCCCGGCCGGCAGCTCGATCTCCCGCGGCTCGCCGCCCGGCGCGACCGTCACCGGCGAGGGGTGCCCGGCCCGGGCCAGCGTGCAGCGCCGGGAGACCGGGTCGTACACCGCGTACAGACAGGTGGCGCCGACCTCGCCGGGCCCGGCCTCGGCGCCCGCCTCCTCGGACAGCCGCACCACCAGGTCGTCGAGGTGGGTGAGCAGTTCGTCGGGTGCGAGGTCGATGTCGGCCAGGGTGCGCACGGCCGTTCGCAGCCGTCCCATGGTGGCCGACGCCTGGACGCCGTGCCCGACGACGTCCCCGACGACCATCGCCACCCGCATCCCGGACAGCGGGATCACGTCGAACCAGTCGCCGCCCACCCCGGAGCGCGCCGCCGGGAGGTAGCGGGAGGCCACTTCGAGGGCGGCGGTGCGCGGCAGGGACCGGGGGAGCAGACTGCGCTGGAGCGCGAGGGCGGTCTCGCGTTCGCGCGAGTAGCGGCGGGCGTTGTCGATGCAGACCGCCGCGCGGGCCGTGACCTCCTCGGCCAGCAGCGCGTCGTCGGGCGTGAACGGGTGGCGGTTCTTGAACCGGGTGAGCACGGCGACGCCGAGCGTGGTGCCACGGGCCTGGATCGGGACGGACATGGTCGTGTGGATGCCGTACTCGCCGATCCGCTCGGAGCGTGCCGGGTCCCAGGAGAGCCACTCCTGGAGGTCGCCGGTCGACATCGAGGCCACGATGGTGTGGCCTGCCAGCAGCGCGTCGGCCTGGGGCGACGGGGTGGGATACACATCCAGGTGGCCCGGCTTGACCACCGCCTCGGGGCTGCCCGGATTGACGGAGCTGTGTGCGGCCCGGCGCAGGGCGATCGGTGCGGACGGGCGGCCGGTGGGTGCCTCGCCGCCGTGCTCCGGCGGGTCCAGCAGATCGACGCTGACGAAGTCGGCCAGGGCGGGGACGCAGACGTCCGCCAGCTCCTGCGCGGTGCGGGTGACGTCGAGGGTGGTGCCGATGCGCACGCTGGCCTCGTTGACCAACTGGAGCCGCTCCTGCGCCAGATACTGATCGGTGAAGTCGTGCGCGGCGACGGAAACGCCGCGCACCCGCCCCTTGGCGTCGGTGATCGGCGCCATCCGGGCCAGCCAGGCATGGGTTCTGTCGCCGCCGACGGGGATGTACGTCCGTACGTCGGTGCCCCGGCCCGTGGTGAGCACGCGAAGGAGCTGCCGCTCGATGTCGAGGCTCTGCCGGCGGCCGGTCAGTTCGGGTGCCCGCAGCCCGCGCACGTTCTCCTCGGAGAGGCTGAGGATCTCGGCCATGACGGGGTTGATCCTGCGCAGCCGGAGCCGCTCGTCGTAGATCGCGATGGCGCAGGGGGACGCCAGCAGGCCGACGTCCTCCAGCGGATCGCCGGGCGGACGCGGGTCGTCGCCCTCGATCGGCGTGACCACGAGCCAGTGTTCGGGGCCGTCCGCATGGGGGCGTACGCGATGGGCGAGCAGCCACACGGCCACCGTGCCGCCGTCGCGATGGCGCAGGGTGAGGACGCCGTCCCAACGGTCGCCGTCCGGGGTGAGGGTCCCGCGATCGACCTCGTCGGCCAGCAGACTCGCGGCCGGGCGGCCCACGACCTCGTCCGCCGGATGGCCCAGCAGCCGTTCCGCGCCGGCGTTCCACTCGACGAGTACGCCGCTGTCGTCGATGACCGCCCGGGCCGTCGCGGCCTCGTCGAACGGATAATCCGGGCTCATGGTCGCCACTCCAACGCGCACACACGGTGATCAAGCGTGCTCACTCGGGCTCCAGCCTAGTGCTTCGGCGCCATTCACGGAGCGAACTCGTGTCTGCACTCTTGACTGCTCCGCGTGCCGCAGCGTCAGAATCTGTTTGTTCACGATCAGTTCTGAGTGCTTCTGGGCCCTGATGAGGGAGAGCCGCCATGACAGTCTCTCGAAGATCGTTACTGCTCGCCTCCACGGCCGCCCCGGCGGCCGGAGCGCTGACGGGCACCCCGACGGCGCGGGCCGCGCAGGCCGCCGGCGCCGGGTCGGGACGGCACACCGTTCCCCTGCGTGACGGCTGGCGCTTCGCCCTGGTGAACCCGGGCGGCATCACCGACCCGACCGGCGCCTTCGCCGGCGCCGCCGACCCCGGCTACGACGACTCGGGCTGGCGGGAGGTGGCCGTGCCGCACGACTGGAGCGTCGAGCTCGCCCCGACCACCGAGCACGGCACCACCAGCGGCACCGGCTTCTTCCCCGGCGGCCTCGGCTGGTACCGCGTCGCCTTCACCCTGCCGGCCTCCCTCGCCGGTAAACGGATATCGGTGGAGTTCGACGGCGTCTACATGGACGCCTACGTCTTCTGCAACGGCGCCGAGGCCGGCCGCCACCCCTACGGCTACACCGGCTTCGCCCTCGACCTCACCGATCACCTGCACACCGACGGCAGCACCGAGAACGTCCTCGCGGTCAAGGTGCAGAACCGTCTGCCCAGCAGCCGCTGGTATTCGGGCAGCGGCATCTACCGCGAGGCCCGCCTCGTCGTCACCGAGCCGGTGCACGTGGAGCGCTGGGGGACGTACGTCACGACGCCGGAGTTCACCGAGGACCGCGGCGTCGTCCGGGTGCGGACATCCGTGGTGAACGCCTCCGGCGTCGGCACCGACGTCGAGGTCGTCTCACGGATCGTCGACCCCCGGGGCCGTACCGTCGCCCGTACGTCCTCCACGGTCGCCGTCACCGACAGGGCCACCGAAACCCATGAACTCGCCGTCCCCGATCCGAAGGTGTGGGACCTCGCCACCCCGCACCACCGCTACACCCTGAACACCGAGTTGCGCGTCGCAGGCAGGACGGCCGACACCCACCGCACCACCTTCGGCTTCCGCACCTTCCGCTTCGACCCGGACGAGGGCTTCCACCTCAACGGCGTCCACCACAAGATCAAGGGCGTCGACCTGCACCACGACCTCGGCGCGCTGGGCGCCGCCGTCAGCGTCGACGCGATCCGGCGGCAGATGACCATCATGAAGTCGATGGGCGTCAACGGCTTCCGCACCTCCCACAACCCGCCCTCGCCGGAGACGATCCAGGTCTGCGAGGAACTCGGCATCGTGATGCTGGTGGAGGCGTTCGACTGCTGGCGGACCGGCAAGACGCGCTACGACTACGGCCGCTTCTTCGACGAGTGGGCCGAGCGGGACGCCACCGAGATGGTGCTGGCCGCCCGCAACTCGCCCGCGGTCCTCATGTGGTCGATCGGCAACGAGATCCCCGACTCCACGTCCACTGCCGGACTCGCCATGGCCGACCGGATCATCGATGCCATCAGGGCCGCCGACGACACCCGCCCGCTGGTCATCGGCTCCGACAAGTACCGCCGGCTGCCCGCCAAGGGCTCGCCGGCCGACCTGATGCTGGCCAAGCTGGACGGGCTCGGCCTGAACTACAACACCGCCAAGTCGGTGGACCAGCTCCACGCCGCCTACCCGCATCTGTTCCTCTTCGAGTCCGAGTCGTCCTCCGAGACCTCCACGCGCGGCACCTACCAGGAGCCCGAGCACCTCAACACCGGCGAGAACCACACGCCCGGCCGTCGGGCCACCTCGTCGTACGACAACAACCTCGCCTCCTGGACCATGAGCGGCGAGTACGGCCACAAGAAGGACCGGGACCGGAAGTGGTTCGCCGGGCAGTTCCTGTGGTCGGGCATCGACTACATCGGCGAGCCCACCCCGTACGACGTGTTCCCGGTGAAGGCGTCCTTCTTCGGCGCGGTCGACACGGCCGGCTTCCCCAAGGACATGTACTACCTGTTCCAGAGCCAGTGGACCGGGGAACCCATGGTCCATCTGCTGCCGATGACCTGGAACCACCGGGAGGGCGACACGGTCGAGGTGTGGGCGTACTCCAACGTCCACACCGTGGAGCTGTTCCTCAACGGCAAGTCCCTCGGCACGCGCACGTTCGACACCAAGCAGACCGTCGACGGCCGCGCCTACCTGGAGACCACCGAGGCCACCGGCGACGACAAGACCTTCACCGACGGCCCCTACCCCGGCAGCTACACCAGCCCCAACGGCAGCGCGGGCAAGCTCCACCTCACCTGGAAGGTGCCGTACCGGCCGGGGGAGTTGAAGGCGGTGGCCCGCCGGGACGGCGAGGCGGTCGCCACCGATGTGCTGCGCACGGCCGGGCCGGCGAGGGCCCTGCGGCTGACCGCCGACCGCGAGTCTCTTGCCGCCGACGGCCGTTCACTGCTCTTCGTGACCGCGGAGGTCGTCGACGCGCACGGTGTCGTGGTGCCGGACGCCGAGGACCTGATCTCCTTCGACGTCCGGGGTGGCTCGCTCGCCGGACTCGACAACGGTCGCCAGGAGAGCGCCGAGCGCTACCAGGCGAGCACCCGTACGGCCTTCCACGGCAAGGCGCTCGCGATCGTCCGGTCCGGCACGAAGACCGGCACCCTGAAGGTCACCGCACGGGCCGAGGGTCTGCGGGCGGGCAGCGTGAGCGTGCGGACGACGCCAGCGAGGTCGGCCGCGCTCACCCCGGCCGAGGTGTTCGAGCCTGAACATCCCGCACCCCTGAACTACCCCTACACGGACGCCAGTTACTCGGGACGGCCCGACACCCTCCCCACCGCGATGCTCGACGGCGACCCCGCCACCGGCTGGTCCAACGGCTTCACCAAGGCCGCCACGGCCCTGCTGCCCGCCTTCGGCGGTGCCCGGCCCGAGGACTGGGTCTCCGTGGACTTCGGGCGGGTGCGGACCTTCGGCCGAGTGGAGGTCTCCTTCACGGCGGACGCCACGCACACGCGGCCGGTCTCGGTCGTGGCCGAGGTATGGGACGGGCGCAGGTATGTGCCGGTGAAGGGGGCGGCCGTGGAATGGGCCACGGCCTCGGACGCGCCGACGGTCGTCACCTTCGAGGCAGTACGCGGCTCCCGGCTGCGACTCACTCTGACCAGCGCACACCCGGGGGAGCCTCGAGGGGCAATACGCATCAGCAGACTGGAGGCACCGGCCGCCTGACCCACGTCACGGTCCGGACGCCGGGCTCACCCGCGCCCCTTCAGGGGCGCGGGGAACTGCGCGACCAGCCACAACGGAGCCGCAGCCGAAAGCCACCTGTCAGGACCGTTGACGGACTGTCATGTCGCCAACAACCATGGGCTGCATCCGCCTCTGGGAGCGCTCCCATCATCGAGCGTCACCCGCACCTCACCCGAGGAGCCCAGACGTGAAACGACGCAGAACCACCCTGCTGTCCCTGACGGCCCTGCTGGCCGCAGGCCTCACCGCACTGCCGGCCGCCCCCGCAGGCGCCGAAGAGGTCGAGCAGCTCAAGAACGGGACCTTCGACACCACCACCGAGCCGTGGTGGACGAGCAGCAACGTCACCGCGAGCCTGTCCGACGGGCAGCTCTGCGCCGATGTGCCGGGCGGCACCACCAACCCCTGGGACGCCGCCGTGGGCCAGAACGACATCACCCTGACCAAGGGGGAGTCGTACCGTTTCTCCTTCACCGCGAACGGTTCGCCCGAGGGACATGTAGTGCGGGCGGTCGTCGGTCTGTCGGCGGCCCCGTACGACACCTACTTCGAGGTCACTCCGGAGCTGAGCGTCTCCGGGAACTCCTACTCGTACACGTTCACCTCACCGGTCGACACCCCGCAGGGCCAGGTCGCCTTCCAGGTCGGCGGCAGCGCGGACGCGTGGCGGTTCTGCATGGACGACGCCTCGCTGCTGGGCGGCGTCCCGCCCGAGGTGTACGAGCCCGACACCGGCCCGCGGGTGCGGGTCAACCAGGTGGCCTATCTGCCCGCCGGACCGAAGAACGCCACGCTGGTCACCGACGCCACCGGGAAACTGCCCTGGAAGCTGAAGAACGCCTCCGGGGCCGTCGTCGCCCACGGCTGGACCGTGCCGCGCGGCACCGACGTCTCCTCCGCGCAGAACGTCCACTCCATCGACTTCGGCGCCTACCGCAGGCAGGGCAAGGACTTCACGCTCGTCGCCGACGGTGAGGCGAGCCGCCCCTTCGACATCGGGACGGCCGCCTACGAGCGGCTGCGCCTGGACGCCGTGAAGTACTACTACACGCAGCGCAGCGGTATCCCGATCCGCGACGACCTGCGTCCCGGCTACGCCCGCCCCGCCGGACACGTCGACGTCACACCCAACCAGGGCGACGGCGCGGTGCCCTGCCAGCCGGGCGTGTGCGACTACAAGCTCGACGTGACCGGCGGCTGGTACGACGCCGGCGACCACGGCAAGTACGTCGTCAACGGTGGCATCTCCGTGTGGGAGCTGCTGAGCACCTACGAGCGCGAACTGCTCGCCCGCACCGGCGAGTCGGAGCGGCTGGGCGACGGCACGCTCGCCATTCCCGAGAGCGGCAACAAGGTGCCGGACATCCTGGACGAGGTGCGCTGGGAGCTGGAGTTCCTGCTGAAGATGCAGGTGCCCGCGGGGCAGCCGCTGGCCGGCATGGCACACCACAAGATCCACGACGAGCAGTGGACGGGCCTGCCGCTGCTGCCGAGTGCCGATCCGCAGAAACGTGAACTGCACCCGCCGTCCACCGCCGCGACCCTGAACCTCGCGGCGACGGCCGCGCAGGCGGCGCGCCTGTACAAGCCGTACGACAGACAGTTCGCGGCGAAGGCGCTGGCCGCCGCCCGCAAGGCATGGTCGGCGGCGCTCGCGCACCCCGACCGGTACGCCTCCGAGAGCGACGGCATCGGCGGCGGCACCTACGCCGACAACAACGTCACCGACGAGTTCTACTGGGCCGCGGCCGAGCTGTATCTCAGCACGGGGGAGCGGGAGTTCGCGCAGCACGTCCTGAACTCGCCCGTCCACACGGCCGACATCTTCGGCGCCCTCGGCTACGACTGGGCCAGGACGGCCGCCGCGGCCCGACTGGACCTGGCGACCGTGCCGAACAGGCTGCCCGGCGGGGACAAGGTCCGCCAGTCCGTGATCAAGGGTGCCGACAGCTACCTCGCCACGCTGAAGGCACAGCCGTACGGCATGCCGTACGCCCCGGACGGCAACCTCTACGACTGGGGCTCCAACCACCAGATCCTGCACAACGCCGTCGTCATCGCCACCGCGTACGACATCACCGGGGCCTCGAAGTACCGTGACGGCGCGGTGCAGAGCATGGACTACCTCTTCGGGCGCAACGCGCTGAACATGTCGTACGTGACCGGCTACGGCGAGGTCAACTCCCATAACCAGCACGCCCGTTGGTACGCCCACCAGCTCGACCCGGACCAGCCGAACCCGCCGGCCGGCACGCTCGCGGGCGGGCCGAACTCAGGCATCCAGGACCCCTACGCACAGAGCAAACTCCAGGGCTGCGTCGGTCAGTTCTGCTACATCGACGACATCCAGTCCTGGTCGACGAACGAGCACACGATCAACTGGAACTCCGCCCTGACCCGGATGGCCTCCTTCGTCGCCGACCAGGGGTGAGGGCCGGACCCCGACGGACGGGAGGCCCGCTGCCGAGGGTGCGGCAGCGGGCCTCCCCGCGCCGGGCGCCCGGGTCACGGATTGACGTTCTTGACCGGCAGGTTCTTGCTCGCGCCCGCCAGGTAGTAGTCCCCCGGCGCCGAGAAGACCACGAACTCGTTGTCGTAGTCCCGGATCTTGGCGCGAACGGTGAAGTTGCCGCGCGCGTCGGTGGTGGTCCGGGCGTTGTACGAGCTCTCGTAGTACGTCCGCAGGAACACTCGGGTGCCCGCGATCGGGCCGTGCCCGGCCGGCCAGGAGACCCGGCCCTTCACGACGAGGGTGTCGCCCTTGCGCACGGTGGTCTTGTTGACCCGGTAGGAGATGGCGCTGGTCACGGGTCGCACCTTGACCGTGGTGTCCGCGAACGCCATGTGGTTGTCGGTGGGATCGGTGTCGTAGATCGCCCGGAACATGACCTGGTGACGCGGGAAGAGGTACGGGCTGGGCCGGTCCTCGACGCGGTCCGCGGGGACATCCTGGAGGGTGAAGTTGCCCTCGGCGTCCGTGCGGACGGTACCCACGTCGCGGGTCTCCCACTCGGTGGGGTCGATGGGGTCGCCCCACGGGTTCCAGGTGTCGAACAGCACCGATTCCTCCAGTTTGACCGGTGCGTCGGCGACGGGAGTGCCGTCGGTGCGGGTCAGCGTGCCGGTCAGGTCGACCGTGCGGTGGGTGTAGTCGGTCGTGGCGGTGGCGCTGTCGAGGGTCACCGCATAGTCGTCGCCGTCCGCCGCGTGGGCGGGCGGCACAGCGACGACGGTGGCCGCCGCGACGGCGGCAAGGGCGAGAGCGGCGACGGCGGTCGGCCGGACGGCCGTTGAGCGCTTGTACACGTGAACTCCGTTGATAAGGTGAGCCGTTGGGGTGCCCGGAACACCAGTGGTGTCGGTACCGGGTCTGACAGCGGGCCCTCACCCGGGGTTGTAGGGGCCGTAGCGCCGATACGGCCCCGGTACACCTCGTTCGACCGCTCGTTACCGTGAGTTGCCCCGCGGTTCGTGCTCCACGAGCTCGCCGGGGCGTTCATGGGCGGTGAGCGTGTGGAGCCGCGCCGGGCTCAGCGGCTCGTGCACCTCGACGTACTCGCCGTGCGGAAGGCGCTTGATCACACCGGTCTCGCGGCCGTGCAACACCCTTGCCCTGTCCTGGAGTTGCAGGCCCAGGCAGATCCGGCGGGTGACGACGAAGACGGCCACCGGGACGACCAGGGCCGCGATCCGGATCGACCATGTCACCGTGTTGATCGACAGATGGAGCCGGGTCGCCACGATGTCGTTGCCGCCGCCCGCCAGCAGCACCAGATACAGGCTGATCCACGCCGCGCCGATCCCGGTGCGGACCGGGCGGTTGCGAGGGCGGTCCAGGAGGTGGTGCTCGCGCCTGTCGCCCGTGACCCGGGCCTCCAGGAACGGATACACCCCGATGAAGACCAGCAGGAGCGGGAAGACCACGACGGGGATCAGCACACCGAGGACGAGCGTGTGGCCCCACAGCGTGATCTCCCAGCCCGGCATGATCCGGACCAGGCCCTCGGCGAAGCCCAGATACCAGTCCGGCTGGGCGCCGGTGGAGACCTGGTCGGCACGGTAGGGGCCGTACGACCAGACCGGGTTGATCGTCGCCACGGCGGCCATCAGGGCGAGGGCGCCGAAGACGAGGAAGAAGAAGCCGCCCGCCTTCGCCAGGTACACCGGCATGAACGGCGCGCCGACGACATTGCGTTCGGTGCGCCCGGGCCCCGCGAACTGCGTGTGCTTGTGGTACACGACCAGCAGGAGGTGCGCCACGACCAGCGCCGCCATGATGCCGGGGATGACCAGGATGTGCAGCGAGTAGAAGCGGGCCACGATGTCGTGGCCCGGGTACTCGCCGCCGAACAGGAACATCGACAGATACGTCCCGACGACCGGGACGGACAGCAGCGCCCCGTTCACGAATCGCAGGCCCGTCCCCGACAGCAGGTCGTCCGGCAGCGAGTAGCCGAACAGGCCCTCGAACAGGCCGAGGAACAGCAGGGTCCAGCCGAACAGCCAGTTGATCTCCCGCGGCCTGCGGAACGACCCCGTGAAGAAGTGCCGCATCATGTGCGTGAGCATCCCGGCGACGAAGACCAGCGCCGCCCAGTGGTGCACCTGCCGCATCAGCAGCCCGCCGCGCACGTCGAAGCTGATGTCGAGGGTGGAGGCGTACGCCTCGGACATGCGCACGCCGTTGAGCGGCACATAACTGCCGTGGTACGTCACCTCGTTCATCGACGGATGGAAGAACAGGGTCAGGTACACGCCGGTCAGGATCAGCACGACGAAGCTGTACAGACAGATCTCGCCGAGCAGGAAGGACCAGTGGTCCGGGAAGACCTTGCGCAGATACTTCCGGCCGAGCGTGTGGATGCCGAGCCGGCCGTCGAACCAGTCCGCGATCCGCTCACCCCGGCCGGGCAGCTCCCGGGCGGCGCTCATGCCTGCCCCCGGCGCACATGCGTGAGCTTCTCGGGGTTGCTCACCACGTAGACGCCCGACACCCGCTCGCCGTCCGGCGTGAGGTCCAGGACCAGGACGGCGTACGGCTCCTCGCCCTGGAACAGCACCGCCGCGTCGTCGCCGTTGACCTGCCGGTAGCGCAGGTCCAGATGGTCGCCTCCCGCGCCGCCGCGGCGTGCGAACGAGTCGAAGAGCCGGACCGCCTTGTCCCGGCCGTGCACCGGACGCAGCCCCGCCCGCTTCCGCTTGCCGCCGCCGTCCGTCCACACCGTCACGTCCGGCGCGAGGATCTCCATCAGCTCGGCGATGTCCCCGCCCACCGCGGCACGCACGAACCGCTCGGTCGCCTCCCGCCGCGCCCGCGGATGCGCCTCGTACAGCGGCCGCCGGGCGTGCACATGCCCGCGTGCGCGATGCGCCAACTGCCGTACGGCGGCCGGGCTGCGGTCGATGATGTCCGCGATCTCCGTGTGCGGGTAGCCGAACACCTCGTGCAGCACGAACACCGCGCGCTCCAGCGGGGTCAGCGACTCCAGGACCACCAGCATCGCGAGCGACACCGACTCGCTGCGCAGCGCCGGGCCCTCGACGTCGGCGTCCTCGTCCTCCGTGACCAGCGGCTCCGGCAGCCACGGGCCGACGTACGTCTCGCGCCGCCGGGTGATCGCGGCCTGCCGTGTCAGGGCGTGGTTGACCGCGATCCTCACCAGGTACGCCCGCGGGTTCTCGACCCCGTCGAGCGGCGCGCCGCCGCCCCGCGCCGTCCACGACAGCCAGGTCTCCTGAAGGACGTCCTCGGTGTCGGCGACACTGCCGAGCATGTTGTAGACGACGCCGAACATCAGCTCACGGTGCTGGACGAAGACGACGGTCGCGTCGTCGGTGACGGTTGCGGGGATGTCGGACATGCGTGGGGCCTCCCGGGTGCGCGCTCACTACTGCGAGGCCCGACGGAGGTCGGAATGTGACACCCCACGGCCGAATGTGACCTACGTCTCGGGGGCATCGGCGCGCGGTCGCACGCCGGGAGGCCTGGCTCGGCACCCCTGGGTACCGGCGTACATCACACCTGACCTGCTCGTATTTACGCCTGAGTACCCGAGCGGTACCGTGAGGAGCATGCCAGCTCTCAATGTGGAGTTCAGCGACCGCGAGCTAGAGGACCTGCGGCAGATCGCCAAGGAGCGCGGTACGTCGATGAAGGCGCTCGTGCGGGAGGCCGCCGCGGCGGACATAGCCCGGCACCGCGCGCTACAGGAGGGCGCCGAGGCGTTCCGCCGGTTCTTCTCGTCGCACGCCGACGAGTTCGCGGCCGCCTTCCCCGACGACGAACCGCCCGCCAGGGGCGAGGGACGAGCCGCCTGACCGATGGCACCCGTCATCCACATCGACGTGCCCTGGCTGCTCCAGCGGCACGAAGAGGTCCTGCCCGACCAGCCCACGATCAACGACTTCTCCGCGTTGGTCGCCGCCGTCGCCCGCCATCGTGTGGATCCGCCCCGACTGGGCGTCGACTCCGACCCGGCCTGGCGGGCCGCCGCGCTGCTGCACACCCTCGCCCTGCTCAAGCCGCTGCCCTCGGCCAACGCCCGCTTCGCCTGCTCGGCGGCGGTGGCCTACATGTTCGTCAGCGGTGTCGGTATCGACCCGCCCTACGGCACCCTCGTCGACCTCGCCCGCGACCTGATCTCCGGCAAGGTCGACGTGTACGGCGCGGCAGACCGCCTGCGTTCCTGGCAGATCTAGGAGCCTTCACGCCCGCCCTCGAATCCGCCGTCGCGGCGGTCCCCGTTCCTTCCGCCCCGGGGCCGCCGACCGAGGGCGGGAGGAACGGGGTCGCCGGCCCATGACGCGCAGGAGTCCTGCGCCGGGCCTTCCGAGAGGGCCGGTCCCAGTGGACTACGCCGGAGCGTGCGCCGGGGAGCGTGCGTGGTGATCCGGCGCGTGCGGTGGTTTCACACGGGGCGCATGGAATGCGTAAAGGTGGCGCGGGTGCGGCGAGTTGCCGACGTATCTGACTTTCTTTCAATGGGGCTCATGTTGCCCAAGTGCCTTGTTGGTCATCAGTGCGCTGTGCAAGGGTGAAGTACCCGTGGGGGGTGGAAAATTCCGTAGCTCATTCGTTCCGCGGGGGAACCGGTGCGGATGGGCGTCGGTGAATTCGTGCTCCCCGCGCACGCGTCGAAGAGGTACACACCAAGTCACCGCTCCTTTTCGGCGATCAGAACTTCTGTGTCTTGCGCGTGGGAAGGAATCCGTTCAGTGCCCACCCCCCACCCCCCTCGCCCTCCTTACCCCCCGCCCGGCGGGGTTCCCGAGGAATCCGACGAAGGTCTCGCCGCCAGACTTCGGGGCCGGCCGGACGGTGAGGCCGCCCCGTCCGTCGCGCTCCTCATGGCCCGCCACTGGCAGCCCGCCCGCGAATACGCGGTGATCTGCCTCGCCTCGCCGGCCGATGTCGTGGATTTGGTCACCGCGGCCGCGTTCCATCAGGTCCTCGACCGTCTGGCGCTCGGCGAGCCCGCCGTCGCACTGCGTCCCCGGCTCCTCGTCGCCGTCCGGGACACGGTCCGCCAGTGGTCCTCCGACGACCGAATAGCGGGCGTTCTGCCGGAGTTGGGGAAACCCGCGGGCGGTCGCGGTATGCGTACCGCGAAGTCCATGACGCCCGAAAATCGGAAGCTTGCCGATCGGTCATTCCAGGCGCTTCCGGGACTTGCCCGATGTCTCCTGTGGCACACGGAGGTCGAAGCAGAGCCGTTAAGCGTCCCCGCCGGTCTGCTGGGCATGGATACCGTTACCGCCTCGGCCGCACTCGAACAGGCGCGTGATAAATTCCGCGAAGGTTGTGTACATGCCCATCGGGAACTCGCGCCCACGAAGGATTGCCGGTTCTACAACCGTCTCCTCGACGTCCCGATTCGCCGTGGCGGGGCCCTGCTGCCGGATGTCCAGCAGCATCTGACGGAGTGCCGCTACTGCCGTAACGCCGCCGAACAACTGAGTCATTTCGAGGGCGGGTTGGGCGTGCTCATCGCCGAGTCGGTGCTCGGCTGGGGCGCACGCCGCTATCTGGACACCCGGCCCGGCCGCGCCCAGGAAGGCGCCGCCCGGACGCGCGGGGCGGCCCGGCACGGCGCCGGCCGCCGTCGTCTGCTGTCGCGGATCCCCGCACAGATGCGCCGACCGGCCGGCGGACCGCGCTCCTCACGGACGCTGATGACCGGGGTGGGCCTGGCCTCGGCGGGCCTGATCGCGATCATGCTCGCCGGGGGCCTGTCGGACGACGACGGCGTCGACCCGGCCGCCTCGGCCACCGGCGGCGACACGGCGACGCAACCGCCCCCGGCCGTGTCCTCCTCGCCCCCCAGCACAGCCCAACTCCCCAACGCCCCTCGCCGGACCAGCCTGCGCAATGCCGAGGCCGGCCTCTGTCTCGACATTCGAGGCACGGCCGAGGCCGGGGCCGGCACGGAGTTGGCGAAGTGCTCGGACGACGACACCCAGCAGTGGTCGTACGAGAAGGACGGCCTGCTGCGCAGCGTGGCGGAGCCCGATCTGTGCCTGGATTCGCACATCGACGCCGGTGTCGTGATCCTCGGCAAGTGCGTCGACGACGACGCGGAGCGGGCCGACGATGTGCGCTACGACCTCACCGTCCAGGGCGAGTTGCTGCCCCGCTGGGACGAGCAGCTCGCCCTCGCGGCCACCACGGCGGACGTGGGCGCCGACATCGTCGTCAAGGTCCGCGACGGCTCCGACGGACAGCGCTGGCTGACCGATCCGACGACGTCGGCGAGCCCCGGGTCCCTGTCCGACGCGGAAGTTGAGACGCCGGGGGCGCGGGCGGTGAGGCTGGGGGAGGAGGACGCGTAGTCCCAGCCCGACGGGCCCGAGCGGGTCAGGCTAAGTCGACTGCGGTTCCCAGCGCCGCCCAGGGGCGCGGGGAACCGCGCGACCGGCCACGACGGCGCCGCGGACGAGCGACAAGTGATGCGGCACTTCCAGCTTGCGGCACTTCCGGCTGAGCGCTCAGTTCACGACGTCCCGCGGTGTCCCGCCCGCCACGTAGTCCGTCACGTTCTGCACGGCGGCGAGGGCGATGCGGACCAGGGTCTCGCGGGTGACGCCGCCGGCGTGCGGCGACAGCACCACGTTCGGGGCGCGGAGCAGACGCAGTGCCGGGGTGGGCGGTTCGGGGTCGAAGACGTCGATGCCCGCCCCGGCCAGGGCGCCCTTCTCCAGTGCGTCGGCGAGGGCGTCCTGGTCGATCAGGGCGCCGCGCGCGGTGTTGATCACGAACGCCGTCGGCTTCAGCAGCGCCAGCCGCTCGGCGTCGAGCAGGTGCCGGGTCTCGTCGGTGAGCGGGGTGTGCAGGGAGACGTAGTCGGCGGTGCTCAGGAGTTCGTCGAGCGGGACGTGGCGGGCCGAGCCGAACTCGGCCTCCGTCTCCGGCGGCAGCCGGCGGCGTCCGGCGTAGACGACGCTCATGTCGAAGGCGACCGCCCGCCGCGCGACCTCCCGCCCGATCTGGCCCAGGCCCACGATGCCGAGCGTCTTGCCGCACAGCTCCGTCAGCGAGTTCTGGAGGCGGGGGAGTGCCCAGTCGGCCTCGACCAGCGCGGTGTGCGCGGGCACGAGCTGCTTGGCGAGCGCGAGCATCAGGGCGAAGGTCTGCTCGGCCACGTTCTGCGCCTCTGCGCCGCTGGACCCGATGTTGCACACCCGTACCGTGCGTTCGTGGGCCGCGTCGACGTCGACGTAGTCGAAGCCGTGGCTCGCGCACTGCACAAGCCGCAACTGCGGTGCGGCGGCGAGGTGTTCGGCGGTCACGGGCGCGAGCGCGGTGATGACGACGTGCGCCGAGCGAAGGGCGGCCGGGTCCTCGTCGGCCGCCTCCACGACGGTGACGTTCACGTCCGTGGGGAAGAGCGTGGCGAGGCCGGCGCCGATGCCACGGCCCCCCACATGGGGCGAGACGACGGCGAGGACGTTCTGCTGGGCGGTCATGCGGTTTCCTCGATGAGGTCGGCGGGGCCGAGTGTGGCGGGGCCGGCGTGCCCGGACAGGGCGAGGGTCAGGTCGAGTTCGGCGAGCAGACAGCGGATGACGTGCTCGACGCCCGCCTGTCCGTCGAGGCCGAGCCCATAGGCGTACGGCCGTCCGACGAGCACCGCCTTCGCGCCGAGGGCGAGCGCCTTGAAGATGTCGTCGCCGGTGCGGATGCCGCTGTCGAACAGGACGGTCAGCCGGTCGCCGACCGCCTCCACGACTCGGGCCAGGGCGTCGGCCGCACCGACGGAGCCGGCGACCTGGCGGCCGCCGTGGTTGGAGACGACGACCCCGTCCATCCCGGCGTCGGCGGCGGCGCGGGCGTCGTCCGGGTGAAGGATGCCCTTCAGGACGATCGGGCCGTCCCAGTTCTCCCGCAGGAACGCCAGGTCCGGCCAGGTCTTCGCGGGATCCGAGAACATGCCGACGAAGTGCATGACGGCCGCGTTCGGATCCTCGTGGACCGGCTTGGCGAGGCCCGCCTGGAAGGCCGGGTCGGAGAAGTAGTTGGCGGTGCCCACGCCGTGCAGGAACGGCAGATACGCCTGGTCGAGGTCGCGGGGCCGCCAGGCCAGCATGGGCGTGTCCAGCGTGACGACGAGCGTGCTGAACCCGGCCGCCTTCGCCCGGCCCAGGAAACTCCTGGCCACCTCCGGGTCCTTCGGCCAGTAGAGCTGGAACCAGCGCTCCGCGTCGCCCATGGCCTGCGCGACCTGCTCCATGGGGGTGCTGGACGCGGAGGACAGGGTGAACGGCACACCTTGCGCGGCGGCGGCCCGGGCGGCCGCGCACTCCGCGTCCGGGTGCATGATCGACAGCACACCGATCGGTGCCAGGGCCAGCGGGGCGGGCAGGGCGCGGCCCAGGACCTCGACGGACAGGTCGCGTTCGTGCACGTCCCGCAGCATGCGGGGCACGATCCTGCGCCGCCGCAGGGCCGCCCGGTTGGCGCGGGCGGTGCTGCCGTCGCCCGCGTTGCCCGCCACATAGCCGACGGGGCCCGGACCGAGCCGCTGCTCGGTGAGCTCCTCCAGCCGCGTCAGATCGGTGGGCAGCCGCGGGACGGCCCCCGACATCCCGTTCAGATAGATCTCGTACTGGAAGTCCGCCCAGTGCTTGCCCATGCGTACGCCCCGCCTCTCGTCACTGAGAACGCGCTGTACGCAGACCATACCGACCGGTAGGCGTGCGAGTGGATCAGGGGGCGGTCGCCGACTGGTGCAGGATGCGGGCCAAATCGTGCGGCTGGGAGAACATCGGCCAGTGGCCGGTGTCCATGGTCACCAGGTTCCAGTGGTCGCCCTTGAGGAGCTCGGCCGCGGCGCCCCACGGTTCCTCGCCGTCGAGGAGGCACTTGATGTAGGTGCCCGGGACCTCACTCAACGGGCGCGGCATGACCGCCGGTCCGGTGAGCGTGGCGCCCGGGTGCGGGGTCGAGCCGTCGACGAGGCGGACGGTCTGTTCCTCCGTCAGGCCCTGGCCCGCGCACTCGTCGGCAGTGAGCGGCGGCCAGAAGCCGTCGTTCTTCGCGATCGCCGCCCGCACCTCGTCGCTCGGCCAGCCCGCCAGGAACGACTCCCCGTTCACGGGGGCGTTCGCGTCCACCAGCACCACGCGACTCAGCCGGTCACCGATCCGCACGGCCGCCTGCCCGACCGGCACGCCCGAGTAGCTGTGCCCGACCAGGACGACGTCCCGCAGATCGAGGCGCTCGACCTCGGTGACGATGTCCTCGACATGGGTCTGCTGCCCCGGCGCCGGCTCGCCCTGTCTCTCGGCGACGCCGGTGAGCGTCAGCGGATGGACGCCGTGGCCGGCCGTGCGCAGTTCGGCGGCCACCTCGTCCCATGCCCACGCCCCGAGCCACGCCCCCGCCACCAGTACGAAATTGGTCATGCCCGCAACGTAGCCGACGGCGCTGACAACGCCCCCGGCCCGGTGATCGGCGGCACCGGCACCTCGACGGTCCGCGCCAGCCGTGGGCCGTCGGGCCCGTAGACGGCCCGCGGTTCGGGGAACAGCCGCAGCAGCGCCAGGAACAGCACGGCCGCCACCGCCAGCGACAAGGGCAGGCTGATGTCCACCCCGTCGGCCAGATCGCCGAGCGGGCCGACGAACTGTCCGGGGATGTTGGTGAACAGCACGCCGATCACCGCGGCCACCCACCAGGCGGTCATGCCCCGCCAGTTCCAGCCGTGCGCGAACCAGTAACGGCCGCCGCGCTGACGGCGGTTGAAGACCTGGAGGGCGTCGGGGTCGTACCAGCCGCGCCGGGTCCAGTAGCCGAGCATCATCACGACCATCCACGGCGTGGTGCAGGTGATGATCATGGTGGCGAACGTCGAGATCGACTGCACCAGGTCGAGCCCGAACCGTCCGACGAAGATGAACGCGATCGACAGCGCGCCGACCAGCAGGGTGGCCTGCACCCGGGTGAGCCGCGGGAACACCGAGGAGAAGTCGAGGCCGGTCCCGTACAGCGCGGTCGTGCCCGTCGCCATGCCGCCGATCAGCGCCAGCAGACACACCGGCAGGAAGTACCAGCCGGGCGAGATCGCAAGCAGGCCGCCCACGAAGTCGGGGGCCGCCGGATCGACGTACTCGGGGACCTTGGTGGCGATGATGCTCGCGGTCGCCAGGCCGAACACGAACGGCAGCAGCGTCGAGATCTGCGACAGGAACGCGGCGCCGATCACCTTGCGGCGCGGGGTGCTCGCCGGGATGTAGCGGGACCAGTCGCCGAGGAACGCCCCGAACGAGACGGGGTTGGACAGCACGATCAGCGCCGCGCCGATGAACGACGGCCAGAACAGCGACCGGGTCGCCGCGTCCGCGGAGTCGGTGAACACGCCCGCGTAGGACGGGTCGAAGTCACCGGCGAAGGCGACGGCGCCGATCAGGAACAGCACGCTCGCCGAGGGGACGGCGATCTTGTTGACGAACAGCATGAAGCGGAAGCCGTACACGCACACCGCGAGGACCAGCCCCGCGAACAGCGCGTACGCGACGACGTACGACAGGTTGCCGCGGTCCAGGCCGAAGAGCCGGTGTGCGCCGCCGACCAGGGCGTCGCCGGAGCTCCACACCGAGATCGAGAAGAACGCGACGGCCGTGAGGAGAGACAGGAAGGAGCCGACCACGCGGCCGTGCACGCCGAGGTGCGCGGAGGACGAGACGGCGTTGTTGGTGCCGTTGACCGGTCCGAACACGGCCATGGGGCACAGGATCAGGGCGCCCGCGACGACGCCGAGCAGCGTGGCGGCGAGGCCCTGCCAGAAGGAGAGGCCGAACAGGATCGGGAACGCACCGAGGACGCAGGTGGAGAAGGTGTTGGCGCCGCCGAAGGCGAGGCGGAACAGATCCAGCGGGCTCGCGGTGCGTTCGGCGTCCGGAATGCGGTCGACGCCATGGGACTCGACCTCCGTCAAGGAGGGAGCGGGGGAGGGGAGTTCGGGCTGAGGGGACACGGGGGCTCCAGCGGGGGCGGGGCGGTGGAGCGCGTTGTGGCGCGGCGTGGGTGACGGCCGGTGCCTGCCGCTGGGGTGTGCGGGCAGCGCGGATGTCCGTCCTCTCGGGGATCAGCAGACGGTACGGCGGTTGTGAAGATCCGCACCAGAGGACGGTTCATCCATCTTCGCTGCCGTGACTGGACGATTCCTCCATCACTCGGTGTCTGTGGACGTGTCCGTGGGTGTGTCCTCCGGTTCGGTGTCCGGTCCCTGGGCGCGCACCCGGTGGACGTTCTCCAGGGACTCGCGCAGTTCGCTCAGCCAGTCGTCCGTGTGCCGCTGGACCAGCCGTACGCACCAGGCGAGGGCCTCGCTGCGGCTGCGGGCGACCCCGCCGGCGATCAGCGTGTCCAGGACCTGGCGTTCCGGCTGCCGCAGCCGGGTCATCACGGGCGCGGCCACATGCGTGAACAGGGCCCGCTGGCCGTCGCACTCCACGCCCCAGGAGACCTTCCTGCGGAACCGGTGCTCCGCCTCGCGGGCCACCTCGATCCGGGACTCCCGGGTGCGCTCCCGGAACTCCTGGATCCGGCCCTCCACGGCCGCCTCCCGCTCGGTGGCCGAGACGCCCTCGGCCAGTTGGGGTGCGGGAATGCGGCCGATCACGGTGACCTCCTCGCGGTCGACCGTCACCTCGGTCAGCTCCTCGAAGAGGTCGTCGGGCAGCCGGCCGGCGAACCAGCCGCGCAGCTTCTCTCGTTGTTCGCTGGTAATCATGTAATCACCATTACTCCGCCGCGAGGCAAACGCAAGGGTGTGGTGGTCGTGTCAGCCGAGGGCTCAAGCGGAATGTTTCAGGCCTATTAATCAGCGTGCGAGATCCAGCCACTTGGTCACTTGGAACGATCAAGAGCCGCCAAGTTACGGCGTTGGAACGTTCGAATTCCGTTACTTCACGCCACTGATTCAATACGCAAGGTTACTGAAACCGGTGGTGTCGATGTGAGTTTCGGAGCAGGACTCGGCAGACTCCCGCTCGTCGTCCGGCACCGATCGCGCCGGATCCGACGCACCCTCAACTCAAGCGGAAGGATGCACACAATGCGGAACACCGCGCGCTGGGCAGCGACCCTCGCTCTCACGGCCACCGCCGTCTGCGGACCCCTCACGGGATCCGCGCTCGCCGCCCCCGACGCCGCCCCCGCCTCTCTCTACGCCCCCTCGGCCCTGGTGCTCACCATGGGCTACGGAGACAGCGCCACCCTGTCCACCCCGGCTCGCGCCGTCACCCTGAGCTGCGCCCCGACGGCCTCGGGCACGCACCCCGCGGCCGGCTCGGCCTGCGCCGAACTGCGTGGGGTGAACGGCGACTTCGAGGCCCTGAGAGGTAGAGAGGGTGCCCTGTGTACCAAGCAGTACGACCCGGTGGTCGTCACGGTCGACGGGGTCTGGCAGGGCAAGCGCGTCTCCTATGAGCGCACCTTCGCGAACGAGTGCGTGAAGAGCTCCTTCGGAGCGAGCCTCTTCGCGTTCTAAGGACCGGGATGGCACGGTCCCCGTGCAGTTCGGCGCGGGCTCGCGGATGGGGAGTGCGAGTCGTGCCGAGGAGGACCCTGCGATCTCGTATCGGGGGTCGGCCGGGCGGAGTGGGGCCGCCCGGTCGGCACCTCGTGGCAACGTCATCACATGTCCTCTCCGGGGATCCCGGGGAGGAGGGGGAAGCGCCCCAGCAGGCCCGCACCGCGCATCAGTCGCCGTATCCGCGGAGTGTCCGAGACGACGCGCAGGCGGCCGCCGTGGTCCCTGGCCCGTGTCTCGGCCCGGCACAGCACGCGCAGCCCCGAGCAGTCGAAGAAGGCCACCTGCCGCAGATCGACCAGCACGTCCGCCGCCGGCCCGACCGCCGCGGCGTTCAGATGCTCGGCGAGCAGCGCCTCCGAGGCCAGATCGATCTCGCCCGTCACCTCGACGACCGTGAACGGACCGCAGGTGCGGGTACGGGCATGGGGATTCGCCGGGGGCGGCTCGGGCCGGGTGGGGTCCAGGGCCGGGTTCTCGGTCGGATGGGGGGCGCGGTCGTCGGCGTCCGGCGTCATGTCCGCTCCACCTCGGCAGGGGGCGCATTTGATCCGGGTTGTTACCCGTGGTCGGGGTTGAGCATCCCTGCGGCGGCATGCACAAGATCTAGTTCACTCGGGCAGGTGAATTTCGCCCGTAAGGGATTGACGCCTTGCCGAAAGTGCAACCACCGCCCAGCCATCGTCCTTGTGTATTCCTTGACGAGCATATAACCGTCGAGGCATATTGGGTTGCATGTCCGACGACGCCTCCCTCTGGAGCGCCCTCGCCGATCCCCATCGGCGGGCCATCGTCGCGCTGCTCCTGGAGCGGCCGCGGTCCGTCGGGGAGATCGTGGAGGCATGCGGGCTCAGCCAGCCGAGCACCTCGAAGCACCTGAAGGTGCTGCGGGAAGCCGGCCTGGTGCGGGTACGGCAGGACGCGCAACGCCGCGTCTACGCCCTCGATCCCGTACCGATCGCCGCGCTCGACGCCTGGCTCGCCCCGTACCGAAAGCTGTGGAACCGCAGCCTGGACGCCCTGGGCCGCCGTCTCGACGAGACGGCGCGAACGGCGCCGCAGGACACCTCGTACGACCCCGAGGGACCCACCACGAAGGACTGATCCACCATGACCGCCGACCTCACCGGCACCTACCTGACCCTCGACGACGGCCGCCCAGCCATCCGCTTCAGCCGCATCTACGACCATCCCGTCGAGCGCGTCTGGCGGTTCGTGACCGACGTCGACGAACTGGCCCACTGGTTCCCGTCCCGCGCCGAGATCGAGCTGCGCCCCGGCGGCACCATCAAGTTCGGCGGCGACCCGAACATGCAGGACTCCACGGGCCGGGTCATCGCCGTCGACGAGCCTCGCCACCTGTCCTTCGAGTGGGGCGGCGACGAGCTGCGCTTCGACCTGGAGGCACTCGACGAGGGGCGCACCCGCTTCACCCTCACCAACGTCCTCGACGCCGAGAACACCGCCGCCCGCAACGGCGCCGGCTGGGAGGTGTGCCTCGCCGCGCTCGACGCGCACGCGCGCGGGGAACGCGGCGAGGAGCCGCACGCCGGGGCCGAGGCCCCCTGGAAGGGGCTCTACGACGGCTATGTGGCCGCCGGATTCCCCTCCGGCGCCCCCATCCCCGGCGTGGACGCCTGACGGTTCAGGCCATCTGACGCCGCACCAGCTCGTGCAGCCGCCCGCCCGTGTCCGCGAGCAGATGCGCGGGCGGCCCCTGCTGGGCGACCTTGCCGTCCTCCATCACGATGACGCGGTCGGCGTCCAGCACCGTGGACAGCCGGTGCGCGATGACGATGCGGGTGGCGTTGAGGGCCCGGGTGGACTCGATGACCGTGCGCTGCGTCTCGTTGTCGAGGGCGCTGGTCGCCTCGTCGAAGAAGAGGATGCGCGGCCGCCGGATCAGCGCCTGGGCGATCATCAGGCGCTGGCGCTGCCCGCCGGAGATCGCGCCGCTGCCCGAGACGATGGTGTGCAGTCCCATCGGCATCCGCTTGATGTCCTCGGCCAGCCCCGCCATCTCGGCCGCCGCCATCGCCTCCTCCGGCGTGTACGGCTCGGTGCCGCAGATGACGTCCAGGATCGACCCGGTGAACGGCTGGGCGTGCTGGAGCACGACCCCGCACTGGCGGCGCACGGCCGACTGGTCGAGCGCCGCCAGGTCCTGCCCGTCGTACAGCACACTGCCCGACACCGGCTTGTCGAAGCCGATCAGCAGCCTCAGCAGTGTCGACTTGCCGCAGCCACTGGGGCCGACGATCGCCACGAACTCGCCCGGCCGGATGTCGAAGGAGACGTCGTCCAGGACCAGGGGACCGTCGTCGGAGTACCGGAAGGACAGTCGGCGCGCCTCGATCGAGCCGGTCAGCGGGCCCGGCCTGGTGCTGGCCGTGCGCACCTCCGGCGTGGCCTCGAGGACCGGCTTGATCTCCTCGAACAGCGGCAGCGCGGCCACCGCGGAGACGAACGCGCCGGTGAGCTGGGTGACCGAGGTCAGCAGCATCGTCACCGAGGTGTTGAAGGTGAGGAACGCCGCCGCCGACATCGACCCGCGGGCCGGCCCCGCCAGCAGCATGAACATCAGCAGGGTGCACAGCGGCAGATACACCGCGCCCATCACCGTGGTGAGGTTCTTGATCCGCCCCACCCTCTGCTGGAGCTCACGGCTGTGCGCGAACTGCGACGCCCACGCCGCGTACGCGTAGTTCTCGGCAGCCGCGACCCGGAGCTTCGGCAGCCCGCGCAGCGTCTGGAACGCCTGGTTGTTGAGCTTGTTGTTCAGCACCACCAGCCGTCGCTGCCAGCGCACCTGCCACAGCCCGAGCCCCAGGAACACGGCGGCGATGACGACCAGCATGCCGATCGCCGCCAGCGCCATCGGCACGCTGTACCAGAACAGCAGCGCCAGGTTCATCGCGCCCACCGTGACCGACGAGGCCACGACGGGACCCACTCCGGCCATCAGCCGGCGGATCGCGCTGATGCCCATCGCCTGGCTGGCCAGCTCACCCGTCGAGCGCTGCGTGAAGAACTTCGTGGGCAGCCGCAGCAGCCGGTCCCACAGGGCCGGTTGCAGCGTCGCCTCGATACGTCCTTCCAGGCGCAGGATCGTCAGGTTCTGCAGCAGCATGAACGCCGCCGCCACGACACCGCTGATCATCACCGCGAGACAGAACTGCACGATCAGCCCGGTCTGCGCCTTCGGCACGAACTCGCCGAGCACCTTGCCGGTCGCGATCGGCACCAGCGCACCGATCGTGACGGTCACCAGGCCACTGACCATCAGGTTGGTGATGTCCGCGCCCGTGCCCTGCATGCTGAACCGCAGCAACCTCAGGGGGCTCAGCGCGCGGTCGGGCAGCGGGCGGTAGAACATCACCGCGCGCGGCTCGAACTCCTCCGCGTTCGCCTTCTCGATCGGCGTTTCCCGGCCGGTCGCCGGATGCACGGCGACATAGCCGCCGCGCCGCCACAACAGGGCGACCGGCGCACCCGACAGCGCCCGGTGACCGACGAGCGGTCCGACGTTGTCCCGCCACCACCGTCCGTCCAGGCGTACGGCCCTGGTGCGCACCCGCGAGGCGATGGCCACGCGCTCGACCGGGTCGAGCCGGTCGCTCTCGGTGCCGCTCTGCGCGGGCTCGGCCAGCGTGATCCCGGCCGCCTCGGCGGCCAGCTTGCAGGCGGCGTAGCTGGCGTCGGCGTCGGCGGCCGTCGTCCGCTTGTCACCGCGCTTGCCGATGGACGCCAGCAGCGTCCGGTCGGCCTGCGCGCGCACCGCCTCGCCGGCCTTGATGCCCTCGGCGGTGCGTGTCTCGTGACTGCGCTCGAGCTGCTCGATCCAGCGGTCCAGCGTGGTCAGCAGGCGGTACTGCTGGTCGACCATGGACTGCCAGACCGCCGGGTCCATCAGCAGGTCGGCGGCCGCCTCCGCGCCGTACAGCGAGCCGTACTGCACGCTGCCGGGCGGTACCTGCATCCAGAAGACGTCGTCGTCTGTGACCTCCGCCGCCCGCTCGGTGGCCATCGGCGCCTGGAAGAGGATGGTGAGGCTGCGGCCGACGCCCAGGGCGAGGGCGTACTCCAGGGGGCTGGTCTGCGGCGGGACGTACTGCGGGTTGCCGTACTCGTCGTAGGACCAGGTCTGGGTGTTCGCGGGCTGGTACAGCTCGCGCAGCCCGATGCGGTGCACGACGCAGTCCCTGAGCGGGCGGGCGACCAGCGTGTGCTGCGGTCCCGGTACCGGGCCGAGGAGCAGCGAGCCCGCCTCCAGGCGCCCGAGGTGGTGCCAGTGGCCCTGCTGCCCGGCGTCGACCGCGAACAGGTCCACGGCGCCGGACGCGACCAGCCACAGCACCTGCGGGCCTTCGAGGTCGATGCGGTTGAAACCGGCGCAGTCGATGCGCGTGCCCATCTGGCCGAGCGCGTTGAGGACGAGGTCGCCCTCGTGGACGGAGGTCATCTCACCGCTCCCTGACCAGAGCCGCGTACGCGCCGCCGCGCGCCACCAGCTCCTCGTGCCGCCCGCGTTCCACGATCGTGCCGTGCTCGAGTACGACGATCTCGTCGCTGTCGCGCACGGTGCTGAGCCGGTGCGCGATCACCACACAGGCGCAGCCTCGCTTGCGCAGGTTGTCCATCACGACCAGTTCGGTCTCCGCGTCCAGAGCGCTCGTGACCTCGTCGAGGACGAGGATGCTCGGGCGGCGCACCAGCGCCCGCGCGATCTCCAGGCGCTGGCGCTGCCCGCCGGAGAAGTTGCGCCCGTCCTGCTCGACCTTGCTGTGGATGCCGCCGGGGCGGCGCGTCACCACGTCGTACAGCGCCGCGTCGCGCAGCGCGTCCACCACCGCGTCGTCGGAGATGGAGGGGTCCCACAGCGCGACGTTGTCGCGGACGGTGCCCTCGAAGAGGAACACCTCCTGGTCGACGAAGGAGACGGAGGAGGCGAGCGCGCCGCGGGGGATGTCGTCGATGCGCTGGTCGTCGATGCGGATGACGCCCTCCCAGGGGGCGTACAGACCCGAGATGAGCCGGGAGACCGTCGACTTGCCGCTGCCCGAGCCGCCGACCAGCGCCACCTGCTGGCCCGGGCCGACGGTCAGGTCGAAACCGGTGAGCAGGGGCTTGTCGAGGGGGCTGTAGCCGAAGGTGATGTTCTGGAGCTCGACGTGGCCCTGCAGCCGGCGGGTGGACTCGCCGGTGCCGGGGCGGCCGTAGAGCGGGTCGGCCTCGAAGTTCTCGACGTCTTTGAGGCGGGCCACGTCGGCGGCGAAGTCCTGGATGCGGCCCGCGACGCCGTTCAGGCGGGTGATCGGGGCGGTGAAGCGGGTGACCAGGGCCTGGAAGGCGACCAGCAGACCGACGGATATGCCGCCCTCGATCGCGCGCATGCCGCCGATCCAGAGGATGAGCGCGCTGTTCAGCGTGGCGAGCGTCGGGGCGACGACGCCGAGCCAGGCGCTGGGCACGCCGAGCCGCTGCTGTTCCTCCAGCGTGGTGGCGTGCTGTCCGGCCCACTTGCGGAAGTAGCCATCCTCACCGCCGGTGGCCTTCATCGTCTCGATGAGCTGAAGGCCGGTGTAGGCGGTGTTGGTGAGCCGGGCGCTGTCCGCGCGCAGCTTCGCGGTGCGGGTGGCGCGCAGGCGGATGACGACCCGCATGGCGACCACGTTCAGGAGCGCCACGCCTATGCCGACGAACGTGAGCTGCGGGTCGTAGGTGTAGAGGAGGATCGCGTACAGGACGACGACCACCGCGTCCACGCCCGCCGCCGCGAGGTCACGGGCCAGGGTCTCGGCGACGGCGTCGTTCGACTGGAGACGCTGCACCAGGTCGGCCGGGCTGCGCTGGGAGAAGAACGTCACCGGCAGCCGCAGCAGATGGCGCAGGAACCTGGCGCTGGACAGCGTCGAGGAGATGATGCGGCCGCGCAGCAGGTTCGCCTGTTGCAGCCAGGTCAGCACCACCGAGAGCGCGACACAGGTCCCCATCGACGCGAACAGCACGCCCAGCAGCGAGGTCTGGCCGCCGATGAGGAACATGTCGATGTAGGTGCGGCTCAGCGCGGGCACCGCGGCGCCGACCACCACCAGGAGCAGGCTCGCGAGAACGGCGGCCGGCATCGTGCCGGCGGTGCCGCGCAGCCGGGCCGGCATCGCGCCGAGCACGCCCGGTTTGCGCCCGCCCTTGGCGAAGTCCTCGCCGGGCTCCATCACCAGGACGACGCCGGTGAAACTGCCGTCGAAGTCCTCCATGGGCACGAAACGGCGGCCCTTGGCGGGATCGTTGATGTAGACGCCGCGGCGGCCGAAGCGGCGGCCCATGCCGTCGTAGACGACGTAGTGGTTGAACTCCCAGAACAGCACCGCCGGCGTCTTCACCTCGGCGAGGGCGGCCGTGTCCATCTGCATGCCCTTGGCGGTCAGACCGTAGCTGCGGGCCGCCTTCAGCAGGTTGCTGGCACGCGAGCCGTCGCGGGAGACACCGCACGCGATGCGCAGTTCCTCCAGCGGGACATGGCGGCCGTAGTGACCGAGCACCATCGCGAGCGAGGCGGCGCCGCACTCCACGGCCTCCATCTGGAGCACGGTGGGTGTGCGGACGGTCTTCACTCTGCCCTTGGGCACGGGGCGCTTCGGCGGGGCGGAGCGGCGCCTGCTCCGCGTCTCCTGTGCGGCGCTCACGGCAGCAGCCAATCGACGGGACGCTGGTCGGCCAACTGGATCGAGGCGTCGGCCACGGTCATGGAGGTGAGGGAGAACGGCGGTCCGTCCGCGGAGGACCACTTGTAGCCGCTCTCGGTGCTCGACCTGCGGTCCAGCTTCACCAGTACGGCGACCGGCCTGCCGTTCTTGGTGAACTGCTCGCCGAGCTGGCTGTCCCCGAGGAACGCGGCGATCTGCTGCGCCGACTGCGCTGAGCGGTCCACCGACTTCACATGGCCGCGCAGCACGCCGTACTCCTGCGTGGGCACGGAGGAGACGGTGAGGTCCACGGCGGCCTTGTCGGGGATGGACGCCGCGTTCTCGGCGGGCACGTACACCGTCGCGTACAGCGGGTCCTTGGTGTGGGCGACCTTCTCGACGGCGGCGACGTTCGCGCCGGTGGAGATGATCTGCCCGATGGTGGCGGCGAGCCCGGTGACCCGGCCCGCGGCGACCGAGCGCACGACCCGCTCGCCCTCGGCGGTACGGACCTTCAGCACGGGTGCGTCGGCCGGCAACTGCTGACCCTGCTTGGCGAGGACCGCGGTGACCTGGCCGGCGACGGGGCTCTGGAGGATGTAGCTGCCCTGGCCGTGCGTGAGGATGGCGGGCGCGCCGACCGTGGAGGCGACCGAGCCGGTCACCGCCCACACGGACGCGGCGGCCATGACGACGACTGTCACGGAGAGGACCAGCCAGCCCTGAGGGCGGGCGAAGCGCACCGGAAGGTCGAGCTCCTCCGGTGACTGGAGCTTGGCGAGGGCCTGTTGGCGGAACTGCACGGAACTTTCCCTCACCTGAGGATGATGGGAGACCGGCGCGCGGGGGCCGGTCGTGTCGCGGAGCGGTGCCTGTCTGTTCTGAGGCACCCGAAGAGCCCCGGAGCCGGGGAAGGCTCCGGGACTCAGCGGTTACAAAAAGGCGCGATCAGAGACCGGCGACCAGGTTCGTGACCGGGGCGGTGTTCAGGCCGGTGACACCCTCCACGGTGCCGACGACCGTGTCGACCAGGCCGGAAACCGGGGCGATGCCGTTGACAGCGTCGAGGGCACCGTTCACGGCGTTGACCTGCAGGCCGCCGGAGACGTTGTCGAGCTCGGCGTCGGAGATCTCGACGGTCGCAACCTGGGGGGTGGAGTTCATGATGGAACTTCCCTTCCTAATGGGTATTTCACAAGGGGGAGCGGCCCCTCTGGGGACAGATGACCGCCGCGACCGCGGGCGTCCGGCGCCCGTTTCCGGGGAACCGTTCGTGGCCCCGCGGTGCGATGGATCAAAGCACGCTGCGGGTGCGGCCTTCCAATCAAACGTAGGCCCCACCAGGGAACTTGAACCCCAGGAGCCTCGATCGGTGCAGACGCGGGCACGTCTTGTCGGCGACTTCTTCACATGCGTCACAGCTTCGGCTCGGACGGGCTGTTGCCTCCGTCAAAGGAGCGTCATGCCGATGCGGTGGCGAATCCGACACTCCCGCCTCAAGGGGGTGACCGCCGGTAGCCCTTGTGTGCAGAACCTCGGCGCCCGGTGACTTGGTTGAGTATTGAATGTGCAGATTCCCTGAAGCCAAGATTCCGCTCGGGATTCTCAACCGACCGTTACTGATCGGTAGCAGATCGTGTCAGCCCAGAAGGGCATACACCGTGCTCGCGCGGGCCGCGATTTCCCCCGAACTCTCGTCCGTCATGGTGATGTCGGCGAACGCCATACGGCGGCCCAGCTTCGTGACGATCGCTTCGATCAGGACATCCGAACCGATCACCGCGCGCTGGAACGACGTCGACTGCTGCACCGTCGTCATCGGCCCGTACGCCCCGCGCGCCGCCGACACGGCGATCACGGTCGCGGTGTCGGCGGCGGCCATCAGTGCCTGCCCGGACAGCGCGCCGCCCTCCCGGGCCAACGCCTCCGACCAGGGCATTCGCAGGATCGCGCGGTTGTCTTCCACCGCCTGGACGGACAGCCCGAGCTGGAGCACCCAGGGGGCGAAGTTGGCGGAGAGGATCTTGTCGGCTTCGGCGCTGGTCATCGTCATATGAGGGATTGTTCCCGGCGCCGCACCCGCGGACGCGGTCCTTGGCCGAATCGGTGTGCCGAGTCGGCTGCGCGTAAACGGAATTGAACGCCCCACTCGGCCCGTGCGTACCAACTGCCAACCAGGCGCCCCGAAGAGCTGCCGCAGCGACGGCGGCACAGACCCCGTCCCCCCAGGAGGTCGAGAAGTTTGAGTCACAAGCGAATCCCGAAGCGCAAGGCCGCGATAGCCGCGGGCAGCGTGGTGGCGCTCGGAGCGGCCGCGATCCTGCTGCCGAACGCCAACGCCTCGCAGGACGGCGCGTCGGACGACGCCGCTCCCAAGACCCTGAAGTCCGCGGACGCCTCGGATCTCGCCTCGCAGCTCGCGGGCCTGCTCGGCGACGCGTTCGCCGGTTCCTACTACGACGCCGAGAGCCAGCAGCTCGTCGTGAACGTCGTACCCGGCGACAACAACAACGTGATCGTCCAGGCGAAGAAGGCCGGCGCGAAGGTCCGCGAGGTCGAGAACAGCCTGTCCGAGCTCGCGTCCGGCGCGCAGACCCTGAAGTCCGAGGCGACCATCCCCGGTACGGCCTGGTCGGTCGACCCCAGAACGAACAAGATTCTCGTCACCGCCGACAGCACGGTCACCGGCGGCAAGTGGGACACGCTGGAGTCGACCGTCAAGAGCCTCGGCTCGGGCATGGCGACCATCAAGAAGTCGGCCGGCACCTTCAAGACGTTCCTCTCCGGCGGCGACGCCATCTTCGCCGGCGGCTCACGCTGCTCGGCGGGCTTCAACGTCACCGCGGGCGACGGCACCCCCGCGTTCCTGACCGCCGGTCACTGCGGAGTCGCGGCCGAGCAGTGGTCGGACGCCGAGGGCGGCCAGCCGATCGCGACCGTCGACCAGGCCACCTTCCCCGGTGACGGCGACTTCGCCCTCGTCAAGTACGACGACCCGGCGACGGAGGCCCCGAGCGAGGTCAACCTCGGCGACCAGACCCTCGCGATCAGCCAGGCCGCGGACGCCGAGGTAGGTCTCCAGGTCTTCCGGATGGGCAGCACCACCGGGCTGAACGACGGTCAGGTCCTCGGACTCGACGCCACCGTGAACTACCCGGAGGGCACGGTCACAGGGCTCATCCAGACCGACGTCTGTGCCGAGCCCGGCGACAGCGGCGGCTCCCTGTTCACCCAGGACGGGCTGGCGATCGGCCTGACCTCCGGCGGCAGCGGTGACTGCACGGTCGGCGGCGAGACCTTCTTCCAGCCGGTGACCACCGCCCTGGAGGCGGTCGGCGCGACCCTCGGCGGCGGCGCCGCGGGCGGCGCGGGCGCCGGTGACGAGGCCGGAGCGGGCGACGAAGCGGGCGCCGGTGCCGGCGAGGAAGCCGGTGCGGGTGAGGAGGCCGGAGCCGGTCAGGAGGCCGGAGCCGGTGAGGAGGCCGGAGCCGGTGAAGAGGTCGGCAACGGCAATGCCGACGGCACGGGCAACGGCCTCGGCGAGATCGTCGGCAACGGCGTCGGGAACAACTGACGCCCTGACACCGGCACACGGATCCAAGTGATCCGGGCACATTCCGAGTGATGCGGACGCACGTGGTCCGGCCCTCCCGCGGGAGGGCCGGACCGCTCCGCTTTTACGGCGGTACCCCTCAGCCCAGTGCGCGCAACAGCAGCAGCGCGACATCGTCGGCCCGCTCCCGCACCGACGTACTGTGCTGCACCAGCAGGTCGGCGAGCTCGTCCAGCGGACGGTCCCCGGCCTGCGCGAGCAGCCGGCCGAGGTCGGCGAGCGCGTCCTCGATGTCGACGCCCGGCGACTCGATCAGCCCGTCCGTGTACAGGACGAGCACGCTCCCCGGTGGGATATCCACCTCCGCCGTGGGATACGTGGGCGAACCGTCGATACCCAGCAGCGGGCCACCGGCGAGGTCGAGCACCCGCACCCGGCCGTCCGGCCGCCTCAGCAGCGGAGGCGGATGCCCGGCACGGGACATCACCGCCCGCCCCCGCTCCGGATCGAGACTCATGTACAGGCAGCTCGCGAACAGATCGGAACCGAGGTCGATCAGCAGCCGGTTGGTGCTGCGCATGACCTCCTCGGGAGGGTGCCCCTCGGTCGTGTACGCCCGTACCGCCGTGCGGATCTGGCCCATCAGCCCGGCCGCGGTGACGTTGTGGCCCTGGACGTCCCCGATCACCGCCGCCGTCAGGCCCGGCGCCATCGGCACCAGGTCGTAGAAGTCGCCGCCGATCTCCATGCCCTGCGTGGCGGGCAGATAGCGCGCGGCCGCCTCGATGCCGGGCAGCGACGGCAGCGAGTGGGGGAGCAGCGCGGCCTGGAGTCCGTGCGCGAGCTGAAGCTTGGCGTCGTAGAGCTGGGCCCGCTCCAGCGCCTGTGCGATGAGCCCGCTCAGACTGGTCAGGACCGCGCGTTCGTCCGCCGGGAAGGGATGCGGCTCCGCGTAGGCGAGCACACAGGTGCCGACCGGCCGCCCGGACGCGATGAGCGGGAGATACGCCCAGGCCGCGAATCCGTCGGGGGCCGCGTACCGCGACGGATACAGCCGCTCGAGCTCCTGCCGGGAGTCGAAGAACGCGGGCACGCCGGTGCTCAGGGCCTGTGCACCCGGGGTCCGCTCGGCCAGCGGCAACCCGTCGAACCGCTCCACCATGTGCGGGTCGGGATAGCCGCGATGGCCGAGGACGTGCAGCCGGCCCGCCCGCGATCCGAGGACGACCAGCCCCTGACTGCCGACGGCGGGGGCGATCTCGTCCGCGACGAGCTGCACCACGTCCTGCACGCTCGCCGCCTCGGTGAGCGCGCCGGCCAGGCTCAGCACCTGGGAGATGGTCACCAGCCGGGACGGCCTGTCGCCGGGCTGCGGCCCACGGCGGGCCATCTCCGCGACCGCCCGCGCTCGGCTGATCCGCACGCTCAGACCGGTCGTGCTCGGATACATACGGAAGGACAGCCAGTCGCCGGGCGGGCGCAGCGCCACGAACGAGGTGGGCTGCTGACTGAACAGCGCGGCCCGGTAGCGGTCCTCGTAGATGGGGTCGTTCAGCCAGGGCACCGCTGCCCAGAGCTGGTTGCCGAGCAGTCTGCTGACGGGAAGGCCGATCAGCTCGGCCGCCGCCGGGTTGGCGAAACCGACCCGCCCGTTCAGATCGAGCGAGCACAGCCCGTACGGCAGCCGCGACACCATCCGCGCCGCCTCCACCGTGCCGAACAGGCCGGACGCGCCGCTGAACGCCGGCCCGGCCAGCAGATCGGGCTCCGGCAGGGGCGGGCGGCTCGCCTCGATGGCGCGCTCCAGCCGCACCGCCAGCCGCCGGCAGGCGGCGGTCAGATGGTCCCGGTCCCGGGCGGAGAGCTGCGGGGGGTGCGAGCCGGGCCAGGTCACGAAGATCGCGCCGTAGGCGGTGGTCTCGGTGGCCACGGGCAGCGCGGCCAGCGCGAACGGATACGGCAGCACGACCGCGATTCGCGGATAGCGGGCCGCCATGTCCTCCTCGCCGCCGATCCAGACGAGCCGCCGCTCGCGCACCGCCTCCGCGACCGGGATCGGCGCGCTCAGCCCGACCCGCTCCCAGGGCGCCGCGAACGCCCTGGGCAGCCCCGCCATCACCGCCATCTCCAGCACGGGCTCGTTGGCCGCGAGCAGATACACGCCACCGGAGTGCGCGTGCACCTCGTCCATCATCGAGGCCAGCGCGAGCGACAGCAGCGGCCGGCCGACCCGCGTCTTCGCGGCCGCCGGCGCCTGGGCGGACGTCTGCCCGTCGGACACCCCGACCACCTCCTCCGCGGAGCCGCGCGACGGGTCCCCAGGGCTCAAATCTGCCTCCAGAAGGCACGCGGCGCACGGCGAGCGGCGCAACGCGGTCCGGTGAGGGCCCGCCACTACCCCATGGCCGTGTGCCCATGCCCCCAGAGTCGATGCGCGAGACAGCGTGCGGGCGCCTCGCGTGCGCCCCCGCGCATCCTGATGGCCGGTTCTTCGCGCCCGCAGGGGGTCGCAAACGCTAACAATGGGGCACGCGCTCTACACCATGAAAGCGACGAAAGCGCCGAACGGCGAGCTGGAGGGGCAGTAGTGATCCGTGTCCTGGTGGTGCACGACGAGTGTCTCGTGCGGTCGGTGTTGGCGGAGTGGTTACGCAGAGACCCTGACCTGGGGGTCTACGACACCTCCTGGCGCGGCGCGGCGGCACGTGTGCGATCGGTGCGCCCGGATGTGTGCGCGGCGGACCTGGAGTACTCGGACGCGGACGGCATCCCGCCGATCGGTGAACTGCGGCTCCGGGAAGCGGGCCGTACGCCGCCGCACCTACTGGTATTGGCCAGTGCGAAGCGGCCGGGGCTGCTTCGGCGGGCCCTTGAGGCGGGAGCGCTCGGTTACGTCGACAAGGAGGGCTCGCCGGACAGTCTGGTGCGCGCGATACGGCACGTGGCCCAGGGGGAACGTTTCGTCGACGACTCCCTGGGCTTCGGCTTCCTCAAGGCCGCGCAGATGCCGCTGACCCGGCGGGAGCTCAGCGTGTTATCCCTCGCGGCGGAAGGCGCGTCCGTCGCGGAGATCGCGGGAAGCCTGCACCTGTCCAACGGGACCGTGCGCAACTACATGGCGGCCATCACCCGCAAGACCGGAGCCCGCAACCGCGTCGACGCCATCCGGATCTCACAGGGCGAGGGGTGGCTCTGAGCGCCCGTGCGGTACGGGGGTCCAGGCGCCGACGAGTTCGCGGTAGCGCGCCGAGCACCGGACGAGCTCGTCGTGCGTTCCGTACACCGTTTCGCGGCCGTCCATCATCAGGACCCGGTCGGCGCGCCGGGCCGAGGTGATGCGGTGGGCGACGACGACCAGGGTGCCGCCGGGGCGGGCTGCGAAGGCACGTTCCGCGCGTTCCTCCGCCCCCGGATCCAGGTGGCAGGTCGCCTCGTCGAGCAGTGCCAGCGGGGCGTGCGACAAGTAGGCCCGGGTCAGTGCTATCAACTGCCGCTCGCCTGCGGACAGCGCCGCCGGATCGACCTGGCCCTTCGGCCCGCCCAGCGCCTCGAGCAGCGGTACGAGTCCGACCGCCTCGGCGGCCGTGAGGATCTCCGCCTCGGGGACGGGGTCCGGCCGCAGATGGGCGAGGTTCTCGGCGAGGGTGCCGGTGAACACGTACGCCTCCTGCGGAATCAGCACCCGGCGCGCGACCGCCTCCGGCCCCGCCACGCCCTCCCCGCCCACCCGCACACTCCCGCCCAGCGGCTCCACCAGCCCCGCCACCAGCGCCGCGAGCGTGGACTTCCCGACCCCACTGGGCCCGACGACGGCCAGGTGGGAACCGGAGGGGAGGGTGAGGTCGAGGTTCTCGACGACGGGGACGGCGGTGGCGCTGTAGGCGAAGGTCACGGAGGCCAGGGCCAGGGCGGGGGCGTGCTGCGTGGCGGGGACGGAGGTCAGGGCGGGGGCGTGCTGCGTGGCCGGCGTGCGGGACTCGGCGGTGATGGTCTCGTGTCCCGGGGCACCCCTCTCACCCTCCGGCGCCAGCCGTCGTAGCACCACCGCCAGGCGGGAGCCGCTCGTGCCGAGGCCGTGGAGGAGGTTGTGCAGGGCGGGCAGGAGGGACTGGGTGACGTACGAGAGGGCGCCGACCAGGGCGCCGGTGGTGACGCCGTGCCGGAGGAGCCAGGGGGCCGTGGCGAGCAGCAGCACGATCGGGAGTTGTCCGCCGACGGCGAGGGCGGCCACGCGTACGACGCCGAAGCGGGCCAGGGAACGGGCGGCCCGCTGCTCGGCGTCCACAAGATGCCCCACATCGGCGGCGGTCCGCTCCTCGGCGCCGGACGCCGTGATGTCCCGCAGCCCCGGGCAGACGGCACCGAGCCGGTCGGCCAGAGCCTCGTCGGCCGCGAGGAACGCCTCCTGCCGGCGGGCCAGCGGCCGCAGCGTCGCCGCGAACAGGCCGACCCCCGCCGCCAGCGGAGGCAGGACGACGAGCAGCAGCAGCGGGGCGAGCGAGAACAGGCCCGCGAACGCGCCGACGGCGGTGAAAACGAACGACCGCGAGACCATCACCAGCCCCGCGAAGGTGTCCCGCGCGATCTCCACCTGCTGGGTGAGCCCGGACAGCGCCCCGCGGTCCGCCTCACGCACCCCGCGTGCCACGACCCGCCGCACGAGCAGGTCCCTGAGCGGTTCGACCAGCGCCGCGACGGCCGCGTACACCCGAGCCGTGCCGAAGGCGCCGACCACGACCCCGAGCCCGGCGACACCGAGCCACGCGAGTCCGGGCCCCGTGCGCCCCGACAGGAACCCGTCGTCCAGCGCGCGTGCCGGGGCGTACCCGATCAGGAAGCTCTGCCCCGTCTCCAGCACCGACCACAGACCGAGCCGTACGACAACTCGCCACCGGTCCCGCAGGAACCGCAGCCCTTGTGAGGGGAGGGGGCCGGTCATGGGTGTGTCTTGGCGGTGGGTGGGGTGGGGTCGGTCGGGGCTCCGGTGAGGGTCTGCCGGTACGCCGGGATGCTCCACAGTTCCTCGTGCCGGCCCACCGCCCGCACCCGACCGTCGTCCAGCCATGCCACCGCGTCGGCCCGGGCCGCCGTGGCCGCCCGGTGGGCGATCAGGAGGCGGGTGGCGGACGAACCGTCGCCGGACAGGGCCTCGGTGATGCGGGCCTCGGTCACCGTGTCCAGGCTCGACAGCGCGTCGTCGAGGATCAGCAGGCGGCCGCCGTGGGCGAACGCCCGGGCGAGACCGAGGCGTTGGGACTCACCGCCCGAGCGGGGGGCGTCGGCCAGGACGGTGGCGTATCCCTGCGGCAGGCGGCCGACGAAGTCGTCGGCGTGGGCGGTGCGGGCGGCCTGCCGGATGCGGTTGGGGGAGGGGGCGGTCAGGGCGAAGCCGATCGTGTCCTCGACGGTGTCGCCCAGCAGGACGGGGCGTTCGAAGGCGTAGGCGACGGCGTGACGCAGATCGTCGTGGGTCAGCTCGCTCAGGGGCACCCCGTCGAGCAGGACCTCGCCGTCGTCCGGGTCGGCGAGCCGTCCGGCGAGGGCGGCGAGCACCGACTTGCCCGTGCCGGAGCGGCCCACCACGGCGAGCGTGGTCCCGCCGGGCACGACGAGGTCGACGCCGTCCAGCACGGTGCGTCCGCCGCGCCGGGCGCTCACTGCGCGCAGTTCCAGTCGGCCTGGGCCGGGAGGCAGCCGGCGCTCGCCATAGGCGGGGGCGGGCTCGGCGAGCACCTCGTCGAGGCGTGCGGCCGCAGCCCGGGCCCGGGCCACGCCCGCGAGCTGCGCGACCAGCATGCCGACGCCCGTCGCCAGGACCGCGTAACGGGAGGCGGCGAGCACCTCGCCGACGGACAGCCGGTGGCGGGCCAGCAGCACACCGGCGACGGCGATCACACCGAGTTGCAGCAGCGGGGCCACGGTGACCGCCTGCGCGGCGGCCCGGCCCTGGACCTGCCACATGCGGTGCCCCGCGCGGGAGAGTTCGGGCAGCGGACCGAGGATGCGTGCCGACTCGCGGTCCGCCGTACCCGCCGCCGCGATGGTGCGGTGACCGTCGACGGCCTCGGCGAGCGCGGCCGCGATCCGGCCCTGTTCCCGCTGGTAGTCCGTCACGCAACGGGAGGTGTCACGGGCGAAGGCACGCAGCAGCAGGGCCAGCACCGGGGCCCCGGCGAGGAACGCGGCGGCGAGCCACAGGTTGATGAGGGCGAGGGCGAGGATGCCCCCGACCGGTGCGGCGAGCGCGGCGAGCAGCACGGCACGCGCGGCCGGCGCGGTGCCCGCCTGCGCGGCGGTGCCGACGAGCCGCGCCACGAGGTCGCCCGCCCCGAAGCGGCTGACAGCCCGCGGGCCGGTGGCCAGAATGTGCCCGGTCAGCCGGCGTCGGAGCCAGGCCGTGGTGCGGGCGTCGACGGTGCCGACGAGAACGCTCTGGACCGCGTCGAACAGGGTTAGGGACAGGACGAGCGCGGTGCAGCACAGCACCCAGCCCGTCGCCGGGGCGCCCGCCAGCAGGAGGTCCAGGGTGCGGCCGAGTGCCGCGGGCAACAGCAGCCCGGCCCCCGTCGCTGCGGTGCTCACCAGGCACAGCGCCACGGTACGGGCCCCGCTGTGCCGGGTGACCGAGCGCGCCGGCGCCCGGAACTGGTCATCGGCAGGGGTCGTCATACGGCTCCGGCCTCGCTCCTCGGTCCGGAAAGGGGCCCCGGGCGGCCCCTCCGCGATGGAGGGGAGACCGCCCGGAGCCGTGGCCGCGCGATGTGTCAGAGACAGAGGGTGATGCTGGCCTGGCTGGCGCACAGCAGAAGGCTGGCCACGCTGCCGCCGCCGGTGTGCTCCTCGGTCTCCATCGTCTGCAGGTCGAGCAGTGCCATTTCGTGTCTCCTTCTCGTGGGGACGGGTTGTGTCACGACTCCGTCAGTTCGCGGAGCCGCGTTCCGGTCGCCGCGGTGGCGGCGGGAGGAAGGGCAGGTGGGCCGGAGCCGCACCCGCCTCGTCGGTGCCGAGGGCCGCACGGAGGGCGAGCAGACAGCCCGCCGTTCCGGTGCCCAGGTCCATGGACAGCCGCATCATCTGGTGCCCGGGAAAGGCCAGTTGGCCCTGGTAGGACATCGCGTACCAGCCGAGCCCGGCGATCTGGGCGGCGAGCCCGTCGGCATCTGTGCCCGGCGTGGTCGTGCGGCTGAGGTGGAGGATCATCCCGGCACGTCCCTGGAACAGGCCGGGCTGTGCGTAGAAGCGGGACGTGGCGGCGGTGAGGATGCCGGCGCGGGCCCGCTCGAACGCGCCGGTGTCGCCGTCGGCGTGGGCGAGGTAGTCGTCGAGGACCATGCCCACGCCCACGCTGCCGTCGCCCAGGTACGGCATGGTCCGCCAGCCCTCGTCGACCTCCAGCGAGCCGCCCTTCTGCTCGACGCAGCACGCCAGGTCCCGGCGCAGTGCCTCGCCGGCCGCGTCCAGCAGTTTGCGGTCACCGGTCCGCTCGTACCGCCGCAGCAGGAACAGCGCGGGTCCGCTCGCTCCCCGCAGCAGTCCGGCGCGGGGCCGTTGCCCGTCCGGGGCCGGTTCGGTCAGGCGCCGTACGAGGATGTCCGCGGCCTCCTCGGCCCGCTTGCGCAGCTCCGGCTCGCCGGTGGCGTCCGCCAGTTCGTCGAGGACCAGGCCCAGCCCGGCCAGCCCGCCGCGCAGGTCGGAGGAGAGCCGCTGCCACCGCTCGCGCAGGACGGTGTCGACCAGGTCCAGGGCCCGCTGCCGGTGGCCGAGCAGGTCGAGGACGTGGGCCACGCCCGCGAGGCCGTCGTACAGGCCCAGCGGAGTGCCGGCCGGGGGCGGGTCCGTGCGGTCCAGCAGCCAGCGCTCGCCCTCGTCGTAGCGCTCGGCGCCGCTCGCGGCCAGGGCGTACAGCACCCCGGCCGCGCCATGGGCCAGGCCCAGTCCGCCGCCGTCGGAGAACTGGCCGATGTCGCCGGGAAAGAGCCGGTCCTCGCGCTCCGGGGTGGCGGAGGCGAGCAGCGCCTTGACCATCGAGTCCCGGCTGTAGGGCCAGTCGCCGGGCTCCACGAACGACGCCGGGACCGAGCGGGAGGAGGACGGTGCGGCCCGTCCTGAGCCGGGCACGTCCCGGGTGATCTCGGCGACCGCCTCGTCCAGGAACTGCCGCGGCACGTCCGGGAACTGGCCCGCGATCACCTCCGCCAGGTGTGCCGCCTTGCCGCGGTCCACGACGAACAGCGTGGTGACGGGCAGGAACATCGCCAGCCGCAGACAGGCCAGCGCATAGCGGTCGACGTCCGCGCCCCTGCGGTCCGGCGGCGCCAGGAAGCCGGGGTGGGCGACGACCTGGCGGCCGTTCTCACCGGCCGGCGCCGCCGCCTCGAAGTCCAGCAGGGACACCGACTCCTCGTCCGGGGCGACCATGATGTTGAAGACGTGCAGGTCGTTGAAGACGATCCCCCGCTCGTGCACCGCCGCCACGGCCCGCTCGACGGCTCCGTGGATCCGCAGCGCCCAGGCCGTGTAGCCGGCCACGGCACGCGGGTCCTGCTCCGGGCCGATCAGCGGGTGGCGTTCGGCGAAGAACGAGTTCAGGGGGCGCCCCGGCACGAAGTCCATGACCAGGAAGCGGTGGTCGCCGAACAGGAACCAGTCCCGCACCTCGGGCACCACCCCGGTGCCCGCCAGTTGCTCCAGCGCGTACTTCTCCCGCTCCAGCCGGGCCACCGCGTCCGCCCCGTCCGCGGCGAGCCCCGCGTGCGGCCGGCCCTCCTTCAGTACGACCTTGCGTCCGTCGCGCGTGTCGGTGCCCGCGTACACCCCGCCGCCGTTGGAGAAGTGCAGCGCCTTCTCGATGCGGTACGGCAGCTCGCCCACCGTCGTGGTGTTGCGGGCCGCCAGATGCGGGGCCAGGAACGGCGGCAGCGTCACCCACTGGGGCACCTGGAAGGACGGCGCCCGCCGGTCCGGCACCAGCAGCCCCTCGCCGTCCCGCACCGCCGGCACCAGCGAACCGCGCTCGTCGACGACGAACAGCCGCGCGAAGGCGCCGTACCGGACGTACAGCGGACCCTCGCCCCAGCGCAGATCGGTCAGGACGTACGGCCCCTCGAAACCCTCCAGCAGCTTGCCCAGCTCGCGCAGCACCGTGTGGAGCTGCTCGTCGTCGGCCGGATAGACGGTGACGAACTTGCCGCTGGAGTCCCGCCCCGCGTACTTGGCGTTGCGCAGGTGCAGCAGGTGCGGGCCCGGCACGAACTTGAAGGCGATGCGCCGCGGCACGCAGTAGTCCCAGACGATCCGTGCGATCCGCTCGGCGTTCGCGAGGGTCGCCGAGACATGGATCTTCCAGCCCTGGGCGCGGTCCGGCAACGGCGTGCCGTCCGGGCCGAGCGGCGCCAGGGTCAGCCAGTCGCCGATCCGCGCGGCCTTCCAGCCCTCGGGCGCCTCGCGCCGCGCCGTCTCGTACAGCGGCGCGGTCCCCCGGCCGTCGGCGGACAGCCGGTCCGGCGTCTCGTAGAAGTGCCTGTCCGCCAGCGCGTACACCTCGTAGCGCTTGTCCATACGCCCCCCTCCGCAGGCCCGGCACCGAGCCTTCCAGCGGGCCGGCGGCCACGGACAGTCACTCCTGTCACGAGATCACCGTGCGGAACGCATGCGTAAAGACATGTTCGGGTCCTTTCGAGCGCCTGCTGCACGGAATGCTCACAGGGGCTGCGCAGGTGGCCCATAAGCGCTGTAATGGCGGACGTGGTCAGTGAGGGCACCGCGGGGCGCAGGACGAGAAGTCTGCGCGCCGAGGGGGCCCTGAAGGCGCTTTCCGTCGATCCGGACTCGCCCGAGCGGCTGCGGCGGGTCCTGGAGCAGGCGCTCGTCTTCGCCGGAGCGACCTTCGCCGCCGTGTACACACCGAGTGAGGACGGCGAGCTCCTCTGCCTCGTCGAGTCCGCCGGCGTGCCCCGCACCCTGTACGGCCTGCGCGACGGCTACACCCCGACCGGGCGCTCCCCGCTCGCGGACGCCCTGCGCACCGGCCACGCCCTGTGGCTCGGCCCGGAGCAGCTCGCCGGCCGCGCGGAATCCCGGCGGACGTCGTCGCAGGACTTCTCCCTGGCCGTCCTGCCCGCCGAAGGCGGCCGCGACGGCTGCCTGCTGGCCGTGAGCGAGCGGCCCGGTGGCTTCGACGCCGAGGACCGCGTGTGCCTGGAGCTGATCGCCGAGGCCGTCGCCTATCCCGCCCCGGCCGCGGCCGCCGAAGGGGGCGAGCTGCCGGTCAACGCGTTCAGCCTCGCCATGGACACCGGCCGCGTCGACGTCGGCGAAGGTCTCCTCGGGCTGTTCGGCATCGGACCGCAGCAGTTCGACGGCAGGGTCGAGACCCTGCTGGGCCTGACCGTCCCCGAGGACCTGCCGTCGCTGATGTCGGTCGTCGAGGCCGACCACATGTCCATCGGCGACCGCGAGCTGGAGTTCCGGGTCCTCCAGCCCGCCGGCCCGCCGAAGTGGCTCAGGCTGCGAGGCCGGCTGCTGCCCGGCGGCGAGGGCCGGCCGGCCCGCCTCGTCGGCACCGTCACCGACACCTCGACCCTGCGCCCCGAGGTCACCGACGTGACCCGCGTCCAGCGCCTCGCCGCCGCCCTCGCCACCGCCGGCACCGTCCGCGACGTCAGCCACGCCGTCGTCACCGCCCTGCGCAAGCCGCTGCACGCCGACCGCATCGCGCTCGCCGAGCTGGAGCACGACCGGCTCGTCGTGACCGTCCTCGACCCGCCCGAACCCGAGTCCTGGCCGGAGTTGTGGCGCCTCGAATGGCGTACCGAATGGCCGGACGCGCCCGTGCGCGCCATGCCCACCCTCGCAGCCGCACTGCGCGAGGGCCGCGCCCGGATCTGGCCGGCCGGCACCCCGCTGGAACCCGCCCTCGCCGACGTCGGCCCCGGCGGGCTGGCCGTCCTGCCGCTGCCCGCCGGGGGCCGGGTGGCCGGCGCCTGCCTCATCGGCTGGGACACCCCGCACGAGTTCGGCCCCGACGAGCGCGCCCTGCTCACCGCCTCCGCGGGCCTCGCCGGGCAGGCCCTGATGCGTGCCCGCGCCTTCGACGCCGAGCACGAGCTCGTCGGCATGCTCCAGCGCCAGCTCCTGCCGCGCCGGCTGCCCCGGCTGCCCGGCGCGGAGGCCGTCGCCCGCTATCTGCCCACCACGGCCGGACTGGAGGTCGGCGGCGACTGGTACGACGTGATCCCGCTGCCCGACAACCACGTCGCCCTCGTCATCGGCGACGTCCAGGGCCACAGCGCGGCCGCCGCCACCCTCATGGGCCAGATGCGCACCGCGCTGCGCGCCTACGCCGCCGAAGGACACCCCCCGGACGTCGTCGTGCACCACGCCAACCGCCTCCTGATGGACATGGAGACCGACCTCTTCGCCACCTGCTGCTACGTCGACGTCGACCTGGAAGAGGGCTCCGGCTGGTGCGTGCGCGCCGGACACCTCCCGCCGGTCCTGCGCCGGCCGGACGGCGCGACCGAGATCGCCGAGGCGGAGGGCGGCCCCCCGCTCGGCGTGCTGCGCCAGGCCGCCTTCCCCATGAGCCCGCTGCGGCTGGCCCCCGGCACCATCGTGGCCCTGACCACCGACGGCCTCGTCGAGTCCGCCGAGGAGGACATCGACACCGGCATGGACCGGCTCGCCCGTGAGCTCGCCCGCTCCGACCCCGCCCACCTCGGCCTCGTCGCCGACGCCCTGCTCGTCGGCGCCCGCCGCAACGACGACATCGCCCTGCTCCTGCTGCGCTACGACGGCATGGCCGTACGGCCCCTGCGCGAGAGCTGGACCGTCTGGCGCGTCCCGGAGGCCGTCGGGCACGCCCGCCGCTTCACCCGTCGCACCCTGCGGGCCTGGGGTGTGCCGCAGCGGGACGCGGACACCGTGCTGCTCGTCGTGTCCGAACTCGTCACCAACGCCCTCGTGCACACGGACGGCCGTGTCCGCCTGGATCTGACGCTCGTGAACCACAGGATGCGCGTCGCGGTCGCCGACGCCTCGGCCCGCAGCCCCGTCAAGCCCACCAGCCTGAGCTGGGAGGCGACCGGCGGGCGTGGAATCCTCCTGGTCGAGGCCATGTCGGCGGCATGGGGAACGGTGCCGGTCAGTGGCGGAAAACAGGTGTGGAGCGAGATCGCGACGAGCGACTGAATCTCGGATTCCGGTGAATACCGGACGACTCCACGGTGACGCACAGGCCAACTGGCACCGTCAAAATGGCCGAATCGCGGCTAAGGTGAACCAGATGAAGGCTCTTGTGCTGTCCGGCGGTGCCGGTACGCGCTTGAGGCCGATCACGCACACTTCGGCCAAACAGCTCGTGCCGGTGGCAAACAAACCCGTGCTCTTCTACGGGCTCGAATCGATCGCAGCGGCCGGGATCACCGACGTCGGTGTGATCGTCGGTGACACCGCCGCGGAGATCCAGGACGCCGTGGGCGACGGATCCAAATTCGGCCTCGAGATCACCTACATCCCCCAGGAACGCCCGCTGGGACTCGCGCACGCCGTGATCATCGCCCGGGACTACCTGGGCGACGACGACTTCGTCATGTACCTCGGCGACAACTTCATCGTCGGTGGCATCGCCGACCTCGTCGAGGAGTTCCGCGGCAACCGCCCCGACGCCCAGATCCTGCTGACCCGGGTGCAGGACCCGCGCTCCTTCGGCGTCGCCGAACTCGACGACGCGGGGCAGGTCGTCGGCCTGGAGGAGAAACCGGAACACCCCAAGAGCGACCTCGCGCTGGTCGGCGTCTATCTGTTCACCCCGGTCATCCACGACGCGGTCCGCTCCATCACCCCGTCCTGGCGCGGCGAACTGGAGATCACCCACGCCATCCAGCACCTGATCGACTCCCGCGCCGACGTGCGCTGCACGGTCATCCAGGGCTACTGGAAGGACACCGGGAACGTCGCCGACATGCTGGAGGTCAACCGGACCGTCCTGGAAAGCCTCAGCCGCCGCATCGACGGCGAGGTCGACGAGGCGTCGGAGGCCGTCGGGCGCGTCGTCGTCGAGGAGGGCGCACGCATCGTCAACTCGCGCATCGTCGGACCCGCCGTCGTCGGCGCCGGCACCGTCGTCGAGAACTCCTACGTCGGCCCCTTCACCTCCGTCGCTGAGAACTGCCGCGTCATCGACAGCGAACTGGAGTTCTCCATCGTGCTGCGCGAGTCCACGATCCACGGAGTGGGCCGGATCGAGTCCTCGCTCATCGGCCGGCACGCCGAGGTCACCCCCGCGCCCAGCGTCCCCAGCGCCCACCACCTCGTCCTCGGCGACCACAGCAAGGTGCAGATCCACACATGAACCTTCTCGTCACCGGCGCCGCCGGCTTCATCGGCTCGACCTACGTCCGCAACCTGCTCGCCCGCGACGCACCGGACGCACCCGACGCGCCACGGATCACCGTGCTGGACAAGCTCACCTACGCCGGCACCCTCGACAACCTCGAACTCGACCACCCCCGACTGGAGTTCGTGCAAGGGGACATCCGGGACGCCGAGCTCGTCGACAAGCTGATGGCCGACGCCGACCACGTGGCGCACTTCGCCGCCGAGTCCCACGTCGACCGTTCGATCGAGGGCGCCGGCGACTTCGTCCTCACCAACGTCGTCGGCACCCAGACCCTGCTGGACGCGGCCCTGCGCTACCGCGTCGAACCCTTCGTGCACGTCTCGACCGACGAGGTCTACGGATCCGTCGAGACCGGCTCGTCCATCGAGGAGGACCTCCTGCGGCCCAGCTCGCCGTACTCCGCCTCCAAGGCCTCCTCCGACCTGCTAGCCCTCGCCTACCACCGCACCCACGGCCTCGACGTGCGCGTCACCCGCTGCTCCAACAACTACGGCCCGCACCAGTTCCCCGAGAAGGTCGTCCCGCTGTTCATCACCAACCTCCTCGACGGCGAGCGGGTCCCCCTGTACGGCGAGGGCCTCAACGTCCGCGACTGGCTGCACGTCGACGACCACTGCCAAGGCGTCGAACTCGTCCGCACCAAGGGCCGCCCCGGCGAGATCTACAACATCGGCGGCGGCACCGAACTGAGCAACAAGGACCTCACTGCCCTGCTCCTGGAAGCCTGCGGCGCGGACTGGGACCAGGTGCGGCACGTCGAGGACCGCAAGGGCCACGACCTGCGCTACTCCGTCGACTGGACCAAGGCCCGCACCGAACTCGGCTACCGGCCCCGCCACGACTTCGCCTCCGGCCTCGCCGCCACCGTCGCCTGGTACCGCGAGCACCGCTCCTGGTGGGAGCCCCTCAAACGGCGCGCAGGTGAGGAGCACGGATGAGGTGGCTGGTCACCGGCGCGCGCGGCATGCTCGGCCACGACCTGGTCGGCGAACTCCGCGCCCGCGGCGAGCAGGTCACCGCCCTCGACCACGCCGCCCTCGACATCACCGCCCCCGAATCCATCGAGCGCGCCTTCACCGCCCACCACCCCGACCTCCTGGTCAACTGCGCCGCCTACACGGCCGTCGACGACGCCGAACAGGACGAGGCAGGCGCCCTGCGCGTCAACGGCGACGGCCCACGCCTCCTCGCCAGGGCCTGCGCCGCCCACGGGGCCCGCCTGATCCACATCTCCACCGACTACGTCTTCGCCGGGGACGCCCGCACCCCCTACCCGGAGCACGAGCCCCCTGCCCCCCGCACCGCCTACGGCCGCACGAAACTGGCCGGTGAGCAGGGCGTGGCCGACGAACTCCCGGACGCGAGCGCGGTGGTGCGAACGGCCTGGCTGTACGGCGTCCACGGCCGCAGCTTCGTCCGCACGATGATCGAGCTGGAAGCCCGCTTGGACACCGTCGACGTCGTCGACGACCAGCGGGGCCAGCCCACTTGGAGCGCCGACGTCGCCGCCTTCCTCGCCGACCTCGGCCCGCGCGTCGGCCCCGACGCCACCGGCGTCCTGCACGCCACCAACTCCGGCGAGGCGACCTGGTACGACCTGGCCCGCGAGGTGTTCCGGCTCCTGGACGCCGACCCCGACCGGGTACGCCCCGTCACCAGCGCGGCCTTTCCCCGGCCCGCGCCCCGCCCCGCGTACAGCGTCCTCGCGCACGGCCGCCGCCGGCGGCTCGGCCTCGCACCGGCGCGCGACTGGCGCACCGCCCTGCACGAAGCACTGCCCCGGATCCGCAAGGAGACCCTTCGTGAAACGCCATGAGTTCCTGAAGGAACTGCACAAGGTCAGCGGCAACCGCAACTACCTGGAGATCGGTGTCAACGACGGCCGCAGTCTCCGGCTCTCTCGCGTCCCCACCATCGCCGTCGACCCCGCCTTCAAGGTCGTCACGGAGATCCGCTGCGACGTCCACCTCGTCAAGGCCACCAGCGACGACTTCTTCGCCCGCGACAAACCGCTCATCCACCTCAAGGGCGGCCGTCATCCGCTGCGGAACCTGCGCCGGGGCCGCGGTCCGTTCGCGTACTGGCGGCGTACCGTCCTCGACCTGTCCTTCATCGACGGGATGCACCTGTTCGAGTACGCGCTGCGGGACTTCATGAACATCGAGCGGCACTCGGACTGGACGAGTGTGATCGTCTTCGACGACATGCTGCCGCGCAACGTCGACGAGGCGGCCCGCGACCGGCACACGGGCGCGTGGACCGGTGATGTGTACAAGCTCGCCGAGATCCTCGGGCGTCATCGACCCGATCTGGTGACGGTGCTCGTCGACACGCAGCCCACCGGTCAGCTCGTCGTGTTCGGGGCCGACCGCCGCAACACGGTGCTGCGCGACCGATACGACGAGATCGTCGCCGAGTACGACGTGCCCGATCCGCAGAAGGTGCCCGAGACGATCCTGGACCGGGGCGGGGCGGTGGCGCCCGAGGCGCTGCTCGGGGCTAGTTTCTGGCGGCCGTTGGCTCGGGCACGCCGGCTGGGTGTGGGGCGGTCGCGGGGGTGGGAGCCGCTGCGTACGGCTGTCGAGCGGGTTGCCTCCGGCGGTTGAACCGGGGGTGCCTGGTGCCGGGTGCTGTCGTGATGTGTCTGCGGGTTCGTCGGGGCTTGTCGCGCAGTTCCCCGCGCCCCTTTGGGGCGTTGCCGGCCTTCGGGGTGAGGCGGGACCGTGCCCTTTCGGGGGAGTTGCCGGCCTTCGGTGTCAGGCCGGGCCGTTTCGTAGTTGTTCGTAGTGGGCCGTGCAGGTTGCGTAGGACGGGAGCAGTCCGCTTTCGCGTGCCTGTGCCAGCGACGGTGCCTGGGCGTCCTTCGGGGACAGGACCGGCGGGATGTGCTCAGGCCAGGCGATGCCCAGCTCGGGGTCGAGCGGGTCCACGCCGTGCTCGCGCTCGGGGGCGTAGCCGGTCGAGCACAGGTAGACCACCGTCGCCTCGTCGGTGAGGGCCGTGAAGGCGTGCCCCAGTCCCTCCGCGAGGAACAGGGCGTGGTGGTTGTCGTCGTCGAGGCGCAGGGCCTCCCAGCGGCCGAAGGTGGGTGAGCCGACGCGGATGTCGACCACCACGTCCAGGACGGCGCCGCGCAGACAGGTCACGTACTTGGCCTGTCCGGGCGGCACGTCGGAGAAGTGCACGCCGCGCAGGACGCCCCAGCGGGAGACCGAGCAGTTGGCCTGGGCCAGCGAGAGGTCGTAGCCGGTGGCCTCGCGGAACTCCGCGCCCCGGTACCACTCGTGGAAGCTGCCCCGGTCGTCCGGGAAGACCTTGGGCTCCAGCGCCCACGCACCTTCGATGCCGAGCGAGCGCATGTCGTCACCTCTTCCCGGCCCGGGCCCGCAGCCGGGTCACCGTGCGGCCCAGTGCCGTACCGAGCCTGCGTCGGGCCCTGCGGACGAGTCGTCGTAGCGCGCTGGGTCCGGGAATGCGCACGACGTGCACCCCACCGACGCCGGCGCGCAGGGCGAACGGCAGGGCGAGGAAGCGCGGTCCCGGCAGGCCCAGTGCCACCCGCCAGGTCGCCCCTCGCAGGTCGCCGAGGGGCAGCTCGGCCTCCAGCAGCGCGCCGGGGACCCGGGGGGAGAGCGTGGCGGGCACGTCGTAGGTGGCGAGGGAGGAGGTGAGGCGGAGGGAGGCGACGGCGCCGTCGCCGGGGACGTGGAAGGGGAGCGGCACCCGCAGCCGGTCGCCCGAGGCCGTGACCTCGTCCGGGGAGAGCATGCCCAGGCCCAGACGGCCGGTCGCCCGGTCGACGTCCAGGGCGAGATGCGCGTGCGGCGAGGTCCAGTACGGCAGGACCAGGTGACCGCGGCCCAGGGCGGCGGGCGGCGTGGGGCGGGCTCCCCGCGGCGCCGGGCCGAGCCGGCACTCCTTGGTCCAGCCGCCCAGCCGGGCGCGGACGAGGGCGTCCCACACACCGGCGCGGGTGAGGGCGGCGGGATCGACGGTGGCGGTCGCGCGCAGCACCAGGCGGACCCGGCCGTCGTCCCCGGCCGGCACCTCCTCCCGGGTGAACTCCACCGGCTGGAAGTACTGGGCGGCACTGGCCCGCTCGCGCACCAGCAGATCCGCGCTCGCCCGGTCGAAGCGTGCGGCGGTGTCGGCGCTCACCCAGGCGACCGCGGCGGCCAGGTCCTCGGGCGTGCCGTCCAGCGGTTCGGGAGCCGTACCGGCGGCGAAGGTCATCGGCTCGGCGCCTGACGTGTACTCGGCGCTGAATCCGACCCGCAGCGTGCCGTCCTCCCAGGCCACGCGCTCGGGGACGGCCGTGAGGGCGATGCCGGCCTCCCACTCGGCGAACGCCTCTACGACGTCGTACCGGTCCGCGGCGATCAGCGCGGCGACGACCTGTTGCGTCGGCTGCAGCCCGGCCGCCACACCGGGCCCGAAGCGCTCCACGACGACCTGGTGCATCTCCTCGAACAGCTCCCGGCGATAGTCCGCCGGCAGGGCGAGCAGGCGCCGCGCGCGCATCCGCTCGACCATCTCCACCCGCAGCCAGCGCCGGAAGAGCCGGTCCCGCAGCGGCCCCGGCTCGGTGTACTGCTCGACGACGTCGAGGGCCTCCCGGAGGTTCTTGAAGTAGCCGCCCGGGTCGAAGCGCTGGAACCCGGCGTTCGAGGCGTCGTCGCGCCGGACGTGGTAGTAGCAGACGTAGTCGCCGAGCACCGAGACGTTGGCCGCGCGCAGATACGCCTCGGTGACGAAGACGTGGTCCTCCAGGCGCCGCGGGCCCTCGGGGAAGCGCAGCCCGATGTCGTCGAGGAAGGCGCGGCGGAACATCTTGTGCGGGGTGAGGCTGTCGATCAGCGGCGCGTTCTCGACGGTGGCCCTGGGGTGGTTGCGGCGGAACAGCTCGACCGGAACCCCGCGGCCCTTGCCGGCCATCTTGCCGACCACGACATCGGCGCCGTTGGCCACGCCGTAGTCGTACATCCGCTCCAGGGCCTCGTCGCCGAGGTAGTCGTCGTTGTCGACGAACATCACGTACTCGCCTTGGGCGGCGCCGATGCCGACATTGCGGGGCTTGCCCGACCAGCCGGAGTTCTCCTGGTGAACGACGGTGACCCGGGGCTCCGCGGCGGCCAGCGCGTCGAGCCGGGCGGGCGTGTCGTCGGTGGAGCCGTCGTCGACGAAGATCACTTCGTACTCGTCGGCGGGCAGCGACTGGCGGAGCAGGGAGTCGATGCAGTCCTCGACATAGACCCCGGGGTTGTACACGGGTACGACCACGCTGACCTTGATCGGCATCGGTCTCCGAGCCCCCTAGGGGTCACTGGGCGTTTGCGTCGAATTTCGGCGCTCGTGGCCAAATGCTAACCCCGTTACGGCTTTTGTCCACCGCTCAACGGCACGGCGCGGCATGGCGAACCGGCGGCCCGGAGATCACCTCCGCCGGTAGCCTGGCGCCGTGCGTCTGCTCCTGATGTCCGACACCCATCTGCCCAAGCGCGCCAAGGCACTGCCCGAGCGGCTGCTCGCCGAACTGCCGGGTGCCGACGTCGTGTTCCATGCCGGGGACTGGGTCGACGCGGCCACGCTGGACCTGCTGGAGAGCCGCAGCGCCCGGCTCGTCGGGGTCTACGGCAACAATGACGGGCCGGACCTGCGAGCGCGGCTCCCCGAGGTGGCGTACGTCGAGCTGGGCGGGCTGCGGTTCGGTGTCGTCCACGAGACCGGCCCCGCCCAGGGCCGTGAGGCGCGCTGCGCGGCCAGGTTCCCGGACCTCGACGTCCTGGTCTTCGGCCACAGCCACATCCCCTGGGACACCACCGCCGCCACGGGCCTGCGCCTGCTGAATCCCGGTTCCCCCACGGACCGGCGGCGACAGCCCCACTGCACCTACCTGACCGCGACCGTGTCCGAGAGCGGCCTCACGGATGTGGAGCTGCACCGGTTGCCGCCGCGCTGAGGGGCGGCGTCAACGGGGGATGCGCCCGCACAAGATCCGGGCCGCCCCGTGTGCAGGGAAGCGGCCCGGGCGCTGCAAGTGCGCTGTCATGGACCTCCTTCCCGCTCAGAGGCTGTGTTCCGGGGGCACGAGATGCCTCCGTTGTGCCGCGCGTACCCCTGCGCGCCCGCCTTACACCTCCCGATTCGGGCCCTTCGCGGGCCGGTCGTCGCCGGGGTCTGGTCCGCCGGGTCCGCCGGGTGCGCCACCCCGCGTTCCCCGCGGGTGGATGGCCCCGGCGGTAGCCGTCAGCGGGGTACCGCTGCCGCCCCAGCGCAGTGCGACGATCTCGGCGGCGACGGACACGGCGACCTCCTCGGGCGTACGGGCCCCGAGGTCGAGGCCGACCGGTGAGCGCAGCCGCGCCAACTCCCGCTCACCGAGGCCGGCTTCGAGGAGCCGCTTCATGCGGTCGTCGTGGGTGCGGCGGCTGCCCATCGCCCCGATGTACGCCGCCGGGCGGCGCAGTGCCTCCTGGAGCAGGGGCACGTCGAACTTGGGGTCGTGGGTGAGTACGCAGATCACCGTGCGGTCGTCGGTGTCGGTGCCGTTCAGGTAGCGGTGCGGCCAGTCCACGACCACCTCCACGCCCTGCGGGAAGCGCTGTGGTGTGGCGAAGACGGCGCGCGCGTCGCACACCGTGACCCGGTAGCCGAGGAAGTCGCCGATGCGGGCGACGGCGGCCGCGTAGTCGATCGCGCCGAAGACCAGCATGCGGGGCGGCGGCGCGAACGAGTGCAGGAAGACGGTGACCGCGTCCTCACGCCGCTCGCCGTGCGGGCCGTAGTGCCGCAGGCCCGTGGCGCCGAGGGCGAGCTCGCCGCGCGCGTCGGCGCTCACCGCCGCGTCCAGGCCGGGCGCGCCCAGCGTGCCCGCCACCCGGTCGGGCCACACGGCGAGCGTCGCACCGCGCGGCGCCGGCCCGGCCGTCACCGTCGCCACGGTCACCGGACGGCCGGCCGCGACCGATGCCGCGACCTCGCCGAACGACGGGTCGCTCCGCGGTGTCACGGGGCGCACCAGCAGGGTGATCTCGCCGCCGCAGGTGAGCCCGACGGCGAACGCGTCCTCGTCGCTGTACCCGAAGGTCTCCAGCCGCGCCTCGCCGCTCGCCACCACCTCGCGCGCGAGCTCGAACACGGCGCCCTCCACGCATCCGCCCGACACACTGCCCACGACCTCGTCACCCGGACCCACCGCCATCGCGGCGCCCGGGTCGCGAGGCGCGCTACGGCTCGTGGCGACCACGGTGGCGAGCCCGAACGGCACCCGGGCCGCGTACCAGCCACCGATCACCGGGAGAATCTCACGCATGTTCGCGGGTGCTCCTCGTGGACTCGACGGACGTCCTCTGAGTCAGTGGCCCTTGTGACGGCTGATCAGGTCTCTGTGGCGCCACACATGGGCGATCGGCGCGCGGGCATCCGGGCGGAGCGCGCTGCTCCCAGCAGTATCGACCTTGCGGCGGCGAAGTTCATGCGCGCCGGGCTGCGCTGACCCCAGGGCCGGTCGTTCCACCGGCCCGGCACGGCCGGGCGGTCTCGCTGACCCCGGCCGGCGGCAGGGAAGCCGGTTCACGTGAGGTGCCGTGGGTACTCGCGCGCCCATGGACATCGCATGGACGGACATCGCCGCGGAAGGCGCGCTGGGCATGGGCCTGGTCGTCGCCGGTCTGGTCGTCGTGGGTCTGCTGATCGGCGCCTTCGTGCTGGGCGCCCGCGTCAGGCGCCGGGAATCCCCTCCGCCGCGCCCCGAAGAGCAGCCCCGGCTGCCCGAGGAGGGACCGGTTCGGGAGGTCCGGGAACGCCGGGAGCCCGACGTGGTGCCGAGGAGTGACAACCGGCTGACCCCGCACGAAATGCCCGGCCACGGCAACATGCCCTCACGGCGCAGTTCGTCGCAGCGCGGGACTCTGCCGGACGAGTGAACGCCGGTCAGGCCGTCCGGAGCGCCGGCCCGATCTGCCGGCGGCGCAGCTCCTCCAGCGTGCCCTGCTGGCGCCGGGCCCGTTCGAGGAGGCCGTCGAGGAGGTCCGGGTCGAGGCGCTCCTCGCCGTCGGCGAGGTCACGCAGTGTCTGCCAGACGGCCGCCTTGCCCTCCACGCCCACCCGCAGGGCCTCCAGCTCCACCAGCGGGCTCAACGGGGAATGCCGTACGAGCCGGCCGTTGCTCTTGAGCCGCCCCGCCCGCTCGGCCACGCGTCCCGCGTAGATCTTGTAGTGCCGCACCGGGACGTCGAGCCGTTCCATGATGTCGATCAGGGTGGCCCGGTCCTCGGTGATCTCGGAGGAGATCGGCTCCATCGCCGAAGCGAGGTCCGTTCCCCGGTACGACCGTGTCATGTGCCGTGCCCGCTCGGCACCGCCGGTGGCGCCCGCCAGATGGTCGTTGAGGTAGACGCCCAGCAGGGCCGCACCGGAATGGGGTGCGTCGGATCGCGTTCGGTGGTTCATGGCGTGTCCCTTTCGCCGCGTAGCCGGTGAGGTGTCCGCTCCCTTTCGCCGCGAGGCCGGTGAGGTGTCCGCTCCCTTTCGCCGCGAGGCCGGTGAGGTGTCCGCTCCCTTTCGCCGCGAGGCCGGTGAGGTGCCCGCGATTGGGCCGCGATCGGCATGTATGCGCGCCGAGTGCCCGTCGACCCTCGCCAGGAAACGCAGGCCACGGCGGAGATGCGTGCCCGGTGCGGTGCCGCCGGCCGGCGTTTAATCCGTTGCCGCCGCGCCGCCGCTTCTGCTGCACTGCACGGACCCGTCGTCGGAAGACCAGGAGCAAAGATGCGCACTGCGTTCATGTCCCCCCAGGAAGGAATCACCCCCTCGTCAAAGGACATGACGCTTCGTGCACATGCTCAACCTCGGAATCCTCGCCCATGTCGACGCAGGTAAGACCAGCCTGACCGAGCGCCTGCTGCACTCGGCCGGCGTGATCGACGAGATCGGCAGCGTCGACGCCGGGAGCACACAGACCGACTCCCTCGCCCTGGAGCGGCAGCGCGGCATCACCATCAAGTCCGCGGTCGTGTCGTTCGCGCTGGACGACGTGACCGTCAACCTCATCGACACCCCCGGCCACCCGGACTTCATCGCCGAGGTGGAGCGGGTGCTCGGGGTCCTCGACGGTGCCGTGCTGGTCGTCTCCGCCGTCGAAGGCGTCCAGCCGCAGACCCGGGTCCTGATGCGCACGCTGCAACGACTGCGCATCCCCACGCTCGTGTTCGTCAACAAGATCGACCGACGCGGCGCCCGGTACGACGCCGTCCTGCGGGCCGTCTCCGAACGGCTCACCTCGGCCGTCGTCCCGATGGGCACGGCCACCGCACTCGGCACGCCCGACGCGCGCTTCCTGCCCGGCCTCGGCACGGCCGCGCTCGACGTGCTCGCCGATCTCGACGACGACCTGCTGACCGCGTACGTCGAGGGCGAGGTCACCGACGGCCTTCTGCGCACCGCCCTGGCTGCCCGGACCCGTCAGGCGCTCGTCCACCCGGTGTACTTCGGCTCCGCCATCACGGGCGCGGGCGTGGACGCGCTGACCGAGGGCATCAGAGAACTGCTGCCCGCGGCGGGCGGCGACCCCGACGGCGCGGTCTGCGGCACCGTCTTCAAGGTGGAGCGTGGCCCGGCGGGGGAGAAGGTCGCGTACGCGCGGTTGTTCTCGGGGACGCTGCGCACCCGGGACCGGATCCGCTTCGGCGACTCCAACGGGTCCGGAGAGGCCGCCGCGTCGAGCGACTGCGGCGACCTCGCGGACAGCCATGCCACCGCTGCCCTCGGCGACACCCGCGCCGAGGGTCGCATCACCGCCATCAGCGTCTTCGACCGGGGCAGGGACGTCAGGGGCGACCTGGTCCCGGCAGGCCGGATCGCCAAGCTGTGGGGCCTGGCCGACATCAGGATCGGCGACACGATCGGCGAACCTCGCAAGGCCTACGGGCACTTCTTCGCCCCGCCCACCCTGGAGACGATCGTCGCGCCGGCCGACGGCGTGGACCGGCGGTCCCTGCACCGCGCCCTCACCCGCCTGGCCGAACAGGACCCGCTGATCGACCTGCGCCACGACGAGGTGCGCCAGGAGACCTTCGTGTCCCTCTACGGCGAGGTGCAGAAGGAGGTCATCCAGGCCACGCTCGCCGATGACTTCGGCCTCGACGTCACCTTCCGCGAGACGACACCGCTGTGCATCGAGCGGCCCGTCGGCTCGGGCGCGGCGGTGGAGTTCAACAAGAAGGACGCCAACCCCTTCCTCGCGACGGTCGGCCTGCGCGTCGATCCGGCGCCGGTCGGATCCGGCGTGGAGTTCCGGCTGGAGGTGGAGCTGGGCTCCATGCCGTACGCCTTCTTCAAGGCCGTCGAGGACACCGTCCGCGAGACCCTCGGCCAGGGTCTGCACGGCTGGCAGATCCCCGACTGCAAGGTCACCATGACCCACTCCGGCTACTCGCCCCGGCAGAGCCACGCCCACCAGGGTTTCGACAAGAGCATGTCCAGCACCGGCTACGACTTCCGGGGCGTGACCCCGCTGGTCCTGATCGAGGCGCTGCGCCGGGCGGGCACGCAGGTGCACGAGCCCCTGCACCGGTTCCGCCTGGAGGCGCCGAGTGACACCCTGGCCGCTCTGCTGCCGGTGCTGGCCAGGCTGCGCGCCACGCCGCAGACGACGGAGACCCGCGGCGCCTCCTGCCGACTGGAGGGCTCGGTGCCCGCGGCCCATGTGCACGAACTGGAACAGCAGTTGCCGGGGCTGACACGCGGCGAGGGGGAGCTGGAGAGCGCCTTCGACCACTACGCACCCGCCCCGCGCGGCACGCTCCCAGAACGCCGCCGCACCGACCTGAACCCGCTGAACCGGAAGGAGTACCTGCTGAACCTGACCCGCAGGGTCGGCGGCTGAAAGTCGTTGGAGATCGCGGGGCGGCCTTCATACCATCGCCGCATGACTGCGGACCCTCGGATCGAACAGGCCCAACTCCTCTACGAGCGCGCGGTGTTCGGCGGTGACGGCGACGCACTGTCCCCGGCCGACCGAGAGCTCGACGCGGTGGAGGCGGATCTCGCGCTGGTCCGCGGCAGGGTCGTGCACGCCCGGTTCCTTCAGGAGCGGGTCGAGGACGTGCGGGAGCTGGAGCTCTTCGAGCGCGCGGCACGGCTGTACGGGGAACTCGGGGACGGACGTGGCGAGGGCGAGGCGCTGTTCTGGGTCGGGGCCTTCCACCAGGTGGTCCGCGACGACACCGAGACCGCGCTGCCCGCCTTCGCCCGCGCCCTCGACCTCGCCACGCGGGCCGGTGACCGGCTGACGATGTCCTACGCCCTGCGGCACCTCGGCTTCGCGGACCACATGGCCGGACGCCTCGACGCGGCCCGCGAGCGCTTCGAGGAGTCCATCCGGCTGCGCCGCGAAGTCGGCTTCCTCGCGGGCGTGGCCGCCAATCTCATCGGGCTCGCCCATGTCGCGGCCGAGCAGGATCGCAGGGACGAGGCGGCGCAACTGCTCAGGGAGGCGGCGGACTCGGCCGGGAAGGCCGGTGCGGAAGGCGTCCTGCGGTGGGTGGCCGGGGCGCGTGAGGAGCTGGGGCTGTCCGGCGGCGAATGAGACCGAAGTGCGGGGCAGAGCCTCAACTTACTCCAGGGTCAGAAGTATTGACGGTGTCCTGATATCACCGGACTGTAGTGGACATGCCGAACATGCGAGCGCGTCTGCTGGTTGTTCTGGTCGTCCTCTTCGGATCCCTCACGGTGGCGGGCCCCTCACCCGCCACCGCCGCCTCCCTTCCCGACTCCCTCTGGTTCGACGAAACGCCGCTGACCGTGCAGAACGGCCGCTTCGTCGACGCCCACGGCCGCGAGGTCGTCCTGCGCGGCTACAACGTCTCCGGCGAGACCAAGCTGGCGGAGAACGCCGGCCTGCCCTTCGCCTCGGTCGCCGACGCGAAGAAGTCCGCGACCGCGCTGCGCGCCCTCGGCGGCGCCAACTCGATCCGCTTCCTTCTCTCCTGGGCCCACGCCGAACCCGTGCGTGGCCAGGTGGACACCACGTATCTGGCCGCCGCCACCGCCCAGATGCGCGCCTTCCTCGACGCGGGCATCCGCGTCTACCCCGACTTCCATCAGGACCTCTACTCCCGGCACCTGTTCGACCCCGATAGCTGGTACACGGGCGACGGCGCCCCCAAGTGGGCCGTGGACGCCGGGAACTACCCGGACGAGTCCTGCGGGATCTGCTTGTTCTGGGGCCAGAACATCACCCAGAACGAGGCCGTGAAGCAGGCGTCGTACGACTTCTGGCACAACGAGTACGGCCTCCAGGACGCCTTCCTCGCCACCGCGCAGAAGACGATGACGTACGTCAGGCAGAACGTCTCCGCCGCACAGTTCGCGGGCGTCGTCGGCTTCGACCCGTACAACGAACCGCACGCCGGCAGCTACGACTCCGGGCAGACCAGCCGCACCTGGGAACGGGACGTGCTCTGGCCGTTCTACGAGAAGTTCCGTGCTCGCATGGACACGGCCGGCTGGCAGGACAAGCCGCTCTTCGCCGAGCCCAACCTCTTCTGGAACGCCAACCTCGACTTCCAGAAGCAGGAGGGCGGACTGCTCGACGCGGGCACGCTCGGCCCGCGCTACGTCTTCAACACCCACTTCTACGACCAGAAGGCCATCTCCGGCATCTTCATGTGGGGCAAGGCGGCCGACGGCCAGTACGCCGGCGACTTCGGCCTCGTCCGTGACCGTGCCTCGGCCACCGGCTCGACCGCGATCGTCAGCGAGTTCGGCCACCCGCTGTCCGGCTCGGTCTCCGACAAGGCGCCGACCGTCCTGAAGGCGATGTACCAGGCCCTCGACTCCCGCGTAAGGGGCGCGAGTTGGTGGTCCGACCCGAAAGGCTCCGGCCCGGTCCTCTCCGGCACGCAGTGGCAGTGGGACATCTACAACGGACGCCACCACGAGCTGATGAACGGCAACCCCGACAAGGTCCTCACCGCCGGTGACGCCTGGAACGACGAGGACCTGTCCGCCGTACGCCTCGACGACTCGGGCAAGGCGGTGCTGCGCCAGGACGCACGGCTGCTCGACCGGATCTACCCGAGCGCCACCTCCGGAACGACGGTCGCCTTCACCTACGAGGACCGCTCCCGGGACGGCGACACCACCCTGACCTGGAACCCTGTGCCGAGCTCACTGCCGAACGTGGCGCGGCTCGTGGGATCGGGACAGTACGGGCTGCTGCTCTGGCGCTCGAACAGCGGCACGGCCCCGACCGAACTGCATCTGCCGGCGTCCTTCCCGACCGGATCCACCACCGTGGTCTCCGACCTGGGCACCGCGTACGCGCCCCCGCCGTACACCTCGGCCACCGCTGTCGGCGTGGCCGCGGAACCGGGCGGCACGGGCAGCCGCCGTCTGCTGCTCACCGACACCGACTCCGGGGTCCCGCACTACGCGCTGGTGACGAACGGGGCGAGCGCCCCCTCGGCCACGCTGCTCAACGCCGCACGGTCCGAACTCTCCGCCTGGGCGCCCCAGAACGCAGGATGAGGACCTCCGTTTGACCCTCCCCTTACGTCAGGCTGCACGCTGTACCTCGACGAAAGGGCAGGTGAATGAGCTACTCCGTGGGGCAGGTCTCGGCCTTCGCCGGGTGACCGTGCGCACGCTGCACCACTACGACCGGGCGGGACTGCTCTCGCCCGGTGGCCGCAGCGGCGCCGGTTACCGGCAGTTCGACGACGCCGACCTGGCCCGGCTCCAGCAGATCCTCTTCTACCGCGAACTCGGCTTCTCCCTCGACGAGATCGCCGGGATCCCGAAGGACCCGCAGGCGAACGCCCTGGAGTATCTCCGGTCCCGGGTGCGGCAGTTGAGCGAGGAGATCGGCCGGCTCCGGAAGCTGGCGGAGGTCGAGCAGGCGATCGAGGTCCAGCAGACGGCGTGGCCCTGACCCCGGAGGAACGCTTCGACGTCTTCGGCGAGATCTCCTTCGACCTCAGCTATGCCACCGAGGCCCAGCTCAAGTGGCAGGACTCGGCGGGGCAGAAGGAGTCCATGTCCCGCGCCGCCGCCCACACCAAGGAGGACTGGCGCCGGCTCATGGGGGAGGCCACCGCCTGGCGCGCGGAACTGCGGCAGCAGGCGTACGCCCGTGCCGCCTCGGTCGCCGCGCGGCACATGGCGACCGAGGACGGGGTGGGCGCGGTGCTGAAGGCCCTGGGCTGATCAGCTCGTCGAAGGACTCGTCCAGCCGCCCTGCACATGCCCCAGCCGGACCCGCTGCGGGTGGTCGCCGACCGGGACCGACACCTGCTTCTGCCCGGTGGCGAAGTCGATGGCCGTGACCTGGTCGGTGCCGCTCTCGGAGACCACACAGGACTTGCCGTCACCGCTGACCGTGGCCCAGTAGGGCTTGGAGGCGGTGACGAGCGGGCCCTCCTGAAGCGTGGTGCGGTTGACGACGGTGGCGTAGTCGTCCATCGTCCCCGCGACACACAGCTTGCTGCCGTCGGGGCTCATCGAGATGCCGTGATGGCGTGAGTCGTTGACGAACGTGGTGCGGTCGTCGCTGGTCGCCGGGTTCTTCGGCAGGGTCTTGGTGCGGGTGATCCGGTCGGTGGCCAGGTCGTACTCGAAGAAGCCGTTGAAGAACGACACCTGGAAGTACAGCTTCGACTCGTCCGGCGAGAACACCGCGGGCCGCACCGCGTCGGAGTAGTCCGTCAGGCCGATCGCGTCCAGCTTCGGACGCATGTCGATGACCTTGACCTGCCGGTACGTGTTCGCGTCCACGACCGTGATGCGCCGGTCGCCCTTCGTCCAGTCCAGCCAGGGGGCGTCGGTCTGCGTGTTCACGTCGCCGATCGCCATGTTGTAGATGTACTTGCCGTCCTGGGTGAAGATGTTCTCGTGCGGCTTGTCGCCGGTGGCGAACTTGCCCAGCTCCTTGCCGCTCTCGATGTCCAGGACGTGCACGGTGTTGGAGGTCGAGGCCGACACGGCCACCCGCTTGCCGTCGGGGGAGACCGCCATGTGGTCGGCGCGGTAACCGGACACGGGGAAGCGCCAGTTGACCTCGCCCGTGGCCAGGTCGAGGGAGACCACGTCGGCGAAGCTGGGACGCGAGACGACGACGGACTGCCCGTCCGGGGTGGAGTACATGTCGTCGACGAACTGGTCGTGGCCCTCGCCGACGCTGTTGCGGATCGCCATGAAGTAGATCCACTTGATCGGGTTGGCGTTGATCTCCGCCATCCGCTCGTCCTTGTCGGGGACGACGTTGATACGGCCGATCTTCGCGAAGTCGCCGGACGACTTGATGACGTCGGCGGTGCCGTCCCAGTTGTTGCCGACGAACAACACCTCGCGCAGGGCGGCGGAGGAGTCGGCGGCGCCGGCGGCGGTCGCGGAGGCGGAGACGGTCAGGGCGAGGGCGGCGGCTACGGAGCACAGGTGCCTGGTTCTGATGGCAGGCATGACTGCTCTCTCTTCCTCTGAAGGGGGTGGGCGTCATGAGTGGGGCATGCCAAGACGGAGCGTCGAATCTGAACACAGGTGCTTTCAGAGTCAACTTACTGAAAAGTAAGGAGGGGGCACCCTTCTCCACAAGACTGCGTACACGACAAAATTGATCGTCGGGACGGCGAGGCGGCGGGAGGACAGCGTGGCGGGCAGGATCAAGGCGCCCACCGGCCGCTACGGCGGCAAGTCGGCGGAGGAGCGCCAGGCCGAGCGGCGGCGGCGCTTCCTCGACGCGGCGCTGCAACTGTTCGGCGACGGCCCCGGATTCCGGGGGACGACCGTCGCGGCGCTCAGCGAGGCCGCCGGACTGTCGACGCGTCAGTTCTACGAGGAGTTCCGCACCCTGGAGGACGTGCTGGCCGCACTCCATCTCCAGGTCAACGGGTGGGCGGAGGAGGCCGTCCTGGCCGCGGTGGCCGAGGCGGAGAACCTGCCGCTCGCCGAACGTGCCACCGTGATCTTCCGTGCGTACGCCGCGAACGTCACCTCGGACCGGCGCCGCATCCGCATCACCTTCGTCGAGATCATCGGCGTCAGCCCCCGCCTGGAGGAACAGCGCCTCGCCCGCCGCGCCCGCTGGATCGACCTCGTGTGCGCCGAGGCGGCGGGCGCCGTCGCCCGCGGGGAGGCGGCGCCACGCGACTACCGGCTGGCCGTGACGGCGTTCATCGGCAGCGTCAACGGGCTGCTCCACGACTGGACCGCGGGGTGGGTGGACGCAACGCTCGACGAGGTCGTCGACGAACTCGTCCGCATCCTGCTCGGCATCCTCCAGCCGGTGGGACCGCCACCGACCGGGCCCTGACGCACGTGCCGTGACGTCACCGCAGGTGCGCCAAGGTCAGTCCTTGTCGTTCTGTTCGTCCCCGCTGTCCGCCATCGCGCCGATGACCTTGAAGTCCTTGTCGAGGTGGACGTCGGTCCGCTTGCCGTCGGGCAGGGTGACCTCGACCTCGTAGTACCCGTCCTCGTCGCCGACCTCGGTGTCCGTGACCTTGCCGCCACCGGTGTGTTCCAGCGCGGCGGCGCTCGCACTGTCGAGCGCGCTTCCCGTGATGGGCTTCTCGGAGTCATCGCCGCCGGCGGTGGCCACGGCGAGTCCGGTGCCGCCGCCGATGAGTGCGGCCGAGACCAGGCCCGCGACGATCCACTTGTCCTTGCGTTTCATGTCCACTCCCTGTGCCGCACTCGCCCTCGTCCCATCCGGCCTGCGGTTCAAGGATGCGATGCCGTCGCTGAACGCATGCTGAACGAAGCTGAACGGCGATTCAGCCGGAGAGCCGGTCCACCGCGTCCAGCACGGGAGCCGTGCCGTCCTCGGCGCGCAGCCCGTCGGCCAGGGCGCGGGCGCGGTGGCCGTAGGACGGGTCGCCGGTCGCCTGCCGCAGGGCCGCCGCCAGCGCGCCGGCCGTGCACCTCCGCAACGGCAGGGCTCGCGGCGCGACGCCGAGGGCGACCAGGCGGGCGGCCCAGAAGCCCTCGTCGAACTGGACCGGCACCGGCACCGCGGGCACCCCGGCGCGCAGTCCGGCGGCGGTCGTGCCCGCGCCGCCGTGGTGGACCACGGCGGCCATGCGCGGGAACAGCGCGGAGTGCGGCACCTCGTCGATGGTCAGTACGTCGTCCCCGGCGGCGGCGAGGCCACCCCAGCCCCGCTGGATCACCGCCCGCAGCCCCGCCGCACGCACGGCACGCGCGACCTCGGCGCTCAGCCCCGCCGGATCGGGGACGGTCGCGCTGCCCAGGCCCACGAAGACCGGCGGCGGGCCCGAGTCGATGAAGTCCCGCAGCTCTGGCGGGAGTTGAGCCGCACCGTCGTACGGCCACCAGTACCCCGTCACGCGCAGGTGTGGGCCCCAGTCGTGCGGCCGGGGCACCACCAAGGGGCTGAAGCCGTGGAGCACGGTGCCGGCAGGCCGTCGCCGTCGCTCACCGCGGGCCCTGTCGCGGGGCAGGCCCAGTCGTGCGCGTGCGTCGGGAACGGCCGCGGCGAAGACCCGCTCGATGGCCAGGTTCACGGCATGTCCGCCGAGCCGGTTCGGCAGGCTCCCCCAGGAGCCGCCACCGAGCATCGCCGGGGCGAACTCCCGCGTGGGTGCGAGGGGTTGGAGCGGCAGGTCGATGCTGGGCAGGGACAGGCCCTCGGCGATGACGTGCCCCAGCGGTGCGGTGGACGGGGCCAGGAGCAGCGCGTCGCTCGACCGTGCCGCGGCCAGCATGTCGTCCGTCAGCGACCCGGCCAGGCTCCGCGCCAGCCCCACCACGCGCACGAGCTTGCCCAGGCCGGTGCCGCTGCGGTGCAGGCTCCGCCCGCGTTCGGACTCGAGCTCCGCACGTGGATCCAACGGCAGTGGATGGAACCGTACGCCCGGGTCCGCGACCAGTCGCTCGAAGCAGCCGTGCGTCACCAGGGTCACCTCGTGCCCGGCGCGGGAAAGGGCGTGCCCGAGTCCGGTGTAGGGAGCCACATCGCCCCGGGAGCCCGCCGTCATGATCGCGACCCTCACCTCGCCAGTATGGCTCCGCCGGCCTCCGCGAGCGCCAACTGGGCGCGCGAAACGAGCGACTTCAGGTCCGTCCCATCCGTTGACTTCCACCTCTCACGGCTCTACTTTCAGCGCCAGCGTTCGAATAGTCGAATTATGTTCGAGATCTCGAACCATCGCCTTCCCCCGCTTCTCGCGTGAAGGAGCCGCATGTACCCCCCGCCCCGCACGGACCTCGTCCGCCGCTTCAGATCCGCCGTCACACACGCCCTGGCCCTCGCGCTCGCCGCGACGGCCGCCCTGCTCTTCGCGGCACCCGCCCCGGCCCTGGCGGCGACGACGGCCCGGCAGATCCCGGTGCCCGCCGCCCCGATGGGCTGGGCCTCCTGGAACGCGTTCGCCGCGAAGGTCGACCACAACGTGATCAAGCGGCAGGTCGACGCGTTCGTGGCGGCGGGGCTGCCCGAGGCGGGCTACGAGTACATCAACATCGACGAGGGCTGGTGGCAGGGCACCCGTGACGGCGCCGGCAACATCACCGTCGACGAGACGGAGTGGCCGGGCGGCATGAAGGCCATCGCCGACTACATCCACAGCAAGGGACTCAAGGCCGGCATCTACACCGACGCCGGCAAGGACGGCTGCGGCTACTACTTCCCGACCGGCCGCCCGGCCGCGCCCGGCTCGGGCAGCGAGGGCCACTACGAGCAGGACATGCTCCAGTTCTCACGCTGGGGCTTCGACTTCGTGAAGGTCGACTGGTGCGGCGGTGACGCCGAGGGCCTCGACCCGAAGACGACCTACCAGGCGATCAGCGACGCCGTGGCGTCCGCGACCGCCACCACCGGCCGCCCGCTCGCCCTCTCCCTGTGCAACTGGGGCTACGACAACCCCTGGAACTGGGCCCCGGGCATGGGCCCGATGTGGCGGACGAACACGGACATCTTCTTCCACGGCGGCACACCGTCGTACAGCAACGTCCTGACCGCCTTCGACCGCAACATCCACCCCACGGCCCAGCACACCGGCTACTACAACGACCCCGACATGATGGTCGCCGGCATGACGGGCCTGACCGCCGCCCAGAACCGAAGCCACATGAACCTGTGGGCGATCTCCGGCGCCCCGCTGCTCACCGGACTCGACCTCACCACCCTCACCGCCGAGACGACGAGCATCCTCACCAACCCCGAGGTCATCGCCGTCGACCAGGACCCGCGCGGCCTCCAGGGCGTCGAGGTCGCCGAGGACACCACCGGACTGCAGGTGTACGGCAAGGTCCTCGCCGGCAACGGCAACCGTGCCGTCGTCCTGCTCAACCGCACCCCGGCCACGCAGAACATGACCGTCCGCTGGTCCGACCTCGGCCTGACCAGCGCCTCCGCGACCGTCCGTGACCTGTGGGCCCGGCAGAACGTCGCCACCACCGGCACGGGCTACACGACGAGCGTGCCCGCGGGCGGTTCCGTGCTGCTCACCGTCACCGGCGGCACCGAGCAGTCCGCGAACTCCTACAGCGGCACGTCGAGCTTCTCCGGCGTGGTCGCGGGCAACGCCGGCCTCAAGACGGTCGAGGTCTCCTACACCAACAACACCTCCACGGCCCGCACGGCCACGCTCACCGTCAACGGCCAGACCCCGACCAAGGTCTCCTTCCCGCCGACCGGGGCCGCCGCGGGCAACATCTCCGTCAACGTCTCCCTCGCCAAGGGCAACGCCAACACGATCGCCTTCGCCGGCGCCCCGGCCCTCGAAGGCATCGTCGTCCGGCCGCTGCCCGGCAGGAACGGCACCCTGATCACGGGCACCGGGTCCGGCCGCTGCGTCGACATCGACGACAGCACCATCGCCAACGGCACCGACGCCCAGCTTTGGGGCTGCACCGCCGGCCAGAACCAGGTGTGGCAGTACCACAGCACCCGCAAGGAACTCGTGGTCTACGGCAACAAGTGCCTCGACGCCTACAACCGCGGCACCACCAACGGCACCCGTGTCGTCATCTGGGACTGCAACGGCCAGAACAACCAGAAGTGGAACCTGAACGGCGACGGCACCCTCACCAACGTCAACGCCGGGCTCTGCCTGGACGCGTACGGCGCGGCCACGGTCAACGGCACCAAGCTGGTGCTGTGGTCCTGCAACGGCCAGGACAACCAGAAGTGGACGGTGAGCTAGCGCCGGCCTAGGCGAGGCACACGACCAGGACGCCGAGGGCCACGGCGCACGTCAGCAGCCAGCCGGCCAGCAGACGGCGCCGCAGGCCCCGGTACCTCGCCTCGTACTCGTCCCGCAGACTCCCGGCACGCTCCGCGGTGCGCTGCCAGGAGGCGCGGGCGAGAGCGAGGTACTCCGCCTCGAACCGCCGCTCCACCTCGCCCCGTTGCGCATCCGTCAGCCAGTGCAGCGGGGCGCCGAAACGCGCGGCGGCCGTACGGCCCTCCTCCCGGGTCGCGGCGAGCAGCAGATGCCCCTCGACGTCGTTGAGGAACTTGTCGGTGAGGCTCACAGAGTGGTCAGCTCCTTCTGCCGCTCCGGGGCGTGGTGCAGATCGAACGCCGGGGATTCGGACCGGATCCGCGGCAGCGTGCGGAAGTTGTGTCGCGGCGGCGGGCAGGACGTGGCCCACTCCAGCGAGCGGCCGTAGCCCCAGGGGTCGTCGGCCTCGACCTTTATGCCGTACTTGGCGGTCTTCCAGATGTTGTAGAAGAACGGCAGCAGCGACGCGCCGAGCACGAACGAGAACACGGAGGACAGCGAGTTGAGCGTCGTCAGGCCCTCCACCGCCAGATAGTCCGGAATCCTGCGCTGCATTCCGTTCACACCCAGCCAGTGCTGGACCAGGAAGGTGCCGTGGAAGCCGACGAACAGCGTCCAGAAGGTCATCTTGCCGAGCCGCTCGTCGAGCATCTTGCCCGTGAACTTGGGCCACCAGAAATGGAATCCGGCGAACATCGCGAACACCACCGTGCCGAAGATGACGTAGTGGAAGTGCGCCACGACGAAATAGGTGTCGGAGGTCGGGAAGTCCAGCGGCGGCGAGGCGAGCATGACGCCGGTCAGGCCGCCGAACACGAACGTGACCAGGAATCCGAAGGCCCACAGCATCGGTGTCTCGAAACTCAGTGAGCCGTTCCACATGGTGCCGATCCAGTTGAAGAACTTCACGCCCGTCGGTACGGCGATGAGGAACGTCATGAAGGAGAAGAACGGCAGGAGTACGCCGCCGGTGACGTACATGTGGTGGGCCCACACCGTCACGGACAGGCCCGCGATGGCGATGGTCGCCGCGATCAGACCCATGTAGCCGAACATCGGCTTGCGGGAGAAGACCGGGATGACCTCACTGATGATGCCGAAGAACGGCAACGCGATGATGTACACCTCCGGATGGCCGAAGAACCAGAACAGGTGTTGCCATAGCAACGCTCCGCCGTTCGCGGCATCGAAGACTTGGGCGCCGAACTTGCGGTCCGCCTCCAGCGCGAAGAGCGCCGCCGCGAGGACGGGGAAGGCGAGCAGGACCAGCACCGCGGTCAGCAGCACGTTCCACACGAAGATCGGCATGCGGAACATGGTCATGCCCGGCGCACGCATGCAGATGATGGTGGTGATGAAGTTGACCGAGCCGAGGATGGTGCCGAAGCCGGAGAAGGCAAGGCCCATGATCCACATGTCGGCCCCGACACCCGGGCTGCGCACCGCGTCCGACAGCGGGGAGTAGGCGAACCAGCCGAAGTCGGCCGCACCCTCGGGGGTGAGGAAGCCGCCCACCGCGATCAGCGAGCCGAACAGGTACAGCCAGTAGGCGAACATGTTCAGCCGGGGGAAGGCCACGTCCGGCGCGCCGATCTGCAGCGGCATGATCCAGTTGGCGAAGCCGGCGAACAGCGGCGTCGCGAACATCAGCAGCATGATCGTGCCGTGCATCGTGAACGCCTGGTTGAACTGCTCGTTCGACATGATCTGAAGACCGGGCCGGGCGAGCTCGGCGCGCATGAACAGCGCCATCACGCCACCGAGGCAGAAAAAGGCGAACGACGTGACCAGGTAGAGCGTGCCGATGGTCTTGTGATCCGTGGTGGTCAGCCACTGGACGGCCTTGAAGTCTTTGATCCTCTTCACGCCCCGCCTGTGTCCGCACCCCACCCGCACGTCACACTCGACCGACGCGACAAGAATCACGAAAGAGGGTGTGACGATCCGGCGGGTGCCGGACACGAACGGAACATGAGCAACGACGAGATCTTCGCCGCTGCCTATCGCGAGCACTACTGGGCGGTCAGCCGCTATGTCGCGCGGCGACTGGACGGGCGCATGAGTGAGGTCGAGGAAGTGGTGGCGGAGGTGTTCACCGTGGCGTGGCGCCGCCGGGCCGACCTCCCGGCCGCCCCGCTGCCCTGGCTGTACGGCGTGGCACGCAACTGCCTGGCGAACGCGGTACGCGGCTACGGGCGCCGACGGCGGCTGGTCGACCGGATGGGCAACGACGACGCCGCGCACGGCCGGCACATCGTGGACAGCCCCGACACCGAGGCACCCGGCGCCTGGGTGCACGAGGCGCTGGCCAAGCTGTCCGAGGCCGACCAGGAAGTGCTGCGGCTGACGGCGTGGGAGGAACTCGGCGTCGACGAACTCGCCGTCGCCCTCGGCTGCGGAAGCCGGGCCGCCTCCATGCGGCTGCACCGCGCCCGCCGCCGGCTGAGAGCCGAGATCGACCGTGTGAGCCCGACGACCGTGTCCAAGGAACGAAGCCATGGCTGACGAACTCGAACTGTTGCGCCGAGCCAACCCGGTACCGGTCGACGGCCCGCACTACGGCGACGGCCCGCTGCCCCACACCGCCGAACGGCATCTCGACCGGCTGCTCCACGAGCGCCCGGCAGCTCCCCGCCGCCGCACCCGGCTGGCCTTTGGCCTCGCGGCCTCGGCCGTGGTCGCCGCGCTGGTGTCGGCGCTGCTGTTCACCGGCCAGACCACCGCCCCGGCGGTCGCCGCGCCGCGCCCACTGGTCGTGCAGGCCGAGTCCGCGCCCGTCTCCATGACGCGGCTGGCCGAGCGTGCCGAGCAGGCGGCGTCGGCGGACTCGTCCGGGCTGCGCAAGGGCACGCACGTGCAGTCATGGAGCCTGGCCATGAGCGACCAGGACCCGCCGATCACCCTCCCGCAGGAGACGATCGTGCGCTGGAACGCCGACGACACCCACACGGAGCTCGTCGTGGCGACCGACCCGCGCCACCCCGGCCGGCCGGTCCTCACCGACGAGGACGGCGAACCCCGCCTCGTCGACGACGGCCACGTCCTCAGCAGGCAGACCTACCCGCCGAGTTGGAGCGATGCCCCGCCCCAGTCCCCGCCGCCGCACGACGCCGCAGCCCTGCACGACTATCTGGAGGAAGCGGAGCGCGCCTTCCTGGCGGACCACTCGCATCCGCTGTCCACCGCCGAACTCCTCGACGCCACCAGGACCCTGCTCGGCCACTGGACCCTCGGCACCCGCGAGTCGGCCGCACTGGCCCGCCTGCTGGCCGGCGCCGAAGGACTGCGACCCGCCGGTCAGGTCACGGACCGGCTGGGCCGGCGCGGTCAGGCGTACGTGTACGACGGTCGGGACAGCCGTCGCATGCTGATCATGGACCCCGCCGACGGCACCGTCCTCGGACTGGAGCAGACCTTCACCAGGGACGACGCCCGGTACGGCGTGAAGGCCGGAGACGTGATGACCTACAGCGCCTGGATGCGCTGATGGGGACCGGCCGCCGTGGCCGGGCCGATCGCAGCGCCCTGCGCGACAGGGCGCCGGACACCAGCCGGCCCGCCACGGCGATCGGCCAGGCCCGCCGAGGCCGGACCGGAACGGTCCGGCCCGCCGCCGCTCGTGCCCTGAAGGTCCAGGACAACCGGGCCGAGACCTGGACCTTAGGCCACGTCCTCCCTACTCGTCCCATGCCTCGATGATGATCTGCTGGGAGATCTTCCCGTCGCGCAGCGTGATCATCGACTCGGACATCACACGCACGCCGTCCGCGTACTCACAGGACTCGCTGTAGGCCGCGCGGTCACCCTGGACCACGCACCCCTCCAGCTTGTGCGTCATGTCGCGGCTGTAGACGTCGGTGAGCATCTCGCCGATCTGGTTCCGCCCGCTGACCACCTTCGGATGGCTCGGCTGCGCGTTGCGGTTCACGACACGGATCTCCGCGTCGTCCGTGTAGAGGGCGAGAAGCGTGTCCGGGCTTTGTCCCTCGACGGCCCGGCGCAATGTGTCGGTATCGAATGACGGGGTTGCGGTGGTGCCCATGGTGACCTCCTCCGAGGCCCGCGGCAGGACGGGGGGCGGCCGCGAGGGCCTCACCTTTGAGAGTCCTCCGCACCGGGGGGCTCGGCAAGCGCTGCCGGCGCGCTGGGCCTGACGGGTGAGGGGCGCCGGGCGGCCGTGTCCGGCGGCGGGCCGACGGCGTTGCGATAGGCATGATCTCAACACGACGTATCGCCACCGCCGTTGGTCTGGCGGCCGGCCTCACCGGCCTCGCCGCTCCGCTGGCGAACGCGGCCCCGGTGGACCCTCCGAGCGCCGGCATGCTCAACCCCGTGACCACCCTCGACTCCCTCGCGGCCACCGGTGTGCCCGCGGACCGCAGGGCCAAGATGCCCCGGCCCTCCGAGCAGCTCGCCCGCCTCGACCAGCTCAAGGAGCTGAACCGGGCGCAGCGGCCGCAGCAGTTCAGGCCGGTCGACACCCCGGTCACCAGGATGCTGCCCGCCGTCGACGTCTGAGGCGCCGCACACCCGCACCGTCCAGGGCCGCCCGTCGACCGGGCGGCCCTTCGCGTGTGCCGGGAGTGACGGGCCTTCTACGCTGTGGCGTCGATGAAGTGGAAGCCGGGCCTCGGGTGCATCAGGAAGTCGTGGTGCGAGATGTTCCACGCATACGCCCCCGCCAGCGCGAACGCCACCCGGTCCCCGGCCCGCAGCCCGGCAGCCGGCACCCCGCGGGAGAGCACATCCTTCGGGGTGCACAGTTGCCCGGCCAGGGTGATCCGCTCGTCCACGGCGACCGGCCGCGGCCAGGGGTGCGGCCAGGCGTCGACCGGCAGCACGGAACAGGGCTGGTCGTGCCCCTTGGTCGCGGGCGTCCGCAGATGGTGGGTGCCGCCCCGGACCACGGCGAATTCCTCGCCGTGGCTGTGCTTCACGTCCAGCACCTCGGTGGCGTACCAGCCGCAGTACGCCGTGAGTGCCCGGCCCGGCTCGATGCGCAGGGTCAGCCGCGGATGCCGCTCGGTCAGCCGGGCGAGCCCGGTGCCGTAGGCGGCCCAGTCGAAGCGGCGCCCGGGATCGCCGTAGTCGACGTGCATGCCGCCGCCGACGTTCACCTCCCCGAGCCGGACCCCGAGGCCCGTCGCCCAGGAGACGACCGACTCGGCCACCGCCACCTGTTCCGCGGCCTCCAGCCCGCTCGCCAGGTGGGCGTGGACGCCCCGCAGTTCGAGTTGCGGGAACGCGCCGTCGGACAGTTGCCGGATCACCGGCTCGGCCCGCGCCGGGTCCATGCCGAACGGGGTCGGCCGGCCGCCCATCGCGAGCGAGCTGCCCGCCAGCGAGCCGTCGGCCACCGGCAGATTGACGCGCGGCAGGACCGCCACCCGCCGCCTGGGCGCCATCCGGCGGGCCAGCTCGGCCAGCATGCGCAGCTCGTGTTCGCTCTCCACGTGGAAGCGCTCGACGTCCTGCTCCAGCGCGGCGGTGATCTCGTCCGGTGTCTTGCCCGGACCGCCGAAGGCGAGCGGACGTCCCGGTACGGCCTTGGCGACATGGGCGAGTTCGCCGCCCGAGGACACCTCGAAGCCGTCAACGTACGGGCCGAGCGCGGTGAGGATCTCCGGCTCCGGGTTGGCCTTGGCGGCGTAGTACAGCTCGACCCGCTCGGGCAGGGCGTCCCGCACGGTGGCCGCGTGGGCGCGCAGGGCTGCCAAGTCGTAGACGTAGGCCGGGAGTTCGGTAGAAGGCAGGGACAGAACGCGGTCGCGTACCGGGGGCGTGGGCTGTGTCATCGGGTGGCACTTCCGGTCGAGTCGCGCAGGATGTCCTCGGCCAGTGGGGACGGCAGCCGGACATAGCCGGCCTCCCGGTCGGCCTTGCGCTCCCAGCGGGTGAGGAGATTGGCCTTGGCGGGCAGCGGCACCCCGGCGAGGAGGGCGGCCATCCGGGGCGGGCAGCCGTGGTCCCCGGCATACGCCCTGAGCGTGTCGCGCACCCGGGCCCACAGTGCGGCCTCCGCCCGCGGGTGCAGGTCGGCGAGGGCGGCGAGCAGCTCGGCGACATGGTTGACCAGCAGGCAGTAGACGACGCGGTCCCAGCCGCGCTGTGCGTCGTACGTCATCGGTCCCGCGACCTCGGGCGGCAGTGCGCCGAGGGTGTCCTCGTGGTGGTCGGGGACCAGCTTGGTGCCCTCCAGGTCGCGGAAGAGCACCTGGACGGGCAGGCCGTCGCCGTCGACGCAGATCAGCACGTTCTGCAGGTGCGGTTCCAGGACCAGGCCGTGGTCGAAGTAGGCCGACAGGACCGGCGGGACGAGGAGGTCGAGATAGGCCGACCACCAGTCGAGGGCCGCGCGCGCGTCGGCGCCGGCGAGGAGACGGGAGATGTGCGCGCCGCCGGTCGGGTACTCGTCGGCGACGGCCGCCGCGAGCAGGGGAGTGGTGCCCGGGGCGAGCCGGTCCGGCAGGCCCTCGCGGACGATCACCCCGAAGCCCTCCAGCAGCGCACGGTCCGGTGTGCCGTCGGGGCCGGGCAGGGCGAGCGTGCGGTACGCGGGCTCGCGGAGCATGTCGCTGCCCGGGAAACGCTCGGCGAGATCGGCGAACGCCGGGGCCAGGGCGCGGGTGAGGGCGACGGCGCCGGACAGCTCGTAACTGCTGTTCTTGCGCAGGCAGTTGGTGATCCGCACATTCAGGCTGAACTTCAGGAACGTGTTGCCGTCGTACAGCGTGCGCACCGACGCGGTGGCGGCGAACGGCGCACCGCCGGGGCCCAGGTCGAGAACGTCGCCGCGCTCCAGAGCGGCACGCAGCAGCGGGTGTTCGCGCAGGGTCTCGAACTGCCAGGGGTGGGCGGGCAGCAGCCGGTAGCCGTCGGGGACGTCCGGGCGCTGTGCGTCCAGCGGGGCGACGGACGCGGGGTCGGTGTACTCCTCGGCGATCAGATGTCCGCGCACGGCCAGATGACGCAGCGGGAAGGACGCGCCGACCTCGGGGGCGTAGGCGGACCAGGCGCGCGGATCGCCGGTGCGGGCCTTCGGGGTGGGATGGAAACGATGGCCGAAGACCAGGGACTGCTCGGAGGCGACGTAGGCGGAGAGCCGGTCCTGCGCGGCGTGGGCCGGGCGGGTGGCGGCGAGTGCCGTCGCGACGGCGTCGTGGCTGGAGGCGATCTGCTCCAGGAACTCCTCGTTGCGCACCCCGGTGCGCAGCCACAGCTCGTCGTGGGCGTACTCGGCCAGCCGTCGCCAGTCCACCACCGTCCATTCGCCGCTCCGTTGCTCGCTCACCGGCCCGGTGAACCGGTGCGCGCCCAGCAGCGACGTACGGCGCAGGGCGACGCGCAGCAGGACGCCGCGGCGCGGCAGGCGGAGCAGCAGCCGGCCGTCGGTGACGACGCTCTGGTGCTCGGGCCCGGAGACTTCACGCAGCAGGCAGTTGAGAAGGGTGTGGGCCACGACCTCGTCGGCGGCGGGCAGTTCGACGGCGGGCGGTCCGGCCGAGGCGACGGGGGCAGCGCCCTGCTCGGGGAGCGATTCGGTCAGGGAGGGCATCAGCGGCTCCAGCGGGTGCGCAGGTGCAGGGTGGGCAGGAGAGCGGCCGTGACGGAGGCGGCGGCAGCGCCGATCAGCACGGGTGCGGCCGGTCCGAAGCGGGCACTGCCCGCCGCCGCGGCCACGCCGGCGGCGACCGCGCCGGCCTTGGAGAAGAACTCGATCGAACCGAACAGCCCGCCGGGCGCCCGGCCCTTGGCGCAGTCGGCGGCCAGCACCGACAGAGACACGAGCCCGAGCGTGAGTCCCGCGCCCAGCAGCAGCCGTACGGCGATCAGGGCGGCCGGGGATCCGGCCGGCCCGTGCCCGGCGAGCCCGAGCGCGACGCAGCCGAACCCGAGCGTGAGCCCACTCCTCGGCCGGTGCCGGAAGACGCGGTGCACGGGCAGCGCCGCGACCAGGTAGCACAGGTGCGGCAGGGCGAACAGGACGCCGGACAGTGCCGGGGCGGTGCCCGGAAGACGGTCGTCCACGAGGGCGATCAGATAGGGGAAGGAGATGACGGTGGAGAACACGAAGGCGAACTCCAGGACGTAGAGGGTCCTCAGCGAGACGATCGGGGGCGCAGTGTCCACCGCCTCGGGTATTCGCTCCCGCGCAGCCACCCGCTCGGGTTCGGGCAGCGCCGCCAGCAACAGCGCCGCCGCCAGCGGCAGTACGGCGAGCAGGGCGTACTGCCGGTGCGGCGACAGCCAGCCCGAGAGCGCGCCGACCGCGATCGGCGCGGCGACCAGCGCCGCCCGCGCGCTGCCCTGCATCAGCGTGAGCGCTCTCGACAGGGCCGGACCCTCCAGGGCCGCGCCGAGATAGCCGTTGGACGCGGCGAACGTGCCGCCGAGGATGCCCTGGAGGACCAGGGCCAGCGTGAAGGTCGCCAGCGAGTCCGCCCAGCCCGCCAGCAGGAAGGACAACGCGAGCCCCAACTGGGCGCGCAGCAGCAGCCGTTTACGGCCGAAGCGGTCGGCGAGCCGGCCCCACAGCGGGGCGCCGAGCGCGCCGAACACCGTCGGCACGACATAGAGCACCCCGGCCCAGCGGGCGCCGCGGTCGCCCAGCTCCGGCAGGATCGCGGTGAGATACGGCGGCAGCCCCAGCGCGGCGAACGACGCCACGAAATAGCAGCCCGCCACCGCGGGCAGCGGCCCCCGCCCGACGGCCGGGCGCGGCAGCCGCAGGGCACCGGCGCTCATGCCGAACCTCCCGGCCGCAGCAGGTAGTTGGGCCCGGTGGTGTAGTGCTTGTTGATGTCGGCCGCGCCCGACCGCTCCTTCGACAGCAGGGTCCCGGCCGTCACCATCGCCTTCACCGGCAGCTCCCGCGCGTGCAGGACACGCGCACGCAGGACGTCCGCCGCGTCGCCGCCGAGCCGGTCGACGGACTCCGTCAGCCGGTCCCGTACGAGATCCAGCAGCGCGCGCCGGTGACCCGGGAGCCCGAAGGCGTACGCGCCCGCGCACAGGTGCACGGTGATCGTGGTGAACAGGTCGGCGACCGGCCCGTCGTCGGTGCCGAGGATCCGGGTGTCGTCGAAGGGCCACGGGCCCGGGAGCGCGGCGTGCAGCCGCTCGGTGTTGACGCGTGGCCCGTCGTTGTCCTTGAACAGCAGACGAGGACCGTCCGGCCGGAGTACCAGCGAGATGTTCTGCTGGTGCGACTCCAGGGCGATGCCGTGGCCGAACAGCGTGGTCTGCCAGTCGAACAGCAGCGTGAGAACCGAATCCAGCAGGGCGAGCGGGTCACCGCCGTGGAAGCGGTCGGCGAGATGATCCAGCACCGGCCGACCGTCGGGAGCCGCGGCGAGAAGCGCCGCCATCGGCACCACCACGGCGTCGTCGAGACCGGCCGGACAGCGGCGGCACAGCACCGCCAGCAACTCGTGCCCGGCGTGCGCGTACGTCGTCTCGTCGGCGTGCAGGATCACGTCCCGGAACCGTGGCTCGCGGTCGATCACCGCTTCCACCAGCCGCTGCCCGAGCGCACCGTCGACGAGCGTGCCCGGTTTGACCGTCCGCTTGTTGCGCAGGCCCAACGTGGCGGTGGCGAGGGGAAGTTTGAGATGCACCGACGGATCGGCGACCGTCGCCACCGTCCGCATGGACAGCGTCGGCACGACGTCCAGGTGGGCGCGCTCGGCGAGCACCGCGCCGTCCGGGAGGCCGGCCGCGCTCAGGGCGTCGACGGTCAGCGGATGCACCGGCAGCACCACATGGGTGCCGCCCAGGTCCCTCAGCCCGAGGCCGGCCGGCGTGGGCCAGAAATCCGGCAGGGTGCCCGCGAGGGAGACGGCGTCCCGGGGCACGGCGATCCAACGGAGCGCGAAACGAGGCTGGAACTCCGGTGCGTAGGCGCGCAGTTCCTCCTCGCCCAGCCCCGAGCGACCGCGCGCCGTCGGATAGACGGGATGGTCGAGCCGGGCCGCGAGCGTGTCGTACGCCAGGCTGCCGCCGAGGCCCGTCCCGAAGCTCAGCCGCCGCACGACCTCGTCCCGCGTCCCCGCGTGCAGCCGCATCGTCGCCAGCGTCTGCCGGCACTCCTCGGCGAAGGAGTCGAAGCCGCCCCGGTCCTCGGGCTCGGCGAGCGCGCGCAGAGCTGAGAGCACGCTGTCGCACGACGACAGTTCGGCACCGTCCGACTCGCGCACCAGGAGCGGAAGCCGGGCGGCGTGCACGCCCTGGTAGCCGTCCTCGGTGACGGGCAGCAGCAGTGCGTCGCCGGGCACCGGCAGGCGCACCCAGTCCCCGTCCGGCCGTCGAACCGGTGTGCCACGGCTGCGCAGTCCGACCACGTCCTCGCGCAGGAGGGCACCGAGGACCCGGACGAGCAGCTCCGCCTCGCTCGTGTCCGTGGTGGTGGTCGGGGCGGTCACGGCTGGATCTCCCAGCGCCGCCCGGCCAGGAAGTCCGCCACCGCCCGGTCCACCGTCGCCTGGTCGGTGCCGGTGGCGCGCAGGACGCCGAGGTAGTCGCGGTTGGTGCGGTACAGCTCGTGCCGCTCGCCGACCGCGCGCAGCGGACGGTACGTCAGATGCGCGCTGTCCAAGTCCAGTTCGGTGGCGGCGGGCGCGTCGACGAGTGTTCCGGCGCGGTCGGCGCACGGGTACTCCAGGCGGGCGGCGGCGTCCCGGCGGGCGCCGAGGCCGGCCGGCAGGGGCGCGCCGAGGTGGGTGCGCAGGATGTGCTCGAAGAGGGGGATCCGCAGCAGGCGGGCCAGCAGCAGGTCGCACTGGTCGCCGATGGCACGGTAGTTGACCTCGATGATCCGCGCCCGCCCCGCGTGCACCACGAACTCGGTGTGGCAGGCCCCGAACCCGACGCCCAGCGCGTCCAGTTGCTCCAGGACCTGCGCGACGACCGGCTCGGGATGGGCGGGGACGAAGGTGAGGCGTTCCTCGATGAAGTACGGCGGCGGGGAGAGCTCGGTGCGGAAGCCGCCCAGGACATGGCGGACGCGCCCGTCGCCGAGGGTCTCCAGGGTGAACAGGTCGCCGGGAAGGTACTCCTCGACGACCAGGACGGCACCCGGACGGCGTTCCAGGATCTCCTTCGCGTGCGCCACGAGCTCCTCCGGGCCGTCGACGAGGACGACGTCCTCGCTGGCCACGCCCTCGCGCGGTTTGAGCACACACGGGTACGGCGCGTCGCCGGGGGCGACCGGTTCGGTCAGCTCGGTCGACCACACGCTGTCCACGCCGGCCGCGGCGAGCCGCCTGCGCATCTCGGCCTTGTCCTTGCAGCGCAGGGCGGCCCGCCAGTCCTTGCCGGGCAGGCCGAAGTAGTCGGCGGCCAGGGCGGCCTGGGTCTGGAGATGGTCGCTGTTGGTGAAGACGGCGTCGGGCCGGTGATGGGTCGAGATCCGGGTGATCACGGCCCGGAAGTCACGCACGTCGCACTCCAGGACCTCGATGTCCGGGTGTGCGCGGCGGTGGGCGGCGGGCTGGTCGGTGAGGACGGTGACGTCCAGGCCGAGCCGGGCCGCGGCGGGCAGGAAGCCCTCGGACACGGCGTCGGTCGGGTTGAGGGCGAGCAGGTACAGGCGCATGGCGATGAACGACTTCCGCTAGCGGGTGGGGGGTTGGGGCGGGCCGGCAGCCGGTCAGCGGCGGCCCGCCCCGATGGAGCAGCGGCGGCTACTTCGCCGGCAGCGCCACGCCGGTGGCCTTCGCGACGTCCTTGAGCATCTCCTCGGCGGCCTGTACGCCGATGCCCGACATCCACGTCTCGTCCGGGACCTCGAAGACCTTGCCGCCGCGCACGGCCGGGAGGTCCTTCCAGACGGGGTTGGAGACGACCTGCTGCTTCTGGGTCTTGTCCTCGGCGTCGGCCGCGGTGACGAAGATCAGGTCGGCGTCCGCCTGGTCGATCTGCTCCGGGCTGACGTCCTTCATCGTGACCTCGGGGTCGTTCGAGATCTGCGACTTCGGGCGCTGGAAGCCGATGTCGCCGAGGACGACGCCGCTGTAGGAGTTGGTCTGGTAAAGGCGGGTCGGGCCGGCGATGAAGCGGACCACGGACACGGTCGGCATAGTGCCGCCGTCCTTCTTCTTCACGGCCGCGCCGAGCGCCTCGGCCTGCGTCTCGTACTCCTTGAGCTTGGCCGCGGCCTCCTTCTCCAGGCCCAGCGCCTCGGCGTGGACCTTGAGGTTCTCCTTCCAGACACCGCCGGTGGTCTCGGTGAACACGGTCGGCGCGATCGCGCTGAGCTTGTCGTAGACCTTCTCGTGGCGGACCTTGGAGGACAGGATCAGATCCGGCTCCAGGGACGCGATCTTCTCCAGGTTCGGCTCCAGGAGCGGGCCGACGTCGACGGTGTCCTTCAACTCGGCGTCCAGATACGTCGGGAAGCCGCCCGAGGTCTTGAAGTGCGGGGCGACCGCGCCGACCGGGTCGATGCCGAGCAGGGTGACGTCGTCCAGTTCACCGGTGTCGAGCACGACGACCCGCTTCGGCGGGGAGGGGATCTTCACGTCGCCCATCACGGTCTTGAGGGTGCGCGGGAAGGCGGAGCCGCCATCGGCCGCCTTCGCCGTGTCGCTCTCCTTGGCGGAGTCCTCGCTGCCGCAGGCGGCCAGCACGGCCGTACCGAGCACGACGGCGAGCAGCACGGCGATCAGCCGGCCGATTCCGCGCAGGGGGGATCGCTTGAACATCGGGGTGGGTCTTTCTATGAGTGGGGAGTGCTCACGCGGTCGCGGCCGGATGGCGCGCCGCGCTGCCTTTGGGGACGACCAGCGGGGTGCCGGTCTCCGGGTCGGGGATCACCCGGCAGTCCACGTCGAACACGGATTTCACGAGCTCCGCGTCGAGTACGTCGGCCGGGGCGCCGGCCGCGGCGAGGCGGCCCTCCTTGAGGACCACCATGTGGTCCGCGTAGCGGGCGGCCTGTCCGAGGTCGTGCAGCACCATCACCACGGTGCGGCCCGCCTCGGCGTGCAGGGCGGCGACCAGGTCGAGGACGTCGAGCTGGTGCCGCAGATCGAGGAAGGTGGTGGGCTCGTCGAGCAGGAGCAGCTCGGTGTCCTGCGCCAACGCCAGCGCGATCCAGGCGCGTTGCCGCTGGCCGCCGGAGAGCCGGTCCACGGGCCGGTCGCGGAGCGCGGCGGTGCCGGTGCGTTCCAGGGCCTCGTCCACCGTCTTCTGGTCGGCGGCCGACCAGGGGCTCAGCAGCCGTTGGTGCGGATACCGGCCGAGCCGCACCAGCGCCTCGACGGTGATCGCCTCCGGTGTGACCGGCTGCTGCGGCAGCAGGCCCATGCGCAGGGCCAGCGCCCGCGCGGACATGCGGTGGATGTCGGCGCCGTCGAGCGTGACCGTCCCGGCGGCCGGCGCGAGCAACCGGCTCAGGCCCCTCAACAGGGTCGACTTGCCGCACGCGTTGGGGCCGACGATGGCGGTGACGGCCCCGCCGGGCAGGGTCAGGTCGAGGCCGCCGACCACGACGCGGTCGCCGTAGCGCAGATCGAGGCCCCGGGTGGCGAGCTGGTTGGCGGTGGTCATGTGCGGCTCCTGGGGGCCGGTGGGGGGTTCGCGGCGTACGCCGGTCATCGGTCGCTCTCGTCCGGCTGAGCCGGTGGGCCGTCGTTGCGTGCCCGGGCCCGTCATCCGCGGCTCCTTGGGACGGGCGAGCTCTGACGCAGCATCAGTGCCAGCAGCCAGGGCGCCCCGAGCGTGGCGGTGACCGCGCCGACCGGCAGGCCCTCGATCGGCACCAGGTGCTGCACCACCAGGTCGGACGCGAGCAGCAGCACCGCTCCGGTGAGCCCGGCGAGTGCGAGGGACGCGGCGGTCGGCGGCCCGGTGGCGAACCGGACGATGTGCGGCACGGCGAGCGCCACGAATGTCACGGGACCGGCGAGCGCGGCCGCCAGTGACGCCAACGCGACGGCGATCACGAGCAGTTGAAGGCGTGCGGAGGACGTGCGCAGGCCGAGCGCGCCCGCCGAGTCGTCCCCGAGGTCGAGCACGGCGAGGCGTCGGTGCAGGACCAGTGCGGCGGCGAGTGTGAGCACCATGGCGCCGCCCGCTCCCCACACCTCGGTCCACGTCCGCCCGTAGACCGACCCGGTGGTCCACTGGAGCGCCGACCCGGCGAGCTCGGCCGGGAAGCGCACGATCATCAGGTTCACGGCGGCGGCGAGGCCCGCCTGAACGGCGAGGCCGGTGAGCACGAGCCGGGTGACCGCGAGTCCGGAGCCCCAGGCGAACACGCCCAGCAGCAGGGCCGCGAGAAGCCCGCCGCCCAGTGCCCCGAGGGGGATCAGCGACTGCGAGGCCCCGGCCGCGATCAGCGCGACCGCGCCCAGCGAAGCTCCGCCGGTCACCCCCATGACATCGGGGGAGGCGAGCGGATTGCGGAACAGCCGTTGCAGTACACATCCGGCAGCCCCGAGCCCGGCGCCTGCGACGATCGCGGCGACCGATCTGGGAGCCCGGAACTGCTGCACGACCAGCACGTCCCCCGGATCCCCGAGCCCGGCCAGCGCGCGCAGCGCCGCGCCGACGGGCATCGGCATCTCGCCGGTCGACAGGGACACCGTGAGCAGCACGAACAGCAGGGCCGTACCGGCCGCGGCGAACAGCAGGACACGGCGCCGGACCCGGGCACGGGAGGAGGACCCCGTCGGTGCGGAGACGACGGCGGCGCTCATCGGGCCACCCTGCGCGCCAGCAACGCCAGCAGGGGCGCGCCCAGGAAGGCGGTCACGATCCCGACCTCCAGTTCCGAGGGACGGATCACCAACCGGCCCAGCACATCGGCCGCGAGCAGCAGCACCGGCCCGGCGATCAGGCAGCCGGGGACCAGCAGCCGGTGGTCGCCGCCCAGCAGCGGCCGTACGAGGTGAGGGGCGGCGAGCCCGATGAACGCGATGGGACCGGCGACCGCGACCGCCGACCCGGCGAGCAGGACGACCGCAATGCCGCCCGCGAGCCGGATCCGGGCCACCGGAACGCCGAGTGCCTGGGCCGAATCGTCGCCCAGGGCAAGGGCGTTGAGAGCGGGAGCGACGGCCAGCGCGACGACCAGGCCGAGCAGCAGGGTCGGCAGGACCGGCCACAGGACGTCCAGTCCGCGCCCGGAGAGGGATCCGGCGAGCCAGAACCGGGCCTCGTCCAGGGTGCGCTGGTTCATCAGCATCACCGCAGACGTCCAGGACAGCAGCACGAGTTGGAGCACGGTGCCGCCGAGCGCCAGTCGTACGGCGTCGATGTCCCCGGCCCGGCGGGCCAGCGCCTGGGCGAACAGGGCGGCTCCGGCGGCCCCCGCGAAGGCGAACCACACGTACTGGGCCGGGCTGTTGAGCCCGAGCGAGAAGATGGCGACGACGACGGCGAAACCCGCGCCCGCGTTGATGCCGAGCGTCGTCGGCGAGGCGAGCGGGTTGCGGGTGATCGCCTGGGCTACGGCCCCGGCGACCCCGAGTGCGGCACCGACCGCGAGCCCGATGACGGTTCTCGGCAGGCGCAGCCCGGTCACCACGAGGGCTTCGCGTCCGTGAGCATCGCCGAACAGCGCGTCGGCAACCGTGCCGAGCGGCACGGAACGGGCTCCGAGAGCGAGGCTCAGCGCTGCGCACAGAACGAGCGCGGCGAATCCGGTGAGGAAGAGCGGAACGTGCCTGAGGGCAGGGGCGGGCACACCGATCGGTGCGCCCCGTCGGGTCGCGGTCACAAGGGGTGAGCTTAGGTTAGGCTTGCTTTATCTTTCAACTGCCGCGTGATTGTCGTGGCGTTCGCGATGGATGATCACCCGCAGGTGGCCCACCTGGCATTCTCTGCTTGATCACGAGTGTAAGGTAAGCCTTACCTGTCCGGCTCCGACTTGAAACCTCGCAGGGGAGCGACGATGTCCCTGGCCCCCACGGCCCCCACGTCCGGCTCCGTCGCGCATACGCTCGGTGACGTGTACGCACGGCTCACCGGCCTCTGCGAGGTGCTGTCGGTGCGGGTCGCCGAACCCGGTGCGGTGCATGCCCGAGCGGGCGTGTCGGCGGCCGAACTGGTGAAGGACGGGGCCGTCCTCGACGCGTTCGTGGCCGCCGAGGAGGCCCGAATTCACGATCGCTACGGGGTCGTTCCGCGTCGCCACGTCGCCGCCTCACGCGCCCTGCACGACTACGCCTGGTCGGTCTCGCTCCTGATGAGCGGAGCCTGGTACCTCGAACGCCGCGTGCCGCGGATCCGGGCCGAGGACCTGCGACTGGACCTCGCCACGGCCGAGTTCACCGTGACACCAGGAAGCGACCTCGCCTGCCTGGCCGACGATCCGGCCGCGGCCCTGCCCGGCGTGCTGACGGTCCCTCATGAGGAGGCCCTGCGCGCGGAGTTGCGTGCCGCGGTCGCCGATCACATGGCGCCGCTCCTGGACGCGATCGGCCCCCTCGCGCGACGCGGCTCCCGCGCGCTGTGGGGGATGGTCTGCGACGACCTGGTCTCCGGCATCTGGTACCTCGGCCGTGTGCTGGACCGCGAGGACGAGGCCGTACGGGCGGCCACCCGGCTGCTGCCGTCACCGGTGGCCCCGTACCCGAGCGGCGCCGACTTCCGGCACCTGACGACCGACGACGGGCGCCGGCACCCGACACGCACCCGCACCGGCTGCTGCATGTATTACACGATCCGCCCGGCCGAGGCATGCGCCACCTGTCCCCGCACCTGCGACGCGGAACGACTGCGCCGCCTCCAGAGCTGAGGCCGGCCCATCGGCAGCGCCCCAGTAGGGGCGCGGGGAACTGCGCGACAAGCCACAACCGACCCGCGGATGACCCACGACCGCCTGCCATTCCGCGGCACTTCCACGGTTGCGGCACAACCAGCGGAGCGCTATTCGGTCGTCGCCAGGAACTGCGTCGCCGCCAGCTCCGCGTAGAGCGGGTCGGCGGCCACGAGTTCACGGTGCGTGCCCACGGCCCGCACCCGCCCCGCGTCCATCACGACGATCCGGTCGGCCATCGTCACCGTCGACAGCCGGTGCGCGACGACGAGAACGGTGGTCGTACGGGCGACGTCGGCGACGGTGTCACGCAGCGCCGCCTCGTTCACCGCGTCGAGCTGCGAGGTGGCCTCGTCGAGGAGCAGCAGCCGCGGCCGGCGCAGCAGGGCGCGGGCGATGGCCACGCGCTGACGCTCGCCGCCGGACAGCTTGGTGCCTCGGTGCCCGACGAGCGTCTCCAGACCGTCGGGCAGCTTCGCGACCAGGCCGTCCAGACGGGTCGTCTTCAGCACGCGCGTCAGGGCGTCCTCATCGGCGTCCGGATTGCCGAGCAGCAGGTTGGTGCGCAGTGAGCCCGACAGCACCGGGGCGTCCTGCTCCACGTACCCGATCGCCGACCGCAGGTGCACCAACTCCCAGTCCGTCAGGTCCCGCCCGTCGAGCGTGATGGTCCCGGACTCGGGGTCGTAGAACCGCTCGATGAGCGAGAACACCGTCGTCTTGCCCGCGCCCGAGGGGCCGACGAAGGCCGTCATGCCCTGCGCGGGCACGGCGAACGTCACCCCGTGATGGACGTACGGCAGATCCTCGGCGTACCGGAAGCGCACGTCCTCGAAGGCGAGGGTGGCGGGCTCGGCCCCGGCGGTCGGCAACGGCGCGGGCAGGGCGGCCGGTTCGGCCGGCAGCCGCAGCGCCTCCTGGATCCTGGCGAGCGCCGCCGAGCCCGTCTGGTACTGGGTGACCGCGCCGACGACCTCCTGGATCGGCGACATCAGATAGAAGACGTACAGTAGGAACGCGACCAGCGTGCCGATGTCGATGGCGCCGGTCGCCACCCGTGCCCCGCCGACCGCGAGCACCGTGATGAAGGCGATCTGCATGGCGAGCCCGGCCGTGTTGCCCGCCGCGGCCGCCCACTTGGCGGCCCGCACGCTCTGCCGCCAGGACTCCTCGGCGGCCTCGTGCAGCGTCCGCTCCTCCCGGTGCTCGGCGCCGGACGCCTTCACCGTGCGCAGCGCGCCGAGGATCCGCTCCAGCGAGGCGCCCATCACCCCGACCGCGTCCTGCGCCTGCCGGCTGGCCTTGTTGATGCGCGGCACGATCACCCCGAGGACCGTCCCGGCGCACAGGATCACGCCGAGCGTGACCGCGAGCAGCACCGGATCCACCAGGCCCATCATCACGACCGTCGCCACCAGCGTGAGCCCGCCCGTGCCGAGGCCCACCAGCGAGTCGGTCGTGACCTCGCGCAGCAGGGTGGTGTCCGACGTGACGCGAGCCATCAGATCGCCCGGCTCGCTGCGGTCCACCGCGGTGATGCGCAGCCGCAGCAGATACGACGACAGGGCGCGCCGCGCGCCGAGCACCACCGACTCCGCGGTGCGCCGCAGCACGTACGAACCCAGCGCGCCCAGCGCCGCGTTGGCCACCACCAGCGCCGACATGATCAGCAGCGCCCCGGTTATGGCCCGGTCGTGCGACAGGTCGTCGATCAGCTCCCGCGCGACGAGCGGCAGGAGCAGTCCGGTCGCGCCCGTGACCAGCGAGAGCACGGCGCCCGCCAGCAGGGCCCACCGGTGCGGGCGCACATAGCCCAGGAGCAGCCGCCAGGTGGGCGGGGTGGCTGGGGTGTCGGCGATGCTCACGGGGCTCCTCCGGAGTCGTACGGAGCATTCAGGCTACGTCGGCCCCACCCCTCGGGGCCTGCCGGTTTCCCGCTACGGCGTAGGTGTGTCTCCCCGCCGGGGCCGACGCCGAACGGCGCGGCCTGGCGGAGGTCTTGGAGCTCGACCCGGTAGGACGCGAAACGCCCTCGTCCTCGCGGTCGCTGCCACCTCGCCCCGGTCCTGCGTGCCGCCTCGCTCCGGTCTTGCGCCCCACTTCGCCCCGGTCCTGCGCGCCACCGCCGGCCTCGCCCTGGCCGTGTTCCAGGCGGCCGTCGTCCGGCCCCGCCGGGTGACGGGACTTGTCGTGGTGTGCGCCTACGCGCGCTGACCCAGAGCCGCCAGGGTCGCGTCGAACTCGGCGGGGCGCGGGCGGTTGTGGGGCAGCTTCGAGAGCATCGCGGCCATCCCGCAGGTGTCGGTGAGCGCCGAGAAGACCAGTCCGCCCGCGATGCCGGCGGACAGCAACTGCCAGGCCGGATGCAGCAGTCCGAGTCCCAGGCCGACCAGGACGATCGAGCCCGCGGCGAACCGCACCTGTCGCTCCATGGACCATGTGCGGCGCGCACCCGGTGCCGGGCGGCTCAGTTCGTGCCCGCGCTCCGCCCAGCCCTGGGTGCCGCCCGTCAGGGTCATGGCCGGTATGCCGTGCTCGGCGAGGAGCCGGCAGGCGCTGACGGAGCGGGCTCCGGAGGCGCAGACGACCAGCAGCTCGCCGTAGTGGCGGCGCAGCGCGGGCAGGGCGCGGTCGAGCTGGTCCACGGGGACGTTCAGGGCGCCGGGCAGATGTCCGGCCGCGTACTCGCCGGGCGTGCGGACGTCGATGACGGTCAGACCGGGCAGCCGGGTGCGGGCCGTGTCGACGTCGAGGGTGCGCGGGCCGAGGGGAGAGGTCATGCGGAGTGAGATCCTTTCAGGGGAGGGGTAAAATACCCCCAAGGGTATGTAGAGGAGTGATCGTGGAGCTTCAGTTCGAGGGCGATGACCTCAAGTCGGTGCTCAACCGGCTGCGCCGGGCGCAGGGGCAGATCTCCGGAGTGATCAAGATGATCGAGGAGGGCCGCGACTGCGAGGACGTGGTCACCCAGCTCGCCGCCGCTTCGCGCGCCCTCGACCGGGCCGGCTTCGCGATCATCGCCACCGGGTTGCAGCAGTGCCTCACCGACGCGGAGAACGGACGCGCCAACGGCGAGACGAAGGAGCAGATGAAGGCCCGCCTGGAGAAGCTCTTCCTGTCGCTGGCATAGCCACGGGGCCGGCCGTATGTCGTACGGGGTCCTGCTCGGGCTCATGTGACGGCGTCCACCAGCATGAACACGGCCACCGCCAGCAGGGCCCAGGCGAACATCTGCCGCAGCCGGTCTCCGGACACCTTCGCGGCGAGGCGCTTGCCGTCCCATGCGCCGAGTACGGCGGCCGCGGCGAAAGGAGCCACCGCGGCCCAGTCGATCCGCGCCTGCGTGCCCGTTCTCGCCACCAGGGCGACCAGTGAGTTGACGGTGATGACCAGCAGGCTGGTCCCGACGGCGGCCCGCATCCGCAGCCCGACGACGTTCACCAGTGCCGGCACGGCGAGGAAGCCGCCGCCCACCCCCAACACGCCGGTCACCGCGCCGAGTCCCGCCCCGGCCCGGACGACCTGCCAGGACCGCACCGGCACGTCCTCGTGCCGGTCGGACGCGGACGGCCGCAGCATGCGCAGCGCGGCCAGAGCGGCGATCACCGCGAACGCCCCGGTGAGCAGGCCGGGTGGCAGCCACCCGGACAGCATGCCGCCCAACGCTGCCGGGACCAGCCCCGCCGCCGCGAACAACGCCCCGCCCCGCCAGCGCACGGCACCCGCACGGGCGTGCGCACCGAGCGCGGTGGCGGAGGTGACGGCGACCACGACCAGGCTGGCGGTGGCCGCGGCGGCCGGACTGAAGCCGAGCAGATAGATCAGCGCCGGCACCGCCAGCACGCTGCCGCCTCCACCCAGCGCGCCGAGCGCCAGCCCGGTCGCACCACCGGCGAGGAGACCGAGGACCAGGGTGGTCACGAGGGGGCTCCGGGGGTCGGCGCGATGCGATGGAAGCCGTCGGTCCGGACCTCACTCCCCACCGGACGCCCTCGAGTCCGTCACCACGGGGAGGCATGCCTCCGAAACCACAGGGAGACCCGGCTCCGTCACTACAGGGAGGCCGGGCTCCGTCTCCACCGGGAGGGCCGCATCTGCCGCGACAGGGAAGCCTGCCTCCGTCACCTCCGGAAGCCCCGCCTCCATCACGACAGGGAGGCCCGACTCCGCCGCCACAGGGACGCCCGCCTCCGTCACCACCGGAAGCCCCGCCTCCCTCCACGCGTGCATCCCCCCGACGACATCCACGACCTCCGCGCCACGGGCGGACAGCAGGGCCGCCGCCTCGCGGGAGCGCCTGCCGGAGCGGCAGATGGCGACGATCGGGCGCGACCGGGCGGACTCGGGCAGCGGCTTACCGGCCGCCAGGGCGGAAAGGGGAGCGAGGACCGCGCCGGGGGCGTGGCCGCCGGCCCACTCCGGCGCCTCGCGGACGTCCACGAGCACCGCGCCCGCGTCCGCCCGCTCCTGCGCCTCGGCCGGCGTGACGCGGGCCATGGGCAGCCCGGCCGCGCGCGCCGCGTCGAAGGAGTCGTCGACGGCGACGACATCGCGGCCCGCCGCGTCGAGGAGCGAGGCGGCGATACCGGCCCGCATGCCACCGGCGCAGTGCACCCACACGGTGCCGTCCGGTATCTCGCAGAGACGGCCGCGCAGCTCGTGCAGCGGGATGTGCAGCGAGCCCTTGATGTGGCCGGCGTGGCGCTCTGAAGACCGCCGTACGTCCAGGGTGATCACGCCGGCCTGGGCCGCGAGGTCGGTGAAGGTGCCTCGGGGGAAGGAGCGCGGACGCTCGCCGGGTCGTAGCCAGTCGGCCGGGGAACCGGTGGCCGCCGCGGCCGGACGGTCGATGCCGACGCGGACCAGTTCGCGCTGGGCGCCGGCGAGTTGGGCGGGCGTCTCGGCGAGCAGGGTCACCGGCTTGCCCCACGGCAGCAGCCAGGCCAGATAGGTGGCCAGTTGCCCCTCGGCCTCGAAGTTGACGGCCCCGGCGACATGGCCCTCGGCAAAGGCGACCCGATGGCGCAGGTCCACCACCCACTCCCCGGCGGCCAGCCGCGCCGCGATCTCCTCGGCGTCGGCCGGGCGGGGCGGCGTGAGGTCCACAGGAGCCGGGCCCTGTGTGTTGGCGGGCCCCATGTGAGCGTAGTACGCAGGCACGTCGTCCAGCGCGGCGAGCAGCTCGGCGACGAAGGTGTCGACGTCCTTGACCAGGGCGTCGTTGACCTGCCGCTCGCGACCGATGGTCGTCGCCGTGCCGCCGGCCGACTGACCTGCCGAACAGAAACTGCCGAAGCCGTGCGTGGGCAGGACCCGCGTCTCGTCGGGCAGCTCGGCCGCCAGCCGGTGCGCCGAGTCGTACTGCGCCCGCGCCAGCCCGCCGGTCAGCCCCGGCTCGACCAGGTCGGGCCGCCCCACGGTGCCGATCAGCAGGGAACCGCCGGTGAAGACGGCCACCGCGTGTCCGGCCTCCTCCAGCACGTAGGAGATGTGGTGCGGGGTGTGCCCGGGGGTGGCCAGGGCGCGCAGCGCCAGGTCGTCCTCGATCCGCGTACGGTCCCCGTCGGCGACCGGCACGCGCGCGTAGGCGACCCGTGCCGCGGCCGGCACGAGATAGGCGGCGCCGGTGAGCCGGGCCAGCTCCAGGCCGCCGGTCACGTAGTCGTTGTGGACATGGGTCTCCACCACATGGGTGATGCGCACACCCCGCAGGGCGGCGGCCGTGATCACCCGGTCGATGTCCCGTGGTGGATCGACCACGGCGGCGCTGTGCGCACCGCCCGCCAGATAGCCGCGGTTGCCCAGTCCCGGCACCTCGATGGTGTCGACGAAGTACACGGCAGCACTCCTCTCCTGTCCTGGTGAAGCCCGTGCCGCCCCGGTGGGAAAATTACCCCCGGGGGTATGCAGTCAACAGTAGCAGGGTACCCCTGGGGGTATTTAGTGGCGGTGGCCGGAAGTGCATGTGAAGGTGCCCGCTCCGCGCCCTTACTGATCAGTTGCGTCTAGGGTCGGAAGTGGATGGAGATCCACTTCAGGGAAGGGCTGAGCACCATGGCGCAGGAAGTGCGGGGCGTGATCGCACCGGGCAAGGACGAGGCCGTGCGCGTGGAGACGATCGTCGTGCCGGATCCGGGGCCGGGAGAAGCCGTCGTACAGGTTCAGGCCTGCGGGGTCTGTCACACCGACCTGCACTACAAGCAGGGCGGCATCAGCGACGACTTCCCCTTCCTGCTCGGCCATGAGGCGGCGGGCGTGGTGGAGTCCGTCGGCGACGGCGTCACGGACGTCGCACCCGGAGACTTCGTGATCCTCAACTGGCGTGCCGTGTGCGGGAACTGCCGGGCCTGTCTGCGCGGCCGGCCCTGGTACTGCTTCGCCACCCACAACGCCGGCCAGAAGATGACCCTCGCCGCCACCGGTCAGGAACTCTCCCCGGCGCTCGGCATCGGCGCCTTCGCCGAGAAGACGCTGGTCGCCGCCGGACAGTGCACCAAGGTCGACCCGGCGGTGGCGCCGGCGGTCGCCGGGCTGCTGGGCTGCGGCGTGATGGCCGGCATCGGCGCGGCGATCAACACCGGCAACGTGGGCCGCGGCGACAGCGTGGCCGTCATCGGCTGCGGCGGGGTCGGCGACGCGGCCATCGCGGGCTCGCACCTGGCCGGGGCCGCGAAGATCATCGCCGTGGACATCGACGACCGCAAGCTGGACAAGGCGCGCTCCATGGGCGCCACGCACACGGTCAACTCCCGCGAGACCGATCCCGTCGAGGCGATCCGCGAGCTGACCGGCGGGTTCGGCGCCGACGTCGTGATCGAGGCCGTCGGCCGCCCCGAGACGTACAAGCAGGCCTTCTACGCCCGCGACCTCGCCGGCACGGTGGTGCTGGTCGGCGTACCGACCCCCGAGATGAAGCTCGAACTGCCGCTGCTCGACGTCTTCGGCCGCGGCGGGGCCCTGAAGTCCTCCTGGTACGGCGACTGCCTGCCGAGCAGGGACTTCCCGATGCTGATCGACCTGCATCTGCAAGGCCGCCTGGACCTGGCGGCGTTCGTCACCGAGACGATCGAACTCACCGACGTGGAGAAGGCCTTCGAGCGGATGCACCACGGTGACGTCCTGCGCTCGGTGGTGGTGTTCTGATGACCACCCGTATCGAACGCCTCGTCACGTCCGGGCAGTTCAGCCTCGACGGCGGCACCTGGGACGTCGACAACAACGTCTGGCTGGTCGGGGACGACCACGAGGTGATCGTCATCGACGCCGCCCACGACGCCGACGCCATCGCCGAGGCGGTCGGCGACCGGCGCCTGACGGCGATCGTGTGCACCCACGCCCACAACGACCACATCGACGCCGCGCCCGCCCTGGCGGACCGCACCGGCGCCATGATCTGGCTGCACCCCGACGACATGCCGCTGTGGAAGCTGACCCACCCGGACCGCGACCCCGACGCGCACCTCCTGGACGGCCAGGTCATCGAGGCCGCGGGCGCCGACCTCACGGTCCTGCACACCCCGGGGCACGCTGCCGGCGCCGTATGCCTGCACGACCCGGGCCTCGGCGTCGTCTTCACCGGAGACACCCTCTTCCAGGGCGGCCCCGGCGCCACCGGCCGCTCGTACTCCCACTTCCCGACGATCATCAACTCGATCCGCGACCGGCTGCTCACCCTCCCGCCCGAGACCAAGGTCCTCACCGGCCACGGAGACCCGACCACCATCGGCGACGAGGCACCGCACCTCCAGGTGTGGATCGACCGAGGCCACTGAGCCCGCAACCGGCGGACCCGGACACGCGGCCGCGCCCGGCCGGGTGACCCTGCCGCGAAAAGCGGCACCCGCCCGAAAAAGACGACAGAAGATGTCCGGCTTCCCCGGCACCCTCGATGACGACACCACATACGAGGGCACGGGAGGCCGGACATGTCACAGCCGCTCAGGGACAAGGTCGCACTGGTCGCCGGGGCGACACGAGGCGCCGGACGCGGCATCGCCGTGGAGCTCGGCGCGGCCGGCGCCACGGTCTATGTGACGGGACGCAGCACCCGCGCCCGGCGCTCGGAGTACGACCGCCCCGAGACGATCGAGGACACCGCCGACCTGGTCACCGAGGCGGGCGGCCAAGGCATCGCCGTACCCACCGACCACCTCGACCCGGCACAGGTCCGCACCCTCGTGGACCGGATCGCCGAAGAACAGGGCCGCCTCGACGTCCTCGTCAACGACGTCTGGGGCGGCGAGAAGCTCTTCGCCTGGGACAGCCCTCTCTGGGAGCACGACCTCGACAAGGGCCTCAGGCTGCTCCGGCTCGCGGTCGAGACGCACGCCATCACCAGCCACCACGCCCTGCCCCTGCTCCTGCGCCACCCGGGCGGACTGGTCGTGGAGATGACCGACGGCACGGCGGACTACAACAGCGTCAACTACCGCAACTCCTTCTTCTACGACCTCGCCAAGGCGTCAGTGCTGCGCATGGCCTTCTCCCTCGGCCACGAGCTCGGACCACGCGGCGCCACCGCCCTCGCGCTGACCCCGGGCTGGCTGCGTTCGGAGATGATGCTGGACGCCTTCGAGGTGCGCGAGGACAACTGGCGCGACGCCCTCGGACGCGTCCCGCACTTCGCCATCTCCGAGACGCCGCGCTACGTCGGCCGGGCCGTCGCCGCCCTCGCCGCCGACCCCGACGTGGCCCGCTGGAACGGCGGGTCCCTCTCCAGCGGGCAGCTCGCGCAGGTCTACGGCTTCACGGACCTCGACGGCAGCCGGCCCGACGCCTGGCGGTACCTCGTCGAGGTGCAGGACGCGGGGAAGCCGGCGGACGTGAGGGGTTACCGCTGAGGCGGTACGGGCGTGGCATCGCGGACCGGCCAGCGCGCCGAGTGGCCCGGCGGGAGGCCGAGGTCCTCCCGTACGGCCGCGTAGTAGGCCTCGCGTCCGGCGCGCTGCCGCTCCAGCAGCGCCTGCCAGCCCGCACGGTCCTGACCGGCCGAGCGGACGAAGTTCTCCATGTCCATCGCCGTCACGACCCAGGCCCGTGCCGCCTCCACCACCGCGATGCCGCCCAGCATGATCAGCGCCTCGCCCGAGGGATCCCGTTCCATGTTCGCCTCGGCCAGCAACGACTCGGCGTCCGCGAGGGTGAGCGGCGCCGGGTGCGTGCTGAAGCCCTGCTGTGAAGCGACCCGGTAGGTGATCGTGACCGTCTTCTTCACCGTCCGCGCGTAGTCGCCGTACACCGCGAGCCGCCGCTCCTCCCAGCGCGCCGCCTGCTCCCGTCCGAACCTCATCCGGTCGCCCCGCACGACCACCACGTAGGAACCGAGGGCGCCGACCACGACGCCTATGAGCGCGGGGAGTTGCTGAAGGAACACCGACATGGGTGCACGCTATCTGCCGCGATGATCGTCCCGGCACTACGGTTCGCCCCATGACGGACACGACGCGCTTCGCAGACCACGCAGTCCTGATCACCGGCGCGGGCCGCGGCATCGGCGCCGCGACCGCGCGCCGCCTCGCCGAGGAGGGCGCCCGCGTCCTGGTGACCGACCGGGACGGCCCCGAGGCCGAGAGGACGGCGGGAAAGCTGCGGGGACGCGGGCTCGTGGCCGAGGCGCTGGCCTGCGACGTCGGCGACCGGGTGTCGGTCGAGGCGGCCGTCGCCCGCACGGTCGCCGCCTTCGGCTCGCTGGACGTCCTGGTCAACAGCGCGGCCTCCTGCACACCCGACACCGAGCTCTTCGAGGACGGCCCCGACGACGCGTGGGCCCTCGACCTCGACATCACGCTGACCGGCACCTACCGCTGCTGCCGCGCCGCCCTGCCGCACCTGGCCGCCTCCGGCCGCGGCGCCATCGTGAACATCGGCTCCGTCAACGCCCTCCAGGACTTCGGCAACCACGGCTACAGCGCGGCCAAGGCCGGCCTCGGCTCCCTCACCCGCACCCTCGCCGGCCACGCCGCAGCCCGCGGCGTCCGAGTCAACCTCGTGACACCGGGCACGGTGCGCACCTCGGCGTGGGAGGGGCGGGACGAGGAGCTCGACGCGATCCGTGGCCTGTACCCGCTCGGCAGGGTCGGCGAGCCCGAGGACATCGCTGCGGCCGTCGCCTTCCTGGCATCCCGTGACGCGGCCTGGATCACCGGCACCACACTCACCGTCGACGGCGGCCTGACCGCGGTGAACACCGGATTCCTGGCAGCGCTCAGGCGCGCGGACGACGCCTGAGGGGCCGGGCGCCTTGGCCGGAACATTGCCTTCCGCCTGCAAAACTTCACCGTTCGGTCACAGCCGGGCAAGGAGCACAACCGATCCCCCCGTACACCGGTCTACCTGGCAGAAGTCCACAGGAACACGCTAGGGAAGGGCCCGGCCATGGGGGACATACGCAGACGGCGCGCCGTCGCACTCGGCATCACCGGCGGACTGGTCGCACCGCTCGCACTCACGCTCACCGCCACTCCGGCGCAGGCGGCGCCGAGCTGCACGACGCAGGCCGGCCCGTATCAGAAGCAGGTGGAGAAGTTCCTGGGCCGTCCGGTCGACGGCAGGCAGTCCAGCGCCGACTGCAAGGCCATCCAGGCCTTCCAGACCAAGCACGGCATCTCCCCGAACGCCGGCTACGCGGGTCCCGTCACCTGGGGCGTGATGGACCTGATGAACAAGCAGAAGGCCGTCGGCACGAACCCCAACAAGGAAGGCAAGTGCCCCGTCAACAAGGGCCGTATCGCCTGCGTGAACCTCACGCTCCAGCTCAGTTGGATCCAGGACGGCAGCAGGCTCGTGTACGGCCCGGTCCCGGTGCGCACCGGTCGTAACGGCTACGAGACCCGCACCGGCCTGAAGAAGATCTACTACCGCAACATCGACCACGTGTCGAGCATCTACAACGTGCCCATGCCCTACGCCCAGTTCTTCGACGGCGGCCAGGCCTTCCACTCCGTGGGCGTCAGCATGTGGAACCCGCCGGGCTCGCACGGCTGCACGAACATGACCAAGACCGACGCCAAGAAGTACTGGTCGCTGCTGAAGAACGGCGACGACGTCTACGTGTACGGCCGCAAGCCGGGCACCTGAGAGGTCCCAGGCACCCGGCTCGCGGAGAAACGTCACGCCCCGGGTGCGTCCCCGAAGTCCGGGATCTCCAGCCTGGCCCCTCCCTGCCGCGCTGACTCGTGCGCGACGATGCCCGGCAGGGTGTAACGGGCCGCCACCCACGCGTTCACGGACGGCAGGGTGCGGGAGTTGACCGCGGTCACGAAGTCGTCCACCAGGAAGTGGTGGCTGCCCTCGTGCCCGTTGTGCAGGTTGTCGAACTCCCTCGGCAGCCGGGCGCGGTCGTGCACCGGCGCCGAACCCGAGGTGAAGGCGGCCCGCAGGTCCGGCGCGATGTGCTGGAGCGACGGATCGTCGGGCGACAGGGTGGGCTTGGGCTCCAGTAGCTCACTGATGTCCTTGACGCCCTTTTTGTCCTGCCATAGCGCCACGGTGGCGAGCTGCTCCATGCTCGCCTCGGTGCCGAAGAACCGGAATCGCGACTCCCGTATGTGGGAGGGATATCCGACCCGACGGAACTCGTTCGTACGGAACGATCCGCCGCCCGCGACCTCGAACAGCGCGGTCGCGTTGGACACGTCGTTGCCGAACTGGCTGACGGACTTGTCGAAGACGCCGTCGCCGCGGTCGTCCACGACGCCGATCGCCGACACGCTCACCGCGTGCGTCTGCCAGGCCCCCAGCACACCGCCCACCGCATGCGTCGGATACAGCAGCGGGGGATAGGAAGCCGTCGCCTTCCAGTTCTCACCGCCGCTGTACTGGTACGCCTCGTAGAACCCCAGATCCATGTCGTGGACGTAGTCGCCCTCGGCGTAGAAGAGCCTGCCGAAGGCGCCCTCGGCGATCTGGTTGCGGGCGTGCACCGTCGCCGGGTTGTACTGGCTGGTCTCGCCCATCATGTACGTCAGTCCGGTCGCCCTGACCGCGTCGATGATCGCCGCGATCTCCTCCGTGGTGATCGCCATGGGGACGGCGGAGTAGACGTGCTTGCCGGCGTTCAGGCCCTGGAGCACCAGCGGGCCATGGGTCCAGCGCTGGGTGAAGATGGCGACCGCGTCGACGGCCTTCGACTCCAGCATCGCCTCGTACGAGGGGAAGGTGCCGGCCAGTCCCTGTGCTTCGGCGAGCTGCTCGGCCCGCTCTGGCAGCAGGTCGGTGACGTACACGTCGCTGACACCGGGGTGGGCCTGGAACAACGTGGCGAACTGGCCGGAGAACTGGCCGGCGCCGACGATGCCGAGGGAGAACGTCATGGAGTGTGTGCCTTTCACTGGCCGAGGATGAGGTTGATCTGGTCGTTGGTCCTGGTCAGGCCGCTCACCGGGGCGTCGTTGGCGTAGACGTCCTGCATGGCGGGGCGCATCAGGGAGTACACGTCCGCCGCGTAGTCGGTGATCGGGAAGGAGAAGGTCGCGGAGTCCTTCTGGTCGGTGACCGGCTCGGTGAACGCGGACACGTCGATGCCCTTCTTCTCGTACGCGGCCACCGCCGCCGCCGTGCCGTCCGGGGTCGAGGGGAAGACGATGCCGTAGCCGCCGACGGTCTTCTGGCACTCGTTCGAGGCCAGGTACCGCACCCATTTCTTCGCGCCCTCCTTGTTGCGGGCGTTCTTGGTGACGGAGTCGGCGAGGCCGTTCATCATGGTGGCGCGCTTGCCGGTCGGGCCGGTCGGCGTGGGCGCGGTACCGACCTCGAGGCCCTTGGTGCCGTAGTAGGTGGAGATCATCCAGGCGCCGTCGAAGGAGGTCGCCGCCTTGCCCGAGGCGACCTGCGCGTTGGCCGGGTTGGCGCCGTCGGTGTAGTCGGTGAAGGGCGCGAGATAGCCCTTCTTCGCCAGGCCGAAGTACCAGTCGACGACCGACTGGAAGGTCTTGCTGTCGTACTGGTACTCGGTGCCCCAGCGCGCCTTGTCCGTGTAGCGCCAGCCCGCCGAGGCGACGAACGGGCTCCAGGTGGTCTGCCCGTCGGCGTCGCCCGCACCGCCGGTGGCCATCCCGTACACCTTGACGTTGTTCTTGTCGAAGCCCTTCTCGTCGCCGCGCTTGCCGTTCTTGTCGACGGTCAGATGCGCGATGGCCTTCTCGAAGGTGCCGCCGTCCTTCGGGTTCCAGGACAGGCCGTCGAGCCCGTCGGTGGTGAGGCCGGCCTCCTCGACCAGCTTCTTGTTGTAGAAGAGGGCGACGGTGTCCCAGTCCTTGGGCGCGCCGTAGCGATGGCCGTCCTGGCCCTTCCAGTTGGCGGCCAGCCCCGCCTGGTAGGCGGAGTCGTCGATGCCCAGGTCGTCCAGCGGTTCGAGCACGTTCAGGTCGGCGAACTGCCCGAACTTCTGGATGTGGTCGGTGAACACGTCCGGCTCGGTGCCCGCGATGAAGCTCGCGGTGAGCTTGGTCCAGTAGTCGGCCCAGCCCATCTGCGTGATCTTCACCTTCAGGCCCGGATTCTGCTTCTCGAACCCCTTCGCACATGCCTGGTACGCGGGCAGTTGGTTGGCGTCCCACAGCCAGTACGTCACCGTGTTCCCGCCCGACCCGGCCGCGCCGCCCTGCGCGCAGCCGGTGGCCAGGGACAGCGCCATCGCCCCGGTCAGCGCCAGGACCGTACGCATACGAACTCGCATCCCCGTCCCCTTACTTGATCCCGGTGAAGCTGATGGAGCTGACGATGCGCCGTGCGAAGCAGCCGAACAGCACGAGCATCGGAAGGGCGGCGATCAGCGTGGCCGCCATCAGGCCGGACCAGTCGTAGCCCGACTGCGGGGTCTGTGCCCGGAAGATGGCCAGCGCCACGGTGAGCACACGCGAGCTGTCGCTGTAGGACACCATCAGCGGCCAGAAGTAGTCGTTCCAGGCGGTGATGTACGTCAGCAGTCCCAGTGTGAGGATCGGCGTGGACGCCATCGGCAGCATCACCCGGAAGAAGATCCGTATCTTCCCCGCCCCGTCCAGCAGCGCGGCCTCCTCGACCTCCCGGGGCACGTTCATGAAGAACTGGCGCAGGAAGAACACCGCGAACGGCGTCATGAACATCGTCGGCAACGCCACACCCAACAGGCTGTCCACCAGGCCGAGTTGCTTGATGAGCACGAAGTTCGGCAGCAGAGTGAAGATCGCCGGCACCATCAGCCCGGCCAGGAACAGCCCGAACACCTTCTCCCGACCGCGCCAGCGCAACCGGGCGAAGGCGTACGCGGCCATGGCGGAGAAGAAGATCTGGCAGACGGTGATCAGGGTCGAGACGATCACCGAATTGATCAGATAGCGCCAGAACTTGAGTCCGCCGCCCGATCCGCCCTGGGCGATCGCCTCCTCGGTCGACTGCAGGCCCAGGGCCCGCTCGAAGCCTCCGGTCGTCGCGTCGACCGGCAGGACGTCGCCGGGATGGGCGGCGAGCGCGGTGTTCGAGGACAGCGCGGTGCGCAGGATCCAGTAGAACGGCAGCAGCGTGATGAGCACGATGGCGGCCATCACCGCCCAGGCCACGATCCGCCCGGGGGAGGGCACGCGCCTGATGCGCCGTACGGTCGTCGTGTCTGCCACAACAGCCATGTCGGTGTCTCCCTCCCTCAGCCGAGGTCGCTCTGACCGGCCCGGGTGAGCCGGTACTGCAGGACCGTGATGGCGCTCAGCACGACCAGCAGGGCCACCGACATCGCCGAGGCGTACCCGAACTGGAAGCGGCCGAAGGCGGCGCCGTAGATGTAGTACTGCAGGACGTTCGTGGCGTTCGCCGGCCCGCCGGTCGTCGTCACCGCGACCGTGTCGAACACCTGGAACGAACCGATGACCGTCATGATCAGCACGACCGCGAGGACCGGCCTGAGCAGTGGCATCGTGATCCGCCAGAACATGCGCCACTCGCTCGCGCCGTCCACCTTCGCGGCCTCGTACATGTCGTTCGGGATCGCCATGAGCCCCGCGAACAGCAGCAGCGCGGTGTAGCCGACGTGCCGCCACACATTGATCAGGGCGATCGTGGGGATCGCCCAGGTCTCGTCCGCGAGGAACGGGATCCGGTCGAGGCCGATCCCGGCGATGATCTCGTTGCCGATGCCGAGCTGGGTGTCCAGGATCCACAGCCAGACGATGCCCGCGACGACGTTGGACATCAGATACGGCGTGAGCACGATCCCGCGCAGCACCGCCGACTGCGTCAGCCGCTGGAGCAGGACGGCGATGGCGAGCGCCGACACCGTCTGCACGCCGATGTTGATGACCACGTACTCGACGGTCACCAGCAGCGAGTCCCAGAAGATCGGGTCGTGGACCATCCGGACGTAGTTGTCCAGGCCCACCCACTCCGCCGGCGTGAGCAGATTGAAGCGCGTGAAGCTCAGATAGATGCCCCGCAGCGTGGGCCAGAGCAGGAAGACGACGAAGCCCAGCAGCGCCGGCGCGATGAACACCGCGGCGAGCCGTCCGTCCCCCTGGTTCTCACGGGTCGCCGCCCGCCGTGTCCTGTGCTCGGTACCTGCCTCCGCGGCGCCGCCCAATGGCAGACGCGACGGAGGGCTGCTGGAGGCGATGGTCATCGGGAGACTCCCTCGTCTGCGGCTCGTCCTCGGCTACTTACTTTTGTGGCGGAAGAATTGAGCCGTCAAGAGTCCTGCAAACATCTTCTTCAGGCCGCACCGGGCGCCATAGACTGGCCTGGTTGGTTTTGGGGAGAAAAAAATCATGTGGGAGCCTGACGACCATGACCGCAGTAGCCGCAAGCTGGCTTCCCCTCAGCCCCGGTGAACGCTCGGTGGCGATCGAGGTGCTCCTCGCCGGCCCCCTGTCGCGCACCGATCTCGCCCGGCGCCTCGACCTCTCCGCGGGCAGCCTCACCCGGCTGACCAAACCGCTGATCGAGTCGGGCCTCCTCGTCGAGGTTCCCGAGGCGGGCGGGGTGATCGAGGTGCGTCAGGGGCGCCCCTCCCAGCCGCTGGACGTCGTCGCCGAGTCACGGTCCTTCGTCGGCTACAAGATCACCGAGGACACGGTCTACGGCGTCGTGACCACCCTCCGCAGCGAGATCGTCGCCCGCTACGACCGCCCCCTGACCTCCCACGAACCGGCCGACGTCGTGGCCCTGCTGGGCGAGATGACCGACGAGCTCGCCGCGAGCCACCCCCGGCTCGCCGGCATCGGCATCGGTGTGGGCGGCCTGGTCGAGGACCGTGCCGTGGTCGGGGAGTCGCCGTTCCTGCACTGGCGGGACGTGCCGCTCGCCGAGCTGGTGGAAGAGCGCACCGGGCTGCCGGTGGTGGTGGAGAACGACGTCGCCGCGCTGGTCGAGGCCGAGACCTGGTTCGGCGCAGGGCGCGGCCTCGACCGGTTCGTCGTCCTCACCATCGGCGCCGGCATCGGCTACGGGCTGGTCCTGGGCGGCAAGCGGGTGCCCTACGCCGAGGAGGACCGCGGCTTCGGCAGGCACTGGATCATCAACCCCAACGGCCCGCTGACCCCCGACGGGGCGCGCGGCAGCGCCGTCTCCCTGCTGACCATCCCCAACATCCGCTACCAGGTGCAGGCCGCCACCGGCCGTGACCGTGGTTACGAGGAGATCCTGGAGCTCGCGGCGGCCGGGGAACCGGTGGCCGCCCGCGTCATCGAGGAGGCGGCCGGCGCGCTGGGTGTCCTGGTCGCGCAGATCGCCAACTTCGTGCTGCCGCAGAAGATCCTTCTCGCCGGGGAGGGGGTGGGGCTGATGGACGTCGCCGGCGCGACTGTGGCGGACGCCATGCGCGCCCACCGGCACCCCCTCGCGGCGCCGATCGACCTGGAGACGAAGGTGTCCGACTTCCACGACTGGGCCCGTGGTGCGGCCGTTCTCGCCATCCAGGTGCTGGTTCTGGGAGCCACGGACGCCTGAACTCGACGCCCCCCGTTGACGGATGACGTGATCAGCAACACGGTCCTTTATGTCCGTATTGAGTGTGCTTACTCACAGCGCCTTCACGTCCCGAGCCGTATGCTTCACAGCATGTCCACCACTGTTGAAATCGCCTCCGATCGCTCGGCTGACGAGGTCAACGAGGAGATCCGGGCGCTGTGGCGCCGGTCGGGCGGGCGACTGACCGTCGAGCAGCGCGAGGTATATCAGCGCCTCGTCATGGAGTGGGCCAAGGCGGCCCCGCAGACGGCGAAGGCGGCCTGAGCCCCCGACTCGGCAAAGGCCCGAGCACTCTCCTCGGCCCGCCCCGCACCCGATCCTCCCGAGGCACCCCTGATCAAAGGGGTGCCTTTCTCACACCGACCTCTCTCACACCTACATCCGCCCCACGGGCCTCGGCCGCCACTCGGCCGAGGGCCCGGGCCCGTCACCCCCAGGTCGCCGAGTAGTACCGCCGGTACGCCTTGCGGTCCTGTTCCGCGCGGATGAAGCGGGTCGCCACCAGGGCGACCAGACTGCCCGCGATGACCAGCAGGCCGGGACCCACGTTCTTCGGGTCCGCGAGCCGCGCCAGCAACGTCGCGGCGTCCTCACCGGTGATCGGCGCCGACGAGCCGGGCGAGGCCTCACTGGGCGCGATGGCGCTCTGCGTCGCCGACGGGGCGGGGGCGGCACCCTGGCCGGAGCCGTTCTGGGCCGCCACGATCAGCTTCATGTTCAGCGCGGCCAGGGCCTTGGTCACGGGCTGGAAGAACGTCGTACCGCCGGACGCGCAGTCACCGCTGCCGCCCGACGTCACACCCAGCGCGATCCCCTCGGAGAACATCGGGCCACCGCTGTCCCCGGGTTCGGCGCACACATTCGTCTCGATGAGCCCGGTGACCGTCCCCTCCGGGTAGTTGACCGTGGCGTTGAGCGCCGTCACCTCGCCGTCCCGCAGCCCGCTCGTGCTGCCGCTGCGGAACACCCGCTGACCGACGGCCGGATCGGCGGCGCCGGTGATCCGCACGCCCTTGCCGTCGCCGATGGACACCACCTCGGCACCGGCGCCCGCGTCCCCGCTCGCGTACTGCACCAGCGAGAAGTCCCCGCCGGGGAAGTTCTGCTGGACGGTCTGCCCGATCTGCTGGGTGCCCCGGTTGTCGGCGAACCACACGGAACCGTCGGGCCCGCAGTGCCCGGCCGTCAGGATGAAGTCGCGCTGCCCGTCGGTGACGTTGAAACCGGCCGAACAGCGCCCGGCCGTCGACAGCAGCGGCAGCGCACCGTTGAGCCGTGTCGTGAACGTACCCTCGCTCCGCTCCATCCGGACGAAACCGCCCATGCCGTCCGCGAGCTGCGTCATCCGCGACCAGTCGGCGGCCGAGACGGTGCTGTCGCCCTTCACGACCACTTCGTTGGACCGGTAGTCCATCACCCACGCCGTACCGGCCACCCGGGGCGCCGAGCGCAGCGTCTTCGTCACCGACTTCAGCTCGTCCATGCTGTGGTCGACCATCTTGGCCTCGGCGCCGGCCTTGCGGACCTCGGCGGCCGCCTCCTCGTCGGTGACCGCGACGACCGGCTTCCCGGCAGCGTTGAGCCAACTGCCCGCCGTACGGGACGCACCCAGACGGGAGACCAGGTCACTGCCGGTGTCGGCGGCCGAAGCCGCGTATGTGCGAGGGACGGCGAAGGTGCCGTCCGGCTCGCTCGCCACGGCGCGCGTGACCATCGTTCCGCCGAGGAGGAGTCCGCCGACGGCCGCGAGTCGTGTCACTCGCCGGACGAGACGTCGTCGTGCGTGCCTCATGCATGGCTCCCGAACCAAGTACAGCGCGGCATCAACGCCACGGGGCCCTCCCGGAGTTGAGCACCCTCTCTCCATACGGAGCCCGGCGCGCCCGCGTTCACGCCACCGGTGATCTTTCTCGCGCCGGCGGGCCGGCGGGCCGGCGGGCCGGCGGGCCGGCGGGCCACTTGCGGGCGGCCACCGGCCCGGCACCGGACACTGTCCGCCGCGCCGGTTCCCGGCCGCTGCACGGGCCACCTATCTTGTGCCTCATGACGAGGATCCCGCACGAGACGTCCGGTGAACCGAATCCCCTGCGCGCCCTGACCCTCGACCGCCTGCGATGTCGTACGAGCATGAAATGGCGCGCCTACCCCGACGACGTCCTGCCGCTGTGGGTGGCCGAGATGGACGTCATGCCGGCCGAACCCGTCGTCCGCGCGATCACCGACGCCCTGGCGATCGGTGACACCGGCTACCCCGCCGGCACCGGCTACGCGGAGGCACTCGCCGGTTTCGCGGAGAAGCGGTGGGGCTGGGGCGGACTGGCCGTGGAGCGGACGGCGATCGTGCCGGACGTGATGCTCGGAGTGGTCGAGATGCTCAAACTGGTCACCGGGCCGGGCGATCCGGTCGTGCTGAACTCGCCCGTCTATCCGCCGTTCTTCCAGTTCGTCGAGCACATGGACCGGCAGGTGGTCGAGGCCCCGCTGGGCGCCGATCTGCGTATCGACCTCGAAGTACTGGAGGAGACCTTCCGGCGGGTGACCGAGGGCGGCCGCGCCGCCGCCTTCCTGCTGTGCAGCCCCCACAACCCGACCGGCACCGTACACACCGCCGACGAACTGGCCGCCGTCGCCGCCCTCGCCGACCGCCACGGAGTACGGGTCGTCATCGACGAGATCCACGCACCGCTCACCGCGCGCGGGATCGACTTCGTGCCCTATCTGAGCGTCCCCGGCGGCGAGAGCGGGCTGTCGCTGATGTCGGCGTCGAAGGCCTGGAACCTGGCCGGCCTCAAGGCGGCCCTGGCCGTAGCCGGGCCCGACTCCGCCGCCGACCTGGCCCGGATGCCCGAAGAGGTCGGCCACGGGCCCAGCCACCTCGGCGTCATCGCCCACAGCGCGGCCCTGCGAGACGGCATCGACTGGCTCGACAGCCTGCTCGCGGGCCTCGACGACAACCGGCGCCTGCTCGCCGACCTACTGGCCGAGCATCTCCCGGCCATCACCCACCGCCCCGCCGCGGCCACCTACCTCGCCTGGCTCGACTGCCGCGCCCTCGGCCTCGGCGACGACCCGGCGGAGGTGTTCCTGCGCCGCGGCCGGGTCGCCCTCAACTCCGGTATCCCCTTCGGCACCGGCGGCGCCGGGCACGTGCGGCTCAACCTGGCGACATCGCCGGAGCTGATCACGGAGGGCGTACGGCGGATGGCGGCGGCGCTCGACTGAGCCGGCCGGGGTGGGGCAGGGCGTCCGCGTCCTGGGCCGCCGCCTACACTTCCGGCCATGGACACGTCGCTGGAGCAGCTCGGCGCGGGCAAGTACCTGCTCGTCACCAGTTACCGCAAGAACGGCACCGGAGTTGCCACGCCGGTCTGGGTGGTCCGGGACGGGGACGCGCTGGGCGTGTGGACGGTCGCCGACTCCTGGAAGGTCAAGCGGATCCGGGCCCGCGGCGACGTCCTCGTCGGCCCCTGCGACCTGCGCGGCAGGCCCACGGGCGAGTCGGTTCCCGCCACCGCCGAGATCTGCGACGAGGCGACCAGCGCCCGCTACCGCGGGCTCATCGCCCGCAAGTACGGGATCACCGGCCGCCTCACGCTCCTCGGCAGCCGACTGCGCCGCGGTGCGAAGGGCACCGTCGGCCTACGGATCACGCTGACGCCCTGACCCGGGTCAGGGCGTCAGCGCGCGGGGTCACGAGCCGTCCAGCACCGTGCCCGTGATCACCGGCGCCCCGGGCTGCGGCGCACCGGAGTCGTCGGTCGCCTGGAGGCGGACCGACTCGGCCTGTTCCGCCACCTGGTCCTTCACCGTCGGGATCACCAGCTCGGCGGACGTCTTGCCCGCCTCGACGTTCACCCACAAGGACAGCCCGTCCAGCTTCGACAACGGCCGTTCCGGGTCCGGGGACTGACCGGTGGTCTCCTCCAGCCAGCGGGGGTCGACGTCCTTCGTCGACAGTTCACGGCCGTTTGTGACCGGCAGTACGGCGTACGCACCGCTGATGTCGGCGTCGGCGACCGCCGACAGGGAGACCCGCCATTTCAGCGGCTGTCCCTCGGTCACCCGGTCGGCGAGGGGTGCCACGGAGATCGACGGCATCGGGTCGTCGTTCTGGACGGTCACGCCGCCCAGGTGGGAGCCGATCACAGCGGTGCGGACGGCCTTCACGAACGCGTAATGGCCCGAGTCGTAGCCGTAGCGGGTGTTGCCCTCGACCTTCACCGGCACGTCGATGGCGTTCGTGCCGGGCCGCACCGTCAGCAGCCGGTCCGTGACCGCGCCCGTGGCCGGGTTGGTGACGAACAGCCGTACCTGTCCGCTGCCCTGTCCGGAGACGCTCACCGGCACCCGGTAGGTCCGTACGCCCGAATCGCCTTCCTTGACGGTCAACCGGCCGATGTCGACCCGGGGCAGCGGGGCCTGCGTCACCGCCGGTGTGCCCGGCCGCCAGGCCCAGGCGTCCATCAGCCATGCCTTCCCGGAGCGCGTGCGCGGGGTCAGTGTCAGGGACTTGACGTGCCGCAGGTCGAGCGCGGACGCGTCGTCGGCACCGATCGGCACGCGTACCTCGCGCGCCCAGTACGAGGCGGTCCGGCCCGTCCCGGGCAGCCCGTCGACCTTGACGCGGCCGAGGGTGCGGTGCCGTCCGGCGGTGTCGGTGACGGAGACGTCCAACTGGGTCCCGGTCGAGTTCGGCGGGACGAAGACGCGCAGCGCCAGCGCCTTCGAACCGGCGAGGGACACCGCGTGGTCCGGGCTGATCCGGGTGGCGGAACCGGCCGCGGACCAGCGCAGCGCGACCGCTCGGCGGCCGGGCTCACGGTCGGTCTCCCACCGCGCGAAGTGCGGTGACGAGCCCGCCGCCTCCGACGGCAGACAGGCCTTGGCCGTGTCAGGGTCCACCGCCGAGCACAGCCGGGCTCCGCTCACGGTGACCTTGCCGTCCGGCAGGAAGCCGGCGCCGCGTCGGGCGCCCACCGCGTGGGTGAGGACGCGCGCGGGATCGGCCGAGGGCGCGCGGCGGTCCGAGCCGTCCAGCAGCGGACGCACCCGGTCGTCGCCCGCGACGAACAGCCGTGCCGCCGCCGCGATGTAGGTCGCGCCGGCCTTGTGCTGCTGGTCGGCGGTCAGCCGGGTACCGGTGCCGGGAGAGCAGACCCGGTCGCGCTCCCCGTCATCGGTCCAGAAGTCGTCCTCGGCGGGCGCCTGGGCCTGCCCCGGCGTCCACTCGCTGTTGAAGAAGTTGTGGTTGGCGCCCACCACGTACACCGCGCTGTGCAGGGCGGCGCCGCGACTGACCTGACGGGTGCCGTCGACGTACACCTCGCCCTGGAGGTCGGACACGTCGCCGTCGCAGCCCGGCAGGATCGTCACCGACGGCACGTCCGGAACCGGGTTCTGGCCGAAGATCGTCGGGCCGATGAGCACGGTGCCGCGGATGCGCCAGCGCACCGGGCCGTGATAGCCGTCCTCCGCGGCGGGCGCCGCGTAGAGGCTGTCCATCGCCGCCCGGTTGACGCCCTCGCCACCGCGGGAGTGCCCCACGAGCAGCACCCGGGAGAGATCGGCCGGAGGGGCCTGCCGTACGGCCGCCGGGCCGGTGCCCGGGTGGGCGGACCAGTCGGCCCAGCGGGCCAGGTGCTGGCGCACCAGCGACGAACGGGCCTGCGCGCCGCCGTCTTCGGCCTGCCAGTCCTGGCCGTTGACGCCGTTGGCGGAGATCGACACCGTCACATAGCCCTGAGAGGCCAGAAGACGCTGGTCGCGCAGATAACCCCGGTGGCTCGGTATCGGCTTGGCGCCGGTCGCGCAGGGCCAGTCGCCGGTGGTCTCGCCCTGCGGTGTGTAGCAGGTGGAGTGGCGCCCGTGGAGGAACAGGGCGAGCGGACGGCGGCCCTCGGCACCCTTGGGCGCCACCACCACGGCCCGCATCTCGACCGGCTGGGGGAAGCCGGGCAACCGCACCGGGTCGAGGCCGTACTCGCCCGTGACGGTCCGGTATGTGCCCGGCTTGCCGGGGTCGACCTGGTTGGCCGGCAGCCGGGGCGGGACGGCCGCTCCCGCGCGCGGGCCGGAGGAAGAGCCGGGGGCCGCGTCGGGCGCGTCCAGCCTGCGCCCCGCGGCGCGTACTTGCAGGTCCCGCGCGGAGTCCAGCCGGACCCCGTCGAGGCCGAGCCGGAACGTCCGGCCGTCCTTCGCCGGCGCCGGATGGCCGAGCAGCCGGTCACCGGCGTAGAACTCGACGCGGGCGTCCCCCATGGGCACTCGATCGTCCGACCGCCAGACCAGCTTGCGCGCCGATCCCTCGCCGGTGACGCTCCAGTCCGGCGGCAGACCGTCACCGACCTCGGCCGCGTCCGCCAACGCTCTTGTCCCGGACGCCGGTTGGGCCTGGGCCCACCCTGGCGACGCCCCCACGATCGCGAGCACCGCCAGGGCGGTGACCCATATTCGCCGGGCACGAATCACGTGCCCCTCCTTCCGCTCGCTCCGGGACGGACGGTCCCGGGCTCTCACCCCGGGAGGACGGAAGGAGTTGGTTGTGCGTTGCCTGTGACGAGCGAGAAAGGGGATCAAAGACGGGGCGATCGGGCCGGCGGACATGACTGGTGGGGCGTTCGGCGGGAAAGGCCACCACGATGAGCCGAACTTCCCAACGCCGCGCCGCCGTTGTCGGCACCGGCCACCGCGCCCAGACCTTCACCCGGGCCCTCGCCGAACGCCCCGGTCATCGGGTCGCCGCCTTGTGCGACCCGAGCCCGACCCGCATGGCCTTCCACAACCGGCTACTGGCCGACGCCGGCGAGCCCGCCGCGGCCCAGTGGGAGCCCGACCGCTTCGCCGACCTGCTCGCCGAGGAGGACATCGACGAGGTCGTCGTCACCACCGTCGACGCCGAGCACGACCGCTACATCGTCCCCGCCCTCGCCGCGGGCTGCCGCGTGGTCACCGAGAAGCCGATGACCGTCGACGCGCAGCGCTGCGCCCGCATCCTCGACACGGTCCGGGCAACCGGCAACTCCCTCACCGTCGCCTTCAACTACCGCTTCAACCCCGTGCACGAGAAGGTCCGCGAGCTGCTCGCCGACGGCGCGGTCGGCGAGATCCTCTCCGTCCACTTCGAGTGGCTGCTCGACGTGCGCCACGGCGCCGACTACTTCCGCCGCTGGCACCGGGAGAAGGACCGCAGCGGCGGACTGATGGTGCACAAGTCGAGCCACCACTTCGACCTGGTCAACTGGTGGCTCGCGGACGAGCCGCGGGACGTGTTCGGCTACGGCCGGCTCGGCTTCTACGGCCGTGCGGCGGGCGAACGCCACGGACTGCGCCGGGACTACGACCGAGCCCACGGCGCCGACCAGGCCGCCGACGATCCCTTCGCCCTGGACCTGGCGGCCAACGACACCCTGCGCGCCCTCTATCTCGACGCCGAGCGCGACGACGGTTACCTGCGCGACCGCAACGTCTTCGGCGGACCCGTCACCATCGAGGACGACATGGCCGTCCTCGTGCGCTACGCCGGCGGCGCCACGATGACGTACCACCTCACGGCGTACTCCCCGTGGGAGGGCTACCGCGTCATGTTCAACGGCAGCGCCGGCCGGCTGGAACTGGAGGTGGAGGAGAGCCGGTGGCAGCAGCCCATGACCCGGATCGGCTCCGACAGCGGCGCGCTGCACGGGGACACGGCCGCCGAGCACGCGGGCGGAGCACGGCTCACGCTGCGGCCGCTGTGGCGGGCCCCGCTGGACATCCCCCTCGTGACCGCCCACGAGGCGCACGGCGGGGGAGATCCACGGATGCTCGACGCCCTGTTCGGGCCGGTCGACGGCGCGCTGCCCGCGGACTCGGCCGCGGTGGCGCATCCGACGGCGACCGAACGCGACGGGGCGCTCGCCCTGGCCGTAGGGCTCGCCGTGAACCAGTGCTTCGAGACCGGACTGCCGGTCGCCGTAAGGGAGTTGGTCCCTGGGCTGCGGCCGGTCTCAGGCGCTCGCGGGGATCAGGCGGACGCGGGAGAACCAGGAGGGCAGGGGGATCAGGTCCAGGCCCGGTAGGGCTCGTCGACGAGTTGGAACACCGGCTCGCCCCGGACCGGGTCCTTCGCCGTCGACAGCCGTACCCGGTCCCCGCTGTGGATGCCGATGGGCGGGCCCATGACCCGGCCGCGCACGACGAACCCCTCGGCCATCTCGATGAGTGACACATTGCGCGCGGCGGGGGTGTTGCGGTGGATCACCGTGGAGTGGCGGACGGTCCCCACGCCCTCGCTGCGCTCCGTGCGCAGCTCGCTGCCCTGGCAGACCGGGCACAGCAGGCGGTGGTACGTGGCGGTGCCGCACCACGTACAGCGCTGGAAGACGATGGCCTCCGCGTCGGTCACCGTGCGGTCGAGTACACCCGCCGCGAAGCCGACGGTCTGACTGGCAACGCTTCCTGAGTGGTGGTACACGCTGGTCAACTCCCTGCGCTCGGCCGGAATCCCACGTGCGCGGGTCGCCCGTGCACGCACGTGCCCGGTTCCCGTGCCACCGTGCACACGGCCAGCGTATGGCACTCAGTGCCACACGTAAAGGCACTCCGTTCCCTGAATCTGGCGGGGTTCGAGGAATCCGTTTCCAGGAATCCGGCGAGGATTCGGCCGCGGGCGGTCAGCCGCGGTCGAGCGTCGCCTCGATCTCCTGGACCACCCGCCACAGCGGGGCACCGCGCCGGGACACGACGACGACCACGTCCTCGGGCCCATCGGCGCGCAAGGGAGGCGGGGGAGGGGCGACGCCGAAGGTGGACTGCACATACCCGAGGGCCTGGTCCACTCCGGCGCTCGCGTCTCCCTGGCCGTCCGAGCGCAGCCAGGAACGCAGCGCGTTGTTGTGCGCCGCGACCACGGCGGCGGCGATCACGTCGGCCTGCAGAGTGCCGTCCCGCCGGCCGGCGAAGCGCACCCGCAGATACTCGGCCAGGGCCCGCTCGTAGCGCCAGACGACGGACAGCTCGTACGCGCGCAGCCCGGGCACCTGCTTGGTCAGCCGGTATCGCTGCACCGAGAAGGTCGGGTTCTCCGCGTACATGCGCAGCACCAGCCGGGCCGCGTCGCACACCCGGCGCACCGGCTCGTGCTGCTCGCCGCTCGCGGCGAGGAAGGCCGTCATGTCGGCCAGGCAGCGCTCGTGGTCCGGGAAGACCACGTCCTCCTTGGACGGGAAGTAGCGGAAGAACGACCGCCGCCCGACGCCGGCCAGCGCCACGATGTCATCGACGGTCGTCTGCTCGTAGCCCCGCTCCAGGAACAGTCGGAAGGCCGCCGCGACCAGGGCGTCCCGCATCGGGGGCTTCGCCGCCGCGGCCTCCGGCCTGCCGGCCTTCTCGGTCCTTTCGGGCCGTTGGCCGCGGCCGGGCGTCGCGCTGCTGGAGCTCATGGACGCGAACGTAGCATCTGAGCTGGATCGATGGCACTCAGTGCTGCGATGAGGGGGACTGAGTGCTGTCAAGATATGAGCGGAATCTGACCGCCTGGACGATCGTATCGATCTTTCGTTCGGCAGACAGGAGCTGTGGGCGGCCGGGCTCTGACCCCGAGAGATCCAACGTTTGTTCGGTGAAGGACGGGCCGCATACGATCGGCTGCCGCCGTAGCCTAGGAGTACCGCATGCCGCCCGCCCGCCCCCGCATCCTGTACGTCACCGACCTGGCCTATCCGGCACGCGGGCGCCGCTACTGCGACGAGGACATCTTCCTCACCTCGCGGCTGCGCGACGACTTCGACCTGGCCCTGACCCACCCCCGGGACGCAGCCGCGCTCATGGACGCGTTCGACGCGGTCGTCGTCCGCAACAGCGGTCCCGTCCTCACCTACCAGGACGCCTACGACGACTTCCGCCGACGGGCGGCCGCGGGCGGGGTGCGCGTGTACAACCCGCTGACCGGCAAGGCGGACATGGCGGGCAAGCAGTATCTGCTGGACCTGACCGCCGCCGGATATCCGGTCATCCCCACCGTGGACCGCGCCGAGGACCTGCATCTCCTGCCCGAGGCCGACCGGTATGTCGTCAAGCCCAGGCTCGGCGCCGACTCCATGGGGCTGCGGATCGTTTCCGCTCAGGACGTGCGCGAGTCGACCGACGGGGACGTCCTCGTCCAGCCCTGCGTCGACTTCGTCTACGAGGTCTCCTTCTACTTCGTCGACCGCGACTTCCAGTACGCCCTGTACGCGCCGCACACCGACCGGCGCTGGGAGCTGGAACCGTACGAGCCGACCGACGGCGACCTGGAGTTCGCCCGACGCTTCGTCGACTGGAACGACATGGATCACGGCATCCAGCGCGTCGACGCCTGCCGTGCCCCGGGCGGCGAACTCCTGCTGGTCGAGCTGGAGGACCTCAACCCCTATCTGTCCCTGGACACCCTGGACGACACGCGGCGGGACGCCTTCGTCGCCGCGATGAAGGCGTCCCTGCACCGATTCCTCGCCCCGCGCCACTGAGCACGGCCGCCGAGGAGAGGTACTGGCCGATCGCGGCCCGCTGCCCGTCCGTGGCCCCGCCGACCCAGTTCACGTCGGGCATGGAAACGCCCGGTCGTGAACCGGCGGGACGCCAATCCCGTATCACTTCCCGGGGATTGGCGAAGCCCCGTGCAGACGGGGATGGAAGGAGAGCGGTGTGCCCACACGGCCCGATCCCGAGGAGCCGGACGAGAACCCGGTCCTGGAACCGATCCGCGTCCTGCGCCCGCGCCGCACCGACGCTCTCGCAGAGCTGTTCAGGGAATGGGAGGAGGGGAACCGCGGCTACGAGAGCGTGGTGGTGCCCGGTTCCCTGCCCGGCACCGAGGACGCGACCGAGGAACTGCCCGCGGTCGCCGAGGACTCGGCAAGTGCACGGCGCGGTCGTGCCCGTACCGGTTCGGCCGGCTCCGGACCCGGATTTCGCCGCACCGCCGTGGCCGTCGCCGTGACGGCAGCGGCGGTCGTCGGCTTCGGAGGCGCCCTCCTGCTCGCCGGGCGCGACGACGGATCCTCCGCCCGGGATACGACTCCGTCCGCGACCGCCTCCGCAGCGGCCGAGCCCACCCCGACCGCGTCCGACGGACCCGGCGCGGGGGCGCCCGCCGACCCCGCCTGCACCGCGTCCTTCCGGACGGTCAATAGCTGGCAGGGCGGCTTCCAGGGCGAGGTGACGGTGACCAACGCGCCCGCGTCCGCCGCCTCCGGCTGGACCGCGACGGTCGTACCGGTCGACGGAGCCCGCCTCACCCAGGTCTGGGACGGCACCCTTTCCCCGGCAACGGACGACGGCAGGGCGACCGTCACCAACGCGTCGTGGAACGGCACTCTGGCACCCGGCGCGAGCATCACGTTCGGATTCCTCGCCGCCACCTCGGAATCGGCAGGTGACCCGTCGGCGACGGTGACCTGTGCCGCGACCGCGGACACTTCCTGACGCTCGGACGGCGAGGTCTCGCGCCGTCACCTCGCCGAACCGGCCACGGAGGTAGCTCTTCCGCCTCCTCCGCCGACGGACGGCACCGCCGGCCCTGAACACGCTCGAACACCCGGCAAAACGAGGAAAGCGCAGGTGACCGGGCCCGAAGAGGCGCCATCCTGGAGACGCAGCAAGGCTGCCTGCCGCTCCGCTCCGTACCGAAGGTCCCGCCGATGAACGGCTCCCGCATTCCGGGCCTCGTGCTGCCCTCAGTGTTCCTGTTGGCCCTCGTCCTCGGCCTGTTGTGGTACTGGAGGCACCGCGGCGACTGACCCACGTGGGCGCCGGGCCCAGCCGACGCGGCGCGGCCGAGGTCAGCGCCCGCGGTCGACCAGTGCCTGGGACACCGCGCGCACGCTGCGGGCGATGTGCTGCAACTGCATGACCTCGGCCGCGTACATCTTGATGGTGTGCTCGATGACCGACTCGGGCATGCCGAGCGCGGGCAGGTCGGCGCGTGCGGTCTGCAGGGCGGTGCGCGCGACCCGGATCTCGTTCTGGACCTGGATCTGCGCGTGCCGGGCGAGCAGGACGGGGTGGCGGATCAGCGCCGGATAGCTGGAGTAACGGGCCGGCACCAGCTCGCGCAGCCACTTCGCGGCGGAGCGTTCCCAGTCGTAGGAACCCGGGGTCTTGACCTGGCACGGCCAGTCCGGGGTGATGCGCGTGGTCGTCAGTGGCATGGTCATCGCTTCCGGTGTGCGGCGTCGTCTGGGTGTCCGACGGGGTCGGGGCGGCCCCGGCCTAGGGGATGACCGGGGCCGCCGCCACGGGCGCTCGCGCAGGCGATGCCCGACCGAACAGCCCGAGCGCCGACGCGGGTAGGAGACGGCGGCCACGGCTGTTCGCAGTGGAGCCCGGAAGGCAGGCGGCAGTCGCACGACGGATGGGGTGACGTGCGCATGAGCGGACCGGCTGCTTTCGGCGGGCGGGTGGTGCGTGTGAAGTATTTATATATGCCGTCTGGTTTGCAAGACGTATGAAAACATTCATGCGCGATTTGATGTGAATGGTGCCCTTGCGATCCGGTATCCACCGGAGTGGGAGGGGTGCCGCGTGGTTGCCGCGTGGGCGGCGAGACGAATCGGGCGATACGAAGGATCAGTCCCGCAGGAAGAACTGGTGCTGGTCGGAGATCTGCTCGTAGTCCTCCAGCCGCGCCTGCGTCCGCTCCGGGTCCGCGTCGGTCATGGCCTGGAGCAGCGCGGCGGCCATCACACCGGGCGCTGCGTAGGAGTCGAAGACCAGCCGCGATCCCGTGCCGGTGGCGAAGACGACGTCGGCCGTGTCGGCCACCGGGCCGAGCGCCAGGTCGGTGACCAGGGCGACCTTGAGCCCGGCGCTGCGCGCGACCCGCACCGCGGTGAGCGTCTCCTGGGCGTGCCGCGGCATGGAGAACGCCAGCACCCAGGTGCCGCCCGCCTCGCGTGACTGGAGCAGCGCGTCGTAGGCGACACTGCCACCCCTGGTCACCAGCCGGACGTCGGGGTGGATACGGCGTGCGGCGTAGGCGAAGTACTCGGCGAGGGAGGCGGAGATGCGCAGCCCGAGGATGGTCAGCGGCGTCGACTGCGAGAGCTGGCGGCCGACGTCGATGACCTGGTCGGGGTCGGCGAAGTCGCGCCGCAGGTTCTCCAGGTTCTCGATCTCGGCGTCCACCGCCGACTGGAGTTCGTTGGCGCCGTTCTCCTCGGCCGCCACCGGCCCCCCGGAGAGGGCGCCAAGGGCGATCGACTGGAGCCTCTCCCGTAGCGCGGGGTAACCGCTGAAGCCGACAGCGGCGGCGAAACGGGTCACGGAGGGCTGGCTGACGCCGACCCGCTCGGCGAGATCGGTGATCGAAAGGAACGCCGCCTCGGTGATGTGCTCGATCAGGTACTGGGCGATGCGCCGCTGCCCGGGGGAGAGTCGGGGCTGGTCGAAGAGCTCCCTGAGCTGGGAAGTCGGGGACGCCCCGGCTTCCGGGACCGTCTTTCCAGAGGTGATGGCGGATGCCTGTGCGCGTGCCTGCTGGGGCGATGGCACCGGTGCGCCTCTTTTGTCTCCCACAGTGCCTCAACATAGCTCACACACCGTGTCGACCCGGTCCGCTCATGCGCCCCTACTCAGCGGCGGTAGATCGTGATCGAGTGACCGATGCTTTCGATCGGCTGACTGCTGTCGATCAGGCGGGCCAGTCGCCCGGTCGCCTTGGCAGCCGCGGAGTCCGACACCACCAGCAGTCCGCGCACCTCGCGGGCGTCCGCCTTGCGCGGATCGTTGGCGCGGATGCCGTAGTACGACGGCACCCCGCTGCCCTTGTAGACGAGCCAGATCCGCTCGCCCCGGTACCGCTCCCGCAGCCGGTCCGCCAGCCGCCCCAGGTCCTGCCCCCAGTCGACGTTCGAGTCGTGCAGCCGCAGATGGGTCTTCGCCGGACCGCCGAACGCCTCGTTGGAGTACGGCAGATAGTAGGGATACGTCCGCAACGAGCTCACCGCGACGAACAGCACCAGCGCGCCGACCGCCGCCCGCACCCAGCGCCGGCGCACCACCAGGACACAACCCGCCGCGACCGCCAGGAACATCGGCACGAAGACGGCGTACCGCGTGCCGAAGTCCCGCGACCCGAGCATGGCCGCGCCGAGCAGCACGGCGGTCGGCACCAGCAGATACGGCGCCACGGGCCGCAGCCGCCGTACCGCCACCAGGGTGACGGCGCCCGCGGCCCACAGCGCCAGCATGCCGAGCGGTGTCTTCACCAGCAGTGCGGCCGGCAGGTAGTACCAGAGCGACCCCGTGTAGAGCCGGCCGAACAGGAAGCCCTGCCACGGGTAGTCCTCGAAGTCGAACTGCACGCGCATGCCGTCCCGGTACGCCTGCGGGAACGGCAGCAGGTCCACGACCAGCCCCCGAAGGCCCTGCACCGCGGGCACGGGCTGCTCCGGTGCCCAGCGCAACCGCGGATCGACCACGAGATACGACGCCCATACGACCGCCATCGCGGCCAGCACGAGGACACCGGCGCCCGCCGCCGCCCGCCCCAGCGTCCGTCGACGGGACGTCGAGGGTGCTCCGGCGCACCACACCGACAGGCCGGTGAGCGCCATGAGCACCGGGATCGCCGCGAGCATGCTCATCTTCGTCGCCAGGGCCGCTCCGAGTGCCGCCCCGGCCAAGGGCACGTACAGCCGGGGCCGGTGGCGGGCCCGCCACAGCAGCCAGACCGACGTCAGCACGAACCCGGCCGCCGGCACGTCCAGCGTGGCGAGCGAGCCGTGCGCGATGAGGTCGGGGGAGAAGGCGTACAGGCCGAGCGCCGCCAAACCGCCCGCCGCACCGGCGAGTTCCCGGGCGAAGGCGAACACGACCAGCCCGAACGCGAGCGTCAGGGCGATCACGGGCAGCCGGGCGAACAGCATCAGACGCCATGGGTCGTTCCCGGACTCGTACAGCAGATGCCGCCCCAACCGGCCCTGATCGCCGTTGAAGGAGGCGTCGACACGTGGATCGGCGAGGGCCACCCCGACACCGATGACCAGCTTTCCGAGCGGCGGATGCTCTGGGTTGTGGACCACCCGGTGCTCGTGCAGGTACTCGGCCGCCGTGCCCACGTACACGGGCTCGTCGATGGTCGGCGTCTGCCGCACGGCGGTCGTCACCATCGCCGCGGCCATCTGGCCGAGCAGCACGACCACGAGGAACGGGACGAGCAGGCGTCCGAGGGGCCGCCGCGGACGCCGGGCGTCGTTCTGCGGGCCGGAGAGCACCTCAGAAGTCGGGGCCGGGGCCGGGGCCGGAGTCGGGGCGCCCGACGCCGCGCTCGCACCGGCCGAAGCCGTCGTCGGGGCCGGAGCCGGGTTCGAGGCCGATTGCTGTTCGAGCGCCATCATCCGCTCCGCGGCACGGTCGGTCCCGCGATGGCGGAAGCTGATTCTCGGGCGGCCCATGGGCCTACTCTGCATCAGCTCCCGCCCGGGACGCCGGTTACCGCTTCAGGAGTCGTACCGACAGACCTTCCGTCGTGTAGACGGGTACGGCTCGCAGCGCCTGTGAGTTCAGCTCGATCCGGTCGAACTGGCCGCGCAGCCGCTGTCCCCCGATCACGGGAATCACGGAGCCCGCGACCGGCGGGCGCTCGGTGTCCAGGCGCAGCGACAGCACCCCGCCCCGGCCCAGCACCACCCGGCCGGACACGTCGAGCGCCGGACCGTGGTTCATGCGCAGCAGCAGCTCCAGGCTCGTGTCGCCCTCCTGGACGTACGCACCGCGCACCCGCAGCACCTTGTCCACCCGCAGCGTGCCACCCAGGACACGCACATCGCCCCGGCCGAGGGCACTCGCGGACGCCGCGACGAGCACGCCGCCCTCGACGACCGTGCAGCCGTGGTAGCGGTTGTGGCCGGACAGCGTGAGCGTGCCGGTGCCGCGCTTGGTCAGGCCGCCTTCGCCGCGGATGTCGTTGCGCCAGTGGTCCGCCGCGCCGAAGCCCCCGGCGGCCGCGTCGAGTGTGACGGTCACGTCGCAGTCGAAGGCGCCGTAGCCGTCCGCCGCCGCGAACAGGTCGAGCCGCCCCCACTGTTCGAATCCGTCCAGCAGGACGTACCCGGCGGGCAGCGCGGTCGTGCGCAGCACCTCGCGGCGCTGGACCGCGGTCAGGTAGGGCTGGCGCGTCTCCAGCAGCACCTCGGCGCCCTTCGGCACGGTCAGCGGCACGTCACGGCCGCGCCGGGTCAGGACATAGGTCAGCTTGGGCCGGACCGTACGGGCGTTGGCCTCGCGGTCGGCGTACGGGTCGGCGTCGGGCCCGGCCGAGTGGGCGTAGGCGTACAGCGTGTCGGCCGTGGTGCCGGTGCGCTGCCGGAAGTACGCCAGAGCCTGGGCACGGGCGGCGGCCTTGAGTTCGGCGTTGGCCGGGTCGGCGAGGGCGGCGGCGGCCAGGGCGGTGGCCATCACGCGTCCGCCGAGGACGTCGACCGGGGAGTGCATGCCGGCGACGATCCGGGTGTGGCTGAGTTCGAAGGCGCGGGTCACCAGCTCCTGGAAGCGCTCGGGCACGGCGTAGGCGTACGCCAGGGCCGCCAGGTGCAGGGCGTTGGTGTGCCCGCTGGGGAAGCCGCCGTCCTCGGCCGGGGTCTCGGCGCGTTGGCGCAGCAGTTGTGGGGCGACGCTCACCGGCGAGTCGTAGACGGGGAAGCCGAAGGCGTCCTTCGTGCCGGTGTCGACGACCTCGCTGTCCTCGTTCATCCGCCACGGGCGCGGGTACTGGAAGGCGAACTTGGCCGGGTTGCCCGAGGCGAACGGACCGCGCACGGTGTCGACCAGCCTGGCCACCTGGCCGAGGTCCGAGTCGTAGGAACCGGCGCCGATCGCGGAACCCGCCGGGGCGTCGGCGGGCAACGCGTCGCTGATCTTCCCGGCGGGCGTGCCGTCCGGGGCGCTGGTGATCGACGTGACCGCCTTGGCACCGGTCCTGTACAGCTCCGCCAGCGGGCCGAGCCCGGCGATCACCGAGTAGCTCTGGTGCTGACGGTCGATGATGAACGATTCCTTCGCCTGGGCGTCCGTGCGCGCGGCGGTGATCCGGGCGCAGTAGCGCATGTTGGCGCGCAGCACCTCGGGCATGAGCGGCGTGCCGGTGTTCCAGGCGCCGCCGGTCTTCCACACCTGTCCGAAGCCGCCGAGGATCCGGACCACCGCGTTGGTCTCGGGCGTCTGGTTCGCGACGACGTTGCTCTTGTAGTCGTCGACGAACGCGGCCGCAGCGGCGGCAGTCTTGGCGTCCGCGGTGGGCAGCCAGCCGGCGAAGGCGGGCACCACCACCAGTGCCGCACCGCCTCCGGCGGAGGTCAGCAGAAAGCGCCTTCTGTTGAGGGGCGGGGTGGCCTGACCCCCGGCGGGTGACGGCATGAGTGCCTCTTTCGGATTCTTCGGCCGTACGGCCGCGAGGAGATCGAATCGATCGACTCGACCGACCGGCACGCAACCGACCGGTACGCAACGGACGGGCATGCGGCGCGCGAGACGCCGGGGATCGCGATCGAGTCTTACGAGCGAAGATCTACGGGCGAGTTGTGTCGGACTCGAGATGGCCCGGAATCCGGCGGATGTCACACGAGTGAACGCGCGAGTGTCACGGCCCCCTCCACCGGAGGCACTTCCAGGGGCCGTGGCCGCGCCCCGGGCACGCTGTCGGTGAGCGCGGCGGCGAACGCGTCGTACAGAACGGGCTGGGCGAGGATCGTGCTGCCGGCGACCACGACGTCGTCCACCGGCACCCCGCGCGCGGCGAGTTGCTCGACCAGCGCGGCCAGCGACCGGCCGCCCTCGTCGATCACCGCGCGGGCGAGCGGTGAACCGGCCTCGGCCGCGGCGAACACCACCGGCGCGTGCCGGCCCCAGTCCGCGGAAGGGCTCTTCGCGCTCTCCAGAGCTGCCCCGAGTGCCGGCACTTCGGGTACCTGGAACGCGTCGAGGAGCCCGAGCGCCAGTGCGTCGGGCTCCTCGCCGAGGTCGTGCGCCGCCCATACGGCCCGTGCGGCCTCGCGGACCAGACCGGCCGAGCCGCCCTCGTCGCCGAGGACCGCGCCCCAGCCGCCGACCTGGACCGCTCGGCCGTCGGCCAGTCGGCCGACCGCGACGGAACCGGTGCCGGCGACCAGGCCGACGCCCTTGTCCAACCCGGCGGCGAGAACGAGCAGTTCGGCGTCGCCGACCACCGACGCGGGCGCGTCGAAGTGGAGTTGGAGAGCGGTGCGGATCTGGGCGCACTGGCGCGGAGTCTCGCAGGCGTGGCCGCCCACGGCGACGGCCGACACGCGTGCGCCCTGCGGCAGCGCGTCGGCGACCAGCGCGGCCAGCCAGCCGGTGGCGGCCACGGGGTCGTGCGGCCGCCAGCCGCTGCTCGCCTGGACGTGGTCGGCGACCAGGGCGTCCCCGGCGCAGGCCCGGAGATGCGTCTTGGTCCCGCCGACGTCGATACCGACCACGAGGGGCATGAAGTCCTGCACGGAATCTCTCTCGTCGTTGAGCCGGCGCGGGCGGTTCGGCAGCGCCCCAAAAGGGCGCGGGGCCGTGTCAACATGCGGCTCCGCCGCGTGGGCGCGATCAAGCACGATGGCGCCGCGAACAACCGACGGCGCCGTGCGGCACAGCCGGCGAAGCGCCATGGCGGGCGAAGCGTGCCTGGAATTGCGGGAGTTGGTGAACTAGGGAAGCCCCGGGACGGGCTTCTGGCGGACACGGCAGGCGAGTACCGTGAAGTTCGTTAGGAAGTTAACTAACGAAGTACAGTGCGTCAAGAGGCATCGCGCACTCGACCACTGAGCGGCCCGTGACCCGTGGGAGAACTGTGATACACGACGTGGCGGAAGCCCCCCGCCTGACCGAGAGCGCAAGCGCGGTGTTCGCCGTGCTCGCCGAGGCGGGCAGCGCGACCCGGCCGCAGCTCGCGAGCCTGGCGGGCCTGTCCAAGCCCACCGTGTCCTCCGCCGTCGCGGAGCTGGAGAGCGCCGGGCTGGCCGCCCACTCCGGCACAGCCTCCGGCGGTACGGGCCGCTCGGCCGCCGTCTACGGTCTCGGGCCCGCCGCCGGGGTGGTGCTCGCGGTGGACCTCGGTCCCGCCCTGACCCGGGTGCGCGGCTGTGCCCTGGACGGCACCCTGCTCGCCCAGGCCACCGGGACCCGGGAGGAGGCCGCCGACGTGGTGCGCGAGGCACTCGGCGCGCTGCCCGCGGGCGCCCCGCTACGCACCGTCGTCGTCGCCGTCGGCGACGTCACCGCGCGCGAGAAGGAGGGCGCCCGCATGCGCCCCGCCACGGCCAAGGCCGGCCCCGTCTTCGACGCCATGGCCGTCGCCCTGCCGCCGGGCGTCCCCGTCCACCTCGAGAACAACGTCAACTGCGCCGCGCTCGCCGAACTGCACGAGGGCGCCGCGCGCGGCCGACGCACCTTCGGCTACCTGCGGATCGGCGTCGGTATCGGCCTCGGCATCGTGGTCGGCGGTGAGGTGCTGCGCGGAGCCAACGGCGCCGCCGGTGAGCTGGCCCGGCTGCCCTACCCCTGGGACGACGGCCGCGAGCCGCGCCACGAGGCCCTGGAGGAGTACATCGGCGCCCGCTCGCTCCTGCGGCGGGCGGCCGAGGCCTGGCCGGACGAGGACGGGCCGTGCCCGCGCACCGCCGAGCAGCTCTTCGCCCGGGCGGGAGAGGGGCGGCCCGCGGCCCGCGCGGTGATCGACCGCCACGCCGTCGACGTCGGCCGTCTCGCCGCCGCCGTGACCGCCGTACTGGACCCCGGACTGATCGTGCTCGGCGGCAGCACCGGCGCCGACCCGCAGATTCTGCCCGGCGTGCGGGCGGAACTCGCCCGGCTGAGCTGGCCCACCGAAGTCGTCAGCAGCATGGTCGGTGACCTCGGCACGGTCGTGGGCGCCGCCCGGCTCGCGGTCACCCGAGGAGTCCAAACCGTGACCGAGACCGCGGGGGCGAAGGATTGACGGCCTCCGACTCGATCTGCCAATGTCCGGACAAGCGCTTTCTAAGTCGGCCGGGACGCCGGCTTGGGTTGAGCATCCCGCCCGTACGCGAAGTACGGCAGCCGCACAAGGGCGTGCTTGTGCGACGACGGCCCTCATGGCCGGGGATCCCACCCGTCGAGGCGATGCGGCCGGGCGAGGCCGCGCCCCCGGAAGGCGAAATTTCCCGCAGAACGCACCCGTGCCGCCTCGGCCGGCCCCGTGCTTCCTCCGCTACGACGAAAAGGGATCGAAGATGACCAGTGTGGGTGTGCGGCGCTCTCGCCGACTCGGTCGCGGCGGCCTACGCCGTGTCATTCCCCTCGCTGCTGTGGCCACGGCAGGTGCCCTTCTGCTCTCCGCCTGCGGCGGGTCGGGGTCGGGCTCGGGTGGGAACTCCAAGTCGCTGACGTTCTGGATCTCCACGGTTCCGGGGCAGGACGCGGGCTGGAAGAAGATGGTGGCGCAGTACAAGAAGGAAGCCGGCGTCGACGTCAAGCTCGTCAACATCCCCTACGACGGCTACACGACGAAGTTGCACAACGCCGCGCAGGCGAACTCCCTGCCGGACGTGGCGGCCGTGCCGGCGCTGGACCCGATCTGGTCGAACAAGCTGATCGACCTCAGCTCCATCGCCAACAACAAGAGCAACAAGATCAATGCCAACTTCCTCGCCAAGGACTCCTCCGGGAAGGTGCTGTCCATCCCCTCGGACGTCACCGCGTCCGGCCTGTTCATCAACGAGACGCTGTTCAAGAAGGCCGGCGTCGCCTTCCCGGCCTCGCCCTCGAAGACCTGGACCTGGAAGGACTTCATCGCGGCGGCGAACAAGGTCCGCGAGAAGACCGGCGCCAAGTACTCCCTGACCTTCGACCAGTCGCCGTCCCGGCTGCGCGCCATGGTGTACGAGATGGGCGGGAAGTACGTCCACGCGGACGACTCCGGCAAGTTCTCGGTGGACGCCGCGACCAAGAAGGCCGTGAAGTACTTCGTCGGACTGAACGACGACAAGACCATGCCGAAGTCGGTGTGGACCAGCGGCGCCGACCCGTCGGCCATGTTCCAGAGCGGCGACGTGGTCGCCTACTGGTCCGGCGTGTGGCAGGTTCCCGCCTTCGCGGAGAGCATCAAGAAGTTCGACTGGGCGAGCGTCCCGACCCCCGCCGAGCCGGTGCAGGCCAGCGACGTCAACAGCGGCGGCATGATGGTGGGCTTCAACAACAACGGCGCCGCGGCCACCGCCGCGGAGAAGTTCATGTCCTGGCTGTACGAGCCGGACCACTACCGCGCGCTGTGCGAGGCGTCCGGGTTCCTGCCCGTCGAGAGCGGTCTGAACCCGAAGTACCCCTTCACCTCCGAGGCGGCGCAGGCGGCGTTCAAGCTGTACAACGAGGAGATCCCGCTCTACGCCCCGATCTCCGGCTACTTCAACACCGCGCAGACGGACTGGGTGCTGAAGGGCAAGAGCCTCACCGAGGACCCGACGAAGACGGAGCTCGGCAAGGCGATCAACGGCCAGCAGTCGGCCGACAAGGCCCTGGAGAACATCGTGGCCGGCTACAACCAGCAGGTCGGCGGCGCGTCGTAGACCCCAGGGCCGGGGGGGGGGGGGGGGGGCCCCCCCCCCCCCCCCCGGCCCTGGACTCCCACGTGATGCCGGGCCCACGGAGTGAGCCCACAGCAACCCATTCCACCAGCACGGAGTCAGGAAGATGACAAAACGCGCCTCGGACGTGTCCGCGAGCCCGCCCAGGAGACGCAGCAAGTACACCCTTGCGCCGCTCGTCCTCATCGCGGCCAATGTCGTGCTCTTCGCGCTGTTCTTCGTCTGGCCGGCGGTGATCGGGCTCGTCTACTCCTTCACGAACTACACGGGGGTAGGGGCGTTCCAGTTCGTCGGACTGGACAACTACAGCAACCTGTTCGGGGACTCCACCTTCTACGACGCGCTGAGCCGGACGCTGCTGTACACCGTGCTCGTCGTTCCGCTGAACTTCGTGCTCTCGCTGCTCGTCGCCAACCTGGTCGTGAGCAAGCAGGCCAAGGGTGCGACGGTCGCCCGTGTCATCTTCTTCGTCCCGTGGCTCATCTCGCCCATCGTCGTGGGTGTCCTGTGGCGATGGTTGTTCGGTGAGAACTTCGGACTGATCAACTACGTCATCGAGAAGCTCGGTGGGGACGCGATCGCGTGGCAGTCGAACGCGGACCTGTCGATGGGCGTGGTGGTGATGGCGGGCGCCTGGTGGGGAACGGCCTTCTCGATGCTGTTGTTCATCGCGGCGATCAAGAACGTGCCCACCTCGTACTACGAGGCGGCCTCGCTCGACGGCGCGGGCCCCTGGCGACAGTTCATCAGCATCACACTGCCGAGCATCGCGCCCACCTCCTTCATCGTCATCCTGCTCACCACCATCAACGCGATGAAGGAATACCCGCTGTTTCTCTCCCTCAACAACGGCGGACCGGGTACCTCGAACAACCTGCTCGTCCAGTACATCTACCAAACCGGCTTCAACCGGGGCCAGATCGGCTACGCGAGCGCCGCCTCGTTCGTGCTCATGCTCATCCTGATGGCCGTCGCGGTCATCCAGCTGATCGTCAACCGGCGGGTGGAGAACCGATGACAACCACAGACATGCCACGCCCGGTCGACGCCGGGTCCGGACGGGCCGTCTCCAAGAAGCTGCCCCGCGGTGGACGCGGCGGTGGACTTCGGCAGGCGGTGTCGGCGACGACCCTGCTGTGGATCCTGGCGTGCCTCTACGGGCTGCCGGTGCTGTGGTTCGTCCTCAGCTCCTTCAAGCCGGCCGGAGACCTGTTCTCCCTTCCGCTGACGGTGCTTCCGCACGACCCCACCCTGTCGGGCTACACGGCGGCGTGGGACAGCGCCAACTTCTCCCAGTACTTCATCAACACGACCATCGTGTGCGTGATCACGACGATCCTCACGGTGGGAGCGAGCTGCTGTACGGGGTACGCGCTGGCCAAGTACGACAACAGATGGCTCAAGGTGTTCTTCATGTGCATCCTGGCCACCACGATGCTGCCGTCCGAGGTCATGCTCGCCCCGGAGTTCCTGGTCGTCCGCGACCTCGGCCTCTACAACTCGCTCGGCGGCATCATCCTCCCGGCCGTGCTCACCGCGACCGGATGCTTCATGTTCCGCCAGTTCTTCCTGACGGTCCCCGACGAACTCATCGAGGCCGCCCGCATCGACGGCGCGCGTGAGCTGTCGATCTTCCTGAGGATCATGGTGCCGGTCTCCCGGCCCATCATGCTGACGCTCGCCATCCTGTCGTTCCAGTGGCGGTGGAACGACTACATCTGGCCGTTGCTGATGCTCAACGACCCCAACAAGTTCACCGTGCAGATCGGCATCCAGAGCCTCGTCGGTGCGCAGAACATCAACTGGTCGGTGCTGCTCGGCGGTTCGGTCATCTCCATGATCCCGCTGATCCTCGTCTTCCTGGTGTTCCAGCGTTACGTCATGAACGCCAACATCAACGCGGGGCTGAAGGACTGACCGTGCAGATCACGCTCGACCGCGAGTTCGTCCGTGCGGTGGCCCGCGCCGCCGACCGGCCGGCCGTCCCGCTGGCGGCCCGCCCGGACAAGGAGCCCGCCGGTGTGTCCCATCGCGGTCTGGCGCGCCGGGTGAAGACACTGCTCGCGGCGTACCGTTCACAGGACTCGGCGCTGCACGCCAGTGACCGGGCCGTCGCCGCCGCGATGACGCACCTCACCGCTCTGCGGGCCGTGCAGACCCCCTCCGGTCTCTTCGCCGGTGGCGACAACGTGCAGTCACCCCCGGATTCCGCGTTCACCATCAACGACGTGTGCGACGCGCACGTCATCGCCGTGAGCGCCGGACCGGAACTGCGCGAGGCCGCAGCCGCCCTCGCTGAGATCGCCGGTGCGGCTTCCGAAAGCCTCCGGACCGGCGGGGTGCACACGCCGAATCACCGATGGGAACTGTGCGCGGCGCTGGCCCGGCTGCACCGGTCGTTCCCGGACGGCCAACTGCTCGACCGCATCGACGCGTGGCTGGCCGAGGGCGTCGACATCGACGCGGAGGGCCTGTACTCGGAGCGCAGCGCCAACTACGCGGCCCACGTGTCCAACCCTTCGCTGCTGTTGCTGGCCGACGTGCTCGACCGCGCCGACCTGCTGGAGGCCGTCGAACGCAATCTCGCCACGACCCTGGACCTCATCAGGCCGGACGGCACGGTGGAGACCGTCCACTCGCGACGGCAGGACCAGAACCACCCGTTCCCGCTGGCGCCCTTCCTGCCGCACTACCGGCTGCTCGCGATCCGCACCGGCCGGGGCGACTTCAGCCGGGCGGCTCGGCTGGCGGCCGCCGACGGCATCGACGACCCCGACCTGCTCGCCCAGACCCTCCTCACCCTCGACCTGTGCCGCGCCCTGCCGGCACCGGCCGCGGAAACACTTCCGCGCGACCGGTACCTCACCACCGCGCGCCTCGCCGCACGCGCCTCGGCCACCGCGCACACGGTGGTGTACGGCGGCTCCGACGTGCCCGAACACCGGCGCATCCGCTCGGGCCTTGCCTGCAATCCCACCTTCCTGCGCCTGTTCGCCGGCGATGCCGTCCTCGACGCTGTCCGGCTCTCGCGAGGATTCTTCGACCTCGGCCCGTTCCGCGCCGACGACATGCACCAGCTCGCCGGCAACCGGTACCGGCTCACCGAAACCCTCACGGCCGCCTACTACCAGCCGCTCCCGCCGGACCTGCGACGGGACGACGGCGCCTACCGGATGGCGGACGAGGGACGCTTCTCGGCCGCGATGGCCTTCCCGGACCGGCCTCGGGACGAGGTCTCACACACGACCCGCGTCGAGGTGGACCTGAGGGAGGACGGTGCAGACCTGCGGATCGACATCAGCGGACCACGGGTGCCCTGGGCCGTCGAACTGACATTCCGGCCGGGCGGCGTGTCGGAGGGCGCCGTACCGATCGGGGACGGACGCTGGTGCCTGACGACCGGGCCGATGACCTACCGGGTCGGTGACGACGAGATCCGGGTCGAGGCCGACGTCGAGGCGGGCGAACCGTTCGCCGGGCCGGACCGCAGCGACGTACTGCGGTACGACCCGGGGCAGGACCACACCGTGGTGGGAGGCACCGACGCGACGACCGGGAACCGTGTCTACCTCGGTGGACTCGGCCCGCACACGCTGACCCTCGCACTGCGCGCCCGCCGTACCGCACCTGTCGTGTGACCCCGACGAACCACACCATGGCCACCCCAGGCATGAAGGGTTGATCCCCGTGCACCTCCCACGCCAGCTCGGCCCGCTGCACGACCTCCCCGACACCCCGGAGGCCTACGACGCCGTCCTCGCCCGTGTCGTCGAGGAGGCCCTGGCCCGGCTCACGCCGGAGGGCAACCTGGAGCACCCGGACTGCGACGACGACATCGGCGACACGTCCCTCGGCGTCACCTCGCTGCTCGCCCTCGCCTGGCAGCGCGCCAAGGACCCCCGCCTGCCGGAGGCGGTGCGCCGCAGCCTCGCCTTCCATCTGCGCGAGCGGGTGTACACCGAGGACAACCCCGGCTACCCGAACCTCAGGGCCCGCGGTACCGGCCTGCCGTACGCCCGCTACGTCCTGGAGGCGGGCGCCCACCCCATCGGGGACTGGCCGAGCACGGTGTGGGCGCTGCTCCAGTCGGTCAACCTGCTGGACCTGGCGGAGGGGCTCGTGGAGGACGGGCAGCGTGCCGAACTCGTCCGGGTGGCCCGTGGATATTGGCGTTGGCTGACCGAGGCGACCTTCTTCAACCCGCAGGAGGCCGGCAACCAGGCGATCGGCTGCGTGGTCGGCGGTCTGATGCTGGCCCGGCATCTCCCCGCCCCGGACGGCGACGCGATGCGCGAGCGCGCCCTGCGCCTGTACGAGGAGGAGATCCGCGCCCACCGGGTGCGCGACCGGGGTGCCCTGCTGCCCCCCGAGCACGGCGGCGCCTACGACAACAACTACGGCCCGATCTCCCTGTCCTTCCTCGCCCAGGCCCACCGCGTCAGCGGCGAGAGGGTCTTCGCGCAGGACGGCGACGCGCTCGCCCGGTACATCGACGCCCGCCTTCCGGGCGGCGGCTTCGACAACGGCGGCCCCCGCTACAGCGAGCAGCACAGTGGCTTCGAGTCGGTCCTGGGGCTGCGTTACTTCAGCGCCCGGATCGGCTCCGACCTCGGCCGCTACCGGGGTGACACCCGCTGGGGGCGGCACGCGGTCAAGGCGGACGGCGGCGTCGACGGACACTTCGCGTGGATGCTGGTGTGGCAGATCCAGGACACCACCCGCTGGCACCGCGCACCCTCCACCACCGCGACTCGCCACCAACTCCGCGCGGGCACCGTCTCGGTGGCCTTCGACGACCGTATGACCCCGTCATTGGTCGAGGCCGCCGGCACCTACTACCTCCCCGCGGCCGTGAACAGGCAGCACGGCTTCGGCCCGGTGACGGACGGCTTCCTGCACTGCCGCCCGATGGGCGAGGTCCGCGTCCGCGACATCGCCGCCGGCGGCCTGACGGCCAAGCTGGTCACCAAGCCGGTCGTCGGCCGCGACCACGTGCTGCGCCATGTGCGGTCCCTGTACGTCACCGACGGCGCGAGCCTGTGGATGACGGTCGCTGTGCAACGGCTCCCCGGCACGCCGTACCTGCTCGCGGGCCTGCCGTACGCGGCCGACGACGGCGACCGGGTGCGCCGCACCGCCGAAGGCGAGGTCACGGCGGCCGGTGAACTGCGGCTGACGCACCCCGAGCAGGACGGCGTGGACCACTTCGACGCCCGCGCCGAGCGGACCCAGGAGGAGGCCGCCTTCACCCTGGCCGCCGATCCCCGCGGCTACGGCAACCCCGACCTGGGCTGGAGCCACCTGGTCGGCTCGACGGCCCTGGAGGCCGAACCGGCCCCCGGCGCCCCGGACGGCCTGCACGTCTTCGCCGTGCGCTACGGCCCGGGCGGCCCCTTCGCGCCCGCCTTCGCAGCCGACGGTTCAGGTCTTTCGGTCCGCACGGAGTGCTTCACCGCCGTGATCGGTGACCCCGCGGGTGACGCTCACGGCGAGCCGGAGCTGACCATCACGGCCCTGTAGGCCGCTCACGCCCCCGCACGAGCCGTCGGCGGCTCGTGCGGGGCGGACAGTTCCGTGACCGGCACCAGCAGATCGGCCCGGTCGCGGGTCATGGCGACCAGCTCCGCGTTGCGCTGGTCCGAGCGCATCACCCAGGCAACCGCCTGCTCGTGCGACTTGCCGAACCGCTCGTGCCGGGTGATCAGCCGCCGCAGCCGCTCCGCCTCGTCGAGCTCGCAGAACCACACCTCGTCCAACTGCGCCCGCACCCGGGCCCACGCGCCCGTGTCCAGCAGCAGATAGTTGCCCTCGGTCACCACCAGCCGGGCCGTCGGCTCCACCGGGACCGCTCCCGCGATCGGCTGCTCCAGCACCCGCTCGAAGCCGGGCGCGTACACGATGTCGTCGTCGGCGTCCTCGTGCAGCCGCAGCAGCAGCGCCGCATATCCGGCCGCGTCGAACGTGTCGGGCGCGCCCTTGCGATCCCGCCGCCCGAGCCGGTCCAACTCGACGTCGGCGAGATGGAAGCCGTCCATGGGCACCTGCGCGACCCATGGCTCCCCGGCACCGTTCAGCTCCCGTACCAGGCGTTCGGCGAGCGTCGTCTTGCCCGCACCGGGGCTGCCGGCGATACCGAGGACGGCGCGCCGGCCGTCCCGGGTGAGGGACCGGGCGCGGGCGAGGAGGTCGTCGAAGGTCAACGTCACACAGCAGAGTCTGGCACCCGGGCGGCGACGAATTCCGGGGGTGTGCCTGAGCCACTTGGCCGTGCGGTCACCGGCCCCCGTCATTCGCCTGGCCGAACCATGCTCTGCACACCCATCCCCTTCGGGTTAGTTTGTCCGTGTTTTCGATCATTTCCGGCCCCCGCTGCCCAACTCGCCAGGCCGTGGGGCTCAGCCGCCCTACGGCTCGTAGGGGTGAGGGGTGGACGATGGCCCAGGGCACGCAGCCCATGCTCGTCGGTGCGGGGCGGCGCGACGAGGCGCTGCTGTCCGGCAGGTCCCGGCGGGCCCGCGGCGACGGCCTGCTCGCGGCGGTGGCCGCTGCCTTCACCGTCCTCCAACTCCTCCTCGTCCGACCCTCGATGGGCCTCGGCTGGGACGAGGTGGTGTACGTCAGCCAGGTCGGTACCGAGGCTCCGGCCGCGTTCTTCAGCGCACCCCGCGCGCGAGGCGTCCCGCTGCTGGTGTGGCCGATCGCCTCCTGGTCGCCCTCCACGATCCTGCTGCGCGTCTTCCTCGCCGTCTTGTCCGGACTCGCCCTGTACCTGGCCCTGCGCGCCTGGCGCGATCTGTTCCGGGCCCGCGTCCTGGCCGGCGCGGGCGCCTTCTTCGCCACCCTGTGGGTGACCCTCTTCTACGGCCCCCAGGCCATGCCCAACCTCTGGGTCGCGTTCGGCGCCCTGCTCTGCGTCGGCTGCTTCGTGCGCGCCCGCCTCCACCGTCTCGACAACCGGGCCCTGTGGGGCGTCCTGGCCGGCGCCGCGCTCATGGCGTTGATGCGGCCCACCGACGCCGTCTGGGTCACCCTGCCGCTGCTCGCCCTCGCCGCCGCGGCTCGCCACTGGCGCCTCGGCGCCACGCTCGCCACAGGGCTCGCCGCGGGCGGCGTCCCGTGGGTGATCGAGGCGTACGTCAGCTACGGCGGCCTGCGGGAGCGGCTGAACGAAGCCTCCCGCATCCAGGGCGACCTCGGCTGGAACCTCGCCGTCGACGACCAGCTCCGCAGCCTGGTCGGCAGCACCCTGTGCCGGCCGTGCGACATCGCGACCCCCCACCCGTCCGTGTACGCCTGGTGGTTCGTGGTTCCCCTGCTCGCCGCCTACGGCCTCACGGTCGCGGTCCGAGCCGGCCGCACCGCCCGCACCCTGGTCCCACTGGCCTGCGCCACGACGGCCGCCTTCCCGTACCTGTTCCTCATCGGCTACGCGGCACCCCGCTTCCTGCTGCCCGCCTACGCCCTGCTCGCCATCCCGGTCGCCGACGGGCTGTCCCACCTCGTCACCGCGCCGAACGGACGGTGGCGCCCCGCGGTCGCGGCCGTGGCAGGGCTCGGCCTCGCCGGACATCTGGCCGTGCAGTACGCCGTCCTCGACCGCACCGTGGACCGCACCACCGCCGCCCGCGTCGACTGGGCCCGCTCGGCCGCCGAGCTGCACCGCCTCGGCGTGCGCCCGCCCTGCCTGCTCACCGGGCACGAGGCCATCCCCGTCGCCTACTACACCGGGTGCGACTCCGCCGCGATGCACGGCCACAACGCCAACACCGGCAGGGCCGAGATCCTGCGCACCGCCCGCCGTGTCCCGGTCGGCACCCTCACGGTGCCCGGCCGCAAACCGCCCCACCACGCCCGTGCCTGGAAGCTGCACCGCCTCGACGGTCTGGACGTCCGCATCGCGCCGGCGCCGGTCGCGGGCGGACCGGAATGACGTCGGAGGAAGTCCTCAACCCACTCCGGCGCAAAGCGATCTACTGGCACACCGCGCTGACGCTCGCCGTCCTGGGAGCCGTGGGCCTGCTGGCGCGGCGGCACTGGCCGGTGCTGGAGACCGGCGCGGTCCGGCTGGCCGTCGCCGACCAGCGCTGGCTGCTGCTCGCCGCCGCGGCCACACTGCTGACCTGGCCGTGTTCGGCGCTCGCCCAGCAGGGCGCCGTGCCGCGCCGGTTACCGCCCGGACGGCTGGTGGCGGCACAGTTCGCCGCCTCGGCCGCCAACCAGGTACTGCCCGCCGGGCTCGGCGCGACCGCGGTGAACCTGCGCTTCCTCATACGCTGCGGCGGCATGCCGCTCGGCGACGCCGTCACCGCCGTCGCGGTCAAGGGCACCGCGGGCGGGATCGCGCGGGGCGCTCTGATCGCCGTACTCTTCGCGGCCTCCCCGGATGTGCCGCACCTCCCGCGCGTCAACGGCGGGTTGGTCGCCGCGGTGTGCGCCGCGGCCGCCATCGCGCTCCTTGTGCTGGCCGGCCCGCTGCGGCCCCGTTGCCGACGGGCTCTGGTGGCGGTGCGTGCGTACATCGCGGCCGTCCACGCGCGACCCGCGAGAGCGGCGGCCCTCTGGGGCGGCTCGCTTGTCTTCGTGGTCCTGCACTGCGCCGTGCTGATCGCCGTCACGCGCGCGGTCGCCCTGCCCCTCGCCCCGGCCCGGGTGGCGCTGCTCTACCTCGTCGCGAGCAGTGCCGCCGCGCTGCTGCCCACGCCGGGCGGCCTCGGCTCCCTCGACGCCGTGCTCGCCCTCGCGCTCACCGCCACGGGCGCCCCGGCCGCGGCGGCCGCCTCCGCCGTCCTCGGCTACCGGTTGCTGACGGTGTGGCTGCCGCTGCTCCCGGGCCTGGCGGCGCTCGCGGTGCTCGTCCGGCGCCGGGCCCTGTGAAGGCCAACAGTGTTTCCCCACAGCCCGGTTCAGGTAGGACTCCGGTTGTCGGAGGACTCAGGAGGGGGAGTGCCATGACGAGCGGTGAGCACGACGGGAAGCTGGGGCCGGAGTTCTTCACGCCGGGGACTTCGTCCTTCACGGAGTTCCTGACCGCGCACCGCCCGGCCCTGCTGCCGATGCGCCGCCCTTTACCCGACGGTGTCCGCGTGGCACCCGACCGTTTCCCGCACGGCACCACGGTCCTGGCGCTGACCTACCGCGACGGCGTGCTGATCGCCGGCGACCGCAGGGCCACCATGGGCAACCTCATCGCCCAGCGCGACCTGGAGAAGGTCCACCCCGCCGACGACCACACCGCGGTCGCCTTCGCGGGCACCGTCGGACTGGCGCTGGACATGGTCAAGCTCTACCAGGTCGAGCTGAAGCACTTCGAGAAGATCGAGGGCACACCCATGACCCTCCAGGCGAAGGCGTCCAGGCTCGCCGGCATGATCCGCCAGAACCTCGGCCAGGCCATGCAGGGTCTCGCCGTCGTACCGCTGCTCGCCGGCTACGACGCCAGGAAGCCCGAGGGCGCGCGCGGGCGCATCTTCGACTTCGAGGTCACCGGCGGGCCGTACGAGAAGTACGACTTCCACGCCGAGGGCTCCGGATCGCCGTATGCCCGGGGCGCGCTCAAGAAGCTGTTCCACGCCGGGATGTCCCGGCGCGAGGCGGCGCTCGCCGCGCTGCACGCCCTGTACGACGCGGCGGACGACGACTCGGCGACCGGCGGCCCCGACATCAACCGGCGGATCTTCCCCAGCGTCTCGGTGATCACCGAGGACGGCTTCGAGCGGCTCTCCGAACCGGAGACGGAGGAGCTGAGCCGCGAGATGGTCGAACAGCGCCGCACCCGACCGGACGGCCCGAACGCCGCGCCCTGATCGGCAGACGACGGGCCCGCGGGCCGAGGAGCCCTGAGACGGGGCCGCCTCGCCCGCCCGGACGGTCAGCCCCGCACCCCCACCTCCCGGTGCCACTTGACGAACTGCTTTTCCGGGTCGCCGGTGTACGCCCACGGCGCTCGGGTGGCCCGGTGCCCCAGCATCCGGAACAGGGCCGATGCGATGTCGTGGACGCCCGCGTGACAGGCAGCGTGCGCCAGGTAGTTGAGGTCGCGCAGCTCGCCCGGGGCCACGTCCTTCTCGGCGCGGCCCATGATCCAGCGCTCCCAGGTCCGGCGTACGTCACTGACGGCACCGTCGTTGCCCCAGTGCTGGCCGATCCCCATGGAGGTGTGCTGTCCCTTGGCCGCGTCCAGGGCGTAGCGGAACTCCTCGACCCGGGCGTACTGCACGAGCACCGGCAGCGGACAGCCGGACGGTGCCACCCCGGCCGCGTCGCGGGCGAAGTCGTACATCAGGCCGTGAGTGCCGTGCCAGCGCGAGGAGTAGTAGTGCAGCACCTGGAGATGCCCCTCCACGCTGTACGGGTCGCGCCCGTGCAACTCGTCCCACCAGCGCCCCAGTTCCTGCCGCCGCACGCCCTTCGGATAAAGCCGGGCCACCGAGATCAGCGAGATCCACGGCGTCGGATCGTCCGGATAGGAGTCGGCGGCCCTCAGGCACGACAGCACCGCCGTGTCGATGCGGTGCGTGTCGATCGGCACGCCCCGGCCCGCGGTGATGGCCACGTTGAACGCCCGGGCCGTCTCCGTGGCCGCCCGCAGCACCAGCGCGTCACCGCTGTGCGGCTCGGCGGCCAGCCACGACTCCACCGTGGAACTGCTCGCGCAGGCCTGCGCGAGCAGCCGGACCCGGTGGCCCCGCACCAGCCAGTCGGGCCCGGTGGAGCGCAGCAGCTCCCGCAGCCCCTGCCAGCGGCCGATGACGATGTCCTGCCGGGCGTGGGTCAGGGCCGAGTCCCCGCAGTCGGGGTCGAAGTCGGGAGTGAAGTCGCGTCTGAAGTTGCCTCGCGCCATCGGGTCTCCCTCAGAAGTCGGTCGGAAGACCCTCGTGGACGAGGGACTGGTCGCCGCCACCACCGGCCGGGACGTAGTCCGCCTCGACGGTCCGCGTGGCGTCCAGCTTGGCCGGCCGGTAGTAGTCGCTGCCCTGCCGCCAGTACCAGAGCATCGGGATCAGACCGGCCGCGATGCCGCCGAGGCCGATCGCGATGGCCGAACCGCTCAACTCGCCCAGCGACTCGACGAAGATCCAGAACATGAACAGGGCACCGAACAGCGGCCACAGGCCGCCGAGCACGAAGTCGCCCACCGACGTCAGCAGCATCTTGCGGTAGGCGACGACGGCCGCGAGACCCGCCAGCCCGTAGTAGACCGCGATCTGGAGGCCGATCGCCGAGATGGCGTCGGAGAGGATGTCGCCGACCGTGCCCAGGGCGTTGGAGGCGATGAACATCCCCAGCGCCACCACGCCGACCACCGCGACCGCCACCCACGGCGTGTTCCACCGGTGGTGCACCTTGCCCAGCGCGGACGGCATCGTCCGGTCCCGGCCCATCGCGAACAGCGAGCGCGTCACCTGGATGAGCGTGGTCTCCAGCGTGGCGATCGTGGACAGCATCACCGCCACGATCAGCAACTTGCCGCCCCAGCCCGGCCACACCTCCTCGCCGAGCACGGCCAGCACGTTGGCGTCGTTGTCCTGGATCTGCTTCGAGGAGAGGATGACGTTCACCGCGATCGTGAACACCTCGAAGAGCAGGAACACGATGCCCACCCCGATGACTCCCGCGAGGCCCGTCGTACGGCGGCTGTTGCGGGTCTCCTCACTGAGGTTGCTGGTCACGTCCCAGCCCCAGTAGTAGAACGCGGCGATCAGCGCCCCCGACGCGAATCCCGCCGCCCCGTCGAACTGCCCGAAGCCGAGCCACGACCAGTCGAAGGCGCGGGCACCTCCCGAGTGGAAGACGGCGAGCACGGCGAACAGGGCGAGTATGACCAGCTCGACACCCGACATCACGATCTGCGCCCGGACGGTGAGCTGTGCCCCGCCGAGCACCACCAACAGCATGATCAGGAACCAGCATGCGCCGACCAGCGTCGACAGGGCGGTGTTCTCGGCGAGTTCCTCGTCGAACAGGGCCAGCGTCATCGAACCGGCGGGCAGCGAACCCGCCACCATGAAGATGGTCGTCGAGATCACCAGCGCCCAGCCGCTGATGAAGCCGAGAAAGGGATGCAGCGTCCGCCCGACCCAGGAGTAACTGGCGCCCGCGTTCACGTCGATGCGGCCGAGCCGGCTGAACGCCAGCGCGATGCCCAGCATCGGTATCGCGCAGTACAGCAGCGCCGCCGGGCTGGCCAGGCCCACCGCGCCGACGAGGACCGCCGTGGTCGCGGCGATCGAGTACGCCGGGGCGCTGCCCGCGACCGCCATCACCACCGTGTCGAAGGTGCCGAGGACATTGGCCTGTAGCCCTCTGCCCCTGTTGTTGCTCATGGATGCGCTGCTTTCCGTCGTGCACGACGCGAGGGCGACGGCCCAGCGCCGTAAGGGGGGTGGGGGGTGGAACAACGCCACGAACCGGAGAGGGATGACCTCGGGTCAGGGGCGGCTGACAACGGGTGGCGGACACTGTACGCCGTTGCGTCGCTGTGCAGTCACGCCGTGTGTGCGAGTGATGATAGCCACACTCTTTGAGGGTTCAAGAGCCACCGATCTTCCCGCCTCGGAGATCGCGCCACGTGTGCGGGGGAGGCCGTCGCGGCACCGAACACACGCCCCTGGGAACAGCAGGACGTCGTGCTGTCCGGCGGCGATGCCACCGCGCAGCACGACGTCGAAAAGTCCTGTCGGAGAGCTATATGAGCCGGGGCCTCAGTCCCCGATGTGGTCGATCTGGCGGAGCCTGTTCGTGGCGTCCAGGGCCGCGACCTTGTAGGACTCGGCGAGCGTGGGGTAGTTGAACACCGCGTCGACGAGATAGTCGACCGTTCCGCCGCAGCCCATCACCGACTGCCCGATGTGGATGAGCTCAGTCGCCCCCGTGCCGAAGCAGTGCACGCCGAGCAACGTGCGGTCCTCGGGGGAGACCAGCAGCTTCAGCATGCCGTGCGAGTCGCCGATGATCTGCCCGCGGGCCAGTTCGCGGTAACGGGAGATGCCGACCTCGAACGGCACCCGGTCCTCGGTGAGCTGGTCCTCGGTCCGCCCCACGAAACTGATCTCCGGGATGGTGTAGATCCCGATCGGCTGGAGGTTGTGCATCCGGCCGACGGGCTCACCGCAGGCGTGGTACGCCGCCGAGCGCCCCTGCTCCATCGACGTCGCGGCCAGCGCCGGGAAGCCGATGACGTCGCCGACGGCATAGATGTGCGGCACCTCGGTGCGGTAGTGCTCGTCGACGGTGATCCGGCCGCGCCGGTCCGCGGTCAGCCCGGCCTTGTCCAGGTCCAGCTCGTCGGTCAGGCCCTGCCGGCCCGCCGAGTACATCACCGCGTCGGCGGGGATCTTCTTGCCGCTCTCCAGGATGGTCAGCGTCCCGCGGGCATGGCGCTCGACCGCGGCGACCGTCTCCCCGAAGCGGAACGTCACGGCGAGGTCCCGCAGGTGGTACTTGAGCGACTCGATCACCTCGACGTCGCACATGTCGAGCATCCCGGCGCGCTTCTCCACCACGGTGATCTTGCTGCCGAGCGCGGCGAACATCGAGGCGTACTCCATGCCGATGACCCCGGCGCCCACGATCACCATGGAGCGCGGCACCCGCTCCAACGCGAGAACGTTGTCGGAGTCCATGATCGTCCGGCCGTCGAACTCGACGCTGTCCGGCCGTGCGGGCCGGGTACCGGTGGCGATGACGATGTGCTCGGCGGTCAGCAGCCGATCATGGCCGGTGACCTCGCGCAGGGCGATGGTGTGCGGGTCGACGAAGCGGCCGGTCCCGGCGTACAGGGCGACGTGGTTGCGGGAGAGCTGGCTGCGGATGACGTCGACCTCGCGGCCGACCACGTGCTGGGTGCGCGCGGTCAGGTCGGAGACGGTGATGTCGTCCTTGAGCCGGTAGCTCTGGCCGTACAGATCGCGCTGGGTGAGGCCGGTCAGGTACAGCACCGCCTCGCGCAGGGTCTTGGAGGGAATGGTCCCGGTGTGGATGGAGACACCGCCGACCATGTCGGGGCGGTCGACCACGGCGACGCGGCGGCCCAGCTTGGCCGCGGCTATGGCGGCCTTCTGGCCACCGGGGCCGGATCCGATGACGAGCATGTCGAAGTCGGGCACCCTCCGGAGTCTGTCAGCCGCGCGACCCCTTTCGAAAGGGTGAGCCCTGAACCATTGCCCGGTGAAGTGCCCGGAGCGCAACGGGGGTTGTGCCTGCGCCCGGCCCACGCACCGGATCGTGCCGCTTCACCGGCGCGATGTCGCGCGTGCGGGTCGATAATGCGGGTATGGGTCACCGCCTCGCCGATGCGAGCACGCCGGCCCGGCTGGCCGCCCCGGACGAGGGCATCGGCCGGGACGAACTGGCGCTCGCGACCCGCAACCACGGCCTGCCCCTCGAAGCCCTGCGTCACGACATCACCCCGCCGGGCCTGCACTACGTCCTGACCCACTACGACATCCCGTACGTCCCCGACGGCACCCCCTGGCCCCTGACCCTGGACGGCCGCGTCCGCCGCCCACTGCGCCTGGACCCCACCGACCTGCGCAGGTTCCCGCAGGTCACCACGCGCGTCACGCTGGAGTGCGCCGGGAACGGCAGGGCCCTGCTGACCCCCCGGCCGGTGAGCCAGCCCTGGCTCGTGGAGGCGGTCGGCACCGCCGAGTGGACGGGCGTACCGCTGCGCCTGCTGCTCGCCGAGGCCGGGGTCGCGCCCGACGCGGTCGACGTGGTCTTCACCGGCGCCGACCACGGGGTCGAGCGCGGCGTCGAACAGGACTACCGGCGCGCCCTGCCCGTCGAGGTCGCCACGGGCGACGATCCCGAGGTACTGGTCGCGTACGCGATGAACGGCGACCCACTGCCCCCGCAGCACGGCCGCCCGCTCCGGCTGATCGTGCCCGGCTGGTACGGCATGGCCCAGGTGAAATGGCTGCGCTCGATCACCGTGGTCGACGAGCCGTTCACGGGATTCCAGCAGGCCGTGGCCTACCGGCTGCGCCAAGACCCCGGGGACGTGGGCGAGCCGGTGACCCGTATCGCCCCGCGCGCCCTGCTCGTGCCACCCGGATTCCCGGACTTCATGTCCCGGGCCCGCGTGGTCCGGCCCGGCCCGGTGGCGTTGGAGGGGCGTGCCTGGTCCGGGCGCGCGCCGGTGACGCGTGTCGAGGTCAGCACCGACGCGGGACACACCTGGCAGGACACCGAGCAGGACCCGGACGACGGGCAGCGGTGGGCGTGGCGCCGCTGGCGGTACGACTGGACGGCCACCCCGGGTGAGCACGTGCTCAGCGCACGGGCCACCGACGCCGAGGGCCACAGCCAGCCACTGGAGCAGCCCTGGAACCGCGGGGGCTTCGCCAACAACCTCGTACAGCGAGTGCCCGTGCTGTGTCTGGACGACGAGGACAGGGCGCAGGGCGGTGGAACCGAGGGGGACCAGGGGCGCTGACCCAGGGGTCGAGCCGGCGCGGTGACCCGGAAACAGGCCGGACGCACGCCGGGGCGGCAGGCAGACGAGGCCGCCCCGGGTGCCGACGCTGCAGTCCGGGGCGACCCGTGCGGATCGGGGTGGAGGTGGGGCTAGGGCAGCAGCTTGTCGAGGGCGGACGGTCCTTCGGCCTCCAGCTTGCGCTTGGCCCATTCCAGGTTGCGCGGGGTGAGGTCCTTGCCTGAGGCAAGCACGATGTCCTCGGGGGACACCTCGGTGCCGGTGCGGGCGTGGAGCAGGTCGTCCGGGGTGGTGCGGTTCTCGGACGGCCCGGATGTTTCGGGCTGGGACGTCGGCATCATCTCTGCTCCTCGGATCCGGGTTACTTCGGGCCCGGTGCGGTCATCGGGTCTGCTATCACCATTCAACGCCTGAGCGCACCCTGCATCCGGAAGGCCCCGGGACCCGCCCCCGCCCCGGTCGCCTCAGGCCTCGAAGGGCGTGAGTGTCAGCGTGATCCCCGTCGGTGCCGTGTCCTGGACGTACGAGGCGAAGTCGGCCACGTCGTCGAAGGCGAAACCGTACGCCTTACCGTCCTCGGCGGCCGCGTGCATCGCACCGGCGTAGTGGTTGGTCAGGTCGGTCCGGTAGAAGGCGGCCGGGTCGGTCGTCGGCTGCGCGGGGTGGCTGAGCAGGGTCGAGCGGTTGAAGCCGGCGCCGAGGACCGCGGCGACGGGGCCGGTCGTGCCGTCGTTGGGGGCGGCGAGGTTGCCGTCGCAGAACAGCACGTCACGGGTCGACGGCTTGGCGAAGGACACCTGGGCGGGTCCGTCGAACGTGAACCGCTCACCGCGTACCCGCCCGGTGAACGTCCCCGCGTTGGTCGTGACGGTCAGATCCCGGCCGGTGTAGGTGCTCCACACCTCCTCGATGTACGGCGCGAAGTAGTCCTCGGCGAACAGCCCGGCGTCCAGGCCGTGCCCAGGGGCGATGACGCGGGTGTCGTCCACGACCAGCCGTGCGAACGCCTCGGCCTCGCGCACCGCGGCGAACGCGGCCGCACGTCCGCCGGCCCGCAGCTTGCCCGTGGTCTGGTCCTTGGCGCCGGTGAGCCGGATGCTCATCGGCACGCTGAACATGTCGACCATGGTGGTGTTGCAGAACATCCCCGACGCGTTGTGGGTGAACTCGGCGCAGTCGTGCAGCACCGGGTAGTTGGGGTCCGAGGTGACCCAGCCGGCCGGGTACTGGAGGGCGGCGTTGCCGTTGCCGTCCGCGACTGCCTTGAACTTGAGTTTCTCGCCCAGCGCCACATAGATACGGCCGGACATGTAGGGGAGGGAGAGCCGGGTCTCGCCGCCGCCGGCCAGGGAGATGGCGTAGTCGGTGAAGCCGTCGGGACCGTTGTCCGACAGCGCGATCGGCGTCAGGGTGCCGTCGGGCGTGACGCGGACCTGCCTGCCGTCCTGGTTGCCGACGATGTAGAGGTGGACGTTCGCGTTGCCGAAGGAACCGCTGTCGTTGACGATCGTCAGCGGCAGCGAGCCGGCGGCAGTTGGCGCGGCACCGTCCGCGGGCGTACCCGCGAGTGCGTACGGGGCCACGGTGGCGGCGACGGGGACGGCCACCGCCGCGCCGCCGAGGGCGAACAGGAGCCTGCGACGACCGAGGGGGCGCTGATGACGGGAAGTCATGTGGGGGATCTCCCGGAGTGCTTGTGGGGGTGATGGAGCCGTGCCAGCGAACCGATGGGCAAGCTTGAGAGCGCTCTCGGATTGCTCTTGCACCGACTCTGCCCGCTGCCGACGAGCCCCGATGCTACGCACGACCCGCGGGTCGGCCAATGGGTCTGCACGGAGTTCAAATGCCGCTGAACTGCGGGAACTTGAATGACCACGGAATGACCACATCCGCTTAACTCTTGCCTAAGGCCCACTTAAGTCTGAGGGTCGTGCCGAGGGGAGGTTGAGAGCGCTCTCAGTCGGGAAGGCGGTCTGCCGCGAGCGGCGCCAGAAAACCCGTGGACGGCCTGCCGAAGATCACGTACTGTGTGGTTCCACGCCCTGAGACGGACGGAAGGAGGCGAGTGCCGTGCAGTTCACATCTTTCAAGCGCTCCCTTTTCCGTTGCCCCGGCGTGCACCTCGCGATCTGACCGGGAGCGCTCCAAGCAGCCTGTATCCCGGAGGAATCCGTGACCGATCTGGTCATCCATACGCTCTCCACGAGCGACGCCCATCTCTTCGACGCACACCCCGACCCCCTCGGTGCCCGTGAGGGGCATCAGCGCACCCGGTTCCGCTCCGAGTGGAAGCGTGTGGCCCTGCGCGACGGCAGGGTCGTCGCCCGTGGCGCCTGGTGGGGAGGCCCCGACGACTCGGAGCCCATCAACATCAACTGGTTCGACGTGGCCGAGGGCGAGGAGGAGGCCGGCGCCGAACTCCTGCGCTCCGCCCCCTGGCAGGTCGAGCTCGAGATCAACCTGTCCGGCGGCTGGCGGGACGACCCCGCTCTGAAGGCCGCCGCCGAAGCCCGTTTCAACGCCGCGCGTGCGGCCGGATACGAGCTCCTCGTGGAGCGCTTCCTGTACCGCTGGACCCCCGACCTCGGCCTGCCCGAGCGGCCCGGACGCCTGAAGTTCAGCGCCGAGCCCGACGACGCGGTCTTCTTCGACGCGTTGCGGCGCATCCACTCCGTCACCCTGGACGCCCACGCGCTGCGGGACATCGAGGAGGGCGGTCTCGACAAGGCCGCCCAGGCGGAACTCGACTTCTTCCACTGGTGCCCGTCCCCACGGGAGTGGTGGCAGGTCGCGCACACGCCGGAGGGCGACCTGGCCGGCATCCACATTCCGGCTCACAACCCGTCCGGCCCGACCATCGGCTTCATCGGGGTCGTGCCCGAACAGCGCGGCCACGGCTACGCCTACGACCTCCTCGCGGAGTGCACCCACGTCCTCGTCGAGCAGGGCGCGGAGTTCGTCACCGGAGCGACGGACCTGGGCAACTTCCCCATGGCCGCGAACTTCACCAAGGCGGGCTTCCCGGTGGTCAAGGAACGGATCAACTTCCAGGTGAAGACGTCGGCATAAAGACGTCGGCATAAAGACGTCGGCATAGAACACATCGGGATGGCCGAGGAGTAGCAGCTCGGACCCTTGAATGACGGACGGCCCGGACCTCGACCGCAGGTCCGGGCCGTCTGTCGAGGAGCCGTTCGGCGAGCAACTCGCCGCCCGTTCAGGGCAGGACACCCGCAGGGCTGCGCGCGGCGCCCCGCAGGCGTGCGGCGTCCTGGCTGGGCGGTGCGCCGAACTGACGGCGGTACTCCCGGCTGAACTGCGACGGGTTGTCGTAGCCCACGCGCTGACCGACGCCGGTGACATCGCCGGGGTGGGTGGCGAGCAGCAGCCGGGCCTCCTGGAGCCGGATCTGTTTCTGGAACTGGATGGGGCTCATCGCGGTCACCGCCTGGAAGTTGCGGTAGAACGCGGAGACGCTCATGCCGGACATCCGGGCCACGTCCTCGACCCGGAAGGGATCCGCGTAGTGCTCGCGGATCCAGCGCACGGCCCGCGAGACATGACTGAGGCTGCTGTCGGCCAGGCCGAGCTGCCGTACCGTCGCCCCCTGCTCGCCGGTGATCACACGCCACAGGATCTCGCGCTTGACCAGCGGCGCGAGCACGGCCCGGTCGCGGGGCTCGTCCAGCAGGCGCAGCAGCCGGACCACCGCGTCGAGCAGCGCTGCCGGAGCGTCGGTCACGGCGATCCCCGACGGCGGGCCCCCGCCGGGCCGGGGAGTGACTCCCGGACCGGCTTGCAGCAGCAACTCGGCCACGGCGGACGGGTCCAGCGTGAGTCCGAAGCCCAGGGCGGGGTGCTCGGGATCGGCCCCGGTGAACTGGCCGGTGACCGGCAGGTCGACCGACGCCACCAGATACTGCCCGGCGCCGTACTCGAAGACGCGGTCGCCCAGCGCGAGGCGTTTGGCGCCCTGGGCGATGACCGCGAGGACCGTGCCGGACATCGAGGGCGCGGGCGGCTCCGACCGGTCGACCTTCGAGATGAGGACACCGTCGATGGGGGTGGTCCAGTCGGGACGCGCGTGCCGGGCCAGCAGCACGCGGAGCTCTTCCAGAGGCATACGGCCATTGCAGCACGGTTGCGCCCGACAGCTCCCGAACGCGAGAGGATCGTGCAAGTGCGAGCGAGCATCGTTCTAACGTTTTCACAGGTCAGATGGGTTGAATGGAATCAGTTCACCGGTTCCGTTCACTCACAGGAGAGACCATGAAGATCGCCATCGTCACCGGCGCCAGCTCCGGCATCGGGCAGAGTGCCGCCATCGAGATCGCCAAGCGCGGCGTCGGGGTGATCCTGACCTACGGCAACAACGCGCGCGGCGGGCTGGAGACGGTCGCCGCCATCGAGGAGGCGGGCGGTACGGCCGTGGCGCTGCCGCTGGACGTCGGGGCGAGCGACACGTTCGACGCCTTCCGCGACACGGTGGGCGGCGCGCTCAAGGAGACGTGGGGGCGCGACACGTTCGACTACCTGGTCAACAACGCGGGGATCGCGCAGACGGCGCTGATCGAGGACATGACGGAGGGCATGTTCGACCAACTGACCCGCGTCCTGCTCAAGGGGCCGTACTTCCTGACGCAGAGGCTGCTGCCGCTGATGGCCGACGGCGGCGCCGTCGTCAACACCAGCAGCAACTCGGCGGGCACCACCACCGGCCTGGAGCCCGGCTACTCGGCCTACGCCACCATGAAGGGCGGCCTGGACGTACTGACCCGCTACATGGCCAAGGAGTTCAGCGGCCGCGGCATCCGGGTCAACGCCGTTTCGCCGGGGGCGACCCGCACCCGCCTCGCCGACGACGCCTTCACCCGGTTCCCCGAGGTGGTGCCGGCCCTCGCCGCCAAGACCGCGTTCGGCCGGGTCGGCGAGCCCGACGACATCGGCGCGATGATCGCCACGCTCGTCTCCGACGAGAGCCGCTGGGTCACCGCCCAGAACATCGAAGTGTCCGGCGGCTACAACCTCTAGGGCCGGTCAGCCGCCGTTCAGCAGCGTCTCGGCCTCGGCCAGGATCTCGGTGACCCGCAGGCCGAACGCCGCGTCGCACGGGTGCGCTCGACCCGTGCGGGACGCCGCCAGCAGGGCGTCGGCGGCCCGGGTCAGGGCGGAAACCGCTGTCTCGGTACTCTCCGGCAGGAGTGTGACCCCGGACGTGCCCCGCAGCTCCACCGTCGCCCCCGCGGCGGCGGGCGGGGCCGTGAGGCTCAGGGCCAGCGTGCTGGAGGCGCCGCCGACGTGGTCGAGGACGAGGTGGACGGTGTCGCCGGGCCCGGGTGCGGCCGCCGTCACCCGCTTCGCGTCGCCCAGGACCGGCAGCAGCACCGACAGCGCGTGGGGGCCGACGTCCCACAGTGCGCCCTTCTCGCGCCGCCACGGCGAGTCCGCGAACGGGCTGTCGTCACCGCTGAACACCGCGCCGAGCCACTGCGCCCGGCCGGTGAACCAGCCTTCCACGCCGGCCTGTTCGGAGATCCATGCCGCGGTCTCCGGCTGGAAACGGGTGGTGAAGAAGACGACCGAGGCGACTCCGGCCTCCTTCACGGCCTCGACGACCGCGCGTCCCTGCTCCACCGTCGGCGCGAGCGGCTTGTCGAGCAGCAGATGGCAGCCCGCCCGCGCGGCGAGCGCCGCGAGGTCCGCCTGGATCGCCGGCGGCAGGGCGACGGCCACCGCGTCCACGTCGGCGAGCAGTGCGTCGACCTCGTCGTAGGCGCGGACACCGTAGCTGTCGGCCAGTTCCTTCGTGGGGGCCGTACGGCGGCCCCACACCCCGACGAAGTCCAGCTCCTCGTGCTCGCTCAGGGCGGGAGCGTGCGCCATCTGCGCCCACGGGCCGGTGCCTAGCAGTCCGATGCGCATGCCGCCGCCTCTCACAGTGCCGGAAGGTCCGCGACCGTTGCCTGTCCCGTCGAACGACCGGACAACCGGACAGGTGGTCCAGGGTGAGCGTGCCATATCGACCTGGAGGCCGCGCAAGCCGATAGCGGGAGACCGCGCCGGCGGACAGCGGGAGACCGCGCAAGCGGATGGACGGACGGTTGGGCCTATCCCGGCGCTCCACGGATTCAGTGGCACCGTCGCTGAATCCGTTCTCTTTCTTCTATTGGACCTCTCGCGTCCGGACGGCGAGGCTGGTGTCGGTCCGGTCCGGCCGTGCTCCACGGCCCGTTGACCGGCGACAACGTTTTCCGCGCGACAGCCGAGAGAGGTCACGAGCCCATGCACACCCGCCGCATCGGGGATGTCGAGGTCAGCGCGATCGGCCTGGGCGCGATGCCCATGTCCATCGAAGGCCGCCCGGACGAGGCCCGTTCCCTCGCCACGATCCACGCCGCGCTCGATGCTGGCGTGACCCTGATCGACACCGCGGACGCCTATCACCGCGACGCCTACGAGGTCGGTCACAACGAGACCCTGATCGCCAAGGCCCTCGCCTCCCACGACCTGGGCAAGGACGTCCTCGTCGCCACGAAGGGCGGCCATCTGCGCCCCGGCGACGGCAGTTGGACGCTGGACGGCAGCCCCCGCCACCTCAAGGCGGCGTGCGAGGCGTCCCTGCGCCGGCTCGGCGTGGAGGCCATCGGGCTCTACCAGTTCCACCGGCCCGACCCGAGGGTGCCGTACGCCGAGTCCGTCGGCGCTGTCCGCGACCTCCTTGACGAGGGCAAGATCCTCATGGCCGGGATCTCCAACGCGGACCCCGAGCGCATCAGGCAGGCGAACGACATCCTCGGCGGCCGGCTGGTCTCCGTGCAGAACCAGTTCTCCCCGGCGTTCCGCTCCAGCGAGCCGGAACTGCGCCTGTGCGACGAGCTCGGCATCGCGTTCCTGCCCTGGAGCCCGCTCGGCGGCATCTCCCGAGCCGGTGAACTGGGCTCCGCCTACGCCCCGTTCGCGCGCGTCGCCGAGGCGCACGGTGTGAGCCCCCAGCGGGTGTGCCTGGCCTGGATGCTCGCCAAGTCGCCGGTCGTCGTGCCGATCCCCGGGTCGAGCCGGCCGGAGACCATCCTGGACTCGCTCGGCGCGGTCGACCTCGTGCTCACCGCCGAGGAGATCGCCGAACTGGACGCCGTCTGACGGGAATCCGTCCGGGATCGCGTGTGTACTCCCTCCCGGGACCGGATAGGAAGCGCTTGCTATCGCAGGGCCCGCAATCCATCCGGAACCTCGGGAAGGACAACGCCTATGGCGTCGTCGCATGAGAGACCGCTCGACCACCGCTACCGGGACGAACACCCCGTCCGCACACTCGCCTATCTGTTGCGAGCCGACCGCCGCCGTCTCGCGGCGGCGGTCGGCGTCTTCACCGTCAAGCACAGCCCGGTCTGGCTGCTGCCGCTGATCACCGCGTCCATCATCGACACCGTCGTCCAGCATCAGCCGATCAGCAGGCTCTGGCTCAGCACCGGCGTGATCATGCTCATCCTGCTGGTCAACTACCCCCTGCACCTGCTCTACGTACGCCTGCTGTACGGCAGCGTGCGCCGCATGGGCACCGGCCTGCGCTCGGCGCTGTGCACCCGTATGCAGCAGCTCTCCATCGGCTACCACTCCCGTGTCAGTGCCGGTGTGCTCCAGGCCAAGGTCGTGCGGGACGTCGAGACGGTCGAGCAGATGGTGCAGCAGACCGCGGAGACGGGGCTCGGCGCGACCACCGTGCTCATCGGCGGCCTGGTCATCATCGCCGTACGCACACCGGAGTTCGTGCCCGTCTTCCTCGTCGTCGTGCCCGCCGCCGCACTTGTCGTCGCCCGCCTGAGGGCGCGGCTGCGCACCCACAATGAGCACTTCCGCCACGAGGTGGAGACCCTCTCCTCCCGCGTCACGGAGATGACCCGTCTCATCCCGGTCACCCGCGCCCACGGCCTGGAGGGCAAGGCGCTGCGCCGCATGGACGGCACCCTGCGCCGACTCCTGACCTCCGGCATGCGCCTCGACCTCGTCAACGGCCGCTTCGGCTCGCTCGCCTGGGTCGTACTGAACGTCGTCGGCGTGCTGGTCCTCGCCGGCGCGGCACTGATCTCGTACTACGGCGTCTGGGGCGTCACCGCCGGCGACGTCGTCATGCTGAGCGCGTTCCTGACCACCCTCACCAACTCCACCACCACGCTGGCCGGTCTGGCCCCGGTCATCACCAAGGGCCTGGAGTCCGTCCGCTCCGTCGGCGAGGTCCTCCAGGCCCCCGAGCTGGAGGACAACGAGGGCAAGGCCGAACTCACCTCGCTGCGCGGCGCCGTGACCTTCGAGGGCGTCGGATACGCCTACGACGCCGGCCGCCCCGCCGTCCGCGACTTCACCCTCTCCGTCTCGCCCGGGGAGACGATCGCCCTCGTCGGCGCGTCCGGCGCCGGCAAGTCCACCGTGCTGAACCTCGTCATCGGCTTCATCCGCCCGAGCTCCGGGCAACTGCTGCTCGACGGCACGGACATGAACACCCTCGACCTGCGCACCTACCGCCGCTTCCTGTCGGTCGTGCCGCAGGAGTCGATCCTCTTCGACGGCACGATCCGCGAGAACGTCGCCTACGGCATGGACGACGCCGACGAGGAGACGGTGCGCGCCGCGCTGCGCGACGCCAACGCGCTGGAGTTCGTCGACCGGCTGCCGCAGGGTCTGGACACCCTGGTCGGCGAGCGCGGGGCACGGCTGTCCGGCGGGCAGCGCCAGCGCCTGGCCATCGCCCGCGCCCTGATCCGGGACCCGAGGGTGCTCGTGCTGGACGAGGCGACGTCGGCCCTGGACACCCAGTCGGAGGCGCTCGTCCAGCAGGCACTGGCCCGGCTCCTGCACGGCCGTACCACCTTCGTGGTGGCCCACCGACTGTCCACCGTGCGCGGCGCGGACCGGATCGTGGTGATGGGCGACGGCCGCATCCAGGAGATCGGCACCCACGAGGAACTCCTGTGCCGGGGCGGGGCGTACGCGGCACTGCACAGCGGTCAGGTCGCCTGACGCATCCGTCCCGCCCGCTCCACCCACGAGATCGCGTGGAGCGGGCGGGACGGGCAACGAGGCTACGGCAGACCGACCACTGGGCCCAGTTCGATCCGGTCGATGCGCTGCGGGTGTCGCTGCCGCGTGCACCCGGGGTCCTGGTGGTCTGTCAGGCCGGCACATGACCTGCAAGGCAACGGAGCGGTAACAGAAGGCAACTGAAAGGGAGTCGGTGCGGTCTAGTCCGCCATGAAGATCTCTTTCCTGCTCCACAACGCCTACGGGATCGGAGGCACGATCACCACCACGTTCAACCTGGCCCAAGCCCTCGCCGGACGGCACGAGGTGGAGATCGTCTCCGCCCTGCGGCACCGGGAACGCCCGAACTTCACCCTGGACCCGCGAGTGTCGTTGAGGCCGCTGGTGGACCTGAGGCACGAGAAGGAACATCCCCTGCATCTCAGACCGGCGCGGGTGTTCCCCGCCGCCGAGTACCGCTACGGACAGTACAGCGAACTGACCGACCGGCGGATCGGCGAATACCTGGCCCAGACCGACGCCGACGTCGTCATCGGCACCCGGCCGGGGCTCAACGTGCAGCTCGCGCGCCAGGCGCCGGAGCACGTCGTCCGCATCGGGCAGGAGCACCTCACCCTCGACAACCACTCGCCCCGGCTGCGCACCGCGCTGCGCCGGGCCTATCGCCGGCTCGACGTGCTGACCACGGTCACCGAGGCGGACGCCGCCGCCTACCGGCGCAAGATGCGCCTGCCCGGCGTCCGCGTGGAGGCCCTCCCGAACAGCGTCCCCGATCCGGTGCTGCCCGCTGCGGACGGCACCGCGAAGGTGATCGTCGCGGCCGGCCGACTGGTCCCGGTGAAGCGCTACGACCTCCTCATCGAGGCCTTCGCCCCGGTCGCCGCCGCCCACCCGGACTGGCGCCTGCGCATCTACGGCAAGGGGGAGGAGCAGGCGAGGCTGCGGCAACTCATCGAAAGCCTCGGTCTGAGCGACCACGCCTTCCTGATGGGAGCGGCGGCGCCCATGGAGGCGGAGTGGGTCAAGGGCTCGATCGGCGCGACAGCGGCCAACTTCGAGCCGTTCGGCATGACCATCGTGGAGGCGATGCGCTGCGGCCTGCCGGTCGTGAGCACCGACTGCCCCTACGGACCCGGCGAGATCATCGAGGACGGCACCGACGGCCGACTCGTCCCCGTCGGTGACCGCGAGGCGATGAGTGCCGCGCTGCTGGAACTCGTCCGCGACGACGAGCGGCGCCGGCGGATGGGGCGCAGAGCACTGGAGAACGCGCGACGGTTCGCCCCGGTCCCGGTCGTGGAGCAGGCCGAGCGCCTGATCGACGACGCGATGGCCGCACGCAGGGCCGGGCGACGGGCCGCAGCGGGACGCGGACGAATACAACGCGCCCTGGTCAGCCAGGGTTTCGCCGCTCGCGACGCCGCGCACGCCGCGGCCTCCGGCGCGCTGCACACCGTACGGAGGGGACGCCGATGACCACCGAACACGGTACGGAGGGGATGCCGATGACCACCGAACAAGGCACGACGAGCGTGGCCGACCTCCGTGCCGACTGCACGGCCGACGCGGACGGCCGGCTCACCTTCGCGCTGCGGGCACCGTCGGCCGCGGGCCGTCTGCTGCTGCGACTTCGCCCCAAGAAGGGGCAGCCCGAAAAGGTCCTTCACACCCTCGACCTGGAACCGGCGGAGGACGGCCGATCCCGTGCGGTCCTGGTGCCGGAGCCCGCGCTCGCCGAGGGCCGGTGGGACGTCTACCTGATCCCCGAACCCGGCGCGCCGCGGCAGCGACTGCGCCCCGGACTGCGGGACCTGCGGACCCTCGTCGACGGCCATCTGCGCGACCGGCCGTCACCGGTCGCCGTGCGCGTCCCTTACGTCACCAAGGACGGCTACCTCGCGCTGCGGGCGTGGCTGCGCACCGCCCACGCGGAGGTCGAGGGCGTCGATGTCACAGACCACTCGATGACCGTCAGGGCACGGTTGCACGGCGCCACCCTCGGCGCGGGACCGGCCGTGCGGCTTCGTCTGCGGGGCAAAGGCGGCACCGAGCGGACCGTCGTGCCGGTGGCCGAGGAGGACGGCCGGGGGTTCTCTTTCACCGTGGACTACGGGGAGTTGGCCGGTGGCGCCGGTGCCGGGAACAGTGTCTGGGACCTGTCCGTCCGGGGCGAGGGTGAGACCTCGGTCCGGATCGGCCGTCTCCTCGACGACATCGCGGACCGCAAGGAGATCTTCGTCCTTCCGGCCGCTGTGATCGGCGGCGCGGTCGTGCGTCCCTACTACACGGTCGACAACGACCTGTCCGTACTTGCGGACCGAACCTGACCGCAAGTCCTCCTACGGTCGTTCCATGACACAGACACAGCAGGCGCAGAAGGTCCTTGTCACCGGAGCCACCGGAACCGTCGGCCGCCAGGTCGTCACCGAACTGCTGGCCCGCGGTCACGCGGTCCGCGCCCTCACCCGGGACCCGGTCAACGCCGACTTCCCGGCCGGCGTCGAGGTGGTCCGGGGCGACCTGACCGACCCCGACAGCCTGGTGACGGCTCTGGAGGGCGTCACCGGCGTCCACCTGATCACCTTCGGCGGGGCCTACTTCGCTCCGCTGGAGACGGGCCCGCGGATCCTGGAGCTGGCCCGGGCCGCGGGCGTGCGCCGGGTCACCGTGCTGCACGGCGGTGAGGCGACGCCTCTGGAGAAGGCGGTGCGGGAGTACGACGGCCTGGAGTGGACGGTGCTCATGCCGGTCGAGTTCATGGGCAACGCCCTGGAGTGGGCGGACGGCATCGTGACCTCCGGTGAGGTGCGCGAGCCGTTCGTCTCCCGGCTGAGCGCCATGGTCCACGAGGGCGACATCGGCGCCGTCGCCGCGGTCGCGCTCACCGAGGAGGGGCACGGAAGCCAGGTGTACGTGATCACGGGCCCCGAACTGCTCACCGTGGGCGACAAGGTGGCGGCCATCGCCGCCGCGCGCGGCCGGGAGATCGCCCTGGTCGAGCTCACCGAGGAACAAGCCGTCGAGCAGTGGCGGGCGGCGGGTCACTCGGAGGAAGTGATCGGGTTCCTGCTGGAGGCCTACGGCAACACGCCCGAGGTCGGCCGTACGGTCCTCGACACCGTCGAGAAGGTCACCGGCCGGCCGGCCCGTACCTTCGGCCAGTGGGCCGCGGAGCACGCGGACACGTTCAGGGCGGGCTAGCCCGACCGCCCTACCGCCGCCCCTGCGCCAACCGCGCCGCCGCGTCGTGGACGACCTGTGCGTGCAGCTCGAACAACGCCACGAGGTCGACGGTGTCGCCCTTGACCTCGCGGTGCACGAACAGGCCGTCCGCGCCGGCGACGGCGTAGGTGGTGAGGGTGTCCACGGCGGCCTCGTCCAGGTCCGGGAACAGGGTGGCGGCGACCTCGGCGATCTTCCGGTGGGTGATGTCACGGATTTGGAGGAACACCGTGCGGCCCCGGGGCTCGGTGGGGCGTCGCTCCAGGGCGAGCATGAGGCCGAGGCGCAGGAAGTCGGGGGCGTCGACGAGCGACTTCGCCACGTTCCCGGCCATGGCGGTGACCCGCTCCAGGGGCTTACCCGTCTCCTCGCCCGGCAGCTCGACGGCTGTGAGCCAAGCCTCGAAGCTGCGCTCGATGACCGCGGCGATCAGGTCGTCCTTGTCCTTGAAGTGCCAGTAGATGGAACTGGCGGGCAGCCCGCACTTGGCGCTGACGGCAGCGATCGAGGTGCCGTCGTAGCCGCGCTCACCGGCGATCTCCACGGCGGCGTCGAGGATGCGCTGACGTGACTCCACTCCGTTCGCGCGCTTCTTGCGCGTCGTCTGCGCACTGGTCATGGGGTGCCTCCGGTGAACGCTCACATGCTGAAGCGTCCACTCTAATTGGAGCATCCCCTACAGCAGTGCCGGTGCCCCGGCGCGGGCTCAGCCGACGAGGGTGTCGACCACGTCGAGATCCGGCAGGTCGAGCGAGCAGATCCGCGCGGCCTCGTCCGCCGGGAGGCCGAACTGCCGCAGCAGGCTCCGGGCGAGAAGGTCCGCGGACTTCGCGTCGTCGCGGTCGGGCTGGGCGTGCAGCAGCGAGCCCAGCGCCAGCACGGCGGCGGCCGTCATCGTCAGGGCGAGATCCACGTCCTCCACCTCGAAACGCCCCGCGTCCACCGCGGTGCGGATGTCGTGGAACGCCCGGGGCGCCAGGCCCCGTTCGGACCGTGCGAGTTCTAGGCCCTGGTTCAGCAGGACCCGGCTCAGCTCCGGGTGGCGGCGGTGCAGCCGGCCGGTCATCCGGAAGCTCTGCGCGAAGGCGACCGCCGGGTCGTCGATGTCCGCGGTGAGGCGGTCCATCAGCGAGCCCCACCACTCCAGCGCCTCCGCCACCGCGACACGAAAGAGCTCTTCCTTGCTGTCGAAGTGGTTGTAGAACGAGCCGACCCCGATGTCGGCCAGCTCGGTGATCTCCAGGATGGGGACGTCGGTCCGCCCTTCGGCCAGCAGGCGCTGGGCCGCTTCCACCAGCGCGGTGCGCGTGCGCGCCCTTCGCCGGTCGACCCGCCCGGATGCGGTCCGCTCGGCCATCGCACCATCCTCCATCCCGCCCGTACTGCCTTCCCCCGCACTCTAGCTGCACTCTTCTGTTTCCTGAAGATTTCTTCAGTTCCCTTGACTGACGTCAGATTCGGAAGTGAATATTTCTTCAAGAGGTGATGGCCGTGGGTGGCACGCACAACGACCTGCATTCCGAGCAGGGAGCACTCCCCGGGGAGCATCCGGGCCGGGCGACGAACCCGGTGATCAAGGTCCACGACATCGCGTGGCTGGAGTTCCGCAAGCCCGACCTGGACCGCGCCGAGGTCTTCGCCCGCGCCTTCGGCTTCGCCACGTCGTACCGGGACGACCGTGAGCTGCACCTGCGGGGAACGCAGGCCGGCGCACCGTGCGTGATCATCAGGAAGGGACACGGGTCGCGATTCCTCGGCCCCGCCTTCCGCGCCGCGGACACCCGCGACCTGCTGCGGCTGGCCGAGAGCGCCGGTACCCGGGTGCGGTCACTGCCGCAGCAGCTCGGCGGCTCGGTCGTGGAACTGCTCGACCCGAGCGGGCTGCCGGTCCGCGTCGTCGCCGACCTCGACGAGCTGCCCGCGCAGGCCGCGCAGGGCACCCGGACGTTCAACTTCGGCGGTGGACTCGACCGGGTCAACGCCACCCAGCGGCCCCCGCGGGAACCCGCGGGCGTGCGGCGCCTCGGCCACGTCGTCCTCCAGACGACCACCTATGGCCGCACGCTGAGCTGGTACCTGGAGCACCTCGGCCTGATCGTCAGCGACTTCCTCTACTACGAGGGTCAGCGCGAGCGCGGGCCCACCATGAGCTTCATCCGCTGCGACCGCGGCCGGACCCTGACCGACCACCACACCCTGGCCCTGACCCTCGGCCCCTCCAACCGGTATGTGCACTCGGCGTACGAGGTCGCCGACCTCGACGAGCTGGCCGCCGGCGGCCAGCACCTGCTCGGCCAGGGCTACCGGCGGTCGTGGGGGATCGGCCGGCACATCCAGGGCAGCCAGATCTTCGACTACTGGCGCGACCCCGACGGCTTCCTGGTCGAGCACTTCACCGACGGCGACATGTTCGACTCCACCCTGGAGCCCGGCTGGGCGCCCATGACCGCCTCCGGCCTGGCGCAGTGGGGCCCGCCGGCCACCAAGGACTTCCTGGGCATCGCCCCCGGGCGCGAGTCCCTGGCCGAGCTGCGCTCGATCATCACGGCCCTTCGATCCGACGACAACGAGTTCGACCTGGAACGCCTGCGCGGCCTGCTGAAAGTGGCTACCTCATGACCCTCTCCGTCCTCCGTACCTCCGACACGTGGTGGGTCGCGCTCGACGAGCACCGTGCCGTACCGGTCGAGACACCCGCGACGACCACCGCGGAACTCCTCGACGACGTCGTCACGGTCCACATGGCCTTGGCCGAGGCCCGCGCGGGTACCTCGAAGGCGCGGCCCCGCCGCATCGCCGAACTCCCGCTCGTCTCCCCGGTCACCGCGCCCTGCCGGGTGGTCGCGCAGATGACCAACTACGTCTCCCATGTGCGCGACTCGGGCATGAACCCCGAGACCGTCCCGCTGACGTTCTTCCGCAAGACCTCCGGCTCCATCGCGGGACCCTTCGACGAGATCGTGAAGCCGGCCCACGTCCGCTTCCTCGACTACGAGATCGAACTCGGCCTGGTCATCGGACGCCCCCTCGACGTCGGAACCGACGTGACCGCCGCCAACTGGCGGGACCACATCGCCGGCCTGGTCGTCACCAACGACGTCTCCGCACGCGACGTCCAGCTTCCCAAGACCCAGTTCTACGAGGCCAAGTCCTACCCGACCTTCACCCCGGTCGGCCCCGCACTGGTGCTGCTGGACGCCGACGAACTGGACCGCCTCTCCGAGCTCAGGCTCGTCCTCAAGGTCAACGGCGAGATCCGCCAGAACAGCGACCTCACCGACATGATCTACCGCCCGCTCCAGGCCCTCCAGGAGCTCTCCCGCTTCCAGGCCCTCGCCCCCGGCGACCTGATCCTCACCGGCACACCCGGCGGTACGGCCCTGAAGGCGCCGCCCAAGCCGGTGGAGATCATCGGCGCGCTCCTGCCTCCGGCCATGAAATGGAAGGCGTTCTTCAACTCCCAGGCCAAGAACGACAAATACCTCCGCGACGGCGACGTACTGGAGCTGTCCATCCGCACCCCCGACGGCGCCATCGACCTCGGCACCCAGCAGACCAAGGTGAGGTTCGCGTGACCACCGAGACCCCCATGGCGTGGCCGCGCTACGACCACCCCGACGACCTGGCCGCCATCGAGGCCACACCGCTCGCCGCGCGCGGACTGCCCGCCACCTCGTACGACCTGCTGCGCCGGGCCGCCGACCAGTGGCCCGAGCGGACCGCGCTCACCGTCCTGCCCGACGCCGCTTCCTGGCGCACGCCCAGGAACCGCACCCACGCGGACCTCCTCGCCGACGTCCACCGGGCGGCCAACGCCCTGCACCGCCTCGGTGTCCGCCGCCACGACTCCGTCGCCCTGCTCGCCCCGAACTGCGACGAGCTCGTCACCGCCCTCCTCGCCGCCCAGCTCGCCGGCATCGTCACACCCGTCAACCCGGCGCTCGCCCGTGACCACGTCGCCGAACTGGTCCGCCGCGCCGGCACCCGCGTGATCATCACCGCCTCCCCGGAGCTGGACCCCGAGGCGTTCGCCACCGCCGCCGAACTCGCCCGGCAGGGCCTGGTGGACCATGTGCTGCTGCTGAGCCCCACCGCCGGTCCGGCCGTGCCGCCGCCGTCGGTTGAGAACGCCACCGTGGCCCACCTCGCCGACGCCGCGGCCGACCGCCCGCACGACCGCTTCCTCGGCGAGCCGCCCACGAGCACCGACCTCGCCGCGTTCTTCCACACGGGCGGCACCACCGGAGCCCCGAAACTCGCCGCCCACACACACGCCAACGAGGTGTCCGACGCGTGGATGATCGCGGCCAACTCCGTGCTGGACGAGGACTCGGTCGTGTTCGCCGCGCTGCCGCTCTTCCACGTCAACGCACTCATGGTCACGCTGCTCGCACCGCTGTTCCGAGGTCAGCGAGTGGTGTGGGCCGGGCCGTCGGGCTACCGCGACATCACCCTGTACGCCGAGTTCTGGCGCATCGTCGAGCACTACCGGATCGCCACGATGAGCGCCGTGCCCACGGTGTACGCCGTGCTGGCCACGTGCCCGGTCGACGGGACTGACATCGGCTCGATGCGCTGCGCGATGGTCGGCGCCTCCGCGCTGCCCGACGGGGTGCGCGCCAACTTCGAGACGGCGACCGGGATACCGCTGCTGGAGGGGTACGGCCTGACCGAGGCGACCTGTGCCAGCGTCCGCGGATTCCTCGACGTCCGCCGGCCCGGGTCGGTCGGGCAGCGGCTGCCGTACCAGAACATCAGGATCGTCGACACGGACACCGGCGCCGAGCGGCCGGCCGGTGCCGTCGGCACCGTCCTCGTCAGCGGTCCGACGGTCTTCCCCGGCTACGTCCAGGGCCGTACCGCGGACGGCTATCTGATCAGCGGTCAGGGAAAGGTGACCGACGGCTGGCTCGACACCGGCGACCTCGGCTACCTCGACGAGGACGGCTTCCTCCACCTCACCGGCCGCGCGAAGGACCTCATCATCCGCGGCGGCCACAACATCGACCCCCGTGTCATCGAGGACGCCCTGCTCTCGCACCCCGCGGTCACCGGGGCCCAGGCCGTCGGGCAGCCGGACGAACGGGCGGGCGAGGTGCCGGTCGCGTACGTGACGCTCGCCGACGGCACGGTCGGCGAGGACGAACTGCGGACCTGGGCCGCCGCGCACGTCAGTGAGGCGGCCGCCGCCCCCAAGGCCGTCCGTGTCCTCGACGCCCTCCCCGTCACCGCGGTCGGCAAGCCGTACAAGCTCGCCCTGCGCGCCGACGCCGCGCGCCGCGTGCTCAACGACGTCCTCGGCGACATCGAGCACGTGGCAGGGGTCGGCGCAGACGCCGACTCCGGGTCGGTCACGGTCACCGTGACGCTGCGGGCCTCGGCACCGACCGGCACCGCGGCCGAGGTGGAACGCCGGGTCGGCACCTTCGCCGTGACCTGCCGAGTCGTCGGCCGGCACGGGGAAACGACTGACGCACGCGCCGGTTCCGGCGACCGGCGCGGGGCCGAGGAGCGCGCCGAAATCGCCAAAACCGGACCGGAAGTCGTCTAGACCTCCCCGGAGTCTTGAACCCGCCGGTCCGGGTCTGCTTGGGTGACGAACCAATGGCCGCTGTCCGGCGGCGTATAGGGGGAATGGTTTCTGTGCTGGGCCGGCAATGGGGGCTTGAACACGCCGTGCGACAGCGGTGGGCGACGCCGTACCGGCTTCTGCCGTCCGCTTGGGGCCCGACTCGCGACTGAGCGGGCGGGCACGGCATTGCGGCCGCACACCACTCACACCCTTCATGCAGACCAGGGGAAGGTGCATGAGGTATTTCCGTCTGCTCGTCCTGGGCAACGGCATCTCGGCGTACGGCAGTTACCTGAACATGGTGGCGCTGAACGTCTTCGTCTACGACGCCACCGGCAGCGCGCTGGCCGCCGGGCTCTTCATGGCCGTCCGCCTGGCGACGAACGTCGTGTCGGGCTGGGTCAGCGGCAGGCTCGTCTCCGCCTATGACCGCAAGAGGCTGATGGTCGGCGCCGACCTGTGCCAGGCCGTGGCGCTGCTGACGCTGCTGTTCGCCCCGGACGGCATGCGCGTGGGGCTGCTCTACGCCCTCGCCGTGATCACCGGAGGCTGCTCGACGCTGTCCCAGGTGGCCCTGCGCAGCAGCATCCCGGAGATCGTCGGGGCCGAGCACCGGGTGCGGGCCAACGGACTGCTGGTGACGGGGCGTTCGCTCGCCATGATCGCCGGGTTCGCCTCGTCGGGCCTGGTGGTGGCGGAGTTCGGGTACTCCGCCGCCTTCGCGCTGGACGCCGCGACCTTCGTGGTCTCGGCGACGGTGCTGTTCCTGCTGCCCGTGCGCACGAAGGCCGCCGCGGCCGGCGCAGGTTCCACGGAGCCCTCCGACGCCGCCCGCTGGACCGCGCGGCTGCTGCTCGGCACGGCGCCGTTGCTGATGGCGATGATCGCCATCCGGGCGGTGGACGGGCTCGGCTCCTCGTCCCACAACGTCGCCCTGCCCATCTACTCCAGCGGCCTGGATCCCGCCCATCCGGCCACGTTCATCAGCCAGTTCTGGGCGACGTGGGCCATCGGCAACATCGTCGCCCAGCAGGTGATCGGCCGTGTCACCAAGAAGAGCGGGCGCACGCCGGGAGAGCGGGCCTTCGCGCTGGGTGCCTGCGTGATGTCGGCCGGGTTCATCGTGGTGTTCTGCGGACTGCCCACCGTGCCCGCGGTCATCGCCGCGCTCATCGCCGGAGCCGCCGACGGATTCACCGAGATCGTCTATGTGTCGCGGCTCCAGACCGCCCCCGACGAGCAGCGCGGCCGCCTCTTCGGGCTGTCCGCCTCGGCCGAGAACACCGGCTTCGGCCTCGGCATGCTCGTGAGCGGCGCCCTGCTGGAGTCCTTCTCGCCGCTCCAGGTGGTGGCCGCCTTCCACGGCCTCGCGATCGCCCTTTGCCTGGCCCTGCTGCTGATGCTGATCAGACGGGGCGGCACACGCGACCGCGGCGTCGAGGACAAGGCCATCGACCGTGACACGTCGACGGTGACGGAGGGACGCGGCTGATGACCACGAACGAACCCGACGCCCGAACAGCCGTTCCGGACCCCCGGATGGCCGTCATCGGCATGGCCTTCCGCCTGCCCGGCGCCGACACGCCCGAGGACCTCTGGCGCATCGTCCACGACGGCACGGACCGCATCACCCGATTCACCGACGAGGAACTGGCCGCCGCCGGCGTCCCGGCCGAGGAGTACGGCGCGGCGGACTTCGTCGGCGCCTCCGGGGTGGTGGAGGACATCGCCGGCTTCGACGCCCAGCACTTCGGGATGAGCGCCCGCGAGGCCCGGATCACGGACCCCCAGCACCGCATGTTCCTGGAATGCGCCCAGCACGCCCTGGAGAACGCCGGGTACGCGGACGAACGCGACGGCACCCGCGTCGGCGTCTACGCCAGCACCGGCTACCACCTGTACACGCTCCAGAACTACCTCCTCAACAACGTCCTGCCGAGCGAGCCCGTCACCGACTGGACGGCCGGCATGCAGATCACGGCCGGCAACTACGCCGACTTCACAGCCACCCGCGTCGCCTACCGGCTGGGCCTGACCGGACCCGCCGTCAACGTGCAGACCGGCTGCTCCAGTTCGCTCGTCGGCGTGCAGTCCGCCGCCCAGTCCCTGCTGATGGGCGACTGCGACATCGCCCTCGTCGGTGCCACTGCCGTCCATGTGCCGCAGATCCTCGGCTACCGGTACGTCAAGGGCTCGATCCTCTCCAAGTCGGGCCGCCTGAGGGCTTTCGACGCGGGCGCCGACGGCACCGTCGGCGGGACCGGCGTCCTGGCCGTCGTACTGAAGAAGCTGGCCCGGGCCGTCGCCGACGGCGACACGATCCACGGCGTCATCAGGGGCTGGGGCATCAGCAACGACGGATCGGACAAGACGGCGTACACCGCCCCCAGCGCACAGGGGCAGCGCGTGGCCATCCGGCAGGCCCTGCGGCGGGCCGGCGTCGGCGCGGACACCATCGGCTACCTGGAGACCCACGGTACCGGCACCCTCAAGGGCGACCCCATCGAGTTCGACGGCGCCGCCGGCGCCTACCGCGAGGACACCGACCGGACCGGCTACTGCGCCCTCGGCTCGACCAAGGCCAACATCGGCCATCTCGACGCGGCCTCGGGTCTGGCCGGACTGGTGAAGACCCTCCTGGTCCTGAAGCACGGCGTCATCCCGCCGATGGCCAACTTCGACGAGCCCAACCCCGCCCTCGACCTCGACCACAGCCCCTTCTACATCCCCCGCACCGCCCGCCCCTGGCCCCAGGGCGACACGCCCCGGCGGGCGGGCCTCACCTCACTCGGCGTCGGCGGCACCAACGTCCACCTGATCCTGGAACAGGCCCCGCAGCCCACACCCCGGACCGAAAGCGCTACACCACCGGACGTGCTCCTGATCTCCGCGAGCAGCGCCGACGCCCTCGCGGACAACGCCCGCGCCCTGAGCGAACGGTTACGGCAGCCGCCCGTACCGCAGTTGGCGGACCTCGTCACCACCGCCGCCCTCGGCCGCTCGCACGGCCGCCACCGGCTCGCGGTCCGTGGAGCCACCCCTGACGCCCTCGCCGACGCCCTCGACGGCTGGCTCGCCGGGAACGCGGGAGCGGCCGTGCACACCGGGACGGCACCGCCGGAAGGACACGCGCGCGTGGCGTTCCAGTTCACCGGGCAGGGCAGCGCATACCCGGGGATGGCCACCGCCCTGCGCGAGCGCTTCCCCGTGGCCCGTGAGGTACTGGACGCCTGCGAGCACCGCTACCGCGAACTCACCGGCGACCCGCTGTTCACCGACGAGGCAGCGGAGGAAGGCGCCCTCCAGGACACCGACACCGCGCAACCCGCGCTGTTCGCCCTGCAATGCGCCCTCGTCCGGCTGTGGCGCGAGACGGGCATCGAGCCCTGTGCCGTCACCGGGCACAGCGTCGGCGAATACGCCGCCCTGTACGCGGCCGGCGCCCTCTCGCTCGACGACGGGCTGCGCCTCACCGCCGAACGCGGCAAGTTGATGCAGGGGCGCTGCGCCCCCGGCGCGATGGTGGCCGTGCCGCTCGACCGGGCGGCAGCCCGCGCGCTGACCGCCGAAGTGCCCGGGCTGGAGACGGCCGTGACGAACGGGGACCGCACCCAGGTGCTCGCCGGAACGGTGGAGGCCGTCGACCGGGCGTGCGCGCTGCTGGAGGAGCGCGGCGTTCCGGGGCAGCGGCTGCCGGTCACCCGGGCCTTCCACACCGCCCTGATGGAACCGATGCTGGAGGAGTTCCGCAAGGTCCTCGCCGACGTGGCCCTGCGGCCGGTCGGCGTCCCGTTCGTCAGCGCCCTGGACGGTGTGACCCACCCGCCCGGCTGGATCCCGGACGCGGACCATCTCGTACGCCACACCCGCGAGCCCGTCCGCTTCGACCTGGCGTTGCACGCCATCGGGGCCCAACAGCCCGACGCACTGCTGGAGATCGGGCCGCACACCACCCTCAGCGGACTGGCCCGCCGGACATTGCCCGCCGTCGCGAACCTGCCGTCCCTGCGCCGCGGTGCGGGGCTCGGCGCCCTGTGGGGTGCGGCGGCGGGGCTGCACTGCGCCGGGGCGGACGTCGACTGGCGGGTGCTCCTGGCGGGCAGCGGGGGCCGGCGCGTGCCCCTGCCCGGATACCGATTCCAGCACAAGGACCACTGGACGGGGCCGCGGTTGACGGCTCCGAGCACGGCAACAGCAGCGAGAGAGGGAGCCGAAGTGCTTCAGCAAGACGCAACGGTCGCGCAGGTACTCCACAGCATCGTCCGGACCACCGCCCGGCACCTCGGCGAGGAGCCGTCGGCGATCCCCGGTGACGCGTCCTTCTTCGACCTCGGCGCCGACTCGCTCCAGATGATCAGCGTGCTGCGGGAGCTGGAGCAGGAGCACCAGGTCAAGGTGACGATGCGGCAGCTCTTCGAGGAGACGGGTACGCCGCGACGGCTCGCGGAGTTCATGGTCGCGCGGATGCCGGCGCCGTCGGGGCAGGAGCCGCCGCAGTTGGCCGCCGTACGCGAACCGGAGCCGGTGACCGTGCCGATGCCCCTGTCCCCGCCGGCGGTCGCCGCACCCGCACCCGCTCCGGAGTCCGCCCCCGCCCCCGAGTACGCCACCCGCGAGGAACTGGAGGACCTCGCCCGCAAGATCCAGCAGATGTCGCAGATACAGCTCCAGCTCATGTCCCAGCTCTCCCAACTGCTGGCGCTCCAGACCGCTTCCGTCTCCGACCGGCTCAACGGCACGGTGACCAAGTGACCGGGCTGAACGGCATATCGGCCGCACTCGACCGCGACCTGGCGGCGATGACCGAACTCTCCCAGCGCATCGCCGGGCAGCTCGGCGACGGCGTTCCGGCTCCGGAGCCGCAGTCTCCGGAGCCGCCGCGCGTGCACGGCCCCCGGGTCACGGTCGCGAGGAGCTCCGGCATGGTGCGGGACGCCTCCCCGCAGACCCAGCAGCAGCACCTGGCCGACCTCGTACGCCGCTACACCGCGAGAACCCCGACCTCCAAGCGGATCGCCCAGCGCTACCGCCGGGTCCTGGCCGACAGCCGCGCGGTGGTCGGCTTCCGCAGCGGCACCAAGGAGATGCTGTACCCCATCGCGGGCCGCAGGGCCAGCGGGGCACGCCTCGAGGACGTGGACGGCAACGAGTACGTCGACATCACCATGGGCTTCGGCGTCCTCCTCTTCGGCCATGAGCCGGAGTTCGTGACGGAGGCCGTGCGCGAGCACCTGTCCCGCGGCATCCAGCTCGGCCCGCGCAACGTCGAGACCGGCGAGGCGGCCGAACTCCTCGCCGAACTCACCGGCCTGGAGCGGGTCGCCTTCGCCAACTCCGGTACGGAGGCCAACTCCGCCGCCATCCGCCTGGCCCGTGCCGCCACCGGCCGCGACAAGATCGTCACCTTCCTCGGCGCGTACCACGGGCACGCCGACAACGTCCTCGGCCGAGCCTCCGCAGCGGGCACCGACCCAGCGACCGTGCCCGTGTCCCGAGGCATCCCGCAGTCCGCCGTCGCCGATCTGCTGGTCCTGGACTACGGCAGCGACAGCGCCCTGGAGAGCATCGAACGGCACGCCGGCGAGATCGCCGCGGTCGTCGTGGAGCCCGTGCAGAGCAGACACCCCGCGCTCCAGCCCGTGGAATTCGTACGCAAGCTGCGGGAACTGACCCGCCGCCACGGCATCGTCCTGCTCTTCGACGAGATGCTGACCGGCTTCCGCCCCGCCCTGCGCGGCGCACAGGAGCTGTACGGCGTCACCCCGGACCTCGCCACCTACGGCAAACTGCTCGGTGGCGGCTTCCCCATCGGGGCCATCGCCGGCCGCGCCGACATCATGGACGGCGTCGACGGCGGCCACTGGTCGTACGGCGACGACAGCTACCCGCCCGCCGACACCACCTTCTTCGGCGGTACGTACATCCAGCACCCGGTCTCGATGGTCGCCGCGCGCGCCGTGCTCAGCCACCTCAAGGAGCACAGCCCGAGCCTCCAGGAACGGCTCACCGCCCGCACCGCCGAACTCGCCGCGACGCTCAACGGTTTCTTCGAGGCCGAGGAGTACCCGCTGCGCATGACGCACTTCGGCTCCCAGTTCCGCTTCGAGCACCGGGCCGACCTGGAACTCCTCTACCACCACCTGATGCTGCGCGGTGTCCACGTCTGGGAGTGGCGCAACTTCTTCCTGTCCACCGCCCACTCGGACGGCGACATCGAGTTCGTGGCGGACGCCGTACGCGATTCGCTGCGCGAGCTTCGGTCGGCGGGCTTCTTCCCGGGCGGGCCGCTCGTGGCGCCGCCGAAACCGGTACCGGTGCCGTCGACTCCGGCTCCCGAACCGACACCGCCCACCCGGGTGGCCTCCATGGCCTGGAACGCGGCGGCCGTCACCGAATCCCGCACGGCCCCCGCGAACGAACAAGCCCCGCGCACCCCCGACTTCAGCGTCTACTTCTTCGGCGACTACCCGCAGGACGCCTCGACGTCCCGGCACGGCCAGTACGAACTCCTCATGGACGTCGCCCGGTTCGCCGACCGACACGGGTTTCACGCGCTGTGGATGCCCGAGCGCCACTTCCACTCCTTCGGCGGACTCTTCCCCAACCCGGCCGTGCTCGCCGCCGCGCTGTCCCGCGAGACCGAACGCATCCGGCTCAACGCGGGCTCCGTCGTCCTGCCCCTGCACGACCCCATCCGGGTCGCCGAGGAGTGGTCGATGGTCGACAACCTCTCCGGCGGGCGCGTCGGCATCGGTGTCGCCAGCGGCTGGAGCGCCAAGGACTTCGTCTTCTTCCCCGACCGCTTCGGCCGGCACAAGGAGCTGATGTACGAACAGCTCGAAGAGGTACGGAAGTTCTGGCGCGGCGACGCCCTGCGCCGGACCGGCGGGGACGGTCAGGCCGAGGTGCGGCTCTTCCCCCGACCGGTGCAGGACGCCCCGCCCCTGTACACGGCGGTGGTCGGCAACCCCGCCTCGTACGAACTCGCCGCCCGCCACGACCTGGGCATCGTCACCAACCTGATGACCCAGAGCGTGGAGCAGCTCCGCGAGAACATCGCCCTCTACCGCCGCACCCGGGCCCGGCACGGCCTGGACCCGGACACCGGGCGCGTGGCCGTCCTGCTGCACACCTACCTCGCGGACGACCACGACACCGCGAGGACCGAGGCGTACGAACCGCTGTCCCGCTACATGCGCGCATCCCTGTCCGTCTTCAGCGGCGTCACCAACAGCCTCGGACACAGCATCGACCTGGCCGAACTGAGCGAGGACGACCTGGACGCGGTGTTCCGCCGCGCCTACGGCCGCTACTGCGACCAGCGCGCCCTGATCGGCACGGTGGACAGCGTCCGGCCGGTGGTGGACGCGGTCACCTCGGCGGGCGCCGACGAGATCGTCGCCCTGGTCGACTTCGGTGTCGCGCAGGACGCGCTGCGCGAGGGCCTGCCGCACCTGGACGCATTGCGGCGCCACCACCGCCGGCGGGCCACCGAAGCCGCCCCCGTCGAAGCGCCCTTGTCGCCCGGCCAGGAACGGATCTGGTTCCTGGAGCGCCTGCTCCCGGGCCGTACCGCCTACAACGAGATCAAGGCGATCCGCCTCGACGGTCCGCTCGACACGTCCGCGCTGCACGCCGCGTTGCGCGGACTCGTCACCCGCCACGAGGGGCTGCGCACCGTCTTCCGGGACGGCGCGGGCGCACCACGCCAGGTGGTACGGCCGTCCGCCGACCCGGACTTCGAGGTCGTGGACGGCACCGGCAGCCCAGAGACTGTGCTCCAGGACGTCCTCGCGGTCGAGAGCGCACGCCGTTTCGACCTGGCGGACGGCCCGCTCTTCGTCACCCGGCTGGTCAGGCTCGCCGAGGCGGAGCACGTCCTCGTGCTGTCCCTGCACCACATCGTGGTCGACGCCGCCTCCGCCACCGTCCTCGCCCGCGACCTCTCGGCCCTCTACCGAGCCGAACGCGACGGAGCAGCCCCCGACCTCCCCGAGCTGACCTGGTCGTACGCCGACCACGCCAGGGAGCAGGCCGCGTCCGCGCACGGCCCGCAGGCCGACGAGGACCTGGCCTACTGGCGCCGCACCCTCGGCGGAGAGCTGCCCGTCCTCGCCCTGCCCTATGACCGGCCGCGCCCGGCGACGATGACGTCCGCAGGCCGCGCCGTCTTCCACACCCTCGAACCCGAACTCTCCCGACGGCTGAGGGAGTTGAGCCGGACCCGCCGCAGCACCCTGTTCATGACCCTGCTCGCCGGGTACGCGGCGATGCTGCACCGGGTCACCGGACAGACGGACCTGGTCGTCGGCACCCCGATCTCGGACCGGCCCGAGCGCGCCGAGAATCTGCTCGGGTTCTTCGTGAACACCCTCGCGCTGCGCCTGGACCTGTCCGGGGACCCCGGGTTCGGCACGCTGCTGGACCGCGTGCGCTCGGTCGCGCTCGACGCGTACGACCACGCGCGCGTGCCGTTCGAGAGGGTGGTGCGCGAGCTCGCCCCGCCCAGGGCGGTGGACCGGACGCCGGTCTTCCAGGCGTTCGCCGAGTTCCAGCGCGCCGAACCGTTCCGCTTCGACCTGCCCGGCGTCGAGGCCACCGCGCTGGACGCCGGTCCGGACAAGTCCCTGACGGACCTGACCGTGTACTTCACCGACCAGCCGCAGGGCATTCGCTGCCATCTGGAGTACAACACCGACCTGTTCGACGCGCTGACCGTCGACGGGTTCTTCACCACCTTCCGCGATCTGCTCACCGCCGCCGTCGAGACACCCGAGGCGCCGCTGTCCCGGCTCGCTCCGGCCGCCGCAGACGGCGACCCGGTGCCGCTCGCCTGGCAGCGCGGCCCGTCCCGGCCGGTACCGGACACGACCGTCCACGACCTCGTCGCCCGGCGGGCGGCCGAGCTGCCCGGCAGCATCGCGGTGATCAGCGGCGACACGCGGCTGACGTACCGTCAACTCGATGACAGGGCAGAGCGCCTGGCGAGCGCCCTGCGGGAACGGCACCCCGAGGGCGGCGCCGAGATCGCCCTGTGGCTGCCCCGATCCGCCGACCTCGTCGTCGCCATGCTCGCCGTGCTCAAGGCCGGCTGCTCCTATGTGCCGCTCGATCCGTCGCTCGGACGGGCGCGTGCCGAACAGATCCTCGCCGAGTGCGGGGCCCGGGTCCTGGTGGCGACGCGTGAGCAGGCCGCCGCCCTCGAACTGCCCGCGGGTGTCACGGTCGTACCGCCCGACGCCACCGCGCAGCACGCGTCACGCGTGCCCGCGGGTGTCACGGTCGTACCGCCCGACGCGACCGCGCAGCACGCGTCACGCGCCGCGTCCCCGGGCACGGGCCACGAACCATGTTGCGTGCTCTACACCTCGGGCAGCACCGGCACGCCCAAGGGCGTCGTGGTGCCGCACCGTGCCGTCGTCGACCTGTCCGAGTGGCAGCGCCGTCGCTTCGCCTTCACCCCGGCCGACCGCAGTGCTGTCGTGTGCAGCCAGAGCTTCGACGCCTCGCTGCTGGAGCTCTGGCCGGCGCTGACCTCGGGAGCGTCGGTCACGGTGGCGGACGAGGAGGTCCGCAGGGACCCGTCGGCCCTCGCCCGGTGGTACGCCGAGCAGGGCGTCACCTTCTCCATCCTGCCCACTGCGCTCGGCGAACAACTGCTGCGGCTGCCACCGCGCGACCAGCCGCCGCTGCGCCATCTGCTGCTGGGCGGCGACGTACTGCGTACCCGGCCGCACCCCGAAGCGCCGTACGAGACGGTGAACGTGTACGGCCCCACCGAGATCACCGTCCTGTGCACCACGGAGACCGTCGCCCCGAAGGGCAAGCACTCCACCGCACCGATACCGATCGGACGCCCCGTCGACAACGTGCGCCTGAGCGTGCTGGACGAGTCCGGCGATCCCGTCCCGGTGGGCACGGTGGGGGAGTTGTACGTCGGCGGCCCGGGCGTGGCCCTCGGCTATCTGCACCGTCCCGAACTCGGCGCGCAGCGCTTCCTCCCGGACCCGGGCATCGACCCCGACGCCCGCCGGTACCGCACCGGCGATCTGGTCCGCTGGACCCCCGACGGGAAACTGGAGTTCTGCGGGCGGGCCGACGACCAGGTCAAGGTCCGGGGTTTCCGGGTCGAGCCGGAGGAGGTCTCGCGCGCACTGAACGCCCTCGACGGGGTGCGTGAGGCGGCCGTGCTGGCCCGGCGCAACGCCCGGGGTGAGGCGTACCTCGCCGCCTATGCCGTGCCGGCCAAGCCGATCGGTACGACGGCCGACGACCGGCAGGCCCACGCCGACCTGCTGACCGCCGAACTGGCGGCCCGGTTGCCGGAATACCTCGTGCCGCGCGCCTGGCGTGTCCTGCCCGCCCTGCCCGTCTCGGGCAACGGCAAGCTGGACCGCTCCGCGCTGCCCGCACCCGACCTGGTCTCCACGGCACCGAGCCGCAGGCCCGGCGTCCGCTCCGCACCGTCCGCCGGCCACCGAACGGACATCGAGCGGCGCGTGCGGGAGCTGTGGGCGGACGAGTTCGGGATCGACGCCGACGGCATCGCGGACGACGCCTCGTTCTTCGACCTGGGCGGCCACTCGATCACCGCGATGCGGTTGGTCAACCGTGTCCGCGAGGACTTCGGCACCGAGTACCCGATGCTGAGCTTCTACCAGGACCCGACACCGCGAGCCATGACGGCTCACCTCGCCGGCGGGACGGGCGAGGAGAGCGGGGCGGCGTCGAGCCGGTCGTCCGAGGGCGATGCCGGGCCGAGCGCTGTGGAGCGCCGTGGGCCGGCCACCGCGCAGCAGGCCCGCTTCGCCACCGTCCATGCCGACCACCCCCTGCCCCAGGTGTTCAACGTCGCCCTGCGCATCACCCTCTCCGGCGAGCTGGACCCGGCGGCACTGCGGACCGCCCTGACCCGACTGGTCGAGCGGCACGAGGGTCTGCGGACCCGTCTGGCCCGCAGCGGGGAAGGCTGGGAGCAACAGGTACTGCGGCCCGGCCCGGTCGAGCTGCCGGTCGAGGACCTCACCGCGCGGCGGGCGCAGGAGCGGGAGTCCGCTGTGGAGCGGGCCAGCGCCGAGGCCGCCGAGACGCCCCTCGATCCCACCCGCGGTACGCCGCTGGCGCCGCGTCTCCTGCGGACCGGCCGGAGCACCTGGGTTCTGCTCCTCGTCCTGCACCACTCCGCCTGCGACGGCTGGTCGGTCAGCCTCCTGCTGAAGGAGCTGGCCGCGCTGTACGGGGCCGCCGTGCGCGGCGAACCGGACACCCTCCCGCCCGTGGGGTGCCAGCCCGTGGCCTACGCCCGGTGGCAGCAGGAGCAGGCCGACGACGCCGCCGACGGGCGGAACCTGGAGTTCTGGCTGCGCGAGCTCGACGGAGTCCCGTTCACCGTCGGCCTGCCGCTGGACCGACCCCGGCCGCAGAGGGCGAGCGGACGTGGCGGCGCCGTGGTGTTCACCGTGCCCGCCGAGGTGCGCGCCGGAGTCGACCGGCTGGCGAGAGCGCGGCGGACGACGCCCTTCGTGGTCACGGCGGCGGCTCTGGGCCGGATGCTCGCACGCAAGTCCGCCCAGTCCGACGTCGTGTTCAACGTCTCCTACGCCAACCGGGAGCGGCGCGTGTTCGAGTCCATGCTGGCCTGCACGATCACCGGCTTCGCGCTTCCGGTACGCGACGGCGCCGCCGATTCCTTCGCCGCTCTGACGGACCGGGTCGCCAGGGCAGCGGTGGAGTGCATGGACCGTGCCATGCCGGTGCGCCGGATCGCCCCGGCCATGCGCGAGCGCCACGGCGTCGACGTACCGGACAAGCTGGACGTCGGTTTCGCGTACCAGAGTTCGCTGGAGGCGGAGGTCGAACTGCCCGGACTGACCACGGCCATCGAGGATCTGGCGCCCGCCGCGTCCCGGACCGAGCTCACCTTCGGGCTCATCCCGGCCGGGGACGAACTCAGGGGCTTCGTCGAGTACTCGTCCGACCTGTGGGACCACGCCACGATCGAGGGCTGGGCCCGCGACTACGTCGACGTGCTGCGCGAGGAGGTGGAGCGGGCGCTGCGGAGCTGAAGTCCGTCCGCGACGCCGTCCCCCGAAGCGCCGACGCCGGCGCGGCGCGGGGGACGGCGTCGCGGACGCTCACGCCGCGCTGCTGCGGCGCGGCATCCAGTGCCGGCAAGTCATCTCGTGCTCGGTGCCGAGGCTCGTCCACCAGCGTTCGCAGCACGCCGAATCGAGCTCCGCCCGGACGATCGCCTCGGCGGCGTCCCCGCCCCCGCGGGAGGCCCGCGCGATCAGATCCAGCAGAATCCGCCGCTGTTCACCGATCACCGTCTCGCGTACGACGGCGATGACCGGCACGAGACTGGCGGCCGCGAACAGACAGGCGGCCCACATGGGGCCGTACCGGACCTCGAGGATCGAGGTCCAGGCGAGCCCCCCGCTCGTGGCGACGTAGAGGACACACAGCAGGCGGCTGGAGCAGTTCATGGGCACCGTCCTTGGGGCGGATGGAATCCCCCTGTCCAACTGCTCACAGCCCTCGTGGATTCGGGTGAATTATCCCACCGTGACTGACCGGGCGTGATCCGCCGGATTCGACGGGGCCGCGACGGCGGCCTTCCCCTGGAACGCGGCCCGATAGGAGTGCGGTGTCGTGCCCACCACCCGGCGGAAGCGCTCGCGGAACGCCGTCGGCGAACCGAACCCCGCCTGGCGTGCGATCCGCTCGACCGGATGGTCGCTGTTCTCCAGCAGATACTGCGCCCGCCGCACCCGCGCCCGCAGCAGCCACTGCAACGGAGTGGTGCCGGTCTGCTCCCGGAACCGGCGGCTGAAGGTGCGCTCGCTCATCCCCGACCGGTCGGCCATCGCCCCGAGGGTGATCTCCGCGGCGAGGTTGTCCTCGATCCACTCCAGCAGCGGTTCGAGCGCCGAGCCGCGCGGCACGGGCGGGTGCTCGTGCACGATGAACTGCGCCTGACCGCCCTCGCGTTCGAGCGGTACGACGGACATGCGGGCGGTGTGCGCGGCCACCGCCGACCCGAGGTCCCGCCGGATCATGTGCAGGCACATGTCCAGTCCCGCGGCGGCGCCGGCCGAGGTGAGGATCTGCCCGTTGTCGACGTACAGCACGTCCGGCTCCACCTGCACGTCGGGGAAGCGCCGGGCCAGGTCGTCGGTCGCCATCCAGTGGGTGGTGGCGCGCAGCCCGTCCAGCAGTCCCGCCTCGGCCAGGACGAAGGCGCCCACGCAGACGGACGCGATCCGCGTGCCGGCCTCGGCGGCGTCACGCAGGGCCGCCGTCACGTGGGCGGAGGGCGGCCGGGTCTCGTCGCAGCCCGGCACGATGATCGTGTCCGCGTCCGCCAGCCCGTCGAGCCCCCGGTCGATGCGCAGGGCGAAGCCCTCGGTGCGCACCTCGGGCGACTCGGCGCACAGCCGGACCCGGTAGGGACGGCGGCCGTCGGGGAGCCGTGTCCAGCCGAACATCTGGAAGGGCGTCGCCATGTCGAACGGCACCACGTTGTCGAGAACCAGGATCGCCACGGTGTGCATGAATGCCACCTTAGGCAGCTTCCCGCCATTGCCAGAAGCCCTGGTCAGGGCAGTGATCCTGGGCACAGGACAAGATAGGGGTGATGGCGAGAATCCGTTGGTTCCTGTCATTTCAGCCCCTGTGCGACGAGGCTGAAGATCCCTAACGTGGGCGGGGCCGCCGTCCCGCGCGAGCCGGGGCCGCGGCCTTGATGCCACGCCGACACGGAGACCTACACCACCCGATGACCAAGATCCTGCTGATCCTTCACGTCCTTGCCGCCATCGTCGCCGTCGGCCCCGTCACCGTCGCGGCCAGCATGTTCCCGCCGGCCGCACGCCGCGTCCCGGCGACGGACGGCGCCGTGGCGGTGGGCACCGTCCGCCTCCTGCACCGCATATGCCGCGTCTACGCCGCCATCGGGCTGTCGGTTCCCGTCCTCGGCCTCGCCACCGCCCTGGCGATGGGCGTCCTGGGCAGCGGATGGCTCATCACGTCCATCGCGCTGACCGCGGCTGCCGCCGGCCTGCTGATCGCGTTCGTTCTGCCCCGTCAGGAGGAAGTCCTGGAGCAACTGGCCGCCGAGAAGCCCCTCGAGCGCTCCGCCACCGTGCAACTGGCCATGGTCACCGGCATCTTCAACCTCCTGTGGGCGACCGTGACCATCCTGATGATCGTCCGGCCCGGTTCGACGACCGGTGCCTGAACCGGGCAGGCCGGCGGCCCGCGACCGCGCGTCGGGGCCGCCATAGCACCGGTTCGTCGCCCGTGAAGCGCTCTGGCAGAATTCGTACTTCAGTGTGCGTCGGCGCCTAGACTCGACAGCCGTGCCCATATGCACACAGGGGCCACGACATGAAAGGCGCGTTGACGGGTGTTTCAGGATTCCCCCATTTACGACCGGCTGATCGCGGAGCGCGGCGACATCCCCACCCAGGTGCGCAGGGAGGCCGAACGCGTCAGCCGGGACCTGGAGTTCGTGATGCAGCCGGGGCCGCCCCTCGGCCACGCACCGGCTCCGATGCGAACGGCGCCGCCGGCCCCGACCTGGCAGCGCAGTGCCCTGCCGCCCGGTCCGCACGTCGGCTGAGCCTGCTCAGACAACCCTCGCGCTCGCGCCGTTGACGTGCGACTCCGGCCCGGCGACGGGCCGGGCGAGCCACTCGGCGATGGTGCGGGCGATCGGCTGGCCGGTGTCCACCTCGACGAAACCGAACTGGCCCGACTGGTTGCACTCCAGGAACCACCACACCCCGTCGGCGTCCTCGACGAAGTCGAAGGCGCCGTAGGACAGTTCGGCGCCCCGCATGTAGGCGAGGACCGCTTCGGCGACCCGCGGCGCGACATCGACGGCCTCCCACGGCGCGTCGGACGTCGCGAAGCGGACGTCCACCTCCACCTCCGCCTCGGGACCTGTCGCCTTGCGGGCGGCAAGCAACCGGTCGCCGACCACAGTGAGACGGATGTCGGCCCGCTTGGCGACGCGCCGTTGCAGCAGGGTCGGTCCGAACGCGACGGCGGAGAAGTCGCTGTCCGGAGCGACCCTGCTGGTCGGAACCGCACGCGGCGGATCCTGGGGATGCGCGCCCGACACCGGCTTGACCACCAGATCCGGGTAGCGCTCGGCGAAGTCGCGGGCGGCTTGCGGGAATGTCGTGATCAACGTGGCCGGCACGGGCAGTCCGCACCGCTGGGCCAGCCGCAACTGCCAGGGTTTGTGACGGGCCCGGCGGGCCGCGTCGGGATGGTTCATCCAGCGGGCCTCGCTGCCGCGCAGCATGCCGTACAGCGCCTGCCCTGCCTCCTCCGTCAACCAGGTCGAGGGGCTGGCCGCCCGCTGCGCCGCGGCTCCCGGCCTGCGCAGCCAGACCGAGCGCAGCCCGGCGATGCTCACCAGGCGTCCCGAGGCCGACAGATGGCCGCGGAACGCACCGTGCACGAACTCGCCCGACAGGGATACCCCGCCGGTCAGGTCGGCGGGGTCGAGCCGGAACACCGGAACGCCGGCCGCGTTCAGATGCACCACCACCATGTCCGCCGTCACGTCTTCTTCGCTCGTCAGAATCAAGACGGTCATCGTCGCCGACCTGTGTTCAGTCGTCGAAGTGAGTCTTGGAGCCCGCTGTGGACGTCGTGGTGCCCAACTCCCGCATCAAGGCGTGATCACAGGCGGCTATGCGGCCGTCACGGAGCACGTTCAACTGCATACCGGAGTCGTAGACGTACGGAGTGGTGACCTCCAACTCCGCTGCCGGCCGTGCATAGTTGAGCGCGAACGGTTGCATCGTCTCTCCCTTACAGGTGCTGCTCCGATCGAGCCTGGTCACCCGGCGGCGGCCCTCGGTCACCGACGCCCTTAGGTTTCCACTTACTTAAACGAATCGAACGAGTGATTGGTTTCCTTACTTTCTGTAATCAACGGCGTCCGGCGGTCCCGCCTCGGGAGAACGGCGCAGGGTACGCAGTGCCAGCAAGAGCACGCCGATGTCGTCCAGATACACCGGATCCGGCACCAGATCGGCCGGCAGGACGAAGTACAGGACGGCACCCCAGAACACCCATCGCGGCCCGGTCGGCAGCCCGGAGCGCCGCAGCAGTCGCCGCGTCCGTACGAGCCGCACCAGCACCCCGACGGCCACGGCGAGAACGACGGCCGCGAGGGCCACGGCGGCGATGATCACCGCGGTGGTCGACTCCACTGACCCTCCTCCTGCCGGTGCCGCGCGTCACACGCACTGCTAGTCGGATGCCCGCTCCGGTCGCGCACATTGCATGAGGACGGTCACCCGGCTGCATCGCATCACCCGTCAGGACGGAAGACGCACAAACTGCCCGGTCACCTGCTCGCCCCACCCCATCGACACACCGAACGCCACCCGCCCGACGCAGTAGGCCGCCCCCACGAAAGCACCGCAGCCGCAGTACGCCGCGGCGCCTCGCCCGCAGCCGACCCAGGGGCGCGGGGAACCGCGCGACCGACCACGCACGACCCGAAGTCGCCCGCGAACCCGGAGCTCTGAGCTTTCGCGCCGCCCGCGAACCCGGAGCTCTGAGCTTTCGCGCCGCCCGCGAACCCGGAGCCCTGGGCTCTTTTGCCGCCGCGCCTACCGGTGCGACGTCTCCCGTTGAGGCTCGACGGCCTCGGCCTCCTGGTCGATGCCCGTGTCAGGCGTGGCCTTGCGGGTCCGTGTCGAGCTCTTGAGGCGTTCGAAGGTGCGGGTCAGGTGCTGGAGAGGGGTCGGTGCCGTGGTGGTGGCCGGCTGGGCCTGCCGCTCGGGCGCGGCGTCGGCGGACTCCCGGAAGGCGGCCAGGGCCGCGTGCGCCTGCTCGGCGGCCTCGCGGTACAGGTCCCGGGACTTCGTCATCGCCTCCAGGGCGTCGGCGTACATCGCCACGAGCTCGCGCTCGCGCGCGAGTTCCTCCTCCAGGGTCAGCAGCCGCCAGTCCTCCCGCAGGGCGGTGAGGGCCTCCATGCCGCCCTCCGGCAGCGGCCGTGGGAGCGCGGCGAAGCGCGTCACGGCGTGGATGAGTTCTGCCGGCTCCGAGCCGTCGAGGAAGACGCTGCGTACGGCGAAACCGTCGGCGTCGTAGTCGGCCGGGGCCGGCGCGCCGGGCAGCACCACGGCGCCGCCGCGCGGCACCTGTACGCCGAGGTCCCGCAGGGCCCAGTTCACGACGCGAAGCTGACTGGGCACGGCGCGATGCTCGACCACCCGGTGCCGCAGGCTCGGCGGCAGCATCCCGGCCAGCGGCATCTGCCCGCGCTGGTCGGTGGTCATGGCCTCGTGGACGACGACATGGATGCTCCAGCCGTCCCGCGCGGCGTCCCGCAGTATGCGCCGTACGGCCTTGTCGTCCGAGGGCAGGGGGTTGACGTCCCGGAACCGCAGGTCCGTGACCGGGTCGTGGTCCCAGGCCGCGTCCGGCTCCTGCGGCCAGAACATCGCGGCCGGCGACGGCCACCGGGGATCCCACGGAGCCTCCGCCTCCGCGACCAGTACCCACTCCTGTCCGCTGCCTGAGTCGGGTCGTACGGTCAGCCGGGCCCTGACGGTCACCGATCCGGCGACCCGCCATCGGGCCTCGAAGACCCAGTCCTGGGCGGCCTGGCCCTCGGACACTTCCAGGAAGTCGTCGATGGTGCGGCTGTCCTTGAGGTGCCGCAGGCCGGTCCGGACCGCGTCCTGAGCCGCGGGACCGGGGTGGCGGCCGTGGGCCGACCACACCGTGGGAGGGGTCATGGGGCGGGTGCTGGAGGAGCTGGGCATGGGTCCATCTATGGGCGGGGGCGCGTGCTTCTTACAAGTATCGTCGTCGCAGATGCCTGCCCACCGGGCGGGGTCCGCACACGGGGTGTGCGTGATCCGCACCGGCTGATGGCCGTTCACCCGTGGCCCGCGCCACGTCCCGTCATGACAATGACTCGTTGAGCGGGACCCGCCCACCATCCGCATTGGGGCGGGTCCCGCTCATCCGTCCACGTCCGCTCAGTTGTGGTACCCGATGTAGCCGTTGCCGTCGCGGTCGTTCTGCGTCTTGGTGTAGGCGTGCGAGTCCGCCCCGGCGCCCGAGGGCTTGTAGAGGTAGATCGTGTCCTTGTCGTTGTTCCACATGAAGTTGCAGTTGTCGCGGTAGACGACGTTGCCTCTGTCGGAGTCGGTGCCGTTGCCGCCCCGCAGCTTCACATAGTCACCGGGCTCGAGGTTGTGATTCGCCGTGAACGTGAACTTGTTGCCGGCCTTGTCCTTCACGACGTAGCCCTTGAGGTTGACCGTCGTGCCGGACGAGTAGTTCTTGATCGTCAGGTACTCGTCGTCGGTGTTGCCGGTCCGGCAGTTGTTGGAGTCGCGGCCGGGCGCGTCGTACTGGATGCCGCGGATCTTCAGCGCGGACGAGTACTCGGTGGCCTGGGCGGGTGCCGCGGCGAGAGCGGCGAGGGTTCCGGCCGCGAGGGCGGTCGTGGCGATAATGCGTATGCGCATGGAGAAACATCCCCCTGTGTGGAGCTTCTGTGAAGATCAGGAGTGTAACCAGGCGCTGCGGGAGCTGAGCCGACTTCACCGAAATGCGAGACGCGGGTGCGTCAGTGCGGGTAAGCCCGAGGTGGCCGCTGGCGGGGGAGCTCGTCACGGAAGTCCGAGATGACCGAACTGATCTGACGCATGAGCGCGGTGTTCTCGAGCCGGTCGAGATACAGGTTCTGCCTGGCGAGGGCGGGCGCGTCCACGCAGAAGTACAGGGCCATGAGCGGATTGACGAAGAGTTCGCCGCCCTTGGTCCGCTCGGTGAACCGGACGTCGCCGAAGTCGCCGCGCACCGCCGCGGCGACGGAACCCTGGACGATGCTCGGGTGGTCCGGCGTGCACCGCTGGGCGTGCGCCACCGCGTCGAGATACAGGCGCCCCTCGCGGCTGTCGCGCGGCAGCGAGAACGCGCCGAGATAGCCGCCCTCGCGGTCCAGGGCGGCGAGATTCTCCAGCACCAGCGAGTGGTTGACCCCGTGATAGGCGTCCACCCCGAAGCCGAGGCACGCCACCAGCCGTACGGCGACCTCGTCGAGCCCGGCCACGGCGGCCAGGCTCGCCATGTCCTCCTCCGGCGTACCGAGCCCGTTCTCGTCGCCGCGCATGAGGATGTCGGTCCCGCCGTCCACCAGTACGACGGCGTCCACGCCGCCCAGATGTGTCAGCAGCGTGCGGTAGGCGGCCCTGAGCGGCCGCACGCCCGTGAGCGGGAACGCGTACACCGTGTCGGGCAGGTCCTGCTCGGCCAGCCAGCGGGCGAGCGTCCGCTCGGGGAAGTAGTCGCCGCGCGCGGCGGTGTCCGGGCGTATCGCCGCGACGTCGTGGTCCACCCACACATCGAGGTCCAGTCCGTACAGGTCCGAGAAGGACAGGTTGGCCAGATGGACCTCTTTGCCGGCCGTCCGCAGGGCGAGCGCCAGGGGGAGTCCGGCGTACACGTCGAAACCGCCGCCCGCGCCGGCGACGAGCACCCGCCGCGCGTCGCGCAGCCGGGTCAGGAAAGGGGGCTCCAGGAGTGAGAACACCGGGGGACGCTAACAGGCGGCGATCACCGGGGTGAGGGAAAAACCGGGAGGGCCGGAGGTACGAACCTCCGGCCCTCCCTGTCGATGCCCGTCGGCGGGTTACGCGCCGCTCTCGCGGAGCATGTCCTCGCGCTCGACGAGCTTCACGCGCTCACGGCCCTGCGGCTCGCCCAGCGCCTTCTCGGCGGCGTCGAGCTTGTACCAGCCCTCCCACGTGGTGAACCGCACGTTCCGCTCGGCCAGGAAGGCGTCCACGGCCTCCGGCTCGGGCGAGGCCGGCGTCTGGAGACGACCGTTCGTGAAGTCGTCCAGCAGGTTCGACACCGTCTCGTTGGCGTCGCCCTTGGTGTGACCGATCAGGCCCACCGGACCGCGCCGGATCCAGCCGGTGACGTACGTCGACTGAAGGTGCTCGCCGGACTCCTGTATGACCCTGCCGCCCTCGTCCGGGACCGTGCCCGACTCGATGTCCCAGGGCAGCTTGGGGAGTTTGTCGGAGAGGTAGCCGACGGCGCGGTAGATCGCGGTGACGTCCCAGTCCTTGAACTCGCCGGTGCCCTTGACGTTGCCGGTGCCGTCGAGGGCGGTGCGCTCGGTGCGCAGGCCGACGACCTCGCCGTCCTCGCCGAGGACCTCGGCGGGCGACTCGAAGAAGTGCAGGAACAGCTTGTGCGGGCGGTCGCCGACGTCGCGGATCGCCCAGTTCTCCAGGGTCTTGGCGACCATGTCGGCCTGCTTGTTGCCGCGCCGGGTCGCGATCGAGCCCTCGTCGTAGTCGATGTCCTCGGGGTCGACGATGACCTCGATGTTGGGGGAGTGGTCCAGCTCCCGCAGCTCCATCGGGGAGAACTTCGCCTGCGCCGGGCCGCGGCGGCCGAACACGTGGATCTCCAGCGCCTTGTTGGCCTTCAGGCCGTCGTAGACGTTCGGCGGGATCTCCGTCGGCAGCAGCTCGTCCGCGGTCTTGGCCAGGATGCGGGCCACGTCGAGGGCGACGTTGCCGACGCCGAGCACGGCGACCTTCTCCGCCTGAAGCGGCCAGGTGCGCGGCACGTCCGGGTGGCCGTCGTACCAGGAGACGAAGTCCGCCGCGCCGTACGAGCCGTCGAGGTCGATGCCCGGGATCGCCAGCGCACGGTCGGCCGTCGCACCGGTCGAGAAGATCACCGCGTCGTAGAACGCGCGCAGGTCGTCCAGGCTGAGGTCGGACGGGTAGTCGACGTTCCCGAAGAGACGGATCTGCGGCTTGTCGAGCACCTGGTGGAGGGCCGTGATGATGCCCTTGATCCGGGGGTGGTCGGGGGCGACGCCGTAACGGATCAGTCCGAACGGCGCGGGCATGCGCTCGAACAGGTCGATGGAAACGCCGGGCTCGGCGGCCACCTCGGACTTGAGCAACGCGTCGGCGGCGTAGATCCCGGCGGGGCCGGCTCCGACGATGGCTACCCGCAGGGGGCGGGGCATGATCAGGTTCCCTTCGAGAGGCGATAGATCGACTCGAACGGGAAGCCTAAACTAAGGCAAGCCTAAGTCGGTACGCGGGTCCGACCTATGAGCTCATAAATCAATTCTATGGGCTGAAAACCGGAACTCGAACACGGGCATCGGCCAACAGCAGTCGACCATGCCCGCGACCTCGAGGGAAAGCCATGCATCTGGAAGGCGAGCAGTGACCGCCGCGCCGAGCGTCGGAGTCAACGCCGTGCCCGGCCCGCACGACGACCCCGACTCCGACGCCTCGGTCATCGAGCGGTCCTGGGCCGACCCCGACGTGTTCGCGGTGCTCTTCAACCGCCACGCCGACGACATACACCGGTACGTGGCCAGGCGGCTGGGCACCGAGGTCGCCGACGACCTGATGGCCGAGACCTTCGTGATCGCCTTCCAGCAGCGCCGCCGCTACGACCTCGCGCGTCCGCAGGCTCGCCCGTGGCTGTACGGCATCGTCACCAACCTCGTCGGCCAGCACCGGCGCGCGGAGGCTCGGCGCCTCAAGGCGCTATCCCGGGCCGCCGCCACCGCCCCGGCGCAGGGCGAGCCGCTCGAGGACCGGGTGGCCGCCCGCGTCAGTGCCGAGGGCTCCCGTGCCCGGCTGGCGGGCGCCCTCGCGGCGTTGCCCGCCCGCAACCGGGACGTGCTGCTGCTGATCGCCTGGGGCGACCTCGACTACGCGGAGGCCGCCGAGGCCCTCGGCGTCCCCGTCGGAACCGTGCGCTCGCGGCTGCACCGGGCGCGCACCGGACTGCGCCGGGCGCTGGGCGGGTCGGATCCCACAGCCCTTCACGAGGAGACCGAGGAGACCGATCGTGGATGACCTCACCGCGGTGCGTGACCTTGCGGCCGACGTGCCCCCGCCCACCGACGACGCCCGCTCGGCCGCCCGCGCCCGGTTGCGGCACGCCATCGTCCAGGAGGGCCGGCCGCGCCCGCTGTCGCGGCGGCTGATGCTGCGCGTCGCCGTCGCGGGGACGGCCGCGGCGGCGGTCACGGGAGGAGCGGTGTACGCGTCACGACGGGACCGGGAAACCGACAGCCCGCGGATGACCGCGCTGAGCGCCGCGCAACTGCTGCACCGCGCCGCGGACCGCTCCCGGGCCGACGGCGTGCGGTTGCCGATCCCGCGCAACGACCAGTACGTGTTCACCAGGAACTTCATCACCCGGACCTATGTGAAGGACGGCAGGACCAAGACCTGGACGGACGAGAGCTGGATCTCCGTGGACGGCTCCAGGCCGTCCCGCCGCCAGGAGTACGGCAAGGTCCACAACGACCCACCGCTCGGTGAGCACGAGGTGGCGTGGCCGCCGACCGAGTACGCGAAGCTGGCGAAGTGGCCGACGGACCCGGACCAGCTCCTGAAGTTGCTGAGGATGCATCGCCCCGGCGGTGACATCGAGGCGTTCTCCAACGCGTGCCAGTTCTTCGTCGTGCCGCGGGTCATGCCCCCGGGCCTCGAGGCGGCCACATTCGAGGCCGTCGCCAGGATTCCCGGCATCAGGATCGACCACGAGGCGCTCGACGGGCTGGGCCGCGAGGGGGTCGCGGTGGCCTACCCCCAGCTCACCTACTCGTTCATCTTCGACTCACGGACCTACGCCTACCTGGGCCTGCGGCTGAAGGGCAGCACCGGGGGCCGCGACAAGTACCACGAGATGCGCAGCCGTGCGGAGATCGGCGTCGTGGACCGCATCGGGCAACGCCCGTAGGCCGGCGGGTTGCCGTACGGAAGGGGGCCGTACGGCAACCCGTGCCGGGTCAGCCGATGTGGAAGCTGTCCCCGTACACCTTCCAGTCCAGCGGGGTGTTGAGGTCGAGGTTGCCCGCCCGCAGGAAGACCCGCTGGGCCGTGTCGACCCGGCTGGTGTCGCTGTGGGCCTCCTCCTGCTTCATGGCCCACACCCGCGCGTCCAGGAAGGCGTTGAGGTACGTGACCTCGTCGCCGCCCTGCGCCGGCGGCCGGGCCCGGTTCAGGGCGCGCTTGCGGATGTTGCGGAAGCTGGTCGGGTCCGTGCCGTCGCCGTGCATGACGATGGCGTCGTAGTACGCGAACTGACCGAGCACCCTGAGGCCGTCGGCCTTGCCCTGCTGCACGGCCGGGTTGAAGTACACCCGGTCGCGCTCGTCGTTCTGCGCCTGCTTGAACGCCTGGTCCTGTGCGGCCCGGCCCCAGTCGCGGGGGTAGTTCGGGTCGAGCCCGTCGTGCGAGTCGGTGCCGTCGACCCGGCGCAGCGCCGGCAGATACGGGGCGAGTACGTTGCCGGGGCGGCGGTCGGAGTACAGCTCGACGAGGTCGAGCATGTCGCCCGTGCCGGAGCAGAAGCCGATGATGCCGGCGGTGTAGCCGCGGCCGTCGCCGATGTCCTCGATGTACTTGTACTGGGCCTTCCAGTCGAGCGAGGAGTTCTCCGCGCTCGACACCAGCTTCATGGCGATCTCCTTCTTCGCCGGGTCGTCGAGTCCCACCGCGACGCTGTGCGCGGCGGCACGGGGGGAACCGAGGAGTGGGGCTGACGCCAGTGACGCGCCGATCAGGGTGAGAAGCGTACGGCGCGACGTGTGCGTGGGGTGCTTCACGGCGGCTCCAAGTGGAGGTGGGGGGTGGGGAGTTGGCCGTTGCTGATACTGATAGGAAGGTTTCCTATCAGAAACAGGGCGCACAGGGCACCGGTCGTGTCAAAGGTTCGTACCTATCTACAAGCCGCCATGGCTGCGGCAGGGGCTGCCGCGCCGGTCACGGAAGCGGCTGCTCCGCCCAGATCACCTTGCCCGCCGGCAGGTACCGCGTGCCCCAGCGCTCGGCGAGCTGCGCGACCAGGAACAGGCCGCGCCCGCCCTCGTCGGTCATGGCGGCGTAGCGCAGGTGCGGCGAGGTGCTGCTGGCGTCGAAGACCTCGCAGATCAGACTCCGGTCGCGCAGCATGCGCACCCGGATCGGGTCACCGCCGTACCGGATGGCGTTGGTGACCAGCTCGCTCAGCATCAGCTCCGTGGCGAACGACAGCTCCTCGAGCCCCCAGCGCTCCAGCGTCTCCGTCACCGCGGAGCGGACCTGGGCCACGGCCGCCGGGTCGGACGGCACGTCCCACTCGGCGACGAGGTCGGATCCGAGCGCCCGCGTCCGCGCCACGATCAGCGCGATGTCGTCGCTCTGGCGGCCCGCCAGCCGCGCCTCCAGTACGGCCTGGCAGATCTCCTCCGGCGAGCGGCCGCTCCCGGTCAGCGCCTCGCGCAGCAGCTCCAGACCCTCGTCGATGTCGTGGTCCCGGTCCTCCACCAGACCGTCCGTGTACAGCACGAGCCGGCTGTCCTCCGCGAGCTCCAGCTCGGCCGTCTCGAACGGCAGACCGCCCAGGCCCAGCGGGGGACCGGCGGGTACGTCCGGGAACTCCACGGTGCCGTCCGGCCGGACCAGGGCCGGCGGCGGATGGCCGGCGCGGGCGATCGTGCACAGCCGGGAGACCGGGTCGTAGATCGCGTACAGGCAGGTCGCGCCGGTCACCGCGGCGGTGTCGCCCTCCTGGGCCTCGTCCTGGTCGATGCGGGCGACCAGCTCGTCGAGCAGCGAGAGCAGCTCGTCGGGCGGCAGGTCCAGGGCGGAGAAGTTGTGCACGGCCGTGCGCAGCCGTCCCATGGTGGCCGCCGCGTGCAGCCCGTGGCCCACGACGTCCCCCACCACCAGAGCGACCCGGGCGCCGGACAGCGGCAGCACGTCGAACCAGTCGCCGCCCACGCCGGCCTGCGCCGGCAGATACCGGTAGGCGATGTCCAGGGCGTTCTGCTCGGGCAGGTTGCGCGGCAGCAGGCTGCGCTGGAGCGTGACCGCCATGCTGTGCTCACGCGTGTACCGGCGGGCGTTGTCGATGGACACCGCCGCCCGGGCCACCAGCTCCTCGGCGAGCGCCACCTCGTCGGCGTCGAACGGCTCGCCCTTCTGCGACCGCCAGAAGCTCACCACGCCCAGCAGCAGCGACCCCGCCCTGAGCGGCACCGCGATCAGCGAGTGGATGCCGAAGTCCACCACCTGCGCCGAGCGCTCCAGATCCTGGGCACGCCAGCCCGGCGCCTCATCGAGTCGCGGCTGGTTGACGGCCTGCCCGCCGCTCAGGGCCCGGGCCTGCGGCGAGGAGTCGACGAACCGGATCTGCTCGCCCACCGGGTACAGCGGCGCGTCCTTGCGGATGCCGCTGTACGCCGTGCGCCGCAGCCGCGTCACCGCCTCCGGCTGTCCGCCGCCCAGCACGGCCTCGAAGAGGTCGACGGTGGCGAAGTCCGCGAACCGGGGCACCGCCAGCTCCGCCAGTTCCTCGGCGGTCCGGGTGACGTCCAGGCTGGTGCCGATGCCCACTCCGGCGTCGTAGAGCATGTTCAGGCGCTCGCGGGCCTCCTCGGCGCGGCCGGACAGGGCGCGCAGCTCCGTCGAGTCACGCAAGGTGGCGACGCTGCCGGAGGGGCGGCCCCTGAGGTGGGTCGGGCGCTGGTTGACCGCGAGGAGGCGGTCCTTGACCAGGTGCACCTCGTCCGTGGCCATCCGGCCGGAGTCGAGGAGCTCGGCCGTGTCGGGGGCGAGGCCGAGGTCGAGGACCCTGCGTCCCTCGGCGTCCTCGGGCAGGTCGAGCAGCCGGTGCGCCTCGTCGTTGGCGAGGAGCAGCCGGCCCTCGTCGCCGACGATGATCACGCCCTCGCGCACGGCGTGCAGAACGGCGTCGTGGTGCTCGTACATCCGGGTCATCTCGTCCGGCCCGAGACCGTGCGTCTGCCGCAGCAGCCGCCTGCTGACCAGGGCCGTGCCGGCCGTGGACAGGGCGAGCGCGGCAGCGGCGGCGGTCAGGACGAGCGGTAGCTGCCGGTCCGCCGTACCGCCCACGGTGGCCGTCGTGATCCCGGCCGACACCAGGCCGACGACCTTCCCGTCGGGGTCCTTGATCGGGACCACGGCCTGCACGAGCGGCCCTATGGTTCCGGTGATCTGCTCGGTCACCACCTTGCCCTCGAGCGCGGGCTCCAGGTTCCCGACGAACTTCTTGCCGATGCGGTCGGGCTTGGGGTGGGTGTAGCGGATGCCGTCGGTGTTCATGACGACGATGAAGTCCACATCGGTGGCCTCGCGCGCCGCCTCGGCCTTCGGCTGGAGCACGGCCGTGGGATCGGGGCTGTTCAGCGCCTCCCGGGTGCCCGGCGCGTTCGCGAACGCCTCGGCCACCGCGACCGAGCGGTTGCGGGCCTCCTGCGTGCTGTCGTAGCGGACCTGGAGCACCAGGGCCACGACCGCGGCGACGACCAGCAGCAGCACGATCACGACCTGGAGCAGGAACACCTGCCCGGCGACGCTGCGGCCTCCTACGGCGGCCCGAAGCCAGGCGAGCGGGCCCCTGCGCGGCTCCTGTGCGCCCGGATCGAACGGCACTGCGCGTTCGGGCACCACCGTGCCGCGGTCCGGCGCACGCCAGGTGCGGGGACCGCTTGGACGACGTGCCGACCGGGCCCCGGATCGACCCGATAGTCGGACCATGTGCCCATGTCTACACTGCCGGGCCTCCGGAGGCGAGAGACGTCACGGACCGTGACAGGAGCTGTTTGCTCTCTCACACGACGATCACCCGACGATCACCGCAGTGATCCGCCGAAATCGGGCAACTCCCGCCCCCGCCACAGCAGTACGGCGCGGACGGCCCCCGGATGCGCAGGCTCGGCCCTCACTTCCGGCGCAGTGGTGTGGCGCGCCGGGTGGCGAGCAGCAGCGCGATGTCGTCGGGTCGGTCCGTCATGTGCCGGGCCGTCGCGGTGAGCCGGTCGGCCAGGCTCGCCAGTGAGCGGCCACCCGGGCGGGCACCCGGGCCGCCCGCCCTGGCCAGCGCCACCCGCAGCGCGCTGATGCCGTCGTCGATGTCGACGCCGGGCCGCTCCACCAGCCCGTCCGTGTACAGCGCCAGCACGGCACCGGGCTCCATCCGCAGCTCCGAGACCGGGTACTGGGCCTGCGGGTCCACGCCGAGCACGACGCCGCCCGGCAGGTCAAGGAGATGGGTGCGGCCGTCGGGGCGGCGCAGCAGCGGGCGCGGGTGCCCGGCCACGGCCGCCTGCGCGACGCCGGTCGCCGGGTCCAGCCGGATGTAGCAGCAGCTCGCGAACAGCCCGGCGTCGAGGTCGATGAGCAGGTGGTTGGTGCCGCTCATGACCTCGTCCGGCGGCCGGTCGCCGAGGGCGAAGGCCCGCACTGCGCTGCGCAACTGGCCCATGGTGGCCGCCGCCTGCACGCCGTGCCCCTGCACATCGCCGATGACCAGTGCGATCGCGTCCCCGGCGGACACGACGTCGTACCAGTCGCCGCCCACCTCCATGCCCTGGGTGCCCGGCAGATAGCGTCCCGCGGTCTCCAGCAGCGGGTGCTCCGACAGCCGCCGCGGGAGCAGCGCCTGCTGGAGACCGCGGGCCAGCGCGGCCTCGCTCTCGTAGCGCTGCGCCTTCTCCAGGGCGTGCGCGATCAGCCCGGCCATGGCGGTGAGCACCGAGCGTTCCTCGCCGCTGAAGCTGCGGGGCCGGTCGAAGCCGAGGATGCAGGAGCCGACGGGACGGCCGGAGGCGATCAGGGGCAGGAAGGCGCGGGCGCCCTCCGTCGCGTCCAGCGCGATGCCCGGGTAGGCGTCGGCGAGCTGCTGCATCGAGTCGAAGAACAGCGGGCGCCCGTTGGTCAGCGTCTCCACGCCCGGCAGCCCCTCGTCCAGCCCCACACCGTCGAACGGTGCGAGGAACCCCTTGGGGAAGCCCGTCTCCCAGGCCAGGTACAGATGCCGTTCCTGGAGCAGGTAGATGGCGAGCCGGCGGCCGCCGAACACGGGCAGCAGTTCCCGCATCACCACGGCGGACACCTGGCGGGGCGTGACGGCCTCCGTCAGCGCGATGGCGAGGACGATCGGGCGGTACAGGGGAGCGAGCGAAGGCGCCCCGGCGGCCTCCTGCGTGCCGTGCGCGTCCAGGAGGTCGGAGGTGGTGTCCGTCGCGCCGTGCCCCGGGCGGATCGTGCAGGTCAGCAGGTCGGGGCCGGGGTACAGGGACAGGGCCAGCAGTTCCTCGCTGAAGGTGCGGGCAGCGGTCTCGCGCTCGGGGTCGGGTGGTCTGCGGACGTGGAAGTGCACCGGATCCGGAGACAGCAGCGCGACCCGCAGATGGTCCTCGACGGTGGGCTGGTTCAGCCACGGCACGCTCTCCCACAGGGTCCGGCCCAGCAGCTCGCCGCGCGGCCGGCGCAGCAGCTTCGCCGCATGTGGGTTCACGTAGACGACCGAGCCCAGCCGGTCCAGGCAGAACACCCCGTCCGGTAGCTGATCGGCCGCCACGTCCGCCACCGCGCTTGCCCCCGGGTCGAGGACGACGCCGCGTACGGGCGCCGTGCCGAAGCGGGTCGTGTCGTCGTTCGGCCCCCAGACCTCGACCAGCCGCAGCGTGTCGTTGGCCGCGCGCACGTACAGGGGCAGGGCCGGTGGACGGCCGCCGGCCGCCTCCCGCAGCGCCGCCAGGATCCGGTCCGTGTCACTCGGGGCGACGGCCTGCGCGAACTCCTCCACGGTTGCGTGGGCCTCCCCGGGAGCGGCACCCAGGACGACGTTCAGCCGCTCCTCCGCGGTGACGACGTTCGTCCCCGGATCCCAGGCGAACCGGCCCAGATAGCCGGAGGGCCGACGCCTGGCCGGCGGCCGCACGCACAGCGGCACGCCGTCCCAGTTCACCGCCGAGGCGTCCGAGTCCTCAAGGGTCCGCAGCGCCGACCCCAGCTCCTTCGCGAGCTGGGCCATGCGCTCGCGCACGGGCAGCAGCTCGGTGGCGTCGCCCGCCGAGGGCCGCAGCACGGTCAGCACCCCGAAGACCGAGGATCCGCCGGTGACGGGGACGTACAGGGATCCGAACTGGAACGGCAGACCGGCCGCGAACTGCGGGTAGCGGCGCATCGTCTCCGTCGCGTTCGGCAGCACCACCTCGACGCCCAGGCGGTAGGCGTCCGCGACGGGGAACGGCCGGTCCACGTGCAACCGCCACCACGGCCGGAACAGCGGGCCCGGCAACCCCTCCAGCACCGCCAGCCGGAGCAGTCCGGGCGTGCTGGAGCGCAGATAGACCCCTCCCGCGTGCCCGCCGGCCGCGCTGATCGCCTCCGCCGAAGCATCGATCAGCAGCGCCGCCAGGCCGCCGGGTGTCCGCTCTGCGCCCTCGGCGCTCCCAGTCATCGGCCCTACCTCGTCCGTACGCCGTCACGCGCGCGACACAGCAAGAATGCGCCAAGACCCACCCCGCTCGCACCTGGGCGGCGGAACCCGGCGTACTCGCCCACCGTGCCGGGCGGGCCGGAACCCGGCCGGAACCGGTGCCCACACGGCAGGCACGGGCCCCGGACCAGCCCCTGCGCCCGGCAGTTACGTGAACGACGACTTCCGGCCACTGCGACTGCCTCCGCCGACGGGGTGCCGAAACCGTGCCACGGCCCCTGCCGTTGTCCATGCGATGCCCGGGGCTGTCCGGAAGACTCGGGAACGGGCTCGGCGGGCCCGGTACAGGCAGGAGAGCAGACGCATGGAGTACTACGACCTCGGCACGCACACCCGCTCTGTCACCACGTCCTCCGCCCAGGCCCAGCTCTGGTTCGACCGTGGCCTGGTGTGGACGTACGCCTTCCATCACGAGGAGGCCGTCGCCTGCTTCGAGGCCGCCGCCGAGGCCGACCCCGACTGCGCCATGGCCCACTGGGGCATCGCCTACGCGCTCGGGCCGAACTACAACAAACCCTGGGAGTTCTTCGACGACCAGGACCTCGCCCGTACCGTCGACCGTACTCATGCCGCCGTGGAGCTGGCCCACGACAAGGCGACGAATGCCACGCCCGTCGAGCAGGCCCTGATCGCCGCGCTGCGAGCCCGCTACCCGCAGGCCAAGGCGGTGGCGGACTGCTCGATCTGGAACGCCCCCTACGCCGACAGCATGCGCGCGGTCTACGAACTCGCGCCCGACGACCTCGACATCGCCACCCTGTACGCCGACGCGCTGATGAACCTCACGCCCTGGCAGCTCTGGGACCTAAGGAGCGGCGAACCGGCCGAGGGGGCCCGCACCCGGGAGGCCAAGGCGGTGCTCGACCGCGGCCTCGCCACCCCCGCAGGGCGCGACCACCCGGGGCTGGTCCACATGTACATCCACCTCATGGAGATGTCCCCGACCCCGGAAGCCGCCCTGAGGGTCGCCGACCGACTGCGCGGACTGGTGCCCGACGCAGGGCACCTCAATCACATGCCCTCGCACCTGGAGGTGCTGTGCGGCGACTACCGGCGGGTGGTCTCCGACAACACCGCCGCCATCGCGGCCGACGAGAAGTACCACGCCCGGGCCGGGGCGATGAACTTCTACACCCTGTACCGCTCGCACAACTACCACTTCAAGATCTACGGCGCGATGTTCCTCGGCCAGTCCGAGGTCGCCCTGGAGACCGCCGCACAGCTCGAGGCGTCCATCCCCGAGGACCTGCTGCGGGTGCCGAGCCCGCCCATGGCCGACTGGCTGGAGAGCTTCCTCGCCATGCGGGTCCACGCACTGATCCGCTTCGGCCGCTGGGAGGACATCCTGGCCCTGCCGCTGCCCGCCGACCCGGAGCTGTACTGCGTGACGACCGCGATGCTGCACTACGCCCGCGGCGTCGCCCTCTCCGCCACCCACCGTGTTGCGCAGGCGGAGGCGGAACGCCGGCTCTTCCGGGCGGCCATCGCCCGGGTCCCCGAGACCCGCATGCTCTTCAACAACACCTGCGCCGACATCCTCGCCATCGCCTCGGCGATGCTCGACGGCGAGCTGGAGTACCGCAAGGGTCACCACGACGCCGCCTTCGCCGCGCTGGAACGCTCCATCGAGCTGGACGACAGCCTTCCCTACGACGAACCGTGGGGCTGGATGCAGCCCACCCGGCACGCCTACGGCGCCCTCCTGCTCGAACAGGGACGCGTAGTGGAGGCCGAGGCCGTCTACCGGGCCGACCTCGGTCTGGACGGCACCCTCCCGCGCGCCCTCCAGCACCCCGGCAACGTCTGGTCCCTGCACGGCCTCCACGAGTGCCTCATGCTTCTGGGCCGGACCGGGGAGGCGCAGATGGTGGCCCAGGAGCTGCGCCTCGCCGCCGCGCTGGCGGACGTCCCCATCGAGGCGTCCTGCTTCTGCCGGCTCGACACGACCGCCGCAGCGGCCGCCGAGGACGGCTGCTGCGCGGAGTGAAGGGACCGGGGCAGCCTGCGTGGCGAGTGGGCGTCGACCGTTCCAGGACGTGGTGTCAGCGTTTCCCCGGCGTGCCGGGCAGCGGCTGTTCGAACCAGACCACCTTGCCCGTGCTCACCCTCGTCGCGCCCCAGCGCAGCGCGAGCTGGTCGACGAGGAACAGGCCTCGGCCGCCCTCGTCGCTGAGCCGTGCGTGCCGCATCCTCGGCACCACCGTCGAGTCGTCGCCCACCTCGCAGCGCAGCACGTCCGTGTGGAGCAGCCGCAGGGTGATCGGCCGGGTGGCGAACCGTACGGCGTTCGCCACCACCTCGCTGACCAGCAGCTCGGTCGTTTCCACCAGGGATTCCAGACCCCAGTCGGCGAGCGTGCGGCGGGTCAGCCGACGGGCCTGACCGGCGGTCTGCGGGCGAGGTGCCATGTACCAGTACGCGACGGTCTCCGGCAGGATGCCCTCGAACCGGGCGGCCAGCAGCGCGATGTCGTCGTCGCGCACTCCCGATCCCAGAGTGCCGAGGGCCGCGTCGCACAGTTCCTCCAGCCCCAGGTGAGCGGATCCGCGGGCTGCCGTACGCAGCCGTGCGCACAGTCGCTCCACACCCGTCACGACGTCCGAGTCACGGGACTCGACCAGGCCGTCGGTGTACAGCAGCAGCGTCGCCCCGGCCGGCGCGTGCGTCTCGACGGACTCGAAGCCGCCGCTGCCGACGCCGATCGGCGCTCCGGGCGGGGCGTCCAGGACCTCGACGCGGCCGTCGGGACGCAGCAGCACCGGCGGCAGATGGCCGGCGTTGGAGACCAGCAGCCGGTGCAGCACGGGGTCGTACATGGCGTACAGGCAGGTCGCCGTGTGCTCGCTGCCCAGCCGCCCCGCCTGGTCGTCGAGGTGGTGCAGCACCTCGTCCGGGGGCAGGTCCAGCCCGGCCAGGGTCTGCACGCTGGTGCGTAGCTGACCCATGATCGCCGCCGAGGTCATGGAGTGGCCCATCACATCGCCGATGACCAGGGCGACACGGTTGCCGGGCAGCGGGATGGCGTCGTACCAGTCGCCGCCGACCTGTGCGGTGCGCGAGGACGGCAGATAGCGGCTGGCGAGGCGGACGCCGGGCGGTTCCGGCAGCGACGGCGGGAGCATCGTGCGTTGCAGGGTGTTCGCGACGGAGGCCTCACGCTCGTACAGCATCGCCTTCTCCAGCCCGAGCGCGGTGTGCGTGGCGAGCTGGGAGGCCACGAGCAGATCGTCGGCGGTGAAGTCCGGTCGGTCGGGTTCGCGCACGAGGAGGACGCTGCCCAGGGCGTGGTTGCGGCCGTGCAGTGGCGCGATGATCAGCCGTTGCCCGGGCGGGGGTGCCGGGGGAGTGCTCGCCGTGCCCAGCAGCTCGGCTGCCGCGGAGGCGACGCCCGGGGTGTCGCCCAGCGCCGGGCGCCCGTCCCGCAGGAGTTCGGCGAGGGGGCTGCCGGGAACCGGGTGCACGGTCTCCGCTGCCGGGAGGCCATGAGGGGCGGCCGGCGGCGGCTCGGGCGCAGGGGGCGGCTCGGCGGCCTGGGCACCGGGGTCCTGGCGTTCGGAGAGGTCCGTGCAGTGCAGGCGCAGGACGCCCGGACCGGCGTCGGTCTCGTCGCCGACCGGCAGCGGCGCGTAGAGGTGGATGAACGCCCGGTCGGCGAAGGCCGGGACGGCCGCCCGGCACAGTTCCCACAGGGTCTCGTCGAGGTTCATGCCGCGGGCGATCCGGCGGGTTGCGGCGTCGAGGTAGCGCAGCCGGTCGGTGAGCGGCTCGGCGAGGTCCGGCCCGTCGCCGGTGCGGGTCGGGGGAGGAGCCTGTGCGGACGGGGGCGACGGATCGGGGTGCTGCGGCCGGTGTGCGAGCGCAGCACCTTCACGCATGCCGGGTGTCTGCTCCCGGATGCCGTCACCACCTCCGAGCTGCTTCGCCATGCCCGTCCTTCTGCCTGCCCTTCCGGCTGTGCGGCCCGCGTCGCGGCGAGCGGATCAGAAGTCGTCAGGCCCGCCGTGCGCAGCGCAGGAAGATCTGCACCTCGGGCTGGATGTCGGCGACCGCCGGCGCGTAGGTGTACGAGGTCTCGTCGACGATCTCGAAGCCCGTTCCCTCGACGACCTCGCGCAACTCCTCCCCCAGATAGCCGGAGACGCGGATGCTGCTCCCGATGAACGGGATCGCGAAGTCGTCCACATCGGCCTCCACCATCGACAGCGCGAACAGACCCCCCGGAACGAGCAGGTGGCGGACGGTTCGCAGAGCGAGCGGGATCTCGCCACGCGGCAGCATGAGCAGGGAGAAGAAGGCGGTCACCGCCTGGAAGCGCCCGAGATCCAGGGGACCGCCGGGCCGCAGATCGGCGATGTCCGCCCGATGGAACACGCCGCCGGGCACGTGGCCGCGGGCCAGCGCGACCATGCGCTCCGACAGATCCACGCCGATGACCTCGAATCCCGCCAGGGCCAACTGGCGCGCGGTCGGGAGCCCGGTGCCGCAGCCCAGGTCCAGTACCCGGGATCCGGTCCGCAGGGACCCGATGAGCCAGTCGGCGGCCGCGATCTGGCCCTCCTTGTGCGGGAAGGCCTCGTCGTAGCGGTCGCCGATCGCGTCGAAGGCCTCGGCCTGACCTGTGCGGTCGCGCCGTAGGGCACCGTAGTCGAGCTCGTCGGGAGGGTTGCTCACAAGGATTCTCCTTGGAGGCATTATGGTCGGTTTCCCTGACTTCACATAGGCATGAAGTTATTCATGTCGACGTGACCAATAATGCCCGACTTCGGCGCCGATGCTCGCGCCGGGGCCCCTGGATCCCCGCGAGCATCGTCGCTCACGGCGCCACGTCCTCCAGCGGCCGTCCGCTCGTCTCCTCCGCGGCCGCCCCCGCCGTGAGCGACCCGAGGAGGGCGACCACGGCGAGGGTCACGAAGACGGCGCCGAGCGCGCCGCCCGCGTACGCCGCGCCGACGACGATCGGACCGAGGATGACGCCGAGGAAGAACACCGCCGACAGGGACGTCCAGATCAGCACGCTGCTCGCCGAGCCGCCGGCGAACAGGCCGAGGAGCAGCAGGCACAGGGCGGCGCCGCCCAGGCACCACGTGACGGTGTGGCGCCGCCCGACCCGGTCGACGGTCAGGGCGACGGCGAGACAGCCGAGGAAGCCCGCGCAGGACGTCACCGTCGAGTACAGCAGCGCGTCGGACAGGCTCAGGTGGAACCGGGAGCCGTAGATGGTGGGCAGTCAGGACGAGATGCCGTAGTTGACGAAGTAACCGCAGAGCCAGGACGAGACGCCGTAGTTGACGAAGTAACCGCAGAGCCAGGACGAGACGCCGTAGTTGACGAAGTAACCGCAGAACCACAGGGGCGCAGACGACCAGGGTGCGCTTGCGGTAGCGGCCGGTGAGGAGCTCGCGCAGACCGCTCCTGGCGTGGGGCTCGCGTACGACGGGCGCCGTGGGCGCCGGCTGTGCCAGCGGCTCACCCGTGATCTTCTCCACCTTCGCCTCGATCGAGGCCATCGTCGCGAGCGCCTCCTCGTGCCGGCCGTGGTCCGCGAGCGGCGCGGCGACTCGGGCACACAGCGCACGACCAGCACGCACAGCACTCCGGGGATCGCGGCGAGGCCGAACATCCAGCGCCAGCCGAGCAGCGGCATCAGCCACCAGGCGAGCACGGCGCACGCGGTCAGACATCCCCGGCCGCCAAGGAGAAACAGCCACATGCCCACCGCCGACCTCGTCATCACCGGCGCCCGCGTCCGCACCCTCGACCCGGAGCGCCCGTACGCCTCCGCGGTGGCCGTGCGCGACGGCCTGATCGCCGCCGTCGGTGAGGAAGCCGACGTACGGGACTGGCGTGGATCCGGCACCGAGGTCGTGGACCTGGCCGGGGCAAGCCTCGTGCCCGGCCTGGTCGACTGCCACAGCCACCCCGTCTGGGGCCTGGAGATGGCCACGGGACTGGATCTGTCCGACGTCCGCGACCTCGACGGACTGCGGGCCGCGCTCACCGGGGCCGAGCGGACCGAGGGATGGGTCGTCGGCTACGGCCTCGACCACAACGCCTTCGAGGGCCGCCCCATCGACCGGGCCCTGATCGAGGACGTACTGGACGGCGCCCCGGCCTTCTTGCGCCTGTACGACGGGCACTCGGCCCTCGTGACCGGCGCGGCACTGACGGCGGCAGGCGTCACCGGGCCCCGGACCTTCGCACAGCGCTCCCACCTCGTGACCGACGCCGACGGGCGTCTGACCGGGCACCTCGTCGAGCACGCCGCGATGGACCTGGTCGGCGCGGTCGTGCCCCGGGCCTCGCACGCCGAACGGCGCACTCGACTGGTCGAGTTGCTGTCGGATATGGCGGCGACCGGACTCATCGGAGCCCACGTGATGGACCTCGGCGACCTCGACCTGGTCGACACCGTGGCACGGGAGATGGTCCTGCCGCTGCGGCTGCGCTTCGCCCCTTGGTGCATGCCGGGCGTCGACAAGGAGGCCCTGGACGAACTCGTCGCGCTGCAGGACCGCGCCGGGCGGCACTGGCGGGTGGGCGGGGTGAAGTTCTTCATGGACGGCACCGTCGAAGGCGGCACCGCCTGGCTGGAACACCCGGACTGCCACGGCCAGGGCACCGACGCCTTCTGGCCGGACCCTGCCGCGTACAGCGAGGCCGTACGCCACCTGCACCGCGCCGGCGTGCGGACGGCGACCCACGCGATCGGCGACGCGGCCGTGCGCCACGTCCTCGACACCGTCGAGTCACTCGGGCCGGACGCCCGCCTCGTCCACCGCGTGGAGCACTTGGAGTCGGTGCCGGACGACACCGTGGCCCGGTTCGCGCCCCTCGGCGTCATCGCCTCCATGCAGCCCCGCACACCGCGTACACCCGGTCCGACCGGTCCGACGAGTGGTCCCAGCGGCTGGGCGGGGCGCGCGCCGCGCGGGCCTGGCGTCTGCGGGACCTGCGGGACGCGGGAGCGGTCGTCGCGCTCGGCTCGGACTGGCCCATCGCCCACTTCGACGCCCGTACGGTCCTGGCAACCGCCCGGGCGCCCCGCGGAGCGGCCTCCGCCAAGGCGGGACTGACGGGTCTTCAGGCCCTGGAGGGCTGCACCTCGCACGCGGCCCTCGCGGCCGGCGAGGCGTCCGTCGCCGGGCGCATCGCCGAAGGCTTCCGGGCCGACCTGACCGCCCTGGGCGTCGATCCCGTCGAGGCGGATGGCGACGAGGTCGCCGAGGCGCCGGTGCGCCTCACCGTGACGGGCGGACACGTGGTGCATCGCGAGGTCTGAGCACGGGCGCGGCCGGCTCGCTCGAACCAGCGGGGCGGCCCTCGGCGCCGATGCGGGCGCGGCTGGTCGGCCGCAGCAGGGCCGGCCCTCGGCACCGATGCGGGCGCTGCCGGTCAGCCGCAGCAGCGCCGCGCGTCGTCAACGGTCGGACGGCCGCCGCGAGTTGTCGTCGACGGCCGGCCGCCGCGAGTTCAGGGCAGCTCGGCCCGCTCCGGACTGTCGTCGAGGAAGCCGCCCGACTGGTGCTGCCACAGCTTGGCGTAGGCGCCGTCCATGGAGAGCAGTTCGTCGTGGCTGCCCTGCTCGACGATCTGTCCGCGATCGAGCACGACGAGCCGGTCCATGGTGGCGACCGTGCTCAGCCGATGCGCCACCACGAGCGCCGTCCGCCCCTCCATGAGCCGCCACAGCGCCTCCTGGACGAGGAGCTCGCTCTCCGAGTCCAGAGCGCTCGTCGCTTCGTCGAGCAGGAGGATCGGTGCGTCGCGCAGGATCGCCCGGGCCAGGGCCACCCGCTGGCGCTGGCCGCCCGACAGCTTGATGCCGCGCTCGCCCACCATGGTGTCGAAGCCGAGCGGCAGCGCGTCGGCGAACTCCGTGACATGCGCCGCCTCGGCCGCGCGGCGGATCTCGGCGTCGTCCGCGTCCGGCCGGCCGAACGCGATGTTGTCCCGCAGCGTGCGATGGAACATCGCCGGGTCCTGCGGAACGTAGGCGATCTGGCCGCGCAGGTCCGTCTGGCGCAGCTTGCTGATGTCCTGACCGCCGATCAGGATCCGTCCGGCGTCGATGTCGGTCATCCGCAGCAGCAGCCGGGTCAGCGTGGTCTTGCCGCCGCCGGACCGGCCCACGAGGCCGATCTTCGCGCCGGAGGGCACGGCCAGGTCGAGCCCGTCGAACAGCGGCCGGCCCGCAGTGTGGGCGAAGGTCACCTTCTCGAAGCGGACGTCGGAGGACTCGGTCAACAGCGGCTCCGGCGACGGCGGATCGAGCACGGTCGGCGGGGTCAGCAGCAGCTCGGTGAACTGCGCGGCCTCCGTCATCGAGCTCTCCAGCCGACGGTAGATCTGGTTGAACTCGAACATGATCCGCGTCGCGTTGCTGTAGTAGGTGAAGGCCACCACGATCGCCTCCACCCCGTGCGCGCCCCCGCCGAGCGTGACCGCGAGCAGCAGGCCCAGCGCGTTCGTCAGCACCGACATCGGCGCGACGAAGGTGTCGATGCGCAGATTGCCGTAGTCCCACGACCGCAGCGTGAGCCGCCGGGACGCGGCGACCCGGGAGCGGTGCTCGGCGGCCTCGCGCTCCTCGGCGGCGAACGCCCGCACCGTGTCCATGTTCATCAGGCTGTCGGCGACATGCCCCGACACCCGCGCGATGGCCTCCTCACGCTGGTCGACGAGCGCCTGCCGGCGCCGGATGAGCGGCACCACGCACACCGCCGTCACCGTGATCATCGCCAGGAGGCCGACCACGAGCAGCGGTTCGTAGCGCCACAGGACCACCGCGCCGAACACCAGCGGCACGAACATCCCCACGATCTGGAACGTCAGCGTGTCCACGAACTGCTCGAAGCGGGAGGCGAAGCTGAGGACTCGCTTGGTGAGCGACCCGGCGAAGTTGTCGTGGAAGAACGCGGCGTCCTTGGCGAACAACTCGTCCATGCCGACCACGTACAGATGCTCGATGCCCAGGGCGTCCAGGCGGTTGAGGCAGTGCAGCGCCACCCGCCACAGCGCCTCCGAGAGCAGCAGCACACCGACGAAGCCGACGACGTACGGCAGTGTGGAGGCGACGGTGATGTCCGCGTCGCCGGCGATCTCGCCGACGAGCTTGGCGACGATCAGCGGCGCCACATAGTTGATTCCGATGTTGCCGACTGCCGACAGCAGCATCGTCGGCACCGCCAGCCACCTCAGACGGGCCAACTCCCGTCCGTAGTGACGAAGTGCGAGAAGCACCGACCTCTTGCCCGGCAGAACCCTGCGTGATTCAGGCGTACCCATCCCACCCCTGTGACCTATGACTACGTAGAGTTTCTGGTCGAATACGCAGTGTCCCGCGAGGGTGGTCGCGCAGTCCAAGCGTTTTCCGGGCCGGCGGGAGCGCGTGGGGGGCGTACGGGGCAACCGGAGCCGCGACTTCCCTGTACCACAAGTAACATGATCCACTTTTCTCTCGGTGCCATTCCCGGCACCGCGGCACCCGCTCGGCCGCCCCCTTCCGTCGATCACTCAGAGGACTTCCATGTCGTCTCAAGGCGATGCCCTCAGGCAGGCGCACACCGACTACGAGCAGCACATGCGGACCTGCCGGCAGTGCCACGCCGACGGCGCGCCGTGCGCGGTCGCGAAGCATCTGCTGCGGCTGTACAACAACGCCCGAAGAAACGGCACCCGAGCGGGCACGGGAGATCGCTGACCGCGCCCTTACGTCCGCTGACCTGCGCGGTCTTCAACCGCGCGGTGATCGGCGGCCGGCCCGTCACTTCAGGACCGTCTCCCAGGTGTCGACGGCGAAGTGCACGGTCATCCCGTGCCGGGCGTACAGGGCCGGAGCCCCCGTGGCGTTGGAGGTGTCCACGCCTAGTCCCACCGTCTCCCGGCCGCGCCGGGCGAACGCGGCGAACGCATGCCTCAGCAGCAGGCCACCGAGACCTGCGCCCCGCGCCTCACGCCGCACGCCTATGCTCCGGATCCAGCCCATGGCCTCACGGTCGTCGCGCGCGATGAGGAACCCGGCGTCGCCGAGTTCCTCGGTGCCGGCGATCCACACCATGGACCAGTCGAGGGTGTCCGCGTCGACGTCGTACAGCCACTGCTCGTAAGCGCGCGGCTGGAAGTCGAAGTGCTCGGCGAAGCTGGACTGGTACAGCGCGTGGACGCGCGCACGGTCCGCCTCGTCGGCGCACGCCCGCAGCGTCACGCCGGCCGGGAGCGTCGGCACGAGGTCCTCGGCGGCGTTCAGGGGGCGTTGCAGCACGTGATAGCGCCGCACGGCGTACCAGCCGCGACGCGTGATCAGGTCGGTGTCGAGGGTCGGCTCCGTGTTGAGGTGCAGATGCACCACCGCCCTGCCCGCACCGTTCTCATGGGCCTTGTCCATGGCCCGGGCCTGCATCGCGTCCAGGATCAGCTCACCGGCCCGCTGATGTTCGGGGAGCACGTAGTGGTCGACGTCGACGCGCTCGCCCCCCGACTCGTCCCACAGCAGGCCGTACGCCACCAGCCGGTCGCCGTCGAAGGCCAGCCACGAGTCGCGTTCCAGGGTGATGTCGGGCCGCTTCAGATCGGCCTCGACGGTGTGCAGGTCGGTCTCGGGCCGGCCGATCTCGATCCGGTCGACTTCGTTGAGGAGCTCGGTGACGGCGGCCGCGTCGGTGAGGCGGGCCGGACGAAGGGCGTAGGGCATGGCCTCAGGGTCCGGGGAGGGCGGGGCGGCCGCAACGGATTTTCGACGGCCGCCCCGCCCTCCCCCTGCTCAGGGCTGTGCCGTCAGCAGTCGCGGACGCCGGCGATCTTCTCGCCGCCCCGGATGTAGAGGTTGTTCACCCACGCGATGTCGCTGCCGGCGAACTCCTGCACAGCCGTCCACCAGTCGTTGCCGCCGACGGCAGGGTCGTTGACGTACTGGCCCCGGGTCTGGCACACGGCGTCCATCCAGTACTGCGAACGGACCGTGAGCCGCGGGGAGTCGGCCGTCGGCTGGCTGCGCAGGTTGACGTCCGTCGCCCAGATGTAGATGTCGGTCAGGGTCGGGTCGCCCTGGTTCGCGGCCGCGACGGCGGACGCGTCGGCCTTCGGCGCGGCCTCGGCCGTGGCGGCGAGGGTGCCGACAGAGAGCGCGGCCACGGCCAGGACGGTGGCGTAGCGACGCAGCGGTGTCTTCACGGGTGTCCCCCGGTCGTTGAAGGTGTCGGTATCGGTCGTTGAAGGCGACAGTGGTCAGCAGGTCGCCGAAGCGGGCTGGTCGCCGTACACGTTGCCCTTGAGGTACACGGCGTTCCCCCCTGTTTTGCGCAAGTTGCGGCAGCGCGGAGGCTTTTCGAGGAGTCGTTCGCTCGGCACCTGGCCGACGCCCCGAACCCTAGGCGAGCACGGTGCCCAAGGGACCCTGACACTTGTCAGGTACCGCTGCGGCGGCTTGGGCCCCTACGGTCCTGACGACGAGGAATGCGAAGCCGGACGACGGCAGGCACCACCGTCAAGACGACACCACCAACCCATGAAAGAGGGCTCGCATGCGTCGCCGTACGCTCCAGACCCTGCTGGCCACATCGGGCGCCGCCGTGATGCTGGCGCTCACCCCGCTGACCGCCGAAGCCGAGCCGTTCTCGGGCGGCAACTACGGGGCCTACGGATTCGAGGACCAGTACCCGACCGTCGGCGGCTGCACCGGCAGCTTCCGGCAGGTCGGCGCGACCAAGACCGCCCAGGGCATGTCCCTGAAGTACTTCTACTCCGACAGGTGCGGTTCCTACGCCCGTATCGACAACTCCCGCACCAACTGCGCAGCCGTCATCGAGCGCTCGAACTCCGGGGCGGGGAACGCGGACGGCTGGGTCTCGGAGACCGTCGACCCGGGCATCAACTACGCCTACACGAAGATCGGCAACAACCTCAACGGCCGCGTCTCACGTGCCCTGCTGACGTGCGACGGCCACGTCCTGACGAACACGAACTGGTACTGAGCGCCGGACGGCGCCGCGGTACCGACATGGTCCGGCCGGGAACGGGGGCAACCGGCCGGGCCATGCGCTCGTCCTAGGGATCATGGTCACCGTCGCCAACCTCGGCCCCTTGGCCGCCTCGTCACGCCAGCTCCTGGAGTTCGCGTGGATACAGACCCGGTCCTGCGCCTTCGCCATCGCCCTGATGTCCGGCGTGGCGGCGTCCACCCTGCTGCCCGGCCTGCCCGTGGCCCGCTACGACCTGCTCGTCGTCTACGGTGTGCTGCTGACGCTGCTGTTCTGGCTGCGTGGCTGGGAGAACGGGCGGGACGTCGGCGTCATCGCCGTCTGCCATGTCATCGGCCTGGCGTTCGAGGTCGTGAAGGTGTCACTCGGTTCGTGGAGCTATCCGGAGCCGGCCGTACTGAAGTTCGCGGGCGTCCCGCTGTACGGCGGGTTCCTGTACGCCGCCGTCGGCAGCTACGTCTGCCGGGCCTGGCATCTGTTCGACCTGGAGCCGGTCCGCTACCGCCCCCGCTCGACGGCCCTGGTCGCCGCGGCCATCTACATCAACTTCTTCAGCCACCACTGGCTGCCCGACGCGCGCTGGCTGCTGGCCGCGGCTCTGCTGGCCGTCACCGCCGGCAGCTCCGTGCGCTATACCGTGCGCGGTGTACGCCGCCGGATGCCGCTCGCGCTGTCGTTCGTCCTGATCGGCTTCTTCCTGTGGGTCGCGGAGAACCTCGCCACCTACGTGGGCGCCTGGCGCTACCCCTACCAGGCGGACGGCTGGCAGCCCGTGGGTGTGGAGAAGTTCGGTGCCTGGTCCCTGCTGATCAGCGTCACCTTCGTACTGGCGGCGGTCGCCCGGTCGCGGCGTGGACACGGCGAGGCCGCTGCCGTGGGGGCCGGGAAGAGGTGACGGCGGGGACCCGGCCCCCGCCGTCACGCACAGCCGGCCGGCGCTACTCGCTCTTCGGGCCCGCCTGCTGTACGACCTCGAACGACCACAGCGTGGACCCGCTCGCCGCCGGCTTGGGGCGCTCGCCCTCCGTGCCGCCGCCCTGGTGGGCCGACTTCATGGGACCCTCCATCCAGGCCTGGAAGGACTCCTCGTCCCGCCAGCGGGTGTACACGAGGTAGGTGTCGGTGCCCTCGACCGGGCGCAGGAGCTCGAACCACTCGAACCCGTCGGAGCCCTCCACGGCGTGCGCACGGGAGGCGAAGCGCTTCTCCAGCGTCTCGCGCTGCTCGGCCGGGACGGTCAGCACGTTGATCTTGACTACGCTCATGGTGCTCATCCTGCCGCACGGCCGCCGGCCGGCACGCGGCGGCTCGTGCATCACGGCAACGAGGTCACTCGGCGGGGAGGGGCGGTCCGGCGGGGGAGCGCCCAGAACACCCCTCCCCGCTCCGGATCACGCGGTGTGCAGCGTCAGGCCGTAGCGGCCGAGGATCTCGTTGACCGGCTGGAACCAGGTCTCCCCGCCGCCGGAGCAGTTGCCCCAGCCGCCCGAGGTGACCCCTTGCGCCTGGTCCCCGCTGATGAAGGAGCCTCCGGAGTCACCGGGTTCGGCGCAGACGCTGGTCTTGGTCATCTGGTGCACCGCGCCCTGGCTGTAGTTGACGGTCTCGTTCTTCGCCAGCACCGCGCCGCAGTGCCAGTGCGTGGTGGAGCCGGACCGGCAGATGGAGGTGCCGACGGGAGCCTCGGCCGAGCCCCGCACGAGCTGGTCCGGGATCGTGCCCCAGCCCAGCACGACCGGTACGGTCCACCAGCCGCTGCCGACGTTCACCCAGGCGTAGTCGTTGTCCGGGAACGAGGAGCCCTGGAAGTTCCCGATGTAGCTGCCGTCCCAGCCGCGGACGCCGGCGCCCGCCTGCCCGCAGTGCCCAGCGGTGATGAAGCCGCCGTGCACCGAGAAGCCTATGGAGCAGCGGACGTTGCCGGTGTAGTAGGGGTCGCCGCCGACCGTGCCCGCCGCGAAGGTGCGCGGGGCGGCGGGGACCGTCTCGACGGTGACGGGTCCGGTCGCGCGAGCACGGGAGACGAAGCGGCGGACATCGTTGTCAGTGCGCTCGGCGTCGACGACGTTCACGACCACGGTGTTCGCCATCGGGTCGACGTGCCAGCCGCCGACGCCCGAGGGCGCGGAGAGACGGTCGATGCGTGCCTTGGCCGCGTCGAGTTCCCGCGCGCTGTGCGTGACGGTGCGCACGGTCGCCCCGGTGGCCCGGACCTTCCGTACGGTCGCGGCGGGGGAGTTCGACGTCACGGCCACCGTGAGCCGTTCGCTCTTCGCGTCGAACCACGAGCCGCCGTAGGCGGATCCGGCCGCCTTGCGTGCCTTCGGGGCGAGGTCCATGGCGGTGCGTTCCGCCGCGAGCCGGGTCTCGGCCTGCTCCTTCGACAGGCCGAGGTCGCGCTGCATGGCCTGGAGCAGTCCGGCGGAGGCGGGCGCGGTATCGGCCGCCGTGGGGGAGTCGTCCGCCGCGGCCTGCCCGGTCCCGCCGGCGGTCCAGCCGCCGAACAGCAGGATTGCGGCCAGGCCGGCGTACTTGAGTCTGCTGCGTCTCAAGGGAGTTGCCCTTCGTCGTTCCAGCAAGGTGGGGTGGAACAACCGCAAGCTGAGAGCGCTCTCACTCGGTGTCGGGCAGAGCATAGCCAGGGTGGCGTGTCAGGTCCAGACCAAAATTCCGCCGGGTGTTCCGGCCGCAATTCCGCCGGATGTTCCGGCCGAACGGCACGCCTAAACGCAGCGCACCCCGGATGCCGTCGGGCGTCCGGGGTGCGCGAAGGAACCGCGCGGCTCGTGCCTCAGCCGAGTTGGCCCGTCCGGGCCTCCCGCCACAGGTCGACGCCGCCGTCGGTGGCGTACTTGTCGATCTCGGCGAGTTCCTCGTCGCTGAAGTCGGCCTTCTCCAACGCGGCCACGTTCTGCTCCAACTGCTCGGTGCGCGAGGCGCCGATCACCAGCGACGTCACACGCCGGTCGCGCAGCGCCCAGGCCAGCGCCATCTGGGCGAGGCTCTGCCCGCGCCGGGCCGCGATGTCGTTGAGCGCGCGCAGCCTGCGCAGCATGTCGTCCGTCAGCCAGGTCTCGTCGAACGACTTGCCCTGGGTGGCGCGCGAGCCGGCGGGGACACCGTCGAGGTAGCGCCCGGTCAGCAGCCCCTGGGCCAGCGCGGTGAAGCCGATCACCCCGAAGCCCTCCTGCTCGGCCGCGTCCAGCAGGCCCTCGGTCTCGATCCAGCGGTTGAGCATGCTGTACGACGGCTGGTGGATGAGCAGCGGCGTGCCCAGCTCCCGCAGGATGGCGGCCGCCTGCCGGGAGCGCTCGGCGTCGTACGAGGAGATGCCGACGTAGAGGGCCTTGCCCTGGCGGACGGCGGTGTCGAGCGCACCCATCGTCTCCTCCAGCGGCGTGCTCGCGTCGAGCCGGTGGGAGTAGAAGATGTCGACGTAGTCCAGCCCCGTCCGGCGCAGCGACTGGTCGAGGGAGGCGAGCACGTACTTGCGCGAGCCGCCGCCCTGGCCGTAGGGGCCGGGCCACATGTCCCAGCCCGCCTTCGTGGAGACCACCAGCTCGTCCCGGTAGGGGGCGAGGTCCTGCTTCAGCAGACGGCCGAAGTTGATCTCGGCGGCGCCGTAGGGCGGGCCGTAGTTGTTGGCGAGGTCGTGGTGGGTGATGCCCAGGTCGAAGGCGCGCAGGGCGATCTCGCGCTGGGTCTCGAAGGGCTTGTCGTCGCCGAAGTTGTGCCAGTACCCCAGGGACAGCACGGGCAGGTCGAGTCCTGAGCGTCCGGTGCGCCGGAACCGCATGGTGCCGTTGTAGCGCTCGGGATCGGCGACGTGGTTCATCGAGTGTTCTCCGCATGGTGCAGTCGGGGGGCGGGTGAGGACCTGTTCACTGTGCTCCAGCCTGATTCTGACGTCCAACGCATCCTTTTCATCGGATTCAGCGACACCGTTTCTGAATGCCGGGTGCCGCCGCTGCTCCGGCTTGCGCGAGGTGTCTGCGGGCTCCTTGTTTCTGTAAATTAGTAATTAATATTGACAGGGTTCCGACCGCGCGCCACAGTCTTCGCCGTGACGCCGACGGCCCCCGCCCGACCCGAGCGGCCCGCGTCACACCTCCTCCTGCTTACCGACCTCCGGGAGAGGCACGTGACTTCACTCGCCCTCGCGACCGCGATCTCCGTGGTCCTGACCGCCTCCGCGGCCCCAGCGGGCGCCGCCGACACCACCGCGGACGCCGTGGACCAAGGAGCGCCCGCCTTCTACGACAGCGGTCTCGCGCCGACGCCGTACATGGGCTGGAACACCTACTACGGGCTCGGCGCGCCCACCGAGAAGGAGGTCCGCGCGGTCGCCGACAAGCTCGTCAGCAGCGGGCTGCGCGACAGCGGCTACGACATCGTGTGGCTGGACGGCGGCTGGCAGGCCGACAACCCCCGCGACGCCCAAGGGCGGCTGGCGGCCCACCCCGACCGCTTCCCCTCCGGCATCCCCGCGCTGGTCTCCTACCTGCACAAGCGCGGACTGAAGGCAGGCATATACACCGACGCCGGCACCTACGACGGCGGCAAGACCTGCGGGCTCGGCAGCCGCGGCCACTACACCGAGGACGCCCGGCAGTTCGCCGACTGGAAGGTCGACGCCATCAAGGTCGACTTCCTGTGCGGCATCGGCGCGAAGCTCGATCCGGGGCCCGCGTTCAAGGAATTCAGCGACGCCGTCGCCAAGTCCGGGCGCAGGATGCTGCTGAACCTCTGCAACCCGCTCACCGACGACTGGGGCCTGCCGCACACGCCCGAGCAGGACGCACACAACACCTACGCCTACGCCCCGACGATCGCGGACTCCTGGCGCACCGGCACGGACATCGCCTGGGGCACGCCGAGCCCGGGCCAGTGGCCCAACGTGCTGCGCAACATGGACGCCAACGCCTGGCACCCCGAGGCACAGGGGCCCGGCCACTACAACGACCCCGACTACCTCATCCCCACGCGCCGCATGGCCGACGGCTCCTTGGAGCTGACCGAGGAGGAGTCGACCACCCAGTTCGTGATGTGGGCCGAGATGGCCTCGCCGCTCGTCCTCGGCTCCGACCCGCGCACCCTGTCCGCGTCGATGATCAGGACGCTGCGCAACCCCGAGATCATCGCCGTGAACCAGGACCCGCTCGCCATACAGGGCGTCCGGGTGGCCACCGACTCCGTGGGTGACGTCTACAGCAAGGTCCTCGAAGGGCACGGGCGGCGCGCGGTCGTGCTGCTCAACCGCTCGGACAAGCCGGCCGAGCGCACGGTGAACTTCGCCGACGCCGCGCTCGGCGGGCCGGTCAAGGTGCGCGACCTCAGAGCCCGCGCCGACCGCGGCATGCACACCGGGTCGTACACCGTCGAGGTCCCCGCGCACGGGACGGCGTTCCTGAAGCTCACCGGCGAAGACGCCCTGCCGGGTACGAGCCTGGGCGAGAAGGCCACCGCCAGCCCGGCCGTCGTACGCGCCGGGGACACGCTCAGCACCTTTTTCCGCGGACCGCGCGGGAACCTCGTCCAGCACACGGCGTCCGCCGACGGCGGCTCGCGCACGAGGGACCTCGCAGGTCCGGCGGGTGGCGGGATCCTCGGCCAGCCCGCCGCGTACGCCTCCGCCGGCGGCCGGATCGACGTGTTCGTGCGCGGCGCCGACTCCCGTGTCTACCGGCGCGTGTTCGCCGACGGCCGCTGGGGCGGCTGGCAGAGCCTGGGCGGGCGGGTGACCGACGCGCCGTCGGTGGCGTTCACCGACCCCGCGCACTGGACGCTCGTCGCGCGCGGGGAGGACGGCCGGGTCGCGCAACGCGAGCCGGCGTCCGACTGGACGTCGCTGGGCGCGCCGGGTGAGAGGCCGGTCTACGGCAGGCCCTCCGCCGCCGTCGACGCGCAGGGGCGTGTCCATGTCGCCGTGCGCACCGCGGCGGACGACATCTGGACGCGCTCACGGGACGCCTCGGGGGAGTGGTCGGGGTGGACCTCGCTCGGCGGGACCGTCAGCGGCAGCCCGACCCTGGTCGCCGTGGGGGACGCCGTGGTGCTGTACGCACGGGCGGGTGACTACACGCTCTGGCAGCAGCGCTACGAGGGCGGCGCCTGGCAGGGCTGGACGAAGCGTCAGGAGTTCCCCAGCGCCGCGTTCGAAGGCGCGCTCGGGGCGGTCGCGGGACCGGGCGGTGCTGTCGACGCCGTGTTTCGCGGGGTCGACGGGGACGTCCACCGGGCCCAGTTCAAATAAATTAGTAATTAATCTTGACGTGGCCGAAGTGCCACGCGAACCTGGATCCGCCGCGAGCGGGCCCCCTGTCGTCAGGAGGGCCGGCCCGCCGCGGGGATCCACAGGGAGCACTCCATGCCGAACCCGCACACCAGCCGACGGCGCTTCCTCGCCGGACTCGGCGCCACCGGCACGGCCGCGCTGCTCAGCGGCTGCGTCACCTCGACCTCGTCCTCGAAGTCCTCCTCCGGCGGCGCGGTCACCCTCCAGTCCAACCTGTCCGCGCCGCAGGCCAAGGCGGCGATGGAGGACCTGGTCGCCGCCTACGGCAAGACGGACGCCGGCGACGTCAGCCTCAACACGGTCGCCGCGGAGACCTTCCGCACCCAACTGCCGACGTATCTGACCTCCGCCAACCCGCCGGACGTCTACACCTGGTACCCCGGCTCGGTGGCGGACGCCTACGCGAAGAAGGACCTGCTGCTCGGCCTCGACGACCTCTGGGGCTCGTCCGACCTCAAGCGCTACTCCAAGGCGCTGCACTCGCTGTGCACGTCGAGCTCCGGCAAGAAGGTCTTCGTCCCGGCCACGTACTACTGGTGGGGCATGTTCTACCGGAAGTCCAACTTCGCCAAGTGGGGCGTGAGCGAGCCGAAGAGCTGGGACGACTTCCTCGACCTGTGCGACAAGCTCAAGAGCAAGGGCGTCGCCCCGATCGGCCTGGGCGCCGGCGGCAACACCGCCTGGGTGGCCTCCGCGTGGTTCGACTACCTCGACATCCGCATCAACGGCGCCCAGTACCACCGTGAACTCCTCGCCGGGAAGCACCGCTTCGACGACCCCGAGGTCCGCAAGGTCTTCGACCGCTGGCAGGAAGTGCTGCCGTACTTCGACCCGAACGGCACCGCCGGCGCCTTCCAGGACGCCACGACCGCGCTGCTCAACGGCCGCAGCGGCATGATGCTGATCGGCACCTTCTTCGCCGACGCGGCGCCCAAGGACGCCCTCGACGACATCGACTTCTTCCGCTTCCCGGTCATCGACTCCAAGGTCCCCCTCGCCGAAGAGGCCCCCACCGACGGCTACTTCGCCAGCGCCCGCACCGGACGCAAGGACGGAGTGCTCGACCTGCTGGGTTACCTCGCCACCGCCGAGGCCCAGGAGATCTACATCAAGGGCTCCTCCGGCACCGTCCTGCCCTGCCACCCCGACGCCAAGGACTCGGGCACCCCGCTGGTGAAGAAGGGCCGCAAGCACATCGAGGAGGCGGCCGAGATCACCCAGTTCTTCAACCGCGACTCCAGCGACGCCCTCCAGCCCACCGCCGACAACGCGCTGACCAAGTTCCTCGCCAAGCCCAAGGAGATCGGGTCCATCCTCACCGACTGGCAGCGCGAAGCCGAGAAGATCTGGAACGCCTGACATGGCCGTCCTGACCGCCCCCCACCACAAGCCCCCGGTCCCGGCGCCGTCCCGTGGCGGCCGGGCCCGGGGCCCGCGGCGCACACCCCCACTGGTGCTCGCCTTCGTCCTCCTCCCGCTGCTCGCCGAGGCGGTGTGGGTGTTCTGGCCCGCGCTCCAGGGCTTCTATCTCGCCCTGACCAGTTGGGACGGCGTGTCGGCGCCCAGGTTCGTCGGCCTGGACAACTTCCGGGAGATGGCGGGCGACGACGTCTTCCGCAGCGCCGTCGGCCACACGGTGCTCTGGCTGGTGCTGTTCGGCGGCCTGTCCGCCCTGCTGGGCCTCGCCGCCGCGATGCTGCTCCAGCAGGAGCGGCGCGGCGTCGGCTTCTACCGCGCCGCCCTCTTCCTGCCCGTCGTGTTCTCGCTCGTCGCCACCGCCCTGGTCTGGCAGGCCGTCTACCAGCCCGACGGCGTCCTCAACCAACTCCTTCAGTCCGTCGGCCTCGGCAGCCTGCGGCACGCCTGGCTCGCCGACCAGGACACCGCCCTGTACGCGGTCATCGTGCCCGCGCTGTGGCGGCAGATCGGCTATGTGATGGTCCTGTACCTCGCCGGCCTCAAGGGCATCGACCCCGCCCTGTACGAGGCCGCCAAGGTCGACGGCGCGAGCGCCTGGCAGCGCTTCCGCCACGTCACCGTGCCCCAACTGCGCAGCGTCAACGCGGTCGTCCTGTCGGTCATCATCATCGACTCGCTGCGCTCCTTCGACGTCGTGTGGTCGCTGACCCGCGGCGGCCCCTACCACTCGTCCGAACTGCTGAGCACCTACATGTACTCGACCGCCTTCCAGTCCCTGCGGCTCGGCTACGGCTCCGCGCTGGCCGTCGTCATCTTCCTGCTGGCGTTCGGCGTCATCGCCGCCTATCTCGTGCGCGCCTTCCGGGAGGCCGACTGATGTCCGCCAACTCCACGGCCGTGCGCCGCAAGCGGGCCGCCACCGCCGGGTTCCATCTCTCGGCCGGCGCGCTGGCGCTGCTGTGGCTGCTGCCCATCGCCCTGGTCGTGGTGACCAGCCTGCGCTCCTTCGACGACATCGCCGCGAACGGGCTGGGCAGCCCACCCCACTCCTTCACCTTCGACAACTTCCGCCTGGCCTGGGTCGACGGCGGCCAGCAGCGCGCCCTGATCAACAGCCTGCTCGTCACCGTGCCCTGCGTCCTGGTGACGCTGACCCTGGCGGCGATGGCCGCGTTCGCGCTCAGCCGCTACGAACTGCCCCTGCGCCGCTCCGTGTTGCTGCTCATGCTCGGCGGCAACCTGCTCCCGCCGCAGATCCTGCTGATCCCCGTGTCCAAGCTCAGCGAAATGATGGGCGTCTACGACACCCTGCCCGCGCTGATCGGCGTGCAGATCGGGTTCGGCGTCGGCTTCTACGTCTTCGTCCTGCACGGGTTCATGCGGTCCATCCCCGCCGAGATCCAGCAGGCGGCCGTCGTCGACGGAGCCGGACCCTGGCAGATCTTCTGGCGGATCATCCTCCCGCTGACCCGCCCTGCCCTCGCCGCACTCAGCGCCCTGTCCTTCACCTGGATCTTCAACGACCTGCTGTGGGCGATCACCGTGCTGCGCAGCGACACCAAGATGCCGATCACCGCGGCCCTCATCGGCCTCCAGGGCCAGTACGTGTCCATGTGGAACGTGATCGCCGCCGGCTCCGTCATCGCCGCCGCCCCCACCGTCGCCGTATTCCTGCGCTTCCAGCGCCACTTCGTGGCCGGCCTGAACCTCGGAGCGGTCAAGTGACGCCGTACCAGCGCTGGACTCTGCGCACCGAGAACACCAGCTACACCGTACGGCTGTCCCCGGACGGCCCGTGGGCCGAGCTGGACGCCTGGGGACCGCACGGAGTCGAGACCGGACCCTCGGCGCTCGACTGGTCGCACCGCACCCACTTCATCACGCCCGCCGACGCCGCCCCCGCCGAGTATCTGCCGCACGGACTGCGGCCGTTTAACGGCGCGGACCTCACCGCCGAGCGTGCGGACGGCGAGAGAGGCGTGTGGTGGGACTTCGAAGGGGCGGAGGAGACCGAGGGGAAGCTGCGCCTCGCCTTCACCGACGAGGTCCTCGGGCTCCGCACGGTCCTCTGCTACGAGACCGTGCCGGGCACGGATGTGATCCTGCGCTGGACCGAGCACACCGCCTCGTGGGAACTGCGCCTGGAACGCCTCGACTCGGCAGCCGTGAACGTGCCCGTGACGGCCGGGGCCCGCCTCACCTACCTCACCGGCCAGTGGTCCCAGGAGTTCCAGCGCACCCAACTCGACCTGACCCGGGGCACGTTCACCATCGGCAGCACCCAGGGCGTGCCCGGTCACGCCTATGTGCCCTGGCTCGCAGTGCAGGACCTCGCCACGGACCACGGCCCCGCCTACGGGCTCGCCCTGGAGTGGCCCGGCAACTGGCACATCACCGCCGAGGCCGAGCCCGGCGGCGCGGTCCGCGTGCGTGCCGGACGCGTCCCGCACGAGGGAGCCGTGCTCCTGGCGCCCGGCGCCACCCTGACCACGCCCCGCCTGGCCTGCGCGTTCAGCCCGGACGGACTCGACGGCCTGTCCCGAGTCTGGCACCGCTACGACCGCCACCTCACCGGCGACCGCCTGCACCGCACCCGCAAGGTCCTCTACAACTCCTGGGAGGCCACCGGCTTCGACGTCGACGCCGCCGGCCAGCTCGAACTCGCCAAGGCGGCGGCCGGCATCGGCGCGGAACTGTTCGTCGTGGACGACGGCTGGTTCACCGGCCGCCGCGACGACACCGGGGGACTCGGCGACTGGTACCCGGACCCGGCCGCCTTCCCGCAGGGCTTCGACCGGTTCGTCGAGGACGTACGCGGTCTCGGCCTCGACTTCGGACTGTGGGTCGAGCCCGAAGCGGTCAGCCCCGGCAGCCGCCTGCACACCGAACACCCCGACTGGGTCTACCGCATCGACGACCGGCCCGCCCGGCTCGTCCGCAACCAGCTCCTGCTCGACCTCGGCCGCACCGACGTCCAGGACTTCGTGATCGGCACCCTGGACCGGCTCCTCGGGACCTACGCCATCGGCTACCTCAAGTGGGACATGAACCGCCCGCCCACCGAACGAGGCCGACCCGGCGCCGGGCACGTCGACCTCGACGCCGAGCACGTCGCCGGATACCTGCGCGTCCTGGACCACCTGCGCACCGCCCACCCCGACGTCAGCGTCGAGGGCTGCGCGGGCGGCGGCGCCCGCATCGACCACGCGACGCTGGCCCGCACCGACGTCGTCTGGCCCAGCGACAACACCGCCCCGCTGGACCGGCTGAGCGTCCAGTACGGCTTCCTGCATGCGCACGCGCCGCACGTCATGAGCTCCTGGGTCACCGACGCACCGGGCGTCTTCGACCCGCGCCCGCGCAGTCTCGCGTTCCGCTTCGTCAACGCCATCTGCGGAGTGCTGGGCATCGGCGCCGACCTGCGCGTCTGGACCCCGGACCAGCGGGCCGAGGCCGCGCGGTGGATCGCCCGCTACAAAGAGGTGCGGGACGTCATCCACCACGGCGAGGTCCGGCTGCTCGGCTCCCCGGCCGACGCCACCTGCGGTGTCCAGTACGACGCCGGCGAGCGCACGGTCGTCGCCGCGCTGAGCACGGGCCGCCTCGACGGCGCACCCCTCGTGCCCGGACGCCCCGACCGGCTCCGGCTGCGGGCCCTGAACCCGGCGGCGCACTATCGGGACACGGCGACCGGAACGACGTACAGCGGAGCCCATCTGCTGCACTACGGGCTGCCGTTCGCCTGGAGCGCCGATCATGACGCGGATCTGGTGGTACTGACACGTGAGTGAGCCGCATATGTTTCCCCAACGGCCTGTCTCCGCACCCGGACCCCCCAGGGGCGCGGGGAACTGCGCGACCAGCCACGACGAACCCGCAGCCACCGGAGCTCACGAAGGAGTCGACCCCACGATGGACCAGTCCCCACGCCGGCACGGTGACCGCTTCGCCGGCCGCACGGCCGTGGTCACCGGCGCGGCCTCCGGCATCGGCGCCGCCACCGCCGTGCGCCTGGCCGCGGAGGGTGCCGCAGTGGTGCTCGCCGATATCGCGGAGGAGACCGGCGCGGCGGTCGCCGAACGGATCGCGAAGGACGGCGGCCGGGCCCGGTTCGTGCGGGCCGACGTGGCGGCCGAGGACGACTGGCGCCGGATCGTCGCCGCCGCCCACGACTTCGGGCCCGTGGACGTCCTCGTCAGCAACGCCTACACCGTCGACGTCGCTCCGGCCGATGAGCTGACCCTGGAGTCGTGGCAGCGGCAGCTCTCCGTCAACCTCACCGCGAGCTTCCTCGGCTTCCGGGCGGTACTGCCCGACCTGCGGGAGCGGCGCGGCGCGACCGTACTGACCTCGTCCGTCCACGCGCGCGTGGGCATCCCCGGGCACCCGGCCTATGCCGCGTCCAAAGGCGCCCTGCTCTCCCTGTGCGGTCAGCTCGCCGTCGAGTACGGGCCCGAGGTGCGCGTCAACGCCGTCCTGCCCGGGCCGATCCTGACCGCCGCCTGGGACCGGGTGCCGCCCGAGGACCGCGAGCGCAGCATCGCCGAGACGGCCGCCCGCCGCTTCGGCAGCCCCGAGGAGGTGGCCGCGGCCATCGCCTTCCTGAGCGCCGACGAAGCCTCCTACATCACCGGCACGAGCCTCGTCGTGGACGGGGGCTGGAGCGTCGTGAAGGCCTCGGCATGACCGGCACCCCCGTCCGCACCCTTCAGCAGAAAGGCTGTACGACATGACGCCCTACGCCCGCCGCGGCGTGCACGGCCAGACCGTGGAGGCCCTCGCCCGCCGCATCCTGGGCGGCCGGATCCCCGAGGGAGCCACGCTCGACCTGGTGGCGCTCCAGAGCGAGTTGGACGTCAGTCTCACCGCGCTGCGCGAGTCCCTGAAGGTGCTCGCCGCCAAGGGCATGGTCGACGCACGCCAGAAACGCGGCACGTTCGTCCGGGCCCGCGCCGACTGGAACCTCCTCGACGCCGATGTACTGCGCTGGCAGTTCGAGGGCGCCGACGAGGCCACCGACGCCGACCGGACCCTGCTGCGCAACCTCGCCGAGGTCCGCGCCATCGTCGAACCGGCCGCCGTGCGCCTGGCCGCCGAACGCCGCACCGACGCCGACCTCGCGGCCCTGGAAGCGGCCCTGGATGCGATGGGCGGGCGGGGCACCGACCCCGGGCAGGCCGTGGAGGCCGACCTCGCCTTCCACCGCGCGCTGCTGACCGCCACCCACAACGAACTGCTTCAGCGCATGGAGATGGTCATCGAGCCGGGCCTCGCCCACCGCGACCGCATCGTGCACAGCCACCCCCACAGTGAGGACCCCGTACCGGCCCACCGCGCCGTCCTGGACGCCGTACGCGAGCAGGACGCGAGTGCCGCCGAGACGGCGATGCGGGCCCTGCTCGTCCAGGCCGGGCGCGACCTGGACCGCATCGACGGCCCCGACGACACGAAAGGCACCGGCGGCAAGTGAAGATCACGCGCATAGAAACCTTCCTGGTACCGCCGCGTTGGCTGTTCTGCCGGATCGAGACCGACGACGGCGTGGTCGGCTGGGGCGAACCGGTCGTCGAGGGCCGGGCCGAGGTGGTCCGTGCCGCCGTGGACGTCCTCGCCGAACACCTCGTCGGCCAGGACCCGCTGCGCATCGAGGACCACTGGCAGGTGCTCAGCAAGGGCGGCTTCTACCGTGGCGGCCCGGTCCTGTCCAGCGCCGTCGCCGGGATCGACCAGGCCCTGTGGGACATCGCCGGCAAGACCTACGGAGCCCCCGTGCACGCCTTGCTGGGCGGGCCCGTGCGCGAACGCGTCCGCGTGTACGCGTGGGTCGGCGGCGACGAACCGGCCGAGCTCACCGAACAGGTCGCCGCCCAGGTCGAGGCCGGTTTCACCGCGGTCAAGATGAACGCCGCCGGCGCCACCTCGCCGATCACCACCCCGGCCGAGACCGCGGCCGTCGTCGCCCGCGTGGCCGCCGCCCGTGACGCCCTCGGCCCGGACCGTGACGTCGCCGTCGACTTCCACGGCCGCTTCACCGCCGCGAGCGCCCGCCGTGTACTCGCCGAACTCGCTCCGCTGCACCCGCTGTTCGTCGAGGAACCCGTCGTCCCCGAGCACGGTCACCTGCTGCCCGGCCTGGTCGCCTCGACGCCGATCCCCCTCGCCACCGGCGAACGCCTCTACTCACGCGCCGAGTTCCTGCCCGCATTCACCGCCGGCATAGCCGTCGCCCAGCCCGACCTGTCCCATGCGGGCGGCATCTCCGAGGTCCACCGCATCGCCTCCCTCGCCGACACCTACGGCGCACAGCTCGCCCCGCACTGCCCGCTCGGCCCGATCGCGCTGGCCGCCAGCCTCCAAGTGGCGTTCGCGACACCGAACTTCCTGATCCAGGAGCAGAGCCGCGGCATCCACTACAACAAGGACGCCGACCTGCTGTCCTACCTCGTCGACCCCGCCCCGTTCCGGTTCGTCGACGGCCACGCGCCCCGCAACGACGCCCCCGGCCTGGGCATCACGATCGACGACGCCGCCGTACGCGCGGCCGACCGCTCCGGACACGCCTGGCGCAACCCCGTCTGGCGGCACTCCGACGACTCCTTCGCCGAGTGGTGACGTAAGTGCTGACCATCACCACCGACGCCGAGCACGGCGGCCGCTGGACGTCCCTGCGCTCACCCTCGCGCGAATGGCTCTGGGGCCGCGCGGCACCGGAACGGGACAAGGCCGCGCCGGGCGACGCGTTCGTGGACGCGGGCGGACTGGAGGAGTGCGTCCCCACGGTCCGCGGCCTGCCCGACCACGGCGACGTCTGGTCACGGGCCTGGACCCGGACCGGCGACACGGAACACGTCCAGGGCGAGTCCTTCACCTTGGCGCGGACCATCCGCACCACGGCCGACGGTGTGCAGGCCGACTACACCCTCACCGCACCGGCCGGCTACCGGTTCGTATGGGCGGCGCACGCCCTGCTGGACCTCTCCGGGCGCGCGACCCTGCACATGCCCGACGGCGCCCCCACCCGCCTGTTCCCCGAGGCCGCACAGCTCCTCGGCGAGCCCTGGCCCGCCGACGCCCCCTGGATCACCGGCCCGTGGCCCACACCCTACGGAGTACCGATGGGCCGGCTCGGACCCGACGACGGCACCGCGGTCGGAGCCGTCGTGGACACACCGCTGGCCTGCGTCCACGACGACCACGACCGGCTCGCCCTGGAACTGCGGGCGGACGGACAGCCCGTGTCGATCGCCCTGTGGCGCAACCTCGGCGGCTTCCCGCAACCGCACCCGTACCGGAGCACGGGCGTGGAGCCCATGCTCGGGCGGGTCTTCGACCTCGCCGACGCGGGCCCCGACGACGCCGCGCGGGTACCGCCGTCCGGCGAGGTCCGCTGGCGGCTCATGCTCACCGGGGCCTGCCGATGCCCCTCGACCCCCGCACCGAAGGAGCACCGTTCGTGGACCTGACAGCCGCGCTGGCCGCCCACCGCCTGGTCGCGATCGTGCGCGGCGACGACGCCGACGCCGCGCTGCGCACGGTGCTGGCCCTGGTCGAGGAGGGCGTCGAACTGGTCGAGGTCTCGCTGTCCGGCAAGGACGCCCTCTCCGTCATCGAACGCGCCCGCCACGCCCTCGGCTCGGACCACCCGCTCGGTGCCGGTACCGTCCTGACCGCCGAGGACGCCCGCGCCGCACACCGTGCCGGAGCCGGCTTCGCGGTCACCCCGGGACTGGGTGAAGGCGTCGTCGCCGCACAGGAGTTGGGCATGCCGGTCCTCGCCGGAGTGGTGACCCCGACCGAGATCATCGCCGCCCGCGCCCTGGGCGTGGCCGCGTTGAAGGTCTTCCCGATATCCCAGTTCGGGGGAGCGGCGTATCTCAAGGCCCTGCGCGGGCCGTTCCCCGACGCGCCGTTCGTCCCCGTCGGGGGTGTCGACGAGACCGTGGCCCGCGCCTGCCTCGCGGCCGGTGCCCTCGCGGTCGGCGTCGGCTCACCCCTGATCGGCGACGCGGCCGACGGCGGCAGCATCGACTCCCTGCGGGAACGCGCCCGTCTGTTCCGCACCGTCGTGGCCGAGGCGGCGAGGCCGTGACCGCCGAGCTGCGCCCCGACCGCCTCGAACTGGGCGAGGGCATCCGCTGGACCGGAACCGGCATCATCCTGGTCGACATCCTGGCGGGCCGCCTCCTCTCCGCCCCGCACGAACCGACGGCACCCCTGCGCACACTGGCCCAACTCCCCGTCCCGCTGGGCGCCGTGGCCCCGGTGGCAGGGCACTCCGGCACCTGGATCGCCGCTGCGGGCACCGGCATCGCCCTGCTGCACCCCGACGGCACCCTCGACTGGCTGGCCCGGCCGGAGGACGACGCCCCGGTACCGATGCGCATGAATGACGGCGTCGCCGACCCGTTCGGCCGCTTCTGGGCCGGCAGCATGGCCTACGACGCCGACGAGGGCGCCGGTTCCCTGTACCGCGTCGACCGGGGCGGAACGGCCGTACGGGTTCTGGACGGCATCACGGTCCCCAACGGGCCCGCGTTCACTGCCGACGGCGGTCTGATGTACCTGGCGGACAGCGCCCGGGGCCTGGTCCGGCGCTACGCGGTGGACCAGGTGACCGGCGACCTCGGGGCACCCGAGGAGTTCGTGACGATCCGCGACGGCAGCCCCGACGGTATGGCGGTCGACGTCGAAGGCGCCGTGTGGATCGCTGTCTGGGGCACCGGCACGGTACGCCGCCACCTGCCCGACGGCACGCTCGACCGCACACTGCGGCTGCCGGCCCGGCAACCGGCCGGCGTGTGCCTCGCCCACGACGTCCTGCACATCACGACCGCCCGCGTGGGTCTGGCGGTGCCGGGTGATGACGACGGCGCCCTGTTCACCGCCCGCGTCGACGTGCCGGGCACCCCGACGCCGGTCTGCCGGCTCGACACCGTCCGGCAGGCCTCGGCTCTCGGGGGTCGGTCATGACCGGCGCTCGGGCAGCCGGGACGGCCACTCCCTGGCGCCCTGCTCCCGGCCTGGTCGTCCCGTCCGGCACCCCGGCGCCCGCCTGCTGGCTCGACATCGTCTGGCATACGTCGGGCCCTCGGGGATCGGTCGTGATCGGCGCTCGGGCAGCCGGGACGACCGCCCCCTGGCGCCCCGCTGCCGCCCCGGTCGTCCCGCCCGGCACCTCGACGCCGGTCTGCCGGCTCGACACCGTCCGGCACCCCTCGGCTCTCGGGGATCGGTCATGACCGGCGCACGAGCGTCCGCGACGACCGCCCCCTGGCACCTCGCTCCCGGCCCGGTCGTCCCGCCCGGCACCTCGACGCCGGTCTGCCGGCTCGACACCGTCCGGCACCCCTCGGCTCTCGGGGATCCCGCATGACCGGCGCACGAGCGTCCGCGACGACCGCCCCCTGGCACCCCGCTCCCGGCCCGGTCGTCTGCGTCGGCGAGACGATGGCGGCCCTGGCCCCCGATCCACCGAGCCCTCTGCTGACCGCGCCGCGGCTGCGGCTGTCGGTGGCGGGGGCCGAGTCGAACGTCGCCATGTACCTGGCCGACCACGGCATCCCCGTCGCCTGGCTTTCGGCCCTCGGCGACGACCCACTGGGGCATCGCGTCCGCGCCACGGTCGCCGCGCCCGGCGTCGACGTGTCGCACGTGCGCACCGACCCCGACCGCCCGACCGGCCTGCTGATCAAGGACCCTGACCCCGCCGGAACGCGCGTGCACTACTACCGGCGCGGCTCGGCAGCCTCCGCCCTCGGCCCCGACCTGCTGGACGGTCCGCCGGTGCGCACGGCCGCGCTGCTGCACCTGACCGGGATCACCCCGGCGCTGTCGGCGTCCTGCCGCGAACTGGTGACCCGCGCGCTGACCGGCGAGCCCGGCACACGCCCGTACGCGGTGAGCTTCGACGTCAACCACCGCGCCGCCCTCTGGCCGGCCGGCACCGCCCCGGCGGTGCTGCGCGAACTGGCCGACCGGGCCGACATCGTCTTCGTCGGCCTGGACGAGGCGCAGGCGCTGTGGGGCGAGAACCTGACCGCGCTGGCCGTACGGGCGCAGCTCCCGAATCCGCGCATCCTCGTCGTCAAGGACGGGGCGAGGGCCGCGACCGCGTTCACCGAAGAGGGCGCCGTCACCGTGCCGACGCCGCGCGCGACGGTGGTGGAGGCGGTGGGCGCCGGCGATGCCTTCGCGGCCGGCTTCCTCGCGGGTCTGCTGCGGGGCACGGGTACGACCGGCGCCCTGCGCCTTGGCCACATCACCGCCGGGTCCGCCCTCCAGGTGACGGGAGACCACGGCCCGTTGCCCGACCCGGGCGAGACGGAGGCACTGCTCGCCCTCTCGACGCGGGAGTGGGCGCGACGCGCGCTCGTGTCGCCGTCAGCGTGAGCCTCTCCGGCGCTTCGATGCGCGCTCATGTCGCCGTCGGCGTGAGCCTCTCCGGCGCTTCGATGCGCGCTCGTGTCGCCGTCGGCGTGAGCCTCTCCGGCGCTTCGATGCGCGCTCATGTCGCCGTCAGCGTGAGCCTCTCCGGCGCTTCGATGCGCGCTCATGTCGCCGTGGGCGTGAGCCTCTCCGGCGCTTCGATGCGCGCTCATGGCCCCGTCGGCCTGAGCCTCTCCGGCGCTCAACGCGCGACAGGCGATTCGCCCGCCTATGCTCCATTTGTGTGACGACTATCTTCCAAGAGCTGGTGGCGAAGGAGCGCGCGGCCGAGCAGGCGCACAGCCGCGTGGAGGAGCTGCGCGGCATGTACGGGCCGCCGACGCAGCAGGGCGGCTGGAGTCCGGTGCAGACCGAGACGTACAACACGGCCCTGCGCGCCTGGCGGGACCTGGCCCGGGAGGTGCGGGTCGCGCTGGCCGACTACGCCAGGGAGCAGGGCGAGGCGCGTGGTGACGTCGAGGAGCAGGTGAAGAAGGCGGTGTGGCACACGGACCAGGGTGGCGCCGGGGCGTAGAGGAGCGGGGTCCCGGCTGCCGGCCCTGCTCTTGACGCACTGGGTCTCGTTACGCAACTCTGGAGGTCAATAACCTTCAATGAAGAAGGAGTCGGTGCGGGGTGGAGTGGACGGGCGCGCGCTATGCGGACACACCCACGGTCGAGGTACGGGCGTGGATCGACGCGCCACCGGACCGGGTGTGGGAGATCGTCTCCGATGTGTCGTTGATGCCGGGCATGAGCGACGAGCTCCAGTCGGTCCACTGGCTCGACGGCGTGTCCCGGCCTGCCGTGGGCGCTCGCTTCGTCGGCCGCAGCAGGCATGAGGCCCTCGGGGAGTGGGAGACCACCTCGCACGTCATCGAGTGCGCGTCCCCGCGCGTCCTCGCCTGGGCTGTCGAGGACCCGTCCCGGCCCTCCGCCGTCTGGCGCTTCCGGCTCGAAGGCAAGGACGGCGGAACAGAGCTCTCGGAGTGGATGCAGATGGGACCCGGCCGGTCCGGGCTGTCCTTCGCCATCGACGAGATGCCGGACAAGGAGCAGAAGATCGTGTTCGTGCGCATGCGGGAGTTCGAGCGCAACATGACCGCCACGCTGGGGCACATCAAGAAGCTGGCGGAGGGGCGATGAGGACCGCGACGACGATCGAGGCGTCCGGACTCGGTTCCTGGCGGCAACAGGCGGACTTCGTCGCGGAGGCGGAGAAGCTCGGCCTCGACATCTGCTGGGTCGCCGAGGCCTGGGGCTCCGACGCGCCCTCCGCCCTCGGGTACTACGCCGCCCGCACCGAGCGCATGCTGCTGGGCTCCGGCGTGATGCAGGTCGGCACACGGACGCCCGTGGCCCTCGCGCAGACCGCGATCACCCTCTCCAACCTGTCCCAGGGGCGCTTCCTGCTGGGCCTCGGTCCCTCGGGCCCGCAGGTGATGGAGGGGCTGCACGGCGTCTCCTTCGCCCGCCCGCTGGCCCGCGTCCGCGAAACGGTCGAGATCGTGCGGCAGGCCCTCGACGGCGGCAAGATCGACCACACCGGCGACGAGTACCGCATCCCGCTGCCCGGCGGGGACGCCGTCCCCATGAAGCTGTCGATGCGGGCCGAGCACCCCGTGCCGATCTACCTGGCCGCCCTGTCACCGGCCATGCTCCGGCTGACCGGCGAGGTGGCCGACGGCTGGCTGGGCACCAGCTTCGTGCCCGAGGGAGCGGCGGACGCCTACTTCGCCCCGCTGGACGAGGGCCTGGCACGCGGCGGACGCGCCCGCGCCGACCTGGACGTCTGCCAGGGCGCCGAGGTCGCCTTCGCCCCCGACGAGGAGGCGCTGAGCGCCATGGTCGCCGGCCGCAAGAAGGAACTCGCCTTCAGCCTCGGCGGCATGGGCTCGGCGTCCACCAACTTCTACAACCGCGCCTACAGCCGCCAGGGCTGGGCCGACGTCGCCGCGGAGGTACGGCAGCGCTGGCAGGCCGGGGACCGGGACGGGGCCGCAGCGCTGGTCACCGACGACATGGTGCTCGCGACGACGCTGATCGGCACCGAGAGCATGGTCCGCGAGCGGCTGCGCGTGTGGCGCGACGCCGGCGTGGACACCGTCCGCCTGTACCCGGCCGGTGCGGACCTGACCGCCCGCCTCGACACCCTGGGCCGCGCGATCGAGCTGGTCCACGAGGTCGGAGAGCGGGCATGAGCGCGCGTACGTCCTTCGCGAACTGGCCGTGCTCCATCGCGCGGACCCTGGACATCGTCGGCGACGCCTGGACGCCCCTGGTCCTCAGAGAGGCGTTCTACGGCAGCCGCCGCTTCGACGAGTTCCAGGGCGAGTTGAGGATCGCCCGGAACACGCTCGCCGACCGGCTCCGCCGACTCGTCGAGGCCGGGCTGCTGGAGAAGCGGCTCTACGAGAGCGAACCGCCCCGGCACGAGTACCTGCTGACGGAGCAGGGCCGGGACCTCTTCCCGGTGCTCGCCGCGATGGCCCGCTGGGGCGATCGCTGGCTCGCCGGCCCCGAGGGACCGCCGATCACCCTGCACCACGAGGCGTGCGGCCACGACGGGCATGCCGAGGTGGTCTGCTCCGCCTGCGGAGAGCCGCTGCACGCCGACGACACCGCCGCGCGGCTCGGCCCCGGCTACCCCGACCGGCTCAGGTCCCGGCCCGATGTGCGGCGCCGCTTCGCACCGGAGTGAACGGGAGCCGGCCGACGTCAACGGATGCGGTGCTGCTTCCAGAAGGGGTTCAGGTCCTTGTCCGTCACGGACTGCGCGGCCTTCTTGAAGGCGGCGGTGGTGGAGACGCCGTACCAGTGGTCGCGGGCGTAGCGCTTGAGCAGACGGGCCATGATGTCCGCGCCGAGCGTGCGTTCCAGGTCCGCGAGAGCGCAGGAGCCGGCCGTGTAGACCAAGTGGTACTCGCCCCGGTGCGCGGCCCAGTACGCCATCGAGTTGGTCAGCGCCGTGCTGTCGCTCGGCCAGTCCTCCTCCGACCAGCAGTCGCGGGTGTCCCAGCCGTAGAAGCGCGCGTTGGCGTACTGGGCGAAGCTCTCGTCCAGCCAGGGCGCGCCGTACTCGTCGTTGCCGACGATGCCGTACCACCACTGGTGAGCCACCTCGTGCACGACGGCGCCGCCCTCCTCGGTGGTCCCGAGGAGGACCAGGCCCGGATACTCCATGCCGCCGCCGAACCCGCTGGTCATCACCAGGTCGATCTCGCCGTACGGGTAGCGGCCGAACTCCTTGCCGAACCGGTCCACGGCGGCGGCACCGTCCTTACGCGTGAGGCGCACTCCCGTCGCGGACGTCTCCGGCGCCCAGTACGACTTCACCCGCACGCCCCCGGGCGTCGTGTCGACGGCGGTGCGGAACGGACCCGCCGCCCAGGCGAAGTCCCGGACCCGCTGCGCGACGCTGACCGTGAGGGTGCGACCGGGCCTGCCGGGACGCGTCGAGGTGCGGCCGGTGGCGGGGATCTTGAGGTTCGAGGGGTGGTCGAGGGCCACGCGGAAGTCGCTCGCCAGGGTGTAGAAGCTCTCGCCCGTCGACACATACGGATCGAGGTGCCACCCCTTGGCGTCGTGCACGGCGAGCACGGGCAGCGCGTTGCCCAGGAAGCGGAAGGCACCCTCGCGGCCGAAGCGGTCGTTGCGTTTCGGCACGGTGATGGACACGTCGAAGGAGACGGAGGCGCGCTCACCGTGCGCGAGTGGCTTCGGCAGGGCGATCCGGAGCGCCGTGCAGTGCACGGTCGGCCGGCCCGCGGTACCTCCGCGCACCCTGGACACCTGGACCGCCGCGGGTGTGCCGGTGGCCGTACCGCACTTGTCCACGCCATTGCCCCACAGGCGTATGTACACCTCACGCAGCGGATCTGCGGCGGCGTTGCGGAAGGACACCCGCTGCCGTCCGGTCCAGCGGGAGCCGTCGGCGTTGCCGCGCAGCGACACCTCGTAGCGAGGCCGATCGGGTGTCGCCGGCTCGCTGCCGCGGACGCCGGTACCGGTCGGCGCCGCGGCTGCGGTGAGGGCCTCGGGCCCGGTGCCGCCCTGCGTCATGAGCAACGCGAGCAGGACAACGAGCAGACGGGCAACGGCTTTTGACGTCCACGCAGGTAACGAGGGCATGACAGCGGATCATGCCACAATGTGTGAAGTATTGGCCCAGACTGTGGGAATGGAGTTCTTCTGCTACCACCGTGACCGGCCCGATTCCCTGGCACTGCGCGAGCTGCTGGTGGAGGAGCACTGGTCGTACATGGACCTGTTCGCCGAGCAGCTCATCGCACGCGGCCCGACGTTCGCGCCGGACGGTGAGACGCCGACCGGCAGCGTGCACATCGTCGACCTGCCCGATCCCGCCGCCGCCCGTGCGTTCGCCTTCGACGAGCCCAACTACCAGGCCGGCGCGTACCGGGACGTGCTGCTGCGCCGGTGGCGCAACATGCTGGGGCGCACCATGTGGGACTTCCCCGGAGGCCGCAGCGAAGGCAATCGGTACCTGGTGCTGGGCCTCGGCCCGGACCGGGCCGCCGAGCCGGCCGAACCGCCCGAGAACGACGAACTCATCGCCTACGGACCGCTGCTGTCCGACGACGGCACCGCCTGGCTGGGCACGGCGGCGCTGGTACGCGCAGCGGACGCGACGACGGCACGCGCCGTCCTGAAGGTCGACCTGTACGCCGATGTCGAGGTCCACGACTGGGAGTTCGGCGGCCGCCGCTGAGGCGCCGGCTTCAGGCGAGCGGCGGTCGTAGCGTCGCGGGCGTGGGGCCGTCAGGGCGGACCGTGAAGCCGTACTTCGCCTTCGCGGGGGTGGCGGAGAACGCCACGACGTGGGCCGGCAGCAGATGTTCGAGCAGGACGGTCGACTCGCGGAGCGCGAACTGCACGCCCAGGCAGGCACGAGGGCCGATGCCGAAGGGGAAGTAGGCGCCGGTGTCGGTGGGGCGGCCGCCGGGGGAGAGGAAGCGCCGAGGGTCGAAGTGCTCCGGATCCGGCCACAGTTCGGGATCGCGGTGGGTGAGATAGGGGCAGACCAGGAGATCGGTGCCCGCCTCGACACGGTAGCCGTCGAGGGTGTCGTCCTCGGCGGCGTGGCGGGGCATGAGCCACGCGGACGGGTACAGGCGAAGCGTCTCGTGGACCAGTGCCTGGATGGCCTGGCGGCGTTCCTCTGAGTTTTCCTCCCCGGCGGCGAGCGCTTGCTCGCGAGCGGCGGGGTGCCGATCGAGAAGCAGATACAGCCAGGTCAGGGTGCTGGCCGTGGTCTCGTGCCCCGCGGCGAGCAGCGTCACCAGCTCGTCGCGGATCAGTCGGTCGGTGTACTCGGGCCGCTCGGCGCCGGCTTCCGTGAGTACCTGAAGCAGGCCCGGCCCGTCAGGGCCGACCTCCCCGGCGCGGGCGGCCTCGATCGCGTGCCGGGCCACCGCGTCGATCCGGGCGAGATCGGTGGCGACAGCCGCCCGGGCGGCCTCCGTGTCGGCGGGCAGCGTCGGCAGAGTTGCCCCCACGGCCTCGATGGCCTCCAACTCGCGCTGGGTCTCGTCGTCGAGAGGGTGGCCGGTGAGGGAGCGCCAGATGGCGTCCAGGGCGAAGCGATGCATCTCCCGCCCTACATCCAAGGTCTTGCCGGTACGGGCGTACTCGGCCCAGCGCTCGGCGGTCGTCCGGGCCGCCTCGGTGATCCGCCGGTCGTAGCGGCGCATCCCGGTTCCGGTGAACTGGGACTGGAGCAGACGGCGTTGCCGCTTCCACGCCTCGCCCTCGGCGGACAGGACGCCGTCGCCGACCAGCAGCCGGGCGCGGTGGGAGCGCTTGACGTACTGCTCCGGGTGGCGGGCGAGTACATGCTGGACGGCCCGCGGCTCCGTGACGAGAACGGTGCGGGCGGGCCCGATCCGGAACGCCGCGACACCGCCGACGCGCTCGCGCACCTGAGTCAGCAGCTCGAGCAGTTCGCCGCTCTGCGAACGCCACCGCTCCACGAGCTCCGGTTCGGCTTCGGGCACCGGCCGGGCCGTGCCGGACGGGTGCGGGAGGGAGCCGGGGCCGGCTTCGGTGTCCATGTTCCATCTCCTGGGTGAGCCGCTGGAGTCGGCCGCGACGGCGCGTGCCGACGCCACGGACTGTACGGGAGCGGACCCACTTGACGGAGGTATGTCCGGGGGCGGTCGGGAGCGCGGGCGACGCACCGGCACCCCCCCCGCAACGCCGGACAGGTCCGCCTACTTGGCGACCCAGAGCCCCAGACGGTTCCCCTCACCCTCAGCCGCCCGCCGCAACGCGTCCGGGGAACCCAGCAGGCCCGACGGCAGATAGCCGGACCGTACGGTCGGCTCCCATCCGTGCACCTGGACCGCGAGGGCGGCAAGGGCGAGGGCGTCGAGCGGCAACAGGGTCCTGGGAGCGGGATCCGTTTCCACGGCCGAGGACACGCTCTGCCGGTGCTCGACCAGCCGGGCGGCGAGAGCCTGCTCGAAGGCCGACGGGTCGTCGTCGAGGAGGATCCGCAGGAGCCGGTGGTCCGGCGACAGGGCACCGGCCGCGTCCAACTGCCGCGCCGCCTCGGCGCGCTCGTCGGCGTCCGGCTTGCACAGGGTGACGGTCGGCCAGTCGCGGGGCAGGTGTCCGCTCGCCTGGGTCAGATAGCCGCACAGCGCGTCCATGGCGGCGAGGTCCGCCGGGTCCGACGCCGACGTCAGCTTCGAGTACGGAACCCCCTCACGGATGGCGGGCGCGTAGTCTCCGCGCAGCAGCAGACCGATCACCCGCTGCCACTCCCACACCGCGCCGCTGACCACGCACAGCGCGAACGCGTCGAGCCACGCCCGGGCATCGGGAGCCTCCTCCACGGCGTCCGCGAAGGAGACGTCGTCGGTGCTCAACGTCTCGCCGATGAGCGGGAAGGGGATCTCCTGATCGCCGTTGGGGAAGCAGCCGGCGCTCAACACCCCCAGAGCACACTCCGCCGCCGTACGTAGTACGGCCCGTGACGGCTCGTCGAGTGCGGGGTCCTCGATGGCGCGAGCCGCGGCATGGTCGAGGAGCTCGTCGCGCATCCTTCGCAACATCCCCAGGGACGGGCCGTCGTATCGCATCGAGTGCCAGTACCGCCTGGCCCGCCCGCCTATGTCGTCCAGTGCCCGGGCCGTGAGCTGCTCGCCGACCTCGTGGCACGCCACTTCCCGCACGCCGCCGTCCTTTCATGATCCTCACTCGGACCCGGCATGTTACGCGGAGGCGGTCCACGCCCGTCGGTCACCTTGCGCAGGCTGCTCGGAGGGAGGCCGGCGGATGTCGTCGGCGTCGCCGTCGTCCTCTTCGAGGTCGGGCCGTCGGGCGGGCTGAACGACGGCTTCAACCCTTCGTTCGCTCGTCCGAGCTCGCGGCGAACGCCCCCGCCGCGGACGTCCCTGCCGGCTCCTCCGCCGCTTTCGGCGTCACCGCGCGACCGCCCGGATGGCGAATCGCGCACAGGAAGCCGACGCCCAGGGCGATGGCCATGCCGTAGAACACCCACTGGTTGGCCTCGGCGAAGTCCATGCGGATCGCGCTCATCGCGTTCCGCGTCGCCGTCGCGGCGGGCCCGGTCCCCGTGGGCGTACTGGAATCGCCGTTGCCCGTGATGGACTCGGTGATGTCATGGGCCACGTCGTGCGCGACGTTCGACGGCAGGCCGCGGGACTCCAGGGTGTTCACCACGTTGTTGTTGGTGGCGTGGCTCAGGATCGTGCCGAAGACCGCCATACCCACGCTCGCCGCGAAGTTGCGCACGGTCTGGGTGACTCCGGTGACCTCGCCGTAGGAGGGACCGATGGCCCGGTTCACGGCATCGGTGGAGGCGGGGGCCAGGATGAAGCCGATGCCGGCGCCGGCCAGGGCGGCGTACGGCCACTGGTCGTGCATCGAAAGGTCGGTGAGCTTGCCGGCCCACAGGGCGAACCCGACGGCACCCACGATCGTGCCCGTCTTCAGTGCCGGGCGCGCCCCCTGCTTGTCGAGGATCCGGCCGCCCCACTGCGAGGCGATGGCGAACCCCGCGAAGAAGTACAGCAGGAACAGCGCCGCCTGGTTGGGCGAGGCGCTCAGGGACACCTGGGCGTACACGGAGGCGAAGAAGAACAGCGGTACGAAGGCGAGCATCGAGAAGAACAGCACCGCGGCGTCCACGCTGAACGCCTTGTCCCGGAACACCCGCAGATCGATCAACGGGTGCCGCACGCCTCGCTCGTACCGGACGAACGCGTAGAGAATCGCCAGGCCACCCGCGATGCAGCCCCATGTCGCGGCGCTGTCCCAGCCCCACGCCCACGCCTGTTGGAAACCGAGGACGCACAGGCCCATGCCGACGGCCATCAGTACGGCGCCGGGCACGTCGAGAGTGCCCGGGCGGCGCCGGTCCGCGATTCGGGCCCAGGCGGTGAGGACGAGCGCCACGATCGCCACGGGAACGTTGACCCAGAACACCGCGCGCCAGGTCCACGCCGTCAACCAGCCGCCCAGCAGCGGGCCGAGGGCGGTCAACGCGCCGGACAGCCCGAAGAACAGGGCCAGGGCACGACCGCGCCGCTCGGGCGGGAACACCGCCACCACCACGGCCAGCGCCGCGGGGAAGAGCAGGGCCGCACCGAAACCCTGGGTCGCCCGGAAGGCGATCAGCCAGCCCTGTGCCGCGTCGCCCTTGGGCACGCAGCCGCACAGCACCGACGAGACGACGAACACCAGCGTGCCGGCCACGACCACCCGGCGCGGCCCGTACAGGTCCGCCATCCTGCCGCCCAACGCGAAGAACGCGGCCAGGGACAGCAGGTAGGCGTTGACGACCCACTGCATGCCGGAAGCCGACAGGCCCAGTTCGCGGACGATGTCGGGAGCGGCGATGGAGACGATGGTCTGATCGATGAACGTCATCGCCACGGCGAACATCATCGCCGCGAGGGCCACGGTCTGTCGTGGTGCCGACCGGGATGCGGACGCGGTCTCGCCACGTCCTGGAGACGTGCCACTCACCCGTCCAGTCTGCGTCAGACCGGCCGACGTCGCATCACCAGCGACTCACGCGGACATCGAGGCTCCCGGCGCCGTTCGCGGTGGAGGACGGTCCGTCCGGGGCGGCCGGTCGCGAACCGACGTACCGTCATGTCCCCCCGGCCGGCGCGTCCATGGCCGGCGTGGCCCGCCCGCAGGTGGTCAACCCGCCCTGTCCACCGCTGCGTCGAGCATCGGGCCGAGCTCTCGGGACACCGTCGTCAGGGCCCGTACGTCCCGCTCCGCCCGTGCCATCAGGATCGCCCCCTCCAGCGCGCTGATCATCAAGGTGGCGAGCCGCCCGGCCCGCTCCTGCGGTACGCCCATGTCCACCAGGGCGCGGCCCACCGGCCCGGCCCAGGCGGCGAACGCGGCGGCCACGGCCTCTCGCGTGGAGTCCGTGGACTGCGCGCAGTCCACGGTGGCCGCCGCCACGGGGCAGCCGCCCGCGAACCCGACGGCCTCGTACTCGTCGGTCCACTGGCGGACCATCTCCGCGAACAGCCCGCTCGGTGTCGGCTCGGGCAGCGCGGCGAGGAAGCGGGCGACCCGGTTGCCGGCGTACCGGCCCGCCCACCCGACCGCCTCGTTGACCAACTGCTCCTTGCCGCCGGGGAAGTAGTGCTGGAGCGAGCCGCGCGGTGCCGAGGCGTGCGCGGCGACCTCACGCATTCCGGTGGCGGCGACCCCGTCCCGCCGCAGGAGTTGGGCCGCGCTGAAGACCATCCGCTCGCGTGGCCCCCGTTCCGACACCGCCATCCCGACCTCCGTCCCCGTCCATCCGCTTTTTCGAAGCTGTCGGCTCCCATCCTATGACAGCGGTCATATCGGCCCGGTACTATGACCGCTGTCATAGGCAGTAGTGGCCGCTACGACGCCTCGGCCTCGGCACGCGAGCGTGCGACAGCGGTACTGGAAAGCGGCGGTGCATCGTGTACGTGGGTTTCATCGGCCTCGGCGTCATGGGACAGCCCATGGCGCTCAACCTGGCTCGGGCGGGAACACCCCTCGTCGTGTGGAACCGCAGTCGCGACCGCTGCGAACCCCTGCGCGCCGCCGGAGCCGAGATCGCCGCCGGCCCCGCCGAGGTCTTCGAGCGGGCGGGGACCGTCATCCTCATGCTGGCCGACGAGACCGCCCTCGACACGGTCCTCGGGCGAGGCACCCCTGACTTCGCCACCCACGTCGCCGGCCGCACCGTCGTCCACATGGGCACGACCTCGCCCGAGTACTCGACCGCACTCCAGGACGCCGTACGCGCGGTGGGCGGCCGCTATGTCGAGGCCCCGGTCTCCGGCTCCCGGGCCCCCGCCGAACAGGGCGAACTCGTGGCGATGCTCGCGGGCGACGACGACGCCGTCGCGGCCGTACGCCCGCTTCTCGCCCCGATGTGCCGCGAGACGTTCGAGTGCGGCGGCGTACCGGGCGCCCTGCTGATGAAGTTCTCGGTCAACCTGTTCCTGATCACCCTGGTCACCGGCCTGACCGAGGCGTTCCACTTCGCCGGGCGGCACGGGCTTGACCAGGGCCTGCTCCGGGACGTCCTGGACGCCGGCCCCATGGCGAGCGCGGTCTCCCGGGGGAAGGCGCCCAAGCTGCTGGGCCGGGACTTCGCCGTCCAGGCGGGGGCAGCCGACGTCCTGAAGAACAACCGGCTGATCGCCGAGGCCGCCCGCAAGGCCGACATCGCGTCCCCGCTTCTCGACGTCTGCCACGCCCTGTTCGGTGAGACCGTCGACCAGGGACACGGCGGTGAGGACATGGTGGCCGTCCTCCATGCCCTGGAGGCCCGCACTGCGGGCGGCCACACACCACCCACGTTCCCGGGTTCCGCAACCCGAGTCACCGGCGGCTAGGCGCCCGCCCGTTCCTGGAGCAGCGCGCGCTCGGCCGGGCCAGGCCCCCGTCGATGGGGCCGCCGAGCCGCCTTCAGGGCAGCAGTCGCCGTTCCTTCGCCACGGCCACCGCGCCCGCGCGGGTGTCGACACCGAGTTTGTCGTAGATGCGGCGCAGATGGGTCTTGACCGTGGCCTCGCTGATGAACAGGGCGCGGGCGATGTCACGGTTGCCGATGCCGCGGGCGAGCTGGGCGAGGATGTCGCGTTCGCGGTCGGTGAGGGTGGGGCGCGGCCGGCGCAGGCCGGCCATGACACGGCCGGCGACCGGGGCCGACAGGGCGGTCCGTCCCTCGGCGGCCGCGTGGATCGCGGCGAAGAGCTCGTCGGGGCGCTCGGCCTTGAGCAGATAGCCCGTCGCCCCCGCCTCGATGGCACGGGTGATGTCGGCGTCCGTGTCGTAGGTGGTCAGAACCAGGACATGGGTGCGGGCGCCGGGGGAGGAGGTGAGGCGTCGGGTGGTCTCGACGCCGTCGATGCCCTCGCCCAGTTGCAGGTCCATCAGCACCACGTCCGGGGTGAGCTTCGCGGCCAGCGCGAGCGCCTCCTCACCGGTGCCGGCCTCGCCGACGACCTCGATGCCCGGGGCGCTGTCGAGCAGGGCGAGCAGCCCGGCCCGTACGACGGCGTGGTCGTCGCAGAGCAGGATGCGCACGGGAGCGCGGTCGAGGGTCATCGGGGCGCCTCCAGGGGGACGGCTGCGGACAGGACGGTGCCCTCGCCGGGCATGGACTCGACGGTCAGGGTGCCGCCGAGCGCGCGCAGCCGGGCCCGCATGGCGGGCAGTCCGTGGCCGCGTCCGCCGCCGGGGGAGTCGGGCAGGGCGGCGGGATCGAAGCCGTCGCCGTCGTCGGAGACGTCCAGGACGACCGCGTCGTCGAGGACGGTCAGGGTGAGGGCGGCGCTACCGGCGCCGGCGTGCTCGCGGACGTTGGCCAGCGCGCCCTGGGCGACCCGCAGCAGGGCCGAGCGGACCCGGTCGGGGAGCCGGGGGAGCCGGCCGTCACCGTCGATGTGGACGCGTACGGCCAGATGGGCGCCGGACTCCCGTGCGGCCAGGGCGCGCAGCGCCTCGTCGAGGCCCTCGCCGTCGGCCAGGTCGGCGGGCGCGAGGTCGTGCACGAAGCGCCGGGCCTCGGCGAGGTTGTGCTCGGCTACGGACGCGGCGGTGCGGACATGGGCGCGGGCCTTGTCCGGTTCGGTGTCCCACACCCGGTCCGCCGCCTGGAGCAGCATCCGCTGGCTCGACAGGCCCTGGGCGAGCGTGTCGTGGATCTCCATGGAGAGCCGCTGCCGTTCGGCGAGGGTGCCCGCGCGGCGTTCCGAGGACGCGAGTTCGTGCCGGGTGCGGATCAGGTCGTCGATCAGGACGCGCTGGCGTGCGGTGTGCCGTTCCATCTGGAGGAAGACGGCGGTGGCCAGGGCGGCGACGGCCGGCGGCGCCAGGACCAGGTTCGGGTCGAAGCGGCCCGCGAGCTGCACCTGCGCGGCCACGACGAACACGGTCAGGACCGCCACGAGAGCCAGGGCCGCGCGCGGCGGCAGGGTGCGCAGACCCGTGTAGAACAGGGGTACCGCGCACCACGCGAAGCTGGGCGCGAGCACGACCAGGACCATCCACACGACGACGGTCGACGCCAGCCATGCCGTGTGCCGCCGGGCGGGCCGCAGCCCCGAGTCGCCGGCTCGGGGCCCGACCAGATGCAGCACCGCCAGCACCACGGACAGCGCGATGATCCACGGCGTACGCGGTTCGCCGGGGTGACGCAGCAGGAAGCGGGCGAGCGCACCGCCGAGCAGCAGGAAGAACGCCGCGTGCATCACGGCGCCGAGCCACCTGGTGTCCACGGTGGACGGTTCGTACGACCGGTTCCCCATCCGGGGCCGCCTCCCTCCCTGCTCGTGGGCCTGAACTGGGCAAACACCTCCATTGTGGCCCGGTGCGGCCCGGGGTGGGTCAACCGATCGGATGACCCCGGTGTCGTCCGTCCCGTTGCCCCATGGCAGCCGGAACGTCGACCGTCCGGAGCCGTTTGCGGGCCGAGGGTGGAGAGCGGACGAAGCGGGGCGGCAACCGGGCCGCCCGCCCACCGAAGGAGTCGACCGACCCATGAACCCCGTGCACAAGAAGTTCTCCCGCCGTGCCCGCGTCGCCACCGGCGGTGCCGTGCTCGCCGTCGTCGCCCTGGCGGGCTTCGGCGCGGTGTCCGCGAACGCCTCGGCCCCGGCGACGACCCCCGCGGCCACTTCGGCCGCCGCCCCGGCCCGGGCCACCACCACCTCCACCCACCTGACGATCGATGCCGCCACCGAGGCCGCGCAGGCCGCGCTCGACGCCGCCGAGAAGGAGAACCAGCGCGTCACGGTCGCCGTCGTCGACCGCAACGGCAACACCATCGTCACCCTGCGCGGCGACGGCGCCGGCCCGCAGTCCTACGAGTCCGCCGAGCGCAAGGCGTTCACCGCCGTCTCCTGGAACGCCCCCACGTCCCAGCTCACCGAACGTCTCCAGCAGGCCCCGACCCTGAAGGACATCCCCGGCACCCTGTTCCTGGCGGGCGGTGTCCCCGTCACCGCCGACAACGCCCCGATCGCCGGCATCGGCGTCGCGGGGGCTCCGTCCGGCGCGCTGGACGAGAAGTTCGCGCAGGCGGGCGCGAAGGCGCTCGGACGCTAGTCCCCGCAAGCGCGGAGCGAGTTCATCTCCCGGTGGCCGCGGCGCACGGTGCCGCGGAGGGGGCGGAGCACCACAGGGTGCCCGCCCCCGCCCTGCTCACCCCGCGGCGCGTGCGCCGGTACGGCGCCGGCGAACGGTGTCGGTGGAGGCCATTAAGCTCCCGCCCATGAGTGAGGGAGACAGAGGCCCCGGCAGACGGGTCGTCGACGGGCGCTTCGAGTTGGAGGCCCGCCTCGGCGGCGGCGGGATGGGGACGGTCTGGCGGGCCAGGGACCTGGTGCTGCACAGGCTGGTGGCGGTCAAAGAGGTCCGTCCGCCCGACCGGGACCTGGCCGAGTACGACCCCGAGGGCGCGCGGATGCTGCGCGAGCGCGTGCTGCGCGAGGCCCGGGCGCTGGCCCGGATCGACCATCCGAACGTCGTCACGATCCACCACATAGTCGACGGTGGTGAAGCCACCTACCCGTGGATCGTCATGGAGTTGGTCAGCGGCGGCTCGCTGGCCGACCGGCTGGAGCAGGGGCCGATGCCGGCCGCCGAGGCCGCCCGCATCGGCCGGGGAGTGCTGGCCGCACTGGCCGCCGCGCACGACGCCGGGATCCAGCACCGGGACGTCAAACCCGCCAACGTCCTGCTGCGATCCGACGGGCGTCCCGTGCTCACCGACTTCGGTATCGCCGCGATCCGTGAGACGACGACCAACCTCACCGCCACCGGCTCCATCATCGGCACGCCCGACTTCATGGCCCCGGAGCGCATATCGGGCCACGAGGGCGGTGCCGCCTCCGACCTGTGGTCGCTGGCGATGATGCTGTACACCGCGCTGGAGGGCCACCACCCGCTGCGCCGCGGCACGCCCCTGGCCACCCTCGCCGCCGTCCTCAGCGACGACGTCCCGCCACCCGTGCGCGGCGGCGCCCTGGGCGGAGCCCTGATGAGCGTGCTCGTCCGGGACCCCTCGGCACGGCCGTCCGCCGCCGAACTGGACCGCAGGCTCGCCGAGTTCGAGTCATGGCCGACCGGGCCGGCGGCCGCGGCGCACACGCCCACCTCCTACCCGCTGAACCCGCCGACCCCTTCCACCACCATCTCCCCCTCGTACCCGGGGACTTCCGCCTCGTCGACGTACCCGGGGACTTCCGCCTCGTCGACGTACCCGGGGACGTCCGCCTCGTCGGCCACGTCCGCCCCGTTCGGCGCCCCCACCCCGGCCCCGATGCCCGCGCCCGTCCCCGCCGGTTTCGGGCCGCCGCTTCACCCCGGATCCGCGTACGCCGCACCCCAGCCGGTCACCGCGCCCGTGCGGGCGGGACGTCGGCGTACCCCCAACCTGCCCGTCCTGCTGAGCGTTTCGGGGACCTCCCTCGCTGGCGCCGTGGCCCTGCTGTGGTGGCTGCTGCCCCTCGGCGGCGGCTCGGGCGATTCGGGTGATTCGGGTGCGCGAGGCCCGTCCACCACCTCGGCGTCGAAGCCGACCCCGTCATCGACCGCTTCGTCGGACGGGTCGTCGAGCGCCGGGGCCCCCGCCGCACAGCGGTCGCAGGACTCGGAGTCCGCCGGGCTGCTCACCCCGGACGGCATCCGTACCGCCATCAAGGCCCTGGAGAAGGAGACCGGCCGGAAGAGGTTCGGTGACTTCAGCGTCTACCAGGACTTCGTGTCGGCCGATGTCATGGTCGACGGCAGCGACACCAAGTGCGACTCCTACACCTACCGCCTCGGACGCGGCGTCGAGAAGGGCATCATCAAGAGCTCCCTCTCGGGCGGCGATCAGCCCTTCACCCTCGACGACTTCAACTGGGACGCGGTTCCCGCGCTGCTCGCCGAGGCCGACAAGAAGCTCAACGTCAAGAACCCGGACATGCGTTACATCCTGGTGAAGCAGCCCAACGACCTCTTCGACACCCCGCTCGGTATGGCCGTCTACCAGACCGACGAGTACGGCGCGGTCGGCTACCTGGAGGCCGATCCCCAGGGCAAGGTGACCGACGTGTCACCGGCGGAGGGCTGACCGCCCAACGTCGGAGTCGTGCCGCGGGCAGGCAGGTGAAGAGACCTCCGCGGTGAGATCCCGCGGTCATGAACTGTCGACGCCCTCGTCGAGGAGCTGACGAAGTAACACCATGGCCGTCACCGCAACACCTCCCGCCACCCGTCCGCCGACGGCCCCGTCCCGGACCGGCGCGGCCGCCCTCGTCCTGCTGGTCGCGGCCCTCGCGGTCGTCGACATCACGCAGGGCACGGCCGCCGTCGGCGCCGGTGAGGTCCTCAAGGCGCTCACCGGCCGGGCGGATGCGGCCGACGCCTCCGTCGTCATCGCCTCCCGGCTGCCGCGAATGGCCGCCGGACTCCTCGTCGGAGCCCTGCTCGGCATGGCGGGCACCGCCTTGCAGGCGGTCAGCCGCAACGTGCTCGCCTCGCCCGACACCCTCGCCGTGAACGCCGGTTCCTACATGGCGCTCGGGCTGGTCGCGGTCACCGGTGTGTCGCTGCCGCTGCTCGCCTCCTCCGGCGTCGCGTTCGTCGGGGGCCTCGCGGCGGCGGCCGTCGTGCTCGGACCGTCCGGCCTGGGCACGGGCACCGTCCGCCTCGTGCTCGCCGGCAGTGCTCTCGCCCTCGGCCTGTGTCCGGGCGGGGACTCATGGGACATGGCCCGGTACCCGGCTCAGGTTCCGGGGAGGATACGGCGCGTTTCGTAGGCCCACATCGCGATCTCGACCCGGTTGCGGGCGCCGAGTTTGGCCATCAGGCTGGCCAGATGCGTCTTCACCGTGCTGAGGCTGATGTGCAGTGCATCGGCGATCTCGGTGTTGGTCAGCCCGCGAGCGACGGCGAGGAGCACCTGCTCCTCGCGGGCGGTGACGGGGGAGACCGGCTGGGCCACGGGCCGGCCGGCGGGCAGGTCCGCGAATGCCTGGAGCAGACGGACGGTGACGCTGGGCGCGATGAGCGCCTCACCGTCGGACGCCGACCGTACGGCCTGCGCCAGAAGGTCCGGTCCCGTGTCCTTGAGGAGGAATCCGCGGGCGCCGGCACGCAGTGAGCCGTAGACGTACTCGTCGAGGTCGAACGTGGTGATGACGACCACGGCCAGCGGGTCGGCGACGCCCGGGCCGGCGACCAGCCGGGTGGCCTCGAGCCCGTCGAGTACGGGCATGCGGATGTCGAACAGGCAGACGTCGGGGCGTAGTTCGCGGGCCAGACGTACCGCTTCCCGCCCGTCGGCGGCCTCGCCGACCACCTCGATGCCGGGCTGGGCGTTCAGCATGATCCGCAACCCGGTGCGGATGATCGTCTGATCGTCAGCGACGAGGACGCGAATGGACACCGCTCTCGTTCCTCGCTCTCGGCAGTTCGGCTTCGACATGCCAGCCCCGGTCGGTACCCGGGCCGGCTCGTAGTGTGCCGCCGAGCAGGGTCGCGCGCTCGCGCAGTCCGGTAAGTCCGTATCCGTCGCGACCCCGGCCGGTGCGCCGGCCGTTGTCGCGCACGCTCACCCGTACCGTGTGCCGTTCCTCGGCGACCCGAACGACGAGCTCGGTCGCGTCGACCGCATGGCGCAGCGCGTTGGTCACCGACTCCTGCACGATCCGGTAGACGGCCGCGTCCACGGCCGGGGGCAGCGCGTCCAGTTCGCCGTCGAGCCCCAGGTCGACCCTGAGGCGACCACCCGGGGTGCGCACCAGGCGCTCCAGATCCGCGACTCCGGCAGGGGGCGCCAGCTCGGCGCCGACCCCGCGGTCGCGCAGCGCGGCGACCATGGCGCGCATTTCCTCCAGCGTGCGCGCCCCTTCCTCCTCGACCCCCTCCAGCGCCTCGACGGCTGCGGACGGGTCGGCGCCCGCGAGCACCCGGCCCGCCTGGGCGATGATCACCATGGCCGACACGTGGTGGGCCACCGTGTCGTGCAGTTCCCGGGCGAGCTGCTCGCGCTCGCGGGAGCGCACCTGCTCCAACTGCCGCTCGCGAGCGGTCACCCGGAACCGCACAGCAGCCCCGATCACGCCGGGCAGCAGCAGGAAGGCGAGGCCCACGACGTTTTCGAAGACCGGGGTCTCGTCCGTGACGGAACACAGCGTGCCGGACGCGAGGATCACCGCGCCGCCCAGCACGGTCTCGCGTCCCGATCCCCACCGGGGCAGCGCGTACACCAGCACGAGCACGACCGCGCCGGTGTACAGGCCGACGGGCTCGCGCGGTGCGCCGACGAGCGAGGCCAACGGAAGCAGGATCACCGAGCCGAACGCCAGCGTCACCATCGCCAGCGGGCGGGTCCGGCGCCACAGGGGCAGCAGGCACAGCCATACGGCGAGCACCACCGCCACCGGCCGCCACACGACGTCCTCGCGCAGGGTGGCCTCCAGCGCAACACCGGCAAGGCCCGCGGCGAGCAGCGCCCAGTCACGCCGCACCCGGGCGGGCGCGTCGGGCGGCCGGGGTTCGGTCCAAAGGGTTCGCAGGTCGTCTCGGAGCACGGTTCTCAGCCTAGGGACCGCGGCGTGCCGCGCATCGGCCGAAAGGACGGTTCGTCACTCCGCCCCGGGGCCGACGGATCCGCGGCCCGCGGGCCGATGCCGAAGAGCGCCGTGGCGACGAGCCTCGGCATCGGCGGCCGTACAAGGACGGCCGACGAGGTGGTTGGAGGACCCGATGCTCTCGAAAGCCCTGTTGCGCCTGGGCGCAAGCGCCGCCCGCCATCCCTGGCGGGTGATCGCGGCATGGCTGGTCGCCGCCACGCTCGCCGTCCTCGCCGCCGTCGCCTTCGGCGGGCGGAATGCGGATTCGATGACCGCTCCGGGACTGGACTCCCAACGGGCCGCGCAACTGATCGAGCGGGCCGGCACCGGCCAGGAGGGGATGACCGCCCAAGTGGTCGTCACCCCCCTCGACGGCGCTGCGACGTTCTTCGACCACGGCGGCGCGCGCACCGCTCTCACGCGGCTGCAGACCGAGATGCGGCGGCTGCCGCACGTGCTCGGCACGAGCGACCCGGCGGGGGCGCTCGACGCGGGCGGGGACACCGCCGTGCGCGGCGGCCTCGTCTCGGCCGACGGGCGGATCGCGGTCGTCCGGGTGCAGTACCCCGACCAGAGCCGGCTGTCGGCCGAAGACCTCGACGCCCTCGTCGATCTCGGCGACCGGCTGCGCGCCGAACTGCCCCTGCGCATCGAGATGGGCGGGAACCTCTTCTACGCCTTCTCCGACCCCGACGGCGGCGCGAGCGAGCTGATCGGCCTCCTCGCCGCGGCCGCGATCCTGTTCCTGGCGTTCGGTTCGCTCGTCGCCGCCGCGCTGCCGATCGGCATGGCGGTCTTCGGACTGACCGTCGGTGTCGCCACGATGACCGTACTGGCGGGGGTCACGGACGTCCCCACCTTCGCACCGGTCCTGGGCAGCATGGTCGGGCTCGGAGTGGGCATCGACTACGCGCTGTTCGTGCTCGCCAGGCACCGGGAGTACCTCGCGCGCGGGCTCGATCCGCACGAGGCGGCCGGACGAGCGGTGGCCACGGCGGGGCGGCCGGTGGTCTTCGCCGGCGGAACCGTCGTCGTGTCGATCCTCGGCCTGGCGGTCGCGAACGTGCCGTTCATGACGGTGGGCGGGCTTGCCGTCTCGATCGTCGTCCTGACGATGGTGCTCGCGTCGGTGACGCTGCTGCCGGCCTTCCTCGGCGCCGCCGGCCCGCGCCTGGCCCGGGCCGGCCGGATCGGCCGGGCTCTGCAGACCAGGAAGCCGGCCCGACTCGCACGGCGGCGGGACCCGGCGGCAGGCGCCGCCCCTGCCGCCGGGTGGCGGCGCTGGATCGGGCACGTCAGCCGGCACCCGGTGCCGTACGCGGTCGGCGCGGCGGGGCTGCTGCTGACCGCGACGCTGCCCGTGCTCGGCCTGCGCGTCGGCCTGCCCGACGACGGCTCACTGCCCCACAGCCGTACCGAGCGCCGGGCCTACGACCTCGTCGCCGAGGGGTTCGGCCCGGGCACCAACGGTCCCCTCGTCATCGCCGCGGACCCCGCCGGTGATCCGGGAGTGCTGGACCGACTCGTCGGGGCGGTCGCGGCGGATCCGGGCATCGCATCCGTCGCGCCGACGCACATCGATCGGGCCACCGGCATCGCGACCCTCGTGGTGTTCCCGACCACCAGCCCTCAGGACAAGGCCACGGCCGACACCATCGCCCGGCTGCGCACCGACGTGCTGCCCACGGCGATCGGGCACGGCCCGGCCAGGGCCCACGTCGGCGGTGCCGCCGCGAGCCTGTCCGATGTGGGCCAACGCACCAGTGAGCGCCTGCCGGTGTTCGTCGCCGCCGTGCTGGCGATGTCGTTCCTGCTGCTGATGCTGGTCTTCCGCTCGATACTCGTACCGCTCAAGGCGGTACTACTGAATCTGCTGAGCATCGGCGCGGCCTACGGCATCATGGTCGCGGTCTTCCAGTGGGGCTGGGGAGGCGCACTCATCGGGCTGGAAGCGACGGTTCCGATCGTGTCGTTCATCCCGATGTTCCTCTTCGCCATCCTGTTCGGCCTGTCGATGGACTACGAGGTGTTCCTCCTCTCCCGCGTACGCGAGGAGTACCTGCGCACCGGCGACAACGGCACGGCGATCGTTGAGGGCGTCTCGCGCACCGCCCGGATCATCACCTCGGCCGCCCTCATCATGGTGGCGGTCTTCCTGTCCTTCGCCGTCGCCGAGGACCCCTCCACCAAGATGTTCGGGCTCGGCCTGGCCACCGCGATCTTCATCGACGCCACGGTCGTACGCATGGTGCTGGTACCGGCGACCATGACACTCCTCGGCCGGACCAACTGGTGGCTGCCGAAGTGGCTGGACCGGATGCTTCCCCGCGGCCCGGTCGGCACCGACGACACCGACGCGGAATCCACGGGTGAGGCCCCGCGTCCACGGCTGGTTGACCGTTGACTCAACTCCTGCCCGCCCTTGGCGTCCGGCACCTCAGCGCGTCACCCACGGGCATATCGAGTCGTGATCATCGGGTGGTCCTGGTGAGGTCCTTGATCCAGATCATCGAGGCGCGCAGGTGGAGACCGGCGAGGTGGCTGTCGGGAGTCCTGTCGTATCGGGTGGCGATGCCTCGCCATGCCTTGAGCTTGTTGATCAGGCGTTCGACGGTGTTCCGCTCCTTGTAGAGATCGGCGTCGTGGCTGACGGGTCGGCCACCTCTGGAGCCCTTCTTCTTCCGGTTGGCGGCCTGGTCCTTCTTCTCCGGGATGACCGCCTTGATACGGCGTTTGCGCAGGTGGGCGCGGTTTCCGCGGGACGAGTACGCCTTGTCCCCGGCGACCGCGTCCGGCCGGATGCGGGGTCGGCCGACGGGCCCGCGTACCCGTACCTTCTTCAGGACTGGCGGGTGCGCTCCCTGCCTCCCACGTTCACCAGCATGTTGAGATCGCTGAGGTAGGTGACCGCGCTGACGCTCACCTCGGCCCGGGCGGCCATCTGGACGCCTTCGAGGGACGTGCCGCCGAGAGGGTGGGCGACCTCCCAGCCGTTGTCGGCATCGCGGCCCCCGCGGGTGAGGCCCGCCTGCTGTGTGCGCATACCTCTACGGTCGCCGACTTCGCGTGCCCTGTCTTGGACGAAATTCCGGCGGCCCGCACCAGGGCGCGGGCCGCCGGAAGAGACGGGCGAGACGGGCGTCAGGCCGTGGCCGGCAACACGTGGTCGCCCGCCTTGTCCGTGCTCAGGCACAGGGAGCAGACCACCGCGTCATGGGCGGCGCAGGCCGTGAGGTCGGGGCGTTCGTAGGGCTGGTGGCAGACGTGGCAGTCCAGGGTGAGCGCGCTCGGGTTGCCGTCGGAGTCCAGGAGGGGCTCGGCGATGCCGTCGTCGGCGCGGCGGAGGTAGTACCTGCCCTTGGTGACGACGGCCATCAGCGGTGTGAGGACGAAGGCGATCACCGCCGCGGCGACGGGGGAGTACGGCTGGAGGGCGTCGCCCAGGGCGTGGAAGTACATCGCGATCGACAGTCCCGACGCGGCGACGAACGACACCACGCCGACCGGGTTGACGGCATGGAGCATGCCGCGGCGGAACTCGGGCTGGAGCGGGGAGAGCTTCAGCAGGTACTTGTTGACGCCGATGTCGGTGGCGACGGTGACGACCCAGGCGATGGCGCAGTTCGAGTAGAAGCCGAGGATGCTGTTGAGGAAGCTGAACATGTCGGCTTCCATCAGCGCCAGCGCGAAGGCCAGGTTGACCAGGACGAAGATCATGCGGCCGGGGTAGTGCCCGGTGACACGCGTGAAGGAGTTCGTCCAGGCCAGCGAGCCGGAGTACGCGTTCGTCACGTTGATCTTGATCTGGCTGATGACCACCAGGGCCACGGCCAGCGGGACAACCATCCAGGACGGCATCATCGCGTCGAAGGCGCTGCGGAACTGCTGGATCGGCTCGGGCGCCGCGGCCGGTCCGACCTCGGCGAGGATGTACACGGCGAGGAAGACGCCGATGGCCTGCTTGAGCGCCCCGAGCACCACCCAGCCGGGCCCGGCCATCACCACGGCCGTCCACCAACTGCGCTTGTTCTGCTCGGTCTTGGGCGGCATGAAGCGCAGATAGTCGATCTGCTCGCCGATCTGGGCGATGAGGGACAGGCATACGCCCGCGCCGAGGAGGACGGAGGCGGTGTTGACGCCGCCTTCGCCGTCGGTACCGGCGTAGGAGAGGAAGCGGTCGACGGTGCCGGGGTCGTTGGCGATCAGGTAGACCAGCGGGGCGACCATCAGGATCAGCCAGATCGGCGTGGTCCACACCTGGAGCCTGCTGAGCGCCTTCATGCCGTAGATCACCAGCGGGATGACCATGAGCGTGGAGACCAGATAGCCCAGCCACAGCGGGAGCCCGAGGCCGAGCTTGAGGCCCTGGGCCATGATCGAGCCCTCGAGGGCGAAGAAGATGAAGGTGAAGCTCGCGAAGATGACGCTGGTCAGCACGGAGCCGTAGTAGCCGAAGCCGGAGCCGCGGGTGATCAGGTCGAGGTCGATGTTGTAGCGGGCCCCGTAGTAGGCGAGCGGGAAACCGGTGACGAAGATGACGACGGCGGCGACGGCGATCGCGACGAGCGCGTTGCCGGTGCCGTGCGCCAGGCCGATGCCGGCGCCGATGGAGAAGTCGGCCATGTAGGCGATCCCGCCGAGGGCGGTGGTGGCCACGACCATCGGGCTCCAGCGGCGGTAACTGCGGGGCGCGAAACGGAGGGTGTAGTCCTCCAATGTCTCCTTGACCGCCTGGTCGGCCCCGGTTTTCCCTGGGTCCGCCGGTCCTGACGTCGTCACTCGTGACTCGGTCGTGCTCATCACGCCTCCCGGTGGGGCTGGGTGCGGGTGCTGCGGTGAAGTGGGCAGCCCGGCATGACGTCATCGGCAGGACGGGGGAGTCGACGGACCGTCATGAGCGGTTGCGGCGGCCTGTATACGACGCTGATCCCACAGCCGGTCACGTTAGATAGGTGTTGTTACCACGGGGTTTTCCTTGTCGTGAACACGACGTTTCGGAGGGTCGGCGGCCGGGACTTCTCGGGGCTGTCGTCGCGTCCCGCGGGGCCGGCGTGGTCGGGCATGAGCAGCAGGTTGGCGACGTGCGGGCGCGCCACCGGCGACCGCCGACGCCGGCCCGCCGGCATCTGTGGCCCCACCTTTCCGTGGCGCCACCGCGGATCGCACCGGTTTCGCACGCGTAGCCGGGCTCTGCCTGGGAACCAGCAGCGGTGGAAGCAAGAACTAGTCACCACGGCCGCAACGCAGAGTGGGCCGAAGAGGGTGTGATGGCGACCGAATCGCGTGGCGGCGACAAACCGTCGTCCGAGGAGACGCAGAAATGGCAGGCCACATTCGACGGGGGCGTCGGCGATGTGACCAGAGCCCGCCTGAGCGCGGAGCGGTTCCTGACGGCGCTGGAGCGAGCCTCACCACCGGCGACGCCCGAGTACCGGGACGACATCGTGCTGGTCGTCACCGAACTGGCGGCCAACGCCGTCCAGTACGCGCCGGGGCCGATCGGACTGACCTTGCGCAGGGCGTTCGACGGTGTGCATGTGACGCTCAGTGACACGAGCACCACCGAACCTGCGCCGCGCCCGTTCCACCCCGGCACCGGCCGTGGCGGCGGCATCGGCTGGTATCTGATCCAGACCCTGTGCGACGAGGTCAGCGTGGTGGTGCGGGCGGACGGCAAGGACGTGCACGCCTTCCTGCCCTGGTGAGCCGCCGCCCGGCGAACGGGCGGTTCACATGAGCGGCACGAACACGCTGACCGTCTTGCCGCCCTCCCGGCGGCGGTCGATGTGGATCTCGCGGGACAGCCGGATGATCAGCGGCCACCCGTATCCGCTGCCCTCGTGCGCACGGGGCAGAGTCCCGGGCCCGTACGCGGCCGAGGGGACGGCGTCGCTGTAGTCCTGCACGCTCAGCCGCACCCCCTCGGCGAGCGGGGTCACCTCGAACCCCGCCAGGCCGCCGCCGTGCCGGATCGCGTTGGCGACCAGCTCCGACACGACCAGCAGGAGATCCATGACGGCTGTCTCGCCGGCCGTGCCGGACGCGGGACGCCAGCGCTCCTCGACGACCGACCGCGCATAACTGCGCGCCGCCGCGGCACTGGTGATCGGTACCGGCCGGGTGCGCGCCCTGGGGCTGTCCCGGTCCGGACGGCGCTCCGCCGGCCTCATGGCCGCTCGTCGGTCGCCTGCGGGATGCGCATCAGGTGCCGAGCATCTCGGGCGCGCACCAAGTGGACTGCGGTCGCCGTCACTTCACCACTCCTCGCTCGCTGTCGTCCGCGCCTCGTCGGCCCCGTCCGTCCGTGCTGCTTCGTACCCCTGGGGCTCCGCTACCCGAGGGCGTCCGAATCATCGGGCAAGGAGGCGTAGTAGCCACCGACGGCGGACAGGTACTCGGGATCGAGTGTCTCCCGGTCGGTGCCGAAACGCGGAGCAGCCTTGGCCTCCGCGCGGGTACAGCTCACGGTGATCACCCGGGTCTCCTCGGCGATGCCGCTGACCAGGCCGGCCGGGATCAGCAGACTCCTGCCGAATACCCAGGCGCCCGTGTCCACGATCAGATGCTGCAAGGGAGTGTCGTCGGCCTGGCGATCCACATGGCCGATGGTCCCGTCGCTCGCCTCGACGGTGTACCCGGTGAGCGTCCGTCCGTGCTGATGACCGCTGTCCGGCGGGTACGACCAGATTCTGTCGGTGCTCACATCGTTTCCTTCTCGGTGTCGTCGGTTTCCTCGCGGTGGCTCGGGCGGGTCAGGCGACGGTCGCCGACTCTCTCGCCGCGGCGAGCAGGTGGTGGGCCCGCTCCAGGGCCCGTCCCACTTCGCGTGTCCCGGTCGACACGCACAGCGTGTATGCCAGGTCCTGCGCGCGCAGTTCGCGCCGGCGGCCGGTGGCCTCCGGCCCGTCGCCGTCGTGTGCCATGAGCGCCTCGTACTCCTCGACGAGGCCGCGAAGTATCGCCGGATGAGGCGTCAGCACGGCTCAGCCCTCCTGGGAGTGTTCGTCGCACCCGCCGCCGAGCGCCTCGTCGCGCACCCGTGCGCAGCACCGGCTGATGAGCCGGGAGACGTGCATCTGCGAGATGCCGAGCTGGTCGGCTATGCGGCTCTGGGTCATGTCCTCGAAGAAGCGCATGTAGAGGATCGTGCGCTCGCGTTCGGGCAGGCGCCGCAGCCCTTCCTTCGCCGCCTCCCGGTCGACGACGACGTCGTACGCCTCGTCGCACCCGCCGATCGTGTCGGCGAGGCTGAAGCCGTCCTCGCTCGAGGACATCTCGGCGTCGAGGGAGAGGGTGCTGAAGCTGTCGAGCGCCTCCAGGCCCGCGTTGACCTCGTCCTCGGTGAGTCCTGTGTGGGTGGCGATCTGGGCGGCCGACGGGTTTTCGCCGCCGCAGGCGGTGAGGTCGCGGCGAGCCACGCGGACCTTGTTGCGCAGGTCCTGGACGCGACGGGGAACCCTCAGGGCCCACATCCGGTCGCGGAAGTGCCGCTTGATCTCACCGGTGATGGTGGGCACGGCGTAGCTCTCGAAGGCGCCTCGTCCGGGCTCGTACCGGTCGACGGCCTTGACCAGTCCGAGGGCCGCGACCTGGCGCAGGTCCTCCAGGGACTCGCCGCGGTTGCGGAAACGGCCGGCGATGCGATGGGCCATGGGCAGCCAGGCCCTGGTCAGTTCGTCGCGGATCGCCTCCCGCTCGGGCCCGTCGGGCAGAGCGGCGAGGCGGGCGAAGTCGGATCCGGTGTCGGGGGCGTCGTCGTGGACGCGCCTGCCGGACACGCGGGGGCGGGCGGTGTTGTCGGAAGCTTGCGCGGACGTCTCGACCAACATGAGGGAACAGCTCCTGAAGTGGCGTGCTCAGAGATCTCCGTGGGAAACGGTGCACGGGGCACGAGGCCCCGGATCGGTCACGGCTGTCGCACCGGTGCGCCTCCGGTCCGAAGCACGAAAACCCGCATGCCCCGCCATCGACGACGCAAACAGGGTGCGGCGGATGACGACGCCGACCGGGAACACGAGGGATTGGCCTCCGGCAAGGGGGCGTTCGCGTACGACGTTTCGCGTACGACATGTCCGGATCGGCCGCGTCCAAGGGCGGTTTCCGGCCACAACCCACCCCCGATCGGTGATCCCTGTCACGCAAGGGGAGTGAGTCGGGCGAGTCCGGGCACGCGGGCAATTGGCAACTGGTTCCGGTAAGGGAGGGCGTCATGGGAGCCGTGACGGCGGCGCGTGCAACGGCCACGGCACAAGACAGGGGCACCGCGGACGAGGCGGCACTGCCGCTGATCGAGGATCCGACGAGGGTGAGTCCCAAAGACGCACGGGAGTTGTCGCGTCAGTTCTTCGACCGACTGGTCGTGCTGGAGGAGGGCACGCGCGAATTCCAGTACGCACGCAACACCCTGATCGAGCTGAACCTGTCACTCGTGCGGTACGCGGCATCCCGCTTCCGCGCCCGCGGGGACTCCGTGGAGGACGTCGTCCAGGTCGGGACCATCGGACTGATCAAGGCCATCGACCGCTTCGAGGTGTCCCGGGAGGTCGAGTTCACCACGTTCGCCGTCCCGTACATCGTCGGCGAGATCAAGCGGTTCTTCCGCGACACGAGTTGGGCGGTCCATGTGCCGCGCCGGTTGCAGGAGGCGCGCGCGGAGCTGGCCAGGGCGACGGAGGAACTCAGCTCGCGGCTGGGCCGTGTGCCGACCACTCGCGAGCTCTCCGAGCTGATGTCGCTGTCGGAGGAAGAGGTCATCGAGGCCCGTAAGGCGTCCAACGGCTACCAGTCCGCCTCCCTCGACGCGGCCGTCACCGGCGACGCCGAGAACGGTGAGTCCGTCCTGGCCGACCTGCTCGGCGCGGAGGACCCGTCTCTGGAACTCGTCGAGGACTTCCACTCGTTGGCGCCCCTGATCGCCGGGCTGGACGAGCGTGAGCGCCGGATCATCCATCTGCGCTTCGTCGAGGAGCTCACCCAGGCGCAGATCGCCGAGCGGATCGGCGTCTCCCAGATGCACGTCTCGCGTCTCATCAGCCGCATCCTCAAGCAACTTCGCGCGGGTCTGCTGGAGCCCGGGGTCGCCTGAGCAGCGCGTCGCACGCGCGACGCCGTCCGAGATGGGCCGCGGCCGACCAGGCCGCGGCCCACCGCCGTTCGGACCGGGTCTTTCGAGGTTCCAGATTCCGGCCGGCACCCGTCGAGACCAGCTCCGGCCGGCGCCCGTCGTGACCAGCTCCCGCCGGCACCCGTCGAGACCAGGTCCCGGCAGCACCCGTCGTGACCAGCTCCCGCCGGCACCCGTCGTGACCAGGTCCCGGCAGCACCCGTCGTGACCAGCTCCCGCCGGCACCCGTCGTGACCAGCTCCCGCTCTGGCATCCGGCGGGACCAGCTCCTGCCGGTCTCCGGCGATGCCCCTCGGGGCCTGGCGCCGTGGACACCGGTTCCGACCGGTCTCCGGCGATGCCCCTCGGAGCCGGGCTCCGTCGAGCCGCGTTCCCGGCGTGCTCCGCCGGCGCCCGTTCCGAGTGTTTCCTTCAGCCGCCCTGATCCGACGGACAGGCCCTAGTCGACATCACCCGGGTGCCCGCACCGCGCCGCCAGTGGAATCACCGCGGTCACGCGCTTTCCGCCGGTGGGAAGATCCGACACCAGCACGGTGCGGGACAGCCGGCACACGATCGGCCAGCCACGGCCCCCGCACCGATGCCGGCCCTGCTGGTCGAGCGGGTCCAGAGCCACCGGCCGCTGTCGCTCGTGGTCGCTCACGGACAGATACAGGTTCTGGCCGACGACTTCGACGTCGAAGCCGGTGATGCCGCCGCCGTGCAGCAGGGCGTTGGTCGTCAGCTCGGACGCCACCAGCAACGCGTCCGACAGGATGTCGGGCGCGCAGGCGGCGCCCCGGATACGTGTCTGTTCGGACAGGAACCGCCGCACCGCTCCGCGTGCCTCGGCCGGTGAGGCCGGGCTCCGCGGCTCGTGACGGCCACGGCCCGCGCCCGCCGAGCTCCTGGTGGCGCCGGTCCGGTAGTTCTCGCTCATCCTTTCGCTCCCTGACAGAGGCGGGGAGGCGGAGGAACCCGCCGACCGTCCGTGACGACGCCCGATCAGGCCCGAGTCCTCTTTCCCCTCCCATCGCGTGTGGCGTTCTCCTTATTCGCGTGACCGGTCCGCGGGCCGCCAAACCGCCGCACATGCACCAGAGTGCGAAAAGCGGCCAGAGACTCGACGGCGTACGTCTCGCTCGCACGTGCCCTGTGTGGTGGGGATGTTCGGGGGTAGGCGGGCGAACGCACCGACGGGCCGTCCCGCGAGGTTTCCTCGCACCGGTGAGGCATCGAATCCGGCAGCCGGGGCACCCGTCACCGTCGCCGACGCCTATGGGAGGTACTTGTGTCCGTTGCCCAGAATCCCTTGTCGATCAAGGTGGAAGTGCCCCGGGAGGACGCCGTGCTGCTGACCGTCGAGGGGGACCTGGACATGGATACGGCGACCGAGTTGCAGCACCACCTGGCCAACCAGCTCCATCACGGCCGACGGCACTTCGTGCTCGACGTCGCAGGCGTCCCCTTCATGGACTCGTCCGGTATGAACATCGTCCTGCGGGCGTATCAGGAGGTGCGGGAGATCCCGGGAGGGGTGTACCTCATCTCCCCGAGGCCCGCAGTCCGGCGGATCATGGATCTCACGGGCGTCAGCATCACCGTCCCGATCGTGGAGAGCCTCGAGGAGGCACTCGCCGCCGCGGACGCCCGACCGGCGAACCCGGAGCCGTAGGCCACGGCCGCCGGCGCCTGGCCGGGGGAGTGAAGACCGCTCCCCGAAGAGGCAGTTCAGCGATCGACACCCGCACCCGAATCGATAACAGTTGCCGTTTGACAACTATGGCCATGAGGCAACAGAGTGAGCGGGTCAAGCGCGGGAGGGGTGTGGAACGTGCCGGTCAGCAACGACGACGGCCCGCGTCGCCGGGCAGCGGTGCGCACGCCGTACCGCCCCGGCGCCGAACCGGGACGCGGAAGTGTTTCAGGCGCTTTTGACGTCGGCGGCCTCGCCCGCCTCGTCGCCCTCGTGGATCTCCGCGGACGCCGCGGCGCAGAACGCCTCCAGGCCCTCCAGCAGCGCGGTGCGCTTGGCTACGGGCATCTGCTCCAGCACGGACTGGAGCGCGGCTTCCCGTCGCGCGCGCAGTTCCGCCAGGAAGGTCCGCCCGCGCCGGCTCAGGTGCAGTTGCAGTTCGCGGCGGCTGGAGGTGCTGGGCGCGCGCTCCACGAACCCCACCGCCTGCAGGCGGTCGCACAGCCGGCTGGTCGACGGAGGCGTGGAGCCGAGGGTCTCGGCGAGCATGCGCAGGTTGATGCCGTCGCTGTGCTCCAGGATGAACAGCACTCGGATCTGAGAGGCGGACACCGGGGCCGTCGACGCGCGGCCCCACAGGACCTCCAGCAACTCGGCGGCCTCGGAGGTCACACGCGCCACCTCGTCCGGCCGCGGTTGCGAGTACGGGGAAGTCACGGCTCCACTCTTCCAGGCTTCGTGGGCACTGTCAGCCCACCGGTTCGGGCAATAGGTGCAGAACACTAGATACGGACAAGAAGGACCGGCGGGTGGCGTCCGCAGCAGCGGGTCCAACACCGTCACCGTGACAAGAATGGCGTATCCAACATCGTGAACAGATTCGTGGCAGCCGAGCGGGCGCTTCGCTCCGCGGCCCCGCACCAACTGGTGGACGCGGTCCGCGAAGCCCTGTGCAACGACTACGCGGCGAAGTCCGTCCAGCTCCTCCTGGCCGACTACGCCCTGGCCACGCTCCAGCCGGTGCACCCGGCCGCGAGCGCGCCCGAGTCCGTGCCGGCGCACGGCAGCCCGGCCGGACGGGCCTTCGGTTCCCAGGAACCGTTCGTCGAGAAGCTCACCGACGGCGAGGTGCGCCTGTATCTGCCGGTGACCGTGCGCGGCGACCGGCTCGGCGTCCTGGCTGTCACGATGCCCTCCGCCGGCCAGGCCGAGGACTGCCTGGACGAGCTCGCCGACGTGGCCCAGGTGCTGGCGCACGAGGTGATCGTCGCCGACCGGGACACCGATCTCTACCTGCGGGCTCGCCGCACCGACCGGCTCACCCTGGCCGCCGAGATGCAGTGGCAGCTCCTGCCCGGCCGGGCCTGCGCACGCCCCGAATACGCGCTGGGCGCCCAACTGGAGCCCGCCTACGCGATCCACGGCGACAACTTCGACTGGTCGGCGTCCGCCGACCGCCTGATGCTCTACATCACCAACGGCATGGGCGAGGGCATCGAGGCGTCCCTGCTGACCAACCTGGGCATCAACGCCCTGCGCAACGCCCGCCGTGCGGGCCTGTCCATCGCGGACCAGGCCGCACTCGCCGACCAGGCCGTCTACGCCCAGTACCGCGGGGACGCCTACCTCTCCGTGCTCCTGCTCGACCTCGAACTGAGCACGGGCCGGCTCCAGGTCGTCGACGCCGGCTCCCCGCAGATGCTGCGGCTGCGCGGCCGTGGCGTCGACGCCCTCGACATCGAGGCACAGCTCCCGCTGGGCATGTTCGAGGAGACGGACTACGTCGCCCATGAGCTGGAGATCGAGCCCGGCGACCGGCTCCTGTTCGCCAGCGACGGGGTGTACGCGGTCGTCGCGCCGGGCGGGGAGCGGTACGGGGAGCGCGCGCTGGCCCGCGCCATCGTCTCGACCAGCCTGCTGCCCGCCGCCGAGGTCCCGCGTGCCGTCCTGAGGGAACTGGCCGGTCACCGCGGCACGTCCGTGGCCGACGACGACGCACTCGTGCTCTGCCTCGACTGGTTCGGACCGCGACAGTCACCCTGAGTGAACCGTCCGGCGCTCCCCGGACGGTCGGGGCGGCGCGCACCACGAAGAAGGAGGGAAGCAAGTGCCGGAGCAGCAGACGGCAGAAGGCCCGACCGGTCCGGCGCAGGAGGTGGGAGACTTCCTGCGGCTGCGCCGCGAGCAGATCGCCCAGCGGTGGGCCGACGCGGCGGTGTTCCGCACGGTGTTCACCGTCTCCCGGGACGAGGCCGTGGAAGCGGGCCGGGCCGTGGTCGAGGCGCTGGCCGCGGTGGCCGCCTCAGGGCGCGTGGAGGACTCGGAGGCAGACGGATTCACCGTCGTCCGCGAGCAGTTGGCGCGCACGGTGCACTCACGGGCCCGCGCCGGCGCCACCATCGGACAGATCTCGGCCGAGGTGGACGCGCTGCGCCCGCCCGTGACCGACCTCTTGCTTGAGGAGCTCAGCGGCAGGCCGGCCGAGCACCGACGGGAATGCGCCACGGCCCTCGCCGTGCTGATGGGCACCCTGCGCCTGGTCATGCTGGAGACGACCATGGTCTCCGGACAGGAACTCATCAACCGCCAGCGGCTCGAAATCCTCGAGATCGCCACCCCCGTCATCAAGCTGTGGGAAGGTATCGTCGCCGTACCGCTGATCGGCACCCTCGACAGCGCCCGCAGCCAGGTGGTGATGGAGACGCTCCTGGACGCCGTCGTCGAGCAGCACGCCCGTTTCGCGATCCTGGACATCACCGGAGTGCCGACCGTCGACTCACTGGTGGCGCAGCATCTGATGAAGACCGTCGCGGCGGCGCGGCTGATGGGGGCGGAGTGCATAGTCTCCGGGATCCGGCCGGCCATCGCGCAGACCATCGTCCACCTCGGCATCGACCTGAGCTCGGTGCTCACCCGCGCCAGCCTCGCGGACGCCCTGGCCTACGCCCTCCAGCAGCAGGGCGCGCACATCGTGGCGAACCCCGCCGCCGCGGAGCTCCGGTGACGGGCGCCGCCACCTTCCCGTACGAAGGCCATGTGCCCGTGCTGCGGCTGGGCAATGTCCTGCTGATCGCCCTCCAGGGCGATCTGTACGACAGCACGGCGGAGCAGCTCCGGCAGGACATCGGCGAGACCGTCTCCGACAGCGCGATCAGCGGGGTGGTCATCGACCTGTCCGGCGTCGAGATCGTCGACTCCTTCATGGGCCGTGTCCTCAGCGACGTCGCGGCCATGACCCGGCTGCTGGCCGCGCAGACCGTGGTGGCGGGGATGCGCCCGGCGGTGGCCATCACCCTGGTCGAACTCGGCCTGACCCTGCCGGGACTGCGCACCGCTCTGCACACCGAGGAGGCCCTGCGTCTGCTCGGCGCCGCGGTCTCGGCCCTGCCTCGCGACGGGCGTGCACGCCGGGAGAGCCCGTGACCCACAGCACCGGCAGCGTCTCGGCCCGCCTGCCGATCCAGTCGGACCTCGATCTGGTCCGGGTGCGCCAGCATGTGCGGCAGATGACGGCCCGACTCGGGTTCGGTCTGGTGGAACAGACCAAACTCGTCACCGCCGCCAGTGAGCTGGCGCGCAACGCCCTCGTGCACGGCGGCGGGGGCCGGATGGAGTGCACGGAGGTCACCAGCGGCGGGGTACGGGGACTGCGGCTCGTCTTCAGCGACGACGGCCCCGGCATCGCCGACCTGGAACAGGCACTGTCCGACGGCTACACCTCCGGCGAGGGGCTGGGTATGGGCCTGGGCGGCGCCCGCCGTCTGGTCCACGAGTTCTCCCTCGACAGCCGGCGCGGCGTCGGTACCACCGTGACGGTGACGTCCTGGATGTCCGGTCCGCCCCGCCCGCGGAAGGCGCCCTGATGCCGCGCGTCTGGGAGGTGCCCGTGCACGACTCGACCCGCGTACGCGACGTCCGCGTGGCGGCCCGGGACGCGGCTCGCCACGCCGGGCTGGCCGACGACCGGGTCGCCGTCGCCGAGCTCGTGGCCACCGAACTCGCCACCAACCTGCTCAAGCACGCCGGTGGCGGACGGGTGCTCCTCGACCTCGTCGGCCCGCTGGTACCGGCCCACGGCGACGAGCGGATCCTCCTGGTGCAGATCATGGCCATCGACCACGGCCCGGGCATGCCGGACACCGCCGCCGCCCTGCGCGACGGATACTCGACCGCCGCCTCCCTCGGCGCCGGTCTCGGCACCTGCCTGCGCACCGCGGACGACTTCGGCCTGCACAGCACACCGGGGCGCGGAACGACGGTGATGGCGAGGATCGCCCCCCACCGCCACCGCGACACCGTCGGCCCGCACCCGGCGCCGCCTCCGGTACGGGCCGGAGGAGTCAACATCCCCCTCGCGGGAGGGGAGTTCTCCGGCGACGCGTGGGCCTGCGTCCGCGCCGCCGAGCGCGTCACGCTCCTGCTGGCCGACGGCCTCGGCCACGGCCCCCAGGCGGCCCGCGCCTCCTCCGCCGCGGTGGCGGCACTGCGGACCGCACCCAGTCTGCCCCCGGCCGACCTGCTGCGGCGCATGCACACCGCCCTGCGCGAGACCAGGGGCGCGGCCGTGGCTGTCGCCCAACTCGACCTCGGAACAGGTCAGTTGCACTTCGCCGGAGTGGGCAACGTGGGGGCCCGGCTGCGCCACGGCGACCGCTGGCAGGGTCTGGTCTCGTACCCCGGCATCGTCGGTGCCCACCTCCCCGCGCGGCTGCCGCAGCACCAGGAGCGCTGGACCCACGACAGCCTCCTGGTCCTGCACAGTGACGGCCTGCCGAGCCGCTGGAGTCCCGGACCGGCCGCCGAAACCCTCTCTTCCCTCGACCCCGCCGTGATCGCCGCCTCGATCGTGCGGGACGCCAGCAGCCCCGCCCGCCCGGTACGCGACGACACCGCCGTCGCCGTGCTCAGACCTCTCCCCCCGGACCGCCCCTGATGACCCGCACCTGGAACGTCCGCACCGTCACCGACGCCGCGCAGGCCCGCATCGCCACGGCCCGGCTGGCCGCCGCGTGCGGTGTGACCACCGTGGAGCGCACACGCCTGGTGACCGCGCTGACCGCACAGCTACGGCAGTGCCTCACCAAGGGAGGCGAATGGCGGGTCGGCGCCCGAGCGACCCTGTCGCCCTGCGGGGGCGAGTTCCACATCGAGGTGGCCCCGGCCAGGCGCCGCCCCGAGGACAGACAGCCGCCGTGGCGTGCCTGCGTCCCCTGCGCCGAGGACGCGGACCTCTCCGGGACCGAACCCGCGGCCGACGACCCGGCGGTCCTGGCCGAGGCCCTGTTCGGCGCCGACGAGGACGCCGCCCTGCTGCTGGACCGCCTCGACGAGCAGGAGTCGCTCGTCGCGTTCCACCGCGAGGAACTGCACCAGACCAACCAGGGCGTCCTCGCGCTCCACGCCGACCTGGACGCCGCCGGCCGGGCCCAGCGCGAACTCTTCGACGCCGAGCAGAAGGCCCGCCAGGAGGCGGAGAACGCCCGCGGCCGGCTGACCTTCCTCGCCGATGCCAGCGCCGCCCTCACCGCCTCGCTGAACCACGAGGCCATCGTGCGGCTGCTCCCCACACTGCTCGTTCCGCGCTACGCACGCACCGTCGACGTCTGGCTGTTCGACGACGTGGACGACGCCCTGCGCGGCGGCCCCCGCCCCGCCGCCGCCGTCCTCGCGGCCCGCCGCGGCCGCCCGCAGTACGCCGCCGACCACCCCGGGGGCCTCCCCGGCGTCGACGACCAGCCGCCCTCGGCCATCGACTCCGGCCGGCCCCTGCTCTGCATCCCCCTGCTCACCCGCCGGGCACCCCAGGGCGTCCTCACCCTGTCGCCGCCCGACCAGCGCTGGGACGCCGACGACGCCGTCATGCTCATCGAGCTCACCCGGCGTGCCAGCATCGCCCTGGACAACGCCCGGCGTTTCGAGCACAACCGGGACATCGCCGAGACCCTGCAACGCGCCCTGCTCACCGAGTTGCCCACGACCGCGGGCCTGAGCCTGGCCGCGCGCTACCTCCCGGCCACGCGGGGCCTGAACGTCGGCGGCGACTGGTACGACGCCATCCGCCAGCCCGACGGCAGCCTGATCACCGTCGTCGGAGACGTCACCGGGCACGGCCTGCACGCCGCGGTGATGATGAGTCAACTGCGCACCGCCCTGCGCGCCTACGCCGTCGACGGCAGCAGCCCCGGGCGGCTCCTGACCCGACTGCACGAATTCCTGCACCGCCTGCGCCTTGACCTGTACGCCACCGCCGTCATCGCCCGCATCCACCCGCACCAGGACACGCTCACCTGGGCCGCCGCCGGCCATCCGCCACCGGTGCTGCGCGCCCCCGACGGCCGTGTGCACACGCTCGACGCCAAACCCGGCGCCATGCTCGGCATCCCGATGGAGCAGCAGATCGACGACCACACGGTGGCCCTCCCCGCCGGATCGACGCTCGCGCTCTACACCGACGGTCTGGTGGAACGCCGCTCGCACGGGATCGACCCCGGCATCCAGCGTCTCGCCGAAGCGCTCGGCGGCTTCGACCCCGCCGAACTCGACGGCGACCTGGAGGCGACGGCCGACCGGCTGCTGCACCCGCTGCTGCGGGACTCCGAACACGACGACGACGTATGCCTGTTGCTGTGCCATGTGCACGGCGACGCGGGCGGGCAGCGGACGACTCAGTCCTGAGCGCAGCCCCCGGCGTCCGCCTCGTGAAGGGTACGCAGCACCTGTTCGAGCCGCCTGCGCCGGTCGGGCGGAACGGCGTCCAGGGCATCCGCCAGGCGCAGGGACAGCCGCTCGCTGACGTCCGAGAGGAGCCGGCGCCCCTGGAGGGTGACCTCCAGGCGCACCTCACGCCGGTCGCCGGGGCGGACGTACCGCCGCAGCAGCCCCGCCGCTTCGAGCCGGTCGCACAGACGGCTGGCGGTCGGCAGTCCGATGCCCAGGTGCTCGGCCAGGGCGGTGACATTGAGGGAGGGGCGACGGGCTACGGCCTCCAAGGCGCGTATCTGCCGCGGCGGCAGGCGCGGACGGACGTCGTCGACGGCTGAGAACCACAGCGCCACCAGGTTCTTCACGGCATCGGCGAGCTGCCCGCCGACGACGTGGGAGGGGCTGTCGGGTTCCTGTTCGCGGCACATGGTCCGTCATCCTTCGAAGACCGCGGTCGACACCGGCCTGGGCTGCATCAATGCAGGGGCCTACCCGAACCGGTCGAGAGTACACGGCCATGACAGACGCGATTGGGGCGTTGCCGGGTTCAACGGGCGGCGCTACGGGGGTCCACATGGATCTTGGGGCCGGGGCCGGCGCCTTCCGGCCGCCCGCCCGCGAGGACGGGGCCGACCTCGTCCAGGCTCACGGTGGCCGCGACGAGGGGCCTGGGATCGACTGCTCCGGACGCGTACGCCCTGATGGTGGCGTCCAGGCCGGGAGAGGCGGACAGGACGCCCACCGCCGTCACGTCCTTCAGCACGAGCGTGCGGGTGTCGATCCGGCTCGGTTCGGCGGCCAGCCCGATGTACACGACACGCCCGCCCGGTTCGACCAACTCCAGTGCCCTGTCCGGCAGATGGGCGGCGTTCGAGGCGTCGACGACCGCGTCGAAGGGCAGATCCGGAAGCGAGCCCTCGTCCCACATGTGCTCGAAGCCCAGGGCCCGGGCGAAGGCGGGTGACCGGCCGGCGCGGTCCAGCAGGTGCACTTCCGCGCCCGCCGCCCGCAGGAACATCGCGACCAGCAGGCCGATCGTCCCGGGCCCCAGCACGAGCACACGGTCCCCGGCGCGGGCCCCCGTCGCCTGCGCGGCACGCAGGGCGTTGCCGCCCGGCTCCACGAGCGCGCCGAGCACGGCGTCGACCGAGTCGGGAAGCGTGTGCAACGAAGATGCCGGTACCGCGAGTCGCTCGGCCAGAGCACCGTCCCGCGCGCCGCGGATCCCGACCTCCTGGCGCTTCTCGCACACATGCCGACGGCCCCGAAGGCACCGGCGGCACTCGCCGCAGCCGAGCATCGTGTCGCCCATGACGCGCCGGCCGACCCACCCCGGGTTGACACCGTCGCCGACCGCAGCCACGCGCCCGGCCCACTCGTGGCCCGGCCGCATCGGGTAGGTGGAGTGCCCCTGGTGGAGGTAGGCCATGGCACCGGTGAAGAACTCGATGTCGGTTCCGCACACCCCGACCCGCTCGACGTCGACCACGACCTCCCCGGGCGCGGCCACCGGCACCGGGACGTCCCGCACCTCGTACGTGCCCGGGGCGGTCAGGACGAACGCGCGCATGTGGTCCACCAAGGTGCTCTCCGGAGTGGGCGGGTGTGGGGGCCAGTTTGTCCGTGCGGATCGCGCGTCAGGTGTACGGCTCGCCGAGCGGACCGAGCAGGGCGCGGATCTCGTCGAGCGCGTCGACCAGCTCCGCGAGCGGGGTCCGGTACGCCAGCGCGCTGACGCTCACCGCCCCGGAAGGAACGGCCGGCGAGGTCGGATAGACGGGAAGGGCCAGGCAGTTGACGCCGGTCTCGTTCTCCTGGTCGTCGAGGCCGTAACCCCTCTCCCGGGTGACCGCCAGCTCTTGGTGCAGGGCGGCGGCCGTACACAGCGACCGTGCCGTGCGACGCTCCAGCGGCCGGTCGCCGATCCACGCCGCCACCTCGTCCGCGCCGCCCAGCTTCCGGGCGAGCAGCAGCTTGCCGACGGCGGTGGTGTGGGCCGGATTGCGCCCGCCGATCGTGGACGTGAGGCGCACAGCGCCGGTGGGCGGGTCGACCTTGGCGCGGTAGACGATCTCGCGGCCGTCGAGCACCGCGTAGTGCGCGGTCTCGCCGAACCGGTGCGCCAGCGCTTCGAGTACGGGGTGCAGCCGAACCTGTTCGGGACGGGCCTCGTGGTGGGCGAAGGCCATCCGCAGGAACTCGTCGCCCAGCACATAGCGGCCGCGGGCGCCCCGGTCGGCCAGCCCGGCCCGACGCAGCGCACCCAGCGCCCGGTGGACCGTCGGCTTGGGACTGTCGACGACCCGGGTCAACTCCTCCAGCCCCACCCCTTCGGGATACCGGGCGAGCTGCTTCAGCACCGCGAGCACCCGGTCCGAGCCCACAAGGCGGTTGCCGTCGGCGGCAGGTGATCCGTCCCCGCCGGGGGCTGTCGATCCGTCGTACCTCTGCGTATGCTCCATGGCGTTCCAGACTGTAGACCTCCATACCGACTGCCGGAAGAGGTCCCATCGTGAGGCTGCGCAGCGCACAGTGGTACGAGGGCCAGGACCGCAATGCCTACATCCACCGGGCGTGGATGCGCAGAGGCGTCCCCGGCGACGCCTTCACCGGCCGGCCGCAGATCGCCATCGCCAACACGGCCTCCGACCTGACCCCTTGCAACGCCCACCTCGACGAGGTCGCGGCTTCCGTGCGCAACGGCGTGTACGAGTCCGGCGGCATCCCGCTGGACCTGCCGGTGGTGTCGCTCGGCGAGACGAACGTGCGGCCCACCGCCATGCTCTGGCGCAACATGGCGGCCATGGCCACGGAGGAGATGCTGCGGGCCAACCCCATCGACGGCGTCGTCCTGCTGGGCGGCTGCGACAAGACGATCCCGTCGCTCCTCATGGCCGCCGCGTCGGTGGATCTGCCCGCGGTGGTCGTGCCCGGCGGGCCGATGCTGACCGGGACGTTCCGCGGTGTGCCGCTCGGCTGCGGCACCGATGTGTGGCGGCTGTCGGAGGAGGTGCGGGCCGGCACGCTGTCGCAGGAGCAGTTCACCCGCTCCGAGTCGGCGATGATCCGCAGCCGTGGCCACTGCAACACCATGGGAACCGCCTCCACGATGGCGCTGGTCGCCGAGGCGCTGGGCACGGTCGTCCCCGGCGTGGCCGGAACACCCGCCCCCGACAGCCGCCTGCTGGAAGCCGCTCACCACTCGGGCAAGCTTGCGGTGGACATGGTGGCCGCGGACCGCCGCCCGGGCACGTTCCTCACCAAGGCGTCCTTCCACAACGCGATCGTCGCCCTGGCCGCGATCGGCGGCTCGACCAACGCGGTCGTCCACCTCCTCGCCATCGCGGGCCGCCTCGGCGTCGACCTCTCCCTCGACGACTTCGACCGCATCGGCTCCCACGTCCCGGTCCTGGTCGACCTCCAGCCCGCCGGCCGGTTCCTGATGGAGGACTTCCACCGCGCCGGCGGCCTGCTCGCCGTCCTGCGCGAGGTCCGTGACCTGCTCGACCCCGACGCCCTCACCGTCACCGGCAAGCCGTTGGTCGACGCGCTCGGCGACGCCCCGATCCGGGACGGCGAGGTCATCCGCACCCGAGCCGCGCCCCTGGTCGCCGAGGGCGGCATCGCCGTGCTGCGCGGCAACCTCGCCCCCGACGGCGCCGTCATCAAGCCCGCGGCGGCCTCCCCGCACCTGCTGCGCCACCGCGGCCGGGCCGTCGTCTTCGACTCCATCGAGGACTTCCACGCCCGCGTCGACGACCCCGGACTCGACGTCGACGCCGAATCCGTCCTCGTGCTGCGCGGCTGTGGCCCCAAGGGCTATCCCGGCATGCCCGAGGTGTCGAACATGCCCTTGCCGAAGAAGCTCCTCGAACAGGGCGTGCGCGACATGGTGCGCGTCTGCGACGGCCGGATGAGCGGCACGGCGTACGGCACGGTCGTCCTGCACGTGGCCCCCGAGGCAGCGGCGGGCGGCCCACTCGCCCTGGTGCGGACCGGTGACTTCATCACCCTCGACGTCGAGGCCCGACGCATCGACATCGACGTACCCGCCGACGAACTCGCCCGCAGAACCCCGAGCGAGGCCACGGTCGACGCCTACGCCAACCCGCGGCGCGGCTGGGAACGCCTCTACGTCGACCACGTCCTCCAGGCCGACACCGGCGCCGACCTCGACTTCCTCGTGGGGTCCAGCGGTTCGGAGGTGACCCGGGAGTCGCACTGACCGCAAGCGGGCTGGTCAGACGGAATCTCCCTGCGAGCCCTCTACCGGCTGGCTGTGCGAGGAAGGCGGGTTGAGCCTGGAGAAATGGATCACCCGCCGCCGGCTGGAAGGCGCCCGCACCGACCTCGCCGCGACCGACCAGTCCCACCGGACCATCGAATCCATCGCCCGCGCCTGGGGATTCGCCAACCCCGCCCACTTCTCCCGCAGCTTCCGCGAGGCATACGGCACCACACCGGGCTAATGGCGGCGACATGCCCAGAGCGGCGTCCACCTCCCGCAGAGGGACGAGCCGTGACGGCGTGATCCGTACCCGCGCCGCCCCGACCGGCATCGGCGTACAACCCTGAAGCCGGGTGAGTGGTCTCTACCACCGTACGAACCAATCAGACCGTTCGGTACAACTCGGTTCAACGGGGGAACACATGAGCCTGTCCAGCAAGCACCGGCGCAACCGCGCCGCCCGCACCGCCACGGCCGCCGTCACGCTCTTCATGGCGGGTGCGCTCGGGGCCGCGGGGGCCGGTACGTCCAACGCCGGTACGTCCGACGTCGGTTCGTCCGGCGCCGCCAAGGCGGCACCGCAGACCCGTCAGATCGCCTCGTCCGTCCTCGGCAGCGACTACAAGATCACACTGACCGCACTGCGCTCTCCCGAGGACGAGCTCGCCGCCTCCGTGCGGCTGCAGGTCTTCACCCAGAGCGGTGGCGCCTGGAAGGAGTCCGACCGCGTCACCGTGGGCGAGGTCGACGGCTGGTTCTGGTACCCGCTCACGGGCAAGGGCGCCGTCTGCGACTTCACGACCGCGAGCACCGAGCCCGCCCCGCTGACGGTGAGCCTGCTGGTCACGCCGTCCATCGGCTGCTCCGACCCGGTCCACTACCTGGTGAAGGAAGGCCGGGTGTACGCCGACTGACGGCCGGAATCCGGTCAGTTGCGGGTGACCGCGGCACGCGCCGACTCGTCGACGTGGAGCGTGAAGACGTCGGGGCGGGCGTAGTGGCCGGTCGGATCGAAGTCGAAGCGGGCGCGGGTGAGGTCGTCCAGGTCGAGTTCGGCGGTGAGGATGCCCTCGCCGTCGCGCAGCGGGCCGGCGAGGACCTCGCCCAGCGGAGAGACGATGACCGAGCCGCCGCCGATGAGGACGGTGTCGGGCTCGTCGCCCTGGACGGGGTGGAGGTCGGCGGGCAGGGCGTCGCGGCGCAAGTACTGGTTGGCGCTCAGCACGAAACAGCGGCCTTCCAGGGCGATGTGCCGCATCGTGGCCTGCCAGGCGTCTCGGTCGTCCACGGTCGGCGCGCACCAGAGGTCGACGCCCTTGGCGTACATCGCCGTACGGAACAACGGCATGTAGTTCTCCCAGCAGATGGCCGCGCCCAGGCGGGCGGCGCCGGTGTCGACGACCGGGAGGGTGGAGCCGTCGCCCTGGCCCCACAGGTAGCGTTCGGCGGCCGTCGGCATGAGCTTGCGGTGCAGGCCCAGGTAACCGTCGGGGCCGAAGAAGAGCGCCACGCAGTACAGGGTGCCGCCCTGCCGCTCGACCGCGCCGACGACGGCGTGGCAGCCCAGTTCCCGGGTGAGCGCGGCCAGAACGTCGACCTCGGGGCCGGGGACGTCGATGGCGGCGGCGTGATAGCGGCGGAACAGCTCGCGGCCGGCCGGTGTACGGCGGCCGACGCTGATGTCGAAGTCCAGGCCCTTGGGGTAGCCGCCGAGGAACGCCTCGGGCAGTACGACGACGTCCGCCCCGCGGTCGGTGACGGCCTCCCGGACGAGCTCCTCGGCGCGGCTCAGCGCGGCCTTCGTGTCGAACAGCGGGGCGGCCGCCTGGACGACGGCGGCCGTCACGGTGGAGCGGGACGTGCCGGCCGCGGCGGTGGAGGGGCTCGTTGAGGTCATGGCGTCGACCCTAGGAAGCCGATCGATCATCCAGCAAGCACAACGCCGTATCCCATCGGGACCTGTCAAAGACTCGCGAGCAGGTCGTCCAGCGGCGCCGGTACGCGGTCGGCGTCGAGGGCCTCGACGAGGACACGGCCGTAATGGATCTTGCGGCCCTTCTTCGTGCTGAGGAAGCGCCGCAACTGCTGCTGTGGGGCACGTCCCTGCTGCGCGGGCTGGTTCAGGAAGGTCCGCAGGGCCCGCAGTTCGCCCTCGGCCCGCACGAGCTCCTGCACCCGGTCCACGCCCAGCGCGCGGATGAGTTCGTCCTCCAGGTCCGCCGCGCAGACGAAGAAGCTCGGTCGGGTGGCGTCGGAGTCCGCCAGGCCGCGGGTGTAGTAGCCGCGCTCTCGCTCGTCGCACAGCCCCGTGAGACGCAGGCCCAGGCCGGATGTGCCCAGGAGACGGGCGTAGCGCCCGATGCTCATCGCGCCGCCCATCGCCAGGACGCAGATTCCCTCGGCCTCCAGATCGCGGCCGCGTCGCTCGGCGAGCGCGTTGACCGCCGCGACGTCGCTCGGCCCTTCGAGCAGGACGGCCGCGCGCACGGGCAGCCGCGTGGCCAGTTCGCGTGCGGGGCCGTCGGGGCCACCGGCCGCCCACGCGGTGACCGCTTCCCGGAACGCCCCCATGTCGTCCATCAGGGCCTATCCAGGCGACGCCCCGGTATAGCGGGGTGGGGGATGGCTTCTCTGGGCTGCCCTGACCCCAACTTGGTGTAAGGATTTGCAGTGTTCACCTGTCCACTCTCCACTGTGCTAGACCGGTTGTGTCTGTGTAGTCATTGTGTGACTGTGACCAGGACGGTTCGCCGGTTCCCCAGCGGAGTGTACGACCTCGGGCTCCATGTGGTGTGGTGCCCGAAGTACCGCCGTCCGGTCCTCGACGGCCGGGTCGCGGAACGCCTGGACGAACTGATCCGGCAGAAGGCGGACGAGCGCGGGTGGGAGATCATCTCCCTTGAGATGATGCCCGATCACGTGCACCTCGTCGTCAAGCACGACCCGAAGTCGTCGGCCTCGTACGTCGCGAACCAGTTCAAGGGCTTCACCTCCGGCGTCTTGCGGTCGGAGTTCCCGCGCCTGATGTCACGGATGCCCACGCTGTGGTCGTCGTCGTACTTCGCCGCCTCGGTCGGCTCGGTGAGCGCCGCGACGGTGGAGAAGTACATCAACACCCAGTGGGAACGTCCCGGGAGCAAGGGGAAGGAGGAGCGGCCTTGATACGGGCGTACAAATTCCTCCTTCGCCCCACGACTGGTCAGGAAGCCTTGCTTCGCGCGATGCTGGCCGATCACAGCTCGCTCTGCAACGGAGCGTTGCAGGCCACCTTGCGGCGGCTGGACAAGGCGTTCCAGGCATTCTTCCGGCGGGTGAAGGCAGGCCAGAGCCCCGGTCTACCCCAGGTTCAAGGGCGTCGGCCACTTCGACACCGTCACGTTCCCGAAGGACGGGGAGGGCTGCCGCTGGGACTCGACCCCGCACGATGCGCAGACTCGTGTACGCCTGCAAAGCATCGGACATGTGCGCGTCCACCGGCACCGGCCCGTGAAAGGCTGTGTCAAGACAATCTCGGTGAAGCGGGAAGGCCGGCGCTGGTACGTCGTCCTCGCCTGCGACAACGTGCCCGCCGAATCCCTTCCGGCCACCGGCTCGATCGCCGGTATCGACATGGGAACGGTGCACTTCTACACCGACTCCAACGGCGAGCACGTCGAGAACCCGCGCTTCCGGGGACGCATGGCTGACGAGCTGTCCGCCGCACAACAACACCTCTCGACCTTCCCCAAGCGCACCCGTCGACGGACCAAGAGACACTGGGCCGCCGCCCGCAAGGTCGCCAGGCTGCACGTCAAGATCCGGCGGCAGCGCCTTGACTACCACCACAAGACCGCGCTCGACTCTCGCCGACCTCGGCCTTGACGCCGCGCCCCGCGCTCGGGTGTCCACCCGGGACCCGGTCGCGCATGGCTCCCACAGTGCGGGTGAATCCGCCGCCCAGTGCGTTGATTCCGGGGACCTCTCGTGCGGCGATCCCGGCGATCTTCTCCACCACCCCGTCCGCGATGGTCGTCCGGCCGCGGGTCTCCGGTGGTTCTGAGGCCCGGGCCGTGCGGCCTTCAGCGTCGTGCCCGCGCCGGTGCGGGGCTCATCGGGATCAGGTTTCTGCAGGGGTGAACCGTTCGGCTCCGTCATTCGAAGCCACCTCCTGGGGCGGTGCGTGGACTGCCGTACCCGGGCGGCTGTCGGTCGCTGCGTTTCGTGCTGTCCGCCCAAGTACCGTGCAGAGCACCGGACATGCCCGGGCGGCATCATGTCCTGGCACCGCCCGGGTACGCCGCCGCCGAGGCGGTGATCGCACGCGGCTGCCCGAGCACGAGGAACCACGCTTGGATCACGGGCCGTGCTTGTGGAGGCGCGGTGCTGCTGGTGCGTCGCTGCCGGCTGACGCCCGCCGTGGTGCGGCTGCTGCTGGGCTGATCTCGGGCTCCGGGCCCTCGCCCTCGGCTGTCCCGACGGACCGCCCCGCCGTCCCCGTCTCTGTCACTGTCGCTGTCCAAGCGGCGCAGTACAGCAGCAGCCTGGCCATGAGGTTGATCCACAGCACGACGGCGACCGGCACGGCGAAGGCGCCGTACATGCTCTTCCCCGCAACGCCCTGCAGGTAGCCGGTCAGCAGCCACTTGAGCAGTTCGAAGCCCACCGCACCGATCAGCCCGGCGACCACGACCGCACGCCGGCCGGGATGCACCCGCGGCAGCCGGGTGAGCACGTAGACCAGCAGGAGGAAGTCGACGACCAGGGCGATGACCAGGCCGGCGAAGAACAGCAGCGCTCGTCCCGCCCCGCCCTCGATGCCGGCCTTGTCGGCGGCCCAGCCGACGGCGATATTGGCGAATACCGAACTGCCGATCGCGCCCAGCCCGACCGCGCCGAGACCGACCAGCACGACGGCGTCCTTGACCCTGAGCAGGATGGGATTGCCCGGGTCCTGCTCCTTCTCCCACACCGCGCGCAGGCTCCCGCGGAGGGCGCCGACCCAGTTGATGCCGATCACGAGCAGCAGCGCGCCCGCGATCAGCCCGACGGATCCGGCATGCGCGACGAGACTGTCCAGGTCCAGCAGGTCGGAGAGGCCCGGCGCCTGGTCGGCGATCTCGTCCTGGAGGTCCCCGAGCTGGTCGTCGCTGAGCAGCTTGGCGCTGATCGCCGCACCCACGGTGATCAGTGGAAAGAGTGCGACGAAGCTGGTGACGGTGATGGCCGCGGCGAGCCGGGCCCAGTGGACTGCATCCAGCCGCTCGAACGCCCGCCCAGCGTGCGTACGCATCAGCTTTCCGATCACAGGCAGCCTGCTCAGCCATTCCATGAGAAACACCCATTCCCTGCGTACCCACAGCCCAGAAGATAGGCATCCAGCGGAGGGCTCGCACCGCCTTCCGATGTATGAGAGCCCGCCGGCCTGGATCGTCAGTGGGCGGCCCGGTGGTGGAACCAGTGGACCTTGTGACGGGGGCGTTCGACCAGTCTGGCAGGGGGCTTCGTCAGCCCCTTCCGCCTGCGCCGTCTGCGCGCGGGCGGAGCCGCGTTCGTTGATCAGAACGACCCGTTCCTGTTCGCCCGCGGCAGTCTCGCGCTGAGGCTGTTTGAGCCTGCGACGTGCGGTGCGGCCGCGACGAGTGGCGTGGCGTGTACCGGTCAGGATCAGGATCGGCCCAAGCAGAGCCGCCGCCCCGACGACGATGCCGTAGAGGAAGAGGGTGCCGGTAGAGCCGCTGACGTGCCGAGGGCGATCCGGATGGCCAGTACACCGATGAGGACGTACACCACGCCCCGTGCTCAAAGCCCGCCCGCCCGGCGGCAGTCAGTGTCTGCTTCTCCGCCGAGTGGCGGGTCCTGGGCCTGGCGGCCCGGCGCTGCCCGTGCATCCGGGACGTTGTCACGGCGCTCTCCTCCGATCGTTGGCCTCGGCCATGACATGGTCGCGCAGGCGTCCACAGGTGCGGGTGATCAGGCGGGAGACGTGCATGGGAGATGCCGAGTTGCAGGGCGATGCGGTGCTGTGTCATCTCGCAGAAGAACCGCATGCAGAGGATCTGCCGTTCGCGTTCGGGCAGCGCCCGCGGCAGCGGGCGGAGCGCTTCACGCTTGACGATCAGGTCGAAGCCGGGTTCGCCCGCACCCGGCTCGTCGCCGCCTTCCTCACCGGAACTCTCGCCCGCTCCCGCGTCTACCAGGCCACCACGGTCACCCGGTTGCGGATCGACGGGATGAGCAAAGAAGAGGACTACGCCCATGGCGGCGAAGTAAGTCCGGCCGCCGACACACTCCACCTCGACAAAGCGACACATACGTTCACCGTCTACCTGCCGCCGCCGCGGTGACGCCGTCGGCGGGGTGGCGCTCTTCGAGCGTTCTGCCTGCTCAACGGATTCGGGGGCAGGGAAGGGGCAGGCCGGAGTTTGAGTTCCACGAGGTGGGCTGCACAACGGAGGCGTCCGACGGCCGTCCTGGACGAGCGCACCGCAGAGTTGAGCTCACAGCTCCCGGTGCCGTCCGCTGGGCACGCATGCCGTCACCGCCGGTCTGGCAGGCGGAGGTACCGCAGCCCCCGGCGCAGCTCCCGCTGTATCGGTTCCGGGAGCGCCTCGTCCTTGGTCGTGGCGACCAGGGCCGCGGCAACGTCCCGGAGCTTGATGTTGCAGTGCTGCGACACGTCCACCAACAGGTCCCAGGCCCTGTCGCTGGGACATGGGGCCAGGACCATCACCATGCCGCGTGCCTGGTCGATCACCGCGCGGCTCGTCAGCGCGCGTCCCAACTGCTCGTTCCTGGCGCGCAGTTCGACGACTTCGGTCAGTAGAGCCGTTTCCTCCGACGACGCCACGGCCGTCAGCAGCGGCTGTTCTTCGCGGGGCGTGGTGAGCCGGCGCATGGTGCATACCTCACTGGGCAGTCATCCCGTCCATAGGTGGTCAGCGGCGCGCCAGTTGCCGTTCTCCGGCCGCACCGGGCCGGTAGGCCAGTCCGTAGTGCTTGAAGATCGCTTCCTCTTGTTCGGCGGGCAGCACGTCGTCGGTCCCGATCGAAGGGGCCTGCTTCACCAGCGTTCTGACATAGCCGACCCTGAGATAGTCCGGCCCGGCGATTGCGTCCTCAAGGGGGACGAAGACCAGGCGGTGCCGGGTGGGCAGTCCGGTCCGTACCGTGGCCATGGCCGGCTCATCGGTGGTGGTGTCCACATAGACCGCCTCGAGAACACCGATCTTGTGCGACTCGGTGTCGACGACATCGCGGTTGCGCCATTCTCGGACGTCGGCTGCGTGAATCATGACCTTCTCCTTCCTGATGGCTCGTCCGCCGGCGGCGAGTCGCACCCCCGGTCTTCCGCGTAGAGCCGCCCCAGCGCCCGCCGCAGCGCCCGCTGCATCAGCGGCGAGAGCGGATCACCCTCCCAGGCAGCGACCATGGCCGCAGCCACGTCCGGAAGACTGGTGTTGCACTGCCGCGAGATGTCCACCAGCAGGTTCCTGGCCGGCCCACGGCGGCAGGGGGCAAGGGTCATCACCATGCCGCACGCCTGATCGATGACCATACGGCCGGCCAGTGCCCGCCGCAGATGATCATTCTCGGCGCGCAGCGCCACGACACCCTGGCCCGCCGCATTCTCAGCCCAGGCCTCAGCCGCCACATCCCACCAATTCTCTGGGAGCAAGGTTGTGCGATGCATGACATCTACCTCTCCACGAATTCCAAGCGTCCGGTGTGGTTGAAGCCGCCCCGGATTCTCTGGATGTCGGGCAACTTCATCGGTCACCCGCGGCGTTCATGGTCCCGACGGTCCTCGCGCCTCCAGCGCGCCCGGTGCCGGCGGCTGTAGCGACGGTTCCAGCGGTCCTGACGATGCCGGCGGTTCTCGTAGTCCCGGTAGTCCCCGAGATCGGAACCGTCGTCACGGATCCACCCTCCCCCGCGATCGCGGCCGTGCCGGGTGGCGCCGAAGACCAACACGGCCGCGGCCACCCACCAGATGGGGTTGATGAAGCCGAGGCCGAACAAGAACACGACCAGGATGAGAAGCAGAACGAACACGGCGGGCCTCCCGGAGCGGAACAAAGCATCACTGCCGGGGGCTGGGGCCTGTACGAACAGCGTAGCCCTCCCCGGAGGTTGCGGATAGCGACCCACGTCAGCGTGCTCCGCCGGGACCGGATGGCCACTTGCCGTCTGTCCACGGAGTGCGGCGAGGGCTAGCGTGTGCGGTACGGCCCGAGTCCCCGGCAGCGTCGATCACCTCTCGCGCTCCTTCGAGGGCGCACCTTGTGCATCAGTGCCGGAACCTGCCCCGCCCCCAACGGGCCGCTCCCGCACCCGCCGTCGCCACGCGATCCCGGTGCGGCCTCGATGCGCCCCATGCGGGCACCGTCCATCCGCTGTCCGCCGTGTCGCACCTATCCACCGACAGGCGATACACATGTACGCGCTGATCGTTCCCGCTTCGACCCCCTTCGTCCTGCTCGCCACCCTGATGGCCCTGTCCTGGTGGGAGGACCACATCCTGCCGACGCCGCCGACCGAGCAGGCCGAAGCCCCCGCCGAGCTTCCGTTCCCCCCGGCGGCCCCAGCACAGCTCCCAGAACTCCTCAGTGTCGACACCGCGTTGACAAGGGAGGTTGCCGGGCGTTGACTGGCAGTACGGTGTAGGGCTGTGCCACTCCGGATTGTTCGGCGGCATTCCACCTTCCCGCTTCGCCCGGACCCCGCGGAATCAAGGAAATCCCCGCGATCTGGAGGTCCGGCAATGATCCTTTGGATTCTTCTCCTTCTGCTGATCCTGGTGGTGTTCGGGTTCGGCTTCACTATGCAGATCCTGTGGTGGGTCGCCGCCGTCCTGCTGGTCGTCTGGATCGTCGGCTTCGCGATGCGCGGACGCGGCGGTGGCGGCCGCCGTTACAGCCGCAGGTAGTCCATTCCGGAGCTCGACCCTGCCCGCAGGAACAGCGGCCTGTACAGCGATCACAAGCGGGACCCCACTCACCAGACAATCAGGAGGCCGGCCATGAGCGTCGGACGGACGATCAAGCACAAGACACAGGCATTCAAGGGCCGGGTCACCGAGCGCTTCGGCCGGACCACTCGCAACAGGCGACTGCAGCGCGAAGGCAGGACCGACCGGGTCGCCGGAAACCTCAAGCAGTCCGGCGACAAGGCCAAGGACGCCTTCAGGCCGTGACCACGAACGCCCCGAGTGGTGCCCACGTCGTGTGGACACCACTCGGCGGGCCCCAACGCTCGTTCAGCCGACAGGAATTGACGGCAATGAAGCAGACCCACGTGCGAACCGAGAGCCAAAGAGGGCAGCCATGTTCATTGTCGTGATCATCGCTGTGATCGTCATCGGCTCGGCCACCCTCCTCTACCTCGGACGCGGACGAGTCCGAGGCCATGGCGGGCGCGGGCTGAAGCGGCGTTTCGGCCCCGAGTACGCCCGCGCCGTCGCCCGCCAGGACGGCGACACCAGGGCCGCCGAGCAGGAACTCGGCGAGCGCGTCAAGCGGCACGGTTCCCTCACGGAGCAGCCGCTGTCCGCCGAGGCCCGCGAGCGCTACGTGACGCAATGGGCCGCCATCCATGAGCAGTTCGTCGAATCACCGCAGCAGTCCGTCAGAGCGGCTGACGCGTTACTGGCGCGCCTGGCAAGGGACCGCGGCTTCCCCGACGGCGAGCGGTTCGAGGACCAGATCGCCGCCCTCTCCGTCCACCACGCCCACTACGTCCAGGGCTACCGCAGCATGCACGCGGCGGCCCGCGGCCAGAGCGGCACCGAGGAAATGCGGGAGGCCATGGTCGAAGCCCGAAGCCTCTTCGAGGCACTGGTCACCGAACAGCCGACCGTCCCGCCCCGGCCCTCCGCCCCTGACGGCCAAGGCCACGCGCCATGGCCACTGACCCGACGCCACGCGAAGGGAAGTAGCACCTGATGTCCCACGACGCAGCACACACACCGCAACTCCAGACTGGGGGCCCGGATCCGACACAGCTCGCCCCGCAGGCACCCCGCACCGAATCCGCTCACTCACCGCGCGAGCCCGGCACCAGCCTCGACGGCCCCGATCGCGAGCCCGGCCCGGACCTGATCCCGCAAGAGTGACCGGGACAAGCTGACCCTGCGCCTCCAGCAGGCCCTGACCACCTTCGTCGACAACCCGCTCCAGGCGGTGGAAGAGGCCGACGCGGTCTTCGACGAGGTCGCCACCGAGTTCACCGACGCCCTCGCGGAACGACGGGGCGTCCTGCGTTTGGCAGGCCCCGGACACCGATGTGCAGACCGAGGAACTACGGCTCGCGCTCACGCGGTACCGGGAAATCACCGATCGGCTGCTGTACATGTCAGCGTCTGCCGGTCACTGATCCCGTCGCCTCTGCGGGAAGCACGGCCGCCGCGGTCCGACCGGGGAACACCACGCCGGTCGGACCGCGGAGGCCGTGTTCTGGAACCAGGGGGATCCCACGGCTCGCCGGAATCACAGTCACGGTCGGCAACGGCGTTCGGTACGACCGGCATCACTCGTGCCGCCTTGCGCCCACTCGGCCTGCTTCGCTCGGCGGTCCGAGGACCGCCCTGGCCTCGGACCGCGCGGCGTGCCGCCTGACGAACTGCGGCAACAGCCCCCACAGGCCGCCGCACACCATCAGTGTCGCGCTCCCCGCGATCACACCCTCGACCCGGCCGAGCACCACGTCCACGACCAGGAGCACGGAACCGGTGAGGGCCAGCATCAGGACGCTCATCCCCGCCCCCGCGAGCCGTGACGAGGCCCGCACGATCTCGGGCTTGGCCCCGCGCTGAAACAGCGTGCGGTGCAAGGCGGGCGGCGCCGTGAACACTGTGCCCAGACAGCGGCCCGAGGTGAGTGGGTCTCTCGCCCCCTCACCGGGTCCGCTCTGGGGGGCTTCATCTGCCTAGGTCACGTCTGGATACGGATGTCGCCATCGACCACAATGAGCGGATAGACCTTGAGGCTCCGGTAGGACTGGCCGTTCTTCACGGCGCCCGTGGCGATGTCGAACTCGGAGCCATGGCACTGGCACATGATCACCGTGTCGGCGAGCAACCCTCCGGAGAGCGGGCATGGGTCTTCAGCGCACGTGCACAGATCATCGAACGCGTAGAGATCGCCGCCGACCCGCGCGATGGAGATACGAAGTTTGACATCGCTTAGGTAGAAGGGGACGACAGAGCCGTCATCAATCGCGTCGGCCCGCGCGACCGTTCGGAAGGCTCCGGCTGTGAGTTCGGTCATCTCACTGCTCCTTGACGCGGGTGTTCGGTTCAGTAGGGGTATTCAGGGATGACGTCGGCCTTCTTTGCGTCGAGTCGCAGTTCGCCCGGAGCGCCGGCGGGCACGACGGGCCGGTGCGGCATCAAGGGTGCGATGCGCTCGTAGCCGGAGCCCAGCGGCGGCCTGATGTCCGGTTCTCCCTTGTTCGGCCAGAGCGACATCGCCCGCTCTGCCAGGGCGGTGATCATCAGGGACGGGTTCACACCCGGATTGGCCGGCATGACGCTTCCGTCCATGACGTGCAGCCCCGGCTGACCGAACATGCGCAGGTAGGGGTCGACAGCTCCGCTGTCGCTGCTGTCACCGATGGGGATCCCTCCAACGAAGTGGGCCGAGGCGCCACGGTTGATGACTTCGAACAACAGTGCTCCCTCGTGGCCGCCCATCTTCTCTGCGAGCCGGCCGACGTAGTCCTCGACTGCTGGGATGTGCACCAAAGGCGCGGCTTCGGCGCCGTGGCGGCTTCGCAGTCGGCCTTCGCCCCAGTACAGCTCAATCGAGGTGTCGGTGGTCTGCGAACACAGCATGATGACAGTCCGCTCGGACCAGCGACGCGCATCGTCGAAGGCGAGAACCGGACCCGGATGTTGCACAAGGTCCTTGATCCAGGAAGCTGTCGGGTGCTTCTGCTCGCCGTCGTGGTGCTGGGTCACCAGGTAGGCGAACAGGTTGCTCCCCTTGCCCCAGTAGACAGGTTCGATGCTGGTCACCGGGTCGGGCCAGACGCCAGACGTGATCGACACCGACCCCGGGGTGAGCCAGATCCTCTCCGGATCTTGCGTCCACTCGCCATGAGTCTGGGATATCGCCAGCAGCTGCTCTGAATTCGTCCTGGCCCGTTGTCCGAGCTGGCTGGACAGACCGGTCAACCGTCCCTTGTGCTGCATGTGATGCAGGAGCTTCGCCGAGCCGTAGGCGTGGGCGGCGACGATGACCTGTCCGGCGGTGTAGGTACTGCGTTGCCGGTGGCGGCGCTCAACTCGCTGCGCCCATCCCGGGTGACGGGTACGGACTTCGAACCCGCCGCCGTCTAGCGGCGCGAGATCGTACGCCTCGTTCAGCTCGTGGACTTTCGCTCCGAGTTTCTCCGCGAGGTAGAGGTAGTTCGTCGTCAGCTTGTTCTTGGCGTTGCGCCCGCAGCCGTTGTTGCAGTTCCCGCAGGAGATGCAACCGGTGCGCCGTGGCCCCATACCGCCGAAGTAGGGGTCATCGGCCTCGACACCCGGGCGGCCGAAGTAGACACCGACCGGTGCCTTGTTGAAGGTCTCACTTCTGCCTATCTCTTTCGCGACCTGCAGCATGTACCGGTCAACATCGGTAGGCAAGTAGGGATAACGGACGACACCCAACATCCGGGTCGCCTGGTCGATGTAGGGAGCGAGTTCCTCGGACCAATCCGTGATGTCCGCCCACTCCCGCGCCTCGAAAAACTTCCTCGGCGGGACGTAAAGCGTGTTGGCATAGACATGCGAGCCGCCCCCGACGCCCGCCCCGGACAGGATCAACACATCGTCGAGGTACTCCATCCGCTGGATCCCATAGAGCTCGGCGGCTGGGAACCACAGGAATCCGGGAAGATTCCACTGCGTTCTCGGGATCTCTTCATCGCTCCATCTGCGGCCCGACTCCACGACACCAACGCGGTACCCCTTCTCCGCGGCCCGTAGCGCCGCGACGCTTCCCCCGAACCCCGAGCCGATGATCAACACGTCGTAGTCGAAGCTCGTCATGAGTTCACTCCTCTCGGGCTATCGCGACTCGCTGCCACAAAACAGGCATCAGTGCCCGAGACTCGCCCCCGACGTCGCAGGGAGCTCATGCCATACCCTTACTAAGCATCTCTCTACGTGTCGCTCGCCGCCTGTTGGCGCCCTCACAAATCCACGTCGCCCGGTAGCGCACGACGGCCGGGGCGCGCCGTATCTATTGATCGTTCATGGCAGGAGCCACGCAAAGCATTGGTTCCGATCATGGATGGGTAGGCGCGTTGGCGACTGTCTGCGCAGGCGTAGCCGCGAGTCGGTGCTATCTCCCGGGTAGCTGTCGCGTTTCCGTATGCCGCGGTGTCTCGCGCCGGTCGGGGCGATCCGCTTACGTGCCGAACTGGCTTGCCGCAGCCACCAGCAGTGTGTACTGATTGCCGTACGTTGCGTACTTGTCCATCATCCGTGTGACGAGGTCATTCATCGAGCGACTTCGGGCTGCTGCCTTGTCGAAGTCCTCGATGTAGCGCCGGCTTTGATCGAGAATCCGTTGTGCGTTGTCATCGGGCGCATCCGGGTCCTTATGACCCACGATGATTTTCTCTGGTCGGAGGGCGGCGAGGGCGTCGAGCGTGTCGAGCCACTCGCTTCGGGTTTCCGGTGTGGAGTTGAATAGCCACATGTGGATGTTGTTGTAGGCGACATCGCCGGAGACAACTGTGGCGAGATCTGGAACGTGGACGACGGTGTTGATGACGCCGTCGCTCCGACCGAGAGCGATGGGACGTACTGCGTGACCATCGATCTCCAGTTCGGCTGACATGAGTTCTGTGGGTATGGCAGCGTTCTCGTCGAATTGCCCCCCGAGCCAGCCTTTCCAGTGCTCCAGTGATTGAGCTGACCGGTGCGCTTCGGCAACCACCTCAGGGAGGGTGACGAACTGGGCCTGCGGAAAGGCCGCCAGCGTCGGCCCGGCACCGAAGAAGTGGTCTGGGTGCCCGTGGGTGATGTAGACCATCGAGAGGTTCTTGCCCGAGGCCTGCACCCAGGCGGCCAGCCGTTCACCCTCCGTGGTGGTGATCAGGGCGTCGACCAGGAGGGCGTCCGTGCTGCCACTGATCAGCGTCGCCGTGGTGGCTGGCCATGTTGCCTGTTGCGGTGCGGTCCACCCTGGTGGATTGGGAATGGGCTTGTAGCCGCTGTTGAACACATCGATGGAGATGGTCATTTGATCTCTCTCGTCTCAGGCGTGTGCTGGTGTGCAGTGCCGTGCGGTTTCATTGGATCGACCTGTCCGGCCTGTCCACCGTGGCGACGACGCCGGTTCGGCGCTCCAGGGCAACAAGCGCTGGAGGCCCACGGGATTTGGTGAGCAAAGCCGCGGGGCTGATCGGAAGCCGCTTCTATGCCGACAGGCGTAGCCTCTGCGGGATGAAGAGCTTGAGCTTCCGTGGTTCGTCTGCCCTGGCACAGTGAGACTGAGCCCGTCGCTACCAGCACATCAATGCCGACCCGATCACGCATGTTGAGGCGAGGCCGCGGCGATGAAACAACGACTGGGGCGCGCAGGGCTACGGGCACTTTGAACCCGTAAATACCCGGATATGACCTGAATGGGTGTGGCGATTCGCTCGTGTGCTTCGCCGCGAATGCGGGTCTATCGCGCGGGGACAGGCTTCCATCGGCCAGCCCATCCCTCGAAGGAGAGCATCCATGACGCCGTCCCCTGCGCCGCGACCCCGCCGCCGCCGAATACACGCCGCCGCTGCCGCACTGCTCACCGCGGCGGCTCTGTCGACGTCGGTGCCGGCCTTCGCCGACGGAGGGGCCGTAGCCCCAGGCACCGACACCGAAGCAGGCGCCGCCGGCAGTAAGCCCACCGTCGTACTCGTGCACGGCGCGTTCGTCGACGCATCCAGTTGGAACGCCGTCGTCGGACGCCTTCAGAGCAACGGCTACCGGGTCATCGCTGCTCCCAATCCGCTGCGCGGTCTGCCTGCCGACTCCGCCTACATCGCCAGCGTCCTGCGCAGTGTCAAAGGCCCCATCGTCCTGGTCGGCCAGTCGTACGGTGGCGCGGTGATCAGCGAGGCCGCCACCGGCAACCCCAACGTAAAGGCGCTCGTCTACGTCTCCGCCTTCATGCCGGACAAGGGCGAAACGCTCGGCCAGCTCGGCGCTAAATTCCCCGGCAGCGAGCTCAATCCGGCCCTGGTGCAACTGCCCATCAAGAACGCGGACGGCTCCACGGGCACAGATCTGTACGTCTCGCCAGACAAGTTCCGCGCCGTCGCGGCCGCGGACCTCCCCGAGGCCGCCACAACGGTGGCAGCCGCAGCCCAGCGTCCCATCTCGGCCACGGCCTTCACCGACAAAGTCACGTCCGCCGCGTGGAGGACCATCCCGTCCTGGGTCGCCGTCGCCACCAACGACAAGGCCATCTCGCCCGACTTGGAGCGCTTCCAGGCCAAGCGCGCCGGCTCGCACGTGGTCGAGATCGACTCCTCACACAGCGTGATGATCTCCCACCCCGAGGCCATCACGGACCTCATTCTCTCCGCCGCCCGCGCGGAGTCCCCCACCCCGGCCCTCGCCGAAACAGGACTCACCACTCTCGAGCGCGTCGGGGCCGGCGGGGCCGGCGCAATGCTCATCGCGGGCGCAGGACTTGTTGTGGGCAGCCGAAAACGGCCCGCCAGCAGACACTGACAGGCACAGTTGTTCGTTACCAGCTCAGGCCGTCGGACGTCGTACTGTTCGGTAGTGGCGTGAAGGCGCGAGAAGGCGCCGCCGACGACCAACTGATCCCCATGCTGTGGCTCGACCCGTCGCGCCAGCTAATCGGCGCCCAGTGCTTCGGTGCGCTGGTGCTCTCCAGCCCTGGGATGGCTGCAGGGCATGCCGGCCTGCACGAACAGGAAGCCCCGTCCCTCGTCGAAGCTCGCGAGGGGGTGGCCTGCGCAGTTGCTCGAAAGGCGCATGCTGGAAGGCAGGGTGGATTGCTTCGCTTACGGAAAGGCGCGGGCCCTGAATCCACCTAGGACGGCAGTGCGGCATAGCATCATCAGCCGGATGACCGCAATGTCGGCAGCAGGAACCGTCTGTCTCGCCAAAGGAGCAGGTCATGTCAGTCCTGCGATTTCATGTGGACTCCCGATTGAGCCTGCCGGAGGTGATGGGGGTTTTGACCGATTTCAGCCCGGCCCGTCCGCAGGAGTGGCCCACGATCGACGCGGAGCATTTCAAGGTCCACGAACAGGGGCGACTTGGGCCGAGGTGACCGAGGGAACAGAGAGCGCTTGGGAACGCGCACGCTACGACTGGGATCCGTCGGGTGACGAGGTCACCGTCACTACGCTGGACTCGAAGGTCTTCGGACCGGGCGGAGGCTGGGTATTCAAGATGACACCCGACGGTGAAGGCACTCGTGTCGCCGGGCCGGTGTTCCGCAAGTCCTTCAAGAACCCGCTGAAGACTGTATAGCCGTCGGCTTGGGCAGAGTGGTTGTTCCCCGTAGGTGTGGTTGGGGCATTCGACTTGCGCCGACATCCCCTCTACGTCACCCGACCAATCCCAAGCGGCAAGAAGGAAGGGAGGTTGGGGCAGGAACGGAACGGTCGGCGCACGAGGGGATTCGGGCACGGCTCTAGCTGTTCCGCCCGGCGCACACCGTGCGGCTGCTGCGCAGGCGCCGGTTACACCTGCCGCTGCGCGCGTAATCGACGCTCATCGGGACTGGAAAGACGTACTCACTGTGAACAATCGTGCACGATCGGAGCATGCACCGGACTCTGTGCGAGCGCATACGGTTCGGGGGCGGTTCTGAAGTGGCCGGCCCGGTCGCTGTAACGGAGGAAGACTCAGGGGCATCTCCCCCACGAGCTGAGCCGAGAGCATCTGGCAGCTCCAGTCGGCCCGCCTTATGAACTTCCCTAAAGATTGATCACGACAGCCTCAGTGCACCGCCACCTCGCCCGCGTGCACAGCCCGCATCGCCCGCTCCACCGTTTCCTGGTTCTCGCCGACCGGGGCCACGTAGTCGATGACACCACGCGCCGCGTCCTCCCCGAGCGTTCGCGTCATCACCCACGCGGCCAGGTACTGGGACGCCAGGCAACCGCCCGCCGTGGCGATGTTCCCCTCGGAGTGGAACGGCGTGTCCAGGACGGTGACGTCGAGGGCCTCGACAAAGGGACGGGTCTTGATGTCCGTGCAGACCGGCATGCCGTTCAGCAGCCCCAGCCGGGCCAGCACCAGCGCGCCGGAGCACTGGGCGCCGATCAGCTGTCGCGCGGGGTCGAGCCGCAAGCGGGAGAGCATCCGGTCGTCGGCCGCCACCTCGCGGGCCTTCACGCCGCTGCCGATCAGTACGACCTCGGCCTCGGTGACGAAGTCCATCGGGCGCTGCCCGGTCACCTCGACGCCGTTCATCGACGTGACCACCGGCGTCGGGGTGGTGATGAGGGCCTCCAGGCCGTCCTTACGGCATCGGTTGATCAGCGCGGAAGCGATGAAGCTGTCCAGTTCGTTGAACCCGTCGAAGGTGACCACTGCTACCTGCATCACGACTCCTTGATGTGCGGCACCAGGTCCGCAGTCTTCCTGGCCCGCCATTCCGGCGCGAGGGCCAATCGGCGGCCGGTGGCCTGCCTAGCCTGCCTGGGCTGCGCCAGGAGTTTCGAGCTCAGGCGTCCGAGCACCCCTACCGGTCCGTCGATCCGATGGTGCCCAAGGCGTCTCCGAGGTCCAGTTCCGTGGCACCCCGGGTCTGGAAACCCTGCTTGAACAACTCGGCCACACGTTGCTGCGCCGTCTCGCTCCGGACGAGTTGCTGGAACAGCGCTGCGTCCGCGCGTACGTCGGCAGGTGCCGGAAGGCTGATGTCGTTGATCGCCGACTTGGCCGCGATCAACGCCTCGCGGGGGAAACCGCCCATGCGCGCGGCCATGCCTGCCACGAACTCGTCCAGTTCGGCGTCAGGAACGGCTCGGTTGATCCATCCGTAGCGTTCGGCGAGGTCCGCGTCGAAGTCCGACGACGTCAGTACGGCCTCGAGGGCCCGGCCGCGGCCCAGCAGACGAGTGAGGTGCTGGATCGCGCCCGCGCCGGGTGGAGCTCCGACCGCCACTTCCAGTTGGCCCAGGACGGCGTTCTCCCGGGAGGCGAAGCGCATGTCGCAAGCGAGGAGGAACTCGCTGCCGGCCCCCCGGGCGCGACCGCGCAGCTTGCCGATGGTGACGGCGGGGAGCCGGCTCAGCTTGCGGAACAGCATTCCCAGGGAGGCATCACCGGGGCCTCCGGCCTTCGCGGCCTCGGCGGTGTACTCGGCGACCTTCGTCATGTCGACGTGCGGGAAGAAGTATTCGGCGTCCGCGCTCTCGAAGATCACCACACGTGGGGCGGTGGGCTGTGACAGTTCGTCCAGCAGTGAGACCAGGTCCCGCACCACCTCGGGACCGATGAGGTTCATCGGCGGTGCGTTGAAGGCGGCGGTCAGGACGTTGCCGTCCACGCTGGTGTCGATGGTTTCGTACGAGCCGGTCATGGGGTCTTCCTGTCGTCGCTCGGCACGACCCGGCGGCTGTCAGCCCACTGAAAGCCGGTGATCATTGCCCTGGTGCCCTGGTGCCCTGGTGCCCTGGTGCCCTGGTGCCCTGGTGCCCGTCGCCGTGCCGTCCCCGGCGGCGCCCTCCCGCCATGATCTTGCCCTTGAACGTGGTCGGGTCGACAACCCCCGCATGTATGCGAACGCGAAAAGATCAGACCAGCTCCTCCTGTTCGGATCACCGCGGCTCAGATAAACAGAGCGCTCTCGACGTCGATGGTGATCAGTTCCAGGTCCCGGGACACGGTGCCGTCCTCGGCCAGAGGGTGGACGCGTCTGCGGGTCGGCACCAAGATGCCGTCGAACTCTTTGTGCTCCGAGCAGTAGTGCGCGGTCGCGCCGGCATTGATGACCTCGGCGGTGTAGTCGTGTCTGCGCAGCAGCCCGTCCTGATCGAAGTAGAAGATCTGGTCCTTGCAGTGAGTGGCGATGCGGTCGGGGAAGGAAACCTTCAGGCGCCGCAGGATCTGCCCGTCCTCCGTTACGGACGGCAGTTCCTCGGTCTGGAAATCCGGGGCGGCGAAGGTGAACGGGGACGTGAGATAGGTCCACATCGCATAGCCGGCGAAGTACGCGACGTGCAAGTCGTCCCATGGGGTTTCGAGGGAGTGTCCTACGAACGCCGCGCGTGGGTCGAGCCGCTCAGCTTTCACCTCGCCCGCAGCGTTTTCGACAGCCACCCGCTCGGCGGTGAGAGAGGTGTGCAGGTCGGGTGACTTGAAGGGGTAGTGACTGGCGTGCTCTCCGTGGAGGTCAAGCCGTACACCGGCGTGATCGAATACGCCTTCCTGCCCCTTCAGCCCCCACAGTGCACCGCCGGAACGGAAGTGCACAGTGACCGTGCTGAACTGGTTGTAACGCTCCAAGCCACCCTGAGCCTCTATGACGGTGCTGGTGAGATCGCCCATCAGGAACTCCTCTCAAACCCAGGCTAACCCCCTACATCAGACAAAAGAGGCCGGGGGCTCGCGAGGCGCCTGGTCAACCTGCCCGGGCTGACCGTGCACCGCGCTTCTGGCCCGTACGAGCGGGCTGCATGGCTCGTACATGCCGGGGGAGACCAATGACGACCATCGGCACCTCGCCGCCTACCGTGGGCGTCGGGATCGCCACGGGCGTGCGTCGTGCCCTCAGCGGTACCGACAGGTGCGCGGCACGGTGTGGAGGATCGGGTAAAGCTCGTCGTCGGGCTCGCCGTGACGCCAGACGGGGACAGGATCAGACGGTGATGTCGGCGATGACACCGGCGAACAGATCGTCCTCCGGCAGCGAGGTGGCGACCAGCGAGCGTGCCAGCTCGTACTCCTCCGTCGGCCATATCTCCCGCTGGGCGTCCAGAGGCACCAGGAACCACGGGCCGTCCGGGTCGATCTGGGTGGCGTGGGCGAGCAGCGCGCGCTCGCGCACGTCGAACCAGTCCGCGCACTGGACCCGGGTCGTGAACTCGCGATCCTCGAGGCCCACGTGCTCCCAGGCGGCGATCCACTCGCCGTAGGGAGACTCGTGGCCGTGCCCTACAAGGTAAGCGTGGAGGGCGCGGATCCGGGCCATCGACAAGCCGTGGTTGTAATACACCTTCAGCGGCTGCCAGGGCTCACCGGAGTCCGGGTAGGCGTCGGGGTCCCCGGCCGCGTCGAAGGCGGCCATCGTGACCGTGTGGGTCATGATGTGGTCGGGGTGCGGGTAGCCGCCGGTCTCGTCGTACGTGGTGATCACGTGCGGGCGGAACTCGCGGATGAGCCGAACCAAGGGCTCCGCGGCCTTCTCCAGCGGTTCCAGGGCGAAGCACCCCTCGGGCAGTGGGGGCAGCGGGTCGCCCTCCGGCAGGCCGGAGTCGACAAAACCCAGCCATGCCTGTTTGACGCCGAGGATCTCCCGCGCGGCGTCCATCTCCTTGCGTCGGACCTCGTGGATGTTGGCTTCGATCTCTGAGTCGCCCCGGAGCTTGGGGTTGAGGATGGAACCGCGCTCGCCCCCTGTGCAGGTGACCACCAGGACGTCCACGCCCTGGGCGAGGTACTTCGCCATGCTGGCCGCACCCTTGCTGGACTCGTCGTCCGGGTGGGCGTGGACCGCCATCAGCCGCAACTGCTCTGTCAACGTAAGTTCCTTCCGCATCGCCCCGCTGCGGGACGGGAGTGTTCGGCGGGGGTCCCCGCATGGTCCATGGGGACCACTCGACGGCCTGCCATGACTTTCATGGCGGTGACGTCGTGCGGGTGTCGGTCCACCGATGCCATGGGGTCAATTCAGGTTCGCCGTCGAGCATCTGAGCACACGTCATGGTGGGCACGCCTCGGTGCCCCGACGCCGTGGGCTGTGCGGGCCACCATGAAGATGGCCTCCGAGTGTGGCCCGGTGACTCAATGGGCAACCACCGGCAGCGCGACCTCGTCCTCGCTTTCCTCGCTGCTCGCGCGGCCGGCGTCGACCAGGGCGAGGACGATCACCGTGGCGATCAACAGCATGGCGATGGCGAACCAGATGGCGATGGTGTAGCCGTGCACCACGCCCTGCAACTGGAGCAGTTGCTGCTCCGGCTTCGTCGCGGCGCCGGCGATGTGGTCCCTGACATACGCGGTCGTCACGGAGGCGGCGATCGTGTTCAGCAGGGCCGTGCCGACCGCCCCGCCCACCTGCTGCGAGGTGTTGATCATCGCGGAGGCGATGCCGGCGTCCCGGGGCTCGATCCCCTGGGTGGGCAGGGACATGGCCGGCGTGAACGTCATACCCATGCCGAGACCGAGCAGCAGCAGCGCGGGCAGGACGGTGGAGGCGTACGACGAGCTGACCTCCAGCTGCGCGAGCAGCAACATGCCGGCCATGGCCACCAGGAAGCCCGGGCCCATCAGATACCGGGGCGGGACGCGGGTGACCAGTCGCGTCCCGATCTGGGTGGAGCCGACCATCATGCCCACGACCATCGGCAGGAAGGAGAACCCGCTCTTGACCGGTGAGTAGCCCTTCACGACCTGTAGGTAGTAGGTCAGGAACAGGAAGGTGCCGAACATCGCGATGACCGCGATGCCGAGGGAGAGGTAGACGCCACCGCGGTTGCGGTCGGTGACCACGCGCAGGGGCAGTAGCGGGGCCTTGACCTTGGCCTCGGTGAGAACGAAGGCGAGCAGCAGGACCACCGACACGACGAACAGGGAGATGGTCGTGGTGTCGCCCCAGCCGTCGGACTCGGCACGGGTGAAGCCGTAGACCAGCGAGACCAGGCCCAGGGTGGACAGGGCGACGCCGGGGATGTCGAGCGGCGAGCGGTTGCGGCCGCGCTCGGGCTCACGGACGACGAAGTAGGCGCCGGCCGCCGCGACGATGGCGAAAGGGATGTTGACAAAGAACGTCCAGCGCCAGTCCAGGTACTCGGTGAGCACACCTCCGAGGATGAACCCGACGGCGCTGCCGCCACCGGCGATCGCGCCGTAAATACCGAAGGCCTTGGCGCGCTCCTTGGCGTCCGTGAACATGACGGCGAGCAGCGAGAGCGCTGCGGGGGCGAGCAGGGCGCCGAAGACGCCCTGGAGGGCGCGGGCGCCGAACATCGTCGCGCCGGTGGTCGCCGCGCCGCCGAGCGCGGAGGAGGCGGCGAAACCGATGAGACCTGTGACGAAGGCGCGCTTGCGGCCCCACAGGTCGCCCACCCGGCCGCCGAACAGGAGCAGACCGCCGAAGGCGAGGGCATACGCCGTGACGACCCACTGGCGGTCGCCGTCGGAGATGCCGAGATCCTGCTGTGCGGAAGGCAGGGCGATGTTCACGATGGTGGCGTCGAGGACGACCATCAACTGCGCGAGCGCGATGAAGACGAGCGCCTTCCAGCGGTTGGCGTGCGCGTCACCGTGGGCCTTGAAGGCTGATCGAGACATGAGGGTATCCACTTCGGGACTTCGTGAGGACGTGAGGAAATTGCGGGCTGACGATGGCCGAGGACGTGCCTCGCAGGGATCTCGCCCCGCACGCGGCAGACCGTCCGCAGGACCAGCCGCCGCTGGGCGGGCCGTCCGCCAAGGGGGAGGTGGCGACGGCCGCTAGGAGGACAGTGCGGACACGTTGAGCGAGTTGGCAGGGGTGGCGACAGCCGGAGACGGTGTGAACTCGTCCCCGCCGTCCCGGTTGCCCCGGACAGCGATGGTGCGCCGGGTCACGACGCGGCCCGCGGGCGCGCACGGTCGAAGACCTCGTCGTGGCGCGGTGGCGAAAATCGTGAGGCGATCAGGCGCAGCCCCGGAACGGAAACGCCGTCCGTTCCGGGACTCGCCTGCTGAGGGACGGTCTCCTCGTCGCCCGGCTTCCGGCGGGCGTGGGCGTCAGACCCGGACCGTCGCGAGGGCGCGGGCCCAGGACTCCAGCTGGTCGAACAGGGTGGTCGCCGCGGCGTCGTGCTGCTCGGCCGGCTTGAAGACGGAGAAGTGCTCGAAGTCGGTGAACAGTGAGAACGACAGTTGCTGACGCACGTGGGCCAGCTGAAGTTCGCTCGCCACGCCTCGCAGGTGCTCGATGGCCCGAGTGCCGCCGAGGGAACCGTAGGAGACGAAAGCGGCGGCCTTGTTATTCCACTCGCCATACAGGTAGTCGATCGCGTTCTTGAGTACGCCCGAGGTGGAGTGGTTGTACTCGGGGGTCACAAAGATGTAGCCGTCGAATTCGGCGATCTTGGCCGCCCACGCCTTGGTGTGCTCACCCTGGTACTGGCCCATGGCCGGCGGAATGGCCTCGTCGAGGTGGGGCAGCGGGTAGTCGGCGAGGTCGACCAGCTCATACTCGACGCCGGTGCGCGCGCCGGCCCGGTCCACCACCCAGTCCGCGACAACCTTGCCGTTGCGGCCGGGACGGGTGCTGCCGAGGATGACGGCGATCTTCAGGTCACTCATGGGTCTTCTCCTTGATGGGCCACCGATGCGGAGTCGGCCCTTTCACTTGAACCTTCATGTGAGACTCTACGGAATGACTCATGAATGTTCAAGTGAGGGGTCGCGACTCCTGAACGTTCACGCCAGCTAGACTCCGGGGCATGCCTGAACAGCCTCCGCACCCGAACGATCAGCCCCGCTGGCTGGCTCCGGCAGAGCAGGAGACATGGCAGCAACTCGGCCTGATGCTGCACAGGCTGCCGACCGCTCTGGAAGCGCAGCTTCAGCAGGACGCGCACCTCAGTTACACCGAGTACTACGTCCTCGCCGGACTGTCCGGCCGGCCGGGACGCCGCATGCGCATGAGTGACCTCGCCGTCCTCGCCAACTCCGAGCAGTCCCGTCTCTCTCACATGATCAGCAGGCTGGAACGCCGGGGTTTCGTCAGCCGCGAACCCGACCCCACCAACGGCCGCTACACCCAGGCGATCCTGACCGACGCCGGCTACGCCCATCTCACCGAAGCCGCCCCGGGACACGTCGCCCTGGTACGCGACCTCGTCTTCGATGTTCTCGACCCCGCCGAGCTGGCGGGCCTGCGCGCCGCCGCCGAGAAGATCAGCGATCGGATCGACCGCTGGGAGCAGCAGGGCCGGGCCCGTAAGGGATCACGAGTGGCTGACCCGCAGTGACCTGCAGGCCGTGCTGGACCCGGCGTCCTGCATCGCTGCTCCGCGCGACGGATTCCGCGCCCCCGCCTCCCCGATCGCCGGGCAACGTGTACGTACGGATCTGCCGTTTCCCGGCACTGCCACGGCTCTGATCCCCGGTGTGCTGCCCGGCATCGAGGCGTACACGGTCAAAGCCAACGCCAAGTTCCCGGAGCCCGACCGGCCCTGCGCGGAGTCGTCTGCCTCCACAGTGGTTACGACGGCCGGCTCCTCGCCCTGATGGATTCCGCCACCATCACCGCATGGCGCACCGGTCTGGCCGCAGCCCTGGGAACTGACCTTCAGGCCGGCCCCGGGTCGGTGGACGGCTCAGCAGTGGGAGTGATCGGCGCGGGCGCGCAGGCCGAACTCATGGTGCAGGGGCTGACGGCCTTGCGGCGGCATCGTGAGATCGTCGTGCACGATGCGGATCCGGATCGCGCCAAGGCTTTCGCCTCACGCCACGACAGCCAGGTGGCGGCGCTGGAGACCGGCCACGACTACCTGCGCGTCGTCCTGGCGGACGGCACCGGCATCGACAGCCGCGCCGTCCTCATCGCCACCGGCGCCCGCCACCGCAGATTGCCCCTTGCGTCGTGGGAACGGTTCGAAGGCTATGCGGCCACCAACCTCGAAGCCCAACTGTGCGCCGGTCAGCCGGTCTGCGTCGTGGGGGGCGCCAACTCCGCTGGGCGGGCAGCGCTGTACCTGACCTCACACGGCTGTGGTGTCATGCTGACGGTCCGGGGCGAGAACGTCGCATCAGGCATGTCGACCTACCTCCTCGACCGGCTTCGCGCCGATCCGCGAGTGACGGTACGTCCCTCCACCGAGATCACCGAACTCCACGGCGGGGAAGGGCTGGAGCGGATCGCACTGAACAACCGCGCATCCGGGAAGAGCGCGGAGCAGCCGTGCCGCGGCCTGTTCTGCTTCATCGGTGCGTCCGCGGCCACCGACTGGTTGCCCGGTCTGTCCACGGACCCCCATGGCTTCCTGCGAACCGACGTGCAACTGGACCCCCACCCGCACAGCCCGGTGTGGGCCGCCCTCGGCCGTAGCCCGCTCCCCTTCGAAGCCGGCGAGCCAGGCGTCTTCGCCGTCGGCGACGTCCGCTACGGATCCATGAAACGGGTGGCAGCCGCCGTCGGAGAGGGAGCCGGTGCCGTCCACTCCGTTCACGCCGCCATCGGGACACCCGTCTGACTGCCACCAGCGTGCAGCGACCCAGCCGATCCTTGGCTCCGCGCGGCCATCGTCGAACGCCTCACCTTCGCTGGGAACATCATCGAGACCGGCACTACCGGCGCCAGCACCACGGCGTCCCGAGCCCGGGACACCACGCCAGCCTCACCACGGACGCACGATTCACTTCTGAAGACGTCAGACGTCGCGCACAAGGGCGTAAACGGCGCTGACGAAGATGAGGCCACCGACCCCAGGCCACAGAGCCGATGCTCCCGTCACCCTCCCAGGGCATCCGCTCGGCCGGCGTGCAAAGGCAGTACTCCGGAACCGCCGGGCGCACCGAGAACAGCCAGATCGGTATGTTCCTCGCCTACGCCACCGGACGTGGACGCACTCTGATCGACCGTCGTCTGTATCTGCCCGCCTCCTGGACGGATGACCGGGCCTGCTGCCGCCGGGCCGGATCGACGACAGTGTCGCCTTCGAGACGAAGGTGGCCATGGCCAAGGCGATGATCCGCCGGGCCATCGCCGGCAAGGTCCCGTTCAGCTGGGTGACGGCGGACGCCGCTCACGGCTGCATCAAGGGCTGGCGGTTCGAGCTTGGGCAGGCGGACGTCTTCCACGTCATGGCCACCTCCCGGCACGACACCGTCGTCACCCGCTGGTCCATCGACCACCCCGTCCACGACCTGTTTCCCGGCCTGCCACGGCAGAAATGGAAGCGCCGTTCCCGCGGTGAAGGAGCCCATGGCCGGCGGATCTTCGACTGGGCACGCGTCGAAGTCAGGCCCTGGCACCGCGAGGACCGCCGGCACTGGCTTCTCGCCCGCCGCAGCGTCAGCAGGCCCGAGGAGATCTCCTACTACGTCGTCTTCTGTCCCGCCGACACGACGCTGGTCGAGCTGATCCGCATCGCGGGCAGCCGATGGGCAGTCGAGGAATGCTTCCAGACCGCCAAGCGGGAATGCGGCCTGGACGACTACCAGGTCCGCCGCTACCCCGGCTGGCACCGCCACATGACCCTGGCCATGGCCGCCCACGCCTGCTTGACCGTCCTGCGGGCCCGCCAGTTGGACACGGACAAAGCAGAAACGGATCCTCCCAGCTCATCCACCTCAGCCTCGCCGAAATCCGACGCCTGATCCATCGCCTCACCGACCGCCGGCCAACACCGGTCGAGCACATTCTGCGATGGCCAACGTGGCGCCGCCGACACCAATATCAAGCCCGCCTGAGTCACTACAAACGACGCGGACACAGCCCCTGAAAACTGCCCAGCACTCAGAACAAGCACCGTTGCAGTACTAGCCCTGTCAGGTCGCGCGAAGAGTGCTGGCGGCCGTCGGGAGGCGTCCGGTCGCGGTGGGGAATCGGCCGCTATTGCAGTGCGTGGACGGCGGCTGAGAACACCGGGGGCATGCGGGATGCTGCGGGGACGATGAGGCGGGCGGTGCCGGGACGGCGGCCGGCGGCCAGCAGGGCTCCGGTCAGCAGTCGGTGGCGGCGGGTCAGCCGGATCCAGGTGCGCTCGTACTCGTCCGGCCGCCCGGCGGCCAGGCAGTGGACGGCTGCCCCGGAGGTCGCCAGTGCGAGGGCGATGCCCTCGCCGGTGAGGGCGTCCAGGTAGCCCGCGGCGTCGCCGACGAGCAGGACACGGCCGGCGGTTCTGCGCCGCACCCGCTGCCGCAGTGGTCCGGCGCCGCGTACCTCCGTCGCGGCCGGGCCGCGCAGCGACGCGGTGAGGGCCGGGAAGGCAGCCAGGTGGTCGTCGTACCCGCGGCGGCTGCGGCTGAGGATCGCGACGCCCACCAGGTCGTCGCCGACCGGTGTCACATAGGCTTCGCCGTGCCGGGACCAGTGGACCTCCACGAAGTCCGTCCACGGTTCGACGTGGTAGTGCCGGCGCAGTCCGTAGCGGCCGTGGGGGCGGTTCGGCAGTTCCAGCCCCAGGCCGCGGCGCACCGGGGAGTGCAGGCCGTCGGCGGCGATCAGCCAGCGGGCCGTGGTTCCGGCGGCGGTGACCGTGTCCGCGTTCTGGCGCACCTCGCCGACCTTGCCCGGCAGCATTCGCACGCCGAGGTCGAGAGCGCGCTGGTGCAGTGCGGAGTGCAGCGTCGTACGGCGGATTCCCAGCCCGTTGTTGCCACGGAAGGACGCTTCGGCGCGGGTGGTGCCGTCCATGTAGCGGATGCCGCGCAGTTCACGGCCGGTGACCTCGACGCCCAGTGCTCGCAGCGCGGCGACACCGCCGGGCATGACTCCTTCTCCGCATGCCTTGTCCACGGGCGAGGTCCGGGGTTCGACGACGACGGCCTCCAGGCCGGCGAGCGCGGAGTGGATCGCGGCGGCCAGACCGGCCGGCCCACCGCCGGCCACCAGTACGTCGATCACGCCGGAACGGTCGTGGTCGAGGTGGTCGCGGCGGCCAGCGCCCGGTTCTCGCAGCGGATGCGCACGGTGAGCAGAGCGGCGTTGAGCACCGTGAACACGGCAGCGGTGACCCAGGCGGTGTGGACGAGTGGCAGGGCCACGCCCTCGGCGACGACGGCCACGTAGTTCGGATGCCGCAGCCACCGCCACCGGTAGGGGCCGCCCGTCACCAGCGGCAGGCCGGGTACGACGATCACCCGGGTGTTCCAACGAGGGCCCAGGGTGCGGATGCACCACCACCGCAGTGCCTGGGCGCCCGCGAGCACGGCCAGCATGGGCCAGGCCAGGGCGGGTACGAAGGGCCGGTCGGCCAGCCACACCTCGGCCGGGCAGGCGATGAGCAGGCCGGTGTGGAGGGCGACCATCGCCGGGTAGTGGCCCTGCCCGGTCACGGTCGCGCCGCGGGCGGTGCTCCACAGCTCGTTGCGGCGGGCGACGGCAAGTTCGGCGACGCGCTCGGCGGCGACGGCGGCCACCAGCAGTCCGTACCAGATCATGTATCCCGATGTCCTTCGTGTCCCTCGACGGTCCGAACTACCAGCGCAGCAGGACGAGTTCGCAGGCGAAGCCAGGCCCCATGGCCAGCAGTAAACCCGGCGTGCCCGGCGGCGGGCGGCGTTCCGCCAAGGTGTCGCGCAGTACGTGGAGCACCGATGACGAGGACAGGTTGCCGACGTCGGCCAGGTGACGCCAGGTCACATCGAGCGCGTCGTCGGGCAGGTCGAGGCTCTCGGTGACGGCTTCGAGGACCTTGGGGCCGCCGGGGTGGCATACCCAGGCGGTCACGTCCTTCCGCTTGATCCCGTGGTCGCCCAGGAACCCCTCGACGTCATCGGCGAGGTAACGGCGTACGACATCGGGGACCTGCGGGTCGAGGACGACCTGGAAGCCGGTGTCCTTGATGTCCCAGCCCATGACGCGCCCGGTCTCCGGATACAGGTGACTGCGGGAGTCCACGATCGTCGGGCCGACGGTCTCGTCCGGGCGGCTCGGGCGGTTCCCGCCGCAGGCGACGACCGCGGCGGCGCCGTCGCCGAACAGTGCGGTGGCGACCAGGTTGGCCATGGAGGCGTCGTTGCGCTGGAAGGTGAGCGAGCACAGTTCGACCGAAAGCAGCACCGCCACGTGGTCGGGCCGGCCCAGCAGGTAGTCGTGCATACGGGCCAGGCCGGCGGCGCCGCCGGCACAGCCCAGGCCGAACAGGGGCAGTCGTTTGACGTCCGGCCGCAGTCCGAGCCGGCCGACCAGCCGTGCGTCGATCGAGGGGGTGGCGATGCCAGTGACGGAGGTGAAGATCAGCAGGTCCACGTCGGCGGCGGTCAGGCCGGCCGTGTGCAGAGCGCCCCGGACGGCCTTGGCGCCCAGGCCGGTGGCGGCGGCGATGAAGGCGTCGTTGGCGGCACCGAATCCGTCCAGTTCCCCGTACCGTTCGAGCGGCAGCGTCATGTGACGCGAGCCGACCTTCGCGCTGCGGTGCAGCCGGTCCAGGACCTGGCGGTCGGTCCCCTCGGGCAGACAGGTGCGGGCCACCATGTCGGTGATCTCGGACTGGGTGCGGCGGTGCGGTGCGAGGGCACCGTGAACGGCGGCGATCCGCGTCATATGGTTCCCGTCCGGTTACCGACTCGGGTTAGTTGCTTCCCACGTGTTCCCCTGTCCGGGGTTTCGACACCATGAATCGCCCGTCCGGCCGTCGCCCTGGGGGCGCGTGTGCCGGCCGGGTGGGCCCGGGCGCTTACGATCGGCCGGGTGGGTACTCCCGAGCAGTCGACGACCGGCGGCCCCGAGGCGAGTTGGGCCGGCCGGGTGGCTGGTCTGGCCGGGTCGTGCCACCCCGGGCCTGTGGTGGCGGTCTCCGCCTTGATGGTTGGGCTGGCCGTGACCGCCGGCCAGGCCGCCGAGCGTTGTGTACTGACCGGCGCCGCCGTGCTGACCGGGCAGTTGTCCGTCGGCTGGTGCAACGACGCGTTCGACGCGCACCGGGACATCGCGGTCGGCCGTCGGGGCAAACCCGTCGTCGACGGCACGGTCGGCGTGACGGAGGTGTGGGTGGCCGCCTATGCCGCGCTGGCGCTGTGCGTGCCGCTCTCGCTCGCCTGTGGCCTGTGGGCGGGCGCCGTTCACCTGGCCGGGGTGGCGGCGGCGTGGGCCTACGACCTGCGGCTCAAGGCGACAGCATGGTCCTGGGCGCCGTACGCGGTGGGGTTCGCCGCGCTCCCGGCATTCGTTGCGCTGGGGCTGCCGGGGCACCCCTGGCCGGCCTGGTGGGTCGTCACCGCCGGGGCGCTGCTGGGGGTCGGCGCCCATCTGGGTGACGTACTCCCGGACATTCGCGGGGATCTGGCGACGGGCATACGGGGATGGCCGCACCGGCTGGGCCCGGACGGCGCGCGGTTGCTGCTGCCGGTGCCGCTGGTGGCCGCGTCCGCGGTTCTGGTGCTGGGTCCTGCCGGGCCGCCCGGCAGGTGGGGATCGGCAGTGCTCGTGGTGACCGCTCTGATCGCGACGGTGGGGACGGTGCTGGGACGCCGCTGGGAGCGGTTGGCGTTCGCGGCGGCGGTCGCCGTGGCGGCGGTGGACGTGACGTTACTGCTGCTGCGCGGCACCGGAATCACCTGACCGCGCCGCCTTAGACGTCGTTTCTTATGGTGCAGGTGAGGGCTCAGCGGCCTGAGGGAAGCCCAACTCGTTGAGCAGTGTGCTGAAGAGGTCTTCCACGGGGGTCTCGTGTGAGCGAAGCAGCTCTTCGATCCTGACAGTCCGTGTCGTCACGGGAATGCCGGCGGCTGCGGCCCATACAACTGCGCCCTCGGCGTCGGTGGGAATCTCCGCGTCGAGCTCCGCATGCTTATGTCTGACTGCGTCATGGAACTCTGGTGTGTCCAGCCACAGGAGCTGATCTTCGAGATCTTCGGGCTCCTCGGCCATAAGCCTGGCGGCGATGTCCAGGTTGAGCCATGCCTGCCAACACTGGCCGGTGGTGTCCAGCCCGGTCACGAGAGCGAGGTCACTGTCGGAGACCTCGGCGACACAGGCCGGTGCCCTGCTCCACTCAACTAGGGCGGGCAGGTCGGCGTCGTCCCATGTCCCGAAATCCAACTGGAGCGTCTGCCAGCCGCCCGGCCGTGACTCCCATGTGCACACGGTGGCCTTGAGTTCTTCGTCGAGGCTGTCGAACACGGGAGCTTCGAGCAGAGGCTGGCTACTGCGAGCAAAGACCAGGTGACCCGAGAATCCCACGGCAGTTCCTCCTTCGAGATGTTGGGCGCACCTTATGGGCTGCCGCTGACAACGCAGGCATGGCTGGCATCTGCTCGCGGTCAGTCCGGCTCATCGCTGAAACGGCGATACCCGATGAGGGCTGCGGCGATGGCAACGAACGCGAGGAAGTGCTCGGCCTTGCGTTCATAGCGTCGGTGCAGACGTCGGCAGCCGGCCAGCCAGGACACGGTTCTCTCGACCACCCAGCGGTGGCGTCCCAGCCGCTGGGACGACTCGATGCCCCTGCGGGCGATGCGGTGGCGGATACCCCTCTTGCGCAGCCATTTCCGCAGGTGATCGTAGTCGTAGCCCTTGTCGTCGTGAAGCTTGGCGGGGCGTCGGCGGCGGGGTCCGCGGCGAGAGCAGATGGGCGGGATCCCGCGCACGAGCGGCTTCAGGCCGAGGCTGTCGTGCATGTTGGCGCCGGAGATTCCCAGCGACAGCGGCAGACCGTTCCGGTCCGTGATGAGGTGGATCTTCGATCCCAACTTGCCACGGTCGGTCGGATTCGGTCCGGTCAGTAGCCCCTTTTTGCGGCCCGGACGCTGACGGAGTCGATCGCGCACCGCGACCAGTCCAGCTCACCCTGACTGCCGAGTTCGTCCAGGACGACACGGTGCAGCCTGGCCCAGACCCGGTCCCGACTCCATTGGGCAAAGCGTCGGTAGACCGTGGGCCAGGCCGGCCCGAACACCGGCGGCAACTGCCGCCAAGTGCAACCCGAGGTGGCCACGAAAATGATCGCGCTGAGCGTCTCCCGATCACCGGCACGACGCCGGCCCCCGCCCTGCGGCCGCTTCACCTCCACCGGCGGTACAACCCGCCGGAACAGCACCCACAACTCGTCCGGCACCAACCGCTCAACCAGATCCGTCATGCACGGTTCAGCGAACGATCACGCCATAAGAAACGATGTCTTAGACCGTACGAAACCCACAGGCGGAAACAGGAGCTCCCCGCACCTTGTTGCGGCTGCCGTCAGCTCGCAAGTTCTGTCCGACATCAGCAACCTGAGCACGCCTGGCACATGCGACTCGCCCGACCGCCGTACACCCCGCCTGCCGCACCCCTGAGGCACTGACGCGCTCCCCTCGCGCACTCACGAGCAGCCGGAACTGACCAGGCATCAGTCAATCCCGATAGCACCTCGGTTCTTGATGGTCCGTGAAACGGTCATGGCCGGCCGCGCTGTTGTCGGGTCGTGGGTTTCCGCGGGGTCTGGGCGAGGCGGGAAGGCGGAATGCTTCGCCGTGGGTTCCGGAGTGGCATGGACCCGCACCGTGCGGCCGGTCAACGTCCTGCCACGGCCCGTGTCAACGCGGTGGCCACGCGATCCGGCCCGCCCCGTCCCGGAGCGTGCGGGAGTACGGCGGAGGAACGAGGGCTCTTCGTATGCCGGTGTCCGAACCGGCCCCGTTGTCTCGACTCCCCTCACATGGGCAGCTCGTGGCCCCGGCGGCACGGCGCCGCAACGCTGGCCCACGCGGCCGGGGCCGACCTGAAGGACAACCGGAAGACGGCCTCGGCCACTCCTGGATCACCAGCACGGCCGACACGTACACGAGCCTGCTTCCCGAAGCGGACGTGTCGACCGATCGCCGAGGCCGCGGCCCGGCTCGTACCGCGTGCTCACACCACCCCGGAGGAAACCGTCCCGAAAGAGGGGCGCGAGCCCGACGGGGCCGAGGAGTCCGGGGAGGGAACCGTGCCGGATGGCGCCGTGAAATCCGCTGTGTGGGGCTGCGAACTGCGGAGACGTCGGACGTGGTGTGCCTGGCCCGGGGAAGCACCCCTCCGTGGTTCACACCTGTGCACGGGGGTTCCCGGCCTCACGTGTGCCGAATCCGCTCTGCTCTGCCCTGCCCTGTCCGACGACGAGCCGACGTGCTCTTCGCCGTGCTCCTGGACCGGTGCGTGCCGTCCGTGACCACCTGACTGCCGCCGATGACTGCGGCCCGTCTTCAGGCAGGGACGCGGGCGTGCCGGAGTGGTGCTCCGGCCTGATGGAGACTTGCGAGGGCCAGCCGGTAGGAGGTGATCAGCCCGGTCTCCACGTAGTCCAGACCCAGTTCCTGGCAGTGGCGCCGCACGATGGTTCGGGCCCTGGGCAGGTTGGGGCTGGGCATGCTGGGAAACAGGTGGTGTTCGATCTGATGGTTCAGCCCGCCCAGTGCGATGTCGGTGAACCTGCCGCCGCGCACGTTGCGTGAGGTGAGTACTTGGCGGCGGAGGAAGTCCGGGCGGTCTTCGCCTGTCAGGATCGGCATGCCTTTGTGGTTGGGCGCGAAGAGGGAGCCGAGGTAGACGCCGAACAGGCACTGGTGGACCGCGAGGAAGGCGATCGCCATGCCGGGCGGCAGCAGCCAGAGCAGGACGGTCAGGTACGCCGCGAAGTGCGCGAACAGCAGAGTGCCGTCGAGCGTTCGGTGCTTGAGTGAGCGATTGGCCAGCGCCTTCACGCTCGACACGTGCAGGTTGAAGCCCTCCAGCGTGAGGAGCGGAAAGAACAGGAACGCCTGCCAGCGGCCGATCAGGCGGGGGAGACCCTTGGCGGCCCGGGCCTGATCCTGGGACCAGACCAGCAGGTCGGGGTCGAGGTCGGGGTCGAGTTCCTCATGGTTGGGGTTGGCGTGGTGGCGGGTGTGCTTGTCATGCCACCACCCGTAGCCCATCCCGATACCGGCACCGGCGATCCGTCCGGACACCTCGCTGGCCCGGCGTCGCCGGAACACCTGACGGTGGGCTGCGTCATGGGCGAGCAGGGCGACCTGGCCGAAGACAACGGCCAGGAAGGCGGCGACCGCCAGTGTCCACCAACTATCGCCGACGAGCGCGACGGCGGCCCAACCACTGACGTAGAGCCCGGCCACCACGGTGATCCGCAGTGCGTAATAGCCGGGACGGCGTCCCAGCAGGCCGGCATCAGCGATCTTTCTCGACAAGCGGGCGAAGTCGCTGCCTGATGTCTCCGAGGGCGGGGGGCGAACCGTGGTGTTTCTGCTCATGATGGTGAAACTCTCTCCGAAGGAGGCAGAGGCTCGGCGCCGCCTTGGGAGCCGCTGAGACCGGGCCGCATGTGGGTATGCGCTTACTCCGCAGCGGGAAGCGCATCTGAATTTCGGGTGCCCTGCCAGGCAGGTCTCACACCGTGACAGGACAGGACTTCCGGAGCGGTCCGGGCGCTTTCGGTCCGGGCGCTTTCATGGCAGAACCGAACCCGGCCGGTGAAGCGGGTCCGGCTGATCACTGAGGGGCGCTCAGCGCGGTGATGGCCGAATGCGTGGAGCTGCGTTCCGGCCCGTCACGCCAGGGTGCACCCGTCCGGGTCCGCCACCGTATGCCGTCCATCAGCGGCCGCCGCGTCCATACCGGCGGACGGCCCGACTTGATGCCTCGCGGCAACAGCGGCTCAAGTCGGGCCCACTGGCCGTTCGTCAGATCCCCACGCCCCACAAGACATGATCATCAACGATCAAGATCAACTTTCGCGACAGACCCTAGATCACTCGGCAACCCCTCGGCCCCCCCCGGAGGGTCGGTTGCCCACCTGGCCCGTTCAACTTCCAAAGACATGCATCGATCCACGCGACAAGTCTTGTCAATGATCAAACGGACTCTTACAGTCCAGCCACAAAGTGGAGCATGGGATCGCTCCCACCCCCCCTTCGTTCCTCCAAGCAATGGAGCCGCGATGTACCCCCCACCCCGCAGGCCGAGCCGCAGACGCATACTCGGTGCCGCGCTGGCCGTACCTCCCGCACTGATGCTGGGTGCGCAGACCGCACGCGCCGCGTCCTGGGGCACCCCAGTGACCGTCAACTCCTGGAACAAGATCAACGCAAGGTGGACCGCCAACAACGAGCTGCAGACGTATCGGCCGGACTGCGTCTGGTACGAGGGCAACACTCTGGTGATCAAGGCGTATAACGCCGGGGGCGGGGTCTACCACTCAGGCCGTGTGGAGTCGACGGCGCTGTACGGGTACGGCACATACAGCTTCACCGCAAACATGCCCAACGGACGGGGACTGCTGCCGGCAGTATGGGCGGCGTACCTGAATCCGTGGCTGCCGGAGTTCGACGCCGCTGAAATCGTGGGACAGAACCCGGGTGTCGTCTACCAGACGTCCCACGACATCAACAACGTCCAGCAGCAGTTCTCCAAGACGAACTCCGCCGGCTGGACGAACTCGTACCACACGTACTCGTTCAGCTGGTTCCCGGACCACATCGACTTCGCCGTGGACGGCGCCATCACGGGCACCACCTGGTACAGGGCCCCGGCCGGGACGGGCCTGCGCTTCATCGCCAACATCGCGGTCGGCGGTGACTGGCCTGGCAACCCGGACTCCTCCACCTGGGCCACCGCTGACGGCGCCCGTTACCTCAAGATCTCGTCCATCACCCACACGCCGTACCACCCATGAGGTGAACCCACCAAAGCCCCCTGACCGGTATGTCAGGGGGCTACCGGCCGCCACGCGCTGAATTCCTCAACGAAGCTCGTGGGTTTCCCCAGCGCGGGGACAGGGTGCGCTCGATCGGGACGCCCTGCGCGCCCCCTTGGGCTGTGATGGAGCCCGAAGAACGTGGGGTCGCCGTCCCAAGAAGTGCGGGCCACGCGCGGTGGCCCGGGTTCCCTGCGTCCGTCAGGACAGGACGGCCATGAAGCGGTCGCGCAGGCCATCCGAGCGGCCCGTGGCGACGCCAGGGTCTGTCGCGAAAGTTGATCTTGATCGTTGATGATCATGTCCTGTGGGGCGTGAGGATCTGACGAACGGCCAGTGGGCCCGACTTGAGCCGCTGTTGCCGCGAGGCATCAAGTCGGGCCGTCCGCCGGTATGGACGCGGCGGCCGCTGATGGACGGCATACGGTGGCGGACCCGGACGGGTGCACCCTGGCGTGACGTGCCGGAACGCTACGGGCCGTGGACCGGGTCTATGACCTGTTCCGGCGCTGGCAGCGCGATGGCACCTGGGCCCGGATCGTCACTCAGATGAGGCCGAGGCGGATGCCAAGGGTCTGATCGCCTGGGACGTGAACGTCGACTCCACGGTCTGCCGGGCCCACCAGCACGCGGCTGGGGCGGCGAAAAGGGGGATCTCCAGAAGGAACCGCTCGGCGGGATCACCGTCGAGCCGGCCGACCACGGGCTCGGACGCTCCCGGGGCGGCCTGACCAGCAAGATCCACCTCGCCGTCGAGCAGGGTCAGAAGCCGCTATCGGTGGTGATCACCGCCGGACAGCGGGGTGATTCGCCTCAGTTCGAGCCGGTCCTGGAAGCGATCTGGGTGCCCCGGCTCGGAGTCGGCAGGCCGCGCAAACGGCCGGACCGGGTCCGGGCCGACAAGGCGTACGACTCCCGCAGCAATCGCGCCTACCTGCGCAGACGCGCAATCAAGGCCACGATCCCGGTCCCGACGGACCGCGTCCGCAACCGGCTCAAGCGCGGATCGCGAGGCGGACGGCTGCCCAAGTTCGACAAGGACGACTACAAGCAGCGGCACGCGGTCGAGTGCGGGATCAACCGTCTCAAGCGCCACCGGGCTGTAGCCACGAGGTATGACAAGCTCGCGGTCCGCTACGAGGCGACCGTGCTGGTCGCAGTCCTCAACGAGTGGCTGTGACCAGCACTTTCACAACAGACCCTAGGCCGCGGTCTCTGTGATGAGGACGGCGGCGGTGACCGGGCCCGGAGTGTCGGTGGTGGCTGCGGCGGCTACGGCGTCCCGGACGGCGCGGGCGACTTCCAGTGGATGGTGTCCGGGGGCAACCGCGAGGTGGACCTCGATGTGTCGGCCGGGTGGATCGTCATGGTCCTCCATCCTGACCGGGCGGCTTCCCAGCACGGTGGTGAGGTGGGCGACGCCCGGGACACCCGTCGCGACGTCCGCGAGCTCCCCGACGGGCCCTTGCATGGATCCTGTTCCGGTCACCGGGGGCGAGCTTCGCGTGGCCGCCGCTTCCGGCTCCGACCTCATGGCCCGCGCTGCGGTACGCGGCTTCACGGCTGTCTTCGGGCCCTCATGGAGATCCGTGACGCGTAGGTCGGCTGTCACGGCGGCCAGGCCGAGCCGTTCGGTGGCCGCGTTGAGCAGTGCGCTCCTCAACTGGTCGGCGGTCTCGGGGAGGGGCTGCGCGAGGGATGCTGTGAAGGCGGCCTCGATCCTGAGCGGGCCAGGCGGTAGCGCGCTGGCCGGTGGACGGACGGCCGGCTCGGACACGGGCTCGAGCGGCGCCGACCCGATGCGCACAGAGTCCAGCCACACACCGGGGATATCAGCGGCAGCACGCCCGAGGGCCCGGACGGCCGCTCGCTCGGTGATCCATGTCCCGTCGTCGGGCCCGCCGAGCGGGAGCAGTCGGCCCAGGTCGAGCCGGTGCCGTACTGCGTGCATCCACGCTTCGGTTTTCACCGGCCTCTCACCCTCTTCCTTGCATGGCCGCGGAATCTCTTCCTGCCGCACTGCGCCCGGAGTGTCCGCGAGTGCTCCGAGCAGGGGTGCTCGGGCCACTCGTGGACCATTCCGCCTCATAGTCGACATTTAGAACAAAACGTACTAATGCGAATATAATCGGTATAGAAGGTGCAATGCGTCCTTCCGGAGGGAGGAAAGCCCTGATGACTGAGAACGCCGGCGCAAAGTATGGCGGTGCGCCCGGTTCTCGTGGCCGGACGACCATCGCCGATGTGGTGGTGGAGAAGATCGCCGGAATGGCGGCACGGGACGTGCTCGGCGTCCATGCTCTGGGCAGCGGATTCGCGCGGACGATGGGATCCATGCGGGAGCGGATGCCTGGCGCCGGTAGCGGCAAGTCCGCCACACGTGGCGTCAGTGTCGAGGTCGGAGAGCTGCAGGCGGCCATCGATCTGGAGATCGTCGTCGAATACGGCGTCTCGATCACGGACGTGGCCGGTGCGGTGAGGGAGAGCGTGATCTCCGCCGTGGAGCAGATGGCAGGTCGGGAAGTCGTGGAAGTCAACATCATGGTCAGTGACGTGAAGCTGCCGGACGAGGAGGACCAAGGCGACGAAGGGGAAGAGCGGCAGCGGATCCAGTAGCCGGGGCGGAGCAGCCCGGTTGAAGTGAGGGAGCGCGTGATGAGCAGGGCCGTGGTCGGCTTGATGGCCGGGATGACGCTGGGTTTCGCCGCGTATTTCGGTGACTTCTGGGCCTTTCTGCTGGTGCTGGGGCTGGGCGTCGTCGGTCTCGCGGTCGGGCGGTTCATGGAAGGTGATCTCGAACCGGGCGACTTCGTCCGCCGCCGAGACCGACAGGACCGGATCCGCGATGACCGGCGCCGGGTTCGGGGAGACTGGCGGCAGTGACCGGTGAAGCAGATCGGCGTCCACGCGTCCCTCGCGGGGAGCGCGGCGGGATCACCGTCGCCGACCGGGTCGTTGCGAAGATCGCTTCCCAGGTGGCGCGCGAGGCGCTGAGCCGGTTCACCGAGTCGGCCGGCCGCGTGCCACCCGGCCGCCGGACGCCACGCGTGACCACATCCGTGCGGCGGGCACCGGAGCGGAAGACCGCAGGACGAGACGCCGAATCCGCCGCCGGACGGCAAGCGTTGCTCTTCGAGGCACGGATGCGCATCGCCGTCGAACTCGGCTATCCGTCCGACATCGGGGCGCAGTGCGCCGCGGTGCGCGGGGAGGTGACCGAACGGCTCAGGACATGGGCCGGCATGGAGGTGTCCGACCTCGTGGTCTCGGTCGAGAGGCTGCACTCGGTGCACACACGGCACATGGACCAGGGGAGGGTGAGATGAGCGCGAACACCTGGCGGCAGCCGGCCAGTGACAGCGACCTTCCCTCCGATTCCGGACCGACAGCCACGTCCGCCGATGGCACCCCGGGGGCGGGTGAGGACGCGACGGCGGCGAGGGATGAATCAGGCCGGTCAGGGCGCCGCTTCTGGTCTGCGCGGCGGATTCCTGCGGCCTTGGTGGCCCTGCTGTCCGCCGCGGCCGTTGGACTGCTCCTGTACGACGTGGTCTCGGTGCGGGCAGACCGGACTGCGATGCGCTGGCGGCGGCGGCTCGCCGAGGAACTGGCCACGCGGCCACTGGATGACGTCTGGATGATCGTCGGGGCCGCGGTCGCGATGGCCCTCGGCCTGTGGCTCTTCCTGCTGGCGGTGACACCGGGACTGCGCAGGCTGCTGCCCATGCGGCAGCCCACCGGTGTCCGCGGGACGGACGAGGTCCGCGCCGCGCTCGACCGCCGCGCGGCGGCCCTGATTCTCCGCGACCGGGCCATGCAGGTGCCCGGTGTCCAGTCGGCACAGGTCGCTGTCGGCCGCCGGAAGGTCAAAGCCCGGGCACGGGCGCATTTCCGCGATCTCGAGGAGGTCCGCACGGACCTGGACGCCACGCTGGACGAAGCCGTGAGGTCCTTGGGTCTCGCCCGGCCACCCACGCTGACCGTGCACGTCCGGCGCCCGAAGGGCTGAGGTGATCCCGATGCTCAAGACAGTGAACCGGGTGCTGCTGGGGCTTCTCGGCCTCGGACTCTTCGCCCTGGGCGGCGGTGTGCTGCTGGGCGGGCTGGATCTGCAGCGCCACTGGGATTTCGGCATGCCGGGCTGGTGGCCCTTCCGCGGGCCGGACGATGTGGTGCTGGGCGACGAGGGGCGCACCCGATGGCGGGATGAAGGCTGGTGGTGGCCGACCGTCATCGCGGTGCTCGCCGTGCTGCTGGTCCTGTTCCTGTGGTGGCTCCTGGCACAGCGCAGACACCGCCTGGACCGGGTCCTCGTCGACAGCCAAGACGGCGCGGCGGCCCGACTGGACGGCCGCACGTTGGAAGACGTGATCGAGGAAGAGGCGCAGGCCCTGGACGGGGTCTCGCGGGCTCATGTACGGCTGACGGGCCGACGTACCGCTCCCACCGCACGCGTACGGCTGTTGCTGGAGCCTCACGCGGATCCAGCGCGGACTCTGGGGCGACTGAGCCGGGAAACGCTCGTACACGCACGAGACTCGGCCGGCCTGGACCGGCTCCCGTCGAAGGTACGACTCCGGGAAGTCCGCCACCGCGCCCGACGCGCCGCCTAGGCCCCGTGGGTCGAAGTCTTATGGGGGTACCGGCTGTGAGGTGTTCCGGATTCCTGTAACCCGAGCACTTTGGCATGCAGAGGATCGGTCGAGCTGTACGTCGCCTGCGCGCATTCGCTGCGCTGTCGGCGAGGTCGAAGACACCGGCCAGGCCGGTGACCAGTGCGGCGAGCAGCGCCGAGGACGGTCCTGCGGCCTAGGGGCTGCTCATGAGCCCGAGGATGACGTTGTGGTTGGCATCAGCCTGTGGACCCTGGGATCGGTGGGGCATGCTGCCGGCGGACGCCGCCACTGCTGGTGGGGCCTGTGTGCCGAGGCCGTCACCTACCAACTCCTCGGCCGACGCGACACCCGAGCACGGTCACAGCGTGTCCCGCCTTACTCGAGAGACCACGCAGATCCCGTGCGGTTCCTTCCCAGGAGGCATTCCGTCATGGTCCTCTTCCTGACCCTGCTCATCGCCGGAATCGCTCTGGTCGCCATCGGCGCGGCCGTCGACGGCATGCTCTTTGTGTTGTCCGTCGGCGTACTACTCCTCATCGCCGATCTGCTCTACCTGACGGCCCGCTCCATGTGGCGCTCCACTCGGCGTCCGGCCCGCTGAAGAGCCCGGCCAAGCGGTTTCCTCTGACTGCCTCCGATCGCCTCTGCAGCACGTCCTACCAGTTCACAGCCGATCTAGCCCGCGCAGGCAGAGGTCGGAAGGGTGCGTCACATATGGTCGTCGTCCCGACCGAACCGGCTCTACCCGCGCGTCCCGAAGCGGGCCTGCCACAGGTCGCGCAGGAGGGCGATCTCCGCCATGTGGTGGATGAATTCGAGGTTGGCCCCCCACAGCACGTCGTGGTACGGCTCGCCGGCGTCGGAGCCGTACGGGTACTGGGAGAAGCCGACGGTGTCGAGCTGCTCGTCGGTCACGGTGCCGACGCTGTCGCGCCAGCGGTCGATCGCCGCCCAGAACCGCTCCTGCGCCAGGGCGGCGTCGGGGGTGAAGTCGACCTGGAGTTTCGGATCCAGCCGGCGTTCGCCGAAGGTCCACTCCCACTCGCCCGCGAAGCAGTAGTGCAGGTGTCCCAGCCGCCAGGCGATCGTCGTCACCGGGGTCACCTCGGGCTCCGGCGGGCCGGTGTGGTGGAGGATCTCCTCGACCCGCTCGACGGACACGCTCCAGTCCTCGGCGATCTTGGCCACGGACATGCCGTCGGCGGCCTGCCGGGCGACCTCCGCGTACTCGCCGGCGGGGATGTACGGGGCGCCCTGGTCGATCACCCACTCACCCGGCCCGAACGCCCTGGGCGTCACCGCCTCCTCGCGGCGCCGGATCGACCAGCAATCAGGTACCGGTTCCCACAGGTACTCCTCGTCGCCGAGCCCCGTCAGCCGCACCTGGGCCCGTTCTCTCGCGCAGTCGAACTGCTCCAGCAGCAGACCCAGACGGTCACTCCGCACGCGCTCGGTCCCCATGCCCGGCTCCCCTCGCGGTCACCCACGTCGTTCCGCTCAGCCGGAGGCTAGCGGTCAACTCCCGCCGCGCACCACGGAATTTGGGCCGGGGGCGGTTCACAGGCACGCGGTGCCGCCTGCGAACCGCCCCCGGCCGGCGTCGAGCCCGGAACACCGGTCAATGTCCGCGCTCGCTCATCTGCGCTCACTCAGTTGAAGGGATCCAGCGTCAGATACGCCTGCCGCGGATTGCCGTCATGGACGAGCGACTCGTGGTTGCCCACGTCGTCGAAGGCGAACGCATAGGCCTTGCCGTCCTGCATCTGCGCGTGGATGACCCGTGCGTAGTGGTTGGTCACCCCGTCCTTGTAGAAGTTCGCCGCGGACGTGTCGGGCTGGTTGGCGTTCGCCAGCAGAGTCGAACGGTTCAGGCCCGCGCACAGCGTGCGGGAGATCGGGCCGCGGACCGCGTCGTTGGGGGCGTCGAGCAGTTTGTGGCAGCCGAAGATGCTGTCCGCGTCAGGCTTCTGGAAGCTCGTGACGACCGCGCCGGCGCTGTTGGTGAAGTTCATGACGCTGCCCGAGACCCGGCCGAAGTACTTGGTGTTCGGCTGGTCGGCGAACGGCGTGACCGTCAGCGTCGTGGTGGCGTACTTCTGCCAGACCCGGTTGACGTAGTCGTTCATCGCCGACGCGGGCAGGGCGCCGGTCTCCAGTCCGTGACCGGGGGACAGGGCCCGAAGGACGGTGCCGTCGGAGCGCGTCTGGATCAGGCCGGCCCACCCGCCCGACTGGGCGCGCAGCCCGTTGAGGACCGCGTTGTAGCCGCCGGCCTTGAGATGGCCGGTGTTCACGGTGCTGCCGTCCGCGCGCTGCACGCCGACCGCGTACGGCGCGGAGAACATGTCGACCTGGGTGCTGTTGAGCCACAGTCCGGCGTCGTTGAGCGTGTACTCCGACCAGTTGAACAGGATGTCGCGGTTGGGGTCGCTCGGGTTCTGCACGGCCGGCTGCACCAGGCCGCCGGTGGTGAGGCGGAAGTCCAGCTTGCGGCCGTAGGAGAAGTAGATCCGCCCCGAGAACTTCGGAATGCGGATGGTCGTCGACTGTCCGGCGGCCGGTCCTTGAATCGACGCGTCCGGCGCGGGCGTCGGCGGGTTGCCGCCGGCCGGCCAGGGGTGGAAGGTGCCGCCCGCGTCTGCCCAGCCCTGCCGGCCGGTCGAGAGCTGGGTGCCGAGGTTGTAGACGTAGACCGGCTCATTGCGGCCGGAACTGTTCGTGATCTTCAGCGGGATGGTGTCGGGCACGGCGGCCCGGGCCGGCGCCGGTGCGGCGAGATTGAGCAGCCCGCCCAGCAGGGCGGATGCCGCGGCCATGGCGGCAAGGGGCTTTGTGAGTCTCCGTAACACTCTCGACCTCCGTGTCAGTGGGGGGACGGAGCTTGGCTGGCGAATTCTTGAGAGCGCTCTCACAGTCGCGCCGGGTCAAGGACATGTCAATGAAGTGGGGGCGGTTCGATGAATTTCGTACGGTCGGCCGGCGTGGGCCGACCGACCCCTGTCACCCGCTCCGGCTCTCCTCGCCCGGCGCCACCACCGACTGCGTGAGCGGGATCCGTGACAGCGCGAGGACTCCGGCCGTGATCAGTGCGACGCCGAAGAGCTGGGGGAGCAGCCACCACCCGGAGCGGATCTCCTCCTCGTACAGGGTGATGCCGAGGGCGAGGCTCACCAGGGCGTCCCCGAGGGTGAGCGCCGGCTGCGAGGCGACCAGCGGGCCGGCCTGCATCGCATGCTCCAGCAGGAACAGCGCGCACACGCCGGTCACGGCGAAGCCGTACGTCTGCCAGGCGGAGAAGAAGCCCACGAGCCCCTGTTCGTCGAGGATGTGCGTGGACGTCTTCAACAGTGCCGCGGTCACGGCGTAACTGATCGCCGTCGCGGCACCCAGACATGCGGCCCGTGCGCGGCCCTCCGGACGCCGGAAGGCGGCCAGGGTGAGCGCGACGACGATCCCCGCGCACACCGCGAGCGCGGGGATCCAGCGGTCCAGCTCCACATGGGTGCGATTGCCGGTGGGGGAGGCGGCGGCGAGCGCGACGCCAAGCCCCGCCACGACCACCGCCACGGCCAGCCAGCCGCCGCGCGCCAGATGGCGGCGCATCAGCAGCGAGGCCACGATGAGGGTGAGCGGCAACTCCAGCACGAACAGGGGCTGCACGATCGTCAGCGGTCCGGTCACCAGGGCCAGCGCCTGGCAGACGGCGGCGGCGATCACCGCGAGGATCCCGGCGAGCCAGACGGGTTGCCGCAGCAGGTCGAGCATCAGCCCCGCCCGGAACCCCTGGGACCGCGGCACGGTGAGTGCCGCCTTGCGCTGCAACACCGTCGCGACGGCGTTGCTGGACGCGGCGCAGAGCGCGAACACGACGGAGAGCGTGGTGTTCAGCGTGGTCACCTCTGGGATCGGCGGACGTGTGACACCGGCCGAGCATGCCGTGAACGTCCTTCGAAGCCCGGCTTATTGACGCGATGTCACTCCAGTGGTTCAGTGGCTCAGTCACTGAACCACTCAAAGGCCGGGGGCCGGGATGGAAGCACTGCCGCGCGAGACGACCGTCGATGTCCTGGAGAAGCGGCTGCGCGAGGACATTCTCGCCGGCCGTCATCCGGCCGGGAGCATGCTGCCGCCCGAACGTGAACTGGCCGACAGGTTCGGGGTCAACCGCACCACCCTGAAGCACGCCTTCGGCCGGCTGGTGCACTCCGGGCTGCTGGAGACGCGGCACGGGGTGGGCACCCGCGTACGGGACTTCCTGCGGCTGGGCGGCGCCGATCTGCTGCCGATGCTGGTGCGGCACAGCCCCGACTGGATCGGCGAGATCTTCGAAGTGCGCCGCAGCATCGGAGCGTTGATCGCGGAGCGCGCCGCCGCCCGCGCCACGGCGGACCAGATCGCCGAACTGCGGGCACTGGTGGCGGCCGTCGGGGACGCGGTCGGCGGGGAGGACGTGCAGCTCGCGGACGCTGAGGTGCACCGGGCGCTCGCCCGGGCCACGGGCAACAGGGTCTACGTCCTGCTGACCAACACCCTGTTCAACGCCTACCTGCCCGTGCGCGCGGCACTCGTCGAGCCCTTCCTCGACGCCCGGGCCGCACACGACCGGCTGGCCCCGGTCGTCGAGGCCGTCGCCGCCGGCGACGAGGAGGCGGCACGCGTCGCGGCGGGCGCCTACCTGTCGGCGACGGAACGCATCATGCTCGAAGGACTGGCAGCCTCTCGCGAGCGCCGGGACGGTGCCCGGTGACCTCTCGAGGGACGGTGTTCCAGGAGACGATGCTGGGCCGCGTGCGGCTCGGCGACGAGGAGCGCGAGCGCGCCGTACGCATGGACCTCGTGGTCCGTGCCGACGCCGTGATGCTGCCGCACCGCACCACGCGGGCCCGCCTGACGGGACGGGTGCGGATAGCGGGGCGGGCGGACGACGCCGAAGCCGTGGGTGAGATGGAGATCTCGCCCCTGGCCCGCCGCAGGATCCGCTACCGGATCACCTTCACCCTGGAGGGCCGGCGGCTCGTGCTCGACGGCTGGAAGTCCGTCTCGCCCGCACGGCCCATCGCCTCGCTGACCGTGCTGCCGTACACCCTGTACGAGGACGAGGAACGCGTGGGCGAGGGCACCCTGCGCTTCCCCCTCGCCACCGGCCTGCTGCCCTTCCTCGCGAGCTTCCGCTTCCCGCGCGAGGCCGCGGCCGATCGGTATCCGGCGCCGCGGTGGGACGGGAAACCGGGGCGCACGGAGGTCTGGTACACCACCCTCACCGACCCCGCGACCGGCAGCGGAGTCTGGCTGCACCACGAAGTCGTCGCCCCCACCGACGGTTCCGGCGCCTACGCACACGGCTGGGTCGCCGTCTTCCCCAAGGACGGCCCCGCCGAACACGCGCGCTTCGGCCCCGTACCGTGGACGAAGGACCCACAGGGCTACGCCGCCGAAGGCATCGACGCCCGGCCCGGCCGACTCAGCGGCTCCGCGGGGCCGTTCACCTGGTCGCTCACCGAGACGCCCCGCGGCGAGCCCGTCCACACCTTCCCCCGCTGGTCCTGGCGCCGCCCCTGGCTGCCGGCCAGCCACATGCTGCCCGCCGCCCGTTGCCACTACGACGGAACCGTCCGGTACGGCGACAACGAACTGAAGCTGGACGACGCCGTCGGCGCCACCGCCCGCATCTACGGCCATGGCAATGCCCGACGCTGGGCCTGGCTCCACGCCGACCTGGGCGGCGGCGACGTCCTGGAGATCGTGGCCGCGGTGTCCATGCGAAGCGGACTCGACCGGCTGCCGCCCCTGGTGTTCCTGCGGCTGCTGCGCAACGGGCGTACCTGGCCCCGTCGCGCGGAGCGAACCGCCGTGGGCTGGGCGGGACTCGGCCGGTTCCGGGCGGACATCGGCCTGCCCGAGTGGCGTGTGGCCGGCCGCGCGGGCCGGCGCCGGATACGGGTGACGGTGACCCAGCCGCCCGAGCGGACGCTGGCACTCGACTACACCGACCCCGACGGTTCGCCCGCGGTCTGCCGCAACAGCGAGACCGCCGACGCGGTGGTCAGCCTGGAGCGCTGGTGGGGCAGATGGCGGCAGGAGGCCACATGGCGGCTCTCCGGCACGGCCCACGCGGAGGTCGGCGACCGATGAGCCCTTCGACCTCCCCCCGCCTCACGGCACTTGCCGAGGCGCTGCTCGCGGACGACGGCACCGCCGAGTGGACCCGCGCCGTGCCACGGCGGGTCGAGGCACTGCTGGACGCCATGCCGGCCCACACCCGCACGGCGATACGCGGCGCGACCTCGGCGATCAACGCCTATGCCGTTGCTCGCACGGGACGCCGACTGCCCGCGCTCGGCGCCGCGGAACGGGAGCACGTCATGGCGTCGCTCGCCTCCCACCGTGCCCTGCTGCCCCTTCTGGAGGCGGTCAAGGTACCGGTCCTGCTGGCCGCCGGCACCGCACGCACGGCACACCGAGCCGCCGCGCATCCAAGCCCCGCACCCTCCGCGCCCGCCCCCGACGATCCGCCGCTCGACTGCACCCCTTCCCGTGAGTGGCCGACGCGTTCCACCGCCGACGCCGTGGTCGTCGGATCCGGCGCGGGCGGCGCCATGGCCGCTCGGACACTGGCCCGCACGGGCATGCGCGTCGTCGTGCTGGAAGAGGGAGAACACCACACCACCGCGTCGTTCGCGCGCCGGGCTCCGCTCGACCGCTTCACCGACCTCTACCGGGACGGCGGCGCCACGATCGCCCTCGGCAACCCTCCGCTGGTCCTGCCCGTCGGCCGCGCGGTCGGCGGCACCACCGTCGTCAACTCCGGCACCTGCTACCGCACCCCGGACCATGTCGTCGCCCGCTGGCTGGACGACCACGGATTCGACGTCGCCGACGGCTTCGGCACCCACCTCGACGAGGTCGAACGCACCCTGCGCGTGGCACGCCAGCCACTGGACGTCCTCGGCAACAACGGACTCCTCGCTTTGGCCGGCGCGAAGGAACTCGGCTGGGCCGCCGCGCCGCTGCGCCGCAACGCCCCCGGCTGCCGGGGCTCCTGCCAGTGCATCGTGGGCTGTCCCACCGGCGCCAAGCAGAGCGTCCAGCTCTCCGTGCTGCCCGAAGCCTGCGCGGCCGGCGCCGTGATCGTGACGGGTGCCCGCGTGCTGCGGATCCTCACCGACCGCGACCGGCCTGGCGGTCCACGGGCAGCCGGAGTCGTCGTGAGCCGCCCCGACGGCAGCAGATTGGAGATCCTGAGCCCGCTGGTCGTGGTCGCCGCCGGCGCCCTCCAGGCTCCGCAACTCCTGCGCCGCTCGGGCCTCGGAGGGCACCCCGGCATCGGCCGGAACCTCAGCGTCCACCCCGCCATCAGCGTCGCGGGCCGCTTCAGCAGTCCGGTCACCGGCTGGAAAGGGGTCCTCCAGAGCGTCGGCGTGGAAGAACTGCACGCCGACGGCATCCTGATCGAAGCCACCGCCGCGCCCCCGGGCATGACCTCGTTCGTCCTGCCGGGCGTCGGACGCGAACTGCGACGCGAGATCGACGGTACGGAACAACTGGCCACACTCGGCGCGATGATCGCCGACCGGCCCTCCGGACGGGTCCTCGGCCGCGACCGCACCCTGCTCCGCTACGACCTCGCGCCGCACGACGCCGAACGCCTGCTGCGCGCCCAACGAGCCATGGGCCGACTGCTGTTCGCCGCCGGTGCCGAGGAAGTGCTCACCGGCGTCCCGAACGCCCCGCGCGCCCGCACCATGGACGAACTGGACGCGCTGCTCGACACGGTGACGGCACGTCAGCTCCACGTGTCCGCGTTCCACCCCACGGGCACGGTCGCCGCGGGGGCCGACCCCGAACGGTCACCGGCCGACCCGCAGGGACGACTGCGGGGCGTACACGGCGTACTGATCGCCGACGGTTCCGTACTGCCGAGCTGCCCGGAGGTGAATCCGCAACTGAGCATCATGGCGGCGGCCCTGGGAGTGGCCGGGCGTGTCACGGCGAACGCGTGAGGGAGTTGCAGGTGCCGGAGGGCAACCCGGGCGTCTCTCCCGCGGGACCGTATCCCGCTACTACCCGAGCGAGTCGGCCAGTTCGGCGATGACCTGTGCGTGGCACGCCTGCGGCACGCACCAGCAGCCGAGCCTGCGGCCGCGGAGGGCGGGCAGCAGGGCGAGCAGGTCGGGACGGCTCAGCAGGTGGGCACGGTACTTCTCGACCACCGCTTTCCGGGTGCCGTCCCGGCCCGGCCTGAAGGGACTCGCGAGCGGAGAGCCCGCGAGGTCCCATCCACCGCGGTGCATCGCGCGGCCGACGTATACGACGTCCGCGTAGTCCGGGTCGTCGCGATGACCCTTCATGTTGACGACCGTGGTCCGCTTCATGCCGTTCATGGTGCCCCTCAGCCCACTCCGGGCAGCGCGAGTACGGCGCAGGTGGCGGTGCCGTGCGCGAACAGCCTGCCGTCGGCGGCGCCGACGAGCCGGGCCTCGGCGGTGGCGGTCGGGAGGCCGACGTGAACCGCCCTGCCCTCGCAGCGCAGCGTGGGCGTGGTGCCCAGGCCCACCCGGACCAGCTCGATGCCCGTATGGGTGCCGGCGTCCGCGTAGCTCGTCGGGGGCTGCCAGGTGTGCGTGCGTGAGCGGGATCCGTTGGGCGATGCCTGGCGGGTCCGTGTGGCGGGCTGTGCCATGGCCTGTCTTTCCTCGGGTCGGCCCGTGCGGGGCCGTGGCCGACGGGTGGGGGCGCCGGGCGGCAGCGCAGGTCGTCGCGCTGCCGCCCGGCGGTGGGATCAGGGAAGCTTGACCGCCAGCAGGTCGACCGGCCGGATGTCCGGTGCCTCACTGAGCATGGTCCCGGCGGCCTCCGTCAGAGCCGCGGCGATCCTCCCCCTCAGGTGCCCCTGACGCCCCTCCTCGTCCTCGAAGGTGTCGAAGACGCCGAAGGTGGTCTCGCCCTGCCGGAACGCGAACCAGGTGACGGTGTGGTCCTCCTGCCGGGCCAGCTCCAGGGCGTCCCGCAGCAGGCCCTCCACCTTCTCGGCGTACTCCGGCCGGGCCTCGATCCGGGCCAGCAGTCCCAGCTTCGACATGGCGCGCTCCTGTCTGTCGTCATCGGTGATCGTGGGGAACGTGCGGTGCCGGTACCGGGCACCGGTTGTCGTCCGGACACCGAAAACGCTATGCCGCCCCACCGACCGCGCCCAGTGTCGGAAACGACGCGTCCGATATCGTTTCCGTCATGGATGTGGCGGTGCTGGCGTACGACGGCGTGTTCGACTCCGGGCTCTCCGCCCTCCTCGACGTGCTCGACGGGGCGAACGCGATGCGCGCGGAACTGCCCAAGCCCCCGCCCGCCTGGCAGGTGTCCACGATCGGCTTCCGCCGGCGGATCCGCACGGGAGCGGGGCACCTGGTCGAGACGCTCCCCGTGAGCGCCGCGAAGGATGCGGACCTGCTGCTGGTGCCCGCACTGGCCGAGCGGCGGCCCGACGCCCTGATCGCACATGTCTCAGGCCCGGACGCCGAGCCCGTACGACGTCTGGTGGCCGCGACACGTGCCCGCCGTACCCCGGTCGCGTCCGCGTGCACGGGCACGTTCCTGCTGGCCGAGTCGGGGATCCTCGACGGCCGCCGGGCCACGACGAGCTGGTGGCTCGCACCGTACTTCCGCAAGCGCTACCCGGCGGTCACGGTCGACGAGAGCCGCATGGTCACCACGTCGCAGGGGGTGACCACGGCCGGAGCGGCGTTCGGGCACGTCGACCTCGCGCTCGCGATCGTACGGATGACCAGTCCGGCCCTCGCCGATCTGGTCGCGCGCTATCTCGTCGTCGACGAACGCCCCTCGCAGGCGGCGTACACGATCTCCTCGGCGCTGGCGCAGAGCGATCCGACGCTGGCGGCGTTCGAGCGCTGGGCCCGCGTGCACCTGGACCGGCCGGTCTCGATCGCCGACGCGGCACGGGCCGTCGGCGTCAGCGAACGCACGCTCCAGCGTGCCGTGCGCCGCACGCTCGGTACCTCACCCGTCCGCTTCGTCCAGGACCTGCGCGTCGAGCAGGCCTCCCACCTGCTGCGCACCACCGATCTGCCGCTGGAGGTCATCGCCCGCAAGGTCGGCTACGAGCACCCCAACACCCTTCGCGTCCTGCTGCGCGAGCGCACCGGGGAGACGGCGAGTTCGCTGCGGGGGCGATGACCTCGTCCGCCACGTCATCGGCGGCGGCCTAGCCGTTGAAGTAGTGCCCCTTTGCCAGGTCTTCGAGCAGGCCGGGCCGGGTCGGCCGCCAGTCCAGCATCTCCCGTGTCAGGGCGCTCGACGCCGGCGAGTCGACTCCGAGGAATGTGCTCAGCCAGGTGAAGTGCCCGGCAGCGGCCTCCTGGGACACGGAGGTCACCGGCACATCGAGGTGACGGCCTATCACTTCGGCCACGTCGTGGAGCGCGATGCCCTCCTCGTCGACGCCGTGCAGCACTGATCCCGCGGGCGCCTTCTCGACCGCCAGGCGGAACAGCAGTGCTGCGTCGAGGCGGTGGACTGCAGCCCAGCGGTTGGTGCCGTCGCCGAGATAGCCCGAGACCCCCTGGGCCCGGGCGATGCCGACCAGGGTCGCCATGAACCCGATGTCCCCTTCGCCGTGGCAGGTCGGAGCCAGTCGCACCACCGACGAGCGCACGCCCCGTGAGGCGAGCGCCAGAGCCGCCGCGGCGGTGGCCGCGCGGACGGACGTCGGTGAGCCGTCGATCGTGGGCAGGTCCCGCTCGGTCGACACCTGCCCCGGCTTCATCCCGACCAGGCCGGAGGCGAGGACGAAGGGGCGGTCGCTGCCGGCCAGCGCGTCGCCGAAGGTGTCGACGGCACGGCGGTCGGCCTCCGCCGCGCCCTGGTAGTCGCCGGTGAAGGCGATGTCGTGCTTGAAGGCGAGGTGCACCACCCCGTCCGAAGCGGCGGCCGTCGTGCCCAGGACGTCGAGGTCGTCCACGGTGCCGCGGACCACCTCGGCCCCTGCGGCGGTGAGGGCGTCGGCGGACGCCGAGGAGCGGGCCAGCCCCACGACCTGGTGCCCCGCTTCGATGAGTTCGGGCACGAGGGCGGAGCCGATCCAGCCGGACGCGCCGGTCACGAAGATACGCATGGGAGAGTCCCCCAACTGTTGATGTCAGTGACTGTCATCGACGCTAACACCTGATGGCAGTCACTGTCATCACGTAGGATCTGCGCATGGGTAGATGGGAGCCGAACGCCCGCGAACGCCTGGCGACAGCGGCGTTGGAGCTCTACAGCGAGCGGGGCTACGAACAGACCACCGTGGCGGAGATCGCCAAGCGGGCGGGGCTCACCGAGCGCACCTACTTCCGGCACTACGCCGACAAGCGCGAAGTGCTGTTCGACGGCTCCGGCGGGCTCCAGGACCTGTTCGTGAACGCCGTCGCGGAGGCTCCCGCGTCCGCGGCGCCGATCGATGCGGTGGCGGCCGGGCTCGACGCCGTGGCCACCGTGTTCGTCGACCGCGGCGAACACGCCCGAAAGCGCCAGGCCGTCATCGTGGCGAACGCGGAACTCCAGGAGCGCGAACTCATCAAGCTCGCCTCACTGTCGGCCGCGCTCGCCGACGCCCTGCGCCGACGCGGCGTGCAGGAGCCGGCCGCGAGCCTGACCGCCGAAGCCGGGATCGCCGTCTTCAAGGTCGGCTTCGAGCGATGGGTCGCGGCGACCGGGGAAGGCACCCTGGCGGAGGCGATGCGCGAATCCCTGGAGCAGCTCAAGGCCCTGACGGCGGGCGGCTAACCGGCGGCTGGACGGACGACGGCACGGTCAGGACTCGTCGTGATCGGCGTCGCCGGGAGGTGACGTCGGCGTTCCGAGGCGCCGCCTGAGGAAGGGCTCCTGGGACAGTACGGCGCCCACGCTGAGGCCGACGGCGACGGCGACGCACACCACGATCAGCCAGGACAGCAGGACGAAGACCGAACCCGCGGAACCGTAGTCGGCCAGTGCCCGGTTGAGCGCGCGCGGCATGTAGAAGTGCGCGGTCACGGACAGGGCACTGACCGCGATCGCCGTGATGACGGCGCCCGGCAGGAGGGGCGACCAGCGGATGGCGCCGCCCAGCAGCAGATGCTGGGTCCACCACCACATGGCCACCTGGATGACGAAGATCACCGGAGCGCCGAACTCCGCTCCCCACCCGAACCCGTTGTGCAGCAGCCCTTGCACGATCAGCGCGCCGAGCCACAGGAGGATCCACGCCAGCCACCGCCACGGAGCGACTTTCGCCTCCGTCCGGGGCACCTGCCAGGCCCGTTTGCACAGCCGCTGCACCGCGCGGCTCACCGCGGTGGCCGACAGCAGCACCATCAACGCGCCCACCAGGCCGGTCGCCTGGAGCAGATCGTCGGACGGTGGCTGCAACGCGTGCTCCAACTGGGCCTTCGACTGCCCCGTCAGGCCGAAAACGGTGGTGACCGAGGTGATGACCTGGTCCTGCACCGCTTCCGGCGCGTACGCGCTGAGCACGAACAGCAAGGGAACGGCGGTCAGGAAGCACTGCGCCGCGATGCGGGTCGCGGAGTCGAAGACGTTCACGGACACCAGTCGGTCGACGAGTCCCGTGATCACCGGAAAGCGGGTCTCCAGGCGTGCATGGAAGGCATGCAGCCACGCCGTCGACCGCTGGGTACGCTCACGCCACCACGACGCGCGCAGCACGGACCGGATCCGCGGACGGGCGCCGGCTTCGCGTCCTGCTCGGTCGGGCCGGCTCGACGGCGTACCGGAGCCGGACCCCTCGCCCGTACCCCCGTGGTTCATCAGAGGCCGGTGCGGACGGCCCCGGGGCAGGGCGCCAGGACCCCCGCCGCCGACGGCATCCCTGCCGAACTCTCCATCGAGCCGCTCCTTCCCACCTCAAGAGTGCGCGAGGAACCCGACCACGGCACCCCCGGCCGGTAAGGGAGGGTCAGGCGTGCTCGGGGCTGCCGCCCGGCCGGTCGGAGTCCCGGTCGGGCGGCGGCTGGGCCGGCTTGCCCGGCAGGGGCACGGCACGGCCGGGCGGCAGCCTCTGGACCGTCACGAAAGCCACCACGGCCGACAGCATCACCACGGGAGTCATCGGGGCGCTCCCCATGACCAGGACGACCAGCACCGCGCTGCTCACCGGCAGCCGCAGCGCCGCGGCGGACGCGGCCGCCATGCTCGCCGCCATGCTGGCCAGCAGCGCCGGGAGCATGACGGCGAACAGTTGCGGGCCGCCCACTCCGACAGGGCGAGGCCGCTGCCGAGCGCGATCAAGGGCGCTTCGGGGCCGAGCGGGGCCCCCAGCGGCAGACTGGCGTAGGCCGCGAGCACGACCCCGGCCGGGAGGACGCGCCCTGCCCCGGAGCGTGCAGACCAGCGGCCGGGATGTGGCCGCCGGCTCCCGGCAGATGCTTGACCACGAGAGCGACCGCGACGCCGGCCACCGCCAGCAGCGGTAACGGCCACCACCAGGGAGGGGTGTCCCACCCGAGCTCCGAGGGCAGGTCGGCCCACAGCGCCTGCTCCAGTTCGTGCACCGCGGCCAGGAACCAGAACGCGGTCAGGGAGACCGGGACACCGATCCGCGCGGAGAAGACGAGCGACTTCTGGTAGGCCGGGCGCCGCAGCAGCTCACGTAACCGGTCGGCCTCTTCCGGCTGCGTATGGGCCGGCACAGCCGCAGACCCCGCGTCAGGCACGACCCCGTTCCTCCCGTGTCCGTCGCCGTCCGAGGAACAGCGGCCTCAGTCATTGCAGCACCGGGCCCGGCCTCCTGCATGTTCGCGAAGGGCCCTCCGGCCCCCTCCTCGCGTCCGCCGATTGAGCGCGTGCGGTTAATTGCGGCGTATGCATGTAGCGCGCGTATGCATCTGACCTCACGGGTACCCAGGAAGCACATCCACCCGCGCCATCCACACGCGAAAGGGGCTGCGAGGCATGCAGATCGATCTGAAGGGGCGCACCGCGCTGGTCACCGGATCCACCCAGGGCATCGGCGCGGCGATCGCCGCGGGCCTCGCCCGCGCGGGTGCCCGCGTGGGTGTGAACGGCCGCAGCCGCGAACGCGTGGAGCAGAGCGTCGCCGCACTGGCCAAGGAGGTGCCGGGCGCCGAGTGGGTGCCGGTGGCGGCGGACGTGACCACCGAGGAAGGGGCGGACCAGGTCGCCGAGATGCTCCCGGACGTGGACATCCTCGTGAACAATCTCGGCATCTTCGGCGCCGCCGACCCCTTGGAGATCAGCGACGCGGAGTGGCGCCGCTACTTCGAGGTGAACGTGCTGTCGGCCGTACGGCTGACGCGGCTGTTCCTTCCGGGCATGACCGAGCGGGGCTGGGGCCGGGTGCAGTACATCGCGAGCGACTCGGCGATCGTCACCCCGGCCGAGATGATCCACTACGGCATGTCAAAGACGGCGCTCCTCGCGGTCAGCCGGGGATTCGCCAAGCAGGCCGCAGGCACCGGGGTCACGGTGAACTCGGTCATCGCCGGGCCCACCCACACGGGCGGGGTGGAGGAGTTCGTCTACGAACTGGTGGACCGCGACCTGCCCTGGGACGAGGCCCAGCGCGCCTTCATGCGCCGGCACCGGCCGCAGAGCCTGCTGCAACGGCTGATCGAACCGGAGGAGATCGCGAACATGGTGGTCTACGTCAGCTCCGACCAGGCCTCGGCCACCACGGGTGGCGCGCTGCGGGTGGACGGCGGGTACGTCGACTCGATCCTGCCGTGACCGCCCCGGCTCAGGGAGTGCAGGTCCGGATGCCGGGAAGCTCATGGCCGTTCACGTCTCGGCAAGACGATTGGGCTGGAGCAGGAGCAGGGCGATGTCGTCGATGGGCTGGCTGGTGCGGCGCGTGTGGCGGACGAGGCTGTCGGCGAGTTGGTGCAGCGGGAGGTCGCCCGCCTCGCCGAGGTGGCGTGCGAGTTCGCCGATGGTCTGGGTGATGTCGGTGCCGGGGTCCTCGACGAGGCCGTCGGTGTAGAGGGCGAGGAGCGCCTCCGGAACCAGGGGCAGTGTGGTGACCGGGTACGAGGTGGCGCCCGCGCCGATGCCGAGCGGCGGACCCGGAGTGATGTCGACGACCTGGGCCCGGTTGTCGGGGTGCCGCAGCAACGGCGGAGGATGGCCGGCGCTGGCGAGGGACACCTCCTGGCGGGCGAGGTCGAGGTGAGCGTAGAGACAGGAGACGAAACGGCTGGTGTTGAGGTCGGCGAGGTCGCGGTCGGTGCGGATGAGGACCTCGTCGGGGGCGGCTCCGGCGGTGGCGTGGGAGTGGACGGCCATCCGGACCTGGCCCATGAGGGCGGCCGCCATCATGTCGTGCCCTTGCACGTCTCCGATGACCGCCGCCGCGGTGGTGTTGGTCAGGCGGATGAGGTCGTAGAAGTCGCCGCCGATGTTCATGCCCTGCCCGGCCGGGAAGTAGCGCGCGGCGACTTCCAGTCCGGCGACGGTGGGCAGCGCGTGTGGGAGAAGAGTTTGCTGAAGGGCCAGCGCGAGGCCGTGCTCGGCGTCGTACAGACGTGCACGGTCCAGGGCCTGGGCGATGAGACCGGCGAGCGGCGTGAGGATGGAGCGCTCGGCGACCGGGAACGGGTGCGGGTGGTTGTAGGCGAGGAGAAGACAGCCGATCGGGCGTCCGGAGCTGAGGAGCGGCAGGAACGCCCACGCCTGTTTGTCGCTGAGCTGTGGTGCCTTGGGATAGAGGCGGGTCAGCTCGTCGCGGTCGGCGAAGAACGAGGAGGCGCCGGTGGCCAGGGTGTGACCGGCGGGCGTGAGGTCGGCGTCCGTGGGCAGACCGTCGAACTGGTCGATGAGGGCGGGCTCGTAGCCGCGGTACCCGATGATCCGGATACGGCCGGCGTCGGCGGTGGACATGATCATGCCGTGGGCGCCGAAGGCGGGCAGGATCTGGTTGCCGACCAGATCGACGACGTCCTGGACGCCGATGGTTTCCGTCAGTGCGGCGGCCAGGCCCATCAGGAGATGGATACGGCTGTCCGGCGGAGCGCCGGTGGAGGCGGGCCGAGTGCCGATGGGCCTGGACGAGTGGTCGGGCGTCACCAGGATGCTGGTCCCGGAGTCGTCCGTGTGGAGCCGCAGGTCGAGCCATTGGTCCGGTGGGCGCAGGACCGTCAGACCGAGAGCCTCACGGCTGCTCATCGCGACGCGGTACGCGTCCATGTAGGCGATGTTGTCGAGCCATGGCAGTGACATCCACGGCTCGGTTCCCAGCAGTTGTTCCACAGGGCTGCCCAGCAGACTCGCGGCAGCGGTGTTGACGTAGGTGACACGCCCCGCGGGATCGAGGGAGAGGGTGCCGACGGGAAGGCGTTCGACCAGGGTGGCCGCCTCGTGCGCGGACTGCGCGCTCGTATCCCTGTCGTGGGGACGGACGAAACGAGGACGGTCCGGAATGTCGGGAGGGGCGGGGGCCGAGTTCAGCACCCGGGAGATCCGCCGCGCGGCGGAGGCCATGCGCCCGCGCTCACGAGGGCTGAGACGGGGGGACCGGTCGGGGGCCCACAACAGCAACATCGTGCCCCGGCAGTGCCGCACCCCTCTGAGGGGGACGAGCGCGAACGCCACCTCATAGGGGAGGCTCGCCGCGACGCGCGGGTAGCAGCGCGACAACTCCTCCAGGGAACTCACCCAGACGATGCGCTCGGTGCGCACCGAATCCTGGGCGGGGCCGTGGGCGGCATACGCGGTACGCCACCAGGGGGTGAAGGCGTCGATCGGTATGCCGCACAGCGCGATCAGCCCCAGCACTTCCTCGGCCGGGTCCAGTACGTAGACGCCTCCGTACCGGGCACCGGTGCGGTGCACAGCCGCTGCCAAGGCCTCACCGAGCGGATCAGTTGCACCTGGCGTCTCACCGGCCCCGGTCATGCGGCGCAAAACCTAACGCCCATATCAAGAACGCTAAGCCCGAGAGGGGGGTAAGGCATGTGGATCAGGCGTGGGGAGGTGCGGGACGACGGCGCTCTCGCCGACTGTCATGCCCCCTCTGCCGTGAGCCGGCCGATGGCTCGGATGACCTGGCGCCGGCTGGCCAGGCGGCGGGCGAGGAAGGCCATCGTCCGGTTCAGGCGTCCCGCGATGACGCTGGGCGGCGGGTTTCTGCGGTCCAGGGCGGCCAGTGCGGTGCGGACGACGTCGACGGGTGAGGCGAGCCGGTTTCCTCCGGCGGCCCGCATGGTGCCCACGACGTCGAAGAACTCGGTCCGGGTGGCGCCGGGGGAGAGGGCCAGCACCCGCAGGCCGGAACCGCGCGACTCCTCCCACAGCGCCTCGGTGAGGCTCAGCACGAACGCCTTCGTCGCTCCGTAGAGAGCCATGCGCGGGTTGGGCTGGTACGCCGCCATGCTCGCCACATTGACCAGCACCCCGCGCCCGGCCGTACGCAGCGGCTCGATGAAGGCGCGGCTGATGTCGGCCACCGCGGTCACATCGACGGCGATCTCCTTGCGCAGCCGTACCGGATCCGCCTGGTGGAAGGAGCCGAACGTGGCGAACCCGGCGTTGTTGATCACGCTGGTGACGTGCAGGCCGAGTTGCTCGACCCGCGCCGCCAGCGCCTGCCCGGGGTTGTCCGTGGCGAGGTCCATCTCCACGACATGGACCTGGACCCCGTGGTCCGCGCGCAGTTCGGCGGCCACCTCCTCCAAGTGGTCCTTGCGGCGGGCGACCAGCACCAGGTCGGAGCCCCGAGCGGCGAGCTGACGCGCGAACTCGGCGCCAAGGCCGGCACTGGCGCCGGTGATCAATGTGGTCTGTCCGCGGTAGTCGACGGCTGCCATCGCATGTCCTTCTTTCAGTCGATGCCTACCTGGCAGTTAATGCCAGGTAGGCGGTCGCTGTCCAGAAGGGGTAGCCTGACGCCCATGACGACCTTGTGGGACCGCTCACGGCAGGTCGCCGTCGAGGCGATCCTGGACACCGCGGTCCGCCTGTTCACCGAGCAGGGCTACGAGCAGACGACCATCGCCCAGATCGCGCGGGAGGCGGGGATCTCGCAGCGCTCCCTGTTCCGCTACTTCGGCACCAAGGAGGACCTGGTCTGCGGCGACCAGGACGCCCTTGGCGAATTGCTGAGGCAGACCGTCGAACAGCAGCCGGCCGACGCCTCCGCCTGGGATGCCCTGCGCGCCGGATTCGAGGTCGTCCTGACCGTCAACCACACACCCGAGCGGGTCCTGGAGCTGTCGCGCCTCATCTTCGACACGCCGTCGCTGCACGCCCGGTACATCGAGAAGCGGCTGCGCTGGCAGGCCGAACTGGTCCCGGTCGTCCAGGCGCGGTTCACCTCCGGCGCCGGTGGCGGTGCCCTTCCCGGTCCCGCTACGGACCCGCGGGCCAAGGCGATCGTCGCGGCGGTCTTCGCCTGCGTCGACACGGCAACCGAGCTCTGGGTCAAGGGGGACGGTCAGCTCGACCTGGCCGACCTCTACGACCAGTGCCTCGCGGCGGTGCGGGGCACGGACTGAGGCAGAGCTGACCTGATCACGCCGGAGGGGGCGAGAGCGCCGAACCCTGGACACCATTTGTGATGATCCGGCTACCTTGTGGAGTCGTCGGTGTCAGGTGAGGAGAAGCGTATGGACTCGGGCAGGCGTCAGTTCCTCGGCAGGTGCGGAGCCGTGCTGACAGGCGCCGCGGCGCCCTTGGCCCTCCCGCAGCACATGCTCCAACAGGGTCATGCCCGCCCGTACCCGGACGCCGAGGCGAGCGGCGTGGCGGACCGGCGGGCAGGCGCCGGCCATGAGCGGTTCATGTGGCTGGCCATCGAGCAGGCCCGCAGGAACCCCGAGTGGCCGTTCGGCGCGGTCATCGTCCATGCCCGCACCGGCGAGATCCTGGGGAGCGGGGTCAACACCGGGGCGGACAGCCCGCTGCTGCACGGCGAGGTGGTCGCCATGAACGACTACGTGCGCCGGCAGGGCAACCAGGGCTGGGCCGACACCACCCTCTACACGACGGGCGAGCCCTGCTCGATGTGCATGAGCGCGATGGCGTGGGCGAACCTGCGGCGCGTCGTCTGGGCCAGCTCGATCGACGAGATCCGTGGGACCGGGATCATCCAGATCGACCTGACCGCACGCCAGGTGGCCGACTCGGCGAGCTCCTTCTACACCCCTCGGCTACTCCTGGGCGGTGTCCTCGCGAACGTAACCAACCGCCTCTTCGAGGAGGCCCAGCGGCTGCGCGAGAACCTTCCGGACGCGCCGGGAGTGAGGTACGGGTAGGCGTGCCCGCCGCTTCGTACGGATAGTTATGCTCGGCCGGGACAGGCGACGGGCGCGACCGCGGCTCCCGACTCCTCGGACGCGCGGATGTCCGTCGAGCCCTGGCAGAGCACGACTTCGCAGCCGCATTCGCCCTGATCTCCTCGTCCTCCCCCCCATCAGTCCGCCGACCGGCAAGCCTACGAAGCCGCCAACGCCGTCCTCATCGAACGCGCCGACCGCCTCGTCGCCGTATGGAATGGCGAACCACCCACCGGTAAGGACGGCGGCACCGCCGACACCGTCCTCGAAGCGCAAGCGGCCGGTATCCCCGTAGACGTGGTCTGGCCGGAGGGGGGCAGCTCGCAACGGCTGAGCAATGTCCACACTGCGCCTGCACCAGCCCTCTCGCCGTAGGAGTTCGGTTCTCCTCGGATGCCGGTAACGATCTCTGTGCCAGAACTTGCCCGCGACTGAGCCGGCAGACCGGGTCGGTCGATGGGGCACGGGGCATGGGTTCGGTCCGCGTCGTCGGATCGCCAGTTGTCCGTTGACAGCGAAGCCAGTCGGGAGCGAGGTGCTGACCTGCGCGCCGCGTCACGCGACGCGCTCCTGACCAGCGGCTCTCAGTCGATCTCGGCCGGTCCCGGTGGCGGGACTGTACATCCGTACCCCGACTGGGAATTCGTCGACCTCGGGGATGTCCGCCGGTTGGCGGCGGCCGGTGAGTTGTCCGGTGAGGGCGCGGACGCCGTCCGTCAAGCGATGAAGGGTTTCCGGGGAAGCGGTGGTGCGGACGGTGGCGTCGACGAGCAGTCGCAGTTCGTGGCCGCGGGCGGCGATCGTGTCCCGTTGACGTTCCAGGTCCTGGGCTGCCGGATCGTGCGGGACGGTGTTCGGGGTAGTGAGGGGCGGGGTCATCAGGTGTCTCTGTGGGCGGTCGCGGTGCGCGATGTGGTGGTCAGTGTGCAGTCGGGGGCGGCTCCCGCCTCGGCCGTCCCGTCGGACGGTAGTCGGCGTCGTCCACCGCCGCGTAACCCCAGTCGCCGGCGTCGTCGAACTCGCACTTTCCGCTGCCCGTGCAGTAGTCCTTGGCCTTGAGGTAGTCGACTTGGCCATGGTCCGGAACGGGTCTTGAACGGCACCCAGGCTGAAAGCAGGCCATGCCGTGGCAAAGACGCGATGGTTACGACCGGACGAACGGGGCCGTTCTCCTGCAGCCGGCGGACCGGACGACTGGTGCGAAACGGGCTGGGGGTGTTCGGGTGTGGGGATGTGCGGGTGTTCGCAAGGGTGAAGGACGCGCGACCATCCGGGCCCGGTCCGCGTGGCGCGCGTCGGAGCCGCGGCGCGTGTGGTGTGCCCTGAGGTGACAGGACGGCTCACCCGTGAAGGAGACACACGGCATGCTCGGACAGTCGCAGGCCTTCAGCGGCTTCTCGGTCGACGACCTCGACGAGGCGCGCCGGTTCTACGGTGAGACCCTCGGGCTCCAGGTCGAGGAGACCGGTGAGGGGGACATGCGCATGCTGACCCTCAGGCTCGGCGGCGGCGCGCAGGTCTTCGTCTACCCCAAGGCGACGCACACCCCCGCGACCTTCACGATCCTCAACTTCCCGGTGGACGACATCGAGGCCGCCGTCGACGAACTGCAGCGGCGAGGCGTGAGCCTGACGCGCTACCCCGGATTCGACCACGACGAGAAGGGCATCGTCCGAGTCGGCAACGGCGGCCCCGCGGCGATCGCCTGGTTCACCGACCCCGCCGGAAACGTCCTCTCCGTGCTCCAGGAACACTGACCGGCCGGCCCCGGCCTGCCACCCTTGGTGCCCTGTTCGTCCCGGCTCGAGCAACCTCCGAGAGCGCCGAGCGGTCTTGCCAGATGCCGTCGCCCGGCGCAGTGCCCCCTGCCGATGCGGCGGCATGACGCACAGGACGCCTTGCCGAACGGCTGAGCGAGGGTGGTTATGACGGGTCTGAACACCGTGGTGACATGGGTTGACGCACGCGAGAGGCTGCCTCGGAGCGGTACACCGGTGGCGGCGGCGATCACCGGCCGGTATCCCGCCGAGGGCGCCACTGAACCCGATCCGGCGACGGGGGAGGAGTTCTGGCTGGTGAGGCCGATGGTCTTCACGTCGCTGCACTGGAGCGAGGACGGCGCGGAGCACAGGGACTGCTTCGTCGACTCCGACGGGGTCGTCCGGCTGCCGTACGGCCTGACCGGTGAGGAAACCGTGACCCACTGGGCCGAACTACCCACCCTGCCGACGGGCAAGACCCACGTCGTACTCGGGCAGGACGTGCAGTCGGCTCTCCAGCACGCGTGGAGCGCTCGTCCCCTCACCTGACCACCGGAAAGCCCCGTACGTCGGACGTGGTGCCCGGCTTCCTCGCCGGGCACCACATCCGACATACGAGGCTGCGCCCGGCCGTGTCAGTGCGGCAACGGTGCCGCCTTGGCCGTCGGCGTACGGCGGGTGTTGCTGCGGTAGGTGGAGATGCCGAGGGCGAGCAGCCAGTAGCTGAGGATCGCGCCCATGAGCGCGGTGGTGCCCCAGCCGTTCGCCGCGTAGAAGTTCGCCGGGTTGTTGCCGAAGAACAAGGACGGCACGAAGAGGAGATTGACACCGGCCAGGGCATAGGCGGAGCGACCGGTCCAGCGGGGCAGCAGGTTCGTACGGGAGATGGCACAACCCACCGAGGCCAGGAACAGGGCCAGCAGCAGACGTCCGATGGATCCGTAGAGGATGTAGGTCCCGCTGACGGTGATGGTCGGATCGATGGAATGGTCGGCGGCGATGACCGCACCGGCTTCCAGCCCGCTGGAGACCAGGGTGACCGCGGCGTAGACAAGGCCGCTGGCGAAGGCCATCGAACCCACCCACTCGTAGGCGGGGTTCACGCGCCTGACGAGCTCGCGGAAGGCCGTCACGAACACGATCAGGAACGCCAGTGCGACGATTGCGATCAGCAGCCTGGCGAGGACGTTGGAGTCCGGCGGCGGACCGGAGTAGATGAAGTACAGCGGTACCTCGATGATCAGCGCCGCCGCGGTACCGATGCCGGCAAGGCCCGTCAGCCGCCTGGCGAAGGTCTCGTTCATTGGGGGTCCCCCGAAGGTCCGTTGGTGGATTCCTTGTCGGTCCGTTTCCGACGAAAAGAATCCTGCCGCCCGCGACACGGCCCGTCCCTGGGCCTGGACACCGGATGCAGGGGTGGCCCTGTCGACACCTCCGACGGTGTCGGCAGCGACCGCCGGTGACGCTCGTCATCGACGCGCGTGCCCGGGCTCACCTCCTGGGCATGCATTCGGGCAGGGTGAGGGCCGAGTGGGCCGGTCGTCCCTGCGCGGACGGCATGGCGCTGAGGCTGCGCAGCATGTCGTTGCGCTGCTCCAGGGCCCGAGCGGTGGTCGGGAAGAGTGCGGCGTCGCCCTCGCCGACCTGTTCCTGGTTCACGGTCACGAAGTCACGGGTGGAGTGTTCGTAGGCGGCGAGGCCCGCGGTGTGGTCCCGGTCGGCCAGGGAAACGGCGAGCATGTACGCGCCGACGAGCGCGAGGCTGGAGCCCTGCCCGGTGAGGAACGAGGGTGCGTACGCGGCGTCGCCCACCAGCGCGACCCTGCCGCTGGACCACCGGGGCATGCGGATCTGGCTGACCCCGTCGAAGAACAGGTCATCCGCCTCGCGCATGGCGGCAAGCATGCCCGGGACCTCCCATCCCGCATCGGCGAAGACCTCGGCGACCAGATCCCGTTGGGCCTCCGGGTTGCGGAACGCGTCGAACGGCGGCTCCGGTCGGGCGAAGTTGAGGAACGCGTGCACGTCGTCGTTGTCCCCCACGGCGTAGAGAGCCGCGGCCCGGCCCGGGGCGTTCCACATCACCGTCTCGAGGGAGAGCCCGAAGGTGTTGCGCATGGTGAATCCGGCGAAGCAGTAGCCGAGATACCGGTGGAACTGCTTTTCGGCGCCGAACAGGAGCTGGCGGGTACGTGAGTGCAGACCGTCCGCACCGAACACCATGTCGTACGTACGCCTGCCGCCCCCGTGGAAGGTGACATCGACCCCGTGGCCGGACGACTGGTCGAGGGTGTCGATGGAGTCGTCGAACAGGAACTCCACGTCGTCACGGACCGCGGTGTGCAGAGCGTCGGTCAGATCTCCGCGCCGCACCTCCAGGTCCCGTCCCGCGACACCGCCGGTGAGGGCGTGCGGGTTGACCGAGGCCACCTCGCCGCCGTCCCCGTCGAGGAAGGTCAGCCGGCGCAGGTCGATGTGCGCGTCCTGCAGTCGCGGCAGGATGCCCATCCTCCGGACGACCTCGAGTGCCGTGCCGCGTACGTCGATGGGGTAGCCACCGTCACGGAGCGAGCCCGCTTTCTCGACCACCGTGACCGCGAATCCGTAGCGGTTCAGCCAGAACGCGAGGGCGGTCCCCGCGATGCCGGCCCCGGATATCAGGACCCTGCGCCTCGGCTCGGTACGGGTGTCCCTCAACTGATCGGCGTGGGTCATGACTTGACTCCTTTGCTCATGGTGCGGGCGACCAGCAGGGACAGCGCGGTGACGAGGCCCGCGATGACGAAGCCGGTGACGAAGGCCGATTCGGCCGGGACATCCGACCCGGCAGGGGTGCCGGCGGTGAGGATCGCGCCACTGATCTGCACACCCACGGCGAAGCCGACCACGCGAGTCACCAGGACCAGGCTGGTCGCGATGCCGGTGTCGCTCTGCTCGACGGAGGTGGCGGTGCTGGTCACCATCGCCGTGACGCACAGGCCGTTGGCCAGCGAGATCAGCGCCTTGCCGACGACGAGGTGCCAGACCTTGGTGTGTACGGCCGCGAGGGCGATCAGGGCGGTGGCCAGAATGACGATCCCGGCGGTGACCACGGCACGCGAGCCGAGACGCCGCGCCCCGATTCCGCTGATCGGTCCGGCCAGCGACGCGGCCACGGCGCCGGGCAGCAGGAACAAGCCGATCTCGGTGGCGCTCGCCCCGAAGCCGTATGCGTCGGCGGGCACCGCGAACAACTGCGGGACGAGGAAGACCGGTACCGAGGTACCGAGGCAGATCACGAAGGTCAGCACGCACGACTTCCACACCGCGGGCCGTGCCAGCATGCGCAGATCGACCATCGGCGAGGCCGCACGGCGCTCGACGGCCGTCCATCCGATCACGAAGGCGGCCAGAAGCACGAGGAGGCCGCCGAGCACGAGTGGCTGCGACCCGAGGTCGGGCGCCAGCGCGAGCACGAGCATGAGCGTGATGATCGTCCCGCTCAAGAGAACCAGGCCGGGCCAGTCGACTCCGGCGCCGTCCGACCGGCCCGGCGGATCGTGCGGCATCAGGCTGTTCACCAGGATGGCGGCCCCGATGACCGCGATCGTCGGCAGGGCGAACATCCAGTGCCTGGACAGAGCTTCGGCCACGGGTCCGGCGGACAGCGTTCCCGCCATCCCGCCGCCCACGAACAACCCGCTGACCACCCCGATGGCCACCTTCGACTCGCCCGCGGGGAGGTTCTTGCGCACCAGGATGAACGACAGGGGCAGCGCGCCGACCATCGCCCCCTGCAGTACCTGACCGACCAGCAGCACCGGCAGGTTCGGCGCCAGGGCGGACACCAGACCGCCGGCCGAGACCACCGCCATCAGCCGGATCAGGACCCGTTTTCCGCCGTAGCGGTCGCCTAACTTGCCTGCGACCGGTGTGACGAGCGCGCCGGTGATGAGGAGCACGATGCTGAGTAGCCCCCCTTCGGCGGGACTCATGTCCAGCTCGCGTTGCAGAAGCGGAAGCGTCGGCGTCACCACCGACTCCAGGGCACCGGTGGCGACCGCCAGCATGCCGAGCGCCGCGACAGCGGCCTTACCGATGCGGACCGGGGGAGCCAGAGTTGCGGTCATGGACGTCCTTTCCGTCGGTGCCGGGCGAGTTAGGGGACGGTCGTACGCGTAGCGCTGCCGCAGTGCCGGGCCCGGCGCGGACACGGCGGCCTTCATCATGAAACTACACTACACCGTGCAGTGTAGGACGGTTAAGATGTGCCCATGCCGACCACGAAGACACTGCGCGAGGGGTCCACGCCGAAGCGGGCCGCCATCCTCTCGGCGGCCCGGGAACTGTTCCTTGCCGACGGCTTCGACCGGTCAAGCGTCGACGCGGTAGCCGCCAGGGCCGAGGTGTCCAAGCGGACGGTCTACGACTACTTCGGCGACAAGCAGACGCTGCTGCAAGCAGTCGTCGACGCCATCGGCCAGTCGATGATCACCACGATCCGGCGCACCCTCGACGACACCCTCACCGACCTCACCGAGGCCGCCGACCTCGAGGACGCCCTGGTCACGTTCTCGATGCGCATCTCGACCGACATGCTCGACTCGGCGGAGTACGCCACGTTGCAGCGACTGGTCCGGGTGGAATCCGGCCACCTGCCGCACCGGGGCTACAACTCCATGGCCGACACCCCCGACGAGGCACTCGCCGAGCGGTTCGCCGCCTTCGGCGCGGCAGGGCTGCTCGACGTCCCCGACTCCCGGCTCGCGGCCGACCAGTTCATCGCGCTGACCTTCGGCGTCGCGCTGGACAGGCTCGGCTCCGCGAACGCCGCCGAGGACACCCGCGTCCGGCCGCTCATCGTCGAGGGAGTGCGGACCTTTCTCCGGGCGTACCGGACCGTGTAGGCCGGGCGGCGCGAAGCAACGAGTGCGCCGTCAGCCCACGACCCTTCCCTCAACCAAGGTCGTGTCGCGGGCTCTACGGCAGGCGGAAGACCCGTCCGAGGGCGTCGGACAGCTCGGACGCCGCCCCCGGAGCGGTCAGCGATGACAGCCGGGCGCCCAGATAGCCGTCCGGGCGGATGAGGAAGGCCGTCGGGCCGTCGACGCCGTACAGCCGCTCGAACTGCCCCGCACCGTCCCGGAAGACAGGCAGGTGCCGACCATTCGGGTCGATCGGTCCGCGGGCGGCTTCCGGCACGGCTCCATGCCGGCTGACGACGAACGCGTCCAGGTTGTCACCGGTCAGCCGATACCCGGTGGCGGCGGCCTCGCGGCACGAGTCGAGCGCGTCGGCCGAGTCGGCGTAGAGCACCAGGACGTGCTCGCGCTCGCGCAGCAGGTCGTACAGGCGCAGGGGCGTTGCGGCCACGCCCGCGACGAGACCGGGGCAGTCGGGCGCACGCTCACCGGCCCTCGGACCCGGCGCTCCGGCACCGCCGGGCGCCGCACCGCCGGCCGCCACCAAAGGACTGCGCGGATAGGCGACGAGCAGTTGGGCCTCGCGCAGCATGACCGCCGTCATGTCGTCCGGCGCCGCCCGGATGCCCTCGGTGGCGTGCTCGACCGTGCGTCCCACCTCCTCCTCGCCGACGGGGCGACGCTCGGCGTCATAGCTGTCGAGCAGCCGGGGATGGGCGCCGCCCTCCAGCGAGAGCGCCAGCTTCCAGGCGAGGTTGTAGGCGTCCTGGATACCGGTGTTCATGCCCTGGGCACCGGTCGGCGGATGGATGTGCGCGGCGTCCCCGGCGACGAAGACCCGGCCGACGCAGTACCGGTCGACGAGACGATGACTGATGCGGAAGACGGACGACCAGCGCATCGCGGACGCGGTGGTGGGCTGCGGGGCGAGCCGGTCGAGGACGGCCTGGATGTGCCCGAGTCCGGGCGCGCGCCCGCCTTCCAGCCCGTGGGTCACCGAGTCCTGCGCCGCACCCTGACTGTCGGTCGAGAGCTCAGCGGGCACCAGCATCGACATGCGGTACCGGCGATCCCCGGGTAGCGGGATGCAGACGAGGAGATCGTCGACGCGGCCGTCCGCGTCGTGGTGCATGGCGCGCACTCCGTAGCCCTGCGGGAGGCTCCAGTCCACCTCCACGTCGGCAAGCATGTACTCCTCGGGAAACGCACCCCCTTCGAAGGAGAGCCCGAGTCCCTTGCGGACCGTGCTGTGCGCCCCGTCGCAGCCGATCAGGAAGCGTGAACGCACCTCCTGCTCGGCACCGGATGCCGTGACGATCCGGCTGACCACCCCGTCCGTGTCCTGCGTGAACCCCACCAGCTCGGTGCCCCGCTCGATCCCGGCACCGAAACGGGCGAGATGCTCCTCGATGATCCGCTCGGTCTCGTACTGGGGCAGAGCCGCGAAGACGTACGGCACCTCGGGCGGCAGCCGCAGCTCGAAGCGCGCCTGCTCGACACCGTCGGCGTACACCACCTGACCGCGCATCGGCACGGCGACCTCGAGAGCCGCGCGCACCATGCCCATCCGATCCCAGATCTCCAGCGTCCGCGGCTGTACGCCCACAGCCCTGGCGTACGGCAACCGGGCCGGAAGCCTGTCGATGACACGGCATGCCACCCCCTGCCGCCGCAGCTCGGCCGCCGCGGTCAGCCCGACCGGCCCCGCACCGACGATCAGTACATCCGTGTCCACCACCGGTTTCTCCCGCCACAGGCGCCCCATCTGCCCTGGTTCCATCGTCCACCGCCGGAAACAGGGCAGCGACTCAAGGTGGGGCGGTCCTGCGAGGACGATGCGCCGGACATCCTCGGTGTGCTCGTGTGTCCGGGTGTCAGAGCATCCAGGCCCGGGTGCCGAACGAGGCGCACGCCCGTGAGGCCACGAGGGCGGCGGCATGCAGCGCCGCAACGAAGCCCTGCGCGGTCAGCGGCCGCTGGGCGGCAAGGTGATGGGTCAGGGCCCCGTGCAGGACGTCTCCGGCGCCGAGTGTGTCCGCCACCGGCACGGCGGGCACCGCGACTGTTCCGCCGCTGTCGGGGCCCGCCCACTCGATGGGCCGGTCACCCCGGGTGACAGCCGTCCATCTGACCCCCTGTTGCTGGAGGAGACGCAGCGCCTCGGAGGGGTTGCGGGTGCCGGGCGGGTGGAAGTCGGCGGAGCAGACCGCTACGTCGATCCACGGCAGCAGGTCCTGCGTGCCGGGCTTCCAGCTCCCGGCGTCGAGGACCGTGAGGCGGCCGGCGGCACGCGCGGCGCGGGCGGCGGCCGTGGCCAGTTCCATGTGGTGGCCGTCGAGTTGGACGATGTCGCAGGCGGCCACCCGGGCAGCGAGATCGGCGGGCGGGGCGAGCCGGTGCGCGGTGGCGTTGGTGGAGGCGACGGCGCGTTGTCCGGTGGAGGCGGTGACCATCACGGAGGAGACGGCGGGCGGATCGGTCGCGTGGGGCGCCAGGTCCGACACGGTCACACCCGCCCGGTCAAGGTCGGCAGTGACCGCGCGCGCCAGCGGGTGGGAGCCGATGGCGGTGAGCAGTGCGGCCCCGCCACCCAGGTGGGCAAAGGCCACGGCCGCGTTCGTCGCAGGGCCGCCGGCGGCCACGGTCTGCTCGCGGGCGGTGAGCTTCTCGTCGGGACCCGGGACGTGATCGACGAGCTGGATGACATCCAAGGTGCACAAGCCCACGAACAGCCCTTCAGGCCGCCTGCCCGTTCCCGACTCCATCCAGGTGCACATCCTCTCAGTGACCGAACCCGCCGACCGCCCCCGAGATCACGGGGCCGGCTTCTTCAACCGTGCCCCAGGCCGCCATGGCCATACCGTCCGCGCCCGCCGACGAGACCGGTCAGGAATCGAGAAGCCCTGGCTACCGGGCCGCCTCTAGCGTGATGGACATGGAAACCACCGCATCCACCACGTCCCTCGCATCCGTCACCCTCGAGGTCGCCGACCTCGAGGCCGCCCGCCTCTTCTACACCGCGTTCGGAGTGGACCAGCACATCCGTCTGCGGGCGTCCGAGGCACACTCCACCGGCTTCCGCGGCTTCACCCTGGCGCTCACCGTGTCAGGGCCGGCCACCGTCGACGCCTTCCTGGGCGCCGCCGTGGACGCCGGCGCCACCGTACTGAAGCCCGCCGCGAAGTCGCTGTGGGGCTACGGCGGCGTCGTCCAGGCACCCGACGGGACGATCTGCAAGGTCGCGACCTCGGCGAAGAAGGACACCGGCCCGGCCACGCGCCAGATCGACGAGGTCGTCCTGCTGCTGGGCGTCGAGGACCTGAAGGCCACCAAGCAGTTCTACGTCGGCCGGGGCCTGACCGTGGCCAGGAGCTTCGGCGGCAAGTACGCAGAGTTCGCGTCCGGCGAGTCCAGCCCCGTAAAGCTGGCGCTGTACAAGCGTCGCGGCCTGGCCAAGGACCTCGGCGTCCCCGCTGACGGCACGGGCTCGCACCGCGTCATCCTGGGCAGCACCGCCGGCGCGTTCACCGACCCGGACGGATTCGTCTGGGAAGCGGCCACGCGCCTGGACCACGCCCCTTCCAGGGAGTCAGCAGTGTCCTGATGCCGGCTCCCTGTGCCGGTCGGACCTGGTGTTCTGTCCTGCAACTCAGAAATCTGTGGGCAACCCGCTCACCTCGGCGATGCCCCGCAGTTCCTCCGTCTGCCGGTGCCGTTCCCTGATGTAGTCGGCGATCTCGTCGAGACGGTCGGGGTCGGAGGCGGTGGTCGCGTCGGTGACGATCCTCACCGGGCCGGTGTCATCGACGTCGATCTCCACCAGTTCGTTGTCGAGGCGGCCCGTGACAGCGGTGGCGATGACGAGAGCGGCCTCGTCACGGACCTCCTGGGGCAGGTCGTCGCCGTCCGAATCGAGCGCGAAGTCGAGGGTGGAGAGACGTTCCTCGTCGATCGCCTTGAGGACCGGTTCCACCACACGCAGCAGGAGCCGGTAGTCCTCTGTGTCCATCCGGATACGCAGGAGGTCCAGGTACACCTCCACGGGCTGGCCGTCGCCTTGCGGAACCTCGTATTCGCTCATCCACCCCGTGTTCCCCGTCGGACGCGGATCAGACGTGCTGCCGGCGCGCCATGGCGAAGGAGAACATGCCGAACAGCATCAGCCCGGCCGCGACGCAGACCAGCAGCGATGGGCCGAGCGGGGTGTCGGCGAAGGTACGCAGGGTGTCGTCGAGGCCCTTGGCCCGGTCGGGCTGGTAGTCGACGGCCGCGCGGACGGCGAAGGCGCCGACGGCCGCGAACACCAGCCCTCGGGCGGCACCGCCGACCACGCCGGTGACATCCACGAGCCGCCGCGTCCGCCGGCTCATCCGCCCGAGGTCAAGGTCGTCGTGGTATTTGCGCAGGACCGCCCATACGCCGATCCAGATGCCGCCCACGAAGACGCCGATCCCGGCCGCGCCGACCAGCCACTGGCCGGCGGGCAGCTCCAGGGCCCTGGCGGTGGCGTCACGGGACTGCTGGTCGCTGGATCCCGCGCCGTCGGCGTTCCGGTTCACCGCGAACGACAGCACGGAGTAGGCGACGAAGACGTAGCACGCGAAGCGGCCGGCCGCCAGCAGTCGCATGCGCGCGGTGCGGCCGTCCTTCCCGACGGAACCGAAGAGCGCCTCGGACAGTCGCCACAGAGCCATGCCGACGAGTCCGACACCCAGCGCCCACAGCAGTACGGCGCCGAACGGCTGCTGAGCCAGCTCCTCCAGGGCCCCTCCCCGGTCGGCCTGCTTGTTCGTGTCGCCGAAGGCGACCTGCAGTGCCAGCGCACCGACGAGCAGATAGATCACGCCCCGGGCGGCGAGGCCCGACCGGGCCGCCCCCTCGGTGACCGAACCCCGCGCCACCGCGTCCGTGACCGAACCCCGAGCCACCCGCCAGGCCCGGAACCGCCCGGTCCATGCCCACCCACCCGTGTCCATGTAGACCTCCCGGCAATCCGAATGCCCCGACCCGGCCGCGGCATACACGGCCCGCCGGCAGGCGCGGCCCGAGGGCGCACCCCGGACTGCCACGGCGGACTCGATCCGGCAACCTGCCTGAAGGCCGGCGAAGGTGCCGTAGCCGAGCTGAAGGAGCCGTAGGGCCTCAACCGCGGGCCTTCCGCGATCGGCGAGGGTACGGAGAGGGAGGCCAGCGCAGACGTACTCCGGTGAGCCGGGCGATGGCACGAAGATGTGGTCCCGTATTTCCGATGAACCAGACCGAACGATCCGCGTGCGACCACATATAGGCCGGAACGCCGTCGTCAAGGAGGGATGTCAGTCGCGGCTCGTCGAGCTCCTCGGCTGCGAACTCGTAGAGCGCAGGAAGCCGTGGGGCGATGAGCCCGTAGTCGAGCATGCGGGCGACGGGATGTTCGGCGAAGACGACCTCCTCGACGGATCCCGCCACCGGGTAGTTCTTCGGGAACGACCGAGCGAGGTCGAGGAACAACTTGACGCTACGGTGCCGGGGATCCACCAGCCGAGGGCCGGGGAAGCCGAGCCACCCCAGTGCGAGGCGCGGATTCGCCAGCATTGCATGCGTATAGATAACTCGAAGAAGCGCGACGTTCATCATGAATCGCTCTACTTTGAGTTCTTGTGCCGCCAGGCCCTCATACTTCAGATATCCCGCGACAATGCTGGCGTTATGCGCGCGGTACCAGCGAGTCGGCGAGGGTTCGCGAATGAAATCGATCCAGCACTGAACACTGTGGCTGCTGGCATCCCCGGAGGCGCTGTCGGTCAAGAGGCCGGCCTCGATCTTGTCCCTGAGCAGTATCGCGTTCACGCTGCGCCACCAAGGGCTGCCGGCCGGATCAGAGGACTCCGGCTCCAGCACTCCGCGAGCGGCCGACCAGCGCATGAAGCTCAATTCGGCATGCCCGTACCGAGGGAAGCGTCCTGACGTAGCGTCATAGAAATGCTGCGCAAGGGCGAGACGTCCAGCCGTGTTGTTCCGCACAAGCTCGACCCGCTGCTCTGCGCGAGCGGCGGCGTCAGTCACGGTGACTCAATCGGATTGGCGCCATACGAGAACCTCGTAAACCCTGAGGACTGGACCCTGAAGCATTGCGCACGCGGCAACCGCAAACACTCGGAATCACGGTACCGCGGCGGATGCCGATCCCAACAAGGCGAACCTGCTGGACGCCGGGCAGGCGGCCGGCTGCGTCCGCACGGACGTGGACGCCCACGGGGTCCTCGTGCTCGTCGCCTGCCTCAGCCGGCTGGAGCGGGAGGAGCGGGAGCCGAGGGCCCGGCCTCTGATGAACGTCATCCTCGACGGCCTTCGCCGACAGGACCCGGACCGAGTCACTCCTCCGAGTGGCGCTTGTGGTCTCTCCCGGAAGAATCGCGATGGCCCTGCTGGACCACAGCCGCATGGGCGGCCGGTACGACGTGGTCGCTCACCCGTGGATGCCGGACGTGCTGCGCAAGCAGTCCTCTACCTGCCCAACCCCATCTGCAGCCGGGACGAGCCCGGCCTGCTCTGGGTGACGGAGTCGACCCTGCGCCTGCTGCTGCGTATCTCGGGCCCGAAGTAGGGTCTGTGCGATCCGCCCGAGATCCACGAGTCATGGACCTCCGGGGCGACCGAGGGCCTGCTGGAGAAGTTCCGCATCACCCTCAAGGACGCCCGCGACCGCGCGATCGCCGAAGGCGACGACGTGACGCTGGAGTACGTCAAGGCGATGTACTCGAAGTTCGTCTCCACGATGGGGGAGTCGAACTACAACCGGGAGCTGTACCGCACCGACTGGATGCACCTCATCCGCTCCCAGGCGTTCGCGAACCTGTGGTGGAAGGTGCATCGGGCCTACGACGAGGGCCTGATGGTCGTCCGGGCGATGGGCACCGACGAACTCCACGTCATCGGCGACTGGCGAGCGGTGTTCGCGGAGGACCGTGGCGTCACCGAGGTGAAGATCAAGGACGTCTACACCATCGGCACCGCCACAGGACTGTGAAGCGGCCGTATGACGACCACCTGCGAACTCGGGCTCATCGACGGCCAGTTGCGGCCAGGTGGTCGGCCACCCGGGACCCCGTTGTTCCGGGTGGCCTGTGCTTCCGCGCCGTCAGGAGATGCGGATGCTCGACCAGTTGGTGGCCTTGCCGACCTGGGACCGATTGGCGAAGCCGCCCTGGCCGTTGCCCCGGTTCAGCCAGGCGCGGCCGTCCTTGTCGAGGGAGATCAGGTCGGCCCGGCCGTCCCCGGAGAGGTCGAGCCCGCCGACCACGTCCTTGTAGGAGGTGCCCCAGTCCTTGAAGACCAGCGACCGGGGCTGGAAGGTGCCGGCGCCGGTGCCTCGGAACCGCCACAGTTCGTTCGACGCGTCGATGCCGAGCAGGTCGTTCTTGCCGTCGCCGTCGAGGTCCCCGGCGGCGATCAGCTTCTTGTAGCCGCCGAAGCCGGACCCGGCGAGCGTACGGGCCTTGAAACCGCCGGTGCCGTTGTTGGCGTACAGGTACAGCTTCCCGGTCGAGGCGGAGCGGGTCAGCAGGTCGGCGCGGCCGTCGCCCGTCAAGTCGGCGGACGAGAGGACCGCGTCGTACGCGCTCCAGTCCGACGAGACCTTCACGTGGAACGACTGCGGGTCGGGCAGCCCGCCGCAGATCGTCGGATAGACGTCGGCCTCGCCCCTCGGCCGGCGGACGAACACGTCATTGCAGCCGTCGCCGTCGAGGTCGCCGAACGGCAGCACCAGCGTGCCCGTCGGCCAACTACTCGCGCGCTGCCCCGCCGACAGCTTCGTCGAGTCGCCCGCGTACACCTTCAGCCCACTGCTGCCCCGGCCGAACAGGTCGGCCTTGCCGTCGTCCGTGTAATCGCGCCACTTGGGCAGCGCGCGGCTGCTGGTGGTGGCCTGGTAGACGCCGTTCAGAACGGCGCTGTTGGTCTCGGAGCGCTGGTACTCGTCCCACAGCACGAGGGGCCGGCCCAGCGCGTCGGCGGCCACCTGCGGCGCACCGGCGAACTGGGCGCTCGTCGAGCTCAGCCGCCGCGGGGCGGACCAGGTGCCGCCCTTGAAGACGGCGGCCATCGTGTACTCCTCGTACGAATAGCCCTCCCGCCACGTCACCGTGACCGTGCCGCCCGAGGTGGCGGCAGCGCGGACCGCGCGCACCTTCTTGTGCGTGGAGAAGAGCTGGGTGTACGGCTGCCAGCCGCCGGTGGCAGCCGAGCGCAGCGCGTACCAGGAGCCGGTCGAGTAGCCCGGCTCGCCCGCGACGAACAGGTCGCCGTTGGGCAGGTACACGGGAGCCGTCATCCCGGATGTGCTGCCGTAGTTGGCGGCGGAACGCGGGGTGCTCCACTGCGTGGCGCCGGCAGCGCGGCGGGTGTGCATGAGGTGCGCGAGGTTGTCGTAGAACACGTCGAAGCCGCCCTGCGGACTGGCGAACGCCTTCGGGCGCGCCAGGTCCGTGCCCGGGACCGGGAAGCCCTGGACCGTGGTCCAGGCGGTCGCGGCGGGGGCCTTCTCCAGGGCGACGACGGCCTTGCTCGACTGCCACTGCCACACCAGCAGGGACGTGCCGTCCTTGGCGACCGCCAGGTCCATGCTGGAGATGTCCCGGCTGCCGGACGGCGGCTGCGCGTTGAGGTCGGCCGGAGCGCTCCACGCGGCCTGCGGGCCGGTCTTCTCGACGGCTTTCACGACGCCGGAGACCGCCCACACGGCCACCAGCCGGCCGTCGGGCGCCGCCGCCAGGTGGTGGTAGCCCTTCTCGGGGACCGCGGCCACGTACTCGGGCTCGGAGAAGGAGCTCGCGCCGGGCTTGAGGGTGGCCACCTTCAGCCAGTAGTCGTTGTGGTCGTCGGCGCGCTTGGCACGCCAGGCAAGGCGCACCGAGCCGTCGCCGAGCGCGACCAGCTCGGTGTTGTACCCGCCGGCGTCCGCCCAGGTCTGCGGGGCGAGCCAGCCGGTGCTGCCGGCGGGCCGGATCCGGGTGGAACGGGAGAGTCCGTCGCCGGTGAGGGAGACGAGCGCGCCGTCCCCGGCCGACACCAGCGCATTGATCCCGCCCGAGGCGGAGGCGGGGTCGGGGTTGGCGGTGTGCAGGGTGCGGGTGCCCCACAGGCCCGGCGCACGGGTGGCCGAGGTGGCCGCTGTGCCGGCCGCCGTGGCGGCGGTGTCCGTGACCGCTGCGGGAGTACCCGTGGCGGCGGTGTCCGCGACCGCTGCGGTAGTGCCGGTGGCGGCGGCCGGGGCCGTGGACGCCAGGGCGAAGACGGGAGTGAGCGCGATGCCGAGCACCGCGCGGGACTGCGTAGCCATGGGAATGCCCCCCCGGGCAGAGCGAATCCGTTGACACGAATTCGCCGAACTGTTCGATCAAGCCAGGCGCAGCGTATATCAGCCAAGATCGTCTGGCTCCGTCCAGGGCCTGTCCGGCGGATGTTGCCGGACAGGCCCTGGACTCGAGGAGGGCTCAGCGCTTGAGCGTGAAGGTGAAGTCGCCGGAGAGCTTGCCGCTCAGCCGGACTGCCGACACAAGCTTCCCTTCCGTGATCAGACTCTCGACCTCGGCCCGTGAAAGACCGCAGCCTTGAGCGATCAGTCGCACCGGCCGGACAGGGATCCGCGCCGCGAAGCGGACCGAGACGTCGATCACCTCGCGGTCCAGGTGATCCCAGCCGCCGGTGTCGAGACGCCAGGCGTTGTCCCAGTCGAGGGCGATGCGACTACGGCGCTGCACGACCGGATCCTGGAGCAACTCGGCTGCCAGGCCAGGGTCGTTGTCATGCATCCGGTCCAGCAGTTCGGGCCGTACGGAGCGCACATTCATCCGCTCCAGGACCGTGAGCTTCGCCGTGTCCCCGCAACCCGTGCAGAGGACGAGCAGCCAGGCGTCGATGAGCTTGTGGTTCGCGTTGACGCGAAATTTGCCGTTCGCCTGGAATCGCTCGGACGCGCAGGCGTGGCAACTGCGGATGACGAGTGGCAGGCAGGTGGGCATGACCACCCAGCTATTGAGCACAGAAGTACACCGGTTTCAGTGAGAAGTCCGCAGCAAAAAGCAGCGCGGCGCGAATGCGCGACGCGCGACAAATCAGCGCTCGGGAGGTCTCAAACGGTGTACAACGGCACGTCCTTGCCTGGACAACTTGAGTCGGCAGCACGGTAACTGCGCGCAGGGGCGCTGTTCCATTGATTTTCGAGCGCCGCACCGCGGGTTTTGGTCCGGCAGTACGGCGAATGCTCGCGGTGCCCCGTCGTCACTCGCCGTCCGGGTTCGCCTTCCGCCGACTCCACCACCAGAGCTCGTTGGCGCGATGGTCGTGCTCGAAGCCGGGGCCGAGTGGCCCCACCCGCTCGATCGCCTCGTCGGTGCGTGGGTCGTCACGGAGGGCGAGACCGTAGGCGGCTTCGAGGCGTACGAGTTGGTTGTCCTCGTCTAGCAACGCCGCCAAGGCGTCGGCGACCGCGGGCGTACGGTCCGGGGAGGCGGCCAGTTGCACAGCGACCGAACCTCGCACGTCGGGATCCGCGTCCTCGGCCAGCACAAGCAGGGTTCTGGTGACTTCCGGGACGAGAATGTCGTCCGGCATGCTCGCCGTGCACGCCCTGAGGCGCACCACGCTGTCCGGGTCGTCGTGCATGAGGGCGAGCAGTGCGGCTCGGGCCTCGGGTGTGCGGGGAACGCCCTGCGCGCAGAGGGTGTTGGGCACCTCGCGGCGTACGCGCGGGTCGGGATGACCGGCGTGGCGAAGGCCGATGGCCTGCTGGCTTGGATGGTCGTGCTCGGTGAAGGCGTCGAGGACTTTTGCGAGTATCTCGCTGTCCGTTTCCTCGGCCGCCCAGGCGGCCAGGAGGTCGCTGTCGTTCTGCACGTGGTGGGGGCTGGTTTCGAAGAACCCTCGTGTTCGCAGGTAATCCACCACGAACCGACGGTACTTCCGGTCCTCCTTGTGACGATGGTCCACCACGGCGGACCAGGTCTCGAAGCTGCGCCGCTGAGTGAGGATCCAGCAGACCGTGGACCAGTTCACATGCTGCTCGTCCGGCTGCTCGACAGCGCGGGCGATCAGCTCGTCGACCGGGGTCAGAACGCGGAAGGCCCACTCCAGCGAGGTCAGGATGGCGCCGTGCCCAGCCCGCACGACCTGGCCGGCGAGCGAGACCTGATCGACCCAGTCGTATTCGCCGTCCTGAAGCCGGACCGTCGTGGCGGGACCCGTCGCGCCCGTCCTGCGTCGCAGTTCCTCGGCCGCGCCCGTCTCGTACCAACTCCGGGCCAAGGCGAGCAGCCGTTCGCGGGCGGCCTCCGAGAGCCGCAGCCGAGGCTCCTTGCCCAGCACCGCCGAGAAGACGGCCGCGGAACCGCCCTCGACGGCTCGCCACAGCGGCGTGCTCCCGTCCGGCAGCACCCGGTCGGGATCCGAGCCACCCTCCACCAACGCCTCGGCGACCGGCGCGTCGTACGACGCCACCGCCACGCACAGCACCGGCAGTCCATTCGCGTCCAGCGCGTCCGGATTCGCGCCCTTGTCCAGCAGATCCCGCACGGCCTCGGCGTCCCCCGCCCGAACCGCCGATCCGAGCCGATCGTCGAGCCCGACCTCGCTCATGTCCCCCCTTGATCCGAACTACAGTGCCATCCTGCCGCGTGGAGGCCGCAACCCGCCGGGAAAGCCGCGGGATCAGGTACTCCAGGCGAGCGGTGCTGATGGGCGGCCGCCTGCCTGCGAGGTCTGTCGCACTCGGCGCACGTGGAGGAGGCCGATCGACGGTCGGTTCAGTCGGTGTCCTCCTCGACAACAGGGGCTGCGAGATGGCGCAGATCACCGTGGCGGGCGCGATGGCAGGATATGCGGATGGTGGTGAATCAGCCCTGGTCAGGGGTTCAAGGAGACTTGCTCGCGGCGAAGGTACTGGTGTACGACCCGAGTGGCTTTGCTTGCTCGCAACCCGTGCCCGAACCGGAGAGCGCCGAGTATTCGGCTCATGGGTTCACGCTGGACGGCCTGTCGGTCAGGTTTCGCGTGGCCAAGACGACCCCGACGAAGGCGGGTCAGTTCGTCACCGTGTGGAAGCGGTCCGCGGACGGCCCGATCCGGCCGTTCGATGCCGAGGACGGGGTTGATCTCATCGTCATCAGCAGCCGGGACAGCGGCCGCTTCGGGCAGTTCGTGTTCCCGCGAGAGGTGTTGTGCCGGCGCGGCATCATGTCCCGGAGCGGCTCCGGCGGCAAACGAGGCTTCCGCGTCTACCCGCCGTGGGTGACCACGACCAGTCGTCAGGCAAGCAGCTCCCAGGCGTGGCAGGTACAGCACTTCCTGAATCTCGGGGACGCCAAGCGCGTTGACGCGGCACGTGCCCACGCTCTCTACCATCCGTAGGTGCGTGGGCGCCCCTAGGGCGGCCCTGGCCCGATTGGCTCAGGCTCGGCGCGCCTCGGTCGTGGGGACGCCGGCCGGTGGAGGATCGGTCGGGCGGCGGCCTTGGAACGGGCCGCCCGGCAACGCCCCGCGGTGTGAAGAGGTACGGCCATGAAACTCCTCGACGACCCGTTGTACCGGTTTCTCGGGCTTGACGATGCCCGCGGCGTCACGTCGGCGGCCCCGTGATGGCCGCTTCGCGGGGGGACACGCCGGGCGGCGGCCGCTATGGCGAGGCCGTCTTCCGTCCCGAACAGGCGGGCGAGGGCGAGCGGATCGACTTCGGGGCCCTTGCCTACGACGACATCACCATGTCGAGGCTGCGGGCACTCGGGGCAGGTCCGGGATGGCGTTGCCTCGATGTCGGTGCCGGCACGGGCACGGTCTCGCGCCGGCTGCTGGACGAGGCCGGGGTCGAGAGCGTGCTCGCTGTGGACCGCGACGTGCGGTTCCTCAGCGAGCGGCCCGGGCTCGAGGTGCTGGAGGCCGACATCACCGCCCCGGATTTCGTCCGTGGCCGGTTCGACCTCGTTCACGCGCGCTTCGTGCTCATGCATCTGCCCGAGCGCGACAGCCTGATCGGCGCGCTGGCCGAGGTCGTGGCGCCGGGCGGTGTGCTGGTGCTGAGCGACGCGGTCGACCTGACGAGCGACCGGACGCCCAGCACGCCGTACACCAAGGCCATGCGGGCGATGTGGGAGGGGCTGCGGGCCACCATCGGCACCGACGTCTCCTGGGTGCCGTCCTACCCGCGGCTGTTGCGTGCGGCCGGGCTTGTGTCCGTCGCCGCCGAGATCCATGTGCCCCCGCTGGTGCCGGGAAGTCCCATCAGCCGCTTCTGGGCGGACACATGGGAGCGCAGCCGGGCGGCGATGGTCGCCACCCGGCTGCTCGACGATGCGGGCGTCGACTCGGCGGTCCGCTACCTCGATTCCGACGAGTGCGCCGCGCTGTCCGGAGGCATGCTCACCTCCTGGGGCTGGAAACCGCAGGAGGCTGCCCCGCGCTGACTCCACTCGGGGCAGCCCGTTCAGGGCGTGCGGTCAGGACGTTCAGTACGGTGTTCGGCTCGGTGGGTGCCGTCCGGCAGGCCCTCGGGCGAGGGCGCTCAGCCGAGCCCCAGTTCGGGCCTTTGGTATGTCATTGGCCCTTCTTGGCGAACATGTCGATCAGGCCCTGGGCGGTGTTGTCGTCGGAGTCGATGCGCATGATCTCGGCCCCTTCAAACATGGCGACCTCGGCGCTGCGGGGGAACATGACCTGCTCGTACTCGGCGAGCGCGGCCTCGATGTCCTCGGGGTGCGCGGCTATCGCCTTGCCGAGGTCGGCGCCGTCGAGCATGGCAAGGTTGGCGCCCTCGCCGTTCGGGACGGCGAGGTGGGCGGCGTCGCCGAGCAGCGTCACACCGGGGACCCGGTCCCACCGGTGCTCGGCCGGCAGGGCGTAGTGACGGCGCAGGACCGGCGCGGTGTCGCTGTCGGTGATCAGTGCGGTGAGCTCAGGTGCCCAGTCGGCGAACTCCGCCGCGATCCTCGCGGTCGACGAGGCGGGATCGGTGAAGTCGATCGCGTCGAACCAGTCCTGCGGCTTGGCCAGGATCGCGTAGGTGTGCAGGGTGTCGCCGCTCTCCCGATGAGCGAAGAGGTCCTTGCCCGGCGAGGGCGCGATCATCGACCCACCGCCTACCGCCTTCGCGGCGACGGGATGCCGGGTGTCCGCCTCGTAGAGATAGGTCTCCACCGCCGACGTGCCGGCGTACTCGGGTGTGACGCCGGAGAGCAGCGGCCGTACCCGTGACCACGCACCGTCAGCGCCGACGAGTAGATCGGTGACGACGGTGGTGCCGTCGGCGAAGGCAACCTCGTGGCGCCCTTCGCCGAGGGCACGGGTGTCGGTGACCTTCTGTCCCCACCGGACGGTGTCGGCCGGAAGCGAGTCGATCAGTATTTGTCGCAGCTCGCCACGCATCACCTCCGGGCGTCCGCCCGTGCCGTCGTCGGCTTCCTCGTGCAGAACGGTCCCGTCCCGGTCGAGGACGCGCATCGCCTGGCGGCCCTCGAGGACGATGGCGTGGAACGCGTCCATCAGACCCGCCGCCTCCAGGGCGAGCTGCCCGTTGTAGTCGTGGATGTCGAGCATTCCACCCTGCATGCGCGCCGACGGGGAGGGATCGGACTCGTAGACCGTGGAAGGGATTCCCTGGACGTGCAGGACACGGGCGAGGGTGAGTCCGCCGAGGCCGGCTCCGACGATCGTGACATGGGTGTGCATGGTGGGCTCCTTCGGAATCGGGCCCCCGGTGTGCTCCGGCGGCCGTCCCTGAAAGGTGCCAAGCCGTGCCGACGAGCCACCGACATCCGACCGACAGCCCCGACAGACAACCGACAGCCTCGACAGACGGCCCACACGGGAGAGGCGCATCGGCTCTTCGAGGTGTCGCCGTCTGCTGCATCGTCGCGGGCGCCGCGAGCACGGGCGGCGCCGGCGGACACTAAGCGAAGAGCGGGGCCTTCCTCGTCGACGGTCACAAGGCGCGTGCCGAGGAACCAGGCCGCGTGTATGCCTGCCGTGGGTCGAGGGGCCCGTGATCGCCGGTGCAGACGACGATCGCCTCCACCGGTTCACCGCAGTCACGGTGACGCACCTCAAGGGGTGGCCCCTCAGGGTCCGCCACGTAGCGGTCGCCCCACTGCTTCAGGGCGATCATCACCGGCCACAGATCCCAGCCCTTCCGCGTGATCCGGTACTCGTGACGAGTGCGACGGCCCTCCTCGCGGTACGGGACGGTGTCCAGGAGTCCGGCGGCGACCAGCTTGCGCAGCCGGTCCGCCAGCACCGCCTCCGACAGTCCCACGTGCCGGTGGAAGTCGTGGAAGCGGCGCACGCCGTTCATGGCGTCACGCATCACCAGCAGCGACCACTTCTCGCCGACCAGGTCGAGGGTGCGCTGGACCGTGCAGTTCTCGGTGCTCGTCTCAAGCCAGGTCATGGTGTCATCGTAGGCTGGCTTCGCCATTGACAGCCAGCCGTCCGTGTGACTAACTTCGATTATCGAAGCCAGCCGGGGAGGAAGAGGCACATGACGAGGTCACGCACGTACGAGTGGCAGGATCCGAGCATTTCCGCGGCCGACGTCGGTCAGGAGAGCGGCCTCGAATTCCTGCGCGGCGTGCTGAGCGGACGTCTGCCCGCCGCGCCCATCGCCGCGACCCTCGGTTTCACCCTTGAGCAGGTCGAATTCGGTCACGCCGTCTTCGCCCTGGCGCCGGGGGAGGAGCACTACAACCCCATCGGCAGCGTCCACGGCGGCGTCTACGCCACACTCCTGGACTCGGCGGCGGGCTGTGCCGTGCAGTCCGTTCTTCCGGCCGGCATGGGGTACACCTCGCTGGACCTGAGCGTGAAGTTCCTGCGTCAGATCACCGTCGACACCGGCAAGGTCCGTGCGATCGGCACGGTGCTCAACCACGGCCGCCGTACGGCTCTGGCGCAGGCCGAACTGCTCGATTCCGAGGACCGTTTGCTCGCCCATGCCACCAGTAGCTGCATGCTCTTCCCTGTCACGGCAAGCTGAGAACGGCAACCGCACGACCGAGCCGGGTCCCGTGCCGGCCTCCGAGGTTGGGGGCCGGGGACTCCCGTGCGTCACCGTCGTAGCTGCCCCGGAGCTGGGCTGAACAGCATGTCGGCGCCCGCAGGAAGTCGACGCCGGCCCTTCGACGCTTTCGCCTCGACGCGTTCGACCTGTCGGCGGGCGCCGCGCCCCAGTACAACCTCCGGCCCGGTCGCTGGTCTGACTCACCGGGGTGTTCATGGGATCGCAGCAACAAATTGCCTTCTTCCTACGGGAGTTGCAGGACGGCGATCCTTGGCGGCGCGCGGCGGCGGCCAAGGGGCTGGGTCGGACCGGGGGGCACGAGCACGCATGGGTGCTCGTCGGATCGGCGGACGACCCGGCGCCCGAGGTGCGTGAGGCCGCGGCCGGTGGACTGGGCCGACTCGGGGTGGCCGAGGCGGGCCGTGCGGTCCTGCCCGGCCTGATGGGCGACGAGGATCCGTGGGTACGGCGCAGGGCCTCACGCGCCGCGATCCGGCTCGGCCTCGACGGCCCGGCGGTCGTGAACGCGTACTCGCGCCTACTGCGCGACCCGGACCATCACCTCCGGATCAACGCGCTGGACGGCCTGCGGGCCCTGGGCACGCCAGGTGATGCGCGCGGCCTCGTGGCACTGCTGGGCGACCCGGAAGGAGCCGTGTGGGGACGCGCCCGCAGCCTGGTGCACAGCCTGCGGGACGACCCGGCCGTCAGTGCGGAACTGGTCCGTACTGCGGAGCAGGGCGCGGCAGACGCACGCGTGCGCGCTCTCGAAATGCTCCCGAGGCAATGGGTGGTCCGCGTCCTCGATTCACTCGTCAGGGGGTTGCGTGACGAGTCCCCCCAGGTGCGGACCACCGCGGCCCGGCGACTGATCGACGTGGAGGATGCGCGAACCCAGGACGCCTTGGCCGAAGCCCTGGAGGCCGAAAAGGACGCCGATGTCGCGGAGTTGTTGCTTGGGCGACTCGCTGGACGGGGCGACGAACGGGTGACCGGGCCGGCGGTCCGATGGCTCACCGATGCCACCGCGGGGTCCTCAGCGGCGGCCGCGCTGGGAGCCACGGGAACTCGGGCGGCCGCCCACGCGCTGCGCACGGCCGTCACCGACCCCGCACTGCCCGGCCGTACGCGCGCGGCCGCCGCCAAGGCCATCGGGCAGGCGGGACGTTGGGACGCCGTGTGGCTGCTGCTTCCGCTCCTGGACGACCCCTGCGGCGATGTGCGCGCGGGCGCGGTGGAGGGCCTGGACGCGCTGGTGGCCGAAGGGCTACGCCCCTGGGAACGCCGTTCCGTGGCACGGACGTTGGTGGCCCATCTCGCCGCCGACCCGAACACGGTCTGGCAGACGCACAACGCCCTCATCGGCCTGGCGGAGGCCCTGCCCGGGCTCCGGCGGATCGCGGACCGGACCCCTTCGGCCGATGTCCGCGCCGCCGCGCTCTCGCTCCTCGACACGCACAACGCCACCGACGAGCACACCGGGCAGGACCTGGCGCGCTTCGTCCGCGCCCTGGACGACCCGGACGAGACGGTCCGCCACCATGCCGCGGAGGGGCTGGCCCACTGGGTGGTGACCACCGGCAGACTCCCGCAGGACGAACAGCGGCTGCGCGCCCGGCTCACCGCCCTCGCCACGGACGCCTCGCAGGCACAGACCCGCGCGGTGGCCGACGAGGCGCTTCGAGCACTGGACGAGTGCCGCTCCTGCTCGTCGTGAGTGCGGCTGCCGCGCAGGCAGCCGTGCTTGGACCGGACCGCGGCCGGGCCGACCAACTCAGCGTAGGAGCAGCGGTCTCACCACCTCTCACCCGCCAGCGCCACTTCTCCCCACTCCCGCCCGCGGAACACGCGGGGCGCCGCCCGCTCCAGCCTTGAGGGTGATGGTCCCGTAGCCGACCCCTTGCGAGGCTTGCATCGGGAGGCTCACATGACACTCACAGTCACGTTCACGGGGCGTACGGCAGTGACGGCGCCCGGAGTTCGGACCTGGTACCAACTGTGGACGTACACCGTGCAAGGAGGCGGGGCGGGCGATCTGTTACCGGGGCAGCGGGTGGCGATCGCGTTGCCCGCCGACTGCGGGGTACGGGATCCGCGGCTCTTCCCCCAGGTCCCCGAACTGGCGGGCACTTTCCTGGAGTCGGACAGCGGTGCCGGACGGCTGTATGTGGGCCGGACGGTCACCAGTGTCTCCGGAGCCCTGACGCTGGCCTTCCTCGCGCCGCCCGCACAGGTCGAGCGTGAGCTCTTCGTAGTGACACAGGTGCAGAACCGGCCCTGGGTGGTGGTCCCGTTCTCGACGCGGCCGGGCGGCCCGGCCGAGAACACCCATACGCTGCCCGCGCCCGCGGCCCGCACGGCCGGTGCAGGGCGGCCGGTGAGCGACTTCGCCGGCACCTTCCCGTACGCGAGCGAGCTGTTCGGCGTCTACCAGCCGCTGCCCGGCTGGCTCAGCTACTCCGGTGCCCGCCTGCTGGCCGCCGGCGCGGGCGCGCCGGCCCCGCGTGAGCTGTTCAGCGGGGCCGACGCCCGGGCACTGCTCCGGCCGGAACTCGCGACGCTGCCGAAGCCGCCCACCGAGGGGATCCTGTCGCCGGTGGGGCTGGTGAACCTGTTCCGCCAGTACTTCTTCGAGTTCGACACCTTCCTGGGCGCGCCCGTGGGCCATCTCTGGCTGAGCCCGGGCGGCACGGTCGAGGTCGTGGAGTCGTCCACCCGCCGCACCCTGGTGGAGCGGACCGCCGAGCAGTCCGAGGAGAGCACCCGGAAGACCGAGGAGTCGCTGACCGAGCAGACGGACGTCGCCGACGCGGTCAAGGAGGACAACGCCAACGAGACCTCGCTCGGTGTGACCGCCAGCGCCGGGGCGAACTACGTGGGCATCGCGCAGGCCGACGTGAGCACCAGCTACAGCACGAAGAACACCACGCACTCCTCATCCGAGGTCACGCACAAGCACACCCGGGCGCAGAGCTCCAAGGTGAGCAGCGAGATCACCCGGAACTTCAAGACGACCTTCAAGACGGTGACCGAGACGACGGACACCTCCAGCCGCCGGTACGTCGTCCAGAACACCACCGACCAACTGGTCAACTACGAACTGCGCCGCAAGATGCGCAAGGTCGGCATCCAGATCCAGCACATCGGCATCCAACTGAGCTGGCAGGTCCACGTCCTGGACCCTGGCCTCGCCCTGGGGCTCGGCGAGCTGGTCGATGTGGTGGCGGCCCCTGATCTGACGGGGCTGAAGAAGCCCGAGCCGCTGGAACCGCTCGTCCCGACCACCACCACGGTCACCGAGATCTATCCCGCTCAGCGGATCGGCTCGAACGGCCCCCACCTCGACCAGGACTGGTTCTACGTCGAAGGCGAGGACCACCTGTCACACGGCCATTCGGACGAGTACCTGGTCGCGCACTTCGACTACACCGCCGTCCCGCCCGGGCCGGGCTGGACCATCGACACCTCGCAGCCGGAACCGATCCGGGTGGTGGAGGCCAAGGCGAGCAACGGCAGCGGCACCAAGTACCTCGGCAAGTGCAAGATCGTGGACCTGGCCGGCGGCAGGTACCAGATCCGGACCGAGCTGGTGAACTTCGCCGGCGGCAACTTCGTCTCACTGTCCGTGCGGATCATGTGGAAGCCGCCGTCGGTCCACCCCGGGCAGGAGACCTACGACCGGGCGGTGGCGGAGTACCGCACGGAGGTGGACAGGCTCCAGCGGACCGCGTACGTCGAGGCCGTGCGCAAACGCGTCGAGACGGTCAGCGGTCTGCGCCGGCGGCCCGCCGGGGACCTGCGCAAGGAGGAGCGCTACTGCGTCTTCGAGCGGCTGATCGCCCAACTCGACCTCTACGACGGCCACAACCCGCAGCTCACCGCCGAGTTGATCCGGCAGATGTTCGACGTGGACCGGATGCTGTACTTCGTGGCTCCGGACTACTGGCGGCCGGGCACTGCCCCGACCGGCGAGAAGTCGCTCGGCCGGCATCCGGTGCCGAAGCACAACTGGGAGCCGACCCCCGGGGACGAGCCGCTGCAAGGCGCCACGATCTCCGGCCACTACTCCCACACCGCCGTGAACAACCCGCCCAACGCCGTCGGTCCGGTTCCGGACGAGGCGCTGGAGTGGCGGGTCAACTACCCCCTCACCGAGGACAGCCAGCCCGCCCCGGTGGGCAGTTCGCTCGGCTGGCTGGTGCAGATCGACGGCGACGAGCGCCGCAATGAGTTTCTCAACTCCGCCTGGGTCAAGGCAGTCCTTCCGATCCGCCCGGGCCACGAGCCGGCCGCGCTCGGCTGGCTCCAGGAGGCGCACGTGGAGGGCGAGGCCGCACTGGACAAGCCGTACACCTGGCAGACCGGGGACCCGGACGAGTACCGGGACAAGACGATCGGCCAGGTGCTGGAACTGCTCGCCGCCGAACTCCAGCGCAAGAACACCGACATCGCCACCACCCTGGCCACCGAGACGGTCTTCGAGACCGGCTTCGACCCGCTCGACGGTGGCTTCCGACCCGCCGAGCCGTACCAGGTGTTCGACCAGTGGACCGAGGTGCTGCCGACGGACCAGGTGGTCGCGGTGGAGGTCGAGTACGACCCGCGCACGGGACAACAGCGGTGAGCGCGGGATGAGCCCGCTCACCATTCGCTGGCGGCCTCCCGGCGAGAAGGAGCACTTCCTGCTCCGTAGACGATCGTTCGGGGGAGCGGCGGACGGCTCGGTCGAGCTCGCCCTGCACGCCCTCACCTCGCGAGAGGAGGTCGAGGACTGGACCGACCCGGCGAACGGGCTGGCCTGTCTGCTGCGCACCGCCTCCGACCGGGAGGCCGCCTTCGAGGTACCCCGGGCGACGGAGCACCTGCGGCTCTCCTTCACCGTCACCCCGCGGATCGCAGGGAAGCAGGCCGAGGCGCTGACGGTGCTCCAGCGGCTGCGGATCGCAGGCAACCGTGCCGTTCCGGACGCGTACGCGGTGCCCGCCCGCACCCTGCTGACCGACAAGCGCGGCAACGGCGACGAGGTCACCCAGCACGTGCCGTCGTGGGTGCGGAGCGGCATCCGCCGGTTCCTGGGCTGCCATCCGCTGCTCACCGTGCCGGCCCAGGCCGGCGTCCTCGACATCGACACCGAATTCCTCGACCTCACCGACCTCTGGTGGCAACTGCACTTCAGAACCTGTCCGAAGAACCGCGAGAACGGCTTCAACCCCTGGTACCTCTCACCGCACCTCACCGAGCGGCCGGGCAGGCTGCGGGTGCTGGCCAACACCCGCACCGCACCCCTGCTCTGGTTCGCCAGCGTGCCGCGCGCCGCGGGCGGCAACAGCGACCCCGGCGGGCCACCGGCGCCACCCGACGGCACCACGGTCGGCGGGTACGTCTTCTTCCGACCCGTGGCCGGCTCGTATCCGTACGCCCAGGACGGTGCCGCGGGGATCACCGACCCGAAGCACGCCGTCCGCGGCATGCGCACCCTGTGCCGGTACCTGCTCTCAGGACGGACGAGGACGCAGCAGGCGGCGATCGGCGACCTGCCGGACCTGCACGAGCTGCTGGACCACGCCCTCAACCGCGAACTGCCGCTCAACAGCCACGCGTACCTGCCCTGCGGCATGGACGCCGCGCTGGACCGCTCGGCGCCCCGGCTGCTGAAGGAGACCCGGACGCTGCGCGTGCTGTTCCTGCCGCTGTCGTCCGCGGGAAGCTACGGCGGCGCCACCGGACCCCGGCTGGCCGACCGGGCGGCCACCGCCCTGCGCCTGCTGTGGAGCTGCGGCGCGCTCGGCGGACCGGGCCAGCAGTTGGCGCAGCGGGACGGCACCGTCTTTCCGGTGCCGTCGCAGACGGGCCCCGGCGCCTCCGTCACCGGCACTCTGCGTCTCGCCCCCGACATCTGGGTCGGCGGCTACAGCAGCGGGGGCGAGGCTCTGTGGGGCGTGCTGAGCGACCCCGGCAACCGGCAGCGGGTCGGCCGTGTGATCGCGATGGACCCCAACGGGTTCCGGGCCCGGGGCGCGGACCGGCTGAGGGCCACCGCGCGGGAACGCGGGCGCGCCTTCCAAGCGCGCGTGGTGTGGAGTCCGTACGACATGGGCGGGCCGCCTGGCGCGGACCTGGTCGGCGCGATCAGGGGCACCGGCGCCGAGATCACCGTGCTGCCCCGCGCGGCGGGCTACTACCGGCCACCACCCAACTCCGAGAACCCCTGGGCCGAGTACGTGTTCGAGGACGCGAAGCCCTGGCGGCCGGAGATGTTCCCGCGCGGTCAGATGGCCGACTGGTGGCATCAGTTCGCGGTCTTCGCGGGGGAGCGGCTGACCGGCGACCCGCAGCACGAGGACTCGGTCGGCTTCATGGAGGCGACCATGGGGCCGTGACCGTGATCCGGCGTCCGGCCCACGGCCTCTCAGGTGCGCAGCGCCGCCCTGCCCGGCAGGGTCGCTGACAGAAGGCCCAGGCCCACCGCGCTCCCGGCGAAGGCCGCGTACACCAGCGGAGGTATGTACGGGGCCTCGCCGGTGAGACCGCGCATCATCGGGATCAGCGTCGCCGCGGCGATGGCCGTGCCCAGGACGATGCCGGCGAGTGCCACGAGCAGCCCCTCCCAGCGCAGCATGCGCATGACCTGACGACGGGTGGCGCCGACGAGGCGGAGCGTACCGAGCTCGCGGCGGCGGTCGAGGACGGTCATCACGAGGGTGTTGGCGGCGGCGACGGCGGCGAAACCGCCGAGGACGGCGGCCATCGTGTAGTTGGCCCAGGCGTTGAGCTCGCGCTCGGTGTTCTGCTCGACGGCGTAGCCGGTGGCGTCGGTGACCTCGCCGAGTGGAGTGAGGGCCTTCGCGTCTCCGCCCCGAACCAGCAGCACGCTGTCGAAGCCCGAGGTGACGTGGGCCGCGAGGGAGGCGCGGTCCATGGTCACCGTCGCAAGGCCGAGCCCGCGGCCGTACACGGCCACGACTTCCGGGCTGGTCCTGGTGCCGTCGGGAAGGTACATCGGCAGCTTGTCGCCCACCTCGACCTTCGCCGACGTCGCGAGCGTCTTGTCGACGGCGATCCGCCCCTTGCCGACGCGGTCCAGGCTGCCGCTGCGTACGGCGAGGTCCTGCACCTTCGCGAGATGCCCGCCGGAGCCGGAGATGCCCTGCGTCGTCGAGCCTTGCAGCCACCGGTCGCCGCCGGAGCCGACCTGCACCAGGACCTGCGTTTCGAGCAGGCCCACTGCCGCGTTGACGCCGGGTGCACGGGAGGCCCGGTCGGCGGCGTCGGTGGCCAGCCCGGCCGGGTGCGTGACCACGTGGTCCGCGGTGACGCCCGCGCGGAGCTGCTGTGCGGCTACATGGCTCTCGCTCGTGTGCATGAAGACGAGGGTCGAGGCGAAGGCCATGGCGAGCACGATCGGGGTGATCGCGGAGGCGAGCCGGCGGGCGTTCGTGCGGGAGTTGGCTGCCGCGAGTGACGCCGCGGCGTCGCCGCCGCTCAGCACGAGCCCGTACAGCGCCGCGAACAGCCGGGCCACGAGCGGGCCGAGCAGCGCGACGGCGAGCATGAAGAGCATGACGACGCCGAGGGCCGCGTTGGCGGCGTCGTCCCCGGCCGAACGGGCGGCGAGGCCGGTGAGGAACCCGCCGCCGACGAGTGCGGCCACGCCCAGCAGAGTACGGATCACGCCCGGCCGCAGCCGCTCCACCGACGCCTCGCTGAGCGCCTGCCCCGGCTTGATCTTCGCGGGCCGGCGCCCGGCCGCCCAGCCGGCCGCGAGCGCGGTCAGCAGCCCCGCGCCGACGGCTACGACGAGTGGGATCCATGAGACGTGCAGAACGACGGCCTGAGGGATGGCCCCGCGGTCCTTGAGCTGTCCGAACCACCAGTGCGCGAGCCCGATCCCGGGCAGGCAGCCGGCCAGCCCGGCGAGCGGCGCGACGAGCAGCGCCTCCGCGGCGACCGCGCGGCGGACCTGCCGTGGGGTCGCGCCGACGGCACGCAGCAGCGCGAACTCCCTGGCCCGCTGGGCGACGGACAGCGCGACCGTGCCGGACGCCGTGAAGACGGCGACCACCGCGGCGATCCCGCCGAAGGAGCCACCGAGCCCGGTGAGCATCTCCTTGGCGTACCCGAGCCCGCGGTCCTCGACTGCGCCGCGGCTGTCGCCGGTGTGCACCTGGGCGCCGGAGCCGGCGAGCGCCTTCTTCACGCCGGCGGCGACGGTGTCGGCGTCCGCCCCGTCCTTGGACAGTACGGCGATCGCGTCGGCCTTGCCGGGATGCCCGGCGAGGGCGGGGGACTGGGCATCGGTGAACCAGGCGGTGGCGCCCTCCGCCCCGTCGCTGGCCTTCGCCAGTCCGCAAACGCGGAAGCCGACGCGTCCGGTGGCGGTCTCGAGGGCGACGGTGTCGCCGACGCCGGCCTTCGCGGCCCGAGCAGCGGCGGCGCCGAGGACGACCTCGCCGGTGCGGGGCGCGGCCCCGGAGGTGAGCGCGGCACCGGTGAAGGCGTGCGATCCCCAGCCTTGGCCGGTCAGCGTGCCGTCGCCCTGGCGCACCGGGAACGTGAAGTCCGGTATCGCCGCCTCGACGCCGGGCACGCGGCCCGCCCTGTCCGCCAGCGCCGCGTCCAGGCGTGCCGTGTCCGGCAGCGGGTCCGCCGACTCGGACCGGCTGTCGCCGCTGCCCGTGACGAGGCGAGCGTACTGGTCCGCCGCGGCGACGACCGGCGCCTTGGCGTACCGCTCCGGAGGCACCGCGGCGCGGGCGCCGGTCTCCAGGAGGATGCCGCAGGCGGAGACGATCAGCGCCGCCATCATCAGCGCGACGAACGTGCCCGCGAACGCCGCGGGTTTGAAGCGCACGGCCGCGCGGGCAAGGCCGTTGGGGCCGATGCTCCTCACGCCGCCGCCCTCACCATCGCGCCCGAAGGGGCGGTGAGCGCGGCCATCCGGGCCGATGCTCCTCACGCCGCCGCCCTCACCATCGCGCCCGAAGGGGCGGTGAGCGCGGCCATCCGGGCCGCGATCTGCTCGACCGAGCCGCCTTCGAGGCCACCGGCGAAGTCGCCCTCGGCGAGGAACAGCACGCGGTCGGCCCAGGCGGCCGCGGCCGGGTCGTGGGTGACCATGACGACGGTGGCCCCGAGGGCGTCCACCGCCTGGCGGAGCAGGCCGAGGACCCCGGCGGCGGTGCCGGTGTCCAGTGCTCCGGTGGGCTCGTCGGCGAAGATCACATCCGGGCTGGTGACCAGAGCGCGGGCGATGGCGACCCGCTGCTGCTGGCCGCCGGAGAGCTCGCCGGGTCGGCATCGCGCCTTGTCGGTCAGCCCGACCTGCGCGAGCACCGCGGCCGCCCGGCGCCGATCCCGACGCTGCCCCGCGAGGCGCATCGGCAGCAGCACGTTCTGCTCGACAGTGAGAGAGGGCAGGAGGTTGAAGGCCTGGAAGACGAAGCCGAGGCGGCTGCGGCGCAGCTCGGTGAGCCGGTTCTCGCGCATGCCCGTGATCTCCGTACCGCCCAGGCGCACGGAGCCGGCCGACGGCCGGTCGAGGCCGGCGGCACACTGGAGAAAGGTGGACTTGCCGGAGCCGGAGGGGCCCATGACGGCGGTGAACGTGCCGTGCGGCAGGGCGAGGTCGATGCCCGCGAGCGCGTGCACGGCGCCGGCGCCGCGACCGTACTGCCGCCGTACGCCGCGCAGCTCGACGGCGAGACCCGGCGTGCCCTGCGCCTCCGGCCGGTCGTCCGTCTCCCGCCGCTTGCCTTTGCGCAGCCTCATGGTCCGCCCTCTCGCGATCTTTTTCGAGCCGATGACTCGAAGCTACGGATCACGGTCGTCGCGGACCATGGTGGCTGCTGGCGAATGCCGGGTGGGGATAACCCGAGGTGGCGCAGGGGGCACCCGGGCGGATGCGGACCAGCGGCCGTGGCGGGGGCCGTGGGTGTCTCGGGCGGCCGGCACCGCGGGGGCCGGGTGAGAGAGTCTCCCGGCCCCCGCCGTCATGTATCCGTGTGCACGCCACTCACTCCAAGGGCGTCAGGAAGTCGCGGGTGGACAGCGCCCGGTTCACGATGCGGGTGTCGCCGATCCATCCGTAGAAGCCCTGCCCGAACTTCTCGTCGAACTGGGTGGCTCCGATGACGAAGGGCTTGCCGAGCGTGGTGATGCCGGTCGACGGCTGCGCCGGATTGCGGGCGATCTTCGAGCCGTCGACGTACATCACCGTGCGTCGGCCGTCGTTGACGAGCGCGATGTGCATCCAGCGGCCGACCGGCACGGCGTGGCTCCAGGACGTCGGGTCGGCGTCCTGCGCGTGGGGGTACACGACGAACTGGAGGAATCTCTCCGGGGAGAGGTTGAGGCTGCAGGTGGGCTCCAGCGGGGACCAGCCCGTGGTCTTGCCGGCGTCGCCGTTGCGGCCCTCCCAGCTCAGGATGCCCATCCAGTTGTGGTCGCCCTCGAAGGGCTCGGGCAGCATGATGTGCGTCTCGATGGTGTAACCCCGGGTGAACTTCGCGCTGTTGACGGGAGCGCCCGCGGTGGTGGTGAGGATGGCGCCGCGGTCCGGGCTCTTTCCACCGTCGAAGCGAAGGCTGGCGTGCGCCGGCTGGTCAGGGTGGTGGTCGGCGGACCAGGTGAGGGCGTCCGGTCCGCTCGAGTGCAGTCGGCTCACCGTCAGATCGTTGCCGTTGCCCGTGAGATCGCGTACGAGTACTCCGTCGGCCACGGGAGCACCCGGAGTGCCGGCGGCAGTCGTCCCGGAGGCGTCGAAGCGCCAGTAGGCGACCGTGCCGCGGGGCATGACGGCGGACGCGGGGCGCGGCTTCGGCGCGGGGACCGGCGCGAAACCCTTGAAGCGCTCGTCGAAGTCGATGCCGAGGCTGAAGCGGTCGGCGGGGCCCGTCAGTTCGATCGACTCGGCCGCCAGCGGCGAACGCTGCTCGGGGTCACGGGCGAGGAACCACGGCGAGAACGTCTCGACGTCGATCACCCCACGCACCACGTCGAAGCCGTAGAGGCGGATCATGCCGGCGCCGCCGTAGTAGCGGTCCTGGTAGTTGGTGATGTGGACGTGGACATCGTTGTCAGCATCGTTGGTCAGGACGGTGCGCCCCGGCGGCCAGTAGTGGCCGCCCAGCGCGAGGAAGATCTGGTCGTTGCCGCGGATGAGGCCGTCCCACAGCCGCTTGCCGTTGTCCGACAGTTGCGCCGCGCCCTCGTCGTCGGACCAGGCGAGGTCATGCGTGGTGAGTACGGCGGGCAGCGTGGGATGCCCGTCGAGCACGCCCTGCGCCCACTGCAGCCCCATGTCCGACACCCGCCAGTCGAGGGCGAGCACCAGCCACTCGCGGTCCGCCGCGCGCAGCACATGGTAGCTGTTGTAACCGTCGGGCGAGGCACCGCGGAAAGTTGGCATCGAGGCGTAGCGCTCGGGGCCGAATGCCGCGAGATAGGCGGAGTCGCCGCGCTGGTCGTCCGTGGACGAACGGATGTCGTGGTTTCCCGCCAGGACGCTGTACGGCACCTTGCCGTGGATGCCCTTGAAGGTGTCGGCGGCGAGAGCGATCTCCTCCTCGGTGCCGTGCTCCGTGACGTCACCGAGGTGCGTCATGAACGCGATGTTCGCCTCCTCCCGCTCGGCGACGAGGTAGCGGAACGTGGCGCGCAGCGGCGCCGGATCGGAGCTGTCGGCATCGAAGAGATACTGGGTGTCGGGAAGCACGGCCAGCGCGAAGCGCGGACTCTCGGCGTCGAACCTGGACCGACCGCCGCTTACGCTCGTCGAGTCGGCCTGCGCCGCGCCCGCACCGGCCGCCGTGACCACCGTGCCGGCCGCGGGTATCACCACCGCGGCCTGCAGGAGTGTCCGTCTGTCCAGTCGGTGCGGGTGCTCTTCTGTGCTCATCTGCCCTCCAGGTCACGAACGTCCGGGTAGGAAGGCACAGTGCTGAGCGGCCGTGGCCGCGTGATGGCAACAGCCCGAACGGCGGACCCACAAAGGGCGAATGACCGCTCGCGCGGGCCGTCGGGGCATTCGGGACGCCGCCTACTTCACGCGGGCGCCGGCGGGGGTGTGGTTCGTCGTCCGTGCGAAGAGCCGGGGGCGGGGGCGTGTCGGCGCGTCGTCAGTACACGGACAGGCCGTAGGCGCTCAGCACTTCCCCGATCGGCTGGTAGTAGGTGGTCCCTCCTGTGGCGCAGTTGCCGGAGCCGCCGGAGAGGATGCCGATGACCTTGTCGCCGGCGTAGAGCGGACCTCCGCTGTCGCCGGGTTCGGCGCAGATGTTGGTCTGGATCAGCCCGTGGACGATGTCGCCGCCGCCGTAGTTCACTGACGCGTTCAGGGCGGTGACCACGCCGCATCGGACTCCGGTCGTCGCGCCCCGGGTGCAGACCCGTTGGCCGACGTAGGCGGACGCAGTCCCGGTCACGTCGACCGTTCCGATGGTGCCGGGGTGCGGCACGGCCGGGTTGGCGTAGCGGACGACCCCGAAGTCGTCGCCGGGGAAGCTGCTGCCGGTCGTGGGGCCGACGGCCGTGTCCATGGCGGCACTCGTGTACCAGGTGGGCAGGTCCGCGGTGCAGTGCCCGGCGGTGACGAAGTAGTACGTCGAGCCGCTCTGCACATTGACGCCCGCCGTGCAGCGCCGGCCGCCGGCGTAGATGCCGTCGCCGCCGGAGACGAGGGTGCGCAGCCGGCCGTCGAGCCGTTCGAGGCTGACGGCACCGGCGAACTGGTCGGCGGCGTGGCGAAGCCGGGCAAGTTCGGTGTCGGTAACCGTCGAGTCGGCGAGGATTCGCAGCCTCCCGTTGCGTTCGTCCACGGCCCACGCCGTCCCGCTGATGCCCAGTTTCGCGAGGGCCGAAGCCGGGCCGGACACCGGGGACGGCGTGGTCGGCCGGGTAGCGGTCGCCGCCGTCGCGCTGGTGCCGGACACGGTGAGAGCGGCCACTGCGAGCAAACTTAGGGCACAGGCGATCAGTTGTGAGCGTCGTTTGGTCGTACGGCGTGCTGTCATCCCGAATCTCCCCGAGGACGGTCGGTCAGTTTCGGGCACGCCCCTACAGGTCACCGGGCGTGCCGGGCTTGCATGCCGTGGTGCTGGAGTCGTGCGGGTTGCGAAGGGTGGGCCCGCGCCCCTTGATGTCTTCCCGTCATGTCCTCGCCTGCGACGCAGGGCGGAGGCGAAACAGCGCACATTGTGCCCGGATGTGTGGGGCGGGGGTAGGGCGCGTTTACTCGCGCTGCGTCAGCAGCTCGATCAGCCGACGGGTCGGTGGCAGGGTGTCGAACACGTTGATGATCTGCGGGTCGGCGATCTGCTCCCGATTGCGTGCCATCCACTCCGGGAGGCGCTCGGGTGAGCGCGCGGCCAGCGGGATCCAGCCGTCGCGCTCGACCTGGACGATCCGCTCGTCGACCCCGAGCGCCCGCAGCCGGTCAAGGACTCGACTCCTCCACGGCGGAGTCCTGCCCGGTCACTCCGATCGACGCACGCACCTGGTCGGCCTCTCGACGCACGTCGTACCCGGCGACCCGAGCCTCACCGCCGTCTGCGGGCAGCAACATCGACAGGATCCGCACGGTGGTGGTCTTGCCGGCCCTGTTGGGCCCGAGCAGGGCGTAGACGGTGCCCTGTGCCCACTGCGGGCGTGGTCCTGACGCAGGCCTCCGGGCCGGACGCCACTGCGGGCGCGGTTCTGACACAGGCCTCCGGGCCGGACGCCACTGCGGGCGTGGTCCTGACGCAGGTCTCAGGGCCGGACGCCACTGCGGGCGCGGTTCTGACACAGGCCTCCGGGCCGGACGCCACTGCGGGCGTGGTCCTGACGCAGGTCTCAGGGCCAGACGCCGGAGAAGTCGATCTCGCGTGCCCAATCGGGGTTGTCTATGAGCGGATTCCGGTTGCCCTGGATCTCCGCGATGGCCGCGTTGCGGTGCTGTTCGTACTCGGTGACCGGCTCGCTCTCGTGCCACCTCAGCAGGACCGGCAGCCGGTCCTCGGGGAACTCTCGCTCGACGTCGCCGACCTGCCCCGGATAGCGGAGCAGGAAGTACAGGGTGGCACGGGCGACCGTGCCCCTGCCCTCCTCCGGCTCGAATCCGACGCTTTCGCGCATCCCGCAGTCCTCGCGTTCCGCTTCCTCGAAATTGGGGAAGTCGAAGTACGGGAAGTTACCGCGGAAGCTGTTGCAGCCGACCTCACAGGCGAACAGATGGTGCAGGTCGCCTCGCATCGGCTCCCTCTCATCGAACCACGACTGCGGCACCACGTGTTCGCAGTTGAACGGCATCGACGCCTCCAGAGCGTCGAACTCCGCCCTGAACTCGAACGGTCCGGCCGTGCTCTCCAGCAGCAGGAGTTCCTGTACGCGAGCCAGTCGGGCCTGGGCCACGGCGGCGTCGGCCCGTATGAGCTCCTCGGCGGAGAAGCCCTTGCCCGAGTAGATGCTGCGCAGCCGCCCGTCCTTGTGCAGGTCGACCCAGGGATAGACCATCCTCATCGGCTTGTATTTCGGCCGGGGATCGTGGGTGTCCGTCAGCAGCGTTGTCAGCGCTTGGCGCAGCCCGTCACCGTCACGGGCATGGATGTTCGCGTAGTACGCCTCGCGCGCGGCCGCGTCCGCGACGCGGTCGTAGTAGGGACGATCCCGTGCGACACGGTGGTTGGTCAGGGCCGCGTCGACGTCCCTCTCGACCGCTGACACGACGTCCGGCCGCGCGGCCGGCGGCTGCGGTGCGGCCTGCGGCATCGGTGCGGTCTGCGCTATCGGTGCAAGAGGGGGCAGCGGGGCCAGGACGCCGGCCGACGAGGATGACGAGTACGACGGGGACTGCGGGGAATCGAAGCCGATGCTGATCCGTAGGGGAAGAAGGAACTGGGTTGCGGTGTCGGCCTCTTGAGCCCTTGTCGGGGCCGCGGAGCCATTGGTACCCGGCAGGGTGGAGCCGCCGTTGAAGGAGACCGCCGGCGGGGCGCTCGGCACAGGAGGCGGGGTGAGCCCGGTGGTGAACACCTCGTCCCGCAGTTGTGCCGCTTCTCCGGTCAGGGGTATCTCGTGCAGGGCCCCCAGCACGCGGCTGATCCGTACTCCCTCGTTGGCCCGCCATGCCAATTGCTGCTCGTCCATCCCGGGCTCCCACACCGTGCCGTCGACGCTCAGCGGCCGGCCCTCGGCATCGGTCTTCGGAACGGCCGAGTGATGCAGCGCGACGACCTCCCATTGGTCGTTCAGGACCGGAGAGCCCGAAGAACCCTCACGGGTGTCGCACATGTAGTGCAGGTACCGGTCCAGAACGTCGACGATCTGGTTCTCGCGCAGCGCGATCTGCTTCGGCTCGCCCCTGGGGTGCTGGATGATGTTGACGAACTCCCCGATGAGGACCTTTCCTTGCGCCTCGCTGAGGATCAGCCGGCCGAATGACGACAGTGCCTCTCCCTGTGCGCCACGCGGGGCCACCGCGACGAGGCTGTAGTCGAGTGCTCGGTCGGTGACGAAGAACCGGAGCGGCTCAAGCTGAAAGACCGCCGGTACGAGCGGGCTGCCGTCGACGGTGTCCTGGAACGCGAAGGCGACCTTGCTCCGACTCGCCTCCTGCTTGCCGCGCAACACGTGGTTGTTGGTGAGCAGCAGGGACGGGGAGACCATGAAGCCGGTTCCGTGTCCGCCTCCGGGTCCGCTGATGGTGATCCGACCGACCGAGCGCGAGACCTGGACACCCTCCTCCAGGAACGCGACCGGGGTGAGGTTGTTGCGCCCCATCAGGCGCTCCAGCCCCAGCGCGTCACTGGTGAAGGCCTCCGGGGGCAGTCGCAGGGTGCTTCCCGCGCTGCTGGCAGGTTCCGTCTGCGTCCGCTCGATGGCCCGCGCCATGGCCCAGTCCGCACCGAGGCGCGCCAGCCGCTTCTCGACACGTTCACGCGAGTCCGCGTACAGCACGCCGCGCGAATTCAGAACCGATTGGTTCTCCTCGCGTCGCTCGGTGCGGTTCGCATAGCGGGCCGCTGCCATGGTCAGTTGTGACAGATAGTCTGATTCTCGTTCTGAAGCGAGTTGCGCCGTGGCCATGATTCGCCTCCAGGCCTCTGCTGGTTGTCGCGGTGGTTTCTCTGCCAGGGATGCACGCGGATGTGGCACAGCGCGCTGTGACTCGTGCAGGCCTTCCTCCTATCGATGCTTACTGGCGCCTGGCGTATATGGGCCAAGCGGGCGCAGCGCCATCTCGACCGTCCTGCGTGCGCCTCGCCTCAGCCCCCGCGCTCCGGCGGCAGCAGCCCGTCCACCGGCAGCAGGTCGAAGTAGTTGTGTTCAGCCGCGGGCGTGTACCGAACGAGGCCCGCGAAATTGGGGACGCGGACCGTCACCTGCGCGATGGCCTCGGGAGCGGCCTCCTCCAGGGACTCGGACGCCGTGCCGTGCCAGTAGCCCATGTCGTGCAGGGCGTCGCCGGTCGGCTCGTCCGTGGACTGCGAGGAGGACAGGTTGACCGGCAGGTAGAGCTGCCCTACGCCCTTGTCGGCACAGGCCCGTGCGAGCAGCCGGCCGGTGAGGCCTTCGCCGCCCCTCTCGCCCGGGGCGAACTGCGCCAGCATCACCAGCAGCGGCCGCTCGCCGACGCACGGCCACATGTGCGCGAACGAGAAGGTCGTCCCCTCGGGTTCGCCACTGTCCCGCGGCCCGTACCCGCCGACGGCATCGTGCTCGGGGCGGGCCTTTCCCTCGAAGTAGGCCCACCGCCAGCCCTCGGTCCGCCCGTCGGCATTGCCCGCCAGGGCCCCCTGCGCCCAGGCCGCGGCGTACTCGGAGTCGCGTACCAGCGGTGTCCGGGGTACGTCCGGCGGCGAGCTGATGCCCGCGTCATAGCCGTCCTGCCAGGCTCTGACACCGACCGGCACGAGCACGCCCGGCTCCACGGGCACCGAATGCGGATTGTGCTGAGCCATGATCGGCCCCCTTCACCAATTGGGCTTGGCGACGTTGCCGTACGACCAGGCGGAGCTCTTCGACATCTCGAAGTGCAGGTGCGGTCCCGTGGAGTTGCCGGTGTTGCCGACCTGTCCGAGCTGCTTCCCGGCGCTCACCTTCTGGCCGGTCCTCACCTGCCGCAGCGAGAGGTGGCAGTAGGTGTAGATGTGGCCGTTGTCCGCGCGCAGCCCGATCCACTCCCCGTAGGCTCCCCCCTTCTTGTTCGACCAGGCGATGGTGCCGTTGCGTACAGCGACCACAGGAGTACCGGGTTTTGCGGCGAAGTCCTGGCCCGTGTGGCGGCCGATCCCGTCCGGCTCCGGTTTCCAGGCGTACGGACCGCGGGCGTAGAAGCCGAAGGTGACCTTGTGTCCGGGCACGGGCGAGGGCACCCGTTTCTGGGGATGGGGAGTGGCCGGGGCGCCCTTGCAGTTGACCTTGAATCCGGCGTGGTGGCCGAGGGTGGTGAGGGAGGTGCAGCCGGGGTTGCCGTCGGCGTCGGCTCCTTTGAAGCCTTGGGCGATTTGTTCGGCGCGGTAGGCGGCTTTGGTCTGGGGGCCGAAGAGGCCGGTGGGGCCGTCGGGGATCTTGCGGCCTCGGGCTATGAGTGCTTTCTGTACGGTGCGTACGTCCTCGTTCCGTTTACCGAACTGGACCTTCGACAGGGCCACCATGACGGCTCCTAATACGGGTGGGGAGGCCGGTGCGGATCGGCCTGCTGGACGCGGGCGGCGAAGTTCGATCCCGACTTGTTCACGTGGTATCGGGTGCGCACGTAATTGACCGTGGCGCACATGTCCGCGACCACGTCGTAGGGAGTGGTCGCCGTGCCTGCCTGATGGTGAGTGGCGAACGTGGGGGGAATGCACTGCGTGGCGCCTCTGGAACAGTTCTGCGGGTGGCCGTCGGACATGATGGGGCCATGCGCGTTCGAATCCGTCCGGTTCACCCGGAACTTCGGATGATTCGATGCGGACTCGCGGCTGGCGATGGTGGCCAGAGCCGGAACTCCGAACTGCGGATCCATTCCGGTCAGCGCACACGCCTTCTCGGCGTAGCGCCGCATGGCCGCGCCCCCGGCGTCGTCGTCGGGATCGACGTAAGTCACCTTGCTGAGGGGAAGCTTGCCGTTGCCGCTGGCGGATGCGGCGCCCTTGCAGTCGACTTTGAATCCGGCGTGGTGGCCGAGGGTGGTGAGGGAGGTGCAGCCGGGGTTGCCGTCGGCGTCGGCTCCTTTGAAGCCTTGGGCGATTTGTTCGGCGCGGTAGGCGGCTTTGGTCTGGGGGCCGAAGAGGCCGGTGGGGCCGTCGGGGATCTTGCGGCCTCGGGCTATGAGTGCTTTCTGTACGGTGCGTACGTCCTCGTTCCGTTCACCGAACTGGACCTTGGACAGGGCCACCATGAGAATTCGCCTTCTCTCCGGACACCTGGGGGTACTGGTCGGTCAGGGCTGAGTCGTGGGCCGGGGGCTGCCTGCCTGATGGAGCCGCTGATCTCGGAGGGCCAGGTGGCTGAGAGCGTTTCGGGGGAGACGTCGCCCGGAGAAGCCGACCGGAGACGTCGTCCGGAGACGTCGTCCACCAGGGTGTCGTGGCGGCCAGGGCCGGCCGGACCGCTGCGCGGGGGAAGGTGTGCGCCAGGGGGACCGCGGCATCGCTTTTCGATGATTGCGGAGTGCCGCCGTCTGGAAGTCGGACCGGACCGGGCACCAGCGAGCGGTCGTGCGTAGGTGCATCATGATCTGCGGGCCGCGCACCGGCAGGCCGACCGTTGCCCGCCAGGCCGTGCCGTTCCGGGTCGATATCGCCGGGCGCTGGCACACGACCTCTTCGATGGCGCTGTGGCGGTCATACCGTTGTCCCTCCGTCCGCGCCGAAGGTGGTCAATTCGACGCTACGGAACCGCCGTCAGCCCCGCGTCATCCTGGCGTCAAATCCGCCCGCCGGGGGCGGGAGCATGCGGGCGAACGCGGGAGAGGGCTCGACTCCCAGCTCGTCGTTCAACAGGCATCGAAACGCGTGATAGTGACGTACCGCTTCGGCGAGATTGTCCTCGGCGAGATGAGCCGATACGACCGCTCGATGGGCGCTTTCGCGGAGGGGCTCGCTGCGGACGCTTGCCCACGCGGCCTCCAGCGCCAGTGCGGGTTTTCCCTGCCGGGTCAGGGACTCGGCCAGCGCGTCGAGCGCGTGCAGGCGCAACTGACGTAGCCGCTCGCGCTCCAGGAGGACCCAGTCCTCGTCCCAGCCGGGCAGCAAGTCCTCACCCGACAGCATTGCCAGGGTCGGCACGCCATTCAGTGGAGAGTCGCATTCCTGTATGAGGCTGAGTGCTGTTTTGGCGAGGATGTGCACGTCCACACACAGCGCTGCCGCGGTTGCGAGGTAATCGCCGCAGCAGCGGATCAGGGGCGGGTCGCCGCGGGGCAGTTTCCACAGCGTGGTGCGCAGGCTGCCCCGGGCGTGCTCTTCGGATACCTCCGGCCACAGTGTTCCGGCCAGGACCGTGCGCGACACGCGGCCTCGGAGGCCCAGGAACGCCATCAGCCGCTGGCCGTTGCGGCACAGCTCGACGGCCTCGGAACCGAATTCCAGCCGGAACTGGCCGAGCAGGCGCAACTGAGGAGGAGGTGACACCAAATTGATCGCCTCGCGTGCAGCGGGGTTTCAGCGCGGAATCGTGCGGCCACTCCGAGGGAAGGGCTCGTGCTCCGAGGAGGCGCGCCGATATCAGTTTCAGTCGCTCGCACAAGCGGTGCAACTTCGGCGCAGTGGGGTTTTGGCGGTCTTCGCGGCTGAGGGCTTTCGTACCGGCTGTGGCGGATGAGCTCGGTCCTCGGGTGGATTCTGCAGGCCTCTACGCGTGCGCGTGCGCCTTCGCCAAGGCGGTGAGGATGCGTCGGGTCTTGTTCTCGGGGTGTTCGGAGATCGTCACCCCACGCTCCCGCACGGCGTCGTTCAGCTTTTCCTGTCGACGCTCGGCCCGCTCGGTGAGCTCTTCGGCATCGTCCTCATCCTTGGGCTTCACCCGGATCGACGCCTCCAAGAAGTCCAGACCGGCGACCGACCACGCCTCCAGGTCCACGTCCAGATCATCGAGCGGAACGTCGTCGAACTTCATGGCCCGAATCGGCCCCAGCGCGACCAGCCCGTCGAGCCGAACGGCGGGAGTGCAGGCTTGCAGGAACTGGTCCTGCACGGCGTCGATCACCGCCGCGGGATCACCCCCGGGCTCCACCGCGCCCGACAGCGTCCCCGGGGAGTGATCGTGCACCAGGGAGGCGGCCAGCACACGATTGTTCGCCGACCAGTCCTCCTCGATCTTGTATGTGAAGGGATCCGCCTCGAACGGATCGGAGAACCGGCCGACGAGCTGCTGCCGGAGACACGGGCGCAGTTTGACGGTCAGGTCGTCCGACCCGCCCCCGATCCTGAAACGCAGGATCACGCCGCGGTCCAGTAGGGGCACCCGCCCCTCGGCGATGCCGTCCCGGTCCTCAGCGAACCAGATGCGACGCGTGGTCATCGCGTGCCCCGACGTGCCGAGAGCTGACAGCGCCGCTGCCACGTCGCCCTCGATGTTTACCTTGATCTCGACCGGCAACAGGTCCATGCGTTGCTCCCGCAGGCTTTCCCAGATGGTGTCGCCTACGTCCTGCCCACACCGCTCGACATAGGGACTGGACGTCGCCGACTTGTCCTACAGCGCCTTCATCTCGGGGTCGTCCGGGCCGGTTCGAGCGCGTCGGGCCCTAACTGACAACTCCCGAAGCACAGCCCCCAAATGGTGAATCCCATCCAGGGCCTGTCAGGCGCGCGGCCATGCTCGTCATGCCTCTCACTTCAGGCTATCCACCCCACGCCCGGGCCGCAGTCCGGAGGCCGACTACCTGGCCCCGGGCCCTCTGAAAGGCGCCCTTCGATGGCGCCGGGTCCCGACAAGTGCGGCCGGAGTCAGTGGAGTTGGCCGGAAGGTTGCATTGCCGTAGTCGATCGGTTGCTCAGAGTGGTGAGCATGCGTGACGTCGGAGAGAGGGGTGCCGACACAATTCGCTGATGCGCGCCGAAGGCCCCATCGGCCCCACCCCCTCGCCCCTCCTCATTCGACTGCCCGCAGATACGACCGCTCAGCGCTCAGCCCGCTCCCACCACACCAAGTTGGCGGCCGCCTGGGCCGCCGGCTCGATGGTTTCCCAGCACTCGGCGACCAGCCCCTCCTCGATCCGCCAGATATCGACGACGGAGATCTCCGGCCCGCCATCGGGGAGAAGACGACGCGAGTGCATCACCACGAAGTCCCCCTCCGCCAGCAGGTGGCGGACCTCGACCCGCATGTCGGCGAGCGGGACGAGCGCCGCCTTCAGGTTTGCCAGCCATTGCGCCTTGGTCGAGGAGGTCGAATCCGGCCTGTGGTGGACGAACTGATCACTCAGCAAGGGTTCGAGTACATCGGCACTGCCCGACTCGATCAGTTCCGTCAGGGCCCGTTGAACGATGGTCTTGTTGTCTGTGGTCATGGACGCAGTGTTTTCCGCGGCAGCGGCGGTTGTCGATGAAATCGGATTTCATGGCGCGCGGCTGCAGGATGAGTAGTCTCGACGACCGTGCATACGGTGGGGGAGCTCCTGCGGCAGTGGCGGCATCGCCGACGACTCAGCCAACTCGACCTCGCGATCGCGGCCGATGTCTCGGCTCGGCACGTCAGCCTGGTCGAGACGGGCAAGTCCAACCCGAGCGCCGACATGGTCCTGCGGCTCGCGGACCACCTCGATGTGCCGCTGCGTGATCGCAACCAGCTACTGCTGGCGGCCGGTTTCGCACCCCGGTACGCCGAGCGGCCGCTCGACGACCACGCACTGTCGGCGGCTCGGGACGCGGTCGCGAGGGTGCTGCGCGCGCATGAGCCGTACCCTGCCGTGGCCTTCGACCGCCGATGGAACATCGTGATGACCAACCGCGCCGTCGAGCCGTTCTTCGCCGGCGTCGATCCGCGTCTGCTACGGCCGCCGGTCAACCTGGTACGGCTCGGGCTGGACCCGCGCGGCCTCGCTCCCCTGGTCGTCAACCTGGCTGATGTGCGGACGATGTTCCTCTCCCGAATCAGGCGTCAGCTAGCCATCGCTCCCGATGCCGAACTCGCCGCGCTCTACGCGGAATTGCTCGAAGTCGAACCTGCGGCCGACTCCGTCGAAGGGGCGAGCCGAGCGCTCGAATCCGATGTGGTGATCCCGATGCTCCTTCGCTTCGAGGGGCGAGAGCTACGGCTGTTCTCGACCATCACCACGTTCGGCACCCCTGTGGACATCACGCTGGACGAGGTGGCGATCGAGTCGTATTACCCAGCGGACGCGGAGAGCGCCTCATACTTCGCGCAGAGCGCCGCATACCTCGAGGACTCCGGCGGCGTTGCCCCCGCGACAGCCTGACAGTGGCCGCCCTCGACCGGCTCGTGGCTCGAAATCCCGGTCCTGTTCGGGAGATTGAGCCATGATGATCACATGATGGCTGTGCCGCTCTCCGTGCTGGAAGTCGCGATGGTTCAGGCCGGCAGCAGGGCTGCCGACACCCTGCGTGACACGACCACGTTCGCCCAACAGGTCGAGGGCATGGGCTACCGGCGGCTGTGGTACGCCGAGCATCACCACTCACCTGCCATCGGCGCCTTCCCGCCCGTCGTGCTGATCGCCCACGCCGCCACATCGACGTCGTCGATCCGGCTGGGCTCCGGTGGTGTTCTCGCCCCCAACCACAGTCCGATCCTGCTGGCCGAACAGTTCGGCACGCTTGCCGGGCTGCACCCGGAGCGCATCGACATCGGCATCGGACGAGGCCCAGGAACGTTGGACGAGCCGACGGCGCGGGCCCTGCGGCGCGGGGCGGGACCGGCCACCGACGACGAGTACCGTGCCGACGTGGCGGCCACGCTGCGGTTTCTCGTGGACGAGGTCGCGCTCGACGAACTGCCCGAACCCTGGCTGCTCGCCTCCAGCACCGCTGGTGCCGCGCTCGCCGCGGACCTGGGCCTGCCTGTCGCGATCGCCCACCACATCCGACCCGACAACACCGCTGCCGCGATTGGTGAATACCGTGCCCGCTTCCAGCCCTCGCGCTGGTGTGCGAGCCCGCGTGTACTGGTCTGCGTGGAGGTGGTGTGCGCCTCCACGGAGCGAGAAGCCGAGTGGCTGGCCGGACCCATGAACGTCGTCAAGGCCGGGCTTCTCCAGGGCCGCGGCGACATTCCCTTCCCCACGCCGGCACAGGCCGCGGAACTTCCCTTCACGGAGCAGGAGCTACAGGCACTTGACGGCTTCCGTGCCCAGCAGGCTCACGGCACACCCGATGCCGTGGTCCAGCGCCTCACAGAACTCGTCGATGCAACGGGGGCCGAGGAGTTGATGCTGGTCACACCCGTTTACGCGTTGAAGGACCGTCTGCGGTCCTACGAACTCGTTGCCACAGCCTCTGCCGGGCGGCGCCCTTAGCGGCGTGATGAGGCCTCCGTCATCGGGGCCTCCCCGGTGACGAGGTCCGGTCGCCACCGGGGAGTCAGCCTGCCCGGGCCAGCCCCGGGACGTCCGCAGTCGCGACGAGACGTATCGTCTTGCCAAGCGCTTCGTCATGTCGTACTGTCCTCCGCATGGGTTCCCTGTGAGAAAGCCGGCGCCGCTGGCGTAGAGCACCGCTCCGCCATCGCCGCGCCCCATCGCGCCCTCTCATCCACCCGAACCGGCCCGGGCTGAAGCCTGCGGCCAGGAGGGACCCGCTCATGCGCGGCTCACAGCTCACCCTTCACCACGTCACCAAGCGCTATCCCGGCCGTGCCGTCCTCGACCAGGTCTCCTTCACCCTGAAGCCGGGGGAGAAGGCCGGGCTCATCGGTGAGAACGGCTCCGGCAAGTCCACCCTTCTGCGGCTCATCGCGGGCCAGGAGCGCCCGGACAGCGGCGAGTTGACCGTGACCGCCGCCGACGGTATCGGCTACCTGCCGCAGGCCATCCCACTGCCCCCGACCGCCACCGTCCAGGACGCCGTCGACCTGGCCCTCGCCGACCTGCGCGCACTAGAGGCGGAGTTGCGCCAGGCCGAGCAGACTCTCGGCAACGACGCGGACCCGGCGGCACTCGCCGCGTACGCGGCCCTTCTCCAGCGCTACGAGGCGCGCGGTGGCTACGACGCCGATCATCGCGTCGACCTCGCCCTGCACCATCTCGGCCTGCCCGCCCTCCGCCGCGACCGGCAGCTCGGCACCCTCTCCGGCGGCGAACGCTCCCGGCTCGCCCTGGCCGCCGTTCTCGCCGGCCGCCCGGAGCTGCTGCTCCTGGACGAGCCGACGAACGACCTGGACGACCGGGCCGTTGAGTGGCTTGAGGCGCAGTTGCGCGCACACCGCGGCACGGTGCTCGCGGTCACCCACGACCGTGTCTTCCTGGAGCGCCTGACCTCCACGGTCCTGGAGGCCGAGGCGGGAAAGGTCACCCGGTACGGAGACGGCTACGCCGGCTATCGCACCGCCAAGGCCGCGGAACGCCGCAGTCGACTCCAGGCGTACGAGGAGTGGCGGGCAGAGCTGGCCCGCAACGAGCGGCTCGCCGTCGGCCAGGCGATCCGCCTCGACGGCATCCCGCGCAAGTCCCCGCCGGCCAACTTCGGCCACGGTGGCTTCCGGGCGCGAGGCCGGGCGCACGGCGCGATGGCCCGTATCCGCAATGCCCGCGAGCGGGTCGACCGGCTGACTGCGAACCCGGTGGTGCCGCCACCGCAGCCGCTGACGTTCACCGCACGCATCGGCACGGCGGGGGCCGGCGCAGCTACGTCAGCGGCGGAGCTCCCCTCGGTACAGGTGTCGGGCGTACGGCTGGGAGACCGCCTCCACCTGGACTCCCTCGCCCTCGGCACTTCCGGCCGGCTACTGGTCACCGGACCCAACGGCGCCGGCAAGACCACGCTGCTGAAGCTGCTCGCAGGTGAGTTGCGGCCCGACGAGGGCGAAGTGCGGGTGTCGGGCCGGGTCGGCCATCTGCGCCAGGAAGAGACGCCGTGGCCGCCGGACCTGACGGTGGCGGAGGCGTTCGCGCTGGGCCGCGTGGGCTCCGCCGAAGAGCACGCGCACGCCCTGCTCACCCTCGGCCTCTTCCGCCCGGCAGAGCTCCGGCTGCGCATCGGCGAGCTGTCGTACGGCCAGCGCCGCCGCGTTGACCTCGCACGGCTGGTGTCCGAGCCCGCTGATCTCCTACTGCTCGACGAGCCGACCAACCACCTCTCCCCAGCGCTGGTCGAAGAACTTGAGACCGCGCTGGACCATTACGAGGGCGCGGTCATCCTCGTCACCCATGATCGCGCGTTGCGTACGCGGTTCCGGGGCGAGCATCTTCACTTGCCGCAGACGGCCTCGGTTCGCTTGGGGTGACAGCCGGGCGGGCGGCTCGGCACCGGCCGCGACGGCAACCAGGCCGCCGTACCGGGCCGCCCCGGCATCGGCAGCCGGGCCGCGCCCGCTGACCGCGGCGGGCCGGCGTCACGCGTCGCCGGGGGCGAGGCTGTGGTTCAGGGGGCATCCGGGGGCCCGGAAGATCAGCCGATGTCGCGCCAGGTGACCGGGTGGACAGGGCGAAGGCGCCGCGGCCGTCGACGACGCGCGGGGTAGTGGTGCGCGGCGGGTCGCCCCGGCCACGGCCGCGGCCATGGGAATCTTCGCCGACGGAGCCGAGTTGCCCCTACAACGATTTCAAACGGAGGACTGCGGTCCACCGCAAGGAGGGGACGGGAGCCGATGAGCCTTCGTCAGTACGAGTACGCCCTGGCCGTCGCCGAGGAGGGCTCGGTGACGGCGGCTGCGGAGCTGCTGCACGTCGCTCAACCGTCGGTGTCCCAACAGATCCGAGGCCTGGAACGGGAACTCGGCGTGAAACTGTTCGCCCGCACGCCGACCGGACTCGTCCCCACCGTGGTCGGCCGCGCGTTCCTGCGGGAGGCGGAGGTCGCGGTGAGCGCGGCGCGCCGGGCGAGGGCGACGGCACGGGCCGGTGCCGATGAGCTGGTGGGCGAGCTGGTGGTCGCGGTCCAGTTGGGCTTTGGCACGCGGCAACTGCCGAGCGCCCTGGGCGCGCTGCGTCGCCGCTTCCCGCGGCTGGAGGTCACCGTCTTCGAGGAGCCGAGCCACGCCGAGTTGGAGCGCCTGTGCCGGCGGGGCCTGCTGAACCTCGCCCTGATGGCGGCATGCGAGCGCAGCCCCGCCGACGCCCACCACCTCGGCGACGAGGAACTCGTCGTGGTGCTGGGCGCCGGGCACCGGCTGCTCGCCGCGGACCGGGTCGAGCTGCGCGAGTTGGCGGGCGAACCGTGGGTGAGGTTCGACCGCGACAGCTCCCTCGACGGCGTACTTCTGAACGTGCTGCGGGACAACGATCTGACCCCGAACACGGTCGCCCGCGTGTCCCAGACGGCGACGGCGGTGCGCTGGGCGGCCGAGGGGCTCGGCGTGACGCTCGTCCCGGCCTCCGCGGTTCCCCACGGTCACGAGCACCTCGCGCGCCCGGTGTTCCCCGTCGTGTCCCAGCCCGTCATCGCCGTGGTCCGGCACGGCGCGGGGCCGGCGGAGAAGGCCCTGCTCGAACTCCTGGGTAAAGAGACCTGGTCCGAGTCCGCCTTCTTCTCTCCGGTGTCCTGACGGCCTGGAAGGAAGCGGGCGCCGCGGAATTCTTTCTGTCGAAACCGAAGTTCCGGAATTCCGCCGGCGTCAACTCCTCGGGAATTCGCCGCCGTCCACGACGAGATTGCTCGCGGTCAGCCAGCTCGTGCGGTCGGACACGAGGAACAGCACCGCCTGGGCAATGTCGTCGGGCTGACCTTCGCGCCCCAGCGGAGGGGTGTTGGTGGCCTGGCCGGGCCCCTCGTCCAGGCGCGCCCACTGTTCCCGCGTCGCTTCGCCGCCGGGGGTGGCGGTCCTGCCCGGAGACACGGTGTTGACCCGGACTCCGAACGGGGCCAGCTCCGCGGCCAGCCCCCGGCTGTAGTTCTCCAGTGCCGCCTTCGCCGCCGTGTAGTGCAGGAACGGTGGTGGCGTGGGCGGAACCGCCGCCGAGGAGACGTGCACGATCACTCCCGAACCCTGTTCCCGCATCCCCGATGCCAGCAGCGAGTCCAGTCGCACGGACGCCAGGAAGTTCAGATCCAGCGCGTCCTGCCACACCTCGTCAGGGATGGCCAAAGCCCCCTTGTACGGTTGCGCCCCGCCCGCGTTGTGAACCAGGATGTCCACCCCGCCGAGCGCCTCCTGCGCGGCCGCGGCGAGCGCCTCCGCGCCGGCCCGCGTCCGCACGTCGGCCGTCACGAAGGCGGCCCCCTCCGGCACCGTGTTCGTCGCCGACCTGGCAGTCGTGAGCACCTCGGCACCGGCGTCCAGGAGTTGGCGCACGACGGCCGCCCCGATTCCGCGAGAACCACCCGTGACCACGGCTCGCTTTCCCGCGAGTTCTCGCTTTTCCGATCCGTTCTCGATCGTCGTCATACTACGGTCCTCTCGATCGTAAAAATGGCCTGCTCGATTGAATAAGGGTCGACGTGCGCAGGTCGCGAATATCCGGAGAAATCGCGGCGAGCGCCTCATCGAGCTGTTTCACCGTACGGCCGGGAAAGAAGGAGAGGCAAAGACGAAAAGGCAGCAGGTGCTATAGGGGATTCCTATGAGCTCGCGACAGGATCCTGCGGAGGTCCCTGGTCGGGCGTGACCGTTGGCGGAGTCCTCGAGCGGTTGCGGCGGGCCGACCGGCGGAAGACGGGCAGCGAGCATCACCCGGTCTGCGGCGGCAGAAAAGGAATTGAGCGAGGTGGCGCCCGCTGCTACTTTCGCGGTGGACCGTGAAGTCGTCGTATGGAGGTGAGCCCCGTGAACACAGTTACCCATGGGTGCTCCCTCAACCCGTCACGGTCCGGCGGCTGACGTTCGGTGTCGCCAGGAGCGCCTGAGATCGAGGCACTCCTGGAGGGAAACTCCGATGAACACAAAGCCTTTCACGTCTGGCCTGAGCGAGAGCGCGGTGATGATCACACGCGTCGCGGACAGGCAATGGCATGCGCTGGATGACGACCTCGTGGTCGGCCGCGGACATGCGGAGCACCGGCCCGACGGACGCTTGTTCGTCAGCATCGACGCCTGGCGCGAAGCCGCCTTCGACCGGCTCGCCGAGGCGATGCTGGCGGAACTGCCGGCGCCGCTGTACACGGTGGTCGACGAAGCCGACGTCGAGCTGACGGCCAACTGGCGGCGGGCCGGGTTCACGATCCGGCGCCGCGAGTGGGAGTACGTCGTGCCGACCGACCCGCGGGTCACAGGGCTCGAAGCAGTTCTTCCGCCTTCGGGCGTGACGATCGTGCCCGCAGGTGAGGCGGACGAGAGTCTGCTGCGGGCGCTGGACCGCGCGATCCGTGACGAAGTCGAGGCGACCGTCGGGTGGCAGTCGATGCCCGCGGAGGTGATTCCCCGCCCTGAAGGCGACACCATCGTCGACCCGTCGAAGTACTCGGTGGCCGCGGCGCAGGACCGCTACCTGGGTCTGATCCGTGTGGTGACGGTGAACCGGCCGCGCATCGGGCTGGTCGCGGTCCGGGCCGGCGAGCAGCGTCGCGGCATCGCGCGGGCGCTGCTGGCCCACGCGCTGGGGACCCTGCACCGCTCCGGGTTCGCCGGGGCCTGGACCGAAGTCCACGAGTCCGACCGAGCAGCCTCGGCGCTGTTCGAAAGCATCGGCGCCCGGCCGATGAGCAGCAACCTGGAGCTGGTGCGATGACCAAGAACAAGAACGTCATCGAAGTCGAGGGCAGGGTCGTCGAGTGCCTGCGCAGCGCCATGTTCACCGTGGAGCTCGACAACGGCCACCAGGTGCTCGCGCACATCAGCGGGAAGATCCGCAAGAACTACATCAAGATCGTGCTGGAGGACCGGGTGCTGGTGGAGCTCCCGCCGTACGACCTGACGCGCGGCCGGATCGTGTTCCGGTACCGGAACTAGTGGCGGTCGGCACCCTCCGCGCCGGCTGATCCTGGGGCCCCGGTCACGGCGTTTCCGTGACCGGGGTCCCGGCGACGGCTCCCACGGGCGCAGCCACGTCCACCGCCGCACTGCGTGAGCCCTGTCTCACCCGCGCACCGCCCCTTGGCTATGCAACGAGTTGCATATGAAGATCGTGGGATGGCGCTTGAGCACGCGATCCTCGTCTCCCTGCTGGAGAAGCCCGGCTCCGGCTATGAGCTGGCCCGGCGCTTCGAACGGTCCATCGGGTACTTCTGGACCGCCACGCACCAGCAGATCTACCGCGTTCTCAAGCGCATGGAGAGCGACGGTCTGCTCGCCGTCCGCGGGCTGCCGCAGCAGAGTCGGCCGGACAAGAAGGAGTACTCCGTCGTAGGCCCCGGCCGAGCCGCTCTCTCTCAGTGGCTGCACGAACCGATCGAACCCGAGAGCATCCGGCACGACCTCGCCGTGAAGATCCGCGGCGCCGCCTTCGACGACCCGTCCGCGCTGATCCATGAAGTCGAACGGCACCGCCAGGTGCACAGCGACCGGCTCGCGCACTATCTCGCCGGGGAACTGCGTGACTTCACCGGCCCGACGGCGCCCACCGCGCTCGACGCCGGTCAGGAGCTCCAGCATGTCGTGCTGCGCGGCGGCATCGCCTACGAGCGGATGACGATCGCCTGGCTCGACGACGTACTCGCCACCCTCCACCGGCTCGGCACGCCACACCCGCATCCCTGAGTCGCCGGCCACCGCCGCCCGCGCTCCGCGACCTTCATTCCCGTACCTTCACCCTCAACCCACGGAAGGCGGACCTCCATGGCCGACTCCCTCCTCTTCAACCCGCGCACGTACGACCCGGCGCAGTTCGACCCCGAGACCCGCAGGTTGCTGCGTGCCACGGTCGACTGGTTCGAGGACCGCGGCAAGCGCAGGCTCATCGAGGACTACCGTTCCCGCGCCTGGCTGGCCGACTTCCTCGCGTTCGCGGCGAAGGAAGGGCTGTTCGCCACCTTCCTCACCCCGTCCTCCGCCGCCGGACACGAGGACCAGCGCTGGGACACGGCCCGGATCGCCGCCCTCAACGAGATCTTCGGGTTCTACGGTCTCGACTACTGGTACGCATGGCAGGTGACCATCCTTGGTCTCGGACCGGTCTGGCAGAGCGACAACGCCGCGGCTCGGGCCCGCGCGGCGGAACTCCTCGCGCAGGGTGAGGTGTTCGCGTTCGGCCTCTCCGAGAAGACCCACGGCGCCGACATCTACTCCACCGACATGCTGCTCACGCCGGACGGCAACGGCGGCTTCAGGGCCACGGGCTCCAAGTACTACATCGGCAACGGCAACGCCGCCGGGCTCGTCTCGGTCTTCGGCCGACGCGTCGACATCGAGGGTCCCGACGGCTACGTCTTCTTCGCCGCCGACAGCCGCCACCCGGCCTACCAGCTCGTGAAGAACGTCGTCGACTCCTCGAAGTACGTCAGCGAGTTCCGCCTGGAGGACTACCCCGTAGGCCCGGACGACGTCCTGCACACGGGCCGCGCCGCCTTCGACGCCGCCCTCAACACCGTCAACGTCGGCAAGTTCAACCTCTGCACCGCCTCGATCGGCATCTGCGAACACGCGATGTACGAGGCGGTCACCCACGCGCACAACCGCATCCTGTACGGGCGCCCCGTCACCGCATTCCCACACGTGCGCCGCGAGCTGGCCGACGCCTACGTCCGCCTCGTCGGCATGAAGCTGTTCAGCGACCGCGCCGTCGACTACTTCCGCTCCGCCTCGCCGGACGACCGCCGCTACCTCCTCTTCAACCCGATGACGAAGATGAAGGTGACCACGGAGGGCGAGAAGGTCATCGACCTGATGTGGGACGTGATCGCCGCCAAGGGCTTCGAGAAGGACACCTACTTCGCGCAGGCCGCCGTCGAGATCCGCGGGCTGCCCAAGCTCGAGGGCACGGTCCACGTCAACCTCGCGCTGATCCTCAAGTTCATGCGCAACCACCTCCTGAACCCGGCCGAGTTCGCACCCGTGCCGACCCGCATCGACGCGGCCGACGACACGTTCCTCTTCGAGCAGGGACCGGCCCGTGGCCTCGGCTCCGTGCGCTTCCACGACTGGCGCCCCGCCTACGACGCGTACGTCGGCGTGCCGAACGTCGCCCGCTTCCGGGAGCAGGCCGACGCCCTGTGCGAGTTCGTCACCACCGCGGCCCCCGACGAGGAGCAGAGCCGCGACCTCGATCTGCTGCTTGCCGTCGGCCAGTTGTTCGCTCTGGTGGTGCACGGCCAGTTGATCCTGGAGCAGGCCCGCCTGACGAACCTCGACGAAGACGTGCTCGACGAACTCTTCTCCGTCCTTGTCCGCGACTTCTCCGCCTTCGCCGTCGAGCTGCACGGCAAGGACTCCGCCACCGCGGATCAGCAGAGCTGGGCGATCGGTGCGGTCCGGCGTCCCGTCGTCGACGAGGCGCGTTCGAAGCGCGTCTGGGAGCGTGTCGAGGCTCTGTCCGGGACGTACGAGATGGCGCCCTGACAGCGCGCCCGCGCAGCGGCGGGCCCCGGTGAGGTGACCGCGGCCCGCCCTGCCCGCGGCAGGGGTTCCCTCACGGGTCAACCCCTGCCCGCAGCGATCAGGTGTGAGTTCCCGCGGTCTGCTCGTCCTCGTACGCCGTGGACTGGTGCTCGGCGCCGGCGACGAAGTAGTCGGCATCCTTCGGCCGCTGGGCCCCCGGGCGTGGGCGTGGCGCCGGTTCGAGGTGGGGGATGTGCTTGGAGCAGTGCACATACGCCTCCTCCACCGTGATGTGCACCCAGAACTCGGGCCTGCGTCCGGGAGCGGTGTCCACCGGAAGGCCGGGGTAGTCCCGCCGCTGCTCGTCGTCGCGGTGGAGCCGAGCTGCGCCATTGACGTGCAGGCCGATGTGGTCATGGCCGAAGTCGACGAAGAGCAGACCGATGTGCGGGTTCTCGGTGATGTTTCCCGCGCTGGCGAGGACTCCGTTCCCTCGGTACTCGGGGTAGGTGAGGGTGCCGTCGTCCAGCACCGTGACGAAGCCCGGGGGACCGGCACGGAAAGTGACGTCGCAGGCTCCGCCGGCGTCCGACGTGGACAGGAACGCCATGGTCTGCCGGCCTATGAACTCCGTCATCTGTGGGGTCAGACGGGTTTGCACCTGGCGGTCGTAGAAGGCGGCGGCCTGGTCGGCGGTGCCGAGAAGGTGCTGTAGGCGGCGCTCGCCGACGGAGCCGGTGGACTCGTGGGGGTAGTTCACGGAATGCGCTGCCTTCCTATGGCCTTTGGCTGGGCGTGGGGGCGACGGCACTCTAACGCCGGACGGAGCACGGTGTCGTGGTCGGGCCGGGTGAGCGACTCGCGACCCTTGGCGGGTGGCTCGCTTCAGTCCCAGAGCTCGTCCGCCTGACTGTCCTACTGCCTGTGGAGGGCCGGCGTCGCCCGGCGATACGACGCCGGCCCTCACGTCCAGTAGTCGTCGGCGATCAGGTGCCTCCCGTCACCTGGTCGGCCTGACGGCCCGGCCTCACCTCAGGTGCCGGTCGTAGAACCGGCCCCCGTCCTCCACCTCGAACCACGGGGTGCCGACGTGCCCGCCCATATTGGCGTGCAGCGTCTTCTCCTTGCTGCCGAAGGCGTCGAACAGGTCCAGGGCGCGCTGCCGCGGATTCCCTTCGTCGTCCCACTGCAGCAGGAACAGCAGCGGAACAGTGACCTGCCGGGCCTCCTCGCGCTGGGCGCGGGGCACGTAACCCCCGGCGAAGAAACCGGCGGCCGAGATGCGCGGCTCGACCACCGCGAGGCGGATGCCGACGGCCGTCCACCCCGAGTACCCGACCGGGCCGCCGATCTCGGGCAGCGCAAGGAGGGCGTCCAGGGTGGTCCGCCATTCCGGGACCGCCTTTTCGACCAGCGAGCCGACGAGGGACTCGAAGATCTCGTCGACCGGCTCGCCGGCCTGCATCGCCCGGCGGAGGTCCGCGCGAACCTGCTCATCGGCGGCGGAACGGGGCCGGTCACCGCACCCGGCGGCGTCGATGGTGGCCACCGCGTAGCCGTACGCCGCGGTCTGCCTGGCCCGGGCCACCAGCCGGGGTTGCGACTTCGGCAGGCCGTTGTTGTGCGCCATCAGGACCAGCGGAGCCGGTGCGGCGGATTCAGGCGTCCACAGGGTGCCGGGGATCTCGCCGAGTGTGAATTCGCGTTCGAGGACGCCGTCGTCGAGGCGCTGCTCGGAAGTGAAGCGCATGATCGTGCCTTTCGGGAGTGCACTGGAACGGCGCTCCCGGACGACCTAACGCCCGACCGTGACCCCGGAGGGGAGCACCCATGTCGATACTGCGTTCACGGGTACCACCTCCTCGTTCTCTCGCACGGCCTGCGGAAACGTAGCAGTGGTCCCGTGGTCCGCCCAACTGGTTTTTTGCGCAGGCTCCGTGGCCGGATGCCACAGGGTCGGAGCATCAGGCAGAGCTTCGTGGGGCCTCTTCGCGGCTTCCCGAAGTGGGGCCCAGCGACGGCCGGGAGCCGCTGACGGGCCGGTCCGCCGTACGGCCTGCTGCGGTCAGGCCAGCCGCCGCAGGCCCTCCAGGTAGCGAAGGACCGCGGCCACCCGCCGGTCAACCTGGTCTGCGGGGGACAGGTCGAGCTTGGCGAAGATGCTGCGGATGTGTTTGTGGACGGCGCCTTCGGTGACGACGAAGCGCTCGGCGATGGCGGTGTTGCCGAGTCCCTCGGCCATCAGGGCGAGTACGTCCCGTTCGCGGGGGCTGAGCCGGTCGAGGCGGGTGTCCTGGCGGGAGCGGGTGAACAGTTGCGCGACGACCTCGGGGTCGATGGCGGTGCCCCCGTCGGCCACCCGGTGGAGGGCGTCGAGGAACTCCTCCACCCGTCCGACGCGTTCCTTGAGCAGATAGCCGAGGCCGCCCACGCCGCCGCCGAGCAACTCGGTGGCGAAGCTCTGCTCGACGTACGCGGACAGCACGAGGACGGCCAGGCCGGGCCGCCTGCGCCGGGCCTCGACCGCGGTGACGATCCCCTCGTCGGTGTGGGTCGGCGGCATCCGTACGTCGAGGATGGCGACGTCCGGCTTGTGCTCGTCGATGGCGGCCAGCGCCTCGTCGGGGGTGACCGTGGTGGCCACCACGTCGAGCCCTTCGGCGCGCAACAGCAGGGCGAGCCCCTCGCGCAGCAACGGGTCGTCCTCGGCGATCACGATCCGCATGGAAGTCCCACCTCGAGGGTTGTCGGGCCGCCGGGCGGGCTGGCCAGGGAGAGAGTGCCGTCGTGTGCCGCGACCCGGCGGCGGATGCCGGTGAGTCCGGAGCCGCCGTCCTCGTCGGCGCCGCCTCGGCCGTCGTCCTCGACGCACAGCAGGAGACGGCCGCCGTGGCTGCGTGCCGTGACGGTGGCGTGTTCAGCGCCGCTGTGCTTGGCGATGTTGGTCAGGGCCTCGGCGACGACGAAGTAGGCGGTGGCCTCGACGGAGGCGGCGCATCGTTCCGGTACCTCCACTTCGATCCGGCAGGGCACAGCGCACTCCGCCGCCAGCCCCGAGAGCGCACCGGCCAGACCACGGTCGTCCAGTACCGGGGGCAGGATGCTGCGGGAGACGGTGCGCAGCTCCGCGAGGGCCTGCTCGGCGGCGGACTGGGCGCGTTCGAGGAGTTCGTCGGCGCCGGCCGGGTCGCGGGCCACCATGCGGCGGGCCGCGCCCAGCAGGACGGTGACGCTGACGATGCGGTTCTGCGTGCCGTCGTGCAGCGACCGCTCGATACGGCGCAGTTCGACCGCGTGAGCGTCGAGCGCCGCTGCGCGCGTCGCCGTCAACTCCGCGACGCGCACGGAGAAATCCACGTCGGGACCGGCCGAGAGGAACTGCCGTCCGGGCCGGGCCTGCAGACGGGCCATGCCGGGGCCGAGTCCGAGGATGATGAGGATCCAGCCCAGGCCCAGCATGGCCACGGCGAGGGCGTCCGGCCAGGAGTGCGCGTTGCCGTACCCCACGGACGTGGCGGTCATGTCCTTGGGCATGAACTTCCAGTACAGCGGAAAGACGGTGTCACGCACGGCGGAGATCGGCAGGATGACGCCGAGAAGCCCCAGCAGGAACCCGAGGGTGGCGTGCCGGACCAGCCAGCGCAGCTCCCGCCGGGTGGTGGGGTCGGCGAGAGCGGGCCTCAGCCGCGTCGGCGGAGGCTCCGGCGCGACGACCTCGGGGCCCCGGCGACCGAGCCGCTCGCGCTCCCGGCCGGCCAGGGCATGCAGCGCGCGCAGGAACGCGGGCGCCATGAGCAGCCCCACGCCGACCGCGCTGGTCACCGCGGTGACAGTCAGCCAGAGCAGCATGAGCAGCGCCAGGAGCGCCGTATTGAGCCCGGAGGCGAGCTCCGCGATCGCGGTGCCCGCGGCGCTCAGGGTCCGTACGACGGTGTCCTTGAGCCCCGCTCTGCGGCCGTCGGCCGCGGCGTCCTGCGATACGGCCATGCGCCCTCCTTCCGTCGCGAAGGACCTTATGGCGTGGGCCCGTTCGCCGTCAGCCCGGAGGCCGGGAAGTACAGCCTGCTGTACCTCGAACCGGGCGGACTGCGGGATCGGCCGACGGGGGTCGTGATCCCTAGCGTCGGTGACGACAGCCGACCTCGGGAGGAAGCCCCATGCCGGACACCGACCCCTACCGCCTGACCAGCGCCGACGCCACGCCCAGCACGTCGTCGCCCACCCTGACCCGCGGGGACGTCGCTCGTGCCCTGCTCTGGATCCTGGTGGTGATCAGCGCGGTCGCCAACATGGCCGCCTCGTACGGCAACGCGCACACCTGGGTGAGCCTGGCCTGCGGCGCTGTCACCGTGCTGTGCGGCGGCACCCTCGTCGTGCGCCACCTGCGGGGCCGTCGATGAGCCCCGCCTTCGCCTGGGCCGGCCGCTCGGCGACCACTGCCCCGGGCGCGCCGACGTCCGCCATTGCCCTGGACCGCGTCAGCAAGGAGTACGGGGGCGGCGTGCGCGCTCTCGACGAGGTGTCGCTGACCGTGGAACGCGGCACATTCCTCGCCGTGATGGGCCCCTCGGGCTCGGGCAAGAGCACGCTGATGCACTGCGCCGCCGGGCTGGACTCCCCGACCTCGGGCAGTGTTCGCATCGAGGGCCACGAGATAGCCGGCCTGAACGAGACCCGCCGCACCGAACTGCGCCGCGAGCGCGTCGGGTTCGTGTTCCAGGCGTACAACCTGATCCCCTCCCTCAGCATCGAGGACAACATCACGCTGCCGCTACGCCTGGCGGGCCGCACCCCGGACCACGACTGGCTGCGCACGCTGGTGCAGCGGGTCGGTCTAGACGACCGGCTGACCCACCGCCCGGCCGAGCTCTCCGGCGGCCAGCAGCAACGGGCCGCCGTCGTAAGGGCGTTGGTGGCCAAGCCGGCCGTCGTGTTCGCCGACGAGCCGACCGGGGCGCTCGATCTGCGCAGCGCCCACGAGGTCCTGGACCTGCTGCGGGACCTCGTGAACGACCTGCGCCAGACGGTCGTGATGGTCACCCACGACCCGGCCGCCGCGGCCCGCGCGCACCATGTGCTGGTGATGGCCGACGGCCGGGTGGTCGAGGCCCTCGAAGCGCCGACCGCCCCCGAACTGGCCCGCCGTCTGGTCGCGTTGGGAGAAAGCTGAGCCATGCTGTCCCTCGCGATACAGATGGTCCGGCACCGGGTCACCGCGCTGGTCGCCGTGGCGTGCGCGGCTCTCGGCGGCGCGGCCCTGATCACCGGCACCGGCGTACTGGCAGAGTCCGGCCTGCGCTCCCACCTGCCCGCGGGCCGCCTCGTCGGCGCGGACGTCGTCGTAGCGGCCGACCAGGAGTTCCATCCGGCCGGCGACCTGCCGCTCGCGCTGCCGGAGCGTCGTACGGTCCCGGCCGAACTGGCCGGCGAACTGGCCGACCTGCCGGGCGTCATCGCCGCGGTCGGTGACATCGGCTTCCCCGCCGCGCTCGTCGACGCGCACGGGCGGGTCGTAGCGACCGGGGATCCCCAGGCGTCGGGGCACGGCTGGTCCTCCACGAAGCTGCTGGACGGCGCGCACGTCGACGGGAGCGGGCCGGCCGGTTCCGGTGAGGTCGCCGTGGACAGCGCCACCGCTACCGCTGCGGGCGTGAAGGTGGGCGACCGCGTCCAGGTGGTCGCCAATGCCCGTCCCGCCGCCGGGTATCGCGTCTCGGCGGTCGTCGACGCGCCGGGCGCCGGTGTCTTCTTCGCCGATACGACGGCCGTACGACTCTCCGGGCGGGACGGCGGCACGCGCGGCGGAACCGTCGACCTGATCGGCCTGCGCACCGCACCCGGCGCCAGGGAACGGGTCGCCGACGAAGTCCGTACGAAGCTGAAGGGCACCGGTCTTGAGACGGTCACCGGCGCGGGTCGCGGAGACCTCGTGTCGCCCGGAGCGGGTGCGTCCCGCTCCCTGCTGATCCTCCTCGCCGGTTCGCTCGCCGGGATCATCCTCCTGATCACCGCCTTCGTGATGGCGAGCGCGCTGGCCGTGTCGATCGCCGGGCAGCGCCGTGACCTGGCGCTGATGCGGGCCGTCGGCGCGACTCCGAAGCAGATCCGGCGGCTTGCCGCCGCCCAGTCGACCGTCGTCGCGGCCGTGGCGCTCGTGCCCGGTGTGGCGCTCGGCTATGTGCTGGCGGGGCAGTTCCGCGGGGTGCTGGCGGACCGGGGTGTCGTCCCGTCCGAACTCCCGCTCACCCTCAGCCCGTTGCCCGCCCTCGTCACCATCCTGCTGATGGCCCTGGCCGTGCAGGTATCGGCTCGGGGCTCGGCGTGGCGCACCTCGCGGATGCCGGCCACCGAGGCGGTCGCCGAGTCCCGCAGCGAGCCGCGCAATCCCTCGCGGACCCGGACCGGTGTCGGCCTGCTGGCCATCGTCGCCGCGACCACCATGTCGGCCCTGCCCCTCTTCTCCCGCACGGTCCTCGGCGCGACGGCCACGTCCATGGCGGGCATCATCGGCGCGATCGGCCTGGCCCTGTCCGGCCCGGCGCTCGTGCGGGGCATCGGGAGCGCCGCGGTCCGCCGCACCCGGTCCGGCGCCTCCGCCCCGACGTGGCTGGCGATGGCCAACGTCCGCGCCTACGCCCTGCGCAACGCGGGGATCGTCAGCACCCTGGCCATGGCGGTCGTGTTCGTCCTGACGTACACCCTCACCCAGACCACCGTGCTGGCCGCGACCGCCGACGACACCCGCACCGGCACCCTCGCCCAGCATCGCCTGACCGCACCGGGCCTCGGCGGACTGCCCGACGGCACGCTCGCCGCCGTACGGAAGAGTGCCGGGGTACGGGCGGCCGTCCCCGTCAGTGACACGACCGCCATCTGGACGTACGACATGTTCGGCGACCCCGAGACCGAGTCCGGCTCGGCGATGATCCTCACCCCGGCAGCGTCCGACGTCCTCGACCTCGACGTACGGAACGGGAGCCTGGACCGTCTCACCGGCGCGACCGTCGCCGTCAGCAGCGACGTCGCCCGCTCGCGCTCCGCGTCGGTGGGCCACCGGGTGCGACTCGTCCTCGGCGACGGAGCGGAGGTCGAGGCCGAGGTGGTCGCCGTCTACGCCCGGGGCCTCGGCTTCGGCACGGTGGTGCTCTCCCACGACCTGGCGGCCGGTCACACCACGACGGGGCTCGACCAGAGCATCCTGATCCGTACTGACGGCACGGCGCCCGCCGACAAGGCTCTGGCCGCCTTCGCCGCGTCCCACCCGGGCCTGGCGCTGGAGGACACGAACCCCACGTCCGCCGGTGGCCTGAAGGACGCGCCGCCCGAGGTGTGGATCAACCTGGCCACGATCGTCGTCCTGCTCGTCTACCTGCTGCTGAGCATCGCCAACAAGCTCGTCGCGGCGACCGCCCAGCGCCGGGTCGAGCTGGGAGCCCTGCGCCTGAACGGGACGACTCCCCGTCAGATCCGCGCCATGATGCGCCGTGAGGCAGCGGTCACCGCAGCCACCGCGCTGACCACGGCCCTGCTGCTGTCGGCCGTGCCCCTCGCCCTGCTGGGCCAGGGCTTCCTCGGCCGCCCCTGGCCGGCGGGACCGGTGTGGCTGCTGCCCGCCCTCGCTCTGACGGTCACCGTCACGGCGTTCCTCACCATCGAACTCCCCACCCGGCGGGCACTGCGCACACCGCCCGCGGACGCCATCCGCGCGCAGTGAGCACACCTCCCCATAGGCGGTCAGCCGGCCAGGGTGGCCCACACGGCGAAGCCCAGGAAGACGATGCCACCGAAGAACAGGAACACCACCGGCCCCACCGTGTGCCGCCACATGAGCACCCGAGCGGTCTGCGGGTCGTGCGGCAGATACACCACTCCCACTTCCCGCCCCGTCGCCAGCCCCATCCCGCTTCCCCGGGCCCGCGGTGAGAACTCGACCCGGTACCCGCGCTGGTCGGTGAAGGCTATGACCGGTACCCATGTGGGCCCGTCGGAGTCACTGGTCCGCACGTTGTCGACCACGATGCCCTGCGTCCGGGTCCCGCGCTGCCGCAACCGCCGCACCACCACGATCTCCCGCAGCGTGGCCCAGAAGAGCAGCAGGGCGGCAGCACCGCACAGCAGGGCACCGATCTGCATACCGCCACCTCTTCCTCGCTCACGCCTCTTTGAGCCCACACGACATCGAGCCTCGAACCCAACAGACGCACTGACCTGGTGCTCGGTTGCGACCTCCGCCGGGGGAGCGGCGGCGGGCGGTCACGGCACCGACCTGATCGTTGAGCCTTTTCCCTTGGAAGATCCCGACCAAGCTGCGCTGCGGCCCGTCCCGGGCGACCGTAATGGTGCAGGCCGTCCTCGTTCTCCACCACGTCGAACCCCGACCTAACAAGGATGAGAAGTGCTCAGCCATGCCGACCGACCCTGGTGATGAGTTTTCCCACCCGCGCCCGTCACACCTACGACGGGACACGACGAGGCGGAGGGATGACGTGATGAGTGCGGACACGCGGCTGGAGGAGCTGGGAGTGAGCGGGCTGGGCGAGGTCGACGAGCCGGCGTTCTCGGGGCTGGCGGAGCGGCACCGGCGGGAGCTGCACGTGCACTGCTACCGGATGCTCGGGTCGTTCGAGGACGCCGAGGACGCCGTGCAGGAGACGTTCCTCCGTGCCTGGCGGCGAAGGGAGACCTTCGCGGGGCGCTCGACGTTCCGGGCCTGGCTGTACCGGATCGCCACCAACGCCTGCCTGGACCTGCTCGCCAAACGCCGCCCGGAGCCCGCGACCGGCGGCGAGGTGCTGTGGCTGCAGCCCTACCCGGACCGGCTGCTCGACGAGCTGCCCGCGGGCGAGGCCGACGAGCCGGAGACCGTCGCCGTCGCGCGGGAGACGATCGAGCTGGCGTACCTGGTCGCCGTCCAGCACCTCGCGCCGCGCCCGCGGGCCGTGCTGATCCTGCGGGACGTGCTCGGCTGGCCGGCGAAGGACGTCGCGGAGGCCCTCGGGGACTCCGTCAACTCCGTGAACAGCGCGCTGCAACGGGCCCGCGCCGGCATGCGGGAGCACCTGCCCGCCGAGCGGCAGGACTGGACCGGCGGCGAGGAGGACGCCGGGACGCGCGAGCTGGTACGCCGCTTCACCGACGCCAGCGTGGCCACGGACATCCCGGCGCTCGCCTCGATGCTGCGGGACGACGTCCGCTCCTCGATGCCGCCCACGCCGGGCCTGTACGTCGGCCGCGACACGGTGGTGAATTACTGGGTAGAGAGCGGCTTCGAGGGCATGAAGGGCCTGCGCGCCGTCCTCACCTCCGTGAACCGGCAGCCCGCCGTCGGCTTCTACCTCTGGCAGAAGCAGGAAGCCGCGTACCTGCCGCTGACGATCGACGTCCTGCGCATCACCGGAGGGGCCATCACCGAGATCGTCACCTTCCACGACGACCAGTTCCCCCGGCTCGGGCTGCCGGAGAGCCTGCCGGCGGACGGCACGGAGTAGTCCCGGTGTGGACGCTCACGCTGCGCGGTCGCGCGCGTGTCACGGTGGTCGCGGCGGAGTGGCGCGATGCGTTCGGTGTCGTCACCCGCGGGCGGGTGGAACTGGAACTGCGCGACGGCGAGCCCGGGCCGGTCCTCGGACGCGGCGCCGGGTTCTGGCTCCGCGGCACCGGCGTCCGCGCCCTGCGGAACCCCGGCCGTCGCACGGCGACGGTGCGCGTCGTCACCCCCAGCGCCAGGACCGTCACATGCCAGTCAACACACCCCGTACGTCAGTTGCCGAATGACGGAGGAACGACATGAACAGCATGAACGACACCGGGGTCGTCGCGGGCTCGGCATCGGGCCAGACCAGCCACACCCACCGATTCCGCGGGCTCGCCGGCACCGGCTTCATCGCCACGCTCGCAGCGATGGTGGCCACCACCCTCGTGGCCGCGCTTGCCCAGGCCGTTGGCGTCGACTTCGAGGTCCCCGACGGTGGTGAGGCGATCCCGTTGTCCGGGTTCGCCGTGGTGACCGGCTTCTTCTCGGTCGTGGGCATCGTCATCGCCGTCGCTCTTCTGCGTTGGAGCGTTCGCCCCGCCAGGCGATTCGTGTGGACGGCAGTGTCGCTGACCGCGATCTCGTTGGTCCCGCCCCTGCTCTCGGGGGCCGACACCGCCACCACCACCGCCCTCCTCGGGCTACACCTCGTGCCCGCGTCGGTGATGATCCCCACCCTGGCGCGGAGCCTGCGCACCCGGACCGATTGACGTTCCCGCAACGGGACGACGCGCGGCGCAAGGGCGGGCGCGAGCGCACCAATGTGGCTCCCGGTGCTGCCACCCTCCACCTCCGGGTTCCTTTTTGTTGATCAGTTCAGGGCCCGCTTCGCGGCGTAGGAGTCGGCGAAGTCCCAGACCACGGTGAGGAGTTGTTCCGGGGTCTCGATCTGCGGCATGTGGCCGGTGTCGGGCAGCAGCTCGAACCGGGCTTCCGGGATGGCCTCCGCGTACGCGCGCCCGTACTCGGCGTCGACGACCTCGTCGCTCTCGCCCCACGCCACCAGGGTGGGGTGTGTGACCTTGGCCAGGCGTTCGCGGAGGGTGGGGTCGGCCATGGCATGCGGCCCGGAGTAGACCTCAAGGGCGGCGCGGTTGGCGGCCATCCCCGCGCGTGCGGCCTCCGGGAGGGTGGCGGGGTCGACGGCGAACCGCGCGGGGTCGTGGAAGGCGAGGCGGGTCAGTTCGGCGGGGGTGATGGAGAAGGCGTCGGCGATGGGGTGGCCGGGGACGTCGATGCCGACGGCGTTGACCAGGACGACGCTGCTCACCCGGTCGCTGCCGATCAGGGCAAGCTCTGCGGCGATCCAGCCGCCTATGGAGTTGCCGACGACGGTGACGTCCGTGAGGCCGACTTCGTCGAGCAGCCGCACGTAGGCGTTGGCGAGGGCGGGAACGTCCGTCAGCCAGTCGGGCCGGGCGGTACCGCCGAAGCCGGGGTGGACCGGGGTGATCACCCTGGCCGGCCGCTGTGCGGCGAGCAGTTCGGCGAAGGGCGCGACCGTCTGCGGACCGCCGCCGCCGTGCAGCAGGAGGAAGCAGCGGCCCTGCCCCTGGTCGTCGACGGTGACGTCGAGGTCGCCGGAGGGGAGGGAGAGGGTGTGGGCGGTGCTGGTCATCGTGATTCCTCCGGAAAGTCGGGCGTGGGCCGGTTCAGGCGAAGTCGGTGGCGGGAACGGTGGCGTCGCGGCTCATGACGTCCCCGATGGTGAAGTGCACCGTGCCGGAGACGACGTAGAAGCCTTCGTCGTGCTGCGCTGACGGTGCCGCGGCGGGTTCTCGGCGTGCGGGGCGAGGGTGATCTCACCGATGCCGAGGCGGTGTCCGGTGGTGCTGCCGTCCTCGAGGATGCGCATCTGGGCGGGGCCCAGCCGGATCGTTTCGCCGTCATCAGGGCCGACCACCGAGACCGCGCTCATTGCTCCTCCTTCGTGAGAGCTGACTCTCATGAGAGTAGGGAAGTCTGGTCTTGTAATGCAAGTGCACTCTCATGAAGAGAGTCGACTGCTAAGATGTGGGCGACCCGACAGGAGGAGTCGCAGGGATGACGGCGCAGGTGGACAGTGGCCGTAGCAACCAGAAGCAGCGCACGCGTACGGCGATCGTGGCGGCAGCCCGCGAACTCATCGGAACGGGCGCCGAGGTGACCATGCCCGCCATCGCCCGCGCGGCGCTGGTCTCGGAGGCCACCGCCTACCGCTACTTCCCCGACCTTCCGTCGCTGATCAGCGAGGCCCTGGCCGGCGTCTGGCCGTCTCCCGCCGAGGCGCTCGCTCCGGTCGCGGACTCCACCGACCCCGTCGAACGCATCGCCTTCGCCTGCGAGTTCCTGCTCCGCGGCATACTCGCCCGCCAGGGCTCGGTGCGCGCGATGATCGCCGCCACCATCACCCGGCCCGAGACGGTGGCCAGGAGGCCCGGCATCCGTTTCGGCCTCATCGACCAGGCGGTCCTACCCCTGGAGGACACGCTGGGGGCGGCGAACCCGGAGGCGTTCGCGCAACTCAAGCGGGACCTGGCGGTGGCGGTCGGCGCTGAGGCCCTGTTCGTCCTCACCGACCTGTGCGGGCTCGCCCCCGAGGAGGCGGTCGCCAGCGCCGTACGCACGGCAACGACCTTGACGGAGGCGGCAGTTCGCGAGGCCGGAGCACCGAACGGCGGTGCCGGCTGAGGCGCAGTCCACCGAGCGCGGTACAGCCTGCTGTATCCCCACTCGGGGCGTGCACGGCAGTGATCCGCGGACGCGTGACTGATGTGCTGACCTCCGCCGGTCCGCTCGACCGAGACACCCGAGTTGGCACGTGCCCACTGCGGTCACGTGCCAACTGCCGTTCTCCTGGCGGGCGTTCAGCCCAGGATGGCGTGCTCCCGGGCTCAGGCGGTTGCGGGCTGGCAGCCCGTCCTGGATCCGGCGTGCCGTTGAGGAGAGCCGTCACGCTGTCTCGGTGAGGCGCTGAGCATGCAGGCTCTCGTCGTTGCGAACAGGGCTGGGTTGCGCGCTGCGGAGCTGCCACCGCGTGGAGACGCCGTCAGGGCCGTCGAAATGGGTCCGGGACAGGGCGGTCTCGATCCGCATGCGGGCTTCGGCCTCGTTCGCGGGCTCTGTCGCGAACAAGACGCGCACCCGAACCTCGTTGCCGGAGCGTTCGGCAGTGGTGTGATGCGCGGCCAGCGGGCACGGGGGCTGGTGTTCCCAATGCCCGCAGAGGGCGACCGTGACGGCTGCGCCGGGTGCTCTCGCATCACCGTCGGCTTCGATGACGAGGACCGCGTCATGAGCGAATGCTTTGCGCACCGGTTCAGTATGGACCTCTTTGGTCATCAAGGGTCTGGTGTACGCCCTCAAGGCGGCCGACGCTCCGTTCGGTCTGCCGCGACGATTCTGGGACCACGCCCCGGAGCTGCGGTCGTGTCGTGGAGCGATGCCTCGACGACAGAGAGTTATCGTCGCTTGAGGGTCGGCCTTGCTCGTCACTCCCGAGTGTGGACCGCTGAGACACAGGGTCTGCGGCTCCTGCGTCGCAGCCAACACCGCAGGCAGGTCCAGACAGCGCAGGACCGTGTCCCTATTGGAGTGCCATGACCTCAGCGGGTTCCGGGCAGCAACAGCCATCGCTCGCACGCGCCTTTGTCGTGGTGCGTCACGGAAAGCTCTGGCTGGTGCCGACCATCCTGTGCGCGCTGGTGGCCCTGTGCCTGACGCTGCTCTACATGGGCGGCATCCTCAACCCGAACGGGAACCTGCGCGACCTGCCCATCGCCCTGGTCAACGCGGACCAAGGCCCGCCGCTGCCAGGACAACAACAGACCTTGGGCGCGCAGGTGAGCCGGAAGGTCACAGCAGCGACCCCGGCGGGCACCGTGCAGTGGCGCCGGCTCAGCCAGGCCCAGATGCAGGACCAACTGGCGTCGGGCAAGGTCTACGGCGCCTTGGTCATCCCAGCCGACTTCACCAAGTCGGTGTCGGCGCTCACGACCCCCCGGGCCACGGCACGGCCCGCGCTCACGGTCCTGACCAACCCCGGGCTGGGCAGCCTCGGCTCCAGCCTGGCCAGCCAGATCACCCAGCGCGCGGCGCACCAGACCTCCCTGACGATCGGCCGCCAGCTCACGACCCAGTCCTCCGCCCAGGGCGCCAACACCACGACCCGCGTGCTCCTCAGCGACCCGATCACCGTCACCGTCCGGGTGGGGCACCCCATCGGCAGGCACAGCGGCCTCGGCCTGACCGCCTTCTACTTCACTCTGCTCCTGGTGCTCACGGGGTTCGTGGGCGGAAACATCATCACCAACGGCGTCGACGCGGGTCTTGGCTACACCGACAACGAGATCGGGCCCTGGCACACCCGGCGCCCCACGGTGCCGATCAGCCGCACGCAGACACTGCTGCTGAAGATGCTCATGACCGCGGGGATCACCGTGCTCACCACCAGCCTTCTGATGGTCGCCGCGATCGGGATCCTGGGCATGGACGCATCGCACCTGCCCCTGCTGTGGATCTTCTCGTACTGCGCGAGCCTGGCCGTGGGCCTTGGAGTACAGGCCATCAACGCGGCCTTCGGTGGGATCGGCCAGGTGGTGTCCATGTTCGTGTTCATCGCCCTGGCCCTGCCGTCCTCGGGGGCGACGATTCCCCTCCATGCCGTTCCGGGCTTCTACCGCTTCCTGGCGCTGTTCGAACCGATGCGGCAACTGAGCGAGGGCGTGCGGGCGATCCTCTACTTCGACGCAAGGGCTGACGCCGGGCTGACCCGCGGCTGGATCATGATCGCCATCGGCGTTGCCCTCGCCCTGCTGTTCGGGTTCGCCATGACCCTGTACTACGACCGCAAGGGGCTGCACCGCCTGACTGCACGGCCTGCGGACACGGCAGGCCAGGCACCGTGATGGGGGCGGGCCTTGAGCAGGTGCCGAGTACTGAAGGTCCTTGGCCGGGCAGCGAACCGGTCCAGCAGTGATTGGTCACCGATGGCCGCGGACCGCTGACGTGGCAGCCGCGGCGGCCCGGTCAGCCGCGGCGGTCGCTCCTCTTGTGGTAGCCGAGTTCGAGGTATCGGGCGCGAGTGCTCCAGGCGCCGAGGTCGGGCGTGTTGGCCAGGATGTCGTGCCAGGACTGGGCGCCGGGAGCTGCCCTACCGGAAGGGTCCCCCTCCTCCTGCGAGGGCAGCGAATTGCCTGGGCGCCCGGCCCAGAGCCGCACTCCCGACCGCGCTTCGGACTCGCGGACCGGCTCCCACCAGCCCACCGAGAACATGCCGGCGAGCTGGTGCATCGCGATGAAGCTGGCCACGCCCTCCTCGGGGTCCGTGCGGTCCGGGCGCTCGGTGAGGGCGTGCCACAGGATGTACATGTTCGGCAGCCGTACATCGGGCTGGAAGCGGTACACGAGCCGCTCCAGCCTGATGGAACCGATGCGCGGTAGCTCTACCCGGGCGAGCGGTACGACCTCGCGCGCGCCGCCGGTCCAGGTCAGGCTCCTGTTGCGGCCCATGTAGCCGGGCTCGCTGAAGACCGTTACGTGGAGGCGTTCCCTGCGATCAGGCCGGCGGTTGTGCAGCAGGCCCGCCCCGGCGACGGCGCCGCCCACGGCGGCCAGGCCCGCCAGGAGGTTTCTGGTCTTGCGGTTCATCGGCAAGTGGCACCTCGCTTCTGACGGGGCGGGCGCCTCCATCATGCGCCACCGGCGGCCGGTTGATCTACCGTCAGGCACACTGCCGAGGAAGACTTTCGGGAGGCCCGGTAGCCTCTGCCGCCCGCGTCGCCGCCCGGCCCAACTCGGCCGTCCGATATGGACGTTCACCACGGACGAGGAGGGATCGTGGTGCGAACTGGCAGATGATCAGAGGCCGTGCCGGAGTCACCTCTGCCGGCCGCGGCGACGGCGCGCAGGCCTGAGACAACCGCCTTGGCCCAGTCGATTCCGCGAGTCGCGATGAGTCCTTCGGCGTCCGACGGTCGTACTGTTGAACCCGCTTCCGAGGAGGACGTCTGATGCGCAGCGTGACCTATTCGATGAATGTCTCGCTCGACGGCTACATCGCCGGGCCGGACGGCGGCTTCGACTGGACGGGGCCGGACGACGAGGTCTTTCGCTTCTGGATCGACAAGACCCGAGACGTCGGCGTCTACCTGATGGGACGGCGGCTGTACGAGACGATGCTGTACTGGGAGACGGCCGACCAGGAATCATCGCTCGACGACGCACAGCTCGAGTGGTCCGCGCTCTGGAACCCGCTTCCCAAGGTGGTGTTCTCCACGACGCTGTCGGCGGTGGAGGGCAGTGCCCGCCTGGCCTCCGGCTCTGTGGCGGAGGAGATCGAGCGGTTGCGAGCCGAGCCGGGGGAGGGCGACATCGCGATCGGCGGTGCGACTCTCGCCGCCGAGGCGGCCGCGTCGGGTCTGATCGACGAGTACCGGGCCATCGTCTACCCGGTGCTGGTCGGCGGTGGCCTTCCGTTCTTTCCCCGACACGAGCGGCGGGTGGATCTCGAACTCGTCGAGACCCGCAACTTCAACTCAGGAGTCGTCCACCTCCGCTACCGCGTGACGCGCTAGGCCGTCTTGGCGGGCGCCCGCCCCCGGCGCCCGCTGCACATCCCCGACGGCCACGACGGCTAGCTCTTGCCTGCACATGTGAAGCAGCAGCGAGACTCGCCATTCAGCGTGCTCACCCTCTCGACTGACGACGTGCCCAGTCCCGGTCGCTCGGCGTCGGCTCCGCACGGCCCCGACACCACGCCGAGGAAATGCCGGGGGAGGTGAGACGCCGGTGGAGATGGCATCGCAAGTAGCCTCCCCGGCCGGCCGCGGTGTCGCATGGCGCACCACGACCCCACACGCCCATGATCACCGGTGGCCGCACCCATTCCCGAATCCGCCTCCAACGAGGCGGCAAGGAAACGTAGTTGGTGTATTGACGGTTCAGGGAAAGGGCGAAGGGCCGCCGATGTCAGTGCCGGGTGATACGAAGCCGGGATGACCCAGACACCTGCCTTCGAAGACCTGCTGGCCCTGGTTCAGGATCGCTCCGTCGCCCTGCGCAGCAGCGTCGCGGGCTCCGCCGATCTGGATGTCCGCGTCCCTAGCTGCCCCGACTGGTCGCTCCGCGATCTGGTCGAGCACCTTATCGGGGTGCACCGGTTCTGGGCGGCGGCGCTCGCGGCCGGTCCCGGCGAGAAACCCCGACCGTGGCACCGGCCGACGACACGCTGTCTGCCGACCTATTGGCCCGCTCCGCCGCAGCCACCCAAGAGCTGATCGCCGCCCTGCGAGCCGCAGGTCCCGCGGCAGGCTGCTGGACATGGTGGGGCGACTCAGACGTCCCGACGACGAGTGGTGCCGTGGCACGCCATCAGGTTCACGAGGCCGCCGTCCACGCCTACGACGCGCAGTTGGCCACCGGAACTCCCCAACCCGTCCCGGCGGTTGTCGCACTCGACGGCATCGCCGGGTTCATCGACGTCAGCCACGGCACCGCTGACCCGTGGCCGCATGAGCCTGCCCGGGTCGGCCTGCACGCCGCCGAAGGCGAGTCGTGGTTGATCGGCCTGACGGGGTCGGGCTCACACCTCATCGACGGCCAACACGAAACGGACGCCGACCTTCACGGATCGGCAAGCGATCTGTTGCTCGCCCTGCACGGCCGCCTCCCCTTGCACAACCTGCGAAGCCAAGGTGACCGCGTCACCCTGGAGAACCTCCTGAACTGGCCGGACCTGGGGTGACCTCCAAGCCCGAGGGACCCAAGCGGGACGGAGTAGACGTAGCCACGCTCCTGGTTCTTCTGGGCCGATGCCCTCCCGCCGCAACCGGCTGGAGGGCAACGACCCAGGTGCGCGGGTGGGCGGAATGTCAGGTGGTGATGGTGAAGACGGGTTCGAGACCGTAGGTTCGCGCGTAGCCGTTCTCGGTGCCGACGAGAAGGTCGACGACCTCGAAGTAGCGGTCCCAGAACGGGGTTTCGCGCAATGCGTCGATGAGGCGCTGGTACGCGTCGTGGTCCACGGCTTCCCACACCCAGACGTCGGTGACGCGCGCGGAGTAGAACTCCGTGTCGTAGAAGCGTGACCGGACTCCGGTGGTCTTGGCCTCGATGGCCGGCAGGACCTGGGTGGTGAAGGCGTCCACGCGTTCCTGGACGGTCAGGGCGAGCCATTCGGGTGTGGTCTTGACCAGCATGAACGCCGTGACCAGCGGTTCGGTCCTTTCAGCGGGCATCAGGGTGCCTCCAGGGTTGCAGGTGGGATTTGATTCGCCGAGCGCCTTGTGTTCCGGCGCCGGGTGCCGGACTTCAGAACAGGACGGCGGGCTTGAGGGTCTGGGCGCACCACTGCTCGAAGCCGGTGGGGGAGGTGGTGTCCGCAGTGCGCGCGACGCCGGCGTCGAGGCCCTCGTCCTTGGCCCGCTTCATGTCGACGATGCCCTGGACGAATGCCTCGTTGAGGCCGTGGCCGACGAGGGTGGTGAACAGCTCGTCGAGCGGCTGGCGTTCGTAGCGGACGGGGCGGCCGAGCTGTTCGGTCATGATGCGGGCCAGGTCGTTGGGGGACAGGTCCTGCGGCCCGAGGACCGGGACGCTGTCGGTGCCGGTCCACGAGCGGTTCAGCAACAGGCCGGCGGCGGTGGCCGCGATGTCGGCGACAGCGACCAAGGGCGCCTTGCGGTCGGCGTCGACGGAGTCGGTGAACAAGCCCTTCTCGCGGATCGAGTCGGTTTCCTCCAGGAGGTTCTCGAAGAAGGACGGGCAGGCCAGCGCCCGATAGGCGACGCCGGTGCCGGCGATGAGGTCGTCCATGGCAAGGGAGGCGGTGACGAGGCCGGCCCGGTCGGCGAGCCGCGTGCCACGGCCGAGCGCGGAGACGCCGACGACATGCTCGACGTTGTGGGCGGCGAGCGCCTTGAGGGCGGGGAGGGTGAAACCGCTGTACGCGTCGTACGGGTTCAGGGAGGCGTCCGGGGGGACGAGCCAGAAGACGGCGTCCGCACCCTCGAAGGCCCGGTCGAGGACACCGGCGTCTGCGTGCGATCCGGTGACGACCTCGACGCGGCCGCGCGCCGCGTCCGGAAGCCGGGCGGGATCGCGCACGATCACGCGCAGTTGCTCCCCCGCCGCGGGAGCGGACTCAAGGAGCCGGGAGAGCAGGTGGCGGCCGATGTTCCCGGTGGGAGCAGTGATGACGATCATCAAAACCTCGCAGGTCGTGCCGGTTCGGGTACGCCCCTCATCCTGCTGAGGACCTCCGTGCTGCCACAATGGGAACTTCAGCATGGAATCATTGCTCGAAATGGAATGATGCTGGTGAACAGCCCGGATCCGGTCATCGACGCCAACCTCGCCATCGCGCTGGACGCGCTGCTGGCCGAGCAGAGCGTGACCCGTGCCGCCGCACGTCTGCACACCTCGCCCGCCGCCATGAGCCGCACCCTCGCCCGGCTGCGCCGTGTCCTCCAGGACCCCCTCCTGGTCCGGGCCGGACAGACCATGGTTCCCACCCCACGCGCCCAGGCGCTGCGCGAGGAAGCCGCCACAGTGGTACGCAGCCTCGGAGCGCTGCTCAGCCCCGGCGCGAGCGTCGACCCCGCCAGCCTCCGCAGCACCTTCACCCTTCAGGCCGCCGACCTGGTCGGCGCGGCACTGGCCCCCGGGCTGCTGCAACTGGCCCGGAGGGAGGCGCCGGGGGTCTCGTTCCGGATCCGGGCCGAGGAACTGGAGGGCGGACCCGCGCTGCGCGACGGCCGGATCGACCTGGAGATCGGATCCATCGACCACGTGGACCCCGAGACCCAGATCGAAGAACTGGTCAGCCTCCGAATGGTCGCGGCCGTCCGGCCCGGCCATCCACTCACCGAAGGGCCGCTGACCCCAGCCCTGCTCGCTGCCGCCCAACACGTCGTGGTCAGCCGCCGCGGCCGGTTCACCGGCCCGCTCGACACCGCCCTCGCCGAGCTGAACCTCCGCCGGCGGGTCAGCGTCGTCCTCCCCAGCCACCTGGCCGCGATGACCCTCGCCGCCCGCAGCGACCTCGTCAGCCTCGTACCCGCCGCACCCCCCGGCGCGGCCCCCTCGCCCCTCACCCACGACGCCAACGCCCTCGGACTGCAGCTCCTCGACATTCCCCTGGCGCTGCCACCGCTGACCATCGGCATGGCCTGGCACCCCCGACACACGGCCGACGGCGCCCACCGCTGGCTTCGCGACACCGTCCGCCGGACTCTCTGCACACCGTCAGCGGCTTCGGAGAGCACCGCGGGGGACGCCATCGACTTCGAGTAGTACGACACCGCCCTTCCCCGCAACCGGTCAAGTGTGCCGCGGTCAGGTGTCAGGAGGAACGGTTCAGCCGGGAGGGAGACCCTGTCGTCTGACTGCCCTCGTTACCCAGGGTCAAGGTGTCGGCGCCGGTCTTCGCCAAGGTGTAGAGATTGCCTGGCGCGCACAGCACGCCGGCCGACGGATCCGTGGGAGCGCTTGTGACCGCCTCGAAGACCATGGACGTTTCACGCGTCTCCCGCAGACGCAGCGTCTCCGTGCACCCGAGGTCCCGGCCCGTGCCGTCCTCGGTCACATGGCTGACCTGTCTGCCCACAATCCCGCCCCGGTCCGCAGCATGGAGAGTGACGGTCACGGCCACCCGGGTCGTGCGCGCGTTGACGATGCCGTCGCCGACGAGGCTGCCGGGGCCGGTGCCCTTCCAAGTGCCCACCCAGGTCGCGGGCAGGGCATCGGCGGTAGAGGTGGGGGAGGGAGAGGAGGAGGCGGGCGGGCTCGTACGACCGCTCCCGCCGCCCGCGTCCTCAGTGCCGTCGGGCCAGGCCAGCGCCGTTACGACGGCCGCGGTCACCGCCGCGCCCGCGGCCACAGCCGCCGTCCATGCCCGTGCCGACGGCCGGCCTGGCGCGGACCCGGCCCCGGGCGGGGCGAGGGGCGCGGGGACGGGAGCGGGACTCGACGGGAGGGCGGGGGGAGGACCGTACGCGATGGGTGAGCCGTAGGGGGTCGGTGGCCCGAATCCGCTCTGTGGTGCCGGGCTCGGCCCTGGTTGTGACTCTGGGGGGAGGGGCGCCGGGTGTTCCAGCAGCGCTGCCAGCTCGGTTTCCCGCGTGGCGATGTCCGCCACCAGGTTCGGCGGCAGTGCCGAGGCCCAGACGCCGGGCCCCGTCTGGAGCCGCTCCAACAGCGCGTCCGCCGTGGGACGGGCCTGCGGTGACTTCTCCAGGCAGGCGGCCAGCAAGGGCGCAAGCGTCTGCGGCACGCCGTCGAGCACGGGCTCTTGGTGCGCGATGCGGTAGAGCAGTTGGGCGGCGGAGGGATCCTCGCCCGGGTGCATGAAGGGCCCGTTCCCGGTGGCGGCATACACCAGGACCGCGCCCAGCGAGAAGATGTCACCGGGCTCGGCCGATATCGCCCCGGTGACCTGCTCCGGCGCCATGAAGCCGGGGGAGCCGATGACACCGCCGGTACGGGTGTGCCGGGTGTCATCCGCGGCCCGGGCGATTCCGAAGTCGATGAGCAGCGGATGGCGGCGGGCGAGCAGCACGTTGGACGGCTTGACGTCGCGGTGCGCGAGCCCTGCCCGGTGCACGGCCCGCAGCCCCTCGGCGAGTTCCACCGCCAGCGCCCTGACGGCGGACTCGGGCAGCGGGCCGTCGCGCACCACCCAGTCCGCGAGGGAGGGTGCGGCCACGTACTCGGTGGCCAGCCATTGCGGCCGGTGCCCCGCGGGGCTGTAGTCGACGACCGCCACCGTCCACGGGGAGCGCACCTGGTCGCTGCTGGCGATCTCGCGGGCGAACCGCTGCTCGAACCCCGGGTCCAGGCCGAACTCGGTGCGTACGGTCTTCAGCGCCAGCGGACGACCCGACGCGGTGCGGGAAAGGAACACCTGCCCCATGCCGCCGGCGCCGAGTCTCGCCAACAGGGGGTAGCCGCCGATGGCCGGCGGATCGGTGGGATCCAGACGTCTCATGAAGCTCTCCGGGCGCTGCTCGGGCCGCATGTGCGGTACACCGTGGGTGCGGGGGACGTAGCACCGTCCGTGATGCACGCGGGCCCGTCCTGCCCGCGACGCATTCATATCAGTTCATATCCAGCGGGGCCCGGCCCGGTGGCTCTGCCGTCCACGGCGTGAACGTCCCTGAGATCAGCCGCTGTTGACCGGGTCGCAGGATTGGGGGCACGGTCAGGATGCGATGCGGACGATCGCCATTGACTGCCGCGGTACGCAACCCTCGCTGCTCCGCCCTGCCGAATTACCGGCAGCCGTCCGCCATACTGCGGCGTGCCCGTGGTTACCGCGGCAGTGCAGCCGTCACCATCACTGCGCCACACGTTCGGCCGCGCCATACTGGAGCCTCACATGTCCGACAGTGCCCCCGAGCCCCGTCCCGTCACCGCAGAGGCAGTTCCGCTGGGCACCGGCACCCGCCGATGGCTCTTCCGCCCGCCGCGGCGCCACGGCGAGGTCGACACCAGTCGCAGCGTCAGCTTCCTGGAGCTCTTCTACGACCTCGTCTACGTCGTCCTGGTCGGACAGGCGGCCCACACCCTCGCGGAGGACGTCTCCTGGCGGGGCACGGCGACCTTCGCGGTGGTCTTCGGGCTGATCTGGATCGCCTGGGTGAACGGCACACTCTTCTACGAACTGCACGGCCGCGAAGACGGTCACACCCGCTTGCTGGTCTTCTTGCAGATGCTGTTGCTGTCCCTCATGGCGGTCTACGTCGGCCACGCCGACGGCGACGACGGCCGCACCCTGGCGGCACTCTACGCACTGCTGCTGGCCCTGCTCAGCTACCAGTGGTACTCCGTGTACCGGCAGGACCAACCGGAGCTGCGCAGGACGCCCCGACGCTATCTGATCGTCATGATCGCGGGCATCATCCTGATCGCTGCTTCGGTACCGCTGTCGGCCGACGCCCGTCTCGCGGTCTGGGCGGTGTTCGTCGTCGGTTGGTGCAGCGTGGAGTGCGTCATTCTCATCTTCTGGCGCAGAACGGCGAGTTACGACGTCGTGACCGACCCCATGGTCGAGCGCTTCGGGCTGTTCATCATCATCGTGCTCGGCGAAGTCGTCATCGGTGTCGTGAACGGCCTGACCGAAACCGAACGCAGCGCAATCGTCACCACCACGGGCCTGCTCGGGCTCGCCATCGGGTTCGGCTTCTGGTGGAACTACGCCGACTTGGTGTCCCGACAGTGGCCCCGCGAGGGCGGCCACTCCCTGGCGATCTGGATCTTCACTCACCTGCCGTTGACCATGGCCGTGGCGGCAGCCGGCGCGGGCATGGTCGGGCTTGTGGAGCACGCCACCGATCACCGGACGCCCGTCGCCCTGAGCTGGCTGATGGGCGGGTCCGTAGCCGCGATGCTGCTCACTACCGTGGTGCTGCTGGCCACCCTGGCGGAATACGACCGCCGCCTCTCCGCCTACAAGTCAGTGCAAGCCGTGCTCGTGACGGCAGCCGTCGCCGCCCTCCTCGCCGGCTGGTCCCGCCCGACTCCCTGGCTCCTCGCTCTCATCTTGTTGCTCCTCCTCTCCGCGACCTGGGTTTTCGCGTTCGTGCGGTGGCTACGCCAAGGCTCACTGATCAACGAGAGGCCGGCCCTCTGAAGCCGAGGGCTGGCGTGGTGCTACTGGAGCAGGGCCAGCGCTTCCTTCGCGTTGTGGTCGGCGATCTCCCGCATCAGCGTGCGGTGTGGGAAGTCGCCGTCGAGAAGGCGCAAGGGGCCGGCCACCAACGAGAGGCGCATCGCGAGCATGAAGAGGTCGAGCCGCGCCGGATCGAGTCCTGGGCGTGACAAGGCTCGGTACTGCTCGCCGAAACGAAGCCGCAGGAACACGTGCTCCCACTCGACATCGAAAAACATCAGGCCCTCGATGTCGATGAGGACGGGGTGTCCGGAGGCATCGACCAGGACGTGATCGGGCCCGAGTTCGCCGTGGATCAGTCCGTGTTCCCTGCGCGGAGACACCCGCGCGGCCAGCTCCTGCAGGCGATCTTGCAAGGGGGCTACGGCTGATCCGATCCTGGAGTCGCGTTCGGCCGCCTCCGCGACATCCCCGAGGGCACGCTCAAGAACCAATTGCTCGCATGAAGGGCCGATCGCTTTGTCGCCACGTTCCAGCACGTCCACCCTGCCGTACTGCCGACTGCGCTGCCGGTGCATCACGTCGAGCATTGCTGCCAGCTCGCTCAAGGCATGCGATGCGCGTGCGGGATCCGTCTTCAGGAGCGCTTCCAGAGTGCCGCCGGCAACGTCCTCGACAACTGCCACATCCGCCGGGTAGCGGTGTCGGCTGTCGTCAGCCAGGAGTACGCCTGGAACCCGGACTCCAAGGACGTCCAGCGTCCGCTGAGCGGCTAGGAAGGGGACCAGCCCAGTGGCGGGAGCGAACGGGTCTGCCGCGTCGATGGCCTCCGCAGACGGCCAGAAGTTCTCGGCCTCGGCCCAGACGTAGACGATCACACTCGCTGCACGTGATCCGTCAACGTGAACCCGGTAGACCCCCTTCTTGCTCCCGCCTCGCAACCGGTCCACTCCGACAACGCGGGCTCCCGCCCCCAGTGCCTCGTGCACGATCCCGGACAAGACTTCAGTCTCCGTGAACTGGCGCATCAACCGACCTTATGAGCGGGCGTCCACCGTCACAGAAGGCGCAGGACGCCAGGGGCGCGATCTCCGAAGATCTCGATCAACCAGTCGAAGACGGTCGTTCCGCGCTCTTCACGCGCCGCGGACAGATCGGCACTGACTGCTGGACGGTTCAAGGGATGGCAGCGCGACAGGCGGATCTCCAACTGCCGGGCAGTCTCCGGATAGCCCAGATTCTCGCGAGACACCTGATGGTCCCGCCACTCGACCACATAGTCATCGTCGTCGGGTGCCCCGAAACCGCCGCTGAGACAGTCGGCGAAAGCGTCGAGATTCTTGCCGAAGTAGCCACCGGGACCGTTGATCGCCTCACCGATGACTCGCCAGAAGTCTTCCAGCGTCCTGATCTGAGTGCCGTCCAGCACGTATATCGCGGTCACAGCCCGCAGGATATGTGCGGCTCCGTGACGTGTGCCTCCAGTTATTCGGTGGCGGAACGCATGATCACGCGAAGGCCGCTCTGCGGTGCAAGCCCATCTTGGGCGTACGGTCCGTTCGGCGGCCTTCAGCTGAGCTGTTCGGCGAGTCCGACGATGATGCCCTCGGGACCGCGGACGTAGCAGAGCCGATAGACGTTCTCGTACTGCACGATCTCGCCGACGAGTTCGGCGCCCTGGTCCCGCAGGCGGGCGACGCTGTCCTCGATGTCGTCGACGGCAAACATGATGCGACGAAGGCCGAGCGTGTTCGCCGGCGGGGCATTCGGCTCGGGGGTGATGGCCTTCGGCCTGTAGAACTTCGCCAGCTCCACTCGCCCGTGGCCGCCAGGGACCCGGAGCATGGCGACGTCCTGCCGGACGTCGTCGAGCCCGATGACACGTTCCGCCCCGCGCCACTCGAGTGGCCCCTTGCCCTCGAGCTCCATGCCGAGTTCGACGAAGAACGCGATGACAGCCTCAAGGTCGTCGACGACGATGAGTACGTTGTCCATCCGCTGGATCGCCATGCTGGGCCTCCGGAACCGGAACTAGAGATCTCTGATGACTGAGGTTACGGAGGCTCGAGGTCGAGCGCGGTCTTGGCGACGAAGCCCTCACTGAAGCTGAAGCTGAGGCAGCGGCGGTACTGCACTTGTTTCAAGCGGCGACCGGGATGTCCAGTCGCTCAGCCACGGTGGTGAGGGCTGTTCCCAACGGGAGGGCGACGCGGGTGACGGCGTGGCCGTCGCCTCGGGTCGGATCCCGGTTGATGATCAGCACCGGTTTGCCGGCCTGGACCGTCTCGCGGACGAACCGGAGCCCGGACATCACTGTCAGTGAGGAACCCAGGACCAGCAGCGAGGTCGCCTCACGGATCAGCATGCGGCAGTGTTCGACCCGTTGCGGGGGGACGTTTTCGCCGAAGAACACCACGTCCGGTTTGAGAATGCCGCCGCAGAGCGTGCAGGGTACGACTCGGAAGTCGCCCACCTGTGCGTCCGTGAGGTCGGCGTCACCGTCAGGGTTGATCGCTGCCGCCACCGGATCGAAGCCCGCGTTGGCCGCCTCCAGGCGCTCTGCCAGTTCAGCGCGCGGGCTGAAGGTGCCGCAGGAGAGGCAGACGACCTGCGCCAGGCTTCCGTGGAGTTCCACGACATCCTCGCTGCCCGCGGCCTGGTGCAAGCCGTCGACGTTCTGGGTGATCACAGCGGTCAGCAGACCGTGCCGCCCGAACGCGGCCACGGCCCGGTGCCCGGCATTGGGCCGGGCCCGGCCGAACGTGCGCCAGCCGAGGTGGCTGCGTGCCCAGTAACGACGCCGGGCCCGGTCACTGGCGGTGAACTCCTGAAACGTCATCGGCGTGTGCCGGCTCAGGCTCCCGCCCTCACCCCGGTAGTCGGGGATACCCGACTCCGTGGAGATGCCCGCCCCGCTGAGTACCAGCACACCGCCGGTGCTCAGCGCATCGGCGACCGGCTCCAGATCCGTGGTGGCCGACGGCCAGTCCTGGGGCGGGGTCCAGGCGAGAGTGGGGCGCATGCGCATGCCGCCAGGGTACGCAGCGGGCTGCGCCCGGGTTCTCTCGCACGGCGGCCTGGTTCCCCCCGGCCGCCGGCGAGGCCGGGCCAAGGGGCGTCGGTGAGGCACGATCCGCTGGTGTGGGCGAAGCAGCCCCGGGTGTTATTGAATGAGGTGTGCGGTCAGGAACCTCGGGACCCTGTCGCCCGGGTTCTGGTACGGCCCCGGTGCTTTGCCGGGGTCGGCGAGCGAGCTGAGAGAGCCGCATGGACTCCACCCCCCACCCCTCGTCTGCGTCGCCGTTCGACATGGTCAGCAGCGCTTTGGGGCGGTACATCCCACGCGGCGCAGCGGCAGCCGCCGCCGGTTCCGCCGACTCGCAGGGCGAGGGCGCCGCCCGCCAACGCGCACAAGCCAATCCGGCCCCCGGCCGTCAGGAGCAGATCCTTGGCGCGGTCAACCTGGACCGGGATCTGAGAATCACCCGCAGCAATCTGGACGCCCCCGTTTTCGCGGGGGTCGAGGCCGTGACCGGGAGCCCTTTCGTCGATCTTCTGCCTCCCTGGGACGTTCCGACCGTCACTCGGCGGTTGCGGCAGGTCCTCGAGACCGGTGAGCCGCACGTCGCCAGGGTTCAGCGCCTGAGGCGCAGCGACGGGTCGGAGCTGGTGGTCTCGATGAGCATCCTGGCCGCCGCGGCGCCCCAGGACGGCCTGACCGTGTCGCTGATCGCCATGGCCAAGAGGCTGCACCTGTACGCCGCCGAGACCGCCATCGGCACCTCGTTGGACATCGGCGAGACCGCGCAGTCGCTGGCCGAGTCTCTGCTGGCCTGGGGAGACGTGGCCGCCATCGACCTGGACCTCGCCGTGTGGACGGGCGAGGTGGTCGCCGAGCAGCCGCAGCGGCGCATCCGGCTGCGGCGGGCTGCCCTGGTGCCGGACCGGGCGTGGCCCGACGGCTATGTGACTCCGGGTGACGATCTTCCCAGCGATGCGAGTCGTCTGCTGTCGCAGGCGATACGGCGTGACGATGCAGCGCAGGCCATCGTCATCCCCGACCGGGCGGCGATCGAGCGGGTGCTCGGCAGTGCGCGACTGGTACGAGCCCTGGTGCCCAGCGACCGAGCGGCGGGTGTGGCGTACATACCGCTGGTCCTGGACGGCGCCCCGCCGGTTGTTCTGGGGGTGGCAGAGGTCTGGAGGCGGGCGGACCGCCCCTTCCACGACAGTGAGCTGCTCGACCTGCAGGAGCTGGTGGCCAGGACCTCCCATCACGTGGACCTGGCCCGTCAGCACCAGCGCGAGCACACGCAGGTGCTGGCTCTGCAGCGCCGACTGCTGCCACGGTCCGGCGGCGACACCATCGAGACGGCCAGCATCTACCAGCCCGCCACTCCGGACAGCGCGGGCGTCGGCGGTGACTGGGTGAACAGCTTTCCGCTGCCGGACGGCCGTACCGCGCTGGTGGTCGGTGACGTCGTCGGGCACGGCCTGGGAGCGGCGGCGACCATGGGGCAGCTCAGCATGGAGGCCCGCGCGCTGCTGTCCGCGGGGCTGGCGCCCGACGAGGTGCTGGAACACCTGGACGAGACCGTGACGCTGCTGGACGACGCGGAGTCGGGGCTGGCCGCCGGTTACAGCGCCCTCGGGTCGACCTGCTGCATCGCCGTCTACGACCCGGTCAGCCACGAAGTGGCGCTGTCCAGCGCCGGCCACCTCCCCCCGGTCCTGGTGCCCCCGGACGGCCCCGGCGGCCCGGTCGAAATACGCCCCCACCCCGGGCTGGGCGCCGAATTCGCGCTGCGGGAGCCGTTCGACGTACACGTGTTCGCCGCACCCTCGGGCTCGCTGCTCGCCCTCTACACCGACGGCCTGGTCGAGGATCCCGCGCTGCCGATCGACGAGGGCATCGGCAGGCTGGCGGACGCCGTGTCCACGGTGCACCCCTGGGATGCCCTGCCGGAGGCCGCGCGTCAATTGGTCGCAGCCCTGGCACCTGCGCGCCGGCGCGACGACGTGACCCTGCTGCTCGCGCGGATGATCGGCTACCGCAAGGGGGACACCGCGACCTGGCGTCTGCCCGCCCGAGGCGACGCGGCAGCCCAGGCCCGCACGCTGGTCGCCGCGCTGCTGGGGCAATGGGGCGTCAGAGACGACACCCGCGACAGCGTGCTGCTGGTCGTCAGCGAACTGGTCGCCAACGCGGTCCGCTTCGCCGCCGGACCCATCACGCTACGGCTGATCAGGACCGGTGACGGGCTGCTGTGCGAGGTGGGCGACACCGGAAACGGCAGGCCGCGGCTGGGCCGCAGCGAGCTTTTCGACGACGGTGGTCGTGGCTTGCGCGTCGTGCATGGACTCACCACCCGGTGGGGGGTGCGGTGGACGGACACCGGAAAGGTGGTCTGGGCGTCGGTCGCGAGGTGACGCGGTTGCGGGTGGGTGGGGTGACGTGCGCTCGTCAGACGGCGCGACCAGCGTAGCGGGCGGCGAGGGCTGGTACGGGTTGCCGAGCCCGCACTACAGCCACTCGCCTTCCAGGGCGGTGGCCGTGAGGCCCGGGGCCGCCGCGTACAGGACGGCGCGGCTGCCCGGTTCCTGCCCGGCGTCGTGTGCCCTCCGCATGATGTCGAACACGGCGGCGCCTCCACGGTTGCCGCTGGTGTAGCTGTCCCGGCTGTAGTCCAGCAGCCCCGACGGCCAGCCGTCGGGCATCGTCTGCTCCATGTACTCCAGCACTCGCGTCCCGCCGGGGTGCGCGAGCAGCACGTCGGGGTGCCAGGAGTTGGGGTCGTCCTGGTAGCGGGTGCGCAACCACTCCCACATCGCGGTGACCGTCTCCTGTACGGCGCGCGGTCCGCGCCGGTCCATCACGAAGTGGGTGCCGTCCGCCTGTGTCTCCAGGCGGTGCAGGTCCTGGGTGCCGGGCAGGGTGTGGTTCCAGGCGGCGTCCAGTCGCAGCACCGACTCGGGCCTCGGGCGGCCCGTGACCACCGCGGCGACCGCGGTGTCCGCGAACAGCAACCGGACGATCAAGGACTCAAGAGTGTCGTCCGCGGGCTGATAGGTAGTGCTCAGTGCCTCCGCGATCACGACCAGGACCACCCGGTCGGGGTCCGCGGCCACGAGATCCGCCGCCAGCGCCAGGGAGCGGGTCCCGGCGATGCAGGCCCACTGCGTGGCCGGCAGCAGCATCACGTCGTTGCGCAGCGGGAGCTTGTTGGCCAGGGCGACGTCCAGCCCCGGCAGCGCCGGGGTGGTGGAGTTGCTGGTGATCAGGCAGTCGACGTCCGCGGCGTCCAGCCCGGCGATCTGCAGGGCACCGCGCGCCGCACGCTCCCCGTAGGACTGCACGGCCGCCCAGGCCGGCGCCGTGCGCTCCTGGACCGTCTGCGGCGCGGGTATCGACTCAAGTGCGGCGATCACGCGATCCATGTCCCCTTCGGTGAACCCGTTGCCGGCCAGGGCCTCTCGGGTCGGCCCGACGCCGGCGGCCGGCAGGCCACTCCCGTTGCCGGGCGCGACGGCGGTCTCCAGCGGCAGCATCCACCCGCGGGCGTCGATGCCCGTACTGGCCGCGATGCCGTCAATTCGCGGCGTCCAGGCCGCGTGCGGGTGCCGGTCGTGCACCTCCGCCACGATCTGGCTGGTCTTCACGGTGTGCTGGCCGTGTATCACGGCAGGCGGGCACAGGTAAGCGGCCATGGGTGGCACCTTTCTACGGGGGATGAGGCAGTTCGTCACGAACGCTGTGGCATGCATCACTTCGGCACGGTGTGTCCAAGTCAATGCCTGTGCGCTCTACTTCGGGCTTCTGAATCCGCTTCGAGCATGGGGGCTAAATGGACATTTGCGCTGTGATCTGGGCAACTTGGATCAGCCCTGTGATGCGTGATGCGGCGCACACTGCTGTGCGTGGAGCCCGACGCGGTGCCGTACCTGTCTGACGCATCGCCAGTCCACGGTTCAGTGGTCGGGGTGCACTCTGCTCATCGAGCTGGTGCAGCCTCGGTCTCGCCGGTGAAGGGCTGCCGCCTGATGGTCAATAGGAGAGCTCCGGCTCCCTCGCGGGCGCCCGCTCGGCGCCTCTTGCCGCCGTCATTGGTTACGGGACGGGACGCCTGCTGGGCTTCAGGCCCACAGGGACGAGCTTGCTCAGCGGACTCGAGCCACTCCTGCGTAGATGCCGCTGTCCTCCGCCTCCGAGGCCGGGGTGGCGGCGAACCAGTCCGTCGCCGTCACCAGGCCGGGTGACACCAGGTCCAGGCCGTCGAAGAAGCGCTCCACCTCTCCGCGCGTGCGGAAGGCGAGCTGGATACCACCCTTGGCGTACTCGGCGACGACCTGCTCGGCGAGTTCCGGAAACAGGTCGGACGCGGCGTGCGACAGGATCAGATAACTACCCGAGGGCAGCGTGTCGACCAGGGCGCGGACGATGCCGTGGGCGTCCTGTTCGTCGGTGATGAAGTGCATCAGCGCGATGAGCGACAGCGCGACGGGGCGGTCGAACTCCAGAACGTGTCGGGCATGCTGGACGATCGCTTCCGGGTCGCGCACATCAGCTTGGATGTAGTCGGTCGCTCCCTCGGGACGGCTGATCAGCAGCGCTTCTGCGTGACGCAGGACGATCGGGTCGTTGTCGGTGTAGACGACCTTGGCCGACGGCACGACGTTCTGCACGATCTGGTGGAGATTCGGCTCGGTCGGAATTCCCGTGCCTATGTCCAGGAACTGATCGATACCCTGCGCGGCGAGCCACGCGGCCGCCCGGTGCATGAACTGTCGGTTCTGCCGCGCGGCGTCCCTCGCCTCGGGCGGCAGCATCTCACCGACCGCTTCGTCGACCGGGTAGTTGTCCTTGCCACCGAGAAGCCAGTCATAGATCCGCGCGGGATGTGCCTTACTGGTGTCGATCGGCAGAGACGGCTGTGAGTTGGTCGTCATGGCAGCTCCATCGCGCCGGTGTAAGGATGCAGACCGGGTTCGCCATGATCGTACTCGGGTATCTCATCTTCCTTGCGTGCGGGCCGAGTTGAACAGCGGCAACTGGACCGGGGGACCAGTGACTCTGTGACGAGGCGGAGTTCGGAGGCCCCGGCCGACGACGTGCGAGGCGTTCGGTCTGCTGCCTGCCTGTGCGGTCCGGGACGCATGCGACGTGCCGTCGGGGATCACGCGCCTGTGGGGCGAACTGCTGGTGGTCCGGTTCTCGGGAAGCGTGCTGGGGCGGCGGGCGCGTGATCAGAACCAGTGCAGGCAGTGTGGGGAGCGTTCGGTGCGGAAGAGGGCGTCGGCGAGGGCGGCCGCGCCCGGGCTGTGGGCGCGGATGTGGCCGGCGCGAACGAGGCTGCTCGGGGCGGTACCGCCGAGGTAGACCGAGCCGAGGTCGCGCACGTCCAGGGACAGGTCAGGCGCCCGGTCCGTCGGGACACAGTCGGCCTTGCTGTCCCGGACGGTCAGCAGGTAGCGGTTGTGCTCGCCGAGGAAGGGGTCCTCGACGTCGAGGACGAGCTCGCCGTCCATGAACCATCCGCGCGCGGTCAGAGCACGCGGGACGTCCAGCAGTCGCACCCAGAGCCAGTCGGTGTCGCCGCTCACCTCGCCGGCGCGGAAGTCCGCGAACTGCCAGCGCAGCGGGTGCTCGGCCGGGACGTGCTTGAACACGACCTGGGAGACCAGGTCGTGTCCGAGTACGAACCGTGCCAGGGCCGTGAAGACGGCGTCGTCGTCGGTGATGGTCTCGTCGACGGTCAAGGTGTTGGCCTCGCCGATCGAGTAGCTGGCGTACCCGTCCGGGACGCCGTGGGCGTCGCGGTGAACGGCGACATAGCGAGGCGCCGGCGAGATCGGGGGCTGGCCCGCGCGCAAGGCCCACCAGCGGTGCGGCCGGGACAACGCGCCGGGCTGGGCGCGGCGGTACCGGTCGTAGACCTCTTCCAGAATCTCGCCGCACTCTGCCCGCCGCAGTACCTCGACCGAGCCGTTCGCCCGCGCGTCGGCCGCTCCGCGAGCCCGGGGGACGGTGAGGGCGGCCCTGTGGCGCGGCACCGTCAGCCGTGCCGTGTAGGTCGCCGGTCCGTAGCCGAACCTGCCGTAGATAGGAGCCTCGGAAGCCAGCAGCACGGAGAGGAGCTCCCCGCGGGCACGCAACTGGGCGAGCTGATGACGCATCATCGCGCTGAGTACGCCCTGGCGCCGGTGCGAGGGCAGGACTCCGACGGCGGTCACCCCGGCGGCCGGGATGAGGACCTCACCCGGCAGGGTGAGCTCGAAGGAGTGTGTGGCGGCGGTCCCGACGGGGCGCCCGTCCGCGCTCAGGGCGAGCAGGCAGCGGTCCATTTCGAGCGCCGACCACCAGAGCCCGCCTCCCTCGATCGGGGTTTCCGTAAAGCGCCCGAACGCGGCATGGACTGTGTCGACGAAGACGTCAAGGTCCTCATCGGTCGCGGAACGAACATCCATTGCCGCTGCTGCCTCCTCGACATACCGACACCACGACGCGCGGTGTCCGGCCACAGTGCAGCGTTCACCGGTGGCCGGCGCAAACGAATTACGAGCGGGCCCCGCAGCCGATCACAGTGCCCAGCCTGGCACCGGGGGTGAGTTGCGGCGCCGGGGCTGGGCGGCGGGGCCTCCCCGCCGCCGCGGACAGCACTTGCGGCGCAACGGGGAAGCAGCCCTATCCGTTCGACTATCGTCATCCGCGGATCGGTTCATGTAGGCAGGGTCATTCGTCAACGTGCGTGAAGGTGACACCCGATGCTGAACTATGGCCTTGATGTCTCCGGGGTTAGGGCGCGATCTTGCTCTCTCCGACTTGGTCGCTGAGGGGGATGATCTCGACGCCCTGGTATCAGCGCATAGTGACTGGACCAAGCCGACACCGGCAGCGGGATGGACGATCGCCCATCAGATCGCTCATCTCGTTTCGGCAGATGCGAACGTTCTCATCGCCGTGCGAACTCCCGAGACTTTCGACGCCGTACTGAAGCAGGCCGAAGCCGCAGGCAGCGATTACGCTGATCTCGACGCCGCCGCAGGAGCCGCCAAACCGCGTTCGGTGCTGCTGGAACAATGAGTCGCGTGCATCGTGAAGCCGCAGGTCACGGGTCTGGTGTGAGTAGCGAGTCGGGTACTCGCGCTGGTCGGCGGCCGATGACCACGGCGTAGATCATCGGGCAGGTCCCGTTCCGGCGGTCTACCGGGTTCGGCTGCGCCCACGACCGACCCCCGCCTACGATCCGTCGGCAGGCTGGCACGCCATGAGATCGAGGGGGCTGCGGAGATGCAGGAGTGACAGTGGATCACCACTCGCCGAGGCGAACTGGACGCCCTTGCCCAGCAGTTGACCAAGCAGACTTTCGTCACTCAACTTTTTTCTCCTCTCAGACAGCGAAAGGTGTGGACGTCCATGTCCACAGGTCCACACTTTTTGGCCGTGGACTGTGGACTTCCGGCCCCGAAACGGCCCTTACGAAACTCTTAGGTCGGGTCCGCACGCCGGCTCAGTCGTCGTCCTCTTTCGTCCTCGTCGTCGTCGAGGAACGCCCACGGGTAGGTTCCGACCTTGGGACCCTGAAGCCTTTCGCCGTTGGACAGCAAAACTTCAATCCGCATGCGGTCGCGGTCCTCCCGTTCGGAGAGGTAGTGCGCGGGTACGTAGAACGAATACGTCACACCATCAAGACCGGGAACCACCGGGGCCGTCGCTGGTTCCTCATGGAACTTGTCGCTGATGATCAGCACACGTTCCCCCCGCTCATAGACCCTGGGAAACCACACCATGTCGACGCGCTCGATCTTCACCGGGGTCGTACCATTGTTTCGGAACCTCAAGACGAACCCGTATGCCTCGGGAAGCTGTTCGGTCGCAGGTCTCACCTCGGTAGTGAAGAGCCGAAAATGGACCTTGGGGTGAACTCGGCGGTACGTCAGGCCCGTGAAGATGACGTTGCTAAGCGCGGCACACGCACCCCCGATGGCGATACCCCGAGCCCACCAGTCAGCAGTCATAGTTACTCCGTCTCTCCCTCTGGAGTCGTACGGAGGCGATGTACCCCCTCTGCGTGCTCCATGAGGTCGTCGAACGTGAGTTGACCTCCATCGGCCGAAGGCTGGTCGAGCGATTTACTTAGCTCCTCCTTGATCCGCAGGCGGAGAGCTGGGTCATAGAAGTCCTTCACGTCCTTCAACCTTGGCCCCTTCACCAAGCGGCCGTTCGGCAGGATGGCTAGGACGCGAGCACTCTTGACGCGGTCGAGATCAAGGATGGCGAGCATGGGGATGTAGGACGTCCACTGAACCCCACCGAATGGCTCTAGGGTTTTTTCCAACCCCTCTTGCTCTACGTCGAGTGGGAAGGCGAAGCGACGACGCTTTCTGGTGTGAATGGGATGCTGTCCCACTCCCACGATAAAGAGCTGGTCCAGCTTGATCGGGGTTGCACTGCGATTGATGAAGTGCACATAAACGAACCCGATGATGGGTCGAGGGCTGCTCTCGGGCTCTGCCCACTCAACGACCAGCTCAGACCTGATCTTCACCTTCGGCCTCGAACGCCGGTAGGTGGCGTACGAGACCAGCATGTTGCTGGCGGTGAAGAGTGCGCTGACCCCAGCGACGATGATCGCGATGACCGAAAGCGACATGGCCCAAGGATGCCCAGCAGCAAGCTAGTTGGACCCCTGCTTGAGGAACCTCAGCGCTTCCGGTCACTGTTGCCTCTACGTCCCCATCTGCCCCTGAAAATGGGCGGTATGCGGCATACTTGGTGCTACCACAACAAAAAACGATCACTATAGGGAACGCACCGTTGGCCATTGCGCCGCAGAACGCCCAGCCCAACCCTGAGCCTCCCCGGTCCCCCCGCGATCGGATGAGGGACGTACTGATCGGGATCTTGCTCTCGATCATCGTCGGGTTGCTGGCGGGCATCATCCACCGGCAGTCGTCCGAGAAGGTCACCTTCTGGGAAGCGGTGGAGACGGGTTGCACGGCGGGAACCTGGACGGCCGTCTTCGTTGTTGCCGTCCTGATGTACGTGTGGCACGGGAAGTAAAGCCACAGTTCTAACCCCATATTGCGCGGCTGTCGACCAGGAACACCCCTCCTGGAGACAGCTTCTGACTAGGCTCGGGGCTCCGAACAGCTCTCGCCCTAGCGAACGCTTGAAGGGCCCACGGCAGACCGCGCGTAGGGCCCTTCCGTCGTTTCAGGACATCAGCGGGGTGGCCTGGTGGTGCTTGCGCACCAACTTCCGGACCCCTGCGGCCTCCCCCGAGCCCCCAAGTCATCCAGCAGTCTCCTACCTCGGTAGGAGGGGAGGAGTCCTACCGCCTACCCGAACCGTTGCACCGCTACGGGCGGCCACCTGGTAGGCCATTGTGCGGTAGGAGCCACAGCGGGCCATCTACGGCTCAGGGGGCGAGGCGCTGCGACAGCCGCGTCACCGACATGCATGAGGTCCAGGTCGAGCGGGACGAACTGGCGATCACAGAACGAGTGTTGAACCGCTTGGCCGAGCAGGCCCAGGCCGATGCCGAAGCTGTCGCTCCGGTATCCGCGAAGGTGGCCGGGCGGACGGTACTGCTTATCCCTCACCGCAGCGACGCGGCCGCCGAGGACGTGTTGCCCGGTGACTACCGCGAAATTCTGGCGATCGTGCGGGAGACCGACGGCCCGGTGCAGGTCAGGGCGGTTGGCGAGCGGCTGGGCCTGGACGCTGTGGTCCGCGGCAAGCTGGAGCCGCTGCGAGCGAAGATGACCAAGCTCGCCGATCGTGGCTGGCTGCACAAGCGGCCCGACGGGCGGCTCACCGCGCGTCCGTGACCGTGCGGGGCGGGGCGTAACTGGCGTGCCTCCAACGGCAGTTGGGTTTGGTGTGAAGAAAGCCAACAGCATCGTCGAGGGCCCTGACGGCCTTGTCTGCACCGCCCGCCTGCCCCTGTCGAGCGGCACTTTGAACTATCTCGCGGCCCTGATGCGCGGCCACCTGAAGAAGACCGGCTCACGGTGGCGGGCCCTGCCTGCGGGAAGGATCGCCGCCATCGCGCTCGCGGTACCGCGCTGTGACCAGCGGCCGGGCGATCTGGCGGGCGGCAACGGGATACACCGCACCACCGTCACCCGGTGGGTTCGCGAAATCGTCGACTTGCTGGCCGCCCGCGCCCCGCGCCTTGAGCGGGCCCTGAAGAAGATCGCCCAAACGGGCGGCGGGGGCGTACTGCTGGACGGCACGCTGATCCGCACCCGGCGGCGCACCGGCACGGCGAACCGGAAGAACTACTCGGGCAAGCATAAGTGCCATGGCCTGCTCGTGATCGCGCTTACCGACGACAGGGGCGGGCTGCCCTGGGTCTCGGCGACCCGGCCCGGACGGACCTCGGAGATCAACGCCTGCCGTCACGATCAGCTCACCGCCCAACTCCGGGCGGCCGGACTCGGCGCCATCGCCGACCTGGATTCGTCGGACTTGACGACAGCGGACCGGACACCGACCCGGCGGTGATCACCGGTTACAAGGCCACCCGGAACCGGCCCCTGGCACGGGGGCAGAAGTTGTCCAACAAGGCACTGGCGACCGTCCGGGCCCCGGTCGAGCACGGATTCGCCCACCTCAAGAACTGGCGCGTGCTCGGCAGGCTCCGCACCGACCCCAAATGAGCGACCGCCCTGGTCAGGGCCCTGCTGGTCCTGACGAACCGCGAAGTCTCCCCGGTGACCGACGATCTTCACCGAAGTGTGACGGGCGCCGAAAGTACCGGGGCGCCGCCCGCCACCGCAGGGGCGTTTCCCTGACCCATCCTGTACGTGAACCGGACCGGGATCCCCTGGCGCTACCGCTGCTCGACCACTCGCAACGGCTCGCAGGGTGGTAGGTTATAGGTCGACCACTAACGTAGGAGTGAAGATGACAGCCAAGGAAGACGACGCCGCCCGCCGCGCCGCTGCCCAGCACGCCCTGGCCGAGCACCTGCGCCTCACCGCCGCCGGACGCACCGACGAATGGGTGAAGCTGTTCGCGCCGGACGCGGTGCTCGAGTTCCCGTACGCGCCGGCCGGCGTGCCCCAGCGGGTAACGGGGCGAGACGCACTGGTCGCGCACATGAGCAACTTTCCCGACACCTTCGACGTCGAGTTCGTCGACCTGGTGTTCCACGACACCGTCGACCCGAGTCTGGTGATCGCCGAATTCCGCTCGAAGGGCACGGCGCTGCCGACCGGCAAGCCATACGAGCAGACGTGCATCTCCGTCGTCCGGACCGATGACGACGCACTCATCACCCACTACCTGGACTACTGGAACCCGCTGGTGGCGATCGAAGCCCTCACACCCGACGACGTGCCGTCCGACCCCGACCTCGGCGTGACTTTTGGAAGCTGAAAGGAGCCGTGTTTAACTGACGCCCATGCCCGCCCCCGGCACCAGCACGAAGAGCGACGAACGACGTCGGACCATCATGGCCGCCGCGGTCGAATGCTTCGCGCAAAAAGGTTTCTACGGCACGACGACGCACGAGATCGCAGACTGGGTCGGCATCTCTCAGCCGTATCTCTACCGCCTGTACCCGAACAAGGAAGCACTGTTCGCGGCGGTGGTCGACCACGTGTCCATCGTCATGACCGAAACGCTGCTCGCTCACTCGCCAGCCTCGGGTGGGGCCGGGCCGGCGCCCGAGGCGGCGTTGGATGCCGCACGCGGCGCCTACGCTGCGCTCGTCGCGGACCAGAACATCCTGCGTTTCCTCATGCACGCGAACTGTGCCGCCGGCGAGCCGCTGGTGGCACAGGCCGTGCGCCGGTGCTACGCCAAGCAGGTCGACACCGTCCGGCAGCTACTGGGCGACGACGAAGCCGTGCGGCGCTGGTTCGGCGCCGGAATGCTCGACAATGTCGTCGCCGTGCTGGGTCTGGCCGACATCGATGAGCCGTGGGCGCACGTCCTCACCGCTCGATGATCCGACACCGGCAGTTCGGCGACGACGGCCCCGATTCTTCCTCGTAGGCCAGCTCGGCCGGTGGGACTCGCCTTCTTCGCCCAGGCGATCACTAGCTCCTCCCGCTCGGCATGGCCCTCCTACAGTCTGCTTGGCCAACTCCGCAGCGAGCGTATTCAGTTCACTCCGGCGAGCCGTGATCCGCTCCAACTCATGCATCCCCGCACCCTCCCACGCTCTCCCGGCGTACCTGCCCGGCCACGGATCGTAAGAGCGGCGCAGCAGAGCCCGAAGACGGCCCCGAACGACATGTCAGATGATCTTCGCCATGGACTTCGGCCGACGACCAGCGCGAGTAGTCTCCCTGCCCTCACGCCAGACCCGTGACCAGCAACTTCACGATGCACACCACTCAATGGCGCGCTGGTCGAGCCGAGGTGGCGGCGGCGCTAGGTGATTTGCCACAGGATCATGGGTTTCCTTGGTACGGCTCGCAGATGACCGCAGCGCTCATGGCACCGCGTCGACTGATGGAAGTGTGGGCCCACGGGCAGGACATTTTTTGATTGTCTGGGTGCGTCACGCACTCCGACGGTCGGCTCAAGCATGTGGCGTCCTTGGGAGTGATAGGACGAGAGCTGTCGTTCTACGCTGCTCAATTGCCTGGTCCGACAGAGCCGTTCCGCATTGAGCTGACCGGTCCCGGTGGCCAAACCTGGGCATGGGGCTCAGAGAATGCGATGCAACGGGTTCAGGGCAGTGCCCTCGACTTCTGCCTCCGAGTTACCCAGCGCAGGTCCCGAGCTGAGACTGGCCTCAAAGCCGTTGGTGAGGACGCGCATAAGTGGCTGGACATTGCACGCGTGTTCCTCTGAAGAGGTCAGCGAACCTTGAGGCCGACGTGGTCCTCGTCTGCGCGTCTGCCTTGATAGGGGCAATGACCTGGGCCTTGCCAGAGCCGATGCTCGCCGCGTCCACGCCTGACCCGGCTCTGCCGTCGGGGTGGGCTGCCGAGGTGAAGTGGGATGGCTGGCGGGGCCTGCTCTCCATGGACGCCGCTCCGCTCGCGCAAGGACACCGACTTGTACCCCGCCTTCCTCGAAGTCCGCGCCGCCGACAGCCACTGCCGGACATGACCGCGGTGGATGGCGTCATGTGACCTGCACCGGTGTCTCGGACCTCGGATGTCTCAGGCGGTGCTGGACGCGACGTGTTCGCCGCTGCTAGTTCGGGAGCCGAAGGAGAGAGTAGGGCCGCGCGGCCCTCGGCGCGGCACAGATAACCTGCGCGAATGAAGCGGATTCAGCGGGCCGCCGGTGCGATCGTCGGCTCAGCGGTGGGTGACGCGCTGGGTGGCCCCTTCGAGTTCGGTCCTCAGGGAGCGTTCTCCGCGCGGTTTCCGGCGCCTGGTGTCGGTGGCGAGATGTGCGGAGGCGGTGGCTGGGACCCCGGCGAGGCGACCGACGACACGCAGATGGCCGTCCTGGTCGCGGAGTCGTTGCTGGAGCGGGGCGGACTGGATCTGCCGGACATCTTCACCCGCTTCCAGCGGTGGGCGGCATCAGACCCCAAGGACATCGGCTTGCAGACCGAAGACGTCCTGACCAACGGCATGCCCTGGGACCTCGCCGCCGCGATCCATTTCCAGGTCAACCAACGAGCAGCGGGAAACGGCTCCTTGATGCGGGCATCGACCTCCGCGGTCCACTTCGCGGCCGCCGGCCAAGAAGCCACGATGGACGCGGCCCGCCGGATCGCTGCCCTGACTCACGGTGACCGCGCGGCTTGGGAAGGCACCGCGATCTTCCACGAACTCATCCGCGTCACGTTCGAGGACACCGACCCCCTCACCGCGCTCCCGGACATCCTGGCTCTTGTCCACCCCGACCACCGCGGCCGCTACGCCACCGTCCTCGCGCCTGACTGGCATCCCGATCAGGCGACCGAGTTCAACGGTGCCGTCTGGCCCTGCCTGGGATCCGCCGTCTGGGCCCTACGCACCACCGCCAACTTCGAAGACGCGATACGCGCGGCGATCGACCTCGGCGGTGACACGGACACCGTGGCCGCGGTGACCGGAGGCCTCGCGGGTGCGTACTACGGCCTGGACACAATCCCCGCCCACTGGACCCGGCCGCTCCACGTCCCCCTCCCAGGCTTCGACGGACGGGTGCTGCACCTGGCCGATCTGCTCCACCTTGCACACCGCCTCGGAGGCTGAACCGGGTGCTGCTCCGCGATATCTTCTACTTCGACGGCACCGACCTGTCCTGGCGTAGTCCTTGATGCCACTGGTCGGGGGCCTGTCGGTGACCACGTTCCACACCGTCTGGAACAGGCAGCCCGCCGTCAGATACCAGCCGGGCAGCTCCAACGTCGCTGCCCTGGTCATCACGTCGGCCAGGACCTCGTTCTGGGAGAGTATGGACCGCAAGCCATCGAGTTGCTCAACGAGCGGCAGTCGGCCAAGCATCCGTACTCCCTATCACGAACAGTCGCTCTCACAAGACGCGTTGGCCTCAAGCCGGCGCCTCAGCCCGCGAGGCGAGCAAGGTCAGGACTGCGCGGTCCGGAACGCGAGATATCGGCTGAAGGCTTCGTGGCTGTCGGGGGTGAAGCGCCACTCCAGCAGGGCCGACCGCAGCTCCGGTTCGGTCAGCCAACCATGCCAGGCGACCTCATCGGGATCGGGGACCATGGCGTCCGGCACCACGGCTTCGTGCACGCCGAGCCAGTGGGGGCTCAAACCGCTGCGGTTGATGAATGTGAACAGCAAGCGCGGCAGCACACGGATGCCCAGCTCTTCGGCCAACTCTCGTGCGGCGGCCTGTTCATAGGATTCGCCGACATCCACGGCGCCACCGACGATGACCTCATAGAGCCCTGGGAAGCGCGACAGATGCTCCGACCGCCGGTGGACGAGGATCCGGCCACGCTCATCACGACACACCGTCGAGGCGACCCGGTGCAGCCACCCCTCCCGGATGGCCTGCCGACGGCTGACCACCCCGAGCACACGACCTTGATCGTCGACACGCTCCACCAGTTCATCCACGACACCCACCCTGGCAGAGCCCACCGACAACGCTGCTTCTCGGCGATCCGCGGAGGTCGGCCCAAGAGCACTGGCACCAGGGGGTCGGACGCGTATGACGACAGTTGTCGTGCAAATACGGCACCTATCGTGCTCAGGCTCGGCGGTGATAATCGGGTCGCTGCCCGTCGGGCCTCGCTGATAGACAGATGCGATGGCGGATGACGACTCGAGTGGGTTCCGGGCAGGGCAGTCGGGGTTGATCGTGAGGGTTCCGGAGGCGGAGCCTTTGGTGGGAGGGTGGCGTGACAGGCTTGACTCCTCGGCCCGTGCAGGTGTTCCGGCCCATGTGACCGTGCTCTTCCCGTTTCTCGATGCGAGCCGGATCGATCAGAGTGTCCGCGCCGCGATCGGCGAGGTACTCGGTCGGCATCAGCCCTTCGAGGCGCGCTTCGACCACTGTGGCAGGTTTCCCGGAGTGCTTTATCTCGCCCCCGAGCCGGACACGCACTTCAGGCGTCTCACCGAGGCGATCGTCGAGCGATGGCCGGAATACCCGCCGTTCGGCGGTCAGTTCGACGATGTTGTCCCCCACCTCACCGTCGCCCAGGGGCAGGACGAGGCTCTCGTGGAGAAGGCCGAGGCCGACCTGCTCACCGGTCTTCCCTTCGTGGCGAAGGTGTCGGTGGTCGACTTGTTGGTCCACGACGGGACGCGGTGGCGGCAGCGGGCCGCTTTCCCGCTGGGGTAGGCCCGGTCCTGTCAGCCGTTGCTCTGTTGGGTCTTGGCGTATGCGAGGCGGTAGGAGTCGGTGCCGGTCTCGATGATGTTGCCGCCGAAGGTGAGCCGGTCCACGTGCACGCTGTTCTTACGGAACCGCTGGCGAGGCTGCGGGGCAAGTGACAGGGCGACATGGTCGATGATGCGGAAGGCGGCCGACTTCGAGATCCCGAAGAGCGGGGCGAGCTGCCGCAGCGTCAGGTTCGTCCGCCAGTAAGCGGCGACCAGTAGGACCCGGTCCTCCAGCGGCAAGCTCCACGGCCGGCCCCTGTGAACACGGTCTGCACCCTCGCGGCGCAGTGCAGTGACAGGCTTGACGAACTGGCGCGGGCTCAGTCCGCTGAAGGGGGCTATCCAGGATGGCTCCGACGCCGTGAGTACTGCGGCCTGACTGGTGATCACCGCGTCTGGCAGAGCCTTAAATCGCATGCGGATGAGATGTTGATCGTCTATACCTCCACGGCAGGGTCCCACGCCGTCTCGCGTCCGGTCAGCGGCCTGGTCGCCGGGCTGGCAGGAGGAGGGAAGGGACGGCGTCGTGCACCTGGTTCATGCACTCAACCTCGCTGCCTATGGAGCCCTACGTGACAAGTGACCTGGTCTTCCGCCCCATCACCGGTCTGGAGGAGATCAAACTCTTCAATGCTCTGCCTGGCCCCTACAACGACCGTCTCGCAGAAGATCTCCAGAACGGACACTGCAAATCCGACTGGATGTGGGTGGCCCTGCGAGAGGGCCGACCGGTGGCACGGGTCGGCTGGTGGTCACGCAGCGGCATCAAGCCCGAAGTCATGGAAACCCTCGACACCGACGACGCCCACGGCGCCCCGCTCCGGATGGACATCGGCGCGCGTCTTCTGCGCACCGCCCTCACCGCGCTCTTCCCTGCGGGCACCCTGCCGCCCCCGTACGTTCTCCAGCCCCTCCCGGCGAATTGGAGAGACGACGCTTCTACTGAACGTCGCGTCACAGAGCGGATAGAGGTGGTGGAGCGCACCGGCGGCAAGATTTTCGTTGAGAGGCTTCGCTATCGCTGGACGTCCAGCACACCAGTGCCTTCACACGGTGGCCGTCTGACCTTCCGCCCGGTCAGCAGCGATGACGAAGCGATCGATCTTCTCACCCGCATCCTTCCCGGCACGCTGGATGCCTACAGCCAGGCCGACGTCGCCCGTTCCTCAGCCCACGACTACGCACGCGTGCAGTACCACGACGAACTGCTGAGCTATCCCAGTCCGCGGTCATGGTGGCGGATTGGGATCCGCCCGGACGGCGAATCGATCGGCTTGGTAGTTCCGGCGCAAAGTCCGAACGGCTTCGTGATCGCCTACCTCGGCGTGATCGACGGCCACCGAGGCCAGGGCTTCGTCAACGACCTGCTCGCCGAAGGGACCCAGGTGCTGGCTGCCCAGGGCGCCGAACGCGTCACCGCAGACACCGATCTGGGAAACCAGCCGATGGCCCGGGCATTCGAGCGTGCCGGGTATGACAACTTCGCTGGGCGCATTGATATGCGCTGGGACTGACCGGCCACTGCCCAACCTCGCCCTCACCCCCCTCGCCCCCTGGCTACTGACCTTCGATTTGCGGACATCCCTTGGAAGCGCGCACTCGGCCGGCGCTCCTGACATGTGTCAGGACGCATCGCCGCTTCAGCGGGCTACCGTCGCTGAAGCCGCTCGTGGTGACCGCTTCGTGCGGCGGCGGATCCCGGCAAATGCAGGAGGAGACCATGCGCAGAGCCGTACTCGGCTTGTTGATGGCACTGGCGGCGGTGTTCGCGGTAGTGCCGCTCGCCGGCACCGATCAGACGGAGACTGTCGCCTGCTGTGGCGGTACTCCCGGCTTTCCGTAAAGGGCAATCACTGCCAGGTCGTGTTTTGGACGTGGGTTCTGCGTCTCGCCCTATGTCGTGATGATCTCGATGTGGGCTCTGCCCGCTCGAGAATCCAGTACGACTTCTTGGATACGTCGCCTGGCGGCTTGAGTGGACGCACGCTTAGGGAACTCAACCCTGCGGGTCCTGCGGTTTGACGTCGAGCTCGCGCAGGCTTTGGTCTTTGAGCTCGGTGCGGGCCTCCGTGCGGTGGCCACGGGCGATGTAGTCCCGCACGATCGCCTCGATCGCGTCCTGGGGCGAGCCGATCCCGGCCAGGACCATCACTTCCACTACGAGTTCGGCGTCGAGACTGATATTGACCTTGGCCATTGTGTCCCCCCATCGCGTCGCATCCGCACTCTAGTGCTGCAGCGGTGGAACGGATCGGGCAGGGCAGTTCCTCGGACGCGCCCTGCCGGGACGGCGGTAGTTGTCCGTCGCGCCGCTTACGGTCCTCGGTCGTCCAGTCCCGTAGGGGCAGCCGCACGTACTTCACGCGGGCCCGCGCCGAGTTCACGGCGGCACGCCTTGTTGAAGGCCTGGAGGTCGGCGATGCCCACGGCCGCGGCGATGGCGGTGATGGACAGGGTGGAGGACAACAGGAGGTGGCGGGCGCGTTGGAGGCGTCGGTGCCGGATGTACGACACGACCGTGAGGCCGGTTTCGGCACGGAACACGCGCGTCAGGTGTGTGTGGGAGATTCCGACGGCGCGTGCGACGTCGGGTACGGACAGGGGGCCGGCCAGGTGTTCCTCGACGTAGGCCTGGGCGGCGGCCACGAACGGGTGGTGGCGCCCGGCTCCATCGTCCCTCTGCAACTCGGCGATGCGCCACAGCACGGTCCAGACCTCGGCGGTGGCTCGCGGGGCAGAGGCCGGCATGGCCGTAACGGCGTGGCGGAGCAGATCGGCCAGGCGTGTGCTCTCGGCCGCGGCGTCCTGCATCACCGGCACCACCCGGGCGGTTCCGCCGTCGTGCAGGCGCAGATGGACGTAGAAATGCTCCGACCTGCCCCGGTAGTGAAAGTGGACCTCCGTGTTCGGCGGCACCAGGCTGACGTGCCCGGGGCGTATGGGATGGACCGATTGCCCGAGAGTCAGCGCACCTTCGTAGTTGTAGAGGTGTAGCTGCCACAGGTCGGGCAGCCGGAAGACGTCGTGGGTGGTGGAGACGCCGTGTACCCCGATGCCCGCATTGACCACGGTGGGCGCCTCGTCGAGCCGTACTGTTGCGTGTTTCACGAGGACGGAAAATTACCAGCACTGGACGAATTCAGCCCACGTCTGTGCCGACCAGTGCACGTACGTTCGTCGCATGTCTACCAGCAAGCAACTCCTGACATCGGTTCAGGTGGCGCGCTTCGTCGCGCAGGGTTTCCTGCGCCTGGACGGGGTGGTGCCGCAGGAGATCAATGAACGGGCCATCGCGACCTTGGCGGAGGGCCTGCCCGACGTGGCCTACGGCACTCCGCTGGGCGAGGCGTTCGCGCAGGACACCTTCGTCCACGAACTGCTCGCCCTGCCCGTCGTCGCAGGCGCTGTCGAGAGTCTGGTCGGCCCCGGGCCGACCGTCGACCACCACGCGGTTCATGTGCGCTGGCCGCACGAGGGAGAGGCGCAGCCGCTCCACGGAGACGCGATCATCGACGTGCGGCCGGATGCATTCGACATCCAGCTCATGTACTACCCGCACGAGGTGACCGCCGACATGGGCGGCACCCTCAGTGTGCCCGGAAGCCATCTGCGCAGGATCAACGAGACGGACGTCGGCCGCGTCCAGAACCTCAGGGGGCAGACACGGCTGACCTGCCCGGCAGGCACGGTCGTTCTCGTGCACCACGGCATCTGGCACAGCGGCCGCCGCAACGACACCGCGGACCGTCGCTACATGTACAAACTCCGCCTCAACCCGACCGTGCCGCAGGTGCGTCTGTGGGACGTCTCCGACCTGCACGACCCCGCGGTGACCGCGGAACTCAACACGTATCTCCCCTGGTACGAGCAGGCCACGGGCCGACTGGAGATCTACAACCGGGTCCTGCTGTGGCGGGCCCTGACCGGTGACGACTCGTTCGATGTCGAGTACTGGGTCACGCGCGTCAGCAACCGGCCGACCCTGAGGAGTCACGCATGAGGCAGCAGGTTCTGGTCCTCTATCTCTCGACGTCGACGCTGGACTCCCACGTCGTGGGCTGGTCCCAATACGACGGGACCGGCCGGACCCACCCGACGACCGGTGACAGCGACGAGCCGCCCTATCCCACGGGGCTCGCCGCGCTGCTCGACGGGTGGTGCCTGTTCCAGGCCTCCCAACTGCTGCCGCCTCAGTCGGGTCACGAGTACGACGTCTCCTTTCTCAAGCACGAGTTCTTCTTCGAGAAGCTGGAGGACAGCTAGCGGCCTTGACCGCTCAGCGGTTGAACGTCAGGCGCGGTCCCGCATTGCGGGCCAGTGTGTGGGCCTGGTCGGGCCACTGGGTGCCGGCGCGCGGGTCGACGATGCGGTACTCGGGGTCGATGGTGCCGCCGGATTTGCGCGTGCAGTCTGCCGTCCGACTCGCCTGGGAATTTGATCCAGAGGCAGGCGTCGACGATGGGCACGCCCGTGTCGGCGGTGGGACGCGGGCCGAGACCGCGGCCGGGCGCGTTGCACCAGATCTCCGGATCCCCGCTGTACTTGCCGGGCTCCGAGGTCCAGGCGCCCAGACCGTTGCGGCTGGTGTCGATGACGAAGGGCTGCAGCTCGCCGGTGGGCGGGCTGCCCACGTTCTGGGCGAACCAAGTGTCGGTCCACCGCCAGGTGGTGGGGTCCCTTCCACCGCCAACCACACCGCCCGCAAGGGCGCCCGGACCGTCCTCGTCGAGAAGGGCAAGGTCGGCTCGGGCGCCTCCGGGCGCAACGGCAGCATGTGCACCCAGGGCATCACCGGAGGCATCACCTCCAACACCGAGGCGCTGCGCCGGACCGTGGAGAACTCCATCGGCCTGGTCACCGTCCTGGACCCGCACATCGAGAACACGGCTGCCACCGACATCGCCAAAGAGGCACTGGTCTCCGGCCGGGGCGTGGCCGAACTCGCCCTGGAGAAGCGCCTGTTGCCCGCCGAGCCCCTCGCCGACCTGCTCCGGCCCGAGGCGGTCGCGGGAGCCCGCCAAGCCCGGGCCTGACGGCCGCAGGTATGCCGAACGGCCCTTCACGAGGCCCATTGTTGCGATTTCATCTATCTAGGTAGATCAAGTAAGGCTCGCCTTATATGCTGACGTGGCCCCCTCGATCCGCCTGGCGTGCAAGGGGGCAGATCCCCCTATTCCGCGCGACAGGACCTCCATGCGTACGACCCCCCGCCGTCTCGTCACGGTGCTTGCTCTCACTCCGTTGCTGGCCGGCTGCTTCATGCCAGGGGAAGATGGCTCGGGTACGGGCGACAAGGGCGGATCGGGCGGGCGGCTGCGGATGGCCCTCGCCGTACCGCCGGTGCAGGCGCTGTCGCCGTACAGCAACGACGCCACCGTGCTGAGTAAACTCTCCGTGGCCGAAGGCCTCACCGTGCTGGACAAGGACGGCGCCGCCGCGCCCGCGCTGGCGAAGTCCTGGGCGCAGAAGGACGCCACCACCTGGACCTTCGAGCTGCGCAAGGCCACCTTCCAGGACGGCACGGACGTCACCGCCGAGTCCGTCGTCAACGCGCTCGACCACGCGGGCGCCGCCGAGCCCAAGCCCCGTGTCCTGAGCGATGTGGCTCTCACCGCGAAGGCCGAGGACGCCGACACCGTCACCATCAGCACCAAGGCCGTCGACCCGGTTCTCCCGCTGCGGCTCGCCAGCCCGGCGCTGGGCATCCTCGCCCCCAAGGCGTACGGCAAGGACGGCACCGTCAGCCCGGTCGGCGCCGGCACCGGTCCCTTCGAGATCACCGAGCTCACCGGGAAGTCCAAGGCCACGCTCGACCGCTACGACGGCTACTGGGGTGGCAAGGCCAAGGCGTCCGGCATCGACGTCACGTGGATCGCCGACGGTACCGCCCGCGCCAATGCCCTGCGCAGCGGCGACGTCGACATCGCCGAGTGGATTCCCACCGCCCAGGCGAAGCTGCTGGAGAAGGGCACCCGCCACGAAGTCCCGTCCGTGCGGACCGACAGCCTGATCCTCAACACGCGAAGCGGCATCTTCACCGACGCCCCGCTCCGGGCGGCCGCCCGCGAGTCCGTGGACGGTTCCGCCCTCGTCGACTCGGTCTTCGGCGGGTACGCCGACCCCGCGCAGGGCCTGTTCGGGTCGGCGGTCTCCTGGGCGGCCGACAAGCGCGTCACGGTGACGGGCCGCGCGAAGGCCGCGACCACCGCGCAGGTGAAGGCCAAGACCAAGGGCAAGACCCTGCGGCTGGCCACCTACACCAACCGCGCCGAACTGCCCGAGGCCGCGAGCGTGCTGCAGCAGCAGATGGAGAAGGCCGGGTTCACCGTGAAGCAGGACGTACGCGAGTACACGCAGATGGAGGCCGACCTCCTGGCGGGCAAGTACGACGCGCTCGTCTTCTCCCGGGTGACTCTCCTCGACACCGGCGACGCGGTCGCCTACCTCGCGAGCGACTTCACCAGCGACGGCGTCTACAACATCGCGGGTCTGAAGGACGCCAAGGTCGACCAGGCCATCAAGGCCGCCGCCGAGGAAGGCGACACCATGCAGCGGCGGCAGAAGACCATGCGGGCCGAGGCCGAGATCCTGCGCACGGGCGCCGTCGTGCCGCTGGTCCACGAGAGGGTCGTGCAGGGCATCAGCACCGATGTCGAGGGCGTGCTCCTCGACCCGCGCGAGCGGTCGCTGATCGACGTCGACACGCGTCTGCAGTAGATGAGCGTGACATCGGCCGTCGCCGACGCCCGTCGCTTCCCATGGGGCACGGGCATCGGCCGCCTCACCGCGGGGGCCGCCCTCCTGACGGCCGTCGCCCTGCTGCCCTGGCTGTCCGGCACCGACCCCGCGCTGACCGTCCTGCGCGCCCGCTCCGCCGACCAGGACCCGACCCCCGCGCAGATGGCGGCAGTACGGGAGCAACTGGGCCTGGACGAGGGGCCGTTCATGCACCTCGCGCACTGGCTGGGCGGGCTGCTGCGCGGTGACGCGGGCACGTCCTGGGTGTCGGGCGAACCGGTTCTGCCTCAGGTGACGACCGCGTTCGCGGTATCGGTGACGCTGACGTTCGGCGCACTCCTGGTCACGGTCGCGGTCGCCGCGCTGGTCTGCACCCGCACTCTGTACCTCGGCTCCCGGCGACGGCTGCGGCGGGCGCGGGCGGGTATCGCGGCGGCCGTCCTCGCCGCGCTCCCCAAGTTCCTGCTCGCCTCGCTGCTCGCCACGGTGTGCGGGGTGTGGCTGGGCTGGTTCCCGTCCAGCGGCTGGGAGGGGCCGGCGTCGATGGTGCTGCCCGCGCTCGCCCTCGGTGTCCCGTCCGGGGCGATGATCGGCGGTCTGCTCGACCAGTCGCTGCCCGCCGCCTTCAACGAGCCGTGGGCCCGGACCTGGCGCGCCCACGGCTTCGCGCCCGGCCGCATCGCCCGGCATGCGCTGCGTCGCACGCTGGCCGGTGTGCTCCCGCAACTCCTGCCGACCGTCGTGGGGTTGGTCGGCGGTGCCGTCGCGGTGGAGAAGATCTTCAACATTCCCGGGCTCGGCCGCCTGGCCCTGGACACCGCCATCGCCCAGGACCTCCCACCCCTCCAGAACGCGACGCTGGCCCTCATCCTGCTGGGCGTCGCCGCCGGCCTCCTCATCCAGGCCCTGCGTCGCGCCCTGCTCGGCCCGGCCCTGCGGGACGGAGCTCTGCACACCCTGCACGCGCCGGCCCTCCCCCGAGGGCGCTCCACGCGCTGGACCGCCGGAGCCTGCGCCGTCGCCCTGCTCATCCTCGTCATCGCCGGACTCCTGCGCGATCCCCTCCACGTGGACACGGCGGCCCGGCTGCTCCCGCCCTCGGCCGCGCACCCGCTGGGCACGGACTCGCTCGGCCGTGATCTGCTGGCCCGGCTCGGGCACGGAGCAATGCGCACAGCGGGCGTGGCCCTTGCGGTGACGGCGGTCAGCATGCTGGTCGGGCTGCTGCTCGGCAGCGCGGCACGGGTAAGCGCGGGACTGGTGGAGGTCGCGTCTACGCTCCCGGCCGTTCTCGCCGGACTGTTGACCACAGCGGTGACCGGGCCGTCGGTGTGGGGTGCCGCGCTCGCGGTGTGCCTGGTCGGCTGGACGCCGTACGCCGCCCAGGCCGCGGCGCTGATCGAAGAGGAACGGGCCAGTGGTCACATGCTCGCGTCGGTCTCGTTCGGCGCCGGCCCGGGGTATCTGCTGCGCCATCACTACCTGCCCGCGGTTCTGCCCGCCGTCCTGCGCAACGCCCTGCTGCGGCTGCCCACCACGGTCCTGGTGCTGGCCTCCCTCGGCTTCCTCGGTCTGGGCGAGCAGCCGCCCACGCCGGAGTGGGGGCGGCTGCTGTCGGAGAACCAGCCCTACGTGGAACTGGCGCCCTGGACCGTACTCGGCCCTGCGTGCGCGCTCGTCCTGCTTTCCGTTGTCGCCGTATCCGGTACTGCCTCGGGTCGGATCGGTCCCAGACTCGGTGCCGGGCGAACCAGACCTGGGCCGGTTGCACGACGTTGGACCGCAGGGCGATCACTCCGGGCCCGCTGTGGATCAGGGCGTCGGCCGGCACACCGGTGAGAGCGTTCATCCTTCAACCGGGCCCCGGCAAGCGCGCGGTGCATGCTGTCGTGGGCGGCGATGTCCTGGCCACCGCCCAGCTCGAAGGCCCGCTGCGTCGGACGGGCCGGGGAGAGCTCGTTTCTCGGAGTTGATCTCCTGCAGCGGCCAGGCGCCGTACAGCAGCGGTCCGGTCAGCGCTGCCTGGTCATGGGGGAGGGGCCTGGTGACCCACCGCCGCCCGGTCGGCGTGGAACGGGAATCCGGGCCGCGGCGGGGGGCCCGGGGAGGGGAAGGGGCGATTCGGCCAGGTCAGCGGCATGAGGTTGATCCGGTCCGAGGTGAGGGTCTTGATCGTCTTGAGCTGCCGGGCCAGCCGGGAGGAGCGGCAGCGGCTGTAGGGAGGAGGCGGCGTGGGTGGGGGGCGCCAGCGTCGGCGCGACGGCTGCGGCAACCGTCGCGGCGGCCATGCCGGGTCAGCACTCTGCGGCGACTGATCGGTTCGGTCACGGTTCTCTCCTGACTGTTCACAGAACAGCACGGACGGTGTGTCGGTTGGGTTCAAGAGCAAGCCTGTGGAGGGGCGTCCGGGTGGTGGAGCGTACGCCGTGATGCGATGGGAACATTGGATGTATTAGTTGGGAAGCGAAAGGTTGTTGTCCAAGCTGCAGGCTGAAGGTGCCTGATATGGCAGGCGTTTCGTACACCATCCTCCGGGCTGCCATCGCTTGACATGGGATGTATTTACCTCGCAGTAACTATTGACGAGGGCATGTCTAGTGCCTACTGTCCTGCGACGGATCCGAACAGATTCCAACAACAAGAAGCCTGCCGCTCGGAGCGGAGTACCGATGCCCAGCCGTGCGTTCGCCCCTCTTCTCGCCCTCCTACCGCTCGATCGACCCGAAGACCAGGGAGTTCAGACACAACGTGCTGACCCGGACCAGCGGTCCCGAGGTGACGGTCGCCGACATCGAGCGGCCGAAGGTCATTTACAACAGCACGACCGGCGCGTTCTTGCCACCGCCACCGCCACCGCCACCGCCACCAGCCTCTGCGGCCCTTGCACCGCCATGACCGATGTCGGCCACGCCACCGACCATGGTTCCCAGAACCGCGTTCGGGCCGCCGCCCACGCCGGTGACCGTGCCGGCCGCGGTGTCGATGTGCAACGGCGGCCTCAACCAGCCGTGGCGGCTGATGGATGCGGGCGACAGCTTCGTCCGTGTGCTGGCCCAGCGCAGCGGCCGCTGCCTGGATGTCGCGGACAACTCCACCGCCGACTGCGCCCGACTCATCCAGGGGGCCCGCGGTACCGATACCAAACCAGCAGTTCCAGCGGCCCGCGGTGTGAGACGGGGGTGCTCGGCGCACGTTCGGTGTCCGCCCGGCACACACTTCAGCGCGGCAGCGCCCTGTGTCGGGCACGCGCCCGGCGGATGAGCATGCTCACCCAGACCAACTCCACCTGCTGAGCGCTTGGTTCGTCACCGGGCAGCGACGCGTCCAACCGGAGGAGCCACTGCGCCGGGGTGCCGTCAACCGTCAGGGATGGGGCGGCATGGTGGACAGGCCCGGCAACGACTCGGGCCATACCGGCAACTCCTGGCGGACGTGGCGGCGAGGCGTTCCAGGCGTGTGCCGGGGTCGCGCTCGGGGTGACCGCGGCCGAGCAGACCGGCGAAGGCACCGTGGGCCGCGCCGTGGACGTCAGCCGGGGCGACGTGCAGCAGAACGACGCCGGAGTCCGCCGGCGCGTGGGCGCTGGCGGCGCCCACGCACGCGGGCCAGGCGCCCTCGACGATCCAGACGACCACAGACATGGGTCACCCTCCTCCGATGCGGCCAGCGAGCCCCACAGTGCACGGCGCCTTGGCTCGTCGGAACCGCGTACACGCCGAGCCGGGTGAACTGCCTCAGCTCCAGCTCCCCTTCGTGGGCGTGGGCGATACGTCGATGTGCACGCCGAGCAGCACGGCGAGTACGGCGCCGGGCCCTGACGGGGCAGCCAGCGACAGCAGCACCAGCACGGCGGGGAGGTTGTTGGGGCGGCAGCGGCGAACGCCGCCGGCGTCAACAGCACCACCGGCGTCCGGGCTGAGTACCGCCGTGATCGCCGACGCAGCCACGAACACCTGCACCAGCAGACGCCTCGGCCGGCCCTCCGTCGTCCGGGCCGTCCAGACGACCCCGCACGCCTGGAACAGCCCTTCGTCGTCACGGAGCTGAGCCAGTTCCAGTACCGCCACCAGGAAGGTATGGGGGCGGGCGAACCGCCTCCACATCACACCGCAAGAAACCCCTCACAGAAGAGGACACCCGCATGAGAAAGTCCTGGATCTCAACCCCGATCATGCTCGTCGCCACCGCGCTCGGGGTGACGGCGACCGGGGCGCCTCCCGCCTCGGCCGCCTCGAACACGCCCTTGCGGGTCATGCCGTTGGGCGACTCGATCACCTGGGGCGTGGGAAGCAGTACGGGCAACGGCTACCGGGCCCCGTTGTGGGACAAGCTCGCGGCGGACGGCCATCCGCTGGACTTCGTGGGCACGGGGCGGGGCGGTTCGATGTCCGACCCCGACAACGAGGGCCACTCCGGATACAGCATCAGCCAGATCGCCGCGCTCGCCGACGCCTCGCTGACCCGCTACCGGCCCAACGTCGTGACGCTGCATATCGGAACCAACGACCTCCAAGGGGCCTCCGAGGTCGACTCAGCCATCGCCCGGCTGAGGTCGCTGGTCGACCAGATCACCGCCGACGTCCCCGACGCAACGGTCCTCGTCGCCTCCCTGGTCGTGTCCACCAGCCCCTCGGAGGAGCAGCACCGGGGCGCGTACAACCAGGCCATCCCCCGAATCGTCAACGACGCACAGGCCGCGGGCAAACACGTCGCCTACGTGGACATGAGCAGCCTCACCACGGCCGACCTGGCCGACCCCCTGCATCCCAACGACGCGGGCTACCGGAAGATGGCGGACGCCTTCCACCGCGGCGTCCAGGCCGCGGACAGCGCCGGCTGGCTGAGGAATCCCGCGCCCGCCGCCGCGAGCGTGCAGTCCGGCATCGCCGGCAAGTGCCTGGACGTCAACGGCGCGGGCACCGCCGACGGGACCGCCGTCCAGATCTGGGGCTGCAGCGGCAGCGTCAACCAACTCTGGTCCTCCTACACCGACGGCACCCTGCGCTCCATGGGCAAGTGCCTCGACGCCGCCGGAGGGGGCACCGCCAACGGCACCAAGGTGCAGATCTGGGCCTGCCACGGCGGCGCCAACCAGGTCTGGCAGCCCTACAACGGCGGCTATCGCAACCCCGCCTCCGGCCGCTGCCTCGACGTCCCGGGCTCCTCCACGGCCGACGGCACACAGCTCCACCTGTGGGACTGCCACGGCGGCTCCAACCAGAAGTGGACCACCCTCGCCGCCGGATGACCCCCCTCCCGGGACCTGGACCTGTTCCGGGCCCCGTCCCGGGAGCACTTCGGCGACGGGCTGTCGCCGCTGACCGCGCCCTTCCAACTCGCGGAGGCTCCACCCCGTCCTCGGGGTGGAGCCTCCGCGGTCATTGTCGCCGGCCGGCCTGACGGCGGACCGTCACTTCGGGTCGCCGTAGATGACTCCGCGTCCGTTGGTTCCGAAGTAGACGCGGCCGTAGACCCGGGGGTCTCCGGTGATGGTGCTGCCGGTCCAGGCGTACTGGTGGCGGTCGTCGTTGATGCGGGTCCAGGTCCGGCCCGCGTTGTCGGACCGGAAGATGCCGCGCACGCCATCGATCTTGGAGCTGGTGTAGACGGCGGGGTAGGTGGCGCGGGGTGCGGCCTTGCCGAATCCGACGGCGTCGCCCTCGTCCACCGCAGTGAACCTGGTGAAGGAGTTTCCGGAGTCGGTCGAGCGCCACAGCCCGTACGGGGTGGGGGTGGCGGGCTTGTTGGTGCCGCCGGCCAGCCAGATGTCGCCCTCGTGGCCCGGTGCCGCCTTGAAGCGGACGTTCCCCGCGGTGGGCAGACCGGTGGCCGCCGTGGCCTTGAAGGTCTTGCCGCCGTCCGTGCTGAGGTAGAAGGTGCCGGAGTCGTAGGCGTAGAACTTCGCCGGGTTCACCCGGTCGGAGCGCACGGGCGCCCCGGCAGGCAGCCCCTTGGAGGCCGTCCAGGTCGCTCCGTGGTCGTCGGACCAACTGACCGGCGCCCCGGCCGGTGACCAGACGATCCGCTTGCCGTCGGCGCTGATGGCGACGGCATGGTCCTCGATACCGGGCCCGGTGACGCCGGACGGCTCGCTGCCCGACGGCTTCCAGGTGTCGCCGCTGTCGGTGGAGACGGCGAAGTGCTGCGTCCAGCCGCTGGTGGGGTGGCCGACCCGCACGACGGTGTGGGGCGCCAGCTCGGCGTAGTCCAGGGCCGGGGTGCCGCCGAAGGTCGGGCTGTCGTACATCTTCGTCGCCTTGTGGAAATCCGTGTGCCGGAAGCCGCCGACATCACCCACGCCGGAGAAGAGGTGCGCGCGACCGGCCGCCGGGCTGATCAGGCACATGACCGCGGTCTCCTCGAGGCCGTGGGCCCGCACGGACAGGTGTACCGTGCCGTCGCTGTCCCAGTCCGTCAGGTTGTCGGCGCCGTAGATCGTCGCTCCGGTTCCGTACATGAAGTGGTCGGAGTCGAACGGGTCGATCTGGACGGACTCCATCATCCAGCCCAGCTTGGGGGTCATCTCGGGCAGCGACGCCGTGGCGTTCCAGGTCAGCCAGGGGGAGGCGGAGATGTCCATGTCGTAGCGCAGGGTGCGCTCGGAATTCGGGCCCAGGTCCCATGCCCGGGTCCAGTTCGCACCGCCGTCGGTGGAGCGGAAGAGGATGCAGTCGGGGTACCAGCTCACCTGGGTGGACACCATCAGGGTGTCCGGGTTCTGCCGGTCGATGGTCAGGCCGCTGTAGCCGTAGTAGTTGTCGTCGCTGGTGGACGGGACCGGGCTGATGCGGGTCCAGGTGTCGGTGGCGGTGTCCAGCTTCCACACGTCGCCCTTGGAGCCGTCGTAGGGGCCGGCGGTGTTGCTGGTCGCCAGGTACAGGTAGCCGCCGGCATGGTCGAAGACCGCGTGGTGCGGGATGTAGCCGGTGGGCTGCCCGGGGACGCGTTCCCAGGTCGCTCCCGCGTCGGTCGACCGGTACAGGATGTTGTCCTTGTCGGCGACGGTGACGTAGAGGGTCCGGGTGGCCTTGCCCGCTCTGCCGGTGCGCTTGTCGAAGACGACTTGCAGCACGCCCAGGTTGTCGCCGTTGGGGCCGTCGGGGTCGGCGGGGTCGGGGACGAAGTTGCCGACGTTGGGGAAGTTGCTCACCTTCGCGAAGGTCTTGCCGTGGTCGGTGCTGCGCCACAGTCCGTGGCCCCCGCGCACTCCGAGGTAGAGGATCCGGTTGCGGTTGGGGTCGATCACCAGCCGTTCGCCGATGCCCCGGCCGGGCATGTTGCCGCCCAGCCGGAACGGCAGGGGAGTGGTCTTCCAGGTGCGGCCGCGGTCGGTCGAGCGCAGGATCGCCGCCATGCTCGGATCCCAGTCGGGGAGGGTGTAGGTGCCAGCCGCCAGGTAGACGCGGTCGGGGTCGACCTCGTCGGTGGCGATGCTGATGATGCCGGTGTGGCCGTACTCGTCCCAGCCGATCCAGTCGGTGAGGGGGATCCACCGCCGGGACGCCGTGTCGAGACGGTAGGCGCCGCCGATGTCGGTACGGGCGTACACCAGTCCGCGCTCGCGCTGGTTGAAGACGATGCCGGTGACGAAGCCGCCGCCGACTATCTCCGCGTTGCCGAAGGTGTACGGCGTTTGTCTGGTCTTTCGGGTCGCGTCGGCGGATGCGGCGGAGGGGGCGAGCACCGGAAGCGTGGCCGCGGTCGCGCCGGCGGCCAGCAGTCCTCGGCGGGACAGGTGCGGGGTAGGGGGCATGGGGGGCCTGCCTTTCTGGGGTGGGCCTGTACTGGTCGTGTGCAGGTGCAGCGGCCCCAGCGGCTCTGGGGGCCGGAGAGGACCGGACTTGTCAGTCGTGGGTGCGGCACCGGGGCAGGTGACGTCACCCCGCGCCGGCCGGTGTCCCAGCGGTTGGCAGGAAGAAGCCTGCGGCGGACGTCGTGGGCGTTACCGGGCTGCGGCGCTCGGCGACGTCCCGCACGTCGGCCGGGTTCGACGTGCCGCCACTGAAGAGCGCGAGGACGTCACCGAGGTGAAGGCCACCAACGGCGCATCGACGCCGCCGAACCGCCTTCGGTGCGGGCCGCGCCCGCTCGTTCGGGTCGGGGAGGACCTGGTTGTTGGTGATCGAGCCGGGCAACAGCACCGAACGTGGACCGCCTGCTGCACCCGCGGCCGTTCCGAGGGCGGCTCGGTGGTTGGTCTCGATGCTCATGTCTCGGTGCGGCCCTTCGTTCTCGTGGATCCGACCGGAGGGGCGGGGCGGGGCTGAGTCGTTCGGTGGCGCGATGGCCGGAGGGCTGGAGAAAGCCCTGTGTCGATGCGCTTCGACGTCTTGGCGACACTAGCGATGCGCCTCCAAGGAAGACAACGGGTCGTCGGGGTGGACTTTTCGGTCATGGTTGCGTTCGAGGGTGACCAAGCTCCGCCCGTCGAGGCAGCTTCACTCGGGTGAACTGGGGTTAAGCGAAATCCAGGACGCCGGTGCCGACGCTGACGAACAGACCTTGCGGCCTGCGCGTGATCCCTTACTGACCCGCGGCAGGCGTCATGGTGCTATCGAAGCGCTTCGATTCATGAGGGCATGCCCTCACTGCTGGCTGACGCGGTCCACGGGCTCGGACGACGCGGGTGACATCGATCAGGTAGGCGTCGTCGAGCCGGTGAAACGCAGGCCTTCCAGGTGCGGAGGAGGTCAGGCGAAGCAGGTTGCGATGTCGGCCCCTTCCCGCAGGAAGACCGGGATGCGTTCCAGCGGGGCGTGGGCGTCGAGCGTCGTGCCGCCCTCCACCACGCTTGCCGTGACCGGGTCGAGCCAGCGTGTTCCGGACGGCAGATACACCCGGCGGGTCCGCGCGCCCGCCTGGTACACGGGTGCTACCAGCACGTCGGGGCCGAGCAGGAACTGGTCGTCCACGTCCCAGGCGCGCTCGTCGTCGGGGAAGTCGAAGAACAGCGGGCGCATCGGCGGGGCGCCGGTGCGGTGGGCGTCCTCGGACAGCTTCCGCAGGTAGGGGCGCAGGCGCTCGCGCAGCAGCAGGTGGTCGCGGAGGATGCCGTACGCCTCGTCGCCGTACGACCAGACTTCGTTCGGGCCGCCGGTCATGTCCGAGGAGAAGGTGGGGTGGTTGGGCTCACGGTCGCCGTGCAGACGCATGACGGGGCTGAAGGTGCCGTATTGGAACCACCGGATCAGTACCTCGCGATAGGCGGGGTCGTCCGGGTTGCCGCCGCCGAAGCCGCCGATGTCGGTGTTCCACCAGGGGATGCCGCTCATCGCGACGTTCAGTCCCGCCCTGATCTGGCGCGACAGGGAGTCGAAGGTGGTGGGGATGTCGCCGGACCACAGCGCGGAGCCGTACTTCTGGCTGCCGGCCCACGCGGACCGGACCAGGGACAGCGGCCGGTCGTCGCCCGCCGCGGCCAGACCCTCGGCGACGGTACGGGTGTGCAGCACGGGGTAGAGGTGCGCGGCCTCGGCGGCCGGCCCGGCCGCGTAGACGGCGCGCTCGGCGACCTCCCGGCTCAGGTCGGGCTCGCAGGCGTCCAGCCAGAAGCAACTCACGCCCAGGGCGTGGTAGTTGTCGTGCAGCCGCTGCCACAGCGCGGCGCGTGCTCCGGGGTGGGTGGCGTCGTAATACGCCATCGGGCGCATCGGCTCCTCGGCGCTGCGCGACGGCCAGGGGAAGGTGAGGAGGCCGCCGTCCGTGTCCCGCACGAGGTGTCCGGACGCGCGCAGTTCGTCGAAAGTGTCGCTGCCGGGCTCGACGGTCGGCCACACCGAGACCGCGAGCCGCACACCGAGTTCGGTCAGTTCCTTGATCATGGCGGCGGGGCCGGGCCACTCGCTCTCCTCGAAGCGCCAGTCGCCCATGCTCGGCCAGTGGAAGAAGTCGCAGACGATGACGGACAGCGGCAGTCCGCGTTCCTTGTACTGCCGTGCCACCGCGAGGAGTTCGTCCTGGGTGCGGTAGCGCAGTTTCGACTGCCAGAAACCTGACGCCCACTCGGGGAGGAGGGGCGGGCGTCCGGTGACGTGTGTGTACGCGTCGATGATCTGGGCCGGGGTGTCGCCGGCGGTGATCCAGTAGTCGACGCGCCCGCCGCCGTCGGCGGTCCACCGGGTGGTGTCGGTGCCCAGTTCGACCCGGCCGGTGGCGGGGTTGTTCCACAGCAGTCCGTAGCCGCGCGAGGAGTGCAGGAACGGGATGGCGGCCACGGTGTTGCCCTGGACGAGGTCGATCACACAGCCCTTCTGGTCCAGGAGTCCGTGCAGGTGTTGTCCGAGGCCGTGCAGCCGCTCACCGTCGTACCCCTCGAAGTGCTGTTCCGTACGGCCGCCCGCCGCGTGGACGCGGGGACCGTTGTGGTGGTGGTACGGGGTCTTGTCGGCGAGCAGTTCACGGCCCGAGTCGGCGTGCAGGAACCTCAGCAGGCCGTGGGCCGAGGCCTCGACGGCGAGGCGGCCGTTGACCAGGCGGGCGGATCCGTCGTCCGACACCGACAACTCGGCCCGCGGGGAGGGCGGAGAACTCTCCAGCGCGCCGGGGGCGGCGGGATCGATGGCCCCCGAGGAGGCCCGCACCCGGACCGAGTGTGGTCCCCAGGGCTCGATGCGGAGGATCTCCGCGGCGGTGTGCCGTTCCAGACCGCCCGCGCGGATGCTGTAGGGCAAAGTGACTCCCTTGTCGTCTCAAGCGCCCGGACACGTGTATCCGTGCGGGCGCGGTGGCCACAGTGCAGGTGCGCAGTGACGTCGTGCGTGCCTGCTTCGTCCTGCCACAGGCCGACCGGGTCGAGGCAATCACCGGCACCGGAGAATCACGGGCCTGTCGGCCCGAGTGACCGCCGAACTCGCGGCCAGGATGGGGCTGTTGTGGTCGGGGAACTCACGTGGGGCCACCGCATGGTTCTCGTCGAAGCCGTGGCCGGTAGGCGGCGTCCGGGTCAGCGGCCGCTGGTGATCGGGCGAGACGGTCGTTCCCCGAACGGAGACGGATGGCTGCGATGCAACGGTCACTTTTCGGGTGCGAGCCCGCGCTCGGCCAGCCAGTCCAGTTGGACGGGTGGGTTGGAGCCGCAACCGCCGGCGTGGTCGGCGAAAGGCCAGACGGTCATGGTCCGGTCCTCACCCGCGTAGTGGTTGAAGGCGGCGTAGACCGTCGAGGCGGGGCAGATCGGGTCCATCAGGCCGACACTGAACAGGGCCGGCGCGGTGGCCCGCTGGGCGAAGTGGACGCCGTCGAAGTAGTCGAGGGTGGCGAGGGTCGGCTCCACGCGGTGGCGGCTGTGCCAGCGCAGGTACTTGGCGATCTCCGGGTAGGGGCCCTCGCCGGTGATCTGGACGGCGCGGCGGAAGTGGCACAGGAACGGAACGTCGGGCATCACCGCCGCCACCTTGTCCCCGAGGAGTCCAGCGGTGGCGAGGGCGAGTCCGCCGCCTTGGCTGCCGCCCGCGACCACGACCCGGCGGGCGTCGAGGCCGGGCAGTTCCGCGACGGCGTCCACCGCCCGCACACAGTCGGTGATCAGGCGCCGGTAGTAGTAGGTCTCGGGCGAGTCGATGCCGCGGGTCATGAATCCCTCGACCCACTGCGTGCCGTCGCCCTGGGTCCGGTCCGGGGTGTCGTGGCCCTGGCCGCGGCTGTCGACAACGAGCTGGGCGTAGCCGGCGGCGGGCCAGAACAGGTGGTCGGTGGGCAGACCGCGGCCGCCGCTGTAGCCGATGTAGGTGACGGCGACGGGCAGCGGGCCCTCGGCTCCGCGCGGGCGGAGCAGCCAGGCGGCCACCGGTTCGCCGTTCCAGCCGGGGACGCGCACGTCATCCACCTCGACGGTGCGCAGCCGGAACCGGTCGGTGACGCGCTCGGCCTTCACCGCTCCGCCCTGTGATCGGGCGTCATCGAGGGTGCGCTGCCAGAAGGCGTCGAAGTCGTGCGGTGCGGTCGACACCGGTCGGTAGCCGACGAGTTCGTCGAGGTCGAGGTCGGTGAGGGGCATGGGGACTTCCTTCGGAGGGAGAGACGGTGAAGCGGCGGGGTGATGGAACATGAACAGCCCGAGGAGTACTGGCCATGGGCGGCGTCCTGTCACCACCCGAGGACGAGTGGCCGCCGGTCCGGGAGACGGACGCTCAGTCGTTCGCCTGGGACGAGTCGAAGCGGAACGCCGCGAGGCGGATGCGGCCGTGGAGGACCAAGGTCAGGTCGTGCAGGCCGGATTCGACGCCGGACAGCTCCGCGGCAACCGTGGTCCAGGCGTACTGGTCGCCGGTGACCGGCACCGCGATCCGCGCCAGCCTCCGCTCGCCCGTCCGCAGCTCCACGCTCGGCTCGCCCGCGGCGTCGCCCTCGCGGGCGACCTCGGCCTCGAACCGGACCGCGTCGGTCAGGTCGACGGAGCGGAACAGCAACGTCGCGGGGCGCGCCGGATCCGCGGGGGCGACCGCGTCGCCGCAGGCTCGGGTGGCGTCGACGAGGGTGACGTCCGCGTGGTCGTCGAAGTCGACGGCCGGAGTACGGCGGCCGACGACCGCACGGGGGCTGGGCGCGGGCCCGGTCACGGTGAGCCGGGTGGTGCCGACGATGTTCTCGGCGGAGCGCGCGAGCAGCACTTCGTAGTCGCCGGGGTCGACGGTGAAGGCCCCGGTGGTGACGTCCCAGTGGGCGAGCCGTTCGGCGGGGAGCCGGAAGAGGAGCTCCCCGGTCTCGCCCGGCTCGAGCCGGACCTTGCGGAAGTCGGCCAGCCGCAGCCGGGGCGCCTGGTAGCGGGCGGCCAGAGGGCGGACGTAGAGCTGGACGACCTCGCTTCCGGGCCGGGAGCCGGTGTTGGCCAGCGTCACCGTGACGTCCACCGAGCCGTCCTGGGGCATGGAGTCCGCGGAGAGCCTCAGGTCGCGGTGGGCGAAGTCGGTGTACGACAGGCCGTGTCCGAACGGGTAGAGCGGCGCGGCGCGGTGGTACTGGTAGGTCCAACCCGCCTTGATGATGTCGTAGTCGAGCGGGTGCGGCAGCTCGTCGTCGCCGCGGTACCAGGTCTGCGGCAGCCGCCCGGCCGGGTCGGCCGCGCCGAGCAGGACGGCGGCCAGCGCGTGCCCTGTCTCCTGCCCGCCGTGGGACATCCACACCACGGCGGGCAGGTGCTCGTTCGCCCAGTCGACCGCGTAGGGGTAGCTGCTCATGACGACGAGCGCGGTCTCCGGGCGGACCGCGGCAACCGTGCGCAGCAGCGCTTCCTGGGTCTCGGGCAGGGCGATTCCGGTACGGTCCTCGGTCTCGCGGCCGTTGATCATCGGGTGGTTGCCGAGGACGACGATCGCCACGTCGGCCTCCTCGGCGGCGGCCCGGGCCTCGGCCGCGCCGTCGTGCAGCAGTTCCCGCTGCCAGCGCTCGGCAGTTTCGGGGCTCTCGGCGGTGACGCGCACCCCGCCGTCGGCGTGACCGAGGGCGGCGTAGCGGCCGGTGTGCACGTTGCGGAGCAGGAAGGTGTCGCCTTCGCCGTCCGGGTCGGGCTCCAGACGGAAGGTCTCGTCGACGAACCAGCTCTTGACCAGCGTCCGTTCGGCGACGAGCGAGGCGTCGTCCCCGAGGCTGAGGTAGCGGCCGGTGCCGGCCTCGCACAGGGTGAGGACGCCGTCGCCCCAGTCCTGGATGTCGAAGGCGGTTCCGCCCAGCGGCTCGCCGGTGGTGCGCGAGCGCAGCGCGATCCGGTCGGCACCCGGCACGCAGGCCACCTCGCCGCCCCGTTGCGCGAGCGCGGCGCGCAGGCCGGTCGCGATGCCGACCTGGTAGGGCAGGGTGCCGCTGTACCAGTCCTCGTACAGTGTGTCGGCGTGCGGGCCGATGACCGCTATCCGCGGTGCGCGGGCCGCGTCCAGGGGCAGCAGGCCGTCGTTCTTGAGCAGCACGACCGACTCGGTCGCCGCGCGCCGGGCGAGGGCGCGGTGCTCGGGGCTGTCGATCAGCTCCGGGCCGATACCGGCGTAGGGGTCGAGGTCCGGGTCGAACTCGCCGAGGCGGAAGCGGAGTTGCAACTGACGGCGCACCGCCCGGTTCACGTCCTCCTCCTCGATCAGCCCGCGCTCCAGCGCCTCGCGCAGGCGGCCGATCACGACCGCGCTGTCCTCGCGGTGGTCGGTGAAGCTGTCGATGCCCGCTTTCAGTGCGGCCGCGTGGGATTCGGCATGGTCGTCGAAGTAGTGCTCCGGGTCGACGAGATTGGAGGGCGCCCCTTCGTCGCTGACCATGAACAGCTCGTGGCCGGTCGGCCGGGCCCAGGTCCGCAGTTCGTCCTCGAGGAGCGGACTGACATGGCAGGGGCGGCCGTTGACCAGGTTGTAGGCGGCCATGGCGCCGGTGGCCGCGCCGGAGGCGATGATCGGGCGGAAGGCGGCCAGGTCGTACTCGTGCAGCACGCGCGGGCGCAGTCCGGAGGAGGTGACGCTGCGGCCGTTCTCGTTGTTGTTGGCGAGGAAGTGCTTGAGCACCGGGGCGGCGCGCAGATAGGTGGGATGGTCGCCGGACAGGCCCTGGCAGTACGCGGTACCGACGCGTGCGGTGTGCAGCGGGTCCTCTGAGTAGCCTTCCTCGTTGCGGCCCCACCTCGGATCGCGCAGCAGGTTCACCACGGGCGACCAGATCTGCAGGCCGTTGGTGCCGGACCCGGTCGGGGTCGGCCGGTGCCGGTGGAAAGCGCGCACTTCGACCGAGGCGGCCTCGCCGACGGCGCGCACCAGATCCTCGTCCCAGGAGGCGCCCAGCCCCACGGCCTGGGGAAAGACGGTCGCCACCCCCAGCCCGGCCACACCGTGCAATGCCTCTGTTCCGGTACGGAACGAAGCGATGTCAAGGCGCGGGACGGCAGGGACGTACTGGTGCAGCATGGCGAGCCGCTCGTCGAGGGTGAGCCGTTCCAGCAGGTCTTCGACGCGCTTGCTCATCGCAAGCGAGGGCTCACGGTAGGGCGGCGGGGCGGCGGATGGGGACGCAGAAGTCACGAAACGGATCCCTCGGTAAGCGGGTGCGGATGTTGGTTGAGGGCGATTGTCGAAGCGCATCGACGCTGTCATTGCCGCGAACGGGCTGTCAATGGCCCAGGTGAGAGAAATTTTCCCAGAGCCCTGGCCTGTCCTGACCCTTGTTTCGCAAGAAAGATGTCCGTTAACTTCCCTAGCGAAGTGAAGCGCTTCGACATTCGGCGGAGAAGGGCCGCCATCATGAAGGGCAACCACCGCAGGACGAACAGGCGTTTTGCCCAGGACCGCTGACGACCAGTCAGAGCGCCACACGATTCCCCACGCCCGAGGAACCGTCATGACGGCACGCAGCATCACCGACCGCCTGGGCGGCCTCGCCTTCGGCGGCTACGACTTGGCCTGGCTGGACGCCTTCCTCGCCTCGCCCGCCCATCTCGGCGCGGCCCGCCGTCTCGCCTCGGTGCTCGCCGAACGGTACGGCCACCACCCCGCCCCGCGCTGTGGCACGCGCACGAGTACGGCACGCTCTGCTGGTGCGATTTCGCAGCAGCCGCGTTCCGGGAGTGGCTGCGCGCCCGGCACGGCTCGCTGGACGCCCTCAACGAGCCCTGGGGAACAGCCTTCTGGAGCCGGCGCCATACATCCTGGGAACAGGTACTGCAGATCATCGCCGCCTACCGCGAGCAGCGCGACGCGATCCGCGAGCACAAAGACCGCCCGGTGACGACGAACCTGATGCTGCCCTACTACCTGCGGCGGAACGTGTGGGCCTTCGCCCGCGAACTCGACGTCGTCACCTCCGACCAGCACTCAGCGATGCTCCCGCACGCGGGCCCCGACAGCCGCGTCTTCCGCGGGGTCACACAGCCCGGCGTGGCGGTCGCCCGGCTCGATGAGCCGGACGCCATGCGAGCGCTGGAAGCGGACGGTCTGCTGACCAACCACACCACGGACACCGGGCCCCTGCTGCCGGAGCCCGCCCACGGCCTGCTCACCGGCCGGGCGGCCCTCGAACTGCCGCCCGACGGCCGCGTGGTCCCGCGCGGCCACTGACCTGGAAAGGACACCATGGAAAACGAAGAGCGGAGCTTTCGCTGGGGCCACGAGGCCCTGCAACTCGACTTCGTCCTCGGCGACGACGGCAGCGCCCGCCTGACGCATCTCGGGCTGCCCGGCGAGACCGGCGAGCCCAGTGGATCCCTGCCTCTGGTGGAGGTGACGGCCGCGGGGCACGGCCGCCACTGGTCGGGCAGCCGCCTGATCGGGACCGCTCTCGGCGAGCGGCTGCGCCACCGGAGCCACCGCACGGCCCGCGACGGCGACTGGCACACAGTGACCGTGGACCTCCACGACCCGGAAACCGGTCTGGTCGCGGAGGTGACCTACCGGTCGCCCAACGGCATCCCCGTGCTGCGCAGCGAGGTGACGCTACGCAACGAAGGGCCGGCCACGCTGCACCTGGAGTCGGTCAGCTCGTTCGTGGTGGGTTGCCTCACCCCCCGCGATCCGGCGCCCGTCGACGCCGCCGACCTGCTGTGGGCGGACAACGACTGGGTCGCCGAATGCCGCTGGCAGCGACAGCCCCTGCGCCGGACCACCCCCATCCACAGCGGACGCGTGACGTACGGGCACGGCAAGGCCGGCTTCGCACTGACCGGACAGGGCACCTGGTCCAGTTGCGGACACCTGCCCATGGGCGGCCTGACGGACCGGATCACCGGCCGCACCTGGGTGTGGCAGATCGAGCACAACGGCGGCGGCTGGCGCTGGGAGTGCGAGGAGCACGACCGGGCGGCCTACGTGGCACTGTCCGGTCCCACCGACACCCACCACGGCTGGCGGCACCCCCTGGAGCCCGGCGCCGCCTTCCGCACCGTACCCGTGGCGGTGTCCTTCAGCGCCGACGGCGGCCCCGACGCCGCGTTCGCCGCGCTGACCCGCTACCGCCGCGCCCACCGCCGCCCGCACGCCGACCACCAGCATCTGCCCGTCATCTTCAACGACTACATGAACTGCCTGATGGGAGACCCCACCACCGACAAGTTGCTGCCGCTGATCGACGCCGCGGCCGACGCGGGCGCCGAGTACTTCGTCATCGACGCGGGCTGGTACGACGACGGTGACGGCTGGTGGACCAGCGTCGGCGCCTGGGAACCTTCCGCCTCCCGCTTCCCAGGGGAGAAGGGGATCCACGAGGTGCTGGACCGCATCCGCGAACGCGGCATGGTGCCCGGCCTGTGGCTGGAGCCGGAGGTGATCGGCGTCCACAGCCCGCTGGCCAAGTCCCTGCCCGACGAGGCGTTCTTCCGCCGCGACGGCGCCCGCGTCACCGAGGCCGGCCGGCACCACCTGGACCTGCGCCACCCCGCCGCCCGCACCCACCTCGACCAGGTCGTGGACCGTGTGGCCGGCGAGTGGGGCGTCGGCTACCTCAAGCTCGACCACAACATCGACCCCGGCTCCGGCACCAGCGCCCACCCCGGCGAGACACCCGGCGCCGGCCTACTGGGCCACAACCGGGCGCACCTCGACTGGCTCGACGGCATCCTCGACCGGCACCCGCACCTGGTCGTGGAGAACTGCGCCTCCGGCGGCATGCGCTGGGACCACGCCATGCTGTCGCGGCTGCACCTGCAGTCCACCAGCGACCAGCAGAACCTCCAGCTCTACGCGCCCATCGCGGCCTCCGCGCCCACCGCCGTCACCCCCGAACAGGGCGCCGTATGGGCCTACCCCCAACCGGAGGACTCCCTCGACGAGGTCGCCTTCACCATGGCGAGCGCCCTCCTCGGCCGCATCCACCTCTCCGGCCTCCTGCCGGAGCTGGAACCGGAGGCCCGCGCCCTGGTCCACGAAGCGGTCGCCGTGTACAAGGCCATCCGCGCCGACCTGCCCGGGGCCGTGCCCTCCTGGCCACTCGGCCTCCCCGGCTGGGACGACCCCTGGATCGCCCTCGCCCTGCACACCCCCGTCATCACCTATGTCACCGTCTGGCGCCGTCCGGGCGGCGAGGCCACCACCACCCTCCGACTGCCCGAACTGGCGGGCGCCGCGGCCAGTGCCGAGGTGCTGTACCCCGCCGCACATCAGGCCGTTGCCGTCTGGAATCCGGACACCGCCGACCTCACCGTGACCCTGCCCACCGCGCCCTCCGCGGCGCTGCTCCGCATCACCCGCACGCAACCGGACGCTCTCTGAGCGCCGACCCTGCCATCCACCCGACGAAAGGACGACCAAGGGTGCCCGCTCAGAATCCGCCCGCCCGCGCCACCAACCCCGTGATCCCCGGGTTCCATCCCGACCCGAGCATCTGCCGTGTCGGCGACGACTACTACCTCGTCTGCTCCAGCTTCGAGTACTTCCCCGGCGTACCCATCTTCCACAGCCGTGACCTGGTCCACTGGCGGCAGATCGGCAACGTACTGGACCGGCCGGAACAACTGCCGCTGTCGCAGGCGTGGTCCTCCGGCGGCATCTACGCCCCCACCCTGCGCCATCACGACGGCCGCTTCTGGCTGATCGTCACCAACTGCAGCGAGGGCGGCGGCAACCTTGTCGTGACGGCCACCGACCCGGCCGGACCATGGTCGGATCCGATCCCGGCACCGGGCGTGCCCGGCATCGATCCCGACCTGGCCTGGGACGAGGACGGCACCTGCTGGTGCACCGTCGCCGGGGTGTCGCAGGTCCGCCTCGACCCGTCCACCGGACAGACGCACGGCACACCGCACAGGCTCTGGTCCGGCGGCTCCGGCGCGAAGGCACCGGAGGCGCCGCACCTGTACCGGATCGGCGACTACTGGTACCTGCTCATCGCCGAGGGCGGCACCGAGCGCGGCCACGGCGTGTCCATCGCCCGCGGCCGTACGCCGACCGGTCCGTTCGAGCCGTACCCGGCCAACCCGATCCTCACCCACCGCGGTACCGACCACCCCATCCAGAACACCGGCCACGCGGACCTGGTCCAGGCCCCCGACGGCTCCTGGTGCATGGTCTTCCTCGGCGTACGGCCCCGTGGTGGCACGCCCGGCTGGCACGTGCTCGGCCGGGAGACCTTCCTCGCACCCGTGACCTGGGAGGACGACTGGCCGGTCGTCGGCGAGGTCACCCTGGACCTCTCCGAGCTCCCCTGGCCGCTCACCCCCGGCCCCGTCGAGGAGCAACGGGACGAATTCGAGCTCAGCGAACTCGGGCCGACCTGGATCTCCGTGCGGGACCGCCCCGCCGAGCTCTGCACCACCAAGGAGCGCCCCGGATGGCTGACGCTGCGCGCGCGGGGCGGCTCCCTGGACGAGCCCGACGTCGTGTTCACCGGCCGACGTCAGCAGCACTTCTCCTGCCGGGCGCGCACCCTGGTCGACGCGGGGGAGGGGCGCGGGGGCCTCGCCGTACGGCTGGACGAGCGGCACCACTACGCGATCGAGGCGTCCGGCACGGAGGTGCGGGTGATCGCGCGCGTCGGCTCCCTGCGCACGGTCGTGGCCGCCCAGTCCGTGCCCGCCGGGCCTGTGGTCCTCGCCGTCACCGTCACCGACCCGCCGTCACCGCACGGGCCCTGCACCGGACCCGACGTCGTCTCCCTCGGAATTGAGGCCGCGGACGGTACGGTCACCGAGCTCGCGACCCTTGACGGCCGCTACCTGTCGACCGAGGTCGCCGGCGGCTTCACCGGCCGGGTCATCGGCATGTACGCCGCGGCAGGCACCGTCCACTTCGACTGGTTCCACTACGAACCCTTCGGTGACTGAGAGGTCCTACTGACTTTTCCGTTGACTTGCCGGGGGTGACAGTGCTGGATCCCTGCGGTACGCCGTGGTCATGAGATATGCGCAGGGGGGTCCCACTCCACAGGGCCAAGGCGCGCGAAAGCGTGTGCGAATGCCGGTCGCCCATGCTCTTGTCCGGGGAGCGAAGAACACGGTGATCGCAAAAGAACCGCGGGTGAGCCTGCGGTCAGGGCTCACCGGTAGCCTGGCTCACCGTCGTCCGGCTGACCTCCTGTGCCCGACCTCGACCCGGTCGAGGGAATCTGGTCCTTACTGCGTCGCTCTGCCACCGCCAACGTGGTTCTCGCCGACCGCGACCTCCTCCTCAGAGCCGTCCGAAACGGCATGCGCCGCATCCGTGGGTGATGGGCTGCGTGTACGTGCTGGGGTCCAGGTACAGCCGGTTCGGGCAGGCCGGGGGCGACGGCCCATGGCGTCGACGCCGAGGAGGTTCCCGTCGTCCCAGCCGAGGTGGTCGGTCAGCGGGGCCCAGCGGTCGGTGCGGTAGTCCCAGCGGAGGCGTCCTCGATGTCCAGTCCTGCCCTTTGAAAGCTGGGGGCGAGGAACCTGCTCAGGGGCGCGCAGAACTGCGTGACCGGCCGCGGCAGAGCCGCGGCCGGCAATCACAGCCAGCCCCCGTCACCCGATCCCGTCGGGCGTCAGCCCTTGATGGCTCCGGTGAGCATGCCCTTCTTGAAGTGCCGCTGGACGAAGGGGGAGGCGACCGCGACGGGGATGAGTGCGAGGACCATGACGGCCATCTGCAGCCCCAGCGCCGAGAGTTGACCGGTGCGGACCGCCTGCTGGAGGCCGGTGGGCGCCTCGGTGTTCTTCTGGACCAGTTGGATGAGCACGTTCTGCAACGGCATCATCTGCTGGTCGGTGAGGTAGATGGACGCGTTGAACCAGGCGCTCCAGTAGCCGACCGCGTAGAACAGGGAGATGACGGCCAGGACCGCGCGGGAGAGCGGCATGATGATGGTCAGCAGGATGCGCAGGTCACCGGCCCCGTCGATCCGTGCGGACTCGGTGAGTTCGGGGGAGATCCCCATGAAGAAGGCCCGCAGCACAAGGATGTTGAAGACACTGACCGCGCTCGGCAGGATCAGCGACAGATAGGTGTCGGTGAGCCCCAACGACTGCACCAGAAGGTACGTCGGAATGAGCCCGGCCCCGAAGAACATGGTCGCCATCATGGTCATCAGGAAGAACCGGTGCCCCAGGCTGCCCGGCCGGGACAGCCCGTAGGCCGCGAGTACCGACACCGCCATGGAGAACAGGGTGCCGAAGAGCGTGACGCCGACCGAGACCATAATGGCCCGGCTGACCTGGCCGCCGCTGAGCAGTTCGGTGTAGTTGACGAAGGTGATGCCCCGGGGGATCACGACGAGGCCGCCGGCCCGGTCGATCACGGGTTTGGGAGAGAGGCTGGTGACGATCACGATCCACAGCGGACCGAGCACCCCCAGGCAGCAGAGCATGAGGAAGCCGCTCTTGGCGGTGATTCCGGCCTTGCTCGGCGGCTCCTCCCACACGGGGCGGGCGGGAGCCTTGAGACTGCGGATGAGTTGCGTGTTGAGGCTCACTTCTTGTACACCCCCTGCTCGCCGAGCAGGTGCGCGAACTTGTTCGCGCCCAGGACGAGACACACTCCGATGACTCCCTTGACGACACCGACCGCGGCCGCATAGCTGAAGTCGCCGTTCTGGATACCCATGTTCCACACGTAGGTGTCGAGGACCTCGCTGGCCCCCGCACCGACCGCGTACCGCTGGAGCAGGAACTGCTCGAATCCCACGCTCAGCGCGTCACCCACCCGCAGGACCAGCAGCAGCGCGATCACCGGGCGCAGCGCGGGCAGCGTGACATGCCACATGCGACGCCAGCGCCCCGCGCCGTCCATGGCGGCGGCCTCGTACAGGTCGGTGCTGACGGCGGACAGGGCGGCGAGGAAGACGATGATCCCCCAGCCGGCGTCCTTCCACACGGCCTGCGCGGTGACCAGGTACTTGAAGAGGTCCGCGTCGGTCATCAGGTCGAAGCCGCTCCACCCGTGCTGCTCCAGCGTCTGCGCGACGATGCCCGCGCCGCCGAGGATCTGCTGGAAGACGGTGACGACGAGGACCCAGGAGAAGAAGTGCGGCAGGTACATGATCGCCTGCGCCACGGCCCGCACCCGGGGCCGGATCACGCTGTTGATGACCAGCGCGAGGGCGATGGGGACCGGGAAGAACAACACCAGTTGGAGCAGGAACAGCATGATGGTGTTCTTCGTGGCGCTCCAGAACAGCGGGTCGTCGAGCATCCGCGAGAACTGCTCCACGCCCACCCAGGGGCTGTGGAAGATCGCCGTGATGCCGTTGCTGGAGGCGTACGGGTCGTAGTCCTGGAAGGCGACGACGTTGCCGAGCAGCGGGATGTAGTTGAAGATCAGGAGCAGGACGATGACGGGCAGCGTCATCAGGATGAGCGTGCGGTCGCGGCGCAACCGGACCCGGAGGGGAACCTTGCCCGCCGTACGCGACTTACCCGCCCTGCGCGGCACGCTCTCCTTCACGGTGGCTGCGGCGACCACGGCCGCCGGCTCCTCGACGGCCGCGGGGGGACGAGTCCCGTCGGGCCTGCTCCCGGCCGTGATGGACATCAGTTGCCACTGCCGTTCTTGTCGAGGAGTTCCTTGTACCAGTCGCGCAGCTTGTCACCGCCGGAGGACTTCCAGGTGGAGATGGCCTGCTGTATGTCGGACAGCTTCTTGTTGCCGCGCACGAAGTCGATCTCCAACTGCTCGAACTGGCTGGAGAGGGTGGCGTAGCGGCTCGGCTCGACGATGTTCATGCCGTAGGTGGACGTCTTCTTCACGAAGGCACCCTGCCGCTGCTGCCACTCGACCTGCTTGCGGGTGACCTCGGGCAAGTCGGGGTGGGCCAGGTAGGGAGCCGGGGCCGCCAGCAGCACCCAGGCGTTGTTCACCTCCTGGAGACCCCGATCGTTCTTGACCGGGGCGCCGTTCTTGACCGTGTAGTGGGTGCCCTCGACGCCGTAGTCGACGAACATCCGCTCCTTGGTGCCGTAGGGCGCCGCCGCGAAGTTGGCGGCGGCCAGCGCGTTCTCGATCGTCTCCTTCGAGGCGCCCTTGCGGATCATCGACCAGATACCGGCGGGCTGGCCGGCGTACAGCGTCGGGGTGCCGCCGTCGGCGCCGAAGTAGTCCATGCCGTCGATCTCGAAGTCGGGGTTGGACTGGGCCTGTTCGGCGGTCATGCCGTACCAGCCGGACATGTCGCTGTTGCCGACCAGGGTCTGCCCGGCGGTGAACCGCTGGGTGGCATCGCCCGTGTTTGCTTTGTCGTCGGGATGTACCACACCCGCGGCGAACAGCTTGCGGACCCACTCCAGATGTTCGAGGTACTCAGGATGCTCGATGCGATACGTCAGCTTGCCGTCGCCCCCGATGTTCCAGCCGAGCGACCCGGCAGGCTGGACACCGAAGAAGCCTGCCGCCGACCACCTCATGTCACCACATGCCCACACCTTGGCCTTGGCGCTGGTGGCCTCCTTGGCCCAACTGAGGAACTCCTCGGCCGACTTGGGGACGGTGTAGCCCTTCTTGTCGAAGATGTCCTTGCGATAGAAGGGCACGATGTTGGGCACGGAGGCGGCGGGCATCGGGATGCCGCGCAGCGCGCCGCCGAAGATGCTCATGCGCCAGGAGTCGGACGGTATCGCGGCCAGGTTCGGGTACTTCTTGACCTTGTCGCCCGCCAGGTAGGGGCCGAGGTCCATGAACTTCGCGGTGACCGCGCTCGAGATCTTGCCGACCAGCTCCCAGCCGGGCACGACCACCATGTCGGGTATGGAGCTGGAGGCGAGGACCGCGCCGAGCTTCTCGCCGTAGGTGTTGCCGTCCTGGTTCTGCCAGGTGATCTTGGTGCCCGCCTCCGAGTCGAGTGTTGTGTAGTACGCACACCCTGGCTTCGGCGGGGTGCCCCAGAGCGGGGACATGATTTTGAGGGGAGCGCCGGTACCGAGCTTGGTCGGGACCGAGGTGGCAAGGGCCGCGAGGTCGATCTTGCTGGTGTAGCCGGCGGCCGAACCGTTCTTCGGCGAAATGTCCGGCTTGGCGACCGTGCTGGCGACGTATGTCGGGAGCAGCTTGTCGGCGTCCTTGCCCGAGGTGGCCCCCTCGCGCGATCCGCCCTCCGAACCGCCGCAGGCGGTGAGCAGCGGCATCCCACCGGCCACCGCTGCGGTGGCGACCGCCGTGGAGGCGAGGAAGCTTCTCCGGCTGGGCCCGGAGGTGGAGGCGGCGTTCGGCGTCATTGCGTCAACCCTTCATGTCGCACCTGGACGCCCGACGGGGGGCGTCGGTTGCGGTGTTGTGACTGGAACCGGCCGAGCTGAAAGGGGACATCCCATGACTGCGACGTTGTCGCAGTCGAAGCGCTTCGATGTTGCAGCGAGGTTAAGTGAACACCCCTAGGCGCACAAGGGTCGCTTCCAAGATTCCTCCGATGCGCCGGAGGGGCCTCGCTCCGCGTCCCGCTTGATACAGCCATGTTGATCTCTTGACACCTTTCCGGCGCCTAACGAGTATCGAAGCGCTTCGAAAGATTGGCCGCTCCGTCTCAAGGGAGTCCCATGGGTCCGGGTGCACGCCGCACACACCACCACCTTTCCGTGACTCGCAGTTGCCGCGCGCGAAGCGCATCGACGACCTTCCGCGGTGGCTCGCACTCGACGAATCGGGTTGCACGCACCGGCTCGAGCCGACGGCCGAGCCTCTGGGTCTCGCGGCCTTCCGCACGGTCTGGTGGCGCTCCGCGGCGCGGCGCAGGCGGTCGGCTCAGGGCGGCCTGGAACACCGAATCTCGTACGACGCGTCGGCGAGTCCGCTCCAAGGAGACCCGCGCGATGCGGACCGAAGCCCACCTCGGCCATCGCCACCGCGTACACCATCCCCCTGCGCGGCGCCCCCGCCACGTCTCTCGCCCTCGTATCTGCGCGAGCACCTGCACACCTGAACCGAGGATCTGCTGGTCTGCTCGGACGCTGACGCGCCGGACCACCTGGTCGACCCCGAGCACTACTTCGACACCCACGAGGAGGCGGACGCCGCCGCGCTGCTGACCGGAGTCAACAGGTTCACCGACCACGGCAGGGACACTCGAAGATCACCGCGTGGGTCCGAGGAGCCCTGCAACGGGGCCTGTTGACGGACGCGGACATCGACACGGCGGTACGCCGTCAGCTCTCGGTCCGCTTCCGGCTCGGCGAGTTCGCCCCCGAGGCAACCCGACGTGCTCTCAGGGGCCTCGACACCCCGGCCCGCATCAGCCGTTCGACTGTGCAGCGGGTCACGTCAGCGCCCTTGCGCCGCAGCGCGCGGGTGATCCGGCGGGCGCCATAGATGCCGTCCGCCTCAGCCTGGCGGACCCCTCGCCGGGCCTCCTTGTGGGGTCAGGGTCATAAGCCTGGCTTCAGGGACTGCACGAAACCGGGGTCAGCTCACTGTTCGTCTGCCGGAGTCCGGGCCGTGCCGCTGGAGTGCCCGGCCGGTGGGTGCGGTGATGGGTTCGAAGTCCCGGTTCCGGTGGAGGAGGGCAGTCCCCGTAGCCTGGCATGCTGTTGCGGGACTGCCCTCTTCTGATCGGGCGTCTCCCTGCGCGGGCAGGGGCGGCGGGTTAGGGCAGCGTGGTCCACTTCTGGTTGTTCTGGCCGTTGCAGGTCCACAGGATGGCCGGGGTCCCGTTGGCGGTTCCCGCCTGTTCGGCGTCGAGGCACAGTCCCGCGTGGACGTTGCGGATCGACCCGTCGGGGCCGACGGTCCACTTCTGGTTGTTCTGGCCGTTGCAGGGCCAGGTGATGACCCGGGTGCCGTTGGTGGTGCCCTGGTTGTAGGCGTCAAGGCACTTGTCGCCGTAGACGCGGATCTCGCCGCCGGCCCAGGTGGTCCACAACTGGTTGGCGGCGGTGTGGCAGTCCCAGATCAGTGCCGTGGCCCCGGCCGCGGTAGAGGCGCGATCCACGTCCAGGCAGCGGCCGGATCCGGTGCCGCGCAGGCGTGCGGTGGTGGCGGCGAGCGGGCTGCCACCGCTCACCTTGAACACGGCGACGCCGTGCGCGGGGACGCTCGCCGAGATCTGCCCGGAGGTGCTGGACGTGGTGCCGGTCCACAGGTCGGTGAGGGTGAACGGCCCACCGGACAGGCCGACCTGCGCGGCCGTGGCGCTGACGGTCGCGGTGCTGCTCCCGCGGTTGAACAGGCCCACCGCGACGGAGCCGTCGGACAGGGGCTTGGCGAGCACTTCGGTGTCGCCGTCGTCGCGCACCCTGCGCCCGCCCGCGCCCAGCGAGTCCTGGTTCACCGCCAGCAGACGCGGGTTGCGCAGGATCGCGCTCACGTCGGCGGACATGGTGCGGATGTCGTTTCCGGCCATGAGCGGAGCGCCCAGCAGTGCCCACAGGGCGAAGTGGGAGCGGGACTCGGTCAGTGACAGGCCGGGACGTCCGACGACCAGCATGTCGGGGTCGTTCCAGTGCCCGGGGCCCGACTGTGCGGCCAGGGGGGCGGTGACGTCCAGGACGTTGCCGACGCCCATCGGGTAGCTGTTGGTGTTGTTGTTCTGCCAGATGTCGAGCAGGTCCTCGGTCGTCCGCCACAGGTCGGCGACTTCGCCCCAGTTGTACTTGTCTCCGGTGGGGGCGTGGAAGCTGTTGGGGTTGATGCTGTAGACGATCGGCCGTCCGGTGGCGCGCAGGGCGTCGCGCATGAGGGTGAACTGTGCGATCTGCTCGCTGAGGGTGCCGCTGCCGGAGCACCAGTCGTACTTGAGGTAGTCGACGCCCCATGAGGCGAACGAGGCGGCGTCCTGGGCCTCGTGGCCCTTGCTGCCCGTGGCGCCCGGGTAGGTGCCCACGCCCTGCGCGCACGTGACCTCGCCCGGCGCCTGGTAGATGCCGAACTTCAGGCCCTTGCTGTGGATGTAGTCCCCGAGCGCCTTCATCCCGCTGGGGAACTTGGTCGGGTTGGCCCGCAGGTTGCCCGCCGCGTCGCGCTGCGGGTCGAACCAGCAGTCGTCGACGACCACGTACTGGTAGCCGGCGTCGCGCATGCCCGAGGACACCATCGCGTCGGCGGCCTGGCGCACCTGAGCCTCGGTGATCCCGCACCCGAAGCTGTTCCAGCTATTCCAGCCGAGCGGCGGGGTGAGCGCGGGGCTGCCGGGCGCGGCCTCGGCGGGCGTGCCGGCGGAGGCGGTGACGCAGGCGGTGAGCGTCAGCGCGGTGGCTGCGAGGAGACGCAGCAGTCGTCTGTGTATGGGAACCATGGAGGGTTCCTTCCTGGGAGACAAGGCGGAAGCCGCTTGTGACCGTGCCTGATGGGCACGGTCACAAGCTTCTGGTCGTGTGGGTCAGCGCTGCAGGGTGAGCAGGCCCGGCCGGTACGGCAGGTTCACGTAGTCGGTGCCCGGCGGGATGTTGGGGGCCAGGCCCTGGTAGAGGAACTGCAGGTTGCAGGGGTCGATGGTCATGGTCTGGTCGGGGTTGTTGCGGACCAGGTCACCGTGGCTGATGTCGTTGGTCCAGGTGGCGCCGCTGTTGGCCTTGCCCGCGAAGGGGTTGGACTCGGTGGCGGCCTGCGGGGTCCATGGACCGTTGAGGCTGGTGGCCGTGAACGAACGGAAGAAGCGCTGCTCAGTCGCACCACGAGCCTCGACGATCATGAGGTACTGGTTCTGGCCCTGGACCTTGTAGACCTCCGGCGCCTCGAACAGGTTCTTCACCGTGTCGCTCATGACCGTCGTGTACGACGAGCCGAAGCTGGCCGGGAAGTTCCCGATCGGCATGGTCGACTTGTAGATCTTGCCGTTGTCACCGGCGAAGAACATGTACATGTTCTGGTCGTCGGCGATCAGGGTCGGGTCGATCGCGCTGCCGTCGGGGACTGTGCCGGTGAACAGCGGCTGCGCCGCGGACCAGCCGTTGGGGTTGGTGGGGTCGCTCGACGTGCGGTAGACGAAGGGCCATTGGGTACCCCACCCATTTGAGGCCAGCACCCAGATGTTCTTGGGCGCGAAGTAGAACAGTTTGGGCGCCACCGCCGACTGGCTCATCGCGGTCTGGCCGGCCGAGCCCATGTCCGACCAGTTCGTGAAGGGGCTGAAGCCCATCGAGTGCCAGTTGCCGTCGGAGTACGTCGCGTAGACCAAGTGCTTGCCGTTGTACGTCACGGTGGTGAAGTCCTTCAGCGAGGCCCACCCGTTCGCGGGCTGCGCCAGCGGACCGGTCGAGCTCCACCGGTACGTCGACGGAAGAGCACACGTGCTGCCCCCTCCGGACAGGCCCGTCCACTTCTGGTTGTTGCCGCCGTTGCAGTTCCAGAGCTGCACCGCCGTGCCGTTGGCCGTGGCGCCGCCCGACACGTCCAGGCACAGCCCTGACTCCACGGCGACGACCGTGCCGTCGGAGTTCACCCGCCACTGCTGGTTCGTACCGCCGTTGCAGGACCAGATCACCGGCCGGGTACCGGCCGTGGTGGCGTGGCCCGGGACATCCAGGCACTTGTTGCCGTACACGGTCAACTGGTTGTTGTCCGTCAGCGTCCACCGCTGGTTGGTCCCACCCGTGCAGTCCCATATCTGCACGTTCGTGCCGTCGGTCTGGCTGGCGCCCGGCACATCGAGACACCGGCCGGAAGCAACGCCGCGCAAGGTGCCGGTGGTGGCCGCCTGAGCCGGGCCGGCGACGAGCAGCGCCGCCAACGAGACCAGGGCCGCGACCGCCGCGGCGAGCGTCACAGACAGGGGTCTGCGGCTGAAACTGCGTCTGCGCATGGGGACCTCATTCTTTGGGTGAGCGGTTCCGGTTGGCCCCGTCAGAGGCTGTCCGGACTGATGTGCTGCGACCCGACTCCACGTTCGGTATGTCGAACAACGGTCGAAGCGTCGAGCAAATTGAAGGGCGGAGAGCGACCAGGACCTGGTTCCGCGACGGACTCAGTTCCTCACGATGCGCCACCGGTTGTCGGCAGTGCCGTTGTCCGAGTCCTGGACTGCGAACGCGCCGACAGCGGTGGAGTTGTCCGCGATGGCGAGCAACTTGCCGCTGTTCGCGTTGCGGATCTTGTAGGTCCCGTCTCCCTGGTCGAGCAGCGTCCATATGTGGTCGGTGGTGCCGTTGTCCGACCACTGCAGGACGGTCGCGCCGTCCGCCGTGGACATGCCCTGGACGCCGAGCACCTTGCCGCTGTTGGCATTGCGGAAGCGGACCGCGTTTCCGTCGGTGATCATCTGCCAGTCGTGGTCGGCGGTGCCCGAGTCATGCCACTGCAGAGCGCGGCCACCGTCGGCCGTGGACATGTTCTGGACGCCCAGCACGAGACCGCTGCCCACGTTGGCGAGACGGACGGTGCCGCCGGCGTTCCAGTAGACGGTGTAGTTGTGGCCGTGCGCGTCGTGGAACGGGCCCAGATTGACGGTGGAGCCATTGGCGGTGGCGGTGAAGGCGAGCGAACTGCTGCTGGTCCGTGTGATCGAGGACGTGTTCAGCGACGGGAGCGAGCTGAGCGAGGAATCACCGTAGTTGCCGGACAGGACCACCGGGCCGTAGGTGATCGCGGCGACGTTCGCGTTGTCGTTGGCCGCTCGCATGACGATCCGCATGGGCAGTCGGACGGTGACCGTGTCGCCGGAGGTCCAGGAGCGGGTCAGGGTGGCGTAGCTGCCGGGCGTGGTGGTGATGTTCTGCGCCGCGCCGTTGACGCTGATGGTGGCCCCGGTGGTCCAGGCCGGGATGCGGATGCGCATCGCCCAGGTTCCGCCGACGTTGCCGGTGACCTGCACGGTCGTGGTGTCGCTGACGGGGTATGTCGTGGTCTGGGTGACCGTGATTCCGCGCTCCGACCAGTTGAGCACCGAGGGCACGAACAGGTTCACGATCAGCGTGTTGTCACTGCGGAAGTAGATGGAGTCCATGAGCCTGGTGTGCATCTCCAGGCCCGTGCCCTGGCAGCACCAGAAGGTGCCGTAGTCGGTGCTCCAAGTGCCACCGCCCCACGCCGGGCCCACACCGCGTCGGCCGCCCGGTTCGAGCGGGGTGAAGTAGGTGACGTGGCCGTGGCTGTCGGCCGGGTTCTGCTGGCCGATCATCTGGTTCAGCCAGGCCTGCTCGTAGTAGTCGAACAGCGCGACCCGGTTCGGGTCCAGCGCGAACAACTCCCGGGTGAGGGTGAGCATGTTGAAGGTGTTGCAGCTTTCGCACGTGTCCTTGTTCAGGTAGCCGGCGATGGCGCCCGGGGCGCGGAAATGCTCCGCCTGACTGTTGCCGCCGATGGCGTACGTGTGCGTGCCGACGCAGATGTTCCAGGCGTTGGTGGCGATGTCCCGGTAGCGAGTGGTGCCGGTGGCCTTGTACTCCCGGGCGGCCCCGATCCACTTGGGTACCTGGGTGTTGGCGTGCAGCCCGTTGAGCCGGTCCTGGTTCGACGCCAGCGGGTCGAACACCGAGGCATGGTCGAACCGTTGGGCGACGGTGAGCCACCGCGCGTCGCCGGTCTGCTGGTAGAGATCCGTCAGCACGGTGTTCATGCCGCCGAACTCGGTTCCCAGCATGGCCTGCATCTGCTGGCCGCTCAGCCGGCCCGTGCGCGAGTCGACCCATCCCGCCAGGGCGAGCAGCACGTCACGGGCCTGCGTGCTGCCGATGTGGCGCCATACGTCCAGCAGGCCGGCGAGGGTCTTGTGGATGGTGTAGTACGGCACGTTGCCGTTGGACAGGGTCCGCTGCTCGAGAGCGGTGAAGTCGGACTCGGGGTAGCCGGAGAGGTACCCGGCGCCGAAACCGGCGGCGCTGTTGTTGGCCTGGCATTTGGCCAGCTCCGCGACCATGGTGGTGGCCTTGTCCCGGCAGACGGTGTCCCCGGTCACGGCGTACAGCTGTGCCCACGCCGTGAGGAAGTGCCCTTGGACGTGGGTGCGGAAGGGGAAGTCCGGCGCGTCCCAGCCGCCGGTGGCAGCCGCGCCGTTGGTGGACAGCCGGTGGTTGGCGCGGAAGTTGTACAGCAGCCGGTCGACATCGACGAACCGCAGGTAGTTCCGCGTACGGTTCTGGTTGTCCAGCCACCGGCTTGCTGTGAGCCGGACCTGGTCGAGTGCGAAGGGGTGCGCGGAGACCCCGATGTCGGCTCTTGCGGGAGGGATGGCCGCGTGGGCGGGAGAACTGCCGATGAAGGATCCGGTGGCAGAGGCGGCGGCGGTGGCCCCGGCTACTTGTAAGAGGCGCCGTCTGCTGACGGAGGAGGCCATCTTGCACCTTTCGGTGAGGAGAGAGCGAGAGGTTGGTCGTGGGTGTTGGCTCGCATGTCCGGCGAGCGGATGCGGCACGTCATGGACTTGTCTGCTGCCGATGTGGCGCCAGGCGTCCAGCAGGGCACGAATCTGAGCGGAGGCGTTGGGGGCGACCGCCGTCCCGGCCGCCATGCCGGCCAGAGGTGATGCGCATGAGGCTCATCCGGCAGCCCGGCTAGGCAAGGAGGCCTGGGGTCCACAGGGGTCTCGGTCCCATGGGTCCTCTCCACTGATACATGGGATGGATTAACGGATATGGATGTTGCCCCTGTCTAGTCCCGTGACACGAAATACTTGGCTACTTCCCGGAGCGGTCCGACCGGCGCTACTTCCCGGAGGGGCGACCGGCGCCCTTGCGTCGAGCCAAACATGGGATGTGGTGAGAAGGCGTGTGAAGAGTGCGCGAGCTGGATAAGGTCAGCTCGAACTGTTGAGAGGGTTCCCGCCACGCCTGCGCCGCTCCATCTGAGGGGGCATCAAGAAGTGGCCGGTGCACTGGCGGGCGCGACGGTACGGCAGGGGGTGGGACGGACGGGTCAGGCCCAGGGGCTGACCACCGTGAAAGGGCTGTCGGCTCGGAACGTGTCGGTGTTCTGGCGGAGGCCCACGCGCAGCGCGTAGTTGTAGTGGCGGAGGTGGCGGCCGCGGTAGTTGTACGACTCCAGGCTGGCGGAGTCGGATGTGCTGCCGGGACGGGCGCAGTAGGTGGCGTCCTTGTTGAAGGTGTCGGTGTCGTTGCTGCTGTCGAGGCGGACCCGGTAGTCCCCGTCGGCGCAGGCCGAAAGCCCGGACGCCCTGGGAGATGGTGCCTCAACGCGGGGCGGGCTACGACCGAGTTGCGCTGCGGGGACTGAGTGTCCCTGCCGATGGCTGCCCGGCGTTGTGTGTCAGTCGGCTCGCATCACGTCGAGGGCTGTGAGGGCCACGTGGAGTTCGGTGCGCTGGTCGCCCGATTCGAGGTCACGGGCGAGGAGACGCTCGATGGTGCGCAGACGTTGGTACATGGTCTCGCGGGAGAGGCCGCCCCGACGGGCGGCGGTCGTCTTGTTGCCGGCCGCGTCGAGGTAGTGGCGCAGGGTCGTCAGCAGGTCGGTGCCGTGCTGGGTGTCGTGGTCGATGAGGCGCCGGAGCTGCCGTTCGGTGTACTCCTGGACGCGGGGATCCTCGCGCAGCGCGTACAGCAGGCGGCGCAGGCCGATGTCGGACAGCTCGTGGAAGGAACGGTCCGAGGGGAGGGGCTCGCCGGGCGGGGTGGCCTCGGCGACGCGGGCCGCCGCACGGAAAGAGCGGGCGGTGTCGGTGAGGTCCGTGACCTCGGAGCCGACACTCACGACCGCTTCCGGGGCGAGGCCCAGCACCGTGCCGGACAGGCGCTCGACGATGGGACGCCAGGGCTGGGAGGTGCGCAGAGCCAGCAGGATGCCGAGGCGGTCGGGGGCCAGTTCGCCGACGAGGGCCGGGACGCCTGCCGTTCTCAGTTCCTGCCACAGACGGGACTCGGTCTCGGCTCCCCCCTTCCCCCCGCGCAGGTCCACCAGGGCGGCGACGAAGCGGCTTCGATCGGCCGGCAGGCCCAGCGCCGAGCAGCGGGCGAGCGCGTCCTCCGCGGAGCGGTGGCGCTGTTCCACGAGGTCGAGCAGGGCGTTGCGGTGTGCGGTGCGTTCCCATGGGGTGGGGTGGATGAGGCGCGCGACGGTCAGTGCCATCGCGGTCCTCTCCAGCAGGGTGACGTCCTCCGTCCCGAACGCCGGTCCGTCGCTGCGCGCCGGGAGCATGGCCACGCGACCCCAGCGCTCGCCCTGGTACTCGACGGCGGCGGTGAGCCAGCCCTCCGGGCCGCGAATCGCCGTGTGGTCGCCGGGCCCGGTCGCCCTGGAGCGCTGTTCCCAGTCGGCGAGTGCCTCCTCGACGGTGAGCCCTGACGGTTCGCAGATCAGGGCCTGGTGCACCAGGTTCTCCAAAACGACCGTGCGGCCGCTCATCTCCGCCGCCGCACGCAGAACGTCCTCCGGGCCTGCGCCGCGCAGGGTCAGGGCGGTGAACGCCTCGTGGATGCGCTGGGTGCGGCGCATAGCCTCCGTCTGGTTGCCGAGCAGCAGGGCGTGCACAACCTGGGTGACCTCCAGGAAGTTGACGTCCTTGGCGAGCGTGACCAGGGGGAGGCCGCGCAGCCGGCAGGCGTCGACGAGTCCGTCCGGCGGGCGGTGGTAGCGGCGTACGAGTTCGATGACCAGCGCCGCCGCCCCGACGTCGGCGAGCTCGTCGACGTAGCGGCGCACACCGGCCGCGTCCTCCGGAAGCGGCATGCCGGTCGTGAGGACGAGCTCCCCGCCCTTGAGGAAGGACGCGGGGTCGGTCAGTTCGGTGATGTGGACCCATCTGACCGGCCGGTCCAGGTGGGGCTCGCCGGTCACGACCTGGGGCTGCCCCGCGGCCAGGACCGGAAGGGCGAGGACGTCGGCCACGGTGAGCGCACGGGTGGGCCCATGTCCGGCCGGGTGGTCGTCGTTCACGGTGTCTCCATGGGGTCCCTGCCGAGCACGGGCCCAGCGCCCGGGAGTACCCGGCCACTGTGACAAGCGTCGCTGACCAGCGCAAGAGCGGTCCGTGAGCGAGGGGCCCCGCATGTCCCGCGGAGGCTGACACATCGTCCGGATGTCGCGTCCCGGCCGGACAGATCGCGCGTTGGCGCACCTCTGGTCCGCGGAGATGCTCTGGAGACCGCAGCAGACCGAACACCGAGGCCGGGAGACGAACATGACCGCACTGTCGCCGCACCTTCGCCAGGCCACACCCGTGGTGGCGGCCCGGGGCGAGGGCGTCCACCTCTTCGACCAGGACGGCCGCCGCTACCTCGACTTCACCGCCGGCATCGGCGTCACCAGCACCGGGCACTGCCACCCCAAGGTCGTGGCGGCGGCCCAGGAGCAGGTGGGCTCGCTGATCCACGGCCAGTACACGACGGTCATGCACGAGCCGCTGCGCCGCCTCGTCGACAAGCTCGGCGAGGTGCTGCCGGACGGCCTGGACAGCCTGTTCTTCACCAACTCCGGCAGCGAGGCCGTCGAGGCCGCGCTGCGCCTGGCCCGCCAGGCCACCGGCCGGCCGAACGTCATCGTCTGCCACGGCGGCTTCCACGGCCGTACCGTCGCCGCCGCCGCCATGACGACCTCCGGTACCCGTTTCCGCTCCGGTTTCTCCCCGCTGATGAGCGGCGTGGTCGTCACTCCCTTCCCGTCCGCCTACCGGTACGGCTGGGACGAGGAGACCGCCACCCGCTTCGCCCTGACGGAGCTCGACTACACGCTCCAGACGATCTCCTCGCCCGCCGACACGGCCGCGATCATCGTCGAGCCGGTGCTCGGCGAGGGCGGGTACGTGCCCGCCAACCGCGCGTTCATGGAAGGGCTGCGGGAGCGGGCGGACCGGCACGGCTTCCTCCTGATCCTCGACGAGGTGCAGACGGGCGTCGGCCGCACCGGCCGCTTCTGGGGCCACGACCACTTCGGGGTCACCCCGGACATCCTCGTCACCGCCAAGGGCCTGGCCAGCGGCTTCCCGCTGTCCGGCATCGCCGCCTCCGAGGAGCTGATGACCAAGGCGTGGCCCGGCTCGCAGGGCGGCACGTACGGCGCCAACGCCGTCGCCTGCGCGGCGGCCGTCGCCACCCTCGACGTCGTACGCGACGAGAAGCTCGTCGAGAACGCCGAGGCGATGGGCGAGCGGCTGCGGCAGGGCCTGGACGCGGTCGCCGAGCGGACGCCGGGCATCGGCGACGTGCGCGGCCTCGGCCTCATGCTCGCCACCGAGTTCGTCACCGAGGACGGCGGCCCCGACCCCGAGACCGCCGCCCGCGTCCAGCGTGCCGCCGTCGACGAGGGCCTGCTCCTGCTGCTGTGCGGCGCCTGGAACCAGGTCGTCCGCATGATCCCGGCCCTCGTCATCGACGAGACGGCGGTGGACGAGGGGCTCCAGGCCTGGGCGAGGGCGGTCGAGGTCGGCACATCCGGAGCGGCAGGGCGATGACGGACACCACCACGGCCCTGGAGGCGCTGGTCGCGCGGCTCGCCGAGACCGCTGTCGGCCTGCGGGTGGAGACCGGCCCGGGCTCCACCGGTCTCTACGCCTACGACGCCTCCAACTACCGGGTCCCGCCGCGGGCCGTGGTGCTCCCCCGCAGCGCCGACGACGTCGTCGCGGTGCTGCGGGCCTGCCGGGAGACGAACATCCCGGTCACCGCACGCGGCGGCGGCACCAGCATGGCGGGCAACGCCGTCGGGCCCGGCGTCGTGCTGGACTTCTCCCGGTACATGAACCGGATCCTGGACATCGACCCGGTGGCCCGCACCGCGCGCGTCGAGGCCGGAGTGATCCTTGACGCGCTGCGCGCCGCGACCACCCTGCACGGGCTCACCTTCGGCCCCGACCCGTCCTCGCACAGCCGCTGCACCCTCGGCGGCATGATCGGCAACGACGCCTGCGGCAACCGGTCCGTGCGGCACGGGCGCACCAGCGGGCACATCGAGACGCTGGAGATCGTGACCGCCGACGGCGTGCGGGCCGTCGCCGACCGCACCGGACTGCGGGCCGCCGACCCGGACGACACGGACGCCGTCCGGCGGGTCGCCGCTCTGGAAGCGGACGTGCGCCGCCTGATCGACGGCCATCTGGCGTCGATCCGCACCGAGCTGGGCCGGGTACCGCGCCAGGTCTCCGGCTACCAGCTCCACCACCTGCTGCCCGAGCACGGCTTCGACATGGCCCGCGCGCTGGTGGGCACCGAGGGCTCCTGTGCGGTCGTCACCGCCGCGACGGTCCGCCTGGTGGCGACCGCACAGGCCTCCGCCCTCCTCACCCTCGGCTACGACGACGTGGTCGACGCCGCCGAGGACGTCCCCGAGATCCTGCGCTGGAACCCCACCGCCGTGGAGGGCATGGACGAGGCGATCGTCGCCACCATGCGCGCCCGGCGCGGCCCGGACTCCGTCACCGGACTCCCCGAGGGACGAGCCTGGCTGTACGTCGAGCTCGACGGCGACGATCAGGCGGAGGTCGACGCCCGCGCCGCCGAACTGCTGGACGTGCTCAAGGCGCAGGGCAGGATGACCGGTGGCCGGGTCGTGCACAGTCCGGCCGAACGGCGCTCGCTGTGGCGGGTCCGCGAGGACGGGGCCGGACTTGCCGCCCGGCTCGTCGACGGCTCGGAGTCCTGGCCCGGCTGGGAGGACGCGGCCGTCGCGCCCGAGAACCTGGCCGCCTACCTGCGCGACTTCCGCAGGCTGCTGGCCGCGCACGGCCTGACCGGCGTGCTGTATGGGCACTTCGGCGCCGGATGCGTCCACGTGCGCATCGACTTCGACCTCGCCACGGACACCGGGCGGGCCGCCACCCGCCGGTTCCTGACGGAGGCCGCCGCCCTGGTCGTCGAGCACGGCGGAAGCCTGTCGGGCGAGCACGGCGACGGGCGGGCCCGGGGCGAGCTGCTGGAGGTCATGTACAGCCACCGGCTGATCCGGGCGTTCGCCGCCTTCAAGGAGATCTTCGACCCCGAGGGGCTGCTCAACCCCGGCGTCATCGTCGACCCGGCGCCCCTCGACGCCGACCTCGCCCTGCGTGAACTCCCGCTCGTGGACACGGCGTTCACCTTTCCCCACGACCAGGACGGCTTCGCGGGAGCGGTGCGCCGCTGCGTCGGTGTCGGGCGCTGCCGCAGCGACGCCGGCGGCGTGATGTGTCCCAGCTACCGGGCCACGGGGGAGGAGAACGACTCGACGCGGGGCCGGGCCCGTCTGCTCCAGGAGATGGTGCGGGGCGGAACCGTCCAGGAGGGCTGGCGCTCCACGGAGGTCCGTGACGCCCTCGACCTTTGCCTGTCCTGCAAGGCCTGCTCCAGCGACTGTCCGGTCGGCGTCGACATGGCCACGTACAAGGCGGAGTTCCTGCACCAGCACTACAAGGGCAGAGTCAGACCCCGCTCCCACTACTCCCTGGGCTGGCTGCCCCTGACGTCCAAACTCGTCGGATACGCGGCCCGCCCGGTGAACGCGCTGCTGAGCGGCCCCCTCGGTAGGCTCCTCGCGCGGCTCGGCGGCGTGACCACGAAACGCCGGATTCCCGCCTTCGCCTCCCGGCGGGCACTGCGCCGGGCCCTGCGCACGGCGAGGACCGGCGAACCGGCGAAGACGCTGCTGTTCGTGGACAGCTTCACCCGCGCTTTCCGCCCCGAGGTCGCCGGGGCCGCGAGCCGCGTACTCGCCGACGCCGGCATCCCCTGCACTGCACAGGACGACCTGTGCTGTGGCCTGACCTGGGTGAGCACCGGCCAGTTGTCGCTCGCGCGCCGCATCATGGCCCGCACCGTCGCCCGCCTGGACAACGGCGACGACCGGCCCATCGTCGTGGCCGAACCGAGCTGCGCCGCGGCGCTCAGGCGTGACGTGCCCGAACTCCTCGGCACCGACGCCGCCCGGCGCGTCGCGGCCCGCGTCCACACCCTCACCGGAGCCCTGACCGACCTCGCCGCACCAAGCTGGGCGCCACCGGAGCTGCCGGACAACGTCGTGCTGCAGACCCACTGCCACGAGTACGCCACCTTCAAGGGCCGCCACCCCCGCGACCTGCTCGGCCGCCTCGGCGTGACGAAGGTCGACGAGGCCGAGGGCTGCTGCGGACTCGCCGGCAACTTCGGCTTCGAGGAACAGCACTACGACACCTCGATGGCCGTCGCCGACCTCGCCCTGAGGCCACGCCTCGACGACATCGACCCGCGGACACCGGCCGTCGTCGTGGCCGACGGCTTCAGTTGCGCCACCCAGATCGACCACCTCGCCGGAGACCGGGGCATCCGCGCCCTGCACCTCGCGGAACTGCTCGACCCCGCCGCCGACCGACCCGGACACCCAGGAGAGAACTCATGACCGACACACCCACGCAGTTGTTCATCGGTGGTGCCTGGGTGGACGCCGCGGACGGCGCCACCATGCCCGTCGACGACCCCGCGACCGGCGAGATCCTCTGCCACGTCGCCGACGCCGGCCCCAAGGACGCGGCGCTCGCCGAGGAAGCGGCCGTGCAGGCGCAGCAGGAGTGGGCCCGTACGGCGCCCCGGGTGCGCAGCGAGATCCTGCGCCGCGCCTACGAGATCATCATCGAGCGCACCGACGAACTCGCCCACCTCATGACGTCCGAGATGGGCAAGCCGCTGGCCGAGGCCAGGGGAGAGGTGGCGTACGCGGCCGAGTTCTTCCGCTGGTTCTCCGAGGAGGCCGTCCGTATCGACGGCGGCTACGGCACCCTGCCCGACGGCCGCAACCGCATGCTGCTCTCGCGCCGCCCGGTCGGCCCCTGCCTGCTGATCACCCCGTGGAACTTCCCGCTGGCCATGGGCACCCGCAAGATCGGCCCGGCGGTCGCCGCGGGCTGCACGATGGTGCTCAAGCCCGCCCCGCAGACCCCTCTGTCCAGCCTGGCTCTCGCCGCGATCCTCAAGGAGGCCGGGCTGCCGGACGGCGTGCTGAACGTCGTCACGACCTCCCGTGCGGGGGAGGTGTGCGAACCGCTCCTGCGCGGCGGGCGGGTTCGCAAGCTTTCCTTCACCGGTTCCACGGCCGTCGGGCAGATGCTGCTCGCCCAGAGCGCTCAGGCGGTGGTCCGGACGTCGATGGAGCTGGGCGGCAACGCGCCGTTCGTCGTATTCGAGGACGCCGACCTGGACAAGGCGGTGGACGGGGCGATGGTCGCCAAGATGCGCAACATGGGCGAGGCGTGCACGGCCGCCAACCGCTTCTTCGTGCACCGCTCGGTCGCGGAGGAGTTCGGGCGGCGGCTGGCCGAGCGGATGGGCGCGCTGGTCGTCGGTCCGGGCACCCGGGACGGCGTCGATGTCGGCCCGCTGATCGACAGGAGGGGGCGCGCCAAGGTGGAGGAGCTGGTCGCCGACGCGGTGGAACGCGGGGCGCAGGTCCTCGTGGGCGGCCGTACCCCCGAAGGCCCCGGCTGCTTCTACCCGCCGACCGTGCTGGCCGACGTCGATCCCGGCAGCCGTCTGATGGACACGGAGATCTTCGGCCCCGTCGCCGCGATCCTCACCTTCGACGACGAGGACGAGGTGATCCGCCGGGCCAACGACACCCCTTGGGGCCTGGTCGGGTACGTCTTCACCGAGGGCCTCGACCGTGCCCTGCGGGTGAGCGAGCGGCTGGAGGTGGGCATGGTGGGGCTGAACACGGGGCTCGTGTCAAACCCGGCCGCACCCTTCGGCGGCGTCAAGCAGTCGGGGCTGGGCCGCGAGGGCGGCCGGGTGGGGATCGACGAGTTCCTGGAGTACCAGTACCTCGCGATGCCCGTGAGCTGACGGTGGTCTCCCTGCTCGATCCCCGTGTCGGCGCCGCCCTCAGCGCAGGTGGCGCGCGGTGATCTCCGCTGCGGTGTCGGTCACGAGCTTCCCCAGCTCGGGCAGTCGGCTGGGCTCAAAGCGGGAGTCGGGCATGGAGACGGCCAGGGCGGCCAGCGGTGTGCCCTCACCGCCGAGCACGGGTGCCGCGATCGCGCACACACCCTGCAGGTACTGGTTGTGGTTGACGGCGTAGCCGCGCTCTCTCACGCGGTGGAGCTCCGCGCGCAGTTGCCCCGGGTCGGTGATGGTCTCTTCGCCGTAGCCCTCCAGGGTCCCCGCGGTGACCTCGTCTATCTCGGACTTCCCCAGATGGGCGAGGACGGCGTTCCCGGCGGCGGTGGCGTGCAGGGGCGAGGTGTCGCCGATGGCGTGGAATGTCCGTACGGCGTGGTCACAGTCGACGCGGTCGACGACGACCATGCCGTGCAGGGCGTCCGGCACGGACAGGTGGATGGTCTCGTTCAGCGCGTCGCGGAGCCGGATCATGGGTTCACGCGCGGCGGCGAACAGGCTGGAGCCCTGCAGTGCGGCGGGTCGTACGGCCAGGACGCGGGCGCCGATCTCCCAGCGGGTGGTGTCCTTGCGGTTCGCCCGCAGCCAGCCCGCCTCGTTGAGCGTGATCAGCGTGCGCTGCAGGGTGGACTTCGGCAGCCCGAATATCTTCGTCAACTCCCCGACGGTGACGGGTTGATGTCGGGCGACCGCCTCCAGAACCCGCAGCGATCTGGTGACGCTCTTCATTTCCATTCGATGCCCCCTCAGACCTGTGGATTCCTGGTTCGCACTTCTTGACTTCCGGCACGGAGTCACGGGTCATGAGGCGTGCCGGAGTTCAGCATAGCGTTCCACCATGTGGCACAGCTTTAGAGCGCAAAGCCGAGGGCCGGCTCGCGCGCTGGCGAGCCGGCCCTCGACCGACGGTTGCGGGCTGTCGCCTGCCGTTCAGGCGCCCAGGCGGCGCCGCGAGATCTCCGCGGCTGTGTCGGCGACGAGGTGGCCCCACTTGGCTGCACGTTCGCCGTCGTACCGCGCCTCGGGCATGGAGACGGCTACGGCAGCCAGCGGGGTGCCGTCCTCATCGAGCACGGCGGCGGCGACGGCGCAGACGCCCGGCCGGTACTGGTTGCGGTTGACCGCGTAGCCGTCGGTGCGGATCCGGTCCAGCTCGGCGCGCAGTTCGTCGGGCTCGGTGGGGGTCGTGTCGCTGAATCGCTCCAGCCCCGCCGCGATGAGTTCTTCGACGTCCCGCCTCGGCAGGTGGGCGAGGATGGCGCGTCCGACGGCGGTGGCGTGCAGGGGTGAGGTGTCGCCGATCGTGTGGAAGGTGCGTACCGCCTGGTCGCAGTCGACGCGGTCCACCACGACCATGCAGTGCAGGGCGTCCGGCACGGACAGGTGGATGGTCTCGTTCAGCGCGTCGCGGAGCCGGATCATGGGTTCACGCGCGGCGGCGAACAGGCTGGAGCCCTGCAGTGCGGCGGGTCGTACGGCCAGGACGCGGGCGCCGATCTCCCAACGGGTGGTGTCCCTGCGGTTGGCGCGCAACCAGCCGGCCTCCGCCAGGGTGACCAGCGTGCGCTGCACGGTGGACTTCGGCAGCCCGAAGAGCTTCGTCAGCTCCCCTACGGTCACGGGCTGATGCTGGGCGACCGCCTCCAGAACCCGTAGCGACCTGGTGACGCTCTTCATTTCCATCCGGTTTCCCCCTGTTAATCCTTCAAATTTCCGCTGGACACCCTCTTGACTCCCCTCTGGGCCACTGCCATTCTCTGTGCCAGATTCTAGCACAGCATTCCACATAGTGGCACGGCTTTCCGGGAGATCCCCCGAAGTGAGCCGGACTGCGAGACGCGGCGGTTGCGAGCCGCAGGTCCCCAAGGAGGGCCTGGCTCCCGCCCAAACCATCTCGAATCGAACAGCCTCACGTCGAAGGCCCAGCATGCGCCTCGGCGATACGAAAGGACAGTCCTGTGTCTGCTGCCAGGAAGCGCGTCGCGGTGGTCGGCGTCGGAACGATGGGCAGCCAGGCCGCCTGGCGACTGGCGGCCCGCGGCGCCGAGGTCGTCGGATACGACCGCTACGCCCCCGGCCACGACCGCAGCGCCGCCGGCGGCGAGTCCCGGATCTTCCGCAGCGCGCACTTCGAGGACTCCCGGTACGTCCCGCTCCTCAAGCACGCCGACGCCCTCTGGGAGCAGCTCCAGCAGGAGACCGGCCGCGAGCTGCGCCGCCTGACCGGATGCCTGCTCATGGGGCCGACCGACCACCAGCAGATGGCCACCGTCCTCCAGTCCATCGCCGAACACGACCTCGACCACGAGGTGCTGGACACCGATGCCCTGGCCAAGCGCTTCCCGCAGTACCGCATCGAGGACGGCGACGCGGCCGTTCTCGACCGCCGTGCCGGGTTCATCCGCCCCGAGCTGACGATCCAGACCGCCGCCCGCCGAGCCGAGCAGTTGGGCGCCGTGATCCACCGCTACAGCACGGTCCGGGAGATCGTCCCCGTCGGCGACGGCGTGGAGATCCGCACCGACTCCGGCAGCGAACGCTTCGACACCGCCGTCGTCACGCCCGGCCCCTGGGTGAATGACCTGCTGCCCGACCTGCCGTGGGAGGTGGAAGTCCGCCGCCTCGTCAGCGCCTGGTACGTGCCCACCGACCCCGATGCCTGGTTCGGCGAGGAGCGCCCGGCGTTCATCCGTACGGCACCCACCCACTGCTACGGCCTGCCCTCCCCGGACGGCATCTCGGTCAAGCTCGGACTGTCCCGCGCGCTGCACCGGCTCGCCGACGACCCCAACCAACTGGACCGCACCGTGCGGCCGGACGAGCTGGAGACCTTCGCCGAGCTGATCGGGCGCTACCTGCCCGACCTGCACCCGGACCCGACGCGCCTCTCCGTCTACATGGAGGGCTACACCGAGAGCAGCCGCCCCCTGGTCGGCCCGCTGCCCGGCGCCGAGAACGTCATCCTGCTCGTCGGCTTCTCCGGCCACGGCTTCAAGCTCTCGCCCGCCTTCGGTGACATCGCCGCGGACCTCGCGCTGGACGGCACCTCGCCCCAGCCCATCGACTTCCTCTCCACCGTCGGCCGCACGGAGGCATGACCATGAACGACACCACCCTCTGCGTCGGCGCCCTTCAGGCCCGGCCCGGCACCAAGGTCCGCGGCACGGTCCAGGCGGACCTCGGCACCCTCACCGCGGACATCCCGCTGACCCTCGTCAACGGGACCCGCCCCGGCCCCCGGGTCGTCATCACCGCGGGTGTGCACGGCGGCGAGTTCACGCCCATCGACGCCGTCGTGCGACTGGCGGACGCGCTGGAGCCCGGCGAGGTGCACGGTCAGGTGATCATCTGTCCGGTCGCCAACCCTCCCGCCGTGTACCAGGGCCGGCTCAACATCTCCCCGGTCGACGGCGTGAACCTCAACCGCGTCTTCCCCGGCGACCCGTCCGGCGGCCCCACCGAGCGGCTGGCCGCCTGGCTCTTCACCCACCTGGTCGACGCCGCCGACGTCTACATCGACCTGCACTGCGGCGGCATCGACCAGGTACTGCGGGACTTCGTCGGCTACCGCCTCACCGGCGACCCCGACCTCGACAAGGCGACGGCCGAACTGGCCGGGTCCTTCGGTATCGAGAACGTCATCCTCGGACTGAAGGCCGACGGCGGCAACAGCCACGCGGCCGCCGCCCGGCGGGGCATCTCGGCGGTCCTCGTCGAGGTGGGCCAGCTCGGCCGGCGGGACGAGGCCACCGCCCTCCGCCGCGTCGACGGCCTGCTGAAGGCACTTCGCCATCTGGGCGTCCTCGACCAGGACGGTTCCGCCCCGGCGCCGATCCGCGCATGGGTCTGGTCCGCCGGCGTCACCGCCGAGGCCACCGGCCTGTGGTATCCGGAGTTCTCCTTCGACGCCGAAGTCATCGGCGAAGTCGCCGAGGGCGACCTCCTCGGCCGCATCGTCGACCCGGTCGACGGCACGGAGCACCCCGTGCACGCCCCGGCCGACGGACGGATCTTCTACGGCATGCACGGCCTCACCGTCGCCCCCGGCGCCGAACTCGTCGCCCTCGCCGTCCCCTGGGACCCCGACACGGCCGCGCGGGCCGACACCCTCCGGACCCCCGGTGTGGGCGCCGGATCCGACGAGGCGGTCCCCCGCCCCTAGACCCTCCTTGCAGCCGCCCCCCTTGCCACGTCCCAGCCGCCCCCCTTCCACGTCCCAGCCGCTCCCCTTCTCGCGGCCAGCACCACCAGGAGGCACACGATGAAAGATGCCCGGATAGACCGCAGACTGTTCTTGCGAGGAATTGGCGGGGTCACGGCGGGTGTCGCCGCCGCAACCGCCCTCACCGCCTGTGGTACCGGCACCAGCCGCTCCGTCGCCGGCAGCGGCGGCAAGGGCTCCAAGACGGTGGTGGTCCGCGACAGCGGCGGTTCCTACGGTGCGGCCCTGCAGAAGGCGATCTACACGCCCTTCACCCAGGAGACCGGGATCACCGTCACGGTGCTCAACCTGGACGATGCCCCGCTGCTCGCCCAGATCAGGCAGGGCCGCCCACAGTGCGACCTCATCAACATCACGATGATGTCTCACACCAAGTACGTGGCCCAGGATGCCCTGGAGACGCTGGACCGCGACCGGATCAAGAGCCTGAAGAGTGCCAAGATCCCCGAGAACCAGATCACCGACCACGCCATCAGCCACAGCTTCTACGGCCAGTGCATGGCGTACCGCACCGACGCCTTCGGCGGCCGCAAGCCCGAGACGTGGGCGGACTTCTGGGACACCAAGGCGTTCCAAGGCGGCCGTTCGATGTGCAACCCGGACGGCGACCTGCCCGAGCTGGAGTTCGCGCTGCTGGCCGACGGCGTTCCCATGGACAAGCTGTATCCGCTCGATGTGGACCGCGCCTTCAAGGTGCTGACCCGGCTGCGGTCCGACATCAAGAAGTTCTGGGACAGCGGCCCGCTCCCCGGTGTGCTCCTCAGCCGCCAGGAGGTGACGATGTCCACCGTCTGGGACGGCCGGATCGCCGATCTGCAGAAGCAGGGCGTCCCGGTCGAGAGGCAACTCAACGGCATGCGCCGCCAGTTCCAGGGCTACGCCATCGCCAAGGGCGCGGCCAACACGGACGCCGCCTACCAGCTCATGGACTTCTCGTTGCGTCCCGAGAGCCAGGCCGCCCTGGCCAGGGCATTCCCGTCGAACCCGGTCTCCCCGGTGGCCTACGAGAAGCTCACCGAGGACGAACGCAACGCACTCGCCGGCGCGCCGCAGTACTACGACAAGGGCTTCGACACGGACACCGACTGGTGGCTGAAGAACGAAGCCGCCGTCACCAAGCGCTGGTTGGAGTGGGCTCGTGGCTGAATTCGGTGTGGTCACACCGTCCGTGAAGGTCGCCGGCGCCAAGTCGGCCGCGTCAACCGGCCAAGCGTTGTCGGTGGTGGCACTGCGCAAGACGTACGGGGACGTCGTAGCCGTCGACGAGGCGTCCATGGAGATCGCGGCCGGGGAGTTCGTCACCTTCCTCGGCTCCTCCGGGTCGGGCAAGACCACGACCCTGATGATGATCGCCGGGTTCTGCGAACCCGATTCCGGCACCATCACCGTCGGGGGACGCGACGTCACCAGGCTCGCCCCGCAGAAGCGGAACCTCGGTTTCGTCTTCCAGCAGTACCTGCTCTTCCCGCACATGACCGTGCATGAGAACGTCGCCTTCCCGCTCACCCTGCGGGGAGTGCCGAAACACGAGATCCGCAGGCGCGTCGGGGAGACCCTGGAGATCGCCGGCCTGTCCGGCTTCGGCGGCCGCAAGCCGCGCGAGCTGTCCGGCGGTCAGCAGCAGCGGGTCGCCCTGTGCCGGGCACTCGTCTACCGCCCGCCGGTCATCCTCATGGACGAGCCGCTCGGCGCCCTGGACAAGAAGCTCCGCGACCAGCTCCAGATCGAGATCAAGACCATCCAGCAGGAACTCGGCCTGACCGTCATCTACGTGACGCACGATCAGGAAGAGGCGCTGGTCATGTCCGACCGTATCGCGGTGATGCGCAACGGGCTGATCGAGCAGTTCGACACCCCCCGGGAGCTGTTCGAGCGGCCGAGGACCCCGTTCGTCGCGGACTTCCTCGGCGCGGCCAACTTCCTGCCCGGCCGCGTCGAGCAGCACACCGACGAGCACACCCTGGTCCGCCTCGACAAGAGTGGCGGTCTGCTGAAGGCGCGCCGCCACGACCTCGTCTCCGGCGCCCAGGTCAAGGTCGCCGTCCAGCCGGGCCGACTGCGGGCCTGCGCCACCGACGACGGCTTCTGTACCGGCACGGTGGAGACCGCCACGTACGTGGGCACTCTGGTCCGCGCGGGCGTGCGGGTCGATGACAGTGACGCGCCGCTGCTGCGCCTGGAAGTACCGGCCGGACGGGGCCCCGTGGCCGGCGAGCGGGTCGGGATCACCACCGACCCCGACGACGTCAACCTCTTCCCCACCGAACAGGGAGGGTGAGCCATGGCCGCCACCCTCGCGGGGGCTCCTGCCCCTCCACGCAAACTGCTGGCCTCGCGCACGACCCGTATCGGGATCCTCTACGCACTGCCGGTCGTCGTCTACCTGCTGGTGCTGTTCGTCTACCCGATCTTCTCCACGCTGCTGCTCAGCCTGAAGAACCCCGACGGATCGCTGACGCTGCACTGGTACGCCGACGCACTGACCGGGGTCAACCTCTCCGTCCTGATCACCACCCTGCGGATCTCCGCCGAAACGGCGCTGCTGAGCCTCGTCCTCGGGTTCCTCCTGGCCAACGCGATCACCCGGCTCAAGCCCATCCTGGCGGGCCTTGCGATGCTGGTCGTGGTCGTCCCGCACTTCATCAGCGCCCTGGTACGCACCTACGGCTGGATCATCATGCTCGGCGACAAGGGTCTGGTGAACGAGACCCTGACCGCCATGTCCGTACCCGGAGCGCCGTTCCCGCTGCTCTACAACGAGCTGGGCGTGGTCATCGGCACCACCTCCATGATGCTGCCCTACACCGTGCTGCTGCTGTACGGCGTGATGCGCGGTGTGGACCGCAGGCTGCTCGCGGCCGCATCCAGCATGGGAGCGGGACGCGTGACGATCTTCCGCCGCATCTACCTGCCGCTGGTTGCCCCCGGCCTGGCCAGCGCCGGACTGCTCAGCTTCATCCTGTCGCTCGGCTACTACATCACCCCGGCCCTGATGGGCGGACCCAACCAGACGATGATCGCCACCCTCATCAACCAGCAGGTGACGAAGGAGAACCAGTGGAACGGGGCGGCCGCTCAGGGAGTCATCCTGCTGCTGCTCACCCTCGCCGGACTGCTGCTGGTCAAGCTCGCGAGCTCCCTCGGCGCGAGCCGTAAGAAGAGGAGCGCCTCATGATGGAACTGCGCAGCACCTTCGCCGGACGGATCGCCCTGACCGCCGTCGCCACCGTGATCCTGCTGTTCCTGGCGCTGCCGATCGTCGTCATCCTCGTTACCTCCTTCAGCAACAACGCCTTCGCCGCCTTCCCGCCCGAGGCATGGACGCTGAACTGGTACAAGGCACTGTTCGCCGACGGCAGCAAATGGCCGGCCGCGCTCTCCCTGAGCGCCCTGGTCGCATCCCTGAGCACTGTGTTCTCACTGATCATCGGTGTGACCGCGGCGACCGCCCTGACCCGCAGCGAACTCCCACTGCGCTCGGCGGTCTATGCCCTGGTCCTCGGACCGCTGGTCATCCCGCAGATCGTCACCGCCCTGGGCCTGTTCCTCCTCTTCGAGCCCGCCGCGATGCTGGGCAGCCCGATCGCCATCGCCCTGGGGCACACCGTGCTGGCCGCGCCGATCGCGGTACTCATCCTGATCGCGACCCTGCGCGGCATCGACGAACGGCTGGAGGACGCCGCGGCCAGCATGGGCGCCGGCCGTCTGACCATCGCCCGGAAGATCACCTTCCCCCTCGCCGCGCCCGGGATGATCGCGGCGGCGATCTTCTCCTTCATCACCAGCTTCGACGAGTTCTACATCTCCCAGTTCCTCTCCTCCGTCGACACCGTCACCCTGCCGGTGCAGGTCTACAACTCCCTCACCTTCGAAATCGACCCCAGCGTGACCGCCATCAGCGCCATCCTCATCGCCTTCGCGGCCCTCGCCCTCGGCCTGGTGGCCCTGGTGCGCTGGATCGGGTCGGGGCGGGAGGAGTCCCTGCTGTCGGTCGAGACCGCGACCGGGATCGCCACCCCGGGAGGCGACCCCGTATGACCACCGCCACCGCTCAGCGGCACCTGCTGCTGAACATGACCGACAACGGTTCGCTCGCGACGCCGGGTCAGGAACTGTTCGTCGTCCGCCGCGGCGAGGGCGCGTACGTCGACGACGCGGACGGCAGACGCTACATCGACGGTCTGTCAGGGCTGTACTGCTGCCAGCTCGGCTACTCCTACGGCCCCGAGTTCGCCGAGGCGGCCGGACGGCAACTGCGCGAGCTGGGCTTCAGCCCGCTGTGGACCGGCTCCGCGCATCCCTCGGCCATCGAACTCGCCGAGCGGCTGTCCCGGATCGCCCCCGTCGACATCGAGCACACCTTCTTCTCGAGCGGCGGTGCCGAAGCCGTCGAGACCGCCTGGAAGTTGGCCCGCCGTTACCACGCCCTGCGGGGTGAGCCGGGCCGCACCAAGGCGATCGCCAGGCGCGGCGCCTACCACGGCCTGACCGTCGGAGCGCTGTCCCTCACCGACGACCCCGGGCTGACGGAGCCGTACGGTCCACCGGCGATCGACACCCGGTTCGTGTCGAACACCAACCGCTTGGGCCTCGCACCGGAGTTCGCGGACGACGAGGTGTACACGGCGTGGCTGCTCGCCGAGTTGGAGGCCGAGATCCTGGCCGAGGGCCCGGAGACCGTCGCGATGCTCATCGCCGAGCCTGTACAGAACAGGGGCGGCTGCATCACCCCGCCCAAGGGCTACTGGCAGGGGCTGCGGGCGCTGGCCGACCGGTACGGTTTCCTGCTCGTCGCCGACGAGGTCATCACGGCCTTCGGCCGGGTCGGGGAGTGGTTCGGCGGGGACCGCTACGGGACCCGCCCGGACATGGTCACCGTCGCCAAGGGCATCACCGCCGGATACGCCCCCCTCGGCGCGACCCTGGTCGGCACCAAGGTCACCGAGGTCATCAACCGGCCCGGCGCGGTCCTCAACCACGGCTACACCTTCGCCGGCCACCCGCTGAGCACGGCCATCGCCCTGCGCAACCTCGACATCATGGAGCGGGACCGGATCCTGGACAACGTCCGCGCCCTGGAAGGTGACCTGGCGAAGCGCATGGCGGCGCTCAAGGACCTGCCGATCGTCGCCGATGTCCGCGGCACCGGGTTCTTCTACTCCTGCGAACTCGTCGGCGACCTCGACGACGGCGGTTTCAGCGCCAGGGCCCGAGCCGATCTGATCGGCGACCTGATCCCGCGCCGCCTGCGCGAGGCAGGCCTGCTGGCCCGCGTCTACGACCGCTCCGCGCCCCTGGTCCAGATCGCGCCCCCGCTGATCAGCGACCGCGCCGTCCTCGACCGTATCGCCGCGATCATCGCGGGCACCCTCGCCGAGGCGTCCACCCGCATCTGATCCACGTATCCCGCATTGGGAAGGAACCACATGTACTCCATCGGTCCACTGACCGTCGCTCCGGGCGAGCGCGCCCAGGGCCTGATCCCGGTCGGTACCAGCAGCTACGGCGTGGAGCTCGGCATTCCGCTGATCGTCGTCAACGGCGCCCAGGACGGCCCGGTCCTGTGCGTGGACGCGGGCGTGCACGGCGACGAGTACGACGGCCAGGAGGCCATCCGGCGCGCGCTCGCCGAGATCGACCCCGCCACCCTGCGCGGCACCGTCGTGGGCATCCCCTGCATGAACACCCCGGCCTTCGAGGCCGCCGCCCGCGCGAGCGGCATCGACCACCTCAACCTCAACCGCATCTTCCCGGGTGACGCCGAGGGTTCGTACTCGCAGCGTCTGGCCGCCACCTTCGTCGAGCAGGTCGTCCCGGCCGTCGACGCCGTGGTCGACCTGCACACCGGAGGCGCCTACGGCGAGATCGCGCCGCTGGTCATCCTCCAGGGCGGCTACGAGGACCTGGCCACCGACCTGGCCCTGGCCGCCGGGCACGAGCTGGTCTGGAAGGGCGGCAAGTGGGGCGGCACGGTCCGCCACCCCGTGCTCGAGGCCGGCAAACCCGCCATCACCATCGAGTGCGGCGGCGCCACCTACCGTGAGACCAACGTCGAGCATCACATCGACTCGATCCGCAACATCCTGCGCACCCTCGGCATGACCGACGGCGAGGCGGAGCTGCGGGACACCTACACGACGGTCTCCGGCACATTCGCCCGCTCCGCCGCCGGCGGCTTCTTCGTCGCCCGCGCCGAGCCGGGGGAGACCTGCAAGGAAGGCGACCTGATCGCCACCATCACCGACCACTACGGCAACACGCTGGAAGAGGTCAGCGCGCCGCAGGACGGCATCGTGCTCTGGGTCCGCCGGATCCGCACGGTCCGCCCGGGCGACGAGGTCGTCATCTTCGGCGAGGTGCTGGGGGAGATCCGGCCATGAGCGGAGAACTGAACCTGACCGAGCTGCTGATCGACGGCAAGCGGGTCCCGACCGCCGACGGTTGCTCCTTCACCGTCCTCGACCCGTCGAACGGCACGGCCATCGCCCAGGTGGCGCTGGCCGGCAAGGCGGACGTGGACCAGGCGGTGGCCGCCGCGCGCGCGGCCTTCACCGCTCCCGGGTGGGCCGGGATGCGAGCCGCCGACCGGGGGCGCGTCCTGTTCCGGATCGCGGAAGCCATCCGCTACCAGGGAGAACGGCTGGCCCGCCTGGAGAGCCAGGACGTCGGCAAGCCGCTCCGCCAGGCCAAGGCCGATGTCGAGGCGGCGGCCCGCTACTTCGAGTTCTACGCGGGCGTCGCCGACAAGCTGGGCGGCTCGACGATCCCGCTCGGCCCCGGCCTGATCGACTACACCGTCCGTGAGCCGATCGGCGTCTCCGGCCAGATCATCCCGTTCAACTACCCGCTGCAGAACACCGCGAGGGGCTCCGCCCCGGCGCTGGCCGCAGGGTGCACGGTGGTCCTCAAGCCCTCACCCGAGGCGCCGCTCACCCCGCTGGAGATCGGCAGGATCGCCCTGGAGTGCGGACTTCCGCCGGGCGTCCTGAACGTGATCCCCGGTGACGGCGAGACCGGCGCGGCCCTCGCCGGCCACCCGGACATCGACCAGGTCACCTTCACCGGGTCCGTGCCCACCGGCATCAAGGTCGCCCAGGCCGCCGCCGCCAACGTGGTGCCCTCGGTCACCGAACTGGGCGGCAAGTCACCGGTCGTCGTCTTCGCGGACGCCGACTTCGACTTTGCGCTCGGCGCGGTCACCGCCTCCGCGTTCGGCAACGCCGGGCAGACCTGCTCCGCGGGCACCCGGCTGCTGCTCCAGCGCGGCGCCGAGGAGTTCCTGAACAAGCTCGTCGCGCACGTCGCGTCCCTGCGCGTCGGCCCCGGCCTCGACGACCCGGACGTCGGCCCGCTCGTCGCCGCACGCCAGCGGGACCGGGTCCTCGGCTACCTGGAACTGGCCCGGCAGGAGGGCGCCGTGGCACGGGCCGGCGGAGGCGCTCCCTCGGACCCTGAGCTGACAGACGGCTACTACGTCGAGCCGACCGTCCTGACCGGACTGGACAACCAGGCCCGGTGCGCCCGCGAGGAGATCTTCGGTCCAGTCGTCACGGTCATCGAGTTCGACGACGCGGCCGAGGCGCTGGAGATGGCCAACGACAGTCCGTACGGCCTCGCCTCGTACGTCTGGACCCGCGACATCGACAAGGCGATGCGTATGGCCGAGGGCATCCGGGCCGGCCAGGTCTACGTCAACGCCACCGGCATCGGCACCGGCGTGGAACTCCCCTTCGGCGGCTACAAGCACAGCGGCTGGGGCCGGGAGAAGGGCCTCGAAGGCCTGAACAGCTACCTGCAGACCAAGAACGTCTGCATCGGATTCGGGAACCGGCCATGAGATACCGCACCCTCGGAGCACGCGGCCCGACCGTCTCGGTGGTCGGCGTGGGCGGCAACAACTTCGGCGCCCGCCTCGACGAGGACGGCACGAAGGCCGTCGTCCACGCCGCCCTCGACGCGGGGATCACCCTGTTCGACACCGCCGACATGTACGGCGGATCCGGCGAACGGGACGGCTCCCGCGGCGACGGCGAACGGCTCCTCGGGGCCGCGCTCAAGGGCAGCCGCGACGAGGTGGTGCTGGCCACCAAGTTCGGCATGGAGATGGGCCGGGATGTCGACCTCTACGGTCCGCGTGGGGCCCGCCCCTACATTCGGTACGCGGTCGAGGCATCGCTCAGCCGGCTCGGCACCGACCGGATCGATCTGTACCAGTACCACGAACCGGACGGCATCACGCCGTTGGAGGAGACGGTCGCTGCGCTCCAGGAACTGGTCGACGAGGGCAAGATCCGGTACATCGGCTGCTCCAACCTCCCGGCCGAGCAGGTCACCGACGCCTTCGTCTCCACCCAGGCGCGCTACCACCTGCTCGACCGCCGTGCGGAACGGGACCTGATCCCGGCCTGTCTGCACCACGGCCTCGGCCTGCTGCCGTACTACCCGCTGGCCAACGGCCTGCTCAGCGGAAAGTACCGCCGCGGCGAGGAGCCCCCGCCCGGCAGCCGCCTGACCTGGCGCCAGGGCTGGCTCACCGACGCGGCCCTCGACAAGGCCGAGGCGCTCACCGCGTACGGCGCCGAACGCGGCCTGACCCTCCTCCAGGTCGCGGTCGGCGCACTGGCGGCCCTGCCCGCCGTCGGCTCCGTCATCTGCGGCGCCATGACCGCCGAACAGGTCACCGCCAACGCGGCGGCGGCCGACTGGATACCGAGCCCGGCCGACCTGGCCGCGCTGGACACGATCGTCGCCCCCGGCGAACGCGTCGTCTGAAGCCCCCACCCCACCCCCTGGAAATCCGGAAACCGCGAGACTGAGGCGAACACCATGCGAGAGATCGTCACCTTCGACGCCTATGCGACCCTGATCAACTTCGAACTCGCCCCCACGACCCTGAAGGTCCTCGAGGACCGACTGGACCTGGACAACCTGGACGTCGACGAATTCCTCGACGACTTCCGCGTCATGCGGTTCCAGGCCGTCCTGGAGGCCTACCGCCCGTACCACGAGATCCTGCACTCCAGCCTGCGCAACGCCATGCGCCTGCACGGCCTGGAGTACCGCGAGTCGGACGGCGACGCCCTGGTCGAGGCCGTCCCCACCTTCGGTCCTCACCCGGAGGTCCCGGACGCGCTGCGCGCGCTGAAGACCAAGTACGAGATCGCCATCATCTCCAACACCGACGACAACCTGATCGCGCGGAACGTCGAGAACATCGGCGTCGAGTTCGACTACGTCATCACCGCCCAGCAGGCCGGCGCCTACAAGCCGGACCGCCAGACCTTCGAGTACGCCTTCAAGACCATGGGCGTCGAGCCGTCCCAGGTCATCCACACCGCCCAGGGCTGGGAGTACGACCACATCCCGACCCGCGACCTCGGCCTGAAGCGCCGGGTGTGGATCAACCGCTACGGCCGTCCGGGCAGTGCCGACTACCAGCCCTACGACGAGCTGCCCGACCTGTCGGGCCTGCCGAAGCTGCTCGGCTGCTGACGACCTACGGCGCACCGGCGAAACAGGACTGAGAAACACAGAGGACGCACGCCATGAAGCAGATCCCCTACTGGCTGGACACAGCTCCCGCCCTGCCCGACCGTTCCGGAAAGGACCTGCCCGAAGAGGCGGACGTGGTGGTGATCGGCGGCGGCCTCACCGGCCTTTCCACCGCCTACCACACCGCCCGCAAGGGCGCCCGGACCGTCCTCGTCGAGAAGGACAAGGTGGGCTCGGGCGCCTCCGGGCGCAACGGCAGCATGTGCACCCAGGGCATCACCATCAGCCCAGCCGATGCGCGCAAGCGCTACGGCCAGGAGCGCGCACTCGAGCTGTACAACGCCTTCCGCGAGGCCGTCGACCTCGTCGAGGACCTCACGCGGCAGGAACAGATCGACTGCGACTTCCAACGCTCCGGGCGCCTCGGTCTGGTCTGCAAGCCCCAGCACTTCGAGGGCCTGCGCGCCAAGCAGCGCGACCTGGCCGAGAACTTCGGCCACGAGACGGTCGTCCTGAGCAAGAGCGAACTGCGGGCCGAGCTCGGCTCGGACTACTACCACGGCGCCCTGCTCGACCCGCTCAGCGCGGGCCTGCACGTGGGCAAGTTCGTCGGCGGCCTGGCGGACGCCGCCGAGCGGGCCGGCGCCGAGATCCACGAGCGCAACGCCGCCACCGGCCTCACCCGCCTGACCGGCGGCGGCTTCCTGGTGGAGACCCAGCACGGGCCCATCCGTGCCAAGCAGGTCATGGCGGCGACGGACGCCTACACCGACAAGTCGATGCCGTGGTTCCGCAAACGGCTGATCAACGTCGGCAGCTTCATCATCGTCACCGAGCCGCTGGGGGAGGCGCGCGCCAAGGAACTCATCCCGAACGGCCGCCTGCTGGTCGCCCACAAGAACGTCGGCCACTACGTCCGCCTCACCCCGGACAACCGCCTCGCCTTCGGCGGCCGGGCTCGCTTCGCCCCCTCGAACCCGGCCTCCGACGTCAAGAGCGGCGACATCCTCAAGCGGGAGATGACCGAGATCTTCCCTCAGATGGCCGGGACGCGGATCGACTACGTCTGGGGCGGCATGGTCGGCATGTCCTGGGACCGCATTCCGCACGCGGGAGAGGTCAACGGCCTGTACTACTCCATGGGTTACTGCGGCCACGGCGTCCAGATGGCCACGTACATGGGCCGTGCGGTCGCTGAGATGATGGACGGCAAGCCGGAGGCGAACCCCTTGCGCGGCTTCGGCTTCCCGAAGGTGCCCGTCCCGTTCTACAACGGCACCGCCTGGTTCCTGCCGTTCGGCGGCGCCTACTACAAGGCGAAGGACCGGCTGCTCTGAGCCTGCGCCGACACCGGTGACACAGCGGGGGCCTCTCCCACAGCGGTACGGGAGGCCCCCGTGCCCTCAAGGCCGTCGAGTTCCGCGACGTGCTCAAGATGGGCCGTACGCAGTTGCAGGACGGAGAAGGGCCTGTTGCCGGCCGAGACCCTGGCCGACCTGCTGCGCCCGGAGGTCGTCGCGGGCGCCGGCCAGGCCTCGGACCTGACGCGCGTACGGCGATCACCGGTCCGCGTCGCGGCACGGTAGAAGTCGAGGTGACCGCGGGCCGCCGTGTCCCAGGTGTGGCGGGTGGCGAGAGCGCGGCCCGCGGTCTGCCGGGCGGGGTCGTCGGTGGTGAGGGCGTGGCCGAGTTCGGTGGCCAGGTCATGGGGTGTGGCGGCGAAGCGGGCGGCGGGGCCGAAGACCTCGCGCAGGACAGGCAGGTTGCGTACGACCAAGGGGACGCCTGCGGCGAGGGCTTCCATCGCGGCGAGGCCGAAGCCCTCCTTGAGGGAGGGAAAGGCGAAGGCTTCGGCCGCCGCCACCAGTGACGGCAGGTCGTCCTCGGCGATCTGGCCCAGCACCACTGGTTCGACGCCGAGTCGGTCGCCCGGGTCTCCCAGGGGGCGCGGTAGTCGCGGTAGTCGAACAGGGTCTCGCCGCCCGCGATCACCAGTCGTACGTCGGGGTGGTCGGCGCGCAGCAGGGCGTACGCCTCCAGCAGGTCCAGCGAGCCCTTGCGGGGCTCGATTCCGCCGACCGTGAGGATGCAACGGCCCAGGCGGGAGCGCCAGTTGGCGTGGGTCGCAGGGTCGGTGCTGGCGAATCGGTCGTATGCCACTCCGTTCGGGATGACCGCTGCCTCACGCCCCAGCCGTCGGCGAGTTCCGTCGCGTCGGCCGTCGACACACAGATGTGCGCGTACGGCTCGACTATGGCGCGCTCGTGGCAGGCCGCCAGTTCGGGGGTGGTGAAGTGGTCGATGTGGTGGACCGTGCGGACGCAGCAGCCGCCGACCGCGTTGGCGCTGATGCAGTCCTGGGCGTGGACGACGTCGTACACCGTCCCGAAAGGCTCGACGTCCGCGACGCCGGCATGATCCATACGACCGGTCCTGGCCTAGGGGAGGGTCTGTGCGCACCAGATCGTCTTGCCGTTGGTGGTGTGCCGGGTGCCCCACCCTTGGGTGAGCTGGGCGACGAGCAGCAGGCCCCGGCCGCCCTCGTCGAAGGCGCGGGCCCGGCGCAGGTGCGGAGCGGTGTTGCTGGCGTCGGAGACCTCGCAGATCAGGGAGGTGTCGCGAATCAGGCGCAGCTTGATCGGCGGCTCGCCGTATCTGATGGCGTTGGTGACCAGCTCGCTGACGACCAGTTCGGTGACGAAGGACGCCTCCTCCAGGCCCCAGGCGTCCACCTGGTCGACGGCGAACTTCCTGGCGCGCGGCACCTGCGCAGGGTCGGGCTCGACATCCCAGTCGGCGACGTGGTGGCGAGCCAGCGTGTGAGTGCGGGCCAGCAGCAGGGCGGCATCGTCGGTACGGTGATCGGGGAGCATGGCGTCCATCACCGTGTCGCACAGGGCCTCCAGCGAGGTGGCCGAGTGGTTCAGGGCTCGCTGCAGTTCGGCGATCCGCTGGTCGACGTCGCGCTCGCGGCTCTCCACCAGTCCGTCTGTGTAGAGGGCGAGCAGGCTGCCTTCGGGCAGTTCGAGTTCGGTGGCCTCGAAAGGCAGCCCTCCGATGCCGAGCGGCGGTCCCGGATGGGCGGGCACCGGGGTCGTGGTGCCGTCCGGGGAGATGATCAGCGGCAGGGGATGGCCGGCGCTCGCCAGTGTGAAGTGCCGGGAGACAGGGTCGTAGACGGTGTACAGGCAGGTGGCCCCGGACTCGCCGGCCGGCTCGTACTGGCCGGTGGGCTGGAGGTCGCTGGCGAGGTGGAGAACCAGGTCGTCCAGGTGGGTCAGCAACTCCTCCGGCGGCAGGTCGACGTCGGCGAGGGTGCGGACCGCCGTGCGCAGGCGGCCCATGCTGGCCGAGGCGTGCAGGCCGTGGCCGACGACATCGCCGACGACCAGGGCGACCCGGGCGCCGGACAGCGGAATGACGTCGAACCAGTCACCGCCCACCTCCGTGCCGGTCCCGCCGGGCAGGTAGCGGAATGCCACCTCGACCGCCTCCTGGGTCGGCAACCCCTGCGGCAGCAGGCTTCGTTGCAGGGTCAGCGCGGTCGTGCGCTCGCGCGAATACCGGCGGGCGTTGTCGATGGCGACGGCTGCCTTGGCGGTCAACTCCTCGGCGAGGATCAGGTCGTCGGCGACGAAGGCCTCGGGCCGGTCGAGGCGGGAGAAGGCGACGACCCCGAGCAGCGCGCCGCGCGCCCTGAGCGGCACGGTGATCCGGCCGGTCAGCCCGTCCGCGGCGATGGACGCGTCGATCAACGGGTTGCCCGGCGGCCAGTGGGCCGGGTCGGCGGCGAGGCCGGGTCCGAAGGCCCATTCGCCGCCCTGGCCGGGTTCGGCTGCGAGCTGGACCGTGGACCTGCCGGTGGCCATGCAGCGGGCGGCGACGGAACCGGCAGCGTGGCCGACCGGCGTCGTGGGCCCGGGAGCCCGATCGGTGTCCTCCTGCGCGCTGTGCTGGGCGGCACGGCTGAGCGCGATCGTCTCGCCGGGGGTGAACGCGGACGCGGAGGGCGGTTCCTCTCCGCGCAGCACCTCGTCGAAGAGATCTACGGTGACGAGGTCGACGAATCCCGGCACGGCGGCGCCGGCCAGTTCCTGGGCGGTGCCGATCACGTCGAGTGTCCGGCCGATGCCACCGCTGGCCTCGTTGAGCATGAGCAGGCGCTGCCGCGCCCAGTACTCGGCGCTCATGTCGAATCCCCAGTTGGCGACCGCGCGGACCCTGCCCTCGGCATCCCGGACGGGCCAGATGCTGGTGGCCCAGGCGTTGGCGTAATTACTGCCGAGCGGGCGGAAGACGGTGATGAGACGCGCGGGCTCGCCCGTCCTCGCCACTTCGGCGAGCTTGTCGGTGTAGGGCTTGTCGTCCCTTTCGGGAAACAGCGAGCGGTCGAATTCGGGAAGCACCTCGCGGTACTTCTTACCCAGCACTTGCTCCTCGGAGTGCGCGATCACCCGGCCCGAGGAGGCGTTGATCCACAGGAACCGCAGCTCGGGGTCGTAGACGCCGAGAGCGAAGGGGCACTGCTCGAAGGCCCGGTCGGCGATCACCGGGCGGCGTCCCCAACGCTGAATGGTCACCATGTGGCCCAGTGCCCGCCCGTCGGGGCCGAGCAGCGGGTGAGCCTCCACCACGGTCTCCACCGTGGAACCGTCCCGGTGGCGCAGGGGGATGAAATCCGTGGGGTCGGAGCCGGACCCGTAGCCCTGAAGGAAGCCGGGTGGCGGGGGATCGACCAGCAGGTCGGTGACGGGACGCCCGACGGTGTCCTCCGCCGTCCAGCCCAGCAGCAGCCGCCCTCCCTCACTCCAGCCGCTCACCAGGCCTTCCGAGTCCACCACGACAGCGGCAGTGGGGGCATCCTGCTTGCCGGCCATCTCCACGCGCCACGCCTCCGTCCGGACAGCCGTACCCGTCAGGGCTGGTCTCCAGCGGCTGCTTCAAGCCTAGATCGGCCTCCACTCCACGGCGCTCCGGCTGGTGCGTTCGGGGATGCCAGGAACCGGAGCGGCTTGGACCGGGACCCCGACTGGTCGAGGCCGGTGCGTCGGGAAGGACGGGGCCGACTCGTCCGCGAGAGGGTGGCGCCTCGCTCGACGAGGTCGGCCCGCCCGGCCGTCCGTGAGGACTTCCAGGCATACGGTGGCAGAACGCGCGGTGCGCGGAGCCCAAGCCGAGGTTTCCGTCCGCCTCGGTGTAGCCGGCGATGAGGTCGATGTCCGGGCGTCTCGTCGACGCCTTCGGAGACGAGACTGCGGATCTCTACGGGCGGCACGTGGAACGGGACGGCCAGCGCTCGGCGTCCTCCAGGACCGCCTCGACCATCGCGGTGTACGCCTTCAGCCAGGCGGTGGCCAAGGACCCGGACTGCACGGGCGATCGCCGAACCGGCCGCCCCGGGCATCGGAGCGCTGCCCGCCGTCACGGCGCGGGCCGCGTCACGAGCATGGTCACCCGGCCGCGAGCGGCATCATGCCGCCGCTGTCCTTAGCAGGACGACCGCCTGCTCGGCGGCCTCCTGGGCGAGGGCCCGGTGGACCGGAGTGCCGAAACCCTTGGTGAGCGCGTGCGGGCCCCGTACTCCGGGTCAGGCCGTCGCGGGCGCGCCTCGCGCCGGCCCCGGTGCAGAGATCCGAACTTTTTCGAAGCGCTTCGATACTCAACTGGCGTCAAGGGGAAGTCAAGAGATCAACACGTTGCCTCAAGCAGGGCATACGGAGGCTCCACTCCCGTACCTCCGATGAATCTTGGAAACGACCCTTGTGTACCCATGGGTGTTCACTTAACCTCGCAGCAACATCGAAGCGCTTCGACTGAAAATCATGCCGTTAATGGGATGTCCGTTTCAGCTCAGCCAGTTCCAGTCACGACACTGCAGCCGACGCCCCCGCAGGATGTCCAGGTGCGACATGAAGGGTTGACGCAATGACGCCGAACGCCGTCTTCATCTCCGCGCCCAGCCGGAGAAGCCTTCTCGCCTCCACGGCGGTCGCCCCCGCAGCGGTGGCTGGTGGGATGCCGCTGCTCACCGCCTGCGGCGGTTCGGACAGCGGTTCGCGCGAGGGGGCCACCTCGGGCAAGGACGCCGACAAACTGCTCCCGACATACGTCGCAAGTACGGTCGCCAAGCCGGACCTGCCGTCGGAGAGCGGTTCGCCGGCCGGCTACACCGGCAAGGTCTCCCAACGGCAGTGGCAACTGATGTCCATCACGGCCGGGAGCAGGCCCGACGGGACTCGTCCCCCTGCGGCCGTCGAGGAGCCGGCGGACTACGACCAGTACGTCTCCGGCAACGGCATCACGGCGATCTTCCACAGCCCCTGGGTCAGCGTGGAGCGGTTCTCGCGGATGCTCGACGACCCGCTGCTATGGAGCGCTGCGAAGGGCATGCTCACCGGAGCCATTAAGGGCTGAGACCGCTCATCGCGAGTCCGGCCACAGGTCCTGCCGTCGTGTGCCGCCCGCGGCTCTGCCGTGGCCGGACGCGCAGGTCCCGGCGCCCCTGGTCATCGCTCAACTTCTCCTTTCGCCAAGACCGAGGTATGTCATGAGCACGTTTCACCTCAGCAGGCGGTCCGTTCTGGCCGGCTCCGCCGCAGTCGCTGCGGTCGTCTCCCTGCTGACGGTTTCGGGGCAGGCTCAGTCCGCCGATTCCGCGGCCGTCGCGAAGAGCGGCTACCGGTGGCGCAACGCCGTCATGGGCGGCACCGGGTTCATCACCGGGGTGCTGTTCCATCCGTCGGCGCGAGGGCTCGCCTACGCCCGGACCGACATCGGGGGTGCCTACCGCTGGGACGCCCGGACCGACATCGGGGGTGCCTACCGCTGGGACGCCCGGACCGACATCGGGGGCGCCTACCGCTGGGACGCCCGGACCGACATCGGGGGCGCCTACCGCTGGGACTACCGCACCGACCGCTGGGTCCCGCTGACCGACCACCTCGGATGGGACGACTGGAACCTCCTCGGCGTCGAGGCCATGGCCGTCGACCCCGCCCACCTCGACCGTGTCTACCTCGAACTCGGCACCTACGCCCAGTCCTGGGCCGGCAACGGGGCCGTGCTGCGCTCCGAGGACCGGGGTGCCACCTGGAAGCGCACCGACCTCACCGTGCAGCTCGGCGCCAATGAGGACGGGCGCGGATGCGGTGAACGGAGCACGTCCGACGGCGCGACCCGGGAGGCGGTCCCCGGGCAGCCCACCGGCACCGCCGCCAAGGTGCCGATCCGTGCCGCGTACGACAAGCACGCGCGCGAGCTGTATGTGACCGCCAACGCCCCCGGCCCCAACGGGCAGTCGGACGGCGGCGTGCACAAACTGCGTACCGCCGACGGCAAGTGGACCGATGTCACCCCGGTGAAGCCCAGCGGAACCACGGCCGACGGCTCCGCCGACGCATTCGGCTACGGCGGTGTCACCCTCGACGCCCGCCGGCCCGGGACGCTCGTAGTGTCCACCAACAACCGCTGGGCCGAGACCGACACCGTCTTCCGTTCCACCGACGGCGACACCGTCTTCCGTTCCACCGACGGCGGCCGCACCTGGACGTCCCTGAAGGACACGGCCGTCCTCGATGTCTCCGAGACCCCCTACCTCAAGTGGGGCAAGGGCAAGCCCAAGTTCGGCTGGTGGATCCAGGCCGTCGGCCTCGACCCGTTCGACTCCGAGCACGTCGTCCACGGCATCGGCGCGCCCCTGTACGGCACGCGCGCGATCTCAGACGGCAGCGTGCCGCTGTGGTCCCTCGCGCACTGGGACGGCACCGTGTACCCGGCGCAGCGCTCGGCGGACAACGGCACCACCTGGTCCGAGGTCACCTCCCTCCCGAAGGGCGCCCTCCTGGTCGCGGACCCCGTGGACCCGACCTGCTTCTACGCCTACGACACGACCGCCGGCACGCTCCACGCCGGCACCGACAGCGGCCTGACCTTCACCGCCCGGGCCACCGGCCTGCCCTCGGGCGACGCGGGCTTCCAACTGGCCGCGGCCCCAGGACGCTCGGGCGACCTGTGGCTCAGCGCCAAGGAGAACGGGCTCCACCGCTCGACCGACGGCGGCGCCGGCTTCACCAAGGTCGGAAGCTGCCGGGCCGCGCACACCCTGGGCTTCGGCAAGGCCGCCAAGGGTGCCTCCTACCCGGCGATCCACATGGCCGGCGCCATCGAAGGCTTCAACGCCATCCACCGCTCAGACGACGAGGCGAGGACCTGGATGCGGATCAACGACGACCATCACCAGTGGGGCTGGACCGGCATCGCCATCACGGGCGACCCGCGGGAGTACGGCCGGGTCCACCTGACCACCAACGGGCGCGGCGTGCAGTACGGGGAGCTGGTCTGATGCCCGGCCTGAGTGACGCGACCCGCGGCCGCCTTCTCTTCGGCGGCGACTACAACCCCGAGCAGTGGCCGGAGCGGACCTGGCACGAGGACGTCCGGCTGATGAAGGCGGCCGGCGTCAACTCGGTCACCCTCGGCGTCTTCTCCTGGGCGAAGCTCGAACCCCGGCCGGGGGAGCGGGAGTTCGGCTGGCTGGACCGGCTGATGGACCTGATGCACGAGAACGGCATCGGCGTCGTCCTCGCCACGCCCACCTCCTCACCGCCGCCCTGGATGGGCCGGCTCCACCCCGACACCCTGCCCGTCACCGAGGACGGCCGCACCGAGTGGTGGGGCGGGCGGCAGCACTTCTCACACTCCAGCGCCACGTACCGGCGCTACGCCGCAGCCATCACCGAGGACCTGGCCGCCCGCTACTGCGGCCACCCGGCCCTCACCATGTGGCACATCAACAACGAGTACTGCACCTACGACTACGGCGACGAGGCGGCGGCGGCCTTCCGTCGCTGGCTGCGGGACAGGTACGGCAGCCTCGACGCCGTCAACGAGGCCTGGGGCACCGCATTCTGGAGCCAGGGCTACGACACCTGGGACGGCATCCTGCCGCCCCGCCTGCCCCACTACATGCGCAACCCCGGCCACGTGCTGGACTTCCGGCGCTTCACCTCCGACATGCTCCTCGAGTGCTACACCGCGGAGCGGGACATCGTCCGCCGCCACACCCCGCACATCCCGGTCACCACCAACTTCATGTCAGTCTTCTTCGGCCTGGACGCCTGGCGCTGGGCCGAGGAGGAGGACGTCGTATCCGTCGACATCTACCCCGATCCGCGCGACCCCCTGGGCGCCCAGCACGGCGCTCTCGTCCAGGACCTGACCCGCTCCCAGGCCCGTGGACCCTGGATGCTCATGGAGCAGGCGGCCGGCCCGGTCAACTGGCGCGGGGTGAACCACCCCAGGCCGCGCGGACTCAACCGTCTGTGGTCCCTGCAGGCCGTGGCCCGCGGCGCGGACGCCGTCTGCTACTTCCAGTGGCGCCAGTCCCGGCAGGGCGCGGAGAAGTTCCACTCCGGGATGGTCAGCCACGCGGGCGAACAGGGCCGCACCTTCCAGGAGGTCAAGCAGCTCGGCGCCGAACTCGCCCGCATCGGCGGGGAGGTGACGGATGGTCATATCAGTGCGGACATCGCGATCCTGCACGACTGGCATTCCTGGTGGGCGGGCTCCCAGGACGGCCGCCTCTCCACTCACGTCGACCACCCCACCGTCCTCCACGCCTGGCACCGCGCCCTGTGGGAGGCCCACCTCACCACCGACTTCGCCCACCCCGAGCACGACCTCACCGGCTACCGGCTGGTCGTCGTCCCGCAGCTCTACGCGATGACGGACGCGGCGATCGAAAACCTCCTCGGCTACGTCAGCGGCGGCGGCACCCTCGTGACCGGCTTCCAGACCGCCGTCGCCGACGAGGACGACCGGGTTCGCCCGGGCGGCATGGACGCCCGGCTGCGCGAGCTGTTCGGCATCCGCACCCTGCACGAGTGGTGGCCGCTGGACGCGGGGGAGACCGTCACCTGCGAGGGCTTCCGGGGCTCGATGTGGTCCGAGGAGCTGGAGGGCGACGGCACCGCCGAGGAGGCGTTGCCGTACAAGGGCGGTGAGCTCGACGGGCTGCCCGCCGTCCTGCGCAAGGGCCGGGCCTGGTACGTCTCCACGCTCCCGGAGCCGGAGGCGCTGCGCGACCTGCTGACCCGGATCGCCTCCGGCGCGAGTGTCCGGCCCGCGCTCGACGGAGTCCCCGAGCAGGTCGAGGCGGTACGGCGGGGCGAGGTGCTGTTCGTGCTCAACCACGGCCTCGAGCCGGTGACCGTCGAGGTGCCCGGCACCCACCACGACCTGCTCACGGGTGAGGCCGTGACCGACCGGGTGACCCTCGGCCGCTACGGCGTGGCGGTGCTCCGGTCATGACCACGGTCAACGGGCCTGCACTGATCTAGATGCCTGTCCAGCCGACCCCACCGGCTGGTCCCCTTGCCCGCGCTGTCGCCCGCGATCCCGGCGGGCTGTCTCACGGAGGTACGTCAGAACTTCTTCCGGCGACGTGGAGCCGATTGACCTCGTAGCCGGAGAGGACCACGTCCTCAGCATGGGGGCGTGGTAGCAACCCCCACATTTCCCCCCACCCGTGGAAGGGACACCATGGTTAAAAGCACGATGCGCAAGATCACCATGGCGGTGCTCGCGCCGGCGATGGCTCTCGGTGCCACCGTCGGACTGGCCTCCGCCCCCGCTTCGGCGGCAGTCTGGAACTCCTGCGGCCAGTGGGCCAGCACCAATCTGAACGGCTACACGCTCTACAACAACATCTGGGGCTCCGGTGCGGGCGGCCAGTGCATATGGGCCAACTCCGGGACCGGCTGGGGTGTCTGGGCCGACCACCCCAACACCGGCGGCATCAAGTCCTACCCCAACTCGACGAAGACGATCAACAAGACGATCGACTCCCTCGGCTGGCTCAGCAGCGACTACAACGTCAGTGTCCCGTCGTCCGGCGCGTACAACACGTCGTACGACATCTGGGACACCGACCACGACTACGAGATCATGCTCTGGGTCAACTACAACGGAGCCGTCGGCCCGATCGGCGGCTATGAGGGGAACGTCTCCCTCGGCGGCCACAACTGGAACGTCTACAAGGGCACCAACGGGTCCAACGAGGTCTTCTCGTTCCTGCGGACGTCCGACTCCAACTCCGGCAACGTGGACATCAAGCCGATCCTCCAGTGGCTCGCCTACACCAAACGCTGGATGGCCGGCAACGAGACCATCGGTGAGGTGCAGTTCGGCTACGAGATCACCTCGTCGTCCGGCGGGCTCAACTTCAACACCAACAACCTGACCGTCAGCGGCGGCTGACCCGACAACAGGGCCCAGGCCGGTCCGTGCCTGATGCCAGGCGCGGTCGGCCTCGGCCCGAGTTGCGTCGGAGAGTGGGCGTGGGCCCCGCACGTGTGGTGCGGGGCCCACATGGTCAGCAGGTCGAGTTTGTCTGGGTGAGGAGGGCGAGCCGCCATGGGAGGAGGTTGTAGTCGCCGCCCGCGTTGGGGTTCATGCCCTGGTAGAGGTACTGGAGCCGGCAGGAGGGGATGGTGAGTGTCTGGTCGTATCCGGCGCGGATCATCTCGCCGTGACTGATGTCCCTGGTCCAGGCCCCGGAGGGGAAGGCGACGTTGTTGGCCCGTGCGAACGGGTTGCTCTCGGACGCGGCCAGGGGTGTCCAGGAGCCGGCGAGGCTGCCCGAGGTCCAGGAGCGGAAGTAGCGTCGGCCGTCCGATCCGATGGCCTCGACCAGGAGCAGGTACTGATTGGTGCCCTGCACCTTGTAGACGTTGCTCGCCTCGAACAGGGCGTACTTGGAGTCCTGGGCCGCGATGACGGTGTTGGTGAAGCCGTTCGGGAACTGGCCGACGGTCGTCTGGGAGCGGTACAGGTGCCCGTTGTCGTCGGAGGAGAACAGGTAGCAGTTGGCGCTGTCACAGATCACCCACATGTCGACCCAGTAGCCGTTGCCGATGTTCTGCTTGATGATGTCGGGCATCGACGAGTAGAAGTTGCGGGGCGCGCTCCACCCGTTCGGGTTGCTGATGTCGGGGTTGGTGGAGTACGAGGCGTTGCCTGTCTGGTACACGAGGTACCACAGGCGTTGCGGCGCGTAGTAGAAGACCTGCGGCGCTGCCCGGTAGCCGGCGCCGATGGCGCTGCGGTCGAGGTAGTGGTGGGTGGCCGAGCCGGCCTGGGACCAGTCGCTGAAGTTCAGGTACACCAGGTTGTATCCGGAGGAGCTGGCGACGCTCGCGAACACGTGGTACTTGCCGTTGTACTGGACGACGGTCGGGTCCTTGATCCCGGCGATGTTGTGGGTCGAGTCCGGCTTGGGGGCGATCAGCGGGCCGCCGGAGCTCCAGGAGAAGCGTGAGGGCAGCGCGGCGGCGGACCGGGCCGAAGAGGTGTCGGCCCTTCGTGTCGTGGGCGTGCCGCCCAGCGCGGTGAGCGTCGACTGGTAGGCGGGCTTCTTGTTGCCGCCCCGGTCGAACAGCAGCGGGTTCTCCGAAGCCCGCCAGGAGTCGCTGTCCCGGATGCCCCAGACGGTGATGCCGGTGCAGCGCGCCACGTTCATGCAGGCCCGCACCGTGTTCGCGTACGCGGTCGGCGGTGCCTGGGCGATGTCCAGCTCGGTGATCTGGACGTCCACGCCGAGGGCGGCGAAGCTCGACAGCGTCGTCTGGAAACTGGCGGGCGGGCCGCCGGTACCGAAGTGCGACTGGAGGCCGACGCAGTCGATGGGCACGCCGCGCGCCTTGAAGTCGCGCACCATGCGGTAGACGCCCTGGGTCTTCGCGTCGCTCCAGTTCTCGATGTTGTAGTCGTTGTAGCAGAGCTTGGCCGCCGGATCGGCCGACCGCGCGGTGCGGAAGGCCTGCTCGATGAAGCCGTCGCCCAGCAGGTTCTGGAACACCGAGGGGCGGTGCTGGCCGCTGCCGCCGTCGGCGAAGGCCTCGTTGACGACGTCCCAGGAGTGGATCCGGCCCTTGTAGCGGTTCATCAAGCCGGTGATGTGGTTGTTCATCACGCTGCGCAGCGTGTTCGCGTCCCTGATGGAGCTGACCCAGTTGGGCAGTTGGGAGTGCCAGACCAGGGTGTGGCCGCGTAAGCGCTGACCGCGGGACGTCGCGCCGTTGACGATCTGGTCGGCGGGGCCGAAGTTGAACGAGCCACGGGACGGCTCGGTCGTGTCCCACTTCATCTCGTTCTCGGGTGTGACCGAGTTGAACTCGCGGCCCAGGATCGAGGTGTACGTGCCGTCGCCGAGCCTTCCGGCGGCCACCGCGGTCCCGAAGTACCTTCCGGACTGCGCGGCTTGTGCGCCGAGCGTGGAGGCCCGGACGGCATCGGGTGCGGCGGTCGCGGCAACCGGCGTCACCAGTGCGGCCGCGGCCAGAAGGGCCAGCAGCGAGGCTCGGCGACGGCCGAGGTGTTTCAGCGGGTTCATGGTTCTCCTCGTACGGTCGGATGGGGGGTCGGGGTGTGCGATCCTCCGTTCGTTCAGGGCGTGGACAGCTCGAACCGCGTGACGCGGACAGTGCCGCCGAGTGCCTGCGTGGCGTGGTTGAAGAGGGCGAATCGGTAGCCCATGAAGAACCGCCAGTCGTTGCCCATGGAGAACGCGGGCCCGAGGCGGGTGAAGGTGGTCCCGTCGGTGCTGTAGGAGAAGGTGCCGGGGCGTGCCGAGCCGGGGCGGATGTCGGCGCCGGCACGCAGCCAGATCCGGCCGCCGGGGACGGCCGCGCTCGCGACCTCGGTGCCCGTGCCGGTGGTGTTCCAACTGCCGTCCATGGTCAGCCCGTTGACCATCACCACCCGCGTCGCGCCGCCCTCGCGCTTGACGCCGATCCAGGCGGAGGAGTCACGCAGAAGCGCGAGTCCGGCCCGGTCGCCGTCCCGCATCGCGGAGTGGTCGAGCTGGACCGTGGCGGTGGAGGTGGGGCCCTGGATGCGGTGGGTGAGGGTGTTGCGGGCCCAGTACAGGTCGTTGGTGACGGTCGCGGTCCGCAGGGTGAGGCCGTTGCCGACCGACCACTTGGTGTTGTCCGGGTTGTGGTTCCACTCCCACCTCGGTTTGAGGGCGGTGCCGTCGAAGGTGTCGACGCCGATCATGGGGGTGACCTGGCGGGGTGGAGCGGGCACGGCTGGGCTCGGATAGGAGGTGCCCCACGCGCCGTTCACGAGTTGCACGACGGGCCAGCCGTCCGAGGTCCAGGTGACGGGTGCCAGGGCGGGCATCCGGCCGCCGGGGTAGGCGTCGACGAAGGCCATGTAGTACCAGGCACCGCTCTGCGTCTGCACCAGCCCGCCCTGGTGCGGGACGCCACCACCGGGGATCGGCCCGCGCAGGTCGAGCAGGACCTGACGCATCGTGTACGGACCGAAGGGGCCGCTCGACGACTTGAGGATGTACTGGCCGTTGGCGGGGCGGGTCAGGAAGATGTAGTACTGCCCGTTGATCTTGTAGAAGCGGGAGCCTTCGAGGGTGCCGACACTGGACGGTGTCGTGAACACCTGCTGCGTGCGCACCTGGTCGCGGCCGTCGGGCGAGAGCTGGGCCACGCTGATCGTGGTGTTCCCGTACGCCACGTACAAGGAGTCGTCGCTGTCGACGAGCAGCCCCGCGTCGTAGTACGGCGTGCCGATCGTCGTCAGCCTGCTCCATGGCCCCTCGACGGCGGTGGCGGTGTAGAGATACGTCCGGGCGAAGTCGATCTGGCCCAGCCAGTAGAACGTCCTGTTGCTCGGACGGTAGGCCAGCGATGATGCCCAGATCCCTCTGACATAGCCACGGGCACCGTTCAGGTCGTACTTGGCGCCGAAGTCGAGGACCGGCACCGAGTGACCGGCGATCTCCCAGTTCACCAGGTCGTACGAACGCAGGACGGGTGCGCCCGGCGAGTAGTGCATGGTCGAGGCTGAGGCGTAATAGGTGTTGTCGACGCGGATGACGTCGATATCCGCGAAGTCCTGCCAGATCACCGGGTTGGTGAACTCCGCGGCGGCCAGGGCGGCCGACCTGGGGGAGGAAGCGGAGGCGGCGGCGGTCCGTGATGACCCTGCCAGAGGCAGGAACGCGCCGGTGACCAGTCCGGAGGCAGCGGCCAGCGCCCGGCGACGCGGCATGCGTTGATGAGGGCATGACAGATCCATGAGTGGCGTTCTCCTTGGGTGGCCCGGTCGTTGCGGAGGGACCGGATCAATCCATTGCGTTCGCAATGTCGAACAAGGGTCGGCGTGTCGGGCCTTTTGGATGATAGGAGGTCGACGGATCACGTCAATACCTCTCGCATGATTCGCATTAGGAGTCGAAACATTCGGAACCCGGCGGAGTCGTGCTGCCGCAGGGCGGTTGGCCGGATGTCGCAGATCGGCGAGGCTCTATTCGGTCGTACGAGGTCGTGCGCCAACTCTGTATGTCGAATGGTGTTGACATGTTCGGTGGCCTCCTTAGGATGCGTGACGCTTCGACTTTCCGAATTGCATTCGAAATTTCGACCCAGAGCATCGCCCTCGAGGTGTCATGAACGTGACATGAAGGAGCCTCCGTGCCCAGACGATCAGGCAGACGACTGCTCCACCTCTTCGCGGCCGTCGCGATGACGGTCGCCGCGACTGTCACGGCCGCTGCCCACTCCACGGCTTCCGCCGCGCCCGGCAGTCCGGCGCTCACCCCGCCGCTCGGCTGGAATAGCTGGAACAGCTTCGGGTGCGGGATCACCGAGGCTCAGGTGCGCCAGGCCGCCGACGCGATGGTGTCCTCGGGCATGCGCGACGCCGGCTACCGGTACGTGGTGGTCGACGACTGCTGGTTCGACCCGCAGCGCGACGCGGCGGGCAACCTGCGGGCCAACCCGACCAAGTTCCCCAGCGGGATGAAGGCGCTCGGGGACTACATCCACAGCAAGGGCCTGAAGTTCGGCATCTACCAGGTGCCGGGCGAACGCACCTGCGCGCAGACCAGCGGCGCCTACCCCGGGTCGACGGGCAGCAGAGGGCACGAGGCTCAGGACGCCGCCACATTCGCCTCGTGGGGCGTCGACTACCTCAAGTACGACTGGTGCTCCTCCAGCGGTACCCGCGACGAGCAGGTCGCGCGGTTCACGCTGATGCGTGACGCCCTGCGTGCCACCGGACGGCCGATCGTCTACAGCATCAACCCCAACAGCTTCCACGCCATCACCGGCGCCACCTACAACTGGGGCGAGGTCGCCGACCTGTGGCGGACGACCGAGGACCTGCTCGACATCTGGCAGAACAACAACACCAACAGCTATCCGATGGGCGTCGGCAACGTCCTGGACGTCACCGCGCCCCTGGCCGCTCAGTCGGGCCCCGGGCACTGGAACGACCCCGACATGCTGGTCGTCGGACGTCCCGGCCTGTCACTGACCGAGTCCCGCTCCCACTTCGCCCTGTGGGCACTGATGGGCGCTCCGCTCATGGCCGGCAACGACATCCGCACCATGTCCGCCGACGTGAGCACGATCCTGCGCAACCCGCGTCTGCTGGCGGTGAACCAGGACTCGCTGGGCGCGGGCGGGCGCAGAGTGCGCGACGACGGCGACACCGAGGTGCTCGCCAAGCCCCTGTCCGACGGCTCCGTCGCGGTGGGCCTGTTCAACCGGGGTGGTGGGACGGCGACCGTCACCGCCACGGCCGCGCAGGTCGGCCTGTCCGGTGGGCCGTTCACCCTCACCGACCTGTGGACCGGCACCACGTCCAGCACCTCCGGCCAGATCTCGGCGAGCGTCCCCGCGCACGGCGTCGCCGTGTTCAAGATGACCGGCGGCAGCCCGCTCGCCGCCACCACCGCACGCCTGCGCGGCACCGGATCCGGCCGCTGCCTGGATGTCGACAACGCCTCTACCGCGGCCGGGGCCACGGCACTGATCTGGGACTGCCACACCGCCGCCAACCAGCTCTGGACCACCTGGGCCGGCGGCGAGATCCGCGTCTACGGCGACAAGTGCCTTGACGCCTACAACCAGGGCACCACCAACGGCACCCGGGTCATCACCTGGCCCTGCAACGGCCAGAACAACCAGAAGTGGACCGTCGGCTCCGACGGGTCGATCCGCAACGTCCACGCGGGACTGTGCCTCGACGTCAACGACGCCGGCACGGCGGGCGGGACCCCGCTGGTCCTGTGGACCTGCAACGGCCAGGCCAACCAGAAGTGGACCCGCGCGTGAACCGCCGCGGCTTCAGAAGGGGAGTTTCACGATGACGAGGACAAGATCCTTCTTATGTACCGCCGTGATCGCGGTGCTGGTCGTCCTGAGCATGGGAGGCACGGCACTGGGCCACGGCCGGGGCGCGAACGCCCCGCTCACGGCCTCCGGGATGGCCGCCCCGAGCTCCGGCTGCGGCAAGGCCCCCACCCTGACGAGTGGTACGTACACGATCTCCAGCGGCGGCAAGACCCGCAGCTTCATCCTGCGCATCCCCGACGGCTACGACCGTAACCGCGCCCACCGCCTGGTCTTCGGATTCCACTGGCTGGGCGGCACCTCCACCGACGTCGCCACCGGCCGCACCGTGGAAACGGGCACCTGGGCCTACTACGGACTCCAGCGACTGGCGAACAACAGCGCCATCTTCGTCGCACCCCAAGGCCTCAACAACGGCTGGGCCAACAACGGCGGGGAGGACGTCACGTTCGTCGACGACATGCTCAGGCGCATCGAGACGGACCTGTGCGTCGACACGACACAGCGCTTCGCTCTGGGATTCAGCTACGGCGCCGCCATGTCGTACGCCCTCGCGTGTTCCCGCGCGACGGTCTTCCGCGCGGTCGCGGTACAGAGCGGCGGGCAGCTCAGTGGATGCAGCGGCGGCAACCAGCCGATCGCCTACCTCGGCGTGCACGGCCTCAGGGACAACGTCCTCGGCATCGCCGGCGGACGGGCCCTGCGGGACAGGTTCGTCAGGAACAACGGCTGCACCCCCCAGAATCCGCCCGAGCCGGCGCAGGGCAGTCTGACGCACCGAGTCACCGCCTACTCGGGCTGCTCGGCCGGACATCCGGTCGTCTGGGCGGCCTTCGACGAAGGGCACATCGCCGCGCCACAGGACGGGGCCCCGGGCGACAGCGGCAGGACCTGGCTGCCGGGAGAGGTGTGGAAGTTCTTCACACAGTTCCGTGCACCGAAGTGACCAGGTAGACGGCTGACAAGGCGCCGGGCGCTGAGCAAGCGCCCGGCGCCGGTCACGTCACGTCATGTCTTGGTGCAGGTGCTCCCGTTCAGACTGAAATCGCCCGGCGCGGCGAAGGTGCCGCTGTAGGTGCCCTGGAACCCGAACGTCTGGCTGCCGCCGGGGGCGATGCCCGCGTTGTGCGTCAGACCGCTCGCTGTGACGGACCCCGAGGACGAGGAGAGGGAGGCGTTCCAAGTGCTGGTGACCTGCTGGCCGGAGGGCAGGGTGAACGCGAGGCGCCAGCCGTCGACGGGTGCCGAACCGGTGTTGGCGACGGTGACGTTCGCGGTGAAGCCGCCCTGCCACACGTTCGTGGCGTACGACACCGCGCAGCTCGTGGCATCGCCCGGGCCGCTGGGTCCACCGCCAGTGTTGACGGTGGACGAGAACGAGTTCACGGCCAGCCCCGCGCCGTTCTGCCAGGGCTCGAAGCCGGCCTGAACGCTGGTCAGGTACCAGTTGTTCTGTGCCAGGCCACGGGCCACGGCCTGCCGTACGAAGTCCATGACGTCGAAGCTCCAGCCGCCGATCGCCGACGGGGCGACGAAGGAGAGCACGTCGTTGGAGCCGTTGCCGCCCGACCACACCTGCCAGGTGCGTCCGCCCACGGTGGCCGTGCCGACCCGGGAGCCGATGGGCTGGATCGGGCCCACCTTGTTGAGCCAGATCATGATCTCGGTCTTGTTCACGCCGTCCGTGCGGGGCGTCGGGTCCAGCCAGATGTCGTAAGAGGCGTTGTAGACGGCGTCGCCGACGTAGCCGTACGAGATGCTGCTCGGCGCGCTGGAGATGCGGGAGAGTTGCGCGGGGAGGTTGGTGCCCGGCGAGCAGTTGGTGTAGTGGCAGCCGTTGAAGAGGGACGGGTACGACTTCGGCCCGCCGGTGGTGGGCACGGAACCGTCGGCCCGGGTGAGCCGGAAGCCGGTGTCGGTGGCGGTGACGCACTGGGGCTCGCTGGTGCCCCAGCGGTTGTTCTGGACGACGTAGCGCCCCTGGACGACTGTCGAGCCGAACTGTTCGCAGACAGTCGTGTCGGCTTGGGCCGGGGGCGTGGCGGCGAACAGCGCGGCGACGGTGGCGAGCGCGGTGACGAGCGTGCCCAATGTGCCGCGCACGGTGCGGGAAAGGTGGGGTAGCGGTCGCATGCGGGACCTCTTTCGGAGGTGCGGCCGGACGGGGTGTGGGGCGCCCCGCCTCCGCATGAGTGGGAGCGCTCCCATGTGCTGTTGCTGACGGACTGTAGGAAATTTGCATGTCCCTGACAAGGGTGTGCGTCGAAAGGGATGGCATGCGGAGACGCCGATGCCCTGGTTGCCCGCGACGTGGGCAACCAGGGCGAGGGGCCTGTCGGTCAGGATTCCCTGACAGCCGTACCGGTGACAGAGTCTCCGGACTTCGTGACCTTGTACTTCACCTTGGCGCCGCTGTGGAAGTGGAAGGTCAGCGTCGCCGGTTCGCCGTCACGCAGGGACTTGAGCGTCTCGGCGGTCAGGATGATCGTGCCGTTCGGGACGTCCGGCCGGAAGGCGATGTTGAACTCCTGGAACGGAGTCCAGCTCGTCGGGCCGGCGTTGGTGCCGTCGGCGTACGTGGCCTCCATCGTCGCCAGGTCGTCTCCCTGGTACTTCGTGGGAATGGCGAACCCGTCCTTCGTGCCCGTGGTGTCCGAAAGAACCGGGGTGTCGTACGTGATCACGTCGATCTGCCAGGGCAGACCCTTCGAGAATTGGGCCTGGAGCGTCGAGTTGACTCCGTACGCACGGTCACCGGCCAGCTTGGTCAGCGTCGATGCCCTCAGGGTGATCCGGTCCTCGAAGAGGGTGTAGTCCCGGCCCTCGGCCAGCTTGGTGTCGCCGTGCCACAGCCCGCGGAACTTCAAGCCGTTGCGGTTCAGGGTGAGCGACTGCTCCTCGATCCGGCCGGACTTCTTCAGGTAGATCCGGTCGAAGGAGGTGGTTCCGGAGCGTGTGGTCCAGCTCGATTTGATCCACGCGAAGAGCGCGGGGTCGCGCCACTTCAGGGTCTCGCGGTTCAGGTAGGCGAAGCCCGGGTCCCACAGGGCGGTGGTCACACCGGCGGTGCGCGCCAGGTGCCCGATGTGCTCGTAGTACTTCAGTGCCTCGCCCCGCTCGATGCGGGAGGGGTGGTTGTCGTCGGGGTAGGCGAGCAGGCCGTACTCACCGACGTAGACGGGGATGCCCCGGTCGGTGAAGACATGCTTCATCCGGGCGAAGACGTCGTCCGCGTCGTTCCGGGCCTTGTCGTCGTACCGGGTGCCGCCGGCGATGTTCACACTGAACGGGAAGAAGCTGTAGTAGTGCACGGTGGCGACGAGGTTCTTGTCGCGCAGCCCGCTGATCGTGTTGTTGAGGCTGTCCATGAAGTCCTGGGACGGGGTGCCACCCGGTGTGGTCAGGACGAGCAGACGGTTCTTGTTCCCGCCGCCCGAAGCGCGGACGACCTTGTGGAACGAGGTGTTCAGCTCATGCACCAACTCGGCCTTCCGCGCGTCCGTGACGTCGCCGAAGCTCGGTTCGTTGATGCTCTCGAAGAGCAGGGTGCGCGGCTCGTCGCGGAACGCCGCGGAGACCTGCGTCCACAGGGAATCGAAGCGGGCGAGCACCTGGTCGCGGTCCGTGGAGATCTTCCAGACCCACTGCCAGGAGTCGTGGTGCACGTTGAGCACGACGTAGAGGTCCTCGGCCTGTGCCCAGTCCACCACCTGCTTGACACGGCTCATGTACGCGGCGTCGACGGCGTACGGCGCGGTGTCCTTCTGGTAGTTGCTCCAGGTCACCGGGATGCGGACGCTGCGGAAGCCCTGCGCCCGTACGGTCTTGAACAGCTCCCTGGTGGCCTTGGGGTTGCCCCAGGACGTCTCCTCCGGAATCGCGTCCAGGGTGTTGCCCAGGTTCCAGCTCGGCTGCATCGCCGCGACGGCGTCCATGGCGCGGGCCGGAACCTTGACCGGGGAGCCTCCCTGCTGTGCCGTGCCGCCGGGCGCGGCGATCGCGGTGCTGCCGGCCAGTCCCAGGATGACGAGCAGCGCCATCAGCAGGCCGGCGAGGCGTCCTGGGCCGCGTCCGGGGTGGCGCGCGGGTTGCCGCATGTCCTTCACGTGTCGTGCCTTTCGGTCGGTCGTGCCTTTCGGCCGACGGTTCGGATCGGTTGCGTCAGTGATCGGAGGGGACCCTGGTTCAGTGGTCAGGAGGAGGTGGGTTCACTCGTCGAGGGGGCTCGTAGTCGAACCAGTCGAAGTGGACAGTGCCTGCCGCGGCGTACATGCCGGTGACATGGCCGGTGAAGCCGCCGGCGACCTCCGTGGACAGGTAGCGGCCGTCGAGGGTCGCGAGTTCGGTGAAGGTTCCGTCCGGGGCTTCGATGCCCAGGGAGACGACGTCGGGTCCGGTGCAGGGCCCGTGCGGTGACGGTGGGTCGGTGACGGTGACGGTGACGGCGAGGGCGAGGGCCACAGGCCCGGCGGGCACGGACTGGGCGGCCACGACCGTGCGCAGGGAGCCGACGCGTGAGATCACCCGCACCTCCGTGCCGGATGCCTCGATCGCGTAGTGGTGCCGCTCGTCCAGCCGTACGGCGAGGCCGCCGCGCCCCTGCTCCGGGTCGACCGCTCGACCAGAGGCAGGGACCCACGCGGGCCGTTGCCCGCCTCGTCCGGCCGTCCGAGGTGCGTCAGGTGGGCGCTGCCGTCGTCGCCGAGGGCGAATTCGAGGTGCAGGGCCTCATGACCCCAGCGAAATCTCCGCTGTTCCGTTTCTATGGTGGCCGTTTCCAGGCCAGTGGCCGCGCAGGACCGCGCAGGCGCCGGGCGGCAGTTCGTGGGCCGTCCGGCCGGTGAGCAGGTCGTGGGCGGGATCCGGCAGAGGCACGGCGTCCTCGGTGTGGTTGATCAGGACGTGCCAGCGACGGCCGTCGGCCGCGTGCCGGGTGACGGCCTCGACACCGGCCGGCAGGTCCGGCAGCTCCGGCTCGACGCCGGCTTCCTTCAGGAGCCGTCCGACCAGAGCGCCGTAATCGGCGTCGTCCAGGCGGGTGGAGAGATACCAGCCCTGTCCGGTGCCGAAGCGGTGCCGCGTGAGCGCCGGGCTGTCGGCGAGCATGCCGTGGGTGTAGGCGGCGAGCGTTTCGGCGCCCTCGGTGCGCAGGGACTCGCTCCAGACGGTGCCGTGCGAGCCGTCGGACAGGGTGATCCGCTCCTCCGTCCGCAGCGGCCGGTGCTCCTCGACGCGGATGCCCAGTGCCTCGCGCAGCGGTGTGGCCGGGTAGCCGCCGAGCCGGGCGTGCATGCGGTCGTCGACATAGCCGGTGGCGTGCTGGACGAGGAGCGTCCCCCCGCCCTCGACGTAACGGCGCAGGTTCTGCGCACCCTTGTCGGACAGCAGGAACAGGGAGGGGGCGATGACCAGCCGGTAGCGGCCCAACTCGTGCTCCGGGTGGGCGAAGTCGACCGTGACGCCCGCGTCCCACAGCGCGCGGTGCGCCCCGGCGAGCGGCGCGTGGTAGTCGAGGCGGGAGGAGGGCAGCCCGTCCGCCTCCAGTGCCCACATGGCGTCCGGGTCGTCGAGCACGGCCACCTGCGCGGTGACCGTCGATCCAGCCAGCTCCCCGAGCGCGGCGACCGCCTCACCGGTCTGCGTGACCTCGCGGAAGATACGGCTGTCGGGGCCCGCGTGCGGGAGCATCGCCGAGTGCCAGGTCTCGGCGCCCGCCCGGGACTGCCGCCACTGGAAGAACAGGGCGCCCTCCGAACCGCGCGCGATGTGGCCGAGGCTGTGGCGCAGTACATCACCCGGCTCCTTGCCGATGACCTGATCGCCGTCGTAGACCGTGCTGGTGCCCTGCTCCATCAGCAGCCACGGGCGGCCGCCGGCCAGGGAGCGGGAGCGGTCGGCGTAGTAGGCCACATGTGCGGCGCCGTCGAGGCCGTTCGCGTCCGGGTACTGGTCGGAGCTGACGACGTCGAGTTCGCGGGCGAACGCCCACAGGTTGAGCCGCAGGTAGTACGGCAGCATCAGGTTCGTCGTCACCGGGCGGTCGCTGTGCTCGCGGATCGCGTCGCGCTGCTCGCAGTAGGCGGCGACGATCTCGTCACCCCAGAAGCGATGGAAGTCCACAGTCTGGCCGGGGTTCTTGTGGTACTGCGTCGCGCGGGGCGGCAGCACCTGTTCCCAGGAGGTGTAGCGCTGGCTCCAGAAGGCCGTTCCCCAAGCTTCGTTGAGGGCGTCCAGCGAGCCGTGCCGGGCGCGCAACCACACTCGGAACGCGGCCGCCGCGTGGTCGCACCAGCAGAGCGTGCCGTACTCGTTGTGCACGTGCCACAGCGCGAGGGCGGGGTGGTCGCCGTACCGTTCGGCCAGCGCGGAGGCGATCCGGCGGGCCGCGCTGCGGTAGGCGGGCGAGGCCAGGCAGTAGGTGTCGCGGCTGCCGTGCACGAGGCGGGTGCCGTCGGCCCTGACCGCCAGCACCTCGGGGTGGGCGAGGGTGAACCAGGGCGGCGGGGAGGCGGTCGGGGTGGCGAGGTCGACGGCCACGCCGTTCGCGTGGAGGCGTTCGATGTGGGCGTCCAGCCAGGTGAAGTCGTAGCGTCCCTGCTCCGGTTCGAGCAGGGCCCAGGAGAAGACTCCGAGGGTGGCCAGGTTGACCCTGGCCCGGCGCATGAGTTCGTCGTCCTCCTTCCAGACCGGCTCGTCCCACTGCTCGGGGTTGTAGTCGCCGCCGAAGGCGAGGCCGCCCAGGCGGTCGGTGATGCTGCGTGCCGTCATGGCGGTGAGCCTTTCCCGTGCACTGTCGAAGCGCTTCACTTGCGAGGGAAGGTAACGGACGTGTTTCGAGCGAAACAAGAGCTCGTGTGGGAGGAAAACTTTGTCTCTACTGGTCCATTGACAGCCAGTGAGCGAAAATGACAGCGTCGATGCGCTTCGACAACTCATTGTCCATCTCTGTCTCCGCCCCCCGTACACGCCCGACTGCCGAGGGATCTGTCTCGTGGCTTCTCCGTCGTCCTCCAGCACCGCGCGCCTCGGCACCGCCTACGCCGAGATCACCCACTTCGAAGCCGAGGTCGCGCGTGCGGCCACCGGCGACCGCCACACCTGGACGGACGGTTCCGAGTGAGCACCCCGCCTTTCCCGAAGCTGCCCGCCGGATTCCGCTTCGGTGCGGCCACGTCCGCCTACCAGATCGAGGGCGCCCATGACGAGGACGGCCGTGGACCGTCCATCTGGGACACCTTCAGCCACACCCCCGGGCGCACTCGCGCGGGTGCCACCGGCGACGTAGCCGCCGACCACTACCACCGCCACCTCGAGGACGTGGCGCTGCTGCTCGATCTCGGCGTCGACGGCTACCGCTTCTCGATCGCCTGGTCCCGGCTGCTGCCCCAGGGTGTCGGACCGGTCAACGCCAAGGGGTTGGACTTCTACGACCGCCTCATCGACGACCTGCTGGCCGCCGGTGTCGCCCCCGCAGTCACCCTCTACCACTGGGACCTCCCGCAGGCCCTGGAAGACCGTGGCGGCTGGCGCGTGCGGGAGACCGCCCATGCCTTCGCGGCGTACGCGGCGCTCGCCGCAGACCGCTTCGGCGACCGGGTGGAACGCTGGATCACCTTGAACGAGCCCTACTGCTCCGCCTTCGTCGGCTACGCCGAGGGCCGGCACGCCCCCGGCGCGCGGGAGGGATGGGGCGCCCTGGCCGCCGCCCACCACCTGCTCGTCGGCCACGGACTCGCCGTGAGCGCCCTGCGCGCGTCGGGGGCCCGGGAGATCGGCATCACCCTCAACCTGGACCGCATCCACGCCGCCTCCGACCGGCCCGAGGACCGCGCCGCCCTGCGCCGCGCCGAGACCCTGCACAACGACATCTGGACGGAACCGCTCTTCGCCGGACGCCATCCCCGGTACGAGGCCGAGACCTGGGCCGGGCTCGCCGACGGCCCCTGGCGGCTGCCGGGCGACCTGGACCTGATCGGCACCCCACTGGAATTCGTGGGCATCAACTTCTACCGGCCCCTCACCGTGGCCGCCGCACCACACCAAGTGGCCGACCCCGAGCAGCGCACCGCCGTGGACGTCGGCGTGACCGAACTGGACCCGTACGGCACCCGGCACACCACCATGGGCTGGCCGGTCGTCCCGTCCGCGTTCACCGAGCTGCTCCGCGACCTGCACGCCCGCTACCCGCAGTTGCCGCCGATCTGGATCACCGAGAACGGCTCCGCGGAGGCCGACACGGTCTCACCCGACGGACGCGTCCACGACCCCGACCGCGTCGGCTACCTCGCCGACCACCTCGCCGCCGTTGCCGACGCCGTCGACGCCGGTGTGGACGTACGCGGCTACTACGCCTGGTCGCTGCTGGACAACTTCGAGTGGGCGCGAGGCTATGACCAGCGCTTCGGCCTCGTCCATATCGACTACGACACCCTGACCCGGACCCCCAAGGACAGCTACCACTGGTACCGGGGCCTGATCACCGCGCACCGCGCGCGGACGGAGGGACCTGCCCGATGAAGTTCACGGACGGCTACTGGCTGATGCGTCCGGGCTGCACCGCCCGCTATGCCACCGAGGTCGGCGATGTTCGCGTCGACGACCACCGGATGACCCTGTACGCACCCGTGAAACACGTCAGCCGACGCGGGCAGACCCTCAACAGCCCGCTGCTGACCGTGGAGTGCTGGTCCCCTGCCGAGGGGGTCATCGGTGTGCGGACCACCCACCACGCCGGATCGGTGCGCCGGGGACCGGAGTTCGCGCTGCCCGGAGCCGATGCCGGCGCCGGCAAGGTGAGCCGGGAGGGAGCGGTGCTGGAACTGGCCTCCGGCGAACTGACGCTGCGGGTGGACACGGAACAGCCGTGGCGACTGGAGTTCACCGCCGGCGGGCGCGTGCTGACCTCCGCCGGCGAGCGCGGCACCGGATTCGTCACCGACGCCGAGGGCCGGCACCACATGGTCGCCCAACTCGCCCTGGGAGTAGGTGAACTGGTCTACGGGCTGGGGGAGCGGTTCACCCCGTTCATCAAGAACGGGCAGGTGGTGGACATCTGGCAGGCCGACGGCGGCACCAGCAGCGAACAGGCCTACAAGAACATCCCGTTCCACCTGACCAACCGTGGATACGGCGTCTTCGTGAACCACCCGGGCAAGGTCGGCTACGAGGTCGGCTCGGAGGCCGTCGGCCAGGTCCAGTTCAGCGTCGAGGACCAGTCGCTGGAGTACTTCGTCGTATACGGGCCGACTCCGAAGCAGGTCCTGGAGCGCTACACCTCGCTGACCGGGCGCCCGGCCCTGCCGCCCGCCTGGGCACTGGGCCTGTGGCTGACCACGTCGTTCACGACCGACTACGACGAGGCCACCGTCCAGGGCTTCATCGACGGTATGGCCGAGCGCGGCATCCCGCTGAGCGTCTTCCACTTCGACTGCTTCTGGATGCGCGCCTACCAGTGGTGCGACTTCGAGTGGGACGCCGAGACCTTCCCCGACCCGGCGGGCATGCTGGCCCGGCTGAAGGACCGGGGACTGCGGATCTCCGCCTGGATCAACCCCTACATCGCCCAGAAGTCCGAGCTGTTCGAGGAGGGCATGCGCGAGGGCCACCTCGTACGCCGCCCGGACGGCAGTGTGTGGCAGTGGGACCTGTGGCAACCGGGCATGGCCCTGGTCGACTTCACCAACCCGGCCGCCCGCGACTGGTACACCGGCAAACTGCGCACCCTGCTCGACCAGGGCGTGGACTGCTTCAAGACCGACTTCGGCGAACGCGTCCCCACCGACGTCGTCTGGCACGACGGCTCCGACCCGGAGCGGATGCACAACTACTACACCCATCTCTACAACCAGGCCGTCTTCGACCTGCTCCGCGAGGAGCGCGGCGAGGGCGAGGCGATGCTGTTCGCCCGCTCGGCCACCGCCGGCGGCCAGCAGTACCCGGTGCACTGGGGCGGCGACTGCGACTCCACCTTCGGTGCCATGGCCGAGTCACTGCGCGGCGGACTCTCGCTCGGCCTGTCCGGGTTCGGCTTCTGGAGCCACGACATCGGCGGCTTCGAGGGCACCCCGACGCCGACCGTCTTCAAGCGATGGGTGCAGTTCGGGCTGCTCTCCTCGCACAGCCGCCTGCACGGCAGCAAGTCGTACCGCGTCCCGTGGGACTACGGCGAGGAAGCCGTCGAGGTCACCCGCGAGTTCACCCTCCTCAAAAACCGCCTCGCCCCGTACCTCCAGCGCGCCGCCCAGCAGGCCCACACCACCGGCATCCCGGTGATGCGGGCGATGGTCCTGGAGTTCCCCGACGACCCCACCGCCGCCGTGCTCGACCGGCAGTACATGCTCGGGGACGACCTGCTCGTCGCGCCCGTCTTCACCGACGACGGCACGGTCGAGTACTACGTGCCCGAGGGCACGTGGACCAACATCCTGACCGGCGCCCAGGTCACCGGCCCCAACTGGGTACGCGAGCGGCACGGCTTCCACACCCTGCCGCTGCTCGCCCGCCCCGACTCCGTCATCCCCCTCGCCGCCGACGACCAGCGCCCGGTCTCGGCCTGGGCCGACGGCGTCGAACTGAGGGTGCACGCCTTCGCCGACGGTGCCCGACGCACGGTCGTCATCCCGCGCACGGACGGCCCCGGTGAGACGGCCTGCTTCGACGTCCACCGCGAGGGAGACCACCTCCGCGTCACGACCGACAGCCCGCACCCCTGGCGACTGCGCATCGGCGGCCCCGACGGCACCGTGCACACCGGCACCGAGGGGCGGGCGACGACCGAGTTGCGCTACGAGAACTGAGTGGGTGCTTTTCGACCCGGTGCATTTGCTGTCCAGAGGGCGCTTTCGCCCTCGACGAGGTCCCCGCAGTCGCGGGTGAACTGGCCGGCCGTCACGTGCGGAGCAAGCTCGTGCACGGGTTCCGCTGAATCAACAGGGATGGCTCTCGACCACGATCGTGGTCGAGAGCCATCCCCTTGCCTGCAAGGGGCCTTACGGCACGGGCCGGCGCCCGGCCAGGCTCAGCACTTAGAACCCCTAACGGAATGCTCTACGCGGACTTGAGAGCTAACTCAGGGGACGTGAACGAACGCGGTTGCTACTGTCCGGACGTGACCCTGACTGACCTCAACAACGGCTTTCGTGACGATGAGCAGCGGCGGCGCGTCCAGAGGCTCATTCATGATCGCCTCGCAGACGACCGTGACCCGCAGGAATGCCGCTTCCTCATGCGGTTCTGGTGGCAGCTGGTCATGTCGTACCAAGAGGTGTCGATGGACGAGCTCAGCCGGAACGTCAGCACGCCGAAGCTGGACGTGATCGAGGCACTGATCAGCGCCATCAGGTCGTCCCATGCCGACATCGACGCCTGGATCACCACCACACAGCAAGTCTTCCCGGTGATCCAAGATCGCGGCTTCAGTGCTGCCCAGGACAACGAAAGCTAACGCGCCCGAAGCTTCTTCAGCCGTCGCCAGCAGAGGATGCTGCAAGCGAGGCTGAGGAAGGCTTCGTGGATGTCATCGCGTATCTCCCAGCGGATGCGCAGGCGGCGGAACCAGTGCAGGTGGGCGAACGCTCGCTCGACAACCCAGCGTTGGGTGCCCAGGCCGGAGCCGTGCTCGGTGCCGCGGCGGGCGATCTGCGGCTTCACGCCGAGGTCCCAGAGCAGGCGGCGGTACTTGTCGTGGTCGTAGCCGCGGTCGGCCAGCACCACATCAGGGCGGCGCCGGGGCCGGCCGCGCTTGCCCCGCACCGGTGGTACGGCCTGGAGCAGCGGGATCAGCTGAGTGACGTCGTTGCGATTGCCGCCGGTCAGAGTAGCGGCGAGTGGGATGCCGGTCGCGTCGGTGATCAGGTGGTGTTTGCTGCCCGCCCTGCCCCGGTCGACAGGGCTTCGTCCCATCTTGGGGCCCCCTTTAACGCGCGGATGTGGGAGCCGTCGACCGCCGCACGGGAGAAGTCCAGGGCATTCGCGCCGCGGAGCTCGGCGAGGAGGACCTCGTGCAGCCGTGGCCACACCCCTGCCTCGGTCCATTCGGCCAGGCGACGCCAGCAGGTCATGCCGGAGCCGAAGCCGAGTTCCTGCGGAAGGTGTTCCCAGGCGATCCCGGTGTGCAGCACGAACAGGATCCCCTGGAACACCAGCCGGTCCGGCTGCCGCTTGCGCCCTGGATGCCGAACCCGACGCTCCACCTTGGGCAACAACGGCTCGATCACCGCCCACAGCTCGTCATCGACATCCCACGGCTTCCGCCGAGCCACCCCACACCTCCGGATCATCGGTCCGGAGTGATCCAACCACCTTGAAGATCATTTCGTTAGGAGTTCTTAGCGCTCAGCGCTTGGCCACGAAGACATGCGCGGCGGCCTGCGTGGGGAGTTCCGCGGCCTCCCTGCCGCTGCTGACCATCACACCGCCGGGCGAGGACGTCACGCTCACGACCGTGCCGGGCTGCACCCCGGCGCGCCTCAGGGTGGACATCAGTTGGGGGTCGGTCTGGATCAGCTCGCTCATGTGCAGTACGACCGCGCTCGCGCCGTTCGGCTCGGGCTTGAGGTCGCTGAGGCTGACCATGCTCTCGTCGGGGAACGGATCCAAGGTGCTCTTCCCGCCGAGTTCCTCCAGGCCCGGGATCGGGTTGCCGTAGGGCGACTTGGTCGGGTGCCGTAACAGCTCGAGGACGTGGCGTTCGACGGCCTCGCTCATCACGTGCTCCCAGCGGCAGGCTTCGGCGTGGGCCTGCTCCCACTCCAGCCCGATCACGTCGACGAGCAGGCACTCCGCGAGCCGGTGTTTGCGCATCACGCGCGTGGCGATCCGTCGGCCCTCCTCCGTCAGCTCCAGGTGCCGGTCGGCGGCGATGTGCAGCAGACCGTTGCGCTCCATGCGGGCGACGGTCTGGCTGACGGTGGGGCCGCTCTGGTCCAGGCGCTCGGCGATGCGGGCGCGCATGGGGGACACGCCTTCTTCCTCGAGCTCCAGGATCGTGCGGAGATACATCTCGGTGGTGTCGATGAGTGGGGACATGCTGTTCGTCAGGCGGGGGTTTCGGCCGTGGCGGTCAGGACCGCGCGGCCGAGGATGTGGCCGGCCATGGTGAAGCCGAGGATGGCCGGAGTGGCGTCGGCCGGGACGCCGATGGAGGCGACGTCGAGGGCGTGCACCACGACGAAGTAGCGGTGTTGGCCGTGCCCGGCCGGCGGTGCGGCGCCGATGAAGCGGGCTGCGCGGGCGTCGTTGGGCAGTTGGAAGGCACCCTCGGGCAGGCCCGAGCCGGTGTCGTCGCCGGCGCCCTCGGGCAGCTCGGTGACGGTGGCGGGGATGTCGGCGACCGCCCAGTGCCAGAACCCGGACCCGGTGGGGGCGTCGGGGTCGTAGACGGTGACGGCGTAGCTCTTGGTGCCTTCCGGGGCGCCGCTCCAGGAAAGCTGCGGGGAGGCATCCTTCCCGCCGGGGACGCCGGAGGAGTACTGCTCGGGCGACCATGCGGCGCCGTCGGTGACGGTGGTGCTGGTAACGGTGAAGGAGGCCGCCTCGGGGAGGCGGGCGAAGGGGTCGTTGGCGCTCATCGCGTCGTTCCTTTCAGGCCGTGCTGTGGGGTGGGTTGGCGGTGATGCGGCCGACGGGCCCACAGAGTCGCGTAGCGGCACCGCCGCCGCCTTTCACTGACCGCTGGATCGACCATAACACCAATAATCGATTATTCGCTGGATCGTCTATGCTGGAGGCATGACTCAGACGGCCCACACCGCGACCTCACCGGGGAAGCAGATGCTCTCCGAGCAGGTCTACGCACGCCTGCGGGACGCGATCATGCGTGGGGACTACGCCCCCGGTGACGCCCTCAAACCGCAGGACCTCGCCAAGGAACAGGGAGTGAGCCTGGCCGTCGTGCGCGAGGCGCTCGTGCGGGTGGTCGGCGAGGGTCTCGCCGACCGGCTGCCCAACCGCGGCTTCGCAGTCCCGGCCTTCTCCGACCGCCGCTGGCAGGAGATCACGGAGGCTCGCCGGACCATCGAACCGGTCGTGCTGCGCATGTCCATCGAGCGCGGCGACGTCGACTGGGAGGCCCGCGTACGCGCCGCCCACCACCGTCTGGCCCGCACTCCGGCGTACGTTCCGGAGGAGGGCGAGTACTACAGCAGCGCATGGTCCGAAGCCCACCGGGTCTTCCACCGCACCCTCCTGGAGGGGTGCGGCAACCCCGTCCTGCTGGAGACCTTCGACCGGATGTGGACCGCGAGCGAACTGGCTCGCCGCTGGTCGGCGCACCGCAACCCCGACCGGGACGGCGTCGACGAGCACCGTCGACTGGAGGAGGCGGCGCTGGCCCGCGACGCCGACACCGCGGCCGAGCTACTGACCCAGCACCTCACCCAGACCGCGGCCGGACTGACCGGCTGTACCCACCGCGAACCCGCGAAGGAAGCCTGATACGCCTCGCCGACCTGGCTGGAGATCTGCACCTGATCACCGACACCGGAGCTGTGGACGTCGCCGACGCGCGGCCGGGCTATCTCCTCCGCACCCACCTGCTGCCTGCCGTACTGCCCCCGTCCTGCGCAACGCCCTCCTGCGCCTGCCCACGACCGTCCTCGTACTGGCTTCTCTGGGCTTTCTCGGTCTGGGCGAGCAGCCGCCCACCGCGGAGTGGGGCCGTCTGCTGTCCGAGAACCAGCCGTACGTGGAACTGGCGCCCTGGACCGTACTCGGCCCGGCGTGCGCACTCGTCCTGCTCTCCGTGCTCGCCGTATCCGGCACGGACGCCGTGGCTGCGCGCAGCTCGGCGTCCGTCCAGACATCCCGTCGGTCCCGTGGGAGTGGGGTGCAGGCGCAGGGCGGGATCAGTGCCGGGCGAACTGAACCCCCGTCGGTTGCACGACGTTCGGCCGCAGCGCGATCCCGGTGACTGTCAGACGTTCTCCGTAGATGTCCGTGACCCTGATCGCCTTGCCGCACCCGCTGCCGTCGGCGGAGATGAAGTAGTTGTATTCCGTGCGGGGCAACTGCCGCCAGCCGCCGCCGGTCTGAACCTCCAGGCGGGCGACCGGGTTGCGGTGGCCGATCGCCTGGATGGCGCACCAATAGGGGCTGGACCCGGTCTTGTACCTGATGGACATCATCTCGGAGGTGCTGGGGCTCACCAGTTGCCAGGTGATCGGGATCCGGCCGACCTTGAGGTCGGCGAGCTTGGCGAAGGCCTGTTGGCTGAGGTCGATCTGCCCGGGTGCGCAGGGCAGGGGGCATTCGTTGGTGATCCGTACGGTGATCGACTTGCCGCTGGCCGCGCGGACGAGCACGTACGCGCCGCACGCCCTGGACGTCTCGTAGTCCGTGGTGTTCATGGCCGCGATCATGAGGTCGGGACTCGGGCCGAACAGGCAGGCGCCGTTTCCGTCCGCGGCCTCGTAGGCGGTGGCGACCCCGGTGTAGGTGGTGCCGGGCTGAATCCGTCCTGCCGACGGTGCCGTGGTCGACACTGTTCGCTGGGACTTCGGGGTGCCTTTGGCCGACGGTCGTGCCGACGCGGTGGTCGCATTGGCCGTCGGACTGGGGGTGCCGGTCGCACTCGGCGTCCCCGACGGGCTCGGGGTACCCGAGGCGGTCGAGGTGGTGGTGGCTCTCACCTGGGTGGTGGCGATGGGTGTGGCCGCGGCAGTCTTTGCATCCGCCTCGTGGTCGGGGAGCGACCCCATGACCAGGTAGGCGAGAACGCCCGCGGCGGTCACCGCCAACGTGGCGCCCAGCATGAGCCTGCGTCTTTGCCTGCGCCGGCGCGCGGCCTGCCTCGCTGTCTTCATACCTGTCCGTTCGGGAGATCGAGCCGATGGTGCACTACTCAGTGGCCGCCGGAAGGGAATAGGTTGCCGACGTTTTTTTCTCAGTGTGTCGCTCGAGGTCCCGGTCCTCGATGCCCATGCGGTCGCTCGGCCGAATGCGGCCGACAGAGGTCGTACTTGAGCCCGCCAGGTGAGTTGGTCCGGGAGCCCGTGCCGGTGTTCGCGCCGTGGGTGGTGCCCCAGGTGTTCGGCGTCTTCCGCAGCACCGAAGGGATCTACGGGGTCCTCCCGCTCTTCGCCGACGGCAAGGGGCAGGAGGCCAGGTCGGACCTCACCTCGGCGCGCACGACGCTGTTCCGGAACGGCGCGAAGGTGGGCTCGAGTTCCGACCCGCTCACCGGGAACAAGGCGTTCCGGGTCCCGGCCGCCGACGCCGAGTACACGCTGACCGCGTCGGCCACGAGGAGCGCCGAGGTCCACGCCGCCTCCACACGGGTCGACGCGCGCGGGACGTTCCACTCGAAGGCGCCGTCCTCCGGCCTGCCGACCGAACTGCCCGTCTCCACAGTCCGCTTCCTTGCGAAGACGGGACTGGACAGCCGAGTCGAGGCCGGCAGGACGGTCACCTTCCCGGCCGCCGTCGAGGGCGCGGCCAAGGGCCGGAACCTGAAGTCGCTGACGGTGTACGTGTCGTACGACGGTGGCCGGACCTGGAAGCGTGGCTTCCGGCAGACCGCATCGGCCAGAAGCGGCGGCGCCGCTCCTCGTTCACCGGGTCCCACTTTCGGATGGTCCGAGTCCGGCCTGTCGGCGGGGGTGCTCCCGCTGGTCGGCGGAGTGAGTGCCTCAAGGCGCCGCGATGGGATGGAGGTGCCGGCCGAGACCACGAGGAGCACATGAATGAGCAGATTGAAGATCACCTTTCTGCTCCACAACGCCTACACCGTCGATGGCACGGTGCGGGCCACGACCAACCTCGCCGCCGCACTCGCGACACGTCACGAGGTGGAGATCGTCTCTTGCTACCGCACCGCCGACCGGATGCCGCTCGCGGTGGCGGACGGGGTGAAGACGAGGGCGCTGGTGGATCTGCGGCCCACCTCCCGGCGGACCGCGGTCGAGGCGGCCGACCTGCGTTCGCCGGGAATCGTGTGCCCACATGATTCCCTCCACGCCGGCTGGACACCGCCGAGCAGGCTCGGCGAGACACGCCTTGCCGCATACCTCCGGAGCACCGACTCCGACGTGGTGATCGCGACGCGCCCGTACCTCGTCTGTTTCCTGGCCCAGCACGGCCGCACCGACTACCTCCGCGTCGGCCAGGAGCACGCCGGCCGCGCCGCGCACGGGGCAGCGCTGCTCGGCGACCTGGATGCGGCCATATCCCGCCTCGACGGCTACGTCACCCTGTCCCAGGCCGACGAACGGGCCCACGGTGCGGCGCTGCCTGGCGTGCGGACGCGGGTGACAAGCATTCCCGTCTGCTGTCCCGCGCCGGACGCCTCGCCCTCCACCGGCGGGTCCCGGATCGTGCTGGCCGGCGGCCGGCTGACACCGATGAAGCGCTACGACCGTCTCGTGGACGCGTTCGCCAAGGTCGCGGCCGTGCACCCGGACTGGAGTCTGCGGATCTACGGACGCGGCCGGGAACGGCTGCGGCTCCGTCGCCGCATCGAGGAACTCGGCCTGTACAACAACGTTCTGCTGATGGGCGCCCGTACGCCCATGGAGACGGAGTGGGCCAAGGGCGCTCTCGCGGTGGTGTCCAGCAGTCTCGAACCGTCCGGCATGTCCGTCGTAGAGGCCATGAGCTGCGGGCTGCCGGTGGTGAGCACCGACTGCGACCACGCACCTCGCGAGATCATCACGCACGGCGAGGACGGCCTCCTGGTCCCGGCCCACGGCCCGGTCGAGGACGTGCTCGCCGACGCCCTGTGCCGTCTGATCGAGAACGAGGCCGAGCGCGGCCGGATGGCCGCGGCGGCCCGGCGGAACTCCGAGCGCTTCCGCCCCGAATACATCGCCGCGCAGTACGAGGCCCTGTTCGCAGACCTTCGGCCGGAGCTCGACCACCGGTCATGGAGGACCGCGACCGCTCCCCGGCGGCGAAACCGGCTGTCCGTCCTGGGCGCCGCCCTGCTGCGACAGCCGGTCAGGGCGAGCTGCCAGGTCATGCCAGGAGGATCGCTGGCTTTTGAAGTGCCGGCAGACCAACTGACGTCCGGTGGCTGGGAGTTGGTCCTGCAATACCGGAACCAGAACATCGCCGGCACTCCGCGGATTCAGCTCGAACAGCCCGGCACGGGCGGCGACGGCAGCGTACGGGCCGTCCTCGACAAGCGCCACTGGGAACTCGCCGAGGGCGACTGGGACGTGTTCCTCCAACGCGCAGGCGGCAGCAGGCTGCGCCCGGTCCGAGCAGGGCTCGTCGAGACAGCGAGCCTCCTGGATCCCGCGGCTCCGCGGCCGACGGACAAGGGAGGGCAGAGGTGGATCCCGTACGCGACCGAAGGCGGAGGGCTCGCCGTACGCACCTGGCTCCGGCCCGCGCACGCGGAGGTCTCCTGCGTCGAAGTCGACGACAACGCGATCCGGTTGGCGGGCTCGCTCCACGGATCGACGGTGCGGGCGCACCACTACCGCTTCGTGGCCCGGCTCCAGGCAAACGGAGGCCACCTCATCGACGCCCCTTGCCCCGTCGATCAGTACGGCGGCTTCCACATCACCCTGCCGGTCGACGTGGTGGCGGAACTCCATCCCGGGGGAGAGGCGCTGTGGGATCTGCGCCTGAGCGCGTACGGCGGGCCGGAGATCCGCCCGGCGATGGTGACCGGCGATCTCGTCGACCGCCGGGACGTCTGCGTGTTCCCGGCCATCCGCTGCGCGGGTCCCCGCGGCACGCTGTCGCTCCGGCCCGAGCTGACACGTGGTCACGACCTGGTGTTGAGAACCGCCGACGCGGTGCCGGACAGACCGTAGGAGAGGAGAACCTCGTGAACACCGTTCCCGGGCCTGCGCGATGACCCACCAGCCGTGCTTGCCGAATCCGCCGGGGCTGCCGACAGCGCTCCAAGAAGGCATCGCATACGTCTCCGGCGGATTCAACATCGTGGTGTTGCTGTGCTGGGCCCTGCTCCTCTGCATGGCCTTGGCCGGCACACGCGTGAAGTAACGCGGTGACGATCAGAGGGCGACGAGCTGCCACTGCTGGTTGGTTCCGTTGCCGACGGGCCACTGGATGACGCGGGCGCCGTCGTCCGTTGACCCGCCGTCGACGTCCGCGCACAGCCCGGTGCGGACGTTGACGAGCCGGACGTATCCGCCGCCCGCGTCGACGAGCTTCCAGTGCTGGTTGTCGCTGTCGTTGTCCTGCCACTGGATGAGCTGGGCGCCCTGGCCGGAGCCTCCGGGGCTGTCGAGGACCTTGCCGCCGCGGCGGGCGGCGAGGCGGAAGGAACCGTCGGCGTTTGGCAGCAGCCGCCACTGCTGGTTCTCGCTGCCGGACCAGCCCCACTGGATGATTTTGGCGCCGTCCGCGGTGCTGCCGCCGGCGACGTCGAGCACCTTGCCACTGCGCCGGTTGACCAGCCGGAAGAAGCTGTTGGACAGGGAGACGGTGAGGTCCGTGCGCTGACCGGCGGTCAGGGAGACCTTTCTGGCGTGGGCGCCGAGGGAGGAGGGCGCGACGGTGGCCGTGGTGGTCACGGAGTCCATGCCGCGGCGGCTGATCAGGGTGACGTCCTGGTTGACGGCGGAGGTGACGGACAGCTTGGCGGTCCGCGCGTTCAGGTCCCAGTCCAAGCTGTGGATCCGGATCCGGCCGCGGGCCCGGACCCCGGTGATCGTGCCCTTCGGCAGTTGGTCGGGCAGCGCGGGGAGGACTTCCAGCACTCCGGGCCGGCTGTAGATCAGGGCCTCGGCCAGCACGCCGGGGATGGCGTTCGCGGCGTCGGCGTTGTAGATGTCGAGGTTCGGGTTGTGGGAGGTCATCAGCGACTTGAAGACCATGTTGTTGCCGAGGATCTTCCGCAGGTTGCCGTAGAACTGTCCGCCGTCCTTCAGCCGGGCTCCGGCCAGTGCGCGGTGCAGGCTGCCGTGGGCGGAGATGTTCTGGTCGCCGCGCTTTTCGAGGGCCCGCTTCGCCGGGCCGACCAGCGAGGGGGCGTCCTCGGGGTTGATCTCGTGCAGCGGCCAGGCGCCGTAGAGATGCTGGACATGCCGGTGGTTGTAGTTGTCGGTGAGGCTGGGCCAGGACCATTCGGCCAGTGCGTTGTCGCTGTTGACGCGGTAGTCCGGGATCTTCTTCAGCAGCGCCGTCCAGCGGGCGACGCCCTGGCCGCTGCCCTGTTCGACACCGAGGGTGTTTGCTGCGTCGATGGCGGCCTGGAGGGCGTGTTTGCCGGCCATGATGTCGCCGGTGGCGTTGATCGAGAAGTAGACGCCGGTGTTGCCGGGGGCGTTCTCCATGGAGAAGGACGGTACGAAGACCGCCTTGCCGTTCGCGTCGGTGCGGGTGAGGAAGTCCTCGTAGAACAGGGCCAGTTCCATCAGCGCGGGGCCGAGCTTGTCACGCAGGAACGCCTGGTCGCCGGTGACCTCGTAGTACTCCAGGAGCGGGTACAGCAGCCAGTCGGCGCCGCCGGTCCAGCACTGGCCGGGGAAGTTGCCGTTGTTGAAGTGCAGCATGTGGCCGTACTCGCCGTCGGTGCGCGAGGGGGCGAGGAAGCCGCGGGCTCCGTAGAGGTTCTTGGCGTTGGTACGCCAGTCGTCGAGCTGGCCGAGGATGAGGTTGAAGTACCCCTCCATCACCTCGGTCGTGTCGAGGATGTTGCCGCCCGCGACCTGGAGGTTGATGTTGGCGTCGGTGGTGAAGTCGTCGGCCCAGGCGGCGCCCCACGATCCGGCCCAGATGCCGGTGAGGCGGGGTGGCAGGATGCCGCTGGAGCTGATGAAGAAGTAGCGGCCGGAGTCGTAGAGACGTTCCAGCAGAGCCGTGTCGATGACGCTGCGGTCGGCGTTCTGACGGGAGATCAGTTCGCTGACGGAGAGCTGCCGGTCGGCGGCCGGGACGTTCAGGTCGAGGCGGGAGCGGTCGAAGAGATCGGTGTGAACGGCCGTGTGCCGCGAGCGCAGCGCGGTGTAGTCGGTGCCGAGCGCGGCCAGTTGGGCGTGCAGCGGCTCGGAGTCCCAGCCGGTGGACGACTCGTAGCGGCCCAGCTTCGTCAGCAGCAGCACCTTGGCCGCCTTCGCCACCACGATGGTGGAGCCGTTGACGGTGACCGTGGCGCCGGTGCCCGAGGCGACGACACGGGTGACGCCCTCGTAGCCGAAGGCGCCCTGCCCCGCTGGGTACTTGCCGCGCAGGTTGAGGTAGCCGGAGCCGTTGCTGACCGTGGCACGGGTGGTGAAGCTCAGGCTGCCGGGCAGACCGTCGAGTGCGGTGTGGACGCTCAGCGTGGTGTCGACGGTACGGCCGGAAGCGGGTATCAGCTCGTGGACGATCACCTTGTCGGCCCGGGAGACGAACCCCCGGCGGGTCCACGTGCCGAACTGGTCGGTCCAGCTCGAACTCACCTCGCCGGTACGGAAGTCGGTGACGCGCCCGTAGTTGTTGACCGTGGTCATGCCCGGGGTGTCGACGCGCAGTTCGTACGCGGGGTGGTAGGCCTGCGTCCAGCGCAGCGACCAGCCCGCGGCGTAGTCCCGGTTGGCGCCCGCATAGTCCCCTGCGAGTGCTTTGTCGCGTGCGCCTTCCAGTCGGCCGGCGATCACGGGCGGGGTCACGTCACGGGTGCCGTTCGGCAGCACCAGCCGGTGGTAGTTGAACACCACCTTCTCCAGGGCGGGAGCGCCGTGCAGCACGGCCCCGTATTCACCGTTGCCGGTGAGGAAGCCGTCGGTCCAGGAGGTGGCCGGGGAGGTGTCGTGGATACCGCGCTCGGGCAGTGTGATCTGCGGTGGCACGGCCGCTTCCGCCCGGCCCGAGAGGAGGCCGCCGGGCAGGGCGGCGGCTCCTGCGGTCAGCGCGGCCGCGGTGAGGAACTGTCTGCGGTCGATGGGTCTTGCCGTCACGGGGACTCCTTTGCCCGGTCGGCGGTGTGTGGTCGCGGGGGAGTGAAGCGGTGACCACCGTCGTCGTGGCCCACCGGTGTGGTGGCTCACCGGTGTACTGGCTCACAGGTGTGGTGACCCACCGCCGCCCGGTCGGATGGGAGCGGATCCGGGCGGCGGCGGGCGTATGGGGGAGAGGGATCAGAGGGCCGTGAACGTCCACAGCAGGTTGTTGCTGCTGCCGTACGTCCACTGCTTGGTGGCGGAGCCCGAGTCGACGTCGCCGCCGCCGTCGAGGACCAGGCCGGTGGTGCGGTTGGCGATCGTGAAGCGGTCGCCGCCCCGGTTGGTGATCTTCCACTGCTGGTTGGTGCCGCCGTTCCAGGGAGCCTGTCGGGCCGCAGAGCCGTCGGAGGTGGCGCCCCAGCCGTCGGCGACCATGCCGTTGGTGCGGTTGACGAGCCGGTAGTAGCCGCCTGCGATCGCCTCGGCGCGCCACTGCAGGTTGGAGCTGCCGTCCCAGGTCCACTGCTTGAGATTGGACCCCGAGTCCACGTTGCCGCCGCTGTCCAGGGCGAGGCCGTTGGTGGCGTTGGTGATCCGGAAGTACGTCGCCGGGTTGAACTGGACCCTCAGCGAGCTGATCTGGTCGTTGTTGCCGGTGGCCCGCAGGTCGGGGTTCTCGGCGGTGAACGTCCAGGAGGTACCGCTGAAGTTGTCCCCGGAGTAGCCGATCACCTGGTAGCCGGGGGCCGGCCGGAGGGAGGACACGGAGCGCGCGCCGAGTCCGGCGGCGGTCAGGTCGGCCGCGGTGTAGTCGCCGACGGTGAACACGCCCGCGTTGCCGCTGTAGTTGACGTCCGTGAAGGCGACGGCGCCGGTGAGCGGCCGCAGCGCCGGGATCGTGCCGGAGAAGGCAAGCTTCAGGACGTAGGCGCCGGCGGTGTAGGGGGCCGAGGACGGCAGGGTGACCGTGAGGCCGGAGGAGTTCTGGGTCGGCGCGGGCAGGTCGATGTAGGTGCCCGCGGTGGAGCCGAGGAGTTTTACGGAGGTCAGCGGCGAGAGGTTGATCCGGTCCGAGCTGAGGGTCTTGATCGTCAGTGCGCTGCCGGGCCAGCCCAGGACGGTGGCGTACAGGACGTTGCCGGCCTTGTTGCGGGTGAAGCGGATGTCCTGCGGCGTACCGGCGTGCGGGGTGGTGAACGCGCCGCCGCCCATCTTCGTCGGGCCCTCGCCGTACGCCGTCCAGGCGCGGGTCGCGTACACCGACTCGCCGAAGCGCTTCAGGTGGTCCCCGATGCCGAGCAGGATGTCCTTCTGCGCCTGGGGGATGGTGCCGTCGGCCATCGGCGCGATGTTCAGCAGCACGTTGCCGTTCTTGCTGACCCGGTCGATGAAGGAGTGCAGCATCTGCTGGATGGTGTAGTAGCCGATGCCTTGCGTATAGCACCAACTGCTGCTGGAGATGCTGTCGTCGGTCAGCCAGTACGGCGTGGTGATGTCGGCCGGGCCGCCGCGCTCGTAGTCGAAGACCTCGCCCTTGCCGTTCATGCCGTCCTTGTAGGTGGCGACGACCTCACGGCCCCAGCTACGCGCCTGGTTGTAGTAGTAGGCCAGGAAGTTCAGGCGCTGTTGCTCGTCGACGGCGTCCATCCTGAAGTCCTGCCACAGGATGTCGGGCTGGGCGAGGTCGATGACCTCCTCGAGCTTGTCGTACCAGAGCTGGTTCTCCGCGGCCGAGCCGAGCTGCCCGTAGAGCTTCTTGAGGCTGGGGTCGGTCTGGGCGGGGACGTGTTCGTAGAAGCCGTTGTAGTTGTACGCGTGATGCATGGCCACCAGCAGCTTGAGGCCCTTGGCGCGGATGGCCGTGGAGAAGATCCGCAGGAGGTCGAGTCCTGGGCCCTTGTCCACCGAGTTCCACTCGTTGACCTGGCTGTCCCACATCGAGAAGCCGTCATGGTGCTCCGCCACCGGGCCGGCGAACCTGGCGCCGGCGTCGACGAAGAGCTGCACCCACTCCTCGGGGTCGAACTTCCCGCCGGCCGACTTCAGCTTCGGCGCGAACTTGACTGTGTTGCCCGCCAGGTCCTTCGCTCCGTTGATGAAGTTGTGGTACGGCCATGCCGAGGGCTGGCCGTAGGTCGCGATGTGGTGCTGGTTGGCGTTGCTGCCCGCCTGGTACATGTTCCGCGGGTACCACTCGTTGTCGTAGGCGGGGACGCTGAAGGCGCCCCAGTGGAAGTAGATCCCGAACTTCGCGTCCTGGAACCACTCCGGGGCGGGCGGGTGCTGGTCGACGGAGTTCCAGTCGGGCGTGTAGGTGCTGGGCGCCGCCTGGGCGGCACCGGCACCGAACACGCCGCCGGCAACGGCCGTTGCGGCAACGCAGGTGGCACCGGCCAGGAAGTGGCGTCTGTTGATCGAACTAGACATGAAGAGACATCCCTGGTGCAGGAGGGGACAGGGGACTGCAAGGGGAAACGAGTCGGCGTGGCCGCTGTGCAAAGGGCGCCGCTTGTTACGCATGAAGGTCCGCCATGTCTCCATGGGATGTCAACCAGTGTGCAGGGATGAAAAGCGCCTTTCGGTCGGTCAATTGGCGCCACTTAGGTCATCTTTGATGTGATTTATTACCTCCCAAACATGGCATGTCTGCCAAGGGTTCGTGTCCGGTTGAGGTCATATGTCGGCGGGGATTGATGGGATGGATCTTGTCCCGCAGTCTCACCCTGCGCTACCCGGTTGGGCTCTGAGCTGGAGTTTCCATACGGATATGAACCAGGGTCTGGACAGCGGGCCGGAGGCGCACCTATAAACATCCCATCTCTATCGCGCGGCGATACATAGATGTCGTCGAGGCGAAACATCTCCCGCTACGGGACCGGCGCGAGGAAGCACCGATGAGAGTCAGAACCGCCCTGTGTTCAGCCGTCTCAGCCCTGTCCGCACTGGCTCTGCTCAGTGCGTGCGGCAGCGGCTCCACCTCGGCGTCGTCGAGCGACAAGCCGCTGGTAGGCGTCGACTACCCGCGCTCCGACACCGACTTCTGGAACTCGTACATCAAGTACACGCCTCAGTACGCCAAGGAGCTGGGGCTGGACCTGAAGACCACCAACTCGCAGAACGACGTCGCCAAGCTGACCGCCAACGCGCAGACGTTCATCAGCCAGGGCGTCAAGGGCCTCGCGATGGCCCCGCAGGACACCGCCGCCATCGCGCCCACCCTCGCGCAGTTGGAGGCGAAGAAGATCCCCGTCGTCACCGTCGACACCCGCCCCGACACCGGCAACGTGTTCATGGTCGTGCGCGCCGACAACCGCGCCTACGGCGAGAAGGCCTGCCAGTACCTCGGCACCAAGCTCGGCGGCAAGGGCAAGGTGGTGATGCTGCAGGGCGGCCTGGACTCCATCAACGGCCGTGACCGCACCGAGGCATTCAACGAGTGCATGAAGAAGAACTACCCGGACATCAAGGTGTTCGGCGAGGCCACCAACTGGGACGGGGCCGTGGCCGCCCAGAAGCTCCAGACCGACCTGACCGCCAACCCGGACATCAAGGGCATCTACATGCAGTCCAGCTTCGCCCTGTCCGGCACGCTCCAAGTCCTCAAGCAGAAGGGTCTGTTGGTCGACCCGAAGGACAAGAAGCACGTCTTCGTCGTCTCCAACGACGGCATCCCCGAGGAGCTCAAGTCCATCGCCGAGGGCAAGGTCGACGCCACCGTCTCCCAGCCGGCCGACCTCTACGCCAAGTACGCCCTGTACTACCTCAAGGCCGCGATCGACGGAAAGACGTTCAAGCCCGGCAAGACCGACCACGACAGCACCATCATCCAGGTCCGCGAAGGCCTGCTCGAGGACCAGCTCTCCGCCCCGCTGGTCACCGCCGACGGAGGCACCTACGGCGGCGTCCCCAGCGTCAAGAGCGACGACAAGTCGCTGTGGGGCAACAACCTCGGCTGATGGTCCATCCGGTACTGCAACGGCTCACGCACACAAGGCGGTTGAGATGAGCGACGGGGAGCGACCAGTCACCCCCGCGCCCGCGCCGGCGGACGACGGACGGGTCCCCTCGGACCCGCCCGTCGTCGAGGCGACGGGCATAGTCAAACGATTCGGTCCGACGGTGGCCCTGAACGGCGCCCGGATCACCATCAGGCCCGGTGAGACCCACGCACTCGTCGGCCGCAACGGAGCCGGCAAGTCGACCCTGGTGTCCGTCCTCACCGGCCTCCAGGCCCCCGACGAGGGAACGGTCACCTTCGGCGGCGAGCGCGCCCCACGGCTCACCGACCGGGACGCATGGCGTCAGCGCGTGGCCTGCGTCTACCAGAAGTCGACGATCATTCCCACACTGACCGTCGCCGAGAACCTCTTCCTGAACCGGCACGACCACGGACAGAGCCGGCTCATCAGTTGGCAGGCCACCCGGCGCCGCGCACAGGACCTGCTGTCGACCTGGTCGGTGGACGTCGACCCGCAGACCCCGGCCGGTGACCTGAGCGTCGAGCAGCGGCAGTTCGTCGAGATCGCCCGGGCACTGTCCTTCGGGGCGCGGTTCATCATCCTCGACGAGCCGACCGCCCAGCTAGACGCGGCTGCCATCAACCGTCTCTTCGACCGCATCCGCGACCTGCAACGCCAGGGTGTCACCTTCCTGTTCATCAGCCACCACCTGCAGGAGATCTACGAGATCTGCGACATGGTGACGGTGTTCCGGGACGCCCGGCACATCGTGACCGCGCCGGTCGCGGACCTCCCCCGCGCCGACCTCGTCGCCGCCATGACCGGCGAGGCGGCGGCCGACCGGCGCGAGGAACGGGCGAGCACCCTCGACCCCGGCGCCACGGCCGCTCTGAGCGTGGGCGCGCTGCGGGGCGACGCCTATCACGACGTCAGCTTCCGGATCGGGGCCGGCGAGATCGTCGGCCTCGCGGGCGCCGCCGGCAGCGGGCGCACCGAGGTCGCGGAGACCGTCGTAGGGCTGCGGGCGGCAACGGCGGGCGAGGTGGAGATCGCCGGTAACCGGCCCCGGCCCGGCAGCGTGCCGGCGGCGCTCGCCGCCGGCGCCGGATTCGTCCCTCAGGACCGGCACCACCAGGGCTTCGTTCCCGACATGTCGATCGCGGACAACGCCACCCTGTCCGTTCCGCGCAGGCTCGGTTCCAACGGGTTCCTCAGCCGCAGCCGCCGGGACCGGATAGCCGAGAGCCTGATCGACAACCTCGCGATCAAGACTCCCGGTCCCGAACTGCCCGTCTCCGCACTGTCCGGAGGCAACCAGCAGAAGGTCGTCATGGCCCGCGCCCTGGCCGACGACCCCCGGCTGCTGGTCCTGATCAACCCCACCGCCGGCGTGGACGTGCGCTCCAAGGAGTTCCTCCTCGGCAAGGTCCAGGAGACCGCGGAGACCGGCACCGGAGTGCTCATCGCCTCCGACGAACTCGACGACCTGCGCATGTGCGACCGGGTCCTGGTGATGTTCCAGGGCCGTGTGACCTCAGAGATCGCCCGCGGCTGGCACGACCACGACCTCGTGGCCGCGATGGAAGGAGTGGACCTGCATGCCTGAAACCGTCCTCGCGGACACTGCCGCCGCCAAGGCCCCGGAGCCCCGGCCGAAGCGGACCGCGCTGCTCGGCGGCCGGATACCCCTGGCCCGCCTGCGCGACCTCGCGCTCGTCCCGGCCATCGTGGTCATCGCGATCGTCGGACAGATCGTCAACCCGGTCTTCCTGCAGGCCGACAACCTCATCAACGTCCTGCAGACCATGTCCGAGATCGCCCTGCTGGTCCTCGCCCAGGCGATGGTCCTGATCGTCAAGAAGATGGACCTGTCGCTGGAGTCCACCATGGGCCTCGCGCCCGGTGTCGCGGCCTGGCTGGTGGTGCCGGCCGGCGCGACCCACGGACTCGGACTGCTCCCCGGCGCCTGGGCCATTCCCGTCACCCTCGCCGTGGGCGCGCTCGTCGGCGTGATCAACGCCCTGCTCATCATCCGCTTCGGCCTCAACGGCTTCATCGTCACCCTCGGCATGCTGATCGTCCTGCGCGGCATCCTCACCGGCATCTCCGGCGGCCAGACCTTCTTCCAGTTGCCGCCGTCGATGCTCTACCTCGGCACCGCACAGTGGTTCGGGATGCCCGCGTCGATCTGGATCTGCCTGGCGCTGTTCGCCGTCGCGATCGTGCTCCTCGGCTGGACGAGCTTCGGGCGCTCGCTGTACGCCATCGGCGGCAACGTCGACGCCGCGAAGGCCGCCGGCATCCGCACCGACCGCGTGCTGTGGATCGTCATCGTCACCGGCAGCGTGCTCGCCGCCCTCGCCGGACTGATGCTCTCCGGCCGCCTGGCCTCCGTCGCCTCGGCGCAGGGCAACGGCTACATCTTCACCGTCTTCGCCGCCGCCGTCATCGGCGGGATCAGCCTCAACGGCGGCAAGGGCACCATGTTCGGCGCGTTCAGCGGCATCCTCCTGCTCTTCATGATCCAGAACGTGCTCACCCTCGCCGGCATCCCCGCCCAGTGGATCGGCGCCCTCAACGGCCTCATCATCCTGGTCGCGTTGACCATCTCGCGTATCACGGGCGGCAAGGTCCAGGAGTGAACCGGGCGGCCGTCCCCGGGCGCCCCGCACCCTGCGCCGCACCGCCATCTCGTCGCAAGGGCCGTACTGCCCCTGCTCTCACAGGAGTTGCCGCCATGTCATCCGCCCTGTCCGCTTCACCTGCCACCGCCCGCATCACCGCCCTGGACGTCCTGGACGTACGTTTCCCGACGTCCGAGCACCTGGACGGGTCGGACGCGATGAACCCCGAACCCGACTACTCCGCCGCCTACGTCGTCCTGCGCACCGACGCCGGCGACGGACTCGAAGGCCACGCCCTGGCCTTCACCACCGGCCGCGGCAACGATGTCCAGGCCGCCGCCATCGCGGCCCTCGCCCCGCATGTGGTGGGCCTGTCGGTCGACGAGGTCTGCGCCGATCTCGGCGCGTTCTCCAACTCCCTCGTCCACGACCCGCAACTGCGCTGGCTCGGCCCGGAGAAGGGCGCGATCCACATGGCCACCGGCGCCGTCGTCAACGCCGCCTGGGACCTCGCCGCCAAGCGGGCCGGCAAGCCCGTCTGGCGCTTCCTCGGCGAGATGTCGCCCGAGGAGCTGGTCGCCCAGGTCGACTTCCGCTGGCTGTCCGACGCCCTCACCCCCGAGGAGGCCCTGGACATCCTGCGCCGCGCCGAACCCGGCCGCCAACAGCGCATCGGCCACCTCATCGACCAGGGCTACCCCGCCTACACCACCACCCCCGGCTGGCTCGGCTACTCCGACGAGAAGCTGGCCCGCCTCGCCCGCGAGGCCGTCGCCGACGGCTTCACCCAGATCAAGCTGAAGGTCGGCGCCGACCTGGACGACGACGTACGGCGCATGCGCACCGCCCGCGAGACCGTCGGCGACTCCATCCGCATCGCCGTGGACGCCAACCAGAGATGGGACGTCCAGCCCGCGATCGACTGGATGAGCGCCCTGGCCCCCTACCAGCCGTACTGGATCGAGGAGCCCACCTCACCCGACGACATCCTCGGCCACGCCGCCGTGCGCAAGGCCGTCAGCCCCATCAAGGTCGCCACCGGCGAGCACATCGCCAACCGGGTCGTCTTCAAGCAGCTCCTCCAGGCCGGCGCGGTCGACATCGTGCAGATCGACTCCGCCCGGGTCGGCGGCGTCAACGAGAACATCGCGATCCTGCTGCTCGCCGCGAAGTTCGGCGTCCCGGTCTGCCCGCACGCGGGCGGCGTGGGCCTGTGCGAGATGGTCCAGCACCTGTCGATGTTCGACTACGTCGCCGTCTCCGGCACGACCGAGGACCGCGTCATCGAGTACGTCGACCACCTGCACGAGCACTTCGTCGACCCGGTGCGCATCGTCGACGGCCACTACCTCGCGCCGACGCTGCCCGGACTGAGCGCGCAGATGCACGCCGAGTCCCTCAAGGAGTACGCCTACCCCGACGGCCCCGTCTGGACCGCCCGTGCCTGACGCCCAGGCCCTCGTCGACGCCCACCACCACGTCTGGGACCTGGACGTCAGACCGCAGCCCTGGCTGGACGAGCCCGGACACGAGCCGATCCGCCGCAACTTCAGCCCGCACGACCTGCGATCGGCCGCGACCCGGCCGATCGCGGGACGGCGGCTGACGAGCACGGTGGTCGTCCAGTGCGTCGCCTCCGTGCCCGAGACCCGCGAGCTGCTCGCCCTGGCCGACAGCGACCCGCTGATCGGCGCCGTCGTCGGCTGGGCGGACCTGACGTCCCCCGAGGTCGGCGACGTTCTCGACGACCTGCGGTCGGGACCCGGCGGGCGCTACCTGCGCGCCGTACGGCACGTCGTGCAGGGCGAGTCCGACCCGCACTGGCTCCAACGGCCCGACGTGGAAAGGGGGCTGCGAGCGGTGGGGGAGCGCGGGCTCGGATACGACGTGCTGATCCGCAGCCACCAGCTCCCGCAGGCGACCCGTCTCGCGGAACGACTCCCCGAGCTGCCGCTCGTCCTGGACCACGCCGGCAAGCCGTCGATCGCCGACGGTGACCTGGCCGACTGGGAAGGCCAGGTGCGTTTGCTGGCCGCACACCCGCAGGTGGTCTGCAAGGTGTCGGGGCTGATCACCGAGGCGGACCACGAGAAGTGGACCGTCGACGACATCCGCCCCGTGTGGGAGGTCCTGCTCTCCGCGTTCGGCCCTGACCGGCTGATGTTCGGCTCCGACTGGCCGGTCGCGAACCTCGCGGGCAACTGGAACCGCTGGGCCGCCACGGTCGAGGAGCTCCTGGACGGCTGCTCCGGCGCCGAGACCCACGCGGTGCTCGCCGGCACCGCGACCGCCTTCTACCGCCTGACCCCCGGCCCCACGAAGGAGGGGACGCCATGCTCCTGACAGAACTGCTGCACCCCGGGATCCTCGAATCCCTGGCCGGAGCCGGCCACGGCGCCCGCGTGCTGCTCGCCGACGGCCACTACCCCGCGAGCACCGCCACCGGCGAGCGCGCCAGAACCGTCCACCTCAACCTGGCCCCCGGCCTGCTCGACGTCACCACTGTCCTCGACGTCCTGCTGCGCGCCCTGCCCGTCGAGTCGGCCCACGTCATGGTGCCGCCCGAGGGCGAACCGGAGCCGCCCGCCATCGCCGAGTACCGCTCGATGCTGGCGCCCGTCCCGGTCGACACGCTCGGCCGCTTCGAGTTCTACGACGCCGCCCGCTCGCCCGACCTGGCGCTGGCGATCGTCACCGCCGACACCCGTACCTACGCCAACCTGCTGCTGACCATCGGCGTCCGCGCTGAAGGGACCCTGACGACACGATGACACTCGCCGTCCGTTACACATCCGCCCGCACACTGGACGCGGCTCCCGTCGAGCCCTCCCCGCCGGGTCCCGGTGAGGTGGAGCTGGCGCCGGCTTACGTCGGCATCTGCGGCACCGACCTCCACATCTTCCACGGCGACATGGACGCCCGGGTCGCCGCCCCCGCCGTTCTGGGACACGAGATGTCCGGCCTGGTCGTGCGGGTCGGGCCGGGTGTGGAGGGCTGGGCGCCCGGTGACGCGGTCACCGTCATGCCGCTGCGCTGGGACGACACCTGCCCTGCCTGCCAGGCCGGGCACCAGCACATCTGCCAGCACCTGGACTTCATCGGCATCGACTCCCCGGGTGCGATGCAGCAGCGCTGGACGGTGCCCGCTTCGACGCTGATCCGGCTGCCGGAGTCGCTCGCGCTGGACCGTGCGGCGCTGGTCGAGCCGACGGCGGTGGCCGTGCACGACGTGGGCCGGGCGAAGGTCGCCGAGGGCGAGAAGGTCGTGGTGGTCGGTGGCGGGCCGGTCGGTGTGCTGATCGCTCTGGTCGCGTGGGCCGCGGGCGCCGAGGTCCGGGTGGTGGAGCTGAGTGCCCACCGTCGGCTGCTGGCAGAGGAGTTGGGGCTGACCGTCTGGGACCCGGCCGCTGACGATATCGGCGTACTGGTCGGCGAGTGGACGCAGGACGCCGGCGCGGACGTCGCCTTCGAGGTGTCCGGCGCGGCGGGCGGCGTGGACACGGCCGTCGACGTCCTCGGTGTGCGCGGCCGTCTCTGCCTCGTCGCCATCCACCCCCGCCCCCGCGAAGTGAACCTGCACCGCTTCTTCTGGCGCGAACTCACCCTGGTAGGCGCGCGGTTGTATGACCGTGGCGACTTCGAGAAGGCGGTGGCCCTGGTCGCGGACGGCACGATCCCGGCCGAGCGGCTGATCAGCAAGGTCGTCCCGCTCACGCAGGCGCCGGCCGCGTTCGAGGCCCTGGAGGGCGGCGGTGACGTGATGAAGATCCTCGTGGACTGCACCGACGACGCCCAGGGAGTGAGCCTGTGACCGCCTTCGACCTCACCGGGAAGCTCGCCGTCGTCACCGGGGCCCGGCGCGGCATCGGCCGGGCCATGGCCCGCGCGCTCGCCGGAGCCGGCGCGGACATCATCGGCGTGAGTGCCTCGTTGGAGGAGTCCGGCAGTGCGGTGGAGAAGGACGTCCTCGCCGCGGGCCGCTCCTTCGAGGCGATCCGGGCAGACTTCGCCGACCCGGAGGCGGTACGGGCCCTGGGCGCGGACCTTGCAGGACGTGAACGCCCGGTGGACATCCTGGTCAACAACGCGGGCACGATCCGTCGCGCCCCGGCCGCCGAACACAACGATGCCGACTGGGAGTTGGTGCTCCAGGTCAACCTCAACGCCCAGTTCGCGCTGACCCGAGCGGTCGGCGCGTCGATGGTGGCCCGCGGCCAGGGCAAGGTCATCTTCACCGCATCGCTGCTCAGTTTCCAGGGCGGCATCACGGTCCCCGGCTACACCGCGGCCAAGCACGGCATCGCGGGTCTGACCAAGGCGCTGGCCAATGAGTGGGCCCCGCGCGGGGTGAACGTCAATGCCCTCGCGCCGGGCTACATCGCCACCGACAACACCCAGGCACTGCAGGACGACCCCGTACGCAGCAAGGCGATCCTGGACCGGATCCCGGCAGGACGCTGGGGTGACGCCGATGACCTGGCGGGCGCGACGGTGTTCCTTGCCTCGGACGCCGCCGCCTACGTCCACGGCGTGGTCCTGCCCGTCGACGGCGGATGGCTCGGCCGATGACCGGCACCGACCTGGCCTCCGTACTGGCAGGAGCCCGTCTCCTGCCGGTGCTGACCGTGCCTGTGGTTGCATCGGCCGGCCCGCTGGCCGACGCGCTCGCGGCGGGCGGCGCCCGGTGCGCCGAGGTCACCTTCCGCACCCCCGGCGCCGAGCAGGTGCTCAAGACGATGGCCGCCCAGGGCGGGCTCACCGTCGGCGCCGGCACGGTCCTCACGTCCGAGCAGGCGGAGCGGGCCGTGGCGGCCGGGGCCCGCTTCGTGGTCTCGCCCGGCTTCGACGAGGACGTCGTCGCCAAGTGCCGGGAACTGGGGGTGCCCGTGGTGCCCGGCATCGCCACCGCCACCGAGTTGATGCGCGCCCTGAAGGCGGGCCTCGACACCGTCAAGCTCTTCCCCGCCGAGCCGCTCGGCGGCCTGTGGACGCTGCGGGCACTCGCAGCCCTCTTCCCCCGGACGCGCTTCGTACCGACCGGCGGGATCGACGCCGACCGCATGGCCGCCTACCTCACCGACCCGGCGGTCCTCGCCGTGGGCGGTAGCTGGATGGCCACCGCTGCCCTGCTGGACCGGGGCGACTACGAGGAGATCCGCCGGCTGACCGCCGAGGCGGTGGAACGGAGCATGACGTGATCGATGTCGTGGCCCTCGGCGAGGTGATGCTGCGCTTCGACCCGGGCGAGGGACGGATCCGCACCGCCCGCTCCTTCCAGGTCTGGGAGGGTGGCGGCGAGTACAACGTCGTCCGCGGGCTGCGGCGCTGCTTCGGCCGGCGCACAGCCGTCGTGACCGCCCTCGCCGACAACGCGGTGGGCCGGCTCGTCGAGGACCTGATGCTCCAGGGCGGCGTCGACACCTCGCTGATCCGCTGGATACCGGACGACGGCATCGGCCGCACCGCCCGCAACGGCCTGAACTTCGTCGAGCGCGGCTTCGGGGTTCGCGGCGCGCTCGGAGTCAGCGACCGCGCACACACCGCCGTCTCCCAGATGCGGAAGGGTGACGTGGACTGGGACGCGGTGTTCTCGGCCGGGGTGCGCTGGTTCCACACCGGCGGCATCTTCGCGGGCTTGTCCGACACCACGGTGGACGTCGCCGACGAGGCCATGGCCGCGGCCCGTCGCCACGGTGTCACCATCTCCTACGACCCCAACCACCGCCCCAGCCTCTGGGCCGGCCGGGGCGGAGCCGAACGGGCCCGCGAGGTCGACCTGCGGCTCGCCCGGCACGCCGACGTCGTGGTGGGCGCCCTGGGTCTGGCCGGGGCGTACCCGGGGCAGGCGCGCGTCGGGGCCGACGACGTGGTGGACGCGCTCGCCGAGGTCGCCGGCCTGCTGCCCGGGGCCACGGTGCTGGCAACGACCCTGCGCGACGTGCCCTCGGCCGGCGTCAACGACTGGTCCTCGGCCGCCTGGTCCGCCGAAACCGGCCCCGTCATCGGCCCGCGGATGCCCGGCCTTCAGGTTCTGGACCGCATCGGCTCCGGCGACGCCTTCGCAGCCGGCCTGATCCACGGACTGCTCAACGGCACCGGCCTGGAGCGCGCCCTGGCCTACGGCACCGCCCACGGCGCGCTCACCATGACCACGCCCGGAGACGTCTCCATGGCCTCGCTCGCAGAGGTCGAGGCGCTCATCGCGGGCGGGTCGCCCCACGTCAGACGCTGACCGGCGCCCCATCGCCCGTATCCCAGGAGCACCTCTTGCACCAGCGGAAGATCCAGAACACGCCCGTCACGCTCACCGAGCTCGGCTTCGGCGCCTCCGTGATCGGCAACCTCTACCGCGTCACCCCGGTCGAGGACGCGACCGCTGCCGTCGATGCGGCCTGGGAGGCCGGTCTGCGGTATTTCGACACCGCACCGCACTACGGCCTCGGCCTTTCCGAGCGCCGTCTGGGCGCCGCTCTGCGAGGCCGCCCGCGCGAGGAGTATGTGATCTCCTCCAAGGTGGGCAGGCTGCTGGTGCCCAACGAGGAACCGCGCGGCGTCGACACCGAAGGCTTCGTCGTGCGGGACGACCTGCGCCGGCAGTGGGACTTCAGCCGCGACGGCGTACTGCGCTCCATCGAGGCCACACTGGAGCGCACCGGCCTGGACCGCCTCGACATCGTCTACCTGCACGATCCGGACGAGCACTGGCGGCAGGCGGCCCAGGAGGCCATGCCCACGCTCGCGGAACTGCGCGACCAGGGCGTGATCGGTGCGATCGGCGCGGGCATGAACCAGTCCGGGATGCTCGCCCGCTTCCTGCGCGAGACCGCCGCCGACGTGGTCATGCTCGCAGGCCGCTACACGCTCCTGGACCAGTCGGCACTCGACGACGTCCTGCCCGCCGCACGCGAACACGGCAAGAGCGTCGTCGCGGTCGGCGTCTTCAACTCCGGACTCCTCTCCCGCGACCGGCCCACCGAGGGCATGAAGTACGACTACCAGGACGCCCCGCCGACCCTCGTCGCCCGTGCCCGGACCATCGCCCAGGTCTGCGCGGCACACGGCACCACCCTCCCCGCCGCCGCCATCGCCTTCCCCTACACCGATCCCAGTATCATCAACGTCACCCTCGGCATGCGGACTCCGGAACAGGTCGGACGAAACGTGGAACTCCATGATCAGCGCGTCCCGGACGCCCTCTGGGACGATCTGCGCGCGCAGGGGCTGATCAGGTCGGACGTGCTCGCCGGGCACAGTGGGGGGAGGGATGTGCGGTGTCTCTGACGGACAAGGCCATCGAGCAGATCCGTGAGCTGATCCGGAGTGGTGACCTTCCTCCGGGCTCGAAGCTCCCACCCGAGCCGGACCTGGCCGCTCAACTGGGCCTGTCCCGCAACCTCGCCCGCGAGGCGGTCAAGGCGCTGGCCGTGGCGCGGGTCCTGGAGGTCCGGCGGGGCGACGGCACATATGTGACCAGCCTCCAGCCGAGCCTGCTGCTGGAGGGGCTCGGCGGCGCGGTGGAGCTCCTGCAGGGCGACTCGGTCGCCCTTCAGGACCTCATGGAGGTACGGCGGCTGCTCGAACCCATGGCCACGGCCCTCGCCGCCACACGGATTTCCGATGAGCAGCTAGCCGAGGTGAAGCGGCACCTGGACGCCATGCGTGAGGCCCGCGACGACGTCGAACGGCTCAACGCCCACGACGCCGCCTTCCACCGCGCCGTCGTCTCGGCCACGGGCAACGAGACCCTCCTCACCCTCCTGGAAGGGATCTCCGGCCGCACCCTGCGCGCCCGCATCTGGCGCGGTCTGGTCGACGACAGGGCCGCGGGCCGCACCCTCGCCGAGCACGAGGCGATCTTCAACGCCCTGTCCACCCGCGACGCCACCCTCAGCCAGGCCGCGGCACTGCTGCACGTGAGCAACACCGAACAGTGGCTGAGAGAGCACCTGCGCTCGGGCGAACCCCTCCCCTTCGGGACGACAGCGAGGAAGTGACGGGCGTCGCGGCCTGCACGGGTCGGCCTGGGGAGGCCAAGGGCACGAGGAGCCGGTCGGTGTCGAGGGACAGCAGGTAGTCGAGGGCGGTGGCCTGTGCGTCCAGGACGAGCCGGGGAGAAGGAGAGGGTTCATCAATCGCTCTGGCGATGTTGAGCTTCGCGCCCGGCGACGAGGGTGTCCGGTCCCGCTCGTCCTTCGTGTAGCGGTAGTACCTCCCGTTGTGCTTGATCACGGCCGAGTCGTTCTCCAGGAAGCGCCGCAACCCGAGCTGCGATGAACTGCACCGCACTCCGCTGCACGAAGGTGCCGATGTTCGTCTGGAGTGTGGCGAGTTCGCCCGCCTCCCACACCATCGAGCACCGCCAAGGAGCATGTTGTCCGCGCCTGCCTGCCCGGCCGGCGGCGGCCGCCCACATGCTGGGGTGAGCCGGCGCCACGTCGCAGCGTCTCCGACGGCATCCCTCGGACCCGGTTGACACCGCCCCGGCCCCCAACTTTTCATCGTTATACAACATCGGAGTCGCCCGTGCCCACCGCCACCGTCGACAACGTCACCGCACGGCTGCGTCTGACCGGCGCGGACGGTGACACGCAGTTCACGCGCACCACCCTGCGACCCAGCCGCACTTCACGAGCCGCTTCGCACCCGCCCCGGCCTCCCCGGTCGAGGACCGTTTGACCGGCCCGCTCTGCTACCTACCGCCCTGCTCCTTCACCGTTCTGCGCACCCGCACGGAAAGTGTCGTGCGCGCCCGCACCGAAAGCGATCAGCGATGACCCGACAGCCACGTCCGATCCCCCCGCACCACGCTCGTCCGCCGATGGGGTGGAATAGCTGGGACTGCTACGGCACCACCGTGACCGAGGACGAGGTTCTCGCCAACGCGGAGTTCATGCGCGACCACCTGCTCGCGCATGGCTGGGACACCGTCGTGGTGGACATCCAGTGGTACGAGCCGACGGCCCGCGCCCACGGCTACAACCCGGACGCGCCCCTGGTCCTGGACGCGTACGGCCGCCAGCTCCCGGCCCCGAACCGGTTCCCGTCGGCCGCCCAGGGAGCGGGATTCGGACCGCTGGCCGAGCGGGTGCACGGCCTCGGTCTGCGCTTCGGCCTGCACATCATGCGGGGCATCCCGCGCCGTGCCGTCGCCGCCCAACTGCCCGTCGCGGGAACCGGGTTCACGGCCGACGAGATCGCCAACACCGGCTCGGTCTGCCCCTGGAACTCCGACAACTACGGCCTGAACCACGACCACCCGGGCGCCCAGGCGTACTACGACTCCCAGGTAGCCCAGTTCGCCGAGTGGGGCGTCGACTTCGTCAAGGCCGATGACATGCTCTTCCCGTACCACGAGCGGGAGATCGCCGCCTACGCCCGGGCCATCGAGCGCAGCGGGCGGCCGATCGAGCTGAGCCTCTCGCCCGGCACCGACGTCTCGCTGGCCCGTCTCGACCATCTGCGGGAACACGCCACCATGTGGCGGGTCTGCGATGACCTGTGGGACCGGTGGGAGGACGTCGAAGGCCAGTTCGCCCGCATGGCCCGCTGGGCTCCCTGGCAGAATGCGGCATCGACAGACGGCTCCGCCGCGGGCGGCTGGGCGGACGCCGACATGCTGCCGCTCGGGCACATCGGCATCCGTGCCGAACGCGGCGAGGACCGGCTGTGCTCCCTCACTCCCGCCGAGCAGACCAGCCTGCTCTCCCTGTGGCTGATCTCGCGTTCCCCGCTGATGATGGGCGGCGACCTGCCGACCAGCCCGCCGGAGACCATAGACCTCCTCACCAACGACGAGGCGCTGGACGTGCTGTGGCACAGCAGGGACAACCGGGAGGTCCTGCGTGAGCGGGACCTTGTCCTGTGGACGGCAGGGGACGTGGACGGCCGCACCCGTTACGCCGCCGTGTTCTCCCTGGCCGACGTCCCGAGCCAGGTGGCCGTACCCCTGGGGGCCATCAGCGCGGGCACCGGCGACGACGTACGGGAGGTGTGGACGCACAGGGACATCCCGCACGACGGACATGACCTGCGTCTCGAACTGCCCGCTCACGGGGCGGTTCTGTTGCGCCTGACCCCGCCCGGCACATCCGCCTGAGGTGCACGAGCCGGCCGCAGCGGGCACCGCACCCCCCGGTGCCCCCCACCGACGCTCGCCTGAGATCTGGGCCCGAAAGGACTCAGATCCCAGGAGCGGGGGTCATCCCGCGGTCAGGGTGGTCCACTTCTGGTTGGAGCCGCCGGTGCAGTCCCACAGGTGGAGTTGCGTGCCGTCGGTCGTGGAGGAGCCCGGGACGTCGAGGCAGCGGCCGGAGGCGGGGTTGCGGTAGCCGCCGTTGTAGGGCTGCCAGATCTGGTTGGCGCCGCCGTGGCAGGCCCAGATCTGCACCTTGGTGCCGTTGGCGGTGCCCGCTCCGGCGGCGTCGAGGCACTTGCCCATGGAGCGCAGGGTGCCGTCGGTGTAGGCGGACCAGTACTGGTTGGCCCCGTTGCCGCAGCTCCACGTCTGGACGGCGGTCCCGTCGGCGCTGCTGGCTCCGTTGACGTCCAGGCACTTGCCGCCGATGCCGGACTGCACGCGTGCGGCGGTGGGGGCGGGGTTCCTCAGCCACCCGGCGCTGTCCGCGGCCTGGACGCCGCGGTGGAAGGCGTCCGCCATCTTCCGGTAGCCCGCGTCGTTGGGATGCAGGGGGTCGGCCAGGTCGGCTGCGGTCAGGCTGCTCATGTCCACGTAGGCGACGTGTTTGCCCGCGGCCTGCTCGTCCCTCACGATCTGGGGGATGGCCTGGTTGTACGCGGCACGGTACTGCTCCTCCGAGCCGCTGGTGGACACGACCAGGGAGGCCACGAGGACGGTTGCGTCGGGGGCGGCGGCGGTGACCTGGTCGACCAGCGACCTCAGCCGGGCGGTGGCGGTGGAGACCTGGTAGCTCTCGTTGAGGTCGTTGGTACCGATGTGCAGCGTCACGACGTTGGGCCGGTAGCGGGTCAGCGAGGCGTCGGTGAGTGCGGCGATCTGGTGGATCTTGTATCCGGAGTGGCCTTCGTTGTCGGGGTCGGACATCGAACCGCCCCGCAACGTGCCGACGAAGTCCAGCGGATGGCCGTCCGCCGCGAGCTTGTCCCACAACGGGCCCCGGTAGCCGTTGCCCGTACTGCTTCCCACGCCCCAGGTGATCGAGTCGCCCAACGGCATGACCCGTAAAGGCGTGTTGGGGGCGGCGGAGGCAGGGGCCACACCTGCGGCCGTCGCCCCGGACACCGCAGCGACAAGCGTGATCAGAGGTAAAACCCAAGACTTTCTCAATGCAGCGTCCTCTTCTGCGAGTGATTGGGTGCATCAGCGCGGCTGATCGCCGTTCGTGTCAGCAGCTCGGCCGCAGTGCCGTCCCTTCGGCGTCGGCGGCCGCCTGACGTACTGGCAGCGCGGCAGGGGTGGCGCGGAGAGGTGGGTTCGCGTCCGCTCAACTCGTCACGCGGAAGGTGGCGTCGCCGCGTCCCGTCGCGGTGGTGATCGGGTCGAGGCGGAGTTCGTACGCGTAGTGCCGGAGGTACCGGTCGGGGTGGCTGTACGACTGGAAGGACGACCAGTTCGAGTCGGCGAGCCCGGCGACCTGGCGGAAGGCGGCGTCCGCGGCGAACTGGGTGGTGCCGTCGTTGTAGGCCAACTGGAAATCGTAGTTGGAGTGCCGCAGGAAGTACCCGGGGAAGTTGACCGACTCGAAGGAGACGGTGCCGGAGCCCGCCAGGCCGGGGCGGAGCCGGAACTGGGCGTCCGGGCCGGTGACATTCTGGTCGATGCGCGCGTCGAAGTTGGCGTGCCGCACATACCGGTCCTGGAAGTTGAACGACTGGAGTCGGTTGACCGGGGTGTTGGCCCAGCGTGCGAGCACACGGCTCTCCTCGGCGGCCGTCAGGTTCAGGATGGAACCGTGACGCTTCTTCGTGCCGCCCAGGTTGTAGCTTCCCGACGCCGGCAGCCGGTAGGTGCCGGAGCTGGACGGGCTGGTCGTCAGGACGGGCAGGTAGCCGCGTCCGGAGGCGTACTGGTCGAGGTAGAGGGTCCACTCGTCGCGGTCTCTGAACTTCATCCACATCGGGCCTTCGACCTGGGAACCGGTCAGGCCTATGCCGGAGAGGTTGCCGAGGCCGGTCCACGTACCGAGGATCGAGTTGCTGCCTTCGAGGGTGATCTGGCCGTCGCCGGAGGCGCGTACGTACCGGTGGTTGCCGACTCCGGCCGGTACCTCGACGATCTGGGTGTCGATGATGTTTTGGGTGCCGGGGCGGTCGATGTAGAGCTGCGGGGTGGTGACGGTGCGGAAATCGGCAGTGCGGGCGTAGTAGATGCGGTGCTTCAGCACGCCGCCCAGGGTCGCGTTCGTCGCCCAGTACAGGACGTAGTCGTTGGTCTCCGGGTTCCAGATCGCCTCCGGCGCCCACGCGTTGCGCCCGTCGGGGATCGCGCCGGCGACGTTGAGCAGCCACGGCTGTGACCAGGTGACCAGGTCCGTGGACTCCCACACCACGAGGTTGCGACTGGCGTTGTTCACGGCGTCGTCCCACGACTGCCCGCAGCCGATGCACAGGTCGGTCGCGAGGATCCAGTACCGGCTCCCGTCAGGGGAGCGCACCAGGGCGGGGTCGCGCACCCCGCGCGTGCCCACCGTGGAACGCAGCGTCATCCCGCCGCCGTTGAGGTCACTCCAGTGCAGGCCGTCCGTACTGTGCGAGAAGTAGATCTGCTGACCGGTGGACCCCTCCCCGATGAAGTGCGTCATCAGGTAGCCGGGGTCGGCGGCAACCGCCCGCTGCGGTGTGGTCAGGGCTTGGCCGCTGAAGACGAGGCATGCGGCGAGCAATACCGCCGACAGCCGGGCTCGGAGCGCGGACATGTACGTCTCCTGTCGTTCAGTGAATGCTCGGTGTACTGACCGCAGTTGCGCCGGGTTCGGCTGGTCGAACAGTGTTCGTAAGGTCGGGCAGAAGTTAAATGTGAGCAGCAGGGTGCGTCAATACTTCCGACATCCGCAGTCCTTGGGACGTGCAGGCGGGCAAGCCCCGTGACGGCTTGCGGTTAAGGCGTTAATCACTCAACCTACCGGGCGACGCGGGCAGGGCCGCGAGGCTACCTGCATCAAGTCCCGTATTTGCGCCGGGCGCGAGCACGTCACTCGGACATGAGGCAGGCCGGTGCGCAGGCCATGATCGATCCGAATAACCTTCTTTGAGCACGACTTGGACGTGGGTGATGCACGGCCTCACTCAAGCCGGGGGACGTCCGCGGCGGCAGACGATTCGACAAGGAGAGGCCGATGAGCGTTCTTGATGGAATCCTCGCTGGAGTTCGCGAGGACTTGGAAGAGCGTAAGCGTGCGACGCCGTTGGCGGAGCTGCGCTCTCGGGCAGCGGACGCGGCACCCGCGCTCGACCCGCTGCCCGGCTTCCGGGCGCCGGGGGTGTCCATCATCGCCGAGGTGAAGCGGAAGAGCCCCAGCAAGGGGGCGCTGGCAGATATCCCCGACCCCGCGTCCCTCGCTGCCCAGTACGCGGCCGGCGGTGCCGCTGCGATCAGCGTGCTCACCGAGAGCAGGCGTTTCGGCGGCTCTCTCGCCGATCTGGACGCCGTACGTGCGCGGGTCGACGTGCCCGTGCTGCGCAAGGACTTCATCGTCGACCCCTATCAACTGTGGGAGGCCCGCGCGCACGGCGCCGATCTTGCGCTTCTCATGGTCGTGTCGCTGGACGACGGTCAGCTCGCCGACCTGATGGGGCTGTGCAAGGAGTTGGGTCTCACGCCGCTCGTGGAGGCGCACACGGCCGACGAAGTGCGGCGCGCCGTCGCCGCGGGAGCGGAGCTTCTCGGCATCAACGCGCGGGATCTGACCACGCTGGACGTGGATCGCGGTGTGTTCGCCGACCTCGTGACGGCCATCCCGGAGGGCACGGTCAAGGTCGCGGAATCCGGCGTGACGGGCCCGAAGGATGTGGCGGAGTACCGCGGTTGGGGAGCCGACGTGGTGCTGGTCGGCGAGGCACTGGTCCGCTCGGGGGACCCGCGCACCGCCGTGCGCGGGTTCATCGAGGCGGCCGGGGCATAACGGCGTGCGGCTCGGCCAGGGACCGACGGCACGAGACCGGACCTGACGACTACCACTCGCACAGCCCCCCCGAGCAGCCCTGGAGGCCTGGGCCCGCTCCTACCGCGCGGCTTTCGACACCCCCGGGGCGGTGCCGCTCGTAAGGCCCCACACCACACCCATCATCACCCCACCCGAGGAGCTCTCATGACCGCTGCCTTCCACGTCCTGACCACCGGCTACGCCGACGAGCGGGTGGCCGGCACCGTCACCCTGCTCGTCGACGGCGAGACCGTCGCGATCGTCGATCCCGGCATGGTCGCGGACCGCCGGCTCATCCTGGACCCGCTCACGCACCACGGGCTGAACCCCGAAGACGTCACCGACGTGGTCTTCAGCCACCACCACCCGGACCACACGCTGAACGCGGCCCTGTTCCCCAAGGCCCGCTTCCACGACCACATGGCGATCTACCAGAACGACATCTGGGAGGACCGCGATGCCGACGGATTCCAGGTGTCGCCGTCGATCACGCTGATGACGACGCCCGGCCACACCGCCGAGGACGTCAGCACCCTGGCCACGACCGACGAGGGCCTGGTGGTGCTGACCCATCTGTGGTGGACCGCCGAGGGGCCGGCCGACGACCCCTTCGCGCCCGACCGCGAGCAACTGAGGGCGGCCAGGGAGAAGGTCCTGGCCCTCGCCCCGGCGCTCATCGTCCCGGGACACGGGGCACCGTTCGTGCCGTCGGCGTCGACGCCCGTCTAGCCTGCCGCATACCTTCGTCGCCAAGCCATGAACCATCGGCCGATTCCGTCCCGCTCTCCCCTTTCCCACACTGGTACCGGCCCCGGGGGCCAAGGGGGAGGCGGGAGCACATGAGAATCTGCCGGGCTCGTTTCCTGGCCATGGCTTCGGCGGCGGTCGGCACGCTCATGCTGCCGACGACCAGAGCGGCGGCGCTGATCCGAATCGCCCACGGGACAGAGACGCCACAGCGGCGCGGTCGGACTTACGGCAGATCGTCCACGAAGTCGACGTAGGGGACACCTCCGCACCGGCTCGACGCCCGGCTGAAGTCGGCTCTCTGCGACCAAGAACGGCTCCGGTACGGCCCGCCCTCTGGGATACATGCGCGCGTACCGCTGCGGCCCGATGTAGGGCCGCAGCGCGTCGTTCGTGAACGCGGAGGGCATCGCCCACTGCAACTGCATGCTGGCCACCACTCCGGCCCGGGCGAACCGCCGATAGTCGTGGGGGTGCACCAGTTGGAGGTGGGCAATGGTGTGCCGTCGGCCGGGGCGGCCGGGGCGGCCGGGGCGGGCGACGGCCTCGTAGGCGTTCAGGGCCGTACGTACGGCGCGGTCGCCGATGGCGTGGGCGTGCATCTGCCAGCCGTCCGCGTCCAGCGCGCGGACCAGAGCGCGGTAGTCCCGGTCGCTGACGTGCAGGGTGCCACGGTGATCGGTCGGCCTGCCCTCGGCGTCCAGGTACGGGTCCAGCAGTGCGGCGGTCTGTGCCGGGAACTCCATCACGCCGTCCAGGAACACCTTGACCGTGGTCAGCCGCAGCGTGGCCGGTCCGGTGAAGCGCCGGCGCACGTCGCGCAGGTAGTCGGCCGCCGCACGGGGCTTCCTGGCGAGTTCGGTGTCGATCAGCAGCGCGGGGGTGATGTGCTGCGGCAGCAGGCCCTTGGCGATGAGCTCGGCGTAGGTCTTGACGGTGTCCTCGCCGCTGGCGGCGTCGAGGAAGGACGTGATGCCGGCGGCCGGCAGGGTGCCGGCCCTCGACGGTCCACACGGCGTGCGGTGCGACGGACGAACGGCACACCGTGACCGCAGGACTGCGGAACGCGGCCGGTTGAGGCGGGTGTGCGGCGGCGGGATGCTGGAGGCAGCGCCCGTGACGGGCGACGCAGTGCTGTGCTGTGTGGCTGCGAGAACGAGGTCGGGGTACCGCCATGGACAACAAGCCCGACACGACCACGGCAGCGAGGGGCGCGGGACCACCCGAGGACTTCGCCGTGATCATCGACGCCCGCGGAGCCGTCTCCGCGTGGAGCGCCGGAGCGGGGCGACTGCTCGGGTACGCGGCCGACGAGTTGATCGGCCGCCCGGCCGCCTCCCTGCTGGCCGCGAAGCTGCCCATCGCGTTGCGGCGCCACCTGGCCGCCCGGGAGCCGTGGACGAGCGATGTGGCGCTGCGGAAACGGGACGGAGACCACGTCAAGCTGCAGCTTCGGGGCACGCCGGTGGCGGACGGGGACGGAGGGACCCAGTGGGTCGTCACCCCGGCGGCGATGAAGTACCTCGCCGCGCCGACCGACGCCGGGACGGCGGAGCTGTGGGACCTCACGCTCGCGCAGCTCCCGTTGCCCGTGGCCATTTACGACCATGAGGCACGGTTCGTGGCCTGCAACCAGGTGATGAGCCGGGCCATGGGGCTCACGCAGGAGGAGATGAGGGGCCTGACGTTGTGGGAGATCTATCCCGTCCCCCCGCTGGACGAGATCGACCGCCTCCAACGGCAGGTGGTGCGCACCGGCGAGATGATCTTCCGCGAGGAGCAGCCGTTTCGGGCGTCCGGGGAGGTCCGCGATCACGCGTGGTCGGTCTACCTGTCACCGCTGAAGGACCCGGCGGGCGCGGTGCTGGGGCTGTCGGCAGTGGTGATCGACATCACCGAGCAGTACTGGGCCCGCCGCCGACTGGCGGTGCTCAACGAGGCCGGCACGCGCATCGGCAGGTCCCTCGACGTGACCCGGACAACCGAGGAACTGGCCGAGGTGGCGGTGGACGGCTTCGCCGACTTCGTCACCGTCGACCTGCTGGAGTCGGTCATCCAGGGCCACGAGCCGCAACCGATCCCGCCCGACACACCGGTGCAGTGCCGCCGTACCGCGCAACGGTCCGTGCTCTCGGGCTGCCCGGAATCCGTGGTGGCGACGGGTGACGTCGACGTCTACCCTCCCGGCTCCCCACCGGCCCAGGCGCTGAGCACCGGCCAGGGTGCCTACTACCGTGCGGGCGACCCGGAGCTGCGCAAATGGTCGACTGCCTCCCCGGCCCGTGCCGAGAGCATGCGACGGTTCAGGATCCATTCGGTGATGATGGTGCCGCTGCGCGCCCGGGGCGTCACCCTGGGCGTGATGCACCTGCTGCGGCACCGTACGGCGGACCCTTTCGGCGAGGACGATCTGGTGCTCGCCGAGGAGATCGCCGCCAGGGCGGCGGTGAGTATCGACAACGCCCGCCGCTACACCCGTGAGCGCCGGACCGCGCTCACGCTCCAGCGCAGTCTGCTGCCCGAGCGGCTGCCACGAGCGCAGGCGGTGGACCTCGCCTACCGGTACTTTCCCGCCGGTCCGGGGGACGAGATCGGCGGAGACTGGTTCGACGTCATCGCGCTGTCCGGGGGACGGGTCGCGCTGGTGGTGGGCGACGTCGTGGGCCATGGCGTGAAGGCATCGGCCACGATGGGCCGCCTGCGCACCGCTGTGCGGACCCTCGCCGACGCCGACTTCGCGCCCGACGAGCTGCTCACCCGGCTGGACGACCTGGTCATCCGGCTCGACCGGGAGGAAGGCCCGGACACCCGGGGCGAGACGGAGGAGGCCTCGGGAGAGGTCGGGGCGACCTGCCTCTACGCCGTCTACGACCCCGTCGCCGGCCGATGCGACATGGCCCGCGCCGGGCACCCTCCGCCCGTCCTGGTCACCGCCGACGGCACCGTTCAAGTCCTGGACCTACCGCCCGGGCCGCCGCTGGGCCTGGGCGGACTGCCCTTCGAGGCAGCTCGGATCGAGGTGGGCGAGGGCAGCCTGCTCGCCCTTTACACCGACGGCCTGATCGAGGCCCCCGGCCGGGAGATCGACGTCGGACTGGAGCTGCTGACCGAAGCGCTGCGCCGCCCGGCCGCCGGCCTGGAGGAAACCTGCGACGAGGTCATGCGCAAGGTACGGCCCGACCCGCCTGCCGACGACATCGTCCTGCTGCTGGCGCGCACCTCCGGTCTCGACGCGCACCAGGTCCGCACCTGGCGACTGCCCGTGGACCCCGCGGCCGTCGCCGGAGCCCGCCGCGAGGCGAGCGAACAGTTGGCCGCCTGGGGGCTGGCCGAGCTGGAGTTCTCCACCGAGCTGATCGTCAGCGAGCTGGTCACCAACGCCATCCGGTACGGCAACGCCCCCATCGAGCTGCGGCTCATCCGCGCCGACGTCCTCATCTGCGAGGTCTCCGACGGCAGCAGCACCGCCCCGCACCTGCGGCGGGCCCGTGTCTTCGACGAGGGCGGACGCGGACTGCTGCTCGTCGCGCAGGTGGCCGAGCGCTGGGGCAGCCGCCACACCGCCGTCGGCAAGACGATCTGGGCCGAACAGTCTCTGCCTCACTGAGCTTGTTCTTTATGGTTTGAGCCGGTTTCGTTCGATGAGCGGCCTTCGTCGTCGTCACGTGCATCCTTGGTCGGAGCACATGATCAGACGAAGGCAGCCTCAGCGTCCGGCGATTGCCCAGGTGAGCGACCTGGTTCGAAGCGTATTTCGGGACCGTCCCACACGCGACCGACCTGACGGTAGCGTGATCGACATGACGGCTGAGGGCGAAGCCCTGGTTGGCGGCATGGTGAACGCAGGCGCGGTCTTCCGCCACGGTGCCCTGGTGGAACGCCCGGCGCCGCGCACCGCGCGCGCCCTCCATGCCCATCTCCTCGCGCTCAAAGAGCAGGGGTTCGACGCGGCTCCGAGGCCGATCCGTCTTACCGCAGACGGCCGCGAGCAACTGACCTTCATCCCGGGCGACGTCGCTCTACCGCCGTTTCCGCGCTGGGTGATGACCGAGACCGCGTTGAGATCGGTGGGAAGCCTGTTGAGGCGCCTGCACGACACCAGCGCGGCCATCGCGGTTGACGCATGCGCTGAGTGGCCCCGATCCCTGGCCGACCCGGCGGGAGGAACGATGCTGTGCCACAACGATGTGTGCCCGGAAAACGTCGTCTTCCGCGACGGCCGTGCCACAGCCCTGATCGATTTCGACCTGGCGGCCCCCGGCCGAGCAGTATGGGACGTAGCCATGACCGCCCGCTACTGGGTTCCCATGCTTGATCCCACGTCCGCGGCAGTTCTCTATCCCGCGGGGCTGGATGCCCCGGCACGACTGCGGATCCTCGCCGACGGCTACGGTCTCTCCCCGCAGGAGCGCGGTGAATTGCCCGGCGTTATCGAGCAGGCCACCGCATCCTGCCGGGCCTTCGTCGCTGATCGAGTGGCCGACGGTGACCCCGTCTACACCCAGGCGCTGTCCGAGCACGGTGGTTGGCAGCGTTGGGACCGCATCCAGCAGTGGCTGGTGGCTCACCACGAGATGTTCACGGCTGCCCTGTTGGGATGACTGGCTAGGAGGTCAAACAACGAGCTGAGCGTGGGAGAGGACGCTGCGGGGGCCGCGCCGTCATGCGGCACGACCCCCGCCCGCTGTCGTCACAGCGCGAGGATCTGCCAGTCCTGGTTGGAGCCGCTGGTGGCGGGCCACTGGATGACCGAAGCGCCGTCCGCGGTGGCGGCGTCCTTGACGTCGGCGCACCACCCGTTGCGGACGTTGACGAGCTGGTGGTAGCCGCTGGTCTGGGAGGGCACCAGCTTCCACGACTGGTTGTCACCGCCGTCGTCGGTCCCCTGGTTCAGTCCGTCACCCTGGGCGGAGTCGCCCGGGCTCTGAAGCACCTTGCCGCTGCGGACGTTGGACAGCCGGTAGGAGCCGTCGGCGTTGGGCAGCAGTTTCCACTGCTGGTTGGTACCCCCGCCCCACGGCCACTGGATGGCGGCGCCCCCGTCGGCGGTCGAGGCGCCGCTGATCTCCAGCACCTTGCCGCTCTTGCGGTTCACCAGCCGGACGCTGCCGACGTCCGCGCTGAAGGGCCGGTCGTAGACCTCCAGGCTGCGGATCGACGCCCAGACACCCGACGGCAGCCCGGTGACCGTCACCCGCACATACCGTGCCTGAGCGCGGAAGACGGAGACCTGCACCTGACTGGTGCCGGTGGTGGCGGTCAGGTCGGCCAGGGTGGTCCAGTCGGAGTTGTCGGTGGAACCTTCGATCCGGTAGCGGTAGTTCGTCGCCGGGGACTCCCAGGCGATACGGGTTCCCGTCAGCGACCTCACCGACCCCAGGTCCACTTTCAGCCACTGCCCCGTGTCGCCGTTGCTCGCGCACCAGCGGGTGGCGGTGGAGCCGTCGACGGCCTTGGCGGCGGTGTTGCCGTGGGAGGTCTCCTCGCTGCCGGCCGTGGCCGTCCTGCCGACGGCGATGTCGGCCGGCTGCACGGAGCGGTCCAGCGTGACCCCCACGATGCTGTCCTCGGGGATGCGGGTGCGGTTGATGCCGGTGATCGTCACCTTGCCGTCCGAGCCGACGCTGTACGACAGATCGGTGCCCGTGGCGACCTCGAAGACGCGGGTGACCCTGGCGTCCGAGGTGGACGGGGTGGTGAAGGAGGTGCCGCTGTAGCCGGGCAGCAGGTGGACGTAGAAGGTGTTGTCCTTGCACGTGTAGCCGTACTGGCCGTCCACCGGTTCCCACGGCCCGCCGCGCGTGCCGTAGACGGCCTGGCCGCAGGTGGACAGGAAGGAGCCGACCTTGCGCACCGCTGCCGCCTGGTCGGCGGGGACCACGCCGCTGCGGTCGGGGCCGACGTTGAGGAGGACGGTCATGTTGCGCACCCAGGAGTTGACCAGGATGTTCATGATGTTGCCGAAGCTCATCACGGGCGCGCCCGACGTGTAACCCCAGGCGCCGCCGATGGTGAAGCACTTCTCCGCCAGCCTGCCGGTGCGCATCGCGCCGCTCGGCACGGAACCGCCTTCCTCGCTGGTGTAATCGCCGATCCAGCCGGAGCGCAGAGTGGTGACGATGTCGGGCTGGTGCTTGCGTGCCAGGCCGGTCAGCCCGAGCGGCTTGCCGGTCGCGGAGTCGGTCTCGCTGTAGGCGGCGTCCACCGGCCACTCGTTGGCGGTGTCGCGGAACTTGCCGGGCTCCCAGAAGAAGGAAGCGTCCGCGTCGGTACCCTGCTGGCCGAGCCAGCCGCCGTCCCACCACAGGTCGTCGATCTTGCCGTACTGGGTGACCAGTTCCCTGACCTGCTGGTACACCTCGTTCTTCATGATCCGCGCGTTCTCTTTGTGCGCGGGATCGGTTACGTAACCCCACTTGTTCGGGAGGCAGTTGGTGCCGCGGACGTCGTAGTAGCCGGGGTAGCGCCAGCTCAACGGCGAGTAGTACAGGCCCACCCGCAACCCGGCCTCGCGCACGGCGGTGACGTACTGGCTGATGAAGTCGCGCTGCAGGGGCGCCTGCCCGCTGTGCCAGGCGTTCGGGTGCGTGGATGGCCACAGCGCGAACCCGTCGTGGTGGCGGGCCGTGAGCACCGTGTACTTGGCGCCCATGTCCTTGGCCAGTTGCGCCCAGTCGGCAGGGTTGTACGCAGCCGCGGTGAACTGCTCGCCGTTGGCGTCGGTGACGTACTTCCGGTAGTTCTCCGGCGTGACGGCGGCGTTCTCCATGTACCACTCGCCCCTGGCGGGGCCTGAGTAGACCCCCCAGTGGATGAACATGCCGAGCTTGGCGTCCTGGAGCCACTTGATCTTCTCGTCGGACTGCTGCTCGATGCCCAGGTCCGGCTGGGGGACTCGCAGCGGGAGGAGCGGCAGCGGCTGTGGGGAGGCGGCGGCGTGGGCGGGGGTCGCCAGCGTCGGCGAGACGGCTGCGGCAACCGTCATTGCGGCCATGCCGGTCAGCACTCTGCGGCGACTGATCGGTTCGGGCACGGTTCTCTCCTGACTGTTCACAGAACAGCACGACGGTGTGTTGGTTCAGGTTCAAAGCAAGCGGCTCGAGGGGCGTCCCGGTGTTCGACCATATGCGGAGACGCAACAGGAACATTGGATGTATTAGCAGCTACCCAACGGGCTGTTGTCCAGAGATCGGATGCAATTGCCTTAGGAAGCAGGGCTTTTGCGCCATCGCCTGTTGGAGTGCCGACTCCTGACATGGGATGTATCTACCGTGCGGTAGCTATTGACGAGGGCATGCCCGGTACCTACCGTCCTGCGACGGATCCGAACAGATTTCAACAATGACGAGCTGTCGCTCGGAGTGGAGTACCGATGCTCAGACGTGCGTTCCCTCCTCTTCTCGCCCTTGTCCTGGGCGCGTTCACGCTGCTCGCCTCTGGCGCGCCGGCCCAGGCGGCCTCTGTCACCGTGACCAACGGGACGCAGTTCACCGACACCACGGGAGCCGTGGTGCACGCCCATGGCGGCGGGGTGATCAAGGTGGGCGTGTACTACTACTGGTTCGGCGAGAACCGTTACGCCGACAACACCTTCAAGGCCGTCTCCGCCTACCGCTCCACCGACCTGAAGACCTGGGAGTTCAGACGCAACGTGCTGACCCAGGCCAGCGCCCCCGAGCTGGCGGTCGCCAACATCGAGCGGCCGAAGGTCGTTTACAACAGCACGACCGGCAAGTTCGTGATGTGGATGCACAAGGAGAACGGCAAGGACTACAACGAGTCCCGTTCCGCGGTAGCCGTCTCCGACACCGTCGACGGCGACTACACCTGGCGGGGCAGCTTCCGGCCGCCGTCCGGCACGACGTCCCGGGACATGACCCTGTTCAAGGACGACGACGGAACCGCGTACCAGGTCACTTCCGCGGCCGGCAACGCCGATCTGCACATCTACAAGCTCACCGCCGACTACACCGGCTACGACAGCCTCGTCGCCAACCCGTGGCCGAACAACTACCGCGAATCGCCCGCGCTGTTCAAGCGCGACGGCGTCTACTTCATGCTCACGTCCGGCACCAGCGGCTGGAACCCCAACCAGCAGAGGTACGCCACCGCCACCAGCCTGGCCGGCCCCTGGACCGCCATGACCGAGATAGGCGACGCCGCCGCCTACGGCTCCCAGACGGCGTTCGTGCTGCCGGTGCAGGGAACCTCGGGCACCTCCTACCTTTACATGGGCGACCGCTGGGGTAACTCCATGGGCGGCACGGTCAATGACTCGCAGTACGTCTGGCTGCCGCTGACCTTCCCGACCAGGACCACCATGAACCTGCCGTGGTACCCGCAGGTCGCCGTCGACATCGCCGTCGGCACGGTCACCGGAGTGGGCGGCGGCCCGTACTACAACCTGGTGGCCCGGCACAGCGGCAAGTGCCTCGACATCACCGACAACTCGGCCGCCGACAGCGCGAGCGCGCTGCAGTACTCCTGCAACGGTGGCCTCAACCAGCAGTGGCAGCTCCAGGATGCGGGCGACGGCTACGTCCGGGTGCTCGCCCAGCACAGCGGTAAGTGCCTGGATGTCGACGGGGGTTCCACCGCCGACGGTGCGTTCGTGAACCAGTACCACTGCACGACGGGCACCAACCAGCAGTGGCGCTTCGATGACCAGGCAGGCGGCTACTACCGCCTGGTCGCCCGGCACAGCGGCAAGTGCCTGGACGTCGAGGACGCCTCGACCGCCAACGGTGCCCGCCTCATCCAGTGGCCCTGCGGTACCGGCGCCAACCAGCAGTTCCAGTGGCCCGCGGTGTGAGACGGGCGGCAACGCCGGCCAACGACTCCAACAGCAGCGCGCCCCGGCCCTTCCCAGGGCGCGTCCCCCACTGCGGCCAGGCGGCCGCACTCAGTGAAGGAGAAACCGATGTTGGGCATGCGTACGGCATGCAGGGTCCCGTGGTGGCGTCGCTGGACGCGAACGGCCGTGCTCGCCGCGGTGACCGCCTTGATGGCAACGCTGCTGTCCGGGTTGGGCGCTGTCGGGCGGCTCAGGCGGCCGGCGTGGATACGACGGCGTTCTCCCCGTCACGCTTGAGCAACGTCCGGTCGACTCCCACACCGGCGACCTGCTGGCCGACTACTGCCGCCGAGTCGGCTGCCGCACCCGGGCCTCCCCGGCACCCTCAAGCCATGGCCAGGACGGCGGAGATCAGGGCTCGCAGGCAGACCCTTTCGGCTTCCTCGTCCGGCAGTGAGAGGTGCTGCATCGTCAGCCCGTCGAAGCCCGCGAGGAAGAACCTCGCGATCGTCTCGGCGGGTTGGGCGAGTTGGTGGCCGGTGCGTTCGGCGGCCTCGCTGATCAGCTTGGTCGTCACGGCCGAGATGTCGCGGTGGTGGCCTTGCAGAGCCTCCTGGAGATGGGGCGTGCGCAGGGCGAACATGGACAGTTCCGTGAGGAGTTGGTAGGACGCCGGCTGTTCGAGCACCGTTTGCCACAGGGCCTCGGCGAGAGTGCCGATCGTGTCCTCGAAGCCCGCGTCAGTGGGTGCCGCGCGCTCCACCTGGCTGACCAGGTCCTGGGTGAGCTGCTCCATGACGGCCCGGTACAGATCTTCCTTCGTGCCGAAGGTGTAGTGCACGGTCGCCTGGGCCACGCCGAGCTCGGCGGCGATGGCGCGGGTGCTGCCGGCGGCGACGCCCTCCCTGGCCATGAGGTCGATGGCCGCCTTGATCAGTTGAGGGCGGCGCTCCGCCGCGGATACATGAGCCATGACGGCATCCTATGCGACTCAGTCTGCCGAACAGGTCGTCCGACAAGGTCTGGATTCACGAGCCCGGACCGGCCGGACATCTCCTGGAGCGGCCGGACGTCTCAAGGTCTCGATAGTTCCGTCAATTGACTGTGTCGGTCAACACGATCGATCGACATTGTCGAGTGACAATGTCGTCTGTATGGTTCTGGCCAGCGACAGCCTGCGCCGAACGAAAGGCAAGCTCATGACCCACGAGACCCTGCGCGGAACCGAGCCGATCCCTCAGCGTCCGGCCCTGCCCCTGGTCGGCCACGCCTTCGACATCCCCGGTGGCGCAGACGGCCTGCTCTACGTGATGAAGGAGGCCAAGGAGCTGGGACCGCTGTTCAAGCTCCGCGTCTTCGGCACCGAGATCAACTTCGCCTCCGGCCTCGACCTGGTCACCGAGCTGGCGGACGAGAGCCGGTTCCGCAAGAACGTGCACCCCGACCTCGTGATCCTTCGCGAGATCGGCGGCGACGGGCTCTTCACCGCGTTCAACGACGAGCCCAACTGGCGCAAGGCGCACGACATCCTGATGCCGGCCTTCTCGCTCGGCGCGATGCGCGGCTACCACGCGACGATGCTCAAGGTGGCCCGGGAACTGATCGGGAAGTGGGACCGGGCGGCCGGGACGGAGCCCGTGGACGTGGCCGGCGACATGACGCGGCTGACGTTCGACACGATCGGCCTGTGCGGATTCGGCTACGACTTCGAATCCTTCGGCCGCGAGGAGCCGCACCCCTTCGTCACCGCCCTGTCGCGGGCGCTCGGCTTCGCCCAGGCCAAGGGGGAGTCCATCCCGGGTGCCGACCTGTTCAAGTGGAAGCAGGCCGAGCAGTTCCGCACCGACGTGACCCTGATGAAGGACCTCGTCGACGACGTGATCCGAGAGCGCCGGGCCTCCGGGGACCCGAGCACCGACGACCTGCTCGGGCGCATGCTGCACACCTCCGACACGGTGACGGGCGAGCCCCTGGACGACGTCAACATCCGCTACCAGGCGATCACGTTCCTCATCGCCGGGCACGAGACCACCAGCGGGGCCCTGTCCTTCGCCCTCTACTACCTGACCAAGCACCCCGAGGTCCTCGCCCGAGCCCAGGCCGAGGTCGACGCGCTGTGGGGCGACTCGGACGCCCCCGAGCCGGACTACGGGGACATCGGCAAGCTGACGTACATCCGCCAGGTGCTCAACGAAGGCCTGCGGCTGTGGCCGACGGCCCCCGCCTACGCCGTGGAGCCACTGGAGGACACCGTCATCGGCGGGAAGTACGCGGTGCGCAAGGGCGCGTCGATCCAGGTGCTCATCCCGCAGTTGCACCGGGACCCCGCCTGGGGCGAGAACGTCGAGCTGTTCGACCCCGACCGGTTCCTGCCCGAGCGGGAGGAGGAGCGGCCGGTCCACCTGTTCAAGCCGTTCGGCAGCGGCGAACGCGCCTGCATCGGCCGCCAGTTCGCGCTGCACGAGGCGACGCTGGTCCTCGCGCTGCTGATCCACCGCTACCGCCTGATCGACCACACCAATTACCAGTTGAAGATCAAGCAGTCGCTCACCCTGAAGCCCGACGAGTTCACGCTGAACCTGGCCCGGCGCACCGGCGGGGAGCGCCGTCTGCCCACCGCCGCGGCCGTCGCCGCGAGCAGCGCTCCCGCCGGCCAGGACCGGCCCGGCGTCCGACGCGCCACCGGAACCGCGCTGACCCTCCTGCACGGCTCCAACCTGGGCACCTGCGCGGGCATCGCCCGCGACCTGGCGGCGGACGGCGACGAGCGCGGCTTCGCCCCGTCCGTCGCTCCCCTCAACGACGCCGTGGGCAAGCTCTCCGCGGGTGACGGACCGGTGGTGATCGTGGCCGCCTCCTACAACGGCAGGCCCACCGACGACGCCACGGAATTCGTCGCATGGCTGGAGGGCCTGGAGCCCGGCGCGCTCGACGGCCTCCAGTACGCCGTACTCGGCGTCGGCGACCGCAACTGGGCCGCCACCTACCAGCGCGTCCCCACCCTCGTCGACGAGCGGCTCACCGCCGCGGGCGCCACCTCACTGCTGGAGCGCGGCGCCGCCGACGCCGCCGGCGACTTCGCCGGCACGGTGGACCGGTGGACCGGCGACCTGTGGACCGCCCTGCTGGAGCGGTACGGAGCCGCCGCGGCAGCGCAGGAGACCGAGCCGGGCGCCGACCAGGAGGCGGGACTGTACGAGCTTCAGGACGCGACCGACTCGGTCATCGGCGGCCTCGCGGCACGACACGGCGTACAGCCGATGGAGGTGCTCGACGCGTACGAACTGGTCGACATGGACAACGGGTTGGGCCGCTCCAAGCGATTCCTGAGGCTGCGGCTGCCAGAGGGCGTCACCTACCGCACCGGCGACCACCTGGCCGTGCTCCCGAGCAACCCGGACGCCCTCGTACGGCGGGTGGCCGACCGCTTCGGCCTCGACCTGGAGCGCACCGTGCGACTGCGCGCCCGTCGCCGCAGCCGGGGCGCCCTGCCCGTCGACCGGCCGCTGACCCTGCGCCGCCTGCTCACCGACTTCGTGGAACTGCAGGATGCCGCCACCCAGGAGCAGGTCGCCGTGCTCGCCGAGCACACCGCCTGCCCGCCCGAGAAGCGGCCCCTGACCGAACTCGCGGAGACGGACCCGGAGGCCTTCCGCGAGCAGGTGACCGCCGCCGGACGCAGTGTCCTGGACCTGCTGGAGCGCTACCGCGCCTGCGAGCTGCCCTTCGAACGCTTCCTGGAACTGCTGCCCGTCCTGCGCCCGCGCCACTACTCGATCTCCTCGTCCGCCGAAGCGGCACCCGGCGAGGTGGACCTGATGGTGTCGCTGCTCGCCGCGCCCCACCGCGCCGGCGAGGGCATGTTCCACGGCATCGCCTCGCACTACCTCCAGACAGTGAAGGCCGGCGACACCGTCCAGGCCAGGGTGCTGCCCTGCAGCGAGGACTTCCGTCTGCCGCAGGACGAGTCGGTGCCGGTGATCCTGGTCAGCGCGGGCACCGGTCTGGCGCCCTTCCGCGGCGCGGTCCTCGACCGCCACCACACCCGGTCGACCGGGACGCTTCTGTGCTACTTCGGCTGCGACCACCCCGACGTCGACTACCTCCACCGCGCGGAATTCGAGACGGCCGAGGCAGCCGGAGCCGTCAGCATGCGACCCACCTTCTCCTGCGCGCCCGAGGACGGTGCCCGCTTCGTCCAGGACCGCATCGCGAGGGAGAGCGACGAGGTCTGGGCCGTACTGGAGGCCGGCGGACGCGTCTACATCTGCGGAGACGGCCGACGTATGGCCCCGGCGGTGCGGGAGGCGTTCATGGCGATCTACCGCAAGAACACGGGTGCCGGCGATGAGGAGGCCACCGCCTGGCTGGCCGCCCTCACCGAGTCCGGCCACTACGTGGAAGACGTCTGGGCCGGCTGACCGCCCACGGTGCGGTGGCAGACGTCCACCGCGTCGATATCCCGATCGACGGGCCACGGACGTCCGACGCGTCCGTGGCCAGTGTCCCGAAAACGCGGCTCGTGCCCTCTGACTCGTGAGGCTCTCATGCTTGTTGCACACTCGGCACTCCGCCGAGGAACGGTTGCAGTCCCCAACTGCTCGCAGAGGAGCAGCCGGTGAACGCGCGAGGCTCCTCCGCCCTGACCTTCGGTATGGCTGTGGCGCTCATCGCCGGAGTCACCCTCGGCAACGGCGGGGCGAACGTGATGCCCGTGTTCGTCGACGACTTCGCGTCACGCTTCGGGTTGTCGGACTCAGGCGCCGGGCTTGTGGCCGCTACTCAGCTGATGGCGACGGCGGTGGTGACGCTGTTGCTGGCCAAGCGGGCAGCACGGCCGGGGCGGGTGCGGATGACCCGCCTCGGACTCGCCCTCTCCGGTGCCGGCTTCCTGGCAGCGGCGGCGGCCGTCGACCCGGTGACCCTGGTCCTGGCCAACCTGGTCCTCGGCGCGGGGCTCGGCGCGGTCTACGCGGCGGCCACTGCGGCGCTCGCCGCCACCGACGACGCCGACAAGGCGTCCGCCGTCACCATCTCCGGCACGGTCGGCGTGACGGCGCTGCTGATCATGGGCGTACCCGCGGCCAACCACGACCTCGGGGAGGGCACCGGCTTCCTGCTCATGGCATTGTGCTGCCTCGCCGCCTGGCCGCTGGTGCGTCGGCTCCCGGACGGTCCCGCCACCGCGGAGCCCGGGTCCGCCGGTGGGGGAGAGGCGACCGCGACCAAACCGTCCGTGGTTCTGCTCCTCGGGACCGCGCTCCTGTGGACCGTCACCCAGGGCGCGTGGTCGTACGCCTCGGTCCTGGGCCGTCAGCACACGGGGATGTCGCACTCGGCCGTGTCGGCCGTCCTCGCCATCTCCAGTGTCGTGGCGCTCGTCGGCGCCGTGGTGGGGCCGGTGGCGGCGCGGCGCTTCGGGCGCATGCGGTCGATGGCCGTCTTCGTCACGGCACAGGCCCTCGCGATGGCGGCCCTGGTCCTCACCCACGACCCCGTCCTCTTCATCGTCGCGGCCGTCCTCTGGCAGGCCTGCCAACTGGCCGTCCTGGTGCAGATGCTCGCCGCCGCGGCGCTCATCGACCCGACCGGACGCCTGGTCGCCTCGCTCAGCGGCGCGGGCGCCCTGGGTACCGGCATCGGACCCCTGGCCGTCGGAGCCGTCCTCGACGCCGCCGGGGCCGACGTGCTCGGCATCGTCCTGGCGCTCGGCACCATCGTCGCCTCGCTGCCCCTTCTCCGGATGACGGTGGCCGGCACGCAGGCATCACCCGAGAAAGGGCTCGCGCCCTCCTCCTCCGCCGAGGCCGGGTGAGCACTTCAGCCGGGTCGTCCGACGCGGCGAAGGGCGTGGCCGAACCCGCGATCGAGACGCCGCATCACTGTCCGCAGACCTTCTGATATGGCACGTCGCCGACGTACGTCCGCCACTGTGCCCCGGTCGGTACAGGGCGTCCCGCGCGGGTGCAGACCTCGGCGACGGCCCGCCCCGGATCGATGACGTAGCGCTGGAGCGGGACGTGTGCGCCGGCCGCGTACACGGTCGTGCCGTCCGGGCTGAAGGACAGGGAGGCGACCGCGTCGCCGGGTGTGGTCAGTGGGTCGCCGAGGGGCTGCTGGGTCTGCGTGTCCCACAGTTGGAGCGTGCCCGCGGTGCCGCCGACGGCCAGAGTGCGGCCGTCGGGGCTGAACGCCGGCGCGCTGACCGATTCCGGGGTGGGGCCGAGCGAGGCGCGGAAGACGTTGCGCAGGATGCCCGCGCGCTGTCGCAGTCGCCCGTCCCACAAGGCGACTCTGCCCGCTCCGCCGCCTGCGGCCAGCCGCGAGCCGTCGGCGCTGAAGGCGAGTGCGCCGACCTCGTCGCCGAGGACGAGGTCCCGGCCGGTCATCGGATCCGAGGGCAGGGCGGCCCTGCGGTTGTCCGCGACCAGGAGGTGTCCGTCAGGGCTGACGGCGAGTGGCAGGCCGCTCAGGCCGGTCACGGTGGTGAGCACCCGGGTGCGGCGGGCGCGTGCGGTGTCCCAGACCTCGGTGTCCAGATCGCCGGAGGGCCCGACCCGACCTGCGTAGGCGGTACGGCCGGACGGGCCGAGCGCCAAGGTCACCACGGGGCCGGTGCCGGCGGTCGCCAGGTCCAGCCCGACACGTGCGCGGTCGTGTCGTACGTCCCAGAGCTCCAGATGCTGCGGTGACGCTTGACCGCACGGTGCCGAGACGCCGTAGGCGAACGTCGTGCCGTCGGCGTCGAACGCCATCAGCGGCAGGGTGTCCGTCGGCACGACCGGCTGACGGGGGTCGCGTGAGACCGGGAGCGGCGGCGCGGGCAGGATGCTCGGGACACGGCCGTCGCGGGTGGAGCGGAGCTGAAAGGTGTAACGGGAACCGGAGCGTCGGGCGGTGGCGAGGGTGCGACCGTCAGGGCTGAGCAGGAGTTTGTCGTAGGGACGGTCCTGCCAGGCGGAAGTGACCGCTGTGCCCAGGTCGAGAGAGTGGACCGTACTGCCTTCCAGGTAGCGCAGGACCGGGCGCGAGGGGTCCCAGTCCAGGCCGCCGTACGGCTGCTGGTTGTTCAGGTCGCGCCGGAACACCGGGGCGTCGGGGGCCGACAGCCGCCAGACCCGCACCTAGCTGTCGTCCGCTGTCGCAAGAAAGGCGCCGTCGGCGCTCAGGGCCGTGTGCTGCACGCCGGGATCATCCAGGTCGGCCACCTGGCGGCCGGTGCGGGTGTTCCAGACGCGGACGGCCGCGGACGACACGGACAGCAGGCGGTCGCCGGAGGCGCTCAGAGTCAGCGTCGTGGCGGCGTACGACACGCCCGTGAGCCCGTCGGCCGGGGCGCACAGGCCGGAGGTGTCCTCCCATGCGCCGGGCAGCCTGCGGCGGCCGGCGACGTCCCAGACCCGTGGTGTGCCGTGGGCGGGACAGACCGCGACGGACCGGCCGTCAGCTCTCAGGGCAGCGGCCACATCACCGGGTGACCTGGTCTCGAAGAGGACGTTGCCGTCGCTGACGGAACGCACCCGCACCCGGTCGTCGCCCGTGTCCCGGACCACCGCGGCGCCGTTGGCGATGTCCACCGTCGTCCATGGCGGCATGGGGTTCGAACCCCCTGTCCACCGGCCCGCCCTCGTGTCCCACAGCCGTACGCCGCCGCGCTGGGAGACGGCGAGGACGCGGCCGTCCGGGGCTGCCGCGATGACGTCGCCCTGCGGGAACCTGCCCGCCCCGGTCCTCTTGTGGCTGGCCACGTCCCAGGTCACCCAACGGCCGGAGGCGACGGTGAGCAGGGTACGGCCGGAGTCGGCGAGGAAGCGCCGGGGCGCGGTGCCGGAGGCCGGGTCGGTGAAGGCGTCCTGTTCGGGCTGGGTGAGCGAGCCCAGCAGGGCGCGGCGGGACTCGGGCAGCCGGGAGACGCGCCAGGCGGCGACGCCGAGCAGCATCGCGGTGCGCGGGTCGGTGGTGCGCGGGGCGTGGGCGACGGAGGCGATGCGGCGAGCGGCGGTGGCCGTGGCCTGCCGTCGTTGTCGACGTGCTGGCTCCAGGCGGCCAGGCCCACCACCAGTGCGGTGGCCAGGACGACGGACAGAGCCGTGAGCAGTGCGCGGGCCTACCTGAACACGCCCGCCATCGCCGCCAACCCGTGGACGCGACCCTGCAACCCGTCCGACCAGTGCCGGGACGGCAACGGGTAGAAGCCGTCCGCGATACCCGCCGCACGGCACCCGCGGCCCCTCGGTGACCGGCACCGAGGGGCCGCGTACTCGGGCAGTAGCGGCCTCCCCTTGGCCGCTGCGGTCCCCTCTGTGGCCGCAGGGGTCAGTTCCCGTCGGCCGCCCGGTGCATAGGTTCCCGGCAACACCTGAGACACCCGAGAAAGGAGGCGGACTGGTGAGTGAGAACCAGTACGACACCTGTGTGATCGGCGCGGGACCCGCGGGACTGGCGGTCGCGAGGGCGCTGGCCGAGCGCGACCTGCCGTACACGCACATCGAGCGCCACACGGGACCGGGCGGGCTGTGGGACATCGACAACCCGGGCACCCCGATGTACGAGTCGGCCCACTTCATCTCCAGCAAGACCCTCTCCGGCTTCGGCGGCTACCCGATGCCGGACCACTTCGCCGACTACCCGCCGCACCGGCAGATCCTGTCCTACCTGACGTCGTTCGCCGAGGCTTACGGGCTCCGGGACCGGATCGAGTTCGGCACCGAGGTCCGCAGCGTGGACAAGAACCCGGACGGCACCTGGACGGTCACCCGGGCCGACGGTCGGTCCGGCACACACCGACAGGTCGTCGTGTGCACGGGCGCGCAATGGCACCCCAACGTCCCCGACCTGCCCGGCGACTTCACCGGCGAGGTCCGCCACACGGTCACCTACCGAAGCAGCGGTGAACTGCTGGGCAAGCGGGTGCTGGTGGTGGGTGCGGGCAACTCCGGGCTGGACATCGCCTGCGACGCCGCGCGGTCCGCCGACCATGCCGCGATCAGCATGCGCCGTGGTTACTGGTTCATACCGAAGCATCTTTTCGGCCGGCCCGTGGACACCATCGCGGCGGGCGGACCCCACCTGCCGATGTGGGCGCAGCAGAAGCTGTTCGGCGGGTTGCTGCGGCTCCTCAACGGCGACCCGCGCAGGCTCGGTCTGCAAAAGCCCGACCATAAGCTGTTCGAGACCCACCCCGCCCTCAACTCGCTGCTGATCCACCACCTCCAGCACGGCGACATCACGGCCAGGCCCGGCATCGCCCGCACCGAGGGCAGGACGGTGCACTTCACCGACGGCACCAGCGACGAATTCGACCTGATCCTGCTGGCCACGGGATACGTCCACAAAGTCCCCGTCGTGCAGAAGTACTTCGGCGACGAGCAGCACCCCGACCTCTACCTGTCCTCGTTCTCCCGGGAACACGAGGGCCTGTTCGGTGTCGGCTTCGTGGAGACCAACTCCGGTGCCTACCAGCTCTTCGACAGCCAGGCCCAGTTGATCGCCTCCTTCATCCGGGACGCGAAGGCCGGGCTGCCGACCGCCGAGCGGTTCGCGCGCATGATCCGCGGCGACCGGCCGGACCTGTCCGGCGGACTGAAGTTCGTCGACTCGCCACGTCACACCGGCTACGTCCACAGCGACGCCTTCGTGAAGTACCTCGGCAAGGTCGCCGAAGGGATGGGCTGGCGCACCGCGGGCCTGCCGCCCCGGGCGACGTCCGCGCGACAGGAAGCGGTGGCGCCATGACGTACGACTTCCGTGACAAGGTCATCCTGGTGACCGGCGGTGCCGGAGGCATCGGCAGCGCCCTGTGCCACCGCTTCGCCGCGGGCGGTGCCCGTCTCGTCGTGGTCGACGTCGACGAGGTGCGGGCCAAGCGGACCGCCGCCGAGCTGCCGGCGAGCGGGCACGCCGGGCTGGGCTGCGACCTGCTGGACCGCGCCGGAGTGGAGCAGATGCTCGACGGCGTCGCGGCCACCCACGGCCGTATCGACGTCCTGGTGAACAACGTGGGCATGACCAGCTCCGAACGGTTCGACGTGCGCAGCGTCGAGAGCATCGAGCGGGAGATCGAGCTCAACCTGATCTCCCCGCTGGTCACGACACGGCTCGCCATCCCGCTGCTGCGGGCCTCCGGCGACCCCCGGGTCATCACGACCGTGTCCCTCGGCGGGATCTTCCCGCTGGGCGAGACCCCCCTCTACACCGCCTCGAAGTTCGGGCTGCGGGGCGCGATGCTCGCCATCGGGCTGGATCTGCGGGGCAAGGGCATCGAGGCCGGTTCGGTGCTGCCGTCGGCGACCGACACGCGGATGCTCCGTCAGGAGGCCGTCGAGGGCGGGAACTCCATGCAGTTCCAGGACGCGCCGCAGCAGCCGTCCGATGTCGTCAGGGCGGCTGTGAGCCTGCTGGACAAGCCTCGCCTGGAGGCCTACGTCAGACCGGGCGAGTCCCGGCTGGTGCGGTTCGCGATGCTGGCGCCGAACCTGCTGCCCCGGCTCTTCCCGCTGTTCCGCAAGCGCGGTGAGCGAGGCATGGCCCGCTATCTGGAGGACCTGCGCCGCAGGGGACTGGCCCGCCAGGTCGGCGGCCGGTGGGAACTGGTGGAGGAAGCATGAGCGGGACGCACATCACCGGCTCCGAGGAGACGCTCGATGTCGTCAATCCCGCGACGGGTGAGCTGATCACGACCGTGGCGGCGGCGAGCGAGCAGGACGTCGCACTGGCCGCCGAACGGGCGCACAAGGTCTTCGAGAGCGGCGTCTGGGCCGGCCGGCCCCCGCGGGAGCGGGCCGCTGTGCTGCTGCGCCTGGCCGGCCTCATGGAGCGCGACGCCGAAATCCTGGCCAGGCTGGACTGCGAGGACGCGGGTAAGCCGATCACGGAGTGCCGTACCGGCGACGTGCCCGGGGCGATCGAGTCGATGCGCTGGTTCGCGGAGGCGGCCGACAAGGTCTTCGGCCGCGTCGCCCCTACCGGGCACGACAGCGTGGGGCTGGTGAGCCGGGAACCGGTCGGGGTGGCCGCCGCGATCCTGCCCTGGAACTACCCGCTGGCGATGGCCGCCTGGAAGGTCGGGCCCGCGCTCGCCGCGGGCAACTCCCTGCTGCTCAAGCCCGCCGAGGCCACCCCGCGCTCCACCCTGCATCTGGCTGCACTGGCGGTTGAGGCAGGCCTGCCGGACGGCGTGCTCACCGTGCTGCCCGGCCACGGCACCGTCACCGGTACGGCCCTCGCCCGCAACCCCCTCGTGCGCGCACTGTCGTTCACCGGATCCACCGCCACCGGACGCCGCGTCCTGGCCGACGCGGCGCAGACCAACTTCAAGCGGGTCTCCTTGGAGATGGGCGGCAAGAGCCCCCAGGTCCTGATGCCGGACGCCCTCGAATACGGCGACGAACTGATCGACAACATGATCGAGGCCGCGTTCCTGACCATGGGGCAGAACTGCACCGCCGGCTCCCGCGTCCTGGTCCACCACAGCATCGCCGAGGAGGTGCTGGACCGGTTCACCCGGGCCGCGAAGAGCCTCACCATCGGCGACCCCGCCGACGCACGCACCCAGGTGGGGCCGCTCATCAGCCGTGCCGCCTTCGACCGGGTCGCGGCGGCGGTGGACGCGGCCCGATCTGCCGGAGCCCACATCCACACTGGCGGTCTGCCGCACGGTCTGCCGCCGCGCGGTGCCTACTATCCGCCCACCGTGATCAGCCGGGCTTCGGCGGGCAGCGACGTGCTCACCAAGGAACTGTTCGGCCCTGTGGTCACCGTCCAGACCTTCACCTCGGAGGACGAAGCGGTGCGGACGGCGAACGCCACCGAATACGGGCTCGCCGCCTCGGTCTGGACCCGCGACCTCGACGCCGCGCTCCGGCTCGCGCGGGGCATCGAAGCCGGGGTGGTCTCCGTCAACGCGTACAGCGAAGGCGACATCACCACCCCCTTCGGCGGGTGGAAGCAGTCGGGGTTCGGTGGCGCGGAGAAGTCCACCGACGCCTTCGCGCAGTGGACCAGGGAGAAGACCATCTGGATCCGCACGCGTTGACCGGGTGACCAGGTGACCGGGTGACCGGGTGACCAGGTGACCAGGTGACCAGGTGACAGGGTGACAGGGGGGCCAGGTGGCCCGCTGCTGCGTGGGCAGTCCGGTCACTGCTCCGCGGTCTCCTCGCGCAGCCGGGCCGGGCTCACCCCGTGCCAGCGGTGCACCGCACGCCGCAGCGCTCGCACGTCGGAGAAGCCCGCCTGCCGGGCGACGTCCCTCAGGGTCAGCCCGGGGCGGCGCAATAGCTGCTCGACCCGCTCGCGGCGCACCCCGTCGACGACCGCCTCGTACGTTGTGCCGCACTCGGCCAGGCGGCGGCGCAGCGTGCGCTCACTGGAAGCGTGCCGTCGGACCTGCTCGACGAAGGACGGCACGTCGGGCAGGCTCTGCGCGATCGAGATCTCCAGTACCTCCAGCAGATCCTGCTGGTCGCGTCTCGACGCCACCTGCTCCGCCAGCAGCTCCACGACGGCGGTGTAGGTGACCCGGTCGCGGCCCGGCATCGGCCGCCCGGCCCACGCCGTGGGGAACACCAAGCGGTTTCCCGCGGCGCGGAACCGTACCGGGCACCGGAACAGCTCGGTGAACGGCCCGCTGTCACGTGGGGCGGGAAAGGCGAACTCGACGCTCTGCGGCGCGAACTCCTCCCCGGAACTCAGCCGTGTGAGGGCGACGACGCTGGCGAAAGCCTCCTCCGCCAGGAAGACCGCGACCGCCGGATCGAGGGCGGGATCGGGCAGTTCGGCCCGCAGTGCGTAGCCGGCCTCCTCAGGCCCGGCCGACCAGACCACCATCGCCCCGGACAGGTTCTGGAAGCGCACGCCCGTCTCGATGGCCTCCCGCAGCGTATCCGCGGCCATCTGGGCGAACCCCAGCAGACCCCAGGAGGTCAGGTGCTGCGCGGCACCCACCCGCAGGCCCAGGTGAGCGTCACCGGTGAGCTCCAGCGCACGCCGGATGACGGCACTGCCCTGGCGGTAGGAGACCCGCAGCTCCGCCGAGCGCATCATCGCCTCGTCCAGCCCGACCTGTCTCAGCTCGGGCCGGAGGTCGACTCCGTACCCGTCGGTGACCGGCGTGAGACAGCGCAGAATGTTCGGCGGGATGGTCGCCGAGGTGCTGCGGCTGGTGCCCGGCGACTGGGCCGGGGCGGGGCTCTCGGACATGGCGTTCCTTGTGGCCGGGCTGTGCTCGCTGCGCACACAGTAGAAGGGTTCTCGCCCGAGGCGGCCCAGGAGGCGTCCTGACTCTGCTCGGTCTCAGTCCGTGCTGAGGGGAATCCGTAGCCGCACCCGGTAGCCGCCCTCCGTGGAAGGGCCCGACTCCAGGGCGCCGTGGAGGAGGTCGGCCCGTTCCCGCAGGCCGACCAGACCCTGCTGTGAACCGGGGAGGGAGAGGGAGGGGCGGGTGGGCGGTGTGTTGGTGACGGTCACTCCGACGTCGTCGCCGTCCTGCCACAGCTCGACGCAGGCCGTGGCTCCCGGGGCGTGCTTTCGGACGTTGGTCAACGCCTCCTGGACCGTGCGGTAGATGGCCCGCTGGGCGGGTGTGCCCACGGCGGGCGGAAGCTCACCCTTCAGCGCCGCGTGAGTGCCGCTTGACTCCACCAGTTTGCGCAGGTCGGCCAGGGTGGGCTGAGGAGTCAGCTCCGTTGCGCGGCCGCCGGAGGCGCGCAGCAGCGTGACCATGGTGCGCAGTTCGTCGAGTGTGGTGACGCTCAGCGAACGGATGGTGCGGGCGGCCTCTTTGGCGTCCGTGTCCGTGGTGGCGACCTGCAGTGCTCCGGCCCGTACGGCGATCAGGCTGACCTGGTGGGAGACGACGTCGTGCATTTCGCGGGCCAGTTGGGCGCGTTCGCGTGCCAGCACGGCCTGGGCGTGCAGTGCCCGCTCGTGCTCCCTGGCCTCCTCGATCTCGGCCAGCCGCCGCGCCAAGTCCCGCCTTGCCTGCACCAGTTGGCCGAGGAGGACCGGGGCGACAGCGGTCGCCAGGCTGTACACGAAGACGATCAGCGTCATGGTCCTGGTGACCTCGGTGAGGCCGGCCAGGGGCCACGGAATGCTGCTCGCTGTGGCGGACAGGGCGACGCACACCGCGAGGAGACGGCGGTTGCGCGAGCGTTCGGCCAGGGTGAACAGCGCCACGAGCGGAGCGACGGCGACATCCTGCGTCAGCGCGATGGGCAGGGTGAGCAGGAAGACACCGAGCGGGAACCGGCGCCGGAAGGCCAACGCTGCGCAGCCGATCGCGGCCAGCGCGACACCGAGCCGCGTGTCGTCCCACAGGTTCAGCCACACGTCCACGGCCGCCACGGCCACCAGGACGATGTCGATGACCGGCGCGGGAACACGCCGCCACAGCTCGCCTGCGCGGCTCATCGTCCGGCCTCCGGCTGCGGGCGCTCGTCCAGCAGCCCGGCCCGCTGCGCCAGCAGCGCGGCCTGCACCCGGCTCGTCACCCTGAGCTTCGTGAGGATCGCGCTGACATGGTCCTTCACCGTGCCGGCACCCAGGTGGATGCGTGCCCCGATGTCGGCGTTCGACAGCCCCTCGGCCACCAGGACGAGGACGTCGCGCTCGCGGGCGGTGAGCAGGCGGACGCGGGCCGCCTCCTCATCGACGGCCTTTCCGGTGCCGGGGTGGCTGTGCAGCAGGGTCCGGGACGCCTTGGGGGAGAGCACCACGCCACCGGCGGCCAGGGTGCGCACCAGATGGGCGAGCTGCTCCGGTTCGGTATCCTTGAGCAGGAAACCGGCCGCGCCGGAGTGCAACGCGGTCACGATGTACTCGTCGGCGTCGAAAGTGGTCAGCATCGCCACCACCGGAGCGTCGGGCATGCTCCGCAGCTCGCGCAGGACGGTGAGCCCGTCGACGTCGGGCATCCGGATGTCCAGCAGAACCACGTCGGGCCGCTCCCGGCGGACGGTCTCCACGGCGTCGCCCCCGCTCGCGGTCGCGACGACCTCGATGTCCTGCGAGGCGCCCAGAATGAGTTGGAAGCCCGAGCGGACCAGTGCCTCGTCGTCCACCACCACTACCCGGATCACGCGCGCTCCGCCTCACCTTCGCCCAGGCCGTCCGGCCCCTGCCGCATCGACCCTAAGGCCCCGCCGAGCCCCGGCGTCCCCGCGGACGGCAGCTCCAGCCACACGGCGGGGTAGCACCCACCAGTCGGCAGGGACACCGCAGCCTGCTGCCGGATACTCCATGATCGGCCCGGTCTCCAGCCTGAGGGGTATGACACAGCACGCAGACCCCTCGCTGCTCCCGGCCGAGGCGCCGTCCCCTGTACGCGAGTGCAGCAGGCCCTCGACCGGCGCGCCCGGCGTGGGCCGGCTGATCGCCGTGGACCTGGCCCGCGGCCTCGCCGTCTTCGGTATGTACGCCGCCCATGTGGGCGCCGACCCGAGCGTGGGCGGAGTGACCGGCTTCCTGATGGAGCTCTCTCACGGTCGCTCCTCCGCTCTCTTCGCCTTCTTGGCGGGCTTCGCCGTCGTGCTCATCACCGGGCGCACCACGCCGAAGACCGGGCGGGCCGGCCGCCAGGCGGTCGCCAAGGTGATCATCCGGGCCGTGATCCTGCTGGCCCTGGGCACCGCGCTGACCATGTCTGGCGCCCCGGTCGAGGTGATACTCGCGTTCTACGGCGTGTACTTCGTGCTCGTCCTGCCGCTGTACCGGCTCAGCGCCGGCCCTCTGGCGGTCATAGCGGCGGGCACGGCCCTCGTACTGCCCCAGGTGCTGTACGTAGTGAAGCGGGCGCTCGGCGGCGGCGGATTCCCCACGCCCGGTGAGCCCGACGGCCCGCTGTCCCTGCTCTTCACCGGAACCTATCCGGCCCTGACGTGGATTCCGTTCGTCATCGCGGGCATGGCCGTCGCCCGCCTCGACCTGGCAGCCACCGCCGTACGCCTGCGCCTCGCGCTGACCGGCATCGCGCTCGCGGTCTTCGGATATGGCGGCTCCTGGCTGGCCCTCCACCTCGTGCCGGGAGCGCTTTCGGCGCTGAGCACGTCCGGGTGGGGAGGCAACCCGGCGAGCGCATGGTGGTCCGACACGGCCGGTTACAACTTCGGCGACACTCCCTACTGGCTGCTGGCGGCCTCCCCGCACAGCGAGACGACCCTGTCGATCCTCGGCAACACCGGCGTGGCGATCACCGTGGTGACCGCCTGCCTCGCCGCCATGGACGCCTTCCCTCGCCTGCGCCGCCTGAGCGGGCCGGTCATCGCGGTCGGCTCCATGTCGCTGACGGCCTACGTGCTGCACATCATCGGCATCCGGCTCCTGGGCATCGAGGAACTGCCCGGCTCGCCCCTGCATGTGCTGGTCGGCTTCATCGTGGGTGTCATGGCGTTCGCGGTCATCTGGTCGCGGTACGTCGCACGCGGCCCTCTGGAGTGGCTGATGGCGAAGGCGACCGGCATCGCGCGCCACATCCGGTGAACTGGACGCCGGCGAACTCGCCCGCGGCCGAGGCGGTGCCCGCCCGGGAGCCGGGCGGACACCCGCCTCAACTCAGGACGTCGTACCGGTAACCGTGCTTCCCGAATTGGTCACGTAGTACGTCGCCGAGGCGCCGCTCCAGAACTGGAACGTGAGCTTCACGCGCGCGTTGTCCCCGAAGACGGCACCACAGGACGAAGGCACCACCGACCTCCTGGACCGTATGCGCAACGACATGGCCCCGAAGGCGGAACACGACACCGGCGCCGAGATCCTGGTCGGCGGAGCCATCGCCGCCTCCCAGGATTTCGCGGACACGGTCTCCAAGCGGCTGCCACTGTCGCCGTCGTGGTCAGCCTTTCGTCACTGCTGGTCTTCCGGTCGATCCTGATCCCCGTCAAGGCAGCCCTGCTCAACCTGCTCTCGATCACCGCCGCGCTCGGCGCCATGACCCTGGTGTTCCAGCACGGCTTGTTCGGGGTGCAGCCGGGCCCGGTCGACGCCTTCCTCGCCGTGCTGATCCTCGCGATCGTGTTCGGACTCTCCATGGACCACGAGGTGTTCCTGGTCTCGCGGATACACGAGGAGTGGGAGCGTACGAAGGATCACTCCGTCGCGGTACGGGAGGGACTGGCCTCCATCGGCAAGGTCATCACGGCGGCGGGGGCCATCATGATCGTGGTGCTCGGCGCCTTCATGCTGAGTGCCGATCGGACGCTCCAGCAGTTCGGCTTGGGCCTCGCGGTGGCGATCCTGATGGACGCCCTGGCCATCCGCTGCCTGATGGTCCCGGCCATCATGGAGCTGATGGGTAAGTGGGCATGGTGGCTGCCCGCCCCGCGGCTGCCCAAGGTGGCACTCGAACGCCCCGCGGACAGCCGGCAATCAGCCCCGCGAGAGCCCGCACCTGAATAGGTGGCTTCCCTGCTCGTAGCCGTGGGACGGCCGACTCCGGGCACGGCCTGCAAGCTCCGGCCCGTCGGGATCAGGTCGGTCATCGCCGCTGCGGCAGTGAACGGGAAGTGCCGGGCGGTGCGGTCGCCGGGGCGGGGTGCCGCCCCGGCGTCCGGTCAGCGGGTGGCGAGGAACTCGAGCGTGTCGATCACGCGGTTCGAGAAGCCCCACTCGTTGTCGTACCAGGCGACCACCTTGACGTGGCGGCCGTCGACGCGGGTGAGGGCCGAGTCGAAGATCGACGAGGCGGGGTTGCCCACGATGTCGGACGACACCAGCGGGTCCTCCGAGTACTCCAGGACACCGGCGAGCGGCCCTTCCGCCGCGGCGCGGTACGCCGCCAGCACGTCGTCGCGCGTCACGTCACGGGCGACGGTCGTGTTGAGTTCGACGATCGAGCCGACCGGCACCGGTACGCGGATCGAGTCGCCCGACAGTTTGCCGTCGAGGTTCGGCAGCACCAGGCCGATCGCCTTGGCGGCGCCGGTCGTGGTCGGCACGATGTTGACGCCGGCGGCCCGGGCACGACGGGCGTCGCGATGCGGACCGTCCTGCAGGTTCTGCTCCTGCGTGTAGGCGTGCACCGTCGTCATGAACCCGTGCTCGATACCGGCGAGGTCGTCGAGCACCTTGGCCAGCGGCGCGAGCGCGTTGGTGGTGCAGGAGGCGTTCGAGACGATCGTGTGTACGGCCGGGTCGTAGGCGTCGGTGTTGACCCCGAACGCGAGCGTGACGTCGGCGCCGTCCGAGGGCGCGCTCACGAGTACCTTCTTCGCCCCCGCGTCGAGGTGGGCGCGGGCGGCCTTGGCCGAGGTGAAGCGGCCGGTGGCTTCCAGGACGATGTCGACGCCGAGTTCGGCCCACGGCAGCTCCGCCGGCTCGCGCTCGGCCAGCACCGTGATCCGACGGCCGTCGACGACGAGGGCGTCCCCGTCGACGGTCACCGGGCGCCCGAGCCGGCCGGCCGTGCTGTCGTAGGCGAGGAGCCGGGCGAGAGTGGCGGGCTCGGTGAGGTCGTTGACGGCGACGATCTCGAGGGTGCTGTCGCGCTCCAGCAGTGCGCGCAGCACATTGCGTCCGATGCGGCCGAATCCGTTGATGGCGATGCGAGTCATGAGTGATGTCCCTTCCCTTCGCCATCAGGGTCGCCCGCGGCTCGCGCCGCTGACAGTGGCGGGATCGCCATGGTTCAAAAGGATCTCGCCACGCGGCGCCTGGGTGGCGCGCGTCCCGCCACGGTCGGGCTGTGCGCTGGGGCTACTCGCCCCGGGTGAAGGTGCGCCGGTACTCGCTCGGTGTGGTGCCGAGGATGCGCTGGAAGTGCAGGCGCAGGTTCGCGCCGGTGCCGAGCCCGATGTCGGCGGCGATCTGTTCGACGCTGCGCTGCGAGCGCTCGAGCAGCTCGCGGGCCAGGTCGATGCGGGCGCGCATCACCCACTGCATCGGCGTGTAGCCGGTCTCCTCGACGAAGCGCCGGGAGAACGTACGCGGCGAGACCCCTGCCTGCCGCGCCATTATGTCGAGGGTGAGGGGCTCGTCGAGCCGGTGCAGCGCCCACTCGCGGGTGGCGGCGAAGCGCTCGCCGAGCGGCTCGGGGACGCTGCGCGGCACGTACTGGGCCTGGCCGCCGCTGCGGTAGGGGGCCGCGACCAGACGCCGGGCCGCGTGGTTGGACGCGGCCACTCCGAGGTCGCCGCGCAGGATGTGCAGGCACAGGTCGATGCCGGAGGCGGCGCCGGCCGAGGTGAGCACGCTGCCCTCGTCCACGAACAGCACGTTCTCGTCGACCTGGATGAGCGGATGCCTGGCCACGAGCGCCCGCGTGTAGTGCCAGTGCGTCGTGGCGCGCCGGCCGTCGAGCAGGCCCGTGGCGGCGAGCGCGAAGGCGCCCGTCGAGATGGCGGCGAGCCGCGCGCCCCGGTCGTGGGCGGCGATCAGTGCGTCGACGACGGCCTGCGGCGGATCGTCGCGGTCCGGGAACCGGTAGCCGGGGACGAAGACGATGTCGGCCCACGCGAGCGCGTCGAGGCCGTGGGCGACGTAGTACGCGAGGCCGTCGCCGCCGGTCACCAGACCCGGTGCCGCCCCGCAAACCCGCACCTCGTACGGCATGCTCGCGCGGGTCGTGAAGACCTGCGCCGGAATTCCGACATCGAGCGGCTTCGCACCCTCGAGCACAAGGACGGCGACGCGATGCAGGCGGGAGGCTGGCACAGGAAGAGGTTACGTGGGCCGTGACTTCGAGACGCCACCGCGCGGACGGGGCAGGCGACACGCCGCCCGGGCGGTCGTCCGCCCTGCTGCCCACCGTCCGTCCCACCCTTCCGCACCGGCGGAAGGTGGGCGAGCGCCGGCCATGCCCGAGGTCCTCCGGTGGCCCGCCGGCGTTCTGCTTGTATCGAGCGTTTGACACAAGATTTCGACCAGGGCATCTTGTACCCACTGTTTGGTACAAGATGATCTGGGGGATCTCCACGTGCTCGACACCGTCCCGCTCCAGTCCCGGCTTCTCGACCACGCCGACCACTACGCCCGCTGGTCGGCCTGGCCATCGGAATCGGGGCCGCACAGCAGTTGGTCACGATGGAGAGCGGCGACATCACGACCCCCCTGGTGTTCGCCATCACCGCTTTCGGCATGTGTGCCGTGGGAGGTGTCCTGCTCGGTGACGCCCTGACCCTGCGTCCCCAGGAAGCGGTGCGCACCGCGAGTCTCGCCCCGCGTCTGGTCCGGGACCACGTGCCGCCCCGCATGGCACCCCTGCTTCTTCTGCAGGCGGTCTCCCTCGTCGCTCTGCTGGTCATGGGCGCCGTCACGGCCTCATCCGGCCCCGACCGGATAGGCGGAGCGGGGCGCGTCATCACCGTCGCCTGCGAAGGGATGAGCGCATCCCTCGGTCCCTTGCCCGGCCTGTACTACAGCGGCCCGATGTTCGCCGCCCTCGCGGTCGGAACCCCCGCCTGCGTCTGGGCCCTACGCCGTATCGCCTTCGGGCCGGGCGACTACCAGCAGCGCCGCGACCGCGCGTGGGCGATCGCGGGAGCCTGGGGGCTGTTGGTGTCCAGTCAGGTGCTCCTCGTCGTTCTGATGCTTCTCATCGCGCTCACGGAGAGGGCCTGCGCCGGCGTTCTGGGCGCCGTCACCATCGTGGCGATCTGTCCCCTGGGTCTGTTGAGCGTGTTCACATTCGGGTGGTCCCTGGTAACCGTGGTGGCTCCGCGGGCAGTTGACGACGAGGTAGCAGACGATGGGACCTACGACGATGAGTGACCGCGCCGTCCGCGTCGACACCACGAGCCAGGTACCGCCGTACGAACAGATCCCTGCCCAGCTCGCCGCACTCATTCGCACCGGCCGGCTGACCGAGGGCGAGCGCCTGCCGACCGTACGCCAGCTCGCTGCCGACCTCGGTCTGGCGCCGGGCACCGTGGCCCGCGCCTACCGCGAGCTGGAGGCCGCCGAACTGATCCGCACCCGCCGAGGCGCGGGTACCAGGGTCGCGGCGCTCCCGTCCGGGCCGCACGCCCACGATGCCCACCAACTCGGCACCCTGGCCCGGGACGTCACCTCCGCCGCCCGAGCGCTCGGAGCCCACACCGAGGACATCCTGACCGCCGTCCGCAACGCCCTGAACACGGGGCCGGCCCCTGCACCGGCCACCGTCGACAACGGAGCGGGTGCCCCCAAGACGACTGAGGCGTCCGTGAAGTTCACGGGCGTGAGGCAAGGACGTGAGCAGCAGGCGTAGTCGACGGACGTCGCAGGCCGCGGGGCGAGAGGCCCCGGTGCGAGTCCGTCGAGCTGTGCCCGGCTCGACCAACCGGCTGCCATACGAGACCACGAGAAGTCGGGCTACATCGGCTGGTGTTCCGGCCTCCGAAGTCCGGGCCGGCGTGGTCCTGGCTGGAAGGGCCGGCGTATGAAGTTATCGTCCGGGCTGCTGAATCCTGGTCGGCCGTAGCTGAGGTTCGGGATACGGCCGGGCGGCTGGCTGGCCGGTGGGGTGCGGTGCGCAGCCGCAGCCTTGCCGGGGTCGGAGAGCGCCTCCCGAAGGAAGGGCAGGATGCCGCGCGGTGCAGAATGGCCCCGCACCAACGGGAGGGGAACGTGAACAGACTCAAGAGCTTCATCGGGCGGGGCTCGGTCATTGTGGTCGCGATATCAGCGCTCACAGCCTGCGCTGGTGATGACAAGGGCGAGGCATTCCAACTCGCCCGGGATGCCTGCACGATGGAGTTCCCCGAGGTCTCCGGTGATCCGCTGATAGACGCCGCGGCTCGGCAGGAGTCCCGAGACAGGGTGCTTCCGCTCATGGAGAAGGCAGCCGACAAGGCGGCCCAGGCCGCCCGCCTCGACGACACCTGGCAGCCTCTCGCTACGGCGTTCAATCGGAGCGCCGAACTCGCCTCGGTCACCGTTGAACTGGGTGACCTGCGGGGCAGCCAGCTTGACGGTGACTACAGCGATCCCGCGGGCGCTGACAAGGACAGCCAGCTCGACGAGCGACGCACCAAGCTGATCAACAGGCTGGACGAGCCGAGTATCACCGGCGAGTGCCGGAAGACGACGGGGGAGTAATCGAGGCTGGGGCCGGCGTTGGGGCCAGCACGCCCGGGGCAGCGCGAGGCCGCGCCGTGAGTGCCGCCAGGGCGGCCAGTCAATGGTGTCGGTGACCTCACCGGCTACAACGTCCATCCCGATCGCGAGCATCTGGTGCGGGCTCGAGTTGGTCGGCAGCCGATCCTTCGGCAGCGACCTGATTGGCTGAGTCGCTCGCAGCGCGGCCCCCTAGGGCCTGTCCGGAGTTGCGATCAGCACGCTTCGGCATCGCTAATACTTAGCGAGTATGCTAAGTATTAGTGGTGTACGAATCCGCCAATCGCGAGCCCTCGGCCGCGTATGACCGGGCCTTCGCCGCCCTCTCCCACCCGACACGCCGCCAGATATTGATCACCCTCCACTTCGGGGGCGGGGCCATGGGCGCGGGTGCCATTGCCCGCATGTTCGAGCACGCATGGCCAACGATCAGCCGACACCTACAGGTCATGGAGGATGCCGGACTGATCACCCATGAACGTCACGGACGTGAACGGACCTACCGCATGAACCGGAAACGTCTTGAGCTACTGACCGACTGGCTCGGCCTCATGCAAGGGCACGACTCCAACCCATCCGAACTCCAGGAGCAAGACCGCGATGACCCCTAACACCGATACGCCCAGCCTGTTCCGCCTCAACATCGAGGTGGCCGGCCTGAAAGAGGCGGAAGCGTTCTACGCGACGATGCTCGGAGTGACAGGACGCGGGCAGGCAGGCTCGCGCTGCTACTTCACTTGCGGCCCGGTCACGCTTCAGGTACTGGATGTCTCCGGTCATGGGGCCGTCCACCCGCTTCCCAAGTCGCTCTACTTCACCGTCGATGACATTGAGTCGATCTTCGAGCGCGCCCGCGAGCTGGACTGTCTCTCTGCCGAGCAGGTACACGGCGCGCCCGGAGGTGAGATCGCTGTGCGGCCGTGGGGAGAGCGTTCCTTCTATGTTGAGGACCCCTGGGGCAACTCACTCTGTTTCGTCGAGGCAGGCACCGTGTACGAAGGCTGACTCTGCCAAGAACCGACGTGACCGGTGTCCCGGCGCGAACGATTCCCGTGGTCAATGACCTGACATGCCTCCAGACCTCGACCTGTGGATCCTTCGAGCTCAAACGAGCGGCGGGCGCTGAGCGGTCGGCACCGGAGTACGGTGGCGGTACCGAGCGCACCTCGCACGCCGTCATCCATTTCGGCGTCGCCCTCGGGGAACGGCAAGGCCGGAGCACATCGCGTCCGGTCGGAAATGAGCCGCCCCACATGAGCCTGATGAGCCTCGCAGTACTCGCCTCCTCCCACAAGGAGAACGAGTTCCGACTGCCCCTGCACCCCAGCCACCTCGAACGGATCGCCCCGGACATACGCGAGAGGATCTTCCTCGAACAGGGCTACGGCCGACGCTTCGGCGTCGCCGACGACGCGCTGCGCCCCCTCGTGGCCGGCCTGCGCTCCCGCGAGCGACTCCTCGCCGAGTGCGACGTCGTGCTGCTGCCCAAACCGATGCACGAGGACATCGCCGCGCTGCGCGAGGGCCAGGTGTTGTGGGGATGGCCGCACTGCGTGCAGGACGAGAAGATGACCCAGATCGGCATCGACCGACGGCTGACCCTGATCGCCTGGGAAGCCATGAACCACTGGACCTCCACGGGTGCCTTCAGCGTCCATGTGTTCCACAAGAACAACGAGCTCGCCGGCTACTGCTCGGTGCTGCACGCCCTGCAGCTCGGCGGGCTGACCGGTAGCTACGGGCGCCGCCTGCGTGCGGTGGTCATCAGCTTCGGCGCCACGGCGCGCGGAGCGGTCACGGGCCTGGGCGCCATGGGGGTCACCGACGTCACCGTGCTCACCCAACGTGCCGCGGCAGCGGTGGCGTCACCGATGCCCTCGGTGGTGATGGGCCACTTCGAGGAGCAGGAGGACGATCCCTCGTGCCTGCGGGCAGTCACCGCAGCCGGTTCCCAGCCGCTGGCGGAGTACCTGGCCGGGTTCGACATCATCGTCAACTGCGTCCTGCAGGACACCGACGCGCCGCTCACGTTCGTCACCGACGAGGAACTCGCCCTCTTCCGGCCGGGAACCTTCTTCATCGACGTCGCCTGCGACGAGGGCATGGGCTTCGCATGGGCCCACCCGACCACCTTCGGCGAGCCCATGCCCTCGGTGGGATCGGGCTGCCACTACTACGCGGTGGATCACAGCCCGTCCCACTTGTGGAACTCCGCTACCTGGGAAATCAGTGAGGCGCTCCTTCCCTACCTGCGCAAGGTCATGAACGGCCCCGCGGCATGGGACAGCGACGTCACGATCAGAAAGGCCATCGAGATCCGCGACGGCGTCGTCCAGAACCCGAAGATCCTCTCCTTCCAGCACCGGTCAGCCGCCTACCCCCATGCTCCCGAAGTCCCGGCAACTGCGCTGAGCTCAGGGGTCTAGTACGCCAGCGCGTTGTGGTTTCTCCCGCCGGGTGTGTTTGGCCGGTCGTCCACCGGTCTTGACCGCCGGAACAACTGCAATATGCCGACGTGGTCAGTAGGAACCGTGACGGGCGGTCAGCGACAGGTCGTTGAGCGTGGAGTCCTGGTGTCGGTCGTCTCCTGACGGCATCAGGTCTTCCCCGAAGCCGAGTACGGCGATGGACTCAGCGCCAGTCGTCGATCACGTAGGCGTCCTGGTGGCTGTAGCCAGGTTCGTTGGGCTTGTGCATGGTCACGCCTTGCAGCCAGGTACGGAAACCGCGGTCGACCATGCGCCGGTAGGCATCCTGGCGGGCCAGGCTCATTCCGGCGTCCAGTTGCCCCAGTCCCTTCTCGGTGGCCATCTGCTCGCACGCATTCAGCAGTCGCTCGAACCGGTCCGCGGCGTCCGGGCCAGGGCGTACGGCGCCGAATTTGACGAAGCACACGCCCTCACCGGCCTCCGACCCCGCTCCGCAGTGGCAGACAGCCAGACCGTCGAGGTCAGAGTCGGCGCCCTCGAGGAGGATGGTGTCACCGAGCCCCTGCGCCTGTGTGGCCATGATCTCGCGCTCCAAACTCAGGCCCTCGTACACGGCCCCCGTCAGTGCCCGACTGAGGCTCAGCGCGGCGGGCCGCTCAGCGGCGGTCAGCTCGCCGTACAGCACTCGGCCGGGGACTGCGGCACTGACGGCGACCTGTTTCTTCATGATGGCTGTCAGGAATCGAGGCCAAAAACCGTACCGGCGGTAGAGCTCGAGGTGCTTGGGACTGTGCGAGAAGGTGAACAGGCCGAGGTGGCGGTTCTCCCAGGTGTCGAAGCAGGCCATGACCGGTTCCATGAGGCGCCTGCCGACGCCCTGGTCCCACAGATCCGGACGCACGGTCAGCGGGCCGAAGAACCCGACGCTGCCCCAGTTGGCGGCGAAGTTCGATCCGACGACCTCGCCCTCGACGGTCGCTGCGAAGGCCGCGTGTGGATCTGCCGCCCAGCGGGTGCGGACATAGTCGGCGGTCCCGAAGAACGTCTCCGGCTCAGGGGCCCCGAGGAAGGTCCCGAAGGCGACCCTGAAGATCTCGTCGGCCCGATCAAGGTCCGGCTCAATCAGCGGCCGGACCGACACCTCGGCGGCGGTACTCGTTCGCTTCGCTGCGGGCATGATCGCTCTCCTTTCCGCCCCCGGTTCCATCGCACCACGGACGTGCGCCGCGGGCGAAGCGACAGGTCGGCGGTACTTCAAGGGTCGAGCGGCCGCGTTCCCCGACGACCGGGCGGCCGTCTTCCTGCCGATCGACGACCCGCTGGGCGCCGATCCGCCGGGGGCCTCCGAGGAGCCGGAGGAGCACCGACTGTGCTTGCTCCATCGCCTCGCCCAGCCATGGTCATCACCGCCGTCGACAAGTTCGCCCAGCGAACTATTGGAGCCCGCCATGGCTAGTTGACCTTGAATGGGTGATGTCGTCATGGTGGCTGGGGTCGGAGGCCGGTACCGGTGAGGCAGCCGTGGAGGACGTCGTGGTGGTACTGGAGCCGGCGGTGCTGCGTCGGACGGCAGTGATCGCACCCCCTACCGGGCCACGGCGCACGACGCCGTGCACAGCGCCCGCGCGCCGTTCGGGCCAGCGGCCGGTCAGCCCGCGAGCGTTCGGCGGGCGCCGGCTCGGGTGGGCTCGACGCCTCTCGGCCGCCGCACACCGCGAGCCGCACGAACGGGGCCGACGACTTCCACGGCTGGGTCGTCGGCACCGTCCTCAACCTTGTGAGCCCTCTCTTCCGCGAGGCCCGGTATCTGCTCGCGGAAGAGCCCGACCTGCGAGACCCCGCCGTGCATCTGTGCGTGCAAGGAGGGTCAGACGATCAACCAGCGCTGGAGGGAGGAGTTCGTGTTCGTCTCCTGCGTCACCGGGGATTTGTTCGACGACGAGGCGGCGGTGAGCAGCAGCCCCCCGTTCGCCGAGGCGACGGTGTAGGCGCCGCTTGGCAGCCTGGTGACGACCCAGCGCTGGTTGGCGCGCCCGTTGCAGGTCCATTGGATGACCTTCGCGCCGGCTTCGGTGGAGGCGCCGCTGACGTCCGCACACAGTCCCGATGCGACGTTGACGAGCTGATAGGAGCCGTCGGGCTGCAGGGTGAACCGCCACTTCTGGTTGGCTCCACCGTTGCTGGTGTAGGTGATGAGCTGGGTGCCCGGCTCTTTGCTGTAGTCCGGGACGTCCAGCGCCTTGCCCCTGGTGATGAGGGTGTGCGTGCCGTTGAGGCCGCCGGGGGTCGAGCCGACTGCGGTCATCGTCAGCGCTTGCTCGGCAGCGGTGCGTGAGCCGCCGACCGGGTTGCCCGTGGTGTTGGTCCAGTGGCGGGCGGGTGTGGTCTCGGCGAGGCGGTCGGCGTCGGCGGACATGCCGATCATCAGGCCGCTGTAGCGGTTGACCAGCCGGTACGTGCCGTCCTGCCCGCCACCGGCGGACGTGCCGGGGATGATGAACCACTGTTGCCCCACGGTGGGACCGTCGGCTCCGACCGCGGTCACGGTCGGTTTGGTTCCCCAGGCTCGGGTCGTGGTGGAGGTGTTGGCGACGCCCAGGAGCTGTCCCGTGGCGGCGTTGGTGATCCGGTACGAGCCGTCGCCGTTGCCCGCGAATGACCAGGCTTCCAGGTCGGATCCGGTGGCGGACGCCAGCGAGGTGGTGGCCGAGTTGCCGGACACCTGAGCCAGCAGCCGGCCGTTCCCGCCGGCGATGCGGTAGGTGCGGGCCGGGTCGAAGGGGGCCTTGGCGGGCTCGCTGGAGTCGATGGTGACGTTGGCGTACTCGCCGCCGGAGGTGGCGCAGGAGATGGCACAGTACGACCGGAAGGTCTTGCCGACGATGGTGGAGTTCGTCCTGTTGGCGCCGTCGAGGAACCAGCGGTACCAGGAGCTGGACGTGTAGCTGCCGGAGTCACCGGCCAGGTGCCACTTCTGGGTCGCCAGGTTGTCCGTCACGTAGTACTGCTGCGGCCCGGGCTGCTTCACGACCTCGGGCGTGCCGATGTACAGGCCGAGGTAGGCGTCGTAGGCGATGTTCATGACGAACAGCGGAGACGTCGGGGGGAGTTCACCGGCCTCGATCTGCTCTGCCGCGGTGCCGGGGTTGGCGGGGTCGTAGTCGCGCTCGACCGGGGTGTAACCAGTCGGGTTCGACGACGTCACCGGCTCCATGTTGCTCTCGAAGCCGCCTACCCCCGGCTGTGACCAGGAGCCGTTGTGCCACTTCCGCCAGGAACCCGGGGCCATCTTCGCCGAGATCGGCGCGCGGGCGACGTGCGCCTGGAACGCCTTCCAGGTGCCGCCCTTCTCCACGACCCGCGAGCCGTAGTAGACGTAGAAGTAGCCCGAGGCGGTGTCGACGAACAGTCGCTGGTCACCATCGCCGTAATAGTACGTCTGGTGCGGGAACTGCTGGTTGTCGCCGCGCTTGGTGCTGTACGGGGAGGTGATGGCGTGGCCTTTGATGTTCCACGTGCTGCCCTGGTCCTTCGATACCGCGTAGTCGATGCCGTCGTAGTGGATGCCGTCGCCGAAGGGCTGCGGGGTGAACTCGTTGTGCACCAGGCCGTACCAGTCCCCGGTGTCCGGATCGACCCACACGCCGGACAGGTCGCAGTAGTTGCGCTGTGAGTAGCGCGAGCCGGCGGGCGCGTTTGTTGCCTCCACGCCGGTGGGGCTGTTGTTGCATCGCCAGGTCGTGTCGTTGTTCTTGTCGTTGGGATTGGCGGGGTTCACCGCGTCGCTGATCGCGGACGAGCGCTTGGCGTCCTCGAAGTTCGTGCCAGTGAAGAAGTCCCAGTAGCGGGGCTCCGACGTGCCGTACAGCGCGGCGGACTGCTGGAAGTAGAACGTGCCGTCCTTGTCGATGTAGGTGCTCGCCGGGGTGTCCGTCGGGTGCGCGTACGTGCCCTTCGTCCCGATGGAGATCGTGTATGTGGCCTCGGAGGGGGACGCCGATGCGGTCGTCGTTGTCACTAAGGTGCCGCCGATGAGCGCCAGAATCATGGCGATGACGGCAGCGGCAAGTCTGAGGGGAGCCAACATGGTTACTCCGTCTTCGTGTCAGGAGGGTGCCGCCGATCGGCCCTGGAAGGGGGAGGATCCAGGGGCGGAACACCGGCCTTCTTGATGACCCAGGGCAGGATCCAGCGATGGTTGGCCCAGCCGTTGCAGTCCCACGGGTGGACCGGCGCGCCGTTCCCGGTGCCCTCTTACTCGACGTCCACGCACTTGCCGTTCGGGCCACCGAGGCGCAGCGTGCCGTTGCCCCACCACCAGTTAGTTCTCTGCGCCCGTACGGGCTTTGGCCCGCTCGGAGTTGGTGTCGCCGCCGACCTTCAGCTTGAGGGTCTGCAATGCCGCGCTGTAGCCAGACTTGAAGGGGTGGTCGAAGAGCTGGGTGCGCTGCGGCTCGGGGTGGTCGGCGAGCAGGCGGAGGAGAGGTGGTGGTCGCGGTCTGAGTAAGGAGGTCATGTCGGCTCCATGAGGGGTTGGGACGACCGGGGAGGGGCTGAAGCGACCGCGGCCGACTGCCAAGGGGGTGGGGGGAAGCGGTGGCGCGTCCGGAATCGCATCGCCGCTTGGCAGGAGTCATGCGCAGGGCACCATCGGGCCCACGATCGGGCCCCGCGAATCGTGCAAGCTTCAACGAGATCAAACCGATTCACTCACCTCGCTGTGTGATGGTGATTGGGATTCAGCGGGCATGTCAACGGCAGCGCGCAAATGTCCAAGTGAACGGGCAAGAAGTCCTTGCGATTCAAAGGGAAGGTGAGCAACGCTCGGCTCTAGAGAGTCGCCCGAACGCTTCAGTGCCCCCTAAGCCAACTCCCTACCGAAGTGCGAAACGGGAGCATTGCTCGACCTAATCGGGCGGATCCTGGTGCCAGGAGACACAAGTGTCGCGAAGCGCAAGATGTCCAACTACCGGCCAAACCAGGCTGAACACCATGCCTGGCCCAAGCCACCCACACCTACAGTCAGGCCATCCTCATCACACGACCTCAGCCCACACACCCATAACGCAAAGGCATTGCCCTTGGGCGTGCCGCTCCGATACTCACCCTCTGGGGCGGGTCAGCAGCCGTCGTGCCTGCTGCGGATGGAGAAGCAATGAATCCGGGGAGCCGGCATCGACCATCAAAGCGACACCACTCAAGGGCCAGTGAGCGATCAACTCACTCAGTATCACGGGTCGGTAGCGGCGCACTTCCCGAAGTGCCTGCGCCATGCGAGCCTCAGAGGTGAACACGAGTGCCACGGGGTCATGACCCCGGCGTTCGGCCACGGGCAGTAGAAGGTGGACGAACTGAGGACGGCCGTGCACATAGCACAGCCCTCCGACGACCGGAATGAGCACCTCGCATCCGGTCAACGCTTCCAGCGCCGTGCGATCCTCGCGAGTACCGGTCAGGTCTCTCAACGCCCGCTGCGCCACCGATTCGGAGACATCCCAGGGAATTTGCATCGCCTTGCCGTCCTGCCATCACGCCTCAGCCACCACCCGGAGTGCCCCAACCCTCGGGTGGGCCTGATTGGCGCCTACCCGCGATTCACTCCGACATGCGGGGCGGCCACGGACCGCTTGCGGCATTGCGGGCTCAGTCCGGACGTCCGCCCGGCCGGAGCGTCCGCCCTGCGGCCCGGCACCGGACGCGCTTCCGCCGACCACGTCGGCCCCTTCACCCCGGCAAGACAGGTTCGACGCAGCGAGCCGTTCGGCCGCGGAGTTCTGCCTGGTCGCCTCCGGCAGGCTCGCGGCAGACGCCGTCTGATGGCGTGCCCCCCTCGGCTGAGGATCCTGCTGTGCGCCGAAGTTGCCCTGAAGGTGACCGTGCTGATGCCGACCGGGCTTGCCTGCGTGTGAGGGTGGGCTCCTCTTGGCAGGAGGAGCCCACTTCGGGGGATGTGTGAGGGGCTATTCCGTACGCAGGCCCTCCGGGCGCATCATCCGCAGCAGCGGCGGCAGGCTGAGCAGCGTGACCACGCCGACCACGGCCGCGCCCACGCCGGTCATGGTCAGCACGCTCGCCCAGTCCATGGTCACCGGTGTGCGGGTCATCTTCAGCAGCACGGTGCCGAGGGTGATACCCACCGTTGTGGCCAGTACGAGGCCGAGTCCGACGGGGAGGGCCGTCTGCCACAGCACCGACAGGCTCAGTGTGCGGCGCCGGGTGCCGAAGGCGACCAGCGCGGAGAGCAGCTTCCTGCGCTCGCGCAATTGCTCCAGTTGGGAGACCAGCAGACTCGCGCCGATCAGCGCCAGCACGAAGACGGAGCCGACGAGCAGGCCGGTGCGGATGGAGGTGTACTTGGCGGCCTCCTCGGTCGCCGACCAACTGTAGGCGCGTGCCAGGGGGTCGACCCGGGCGACGACGTTGCGTACGTACTCCCGTGAGTCCGGCACCGACGGGTCCAGACGCACGTAGACGCCGTCCGAGAACAACGCGGGCTTGGCCTTGGCGGGCAGGGCGGCGGGGGTGACCAGCAGACCGTTGAAGTTCTGCAGTGAGTCCTTGCGCGCGTCCACCACCCGCACGTTCGCCGGAACGGTCCAGGGCACCTCGATGCCGCGTACGTCGGCGTCGCCGTACGAAGGGTCGATGTAGAGCTGCCGACCGGGCTTCACCACGGCGATTTCGCCGGCGTTGCTGGGGTCCGGGTAGCAGCACCGCGTTCGCGTGACGAACACGTCGCCGTCCTTGCAGGAGGGCAATGCGGCGAGTTCGCGCAGGGCGGTGCAGTTAGCCACGGTCAGGCCGCTGCTGTTCTTCGGGTCGCGACGCCCGTCCCCGTACTGCGAGTTGGCCAGGGCCACTGCGGCCCGTACCCCCTTGGTGCCGGTGAATTCGCGCTCGACACCTGACAGCGGCTTGCGGTCGCTGAAGTCGACCTGCATCTGGACCCGGCCGGGGTCCTTGCCGGTGGCCTTGGTGTACTGGCTCTGCGTTCCCGTGAACAGCATCTGCAGGGCGATGGCTCCGGCCACGGCGACGGCGATGCCGTTGACCATGCGTGCGGCGGTTCCGCTGCTGAGCTGCAGCCGCCGTACCGCGAGCTGCCAGGACAGCGCGCCCTTGCCGAGGCGGACTACGACCGCCTCCACGGCCCAGGGGAGCAGCGCGGTGATGCCGATCAGCAGCAGCAGCACGCCGCCGATGACGAGGTACTCGTTGAAGTCGCCGTTCTCGCGGCCCTTGCCGATCATCGGGTAGAGCATTGCGAGGCCGGCCAGCGGCGGCAGCAGCCGCCACCACAGCCGGCGGCGGCGCTGCTTGGCCGCGCGCACGACACCGAGCGGTTCCACCACGACGCCGCGCATCGCGAGCAGCGTGACGAGTACGGCGGCGACCGGCACTGCCACCGCGACCAGCGCGGCGAGCGCGGGCGAGGGGTCGAGGTAGCTGGGCCAGACGCTGATGCCCATCACCTCGGTGTAGCCCAGCGTCTGACGGCCGAGGAGGAAGAAGCCGGTGCCGATGACCAGGCCGAGCAGGGCTCCGGCGAGTGCCTCGCCCGCGGCGATCCGCCGGGTCATGTGGCTGTCCGAGCCGACCAGGCGCAGCGCGGCCAGCCGGCGGTCGCGGCGCTCGCCGCCGAAGCGGACGGCGGCGGCGATGAAGACGGCGACCGGGGTCAGCAGCACCACGAACACGACCAGGACCATGAGCAGCAGCACAGGGTCGGTCTTCTCGGGTTCCGCGTCCGGTCGGCCGTACTTGGCCAGCCGGTGCACCGAGGAGGAGTCGGTGACTTTCAGCCCCGAGGCGCCCGCGTAGTAGGCCAGTTCGTGGGAGCCGATGAGTCCGCTCTCGCCGATCGTGCCGGTGATCTTGTAGGGCAGCCGCTCCCGCAGCAGCTTGGCGCCGTCCGAGGCGAGTAGGTCCTTCAGCGCGGGGGAGACCACCATCTCGCCCTTGCCCGGGAAGCTGTCGACTCCCGGGGGCAGCGGCGCCCGCTTGCCGTCGGGTTCGAGGAGCCGGCCCCAGATGTCGTCGTCGTGCCAGGTGGTGTCGGCTTCGGCGATCAGGAAGGTGTTGTCGGCCTTGGGCTGGACCGTCTGGCCGTACATGTCGGCGTAGCGCGCGTCCTCCACCTCGTGGCGGGCGGCGAACACGTTGGGCAGGGCCGTGCACAGCAGGAGCAGTGCCACACCAAGGCCGACGCCGACAGCGGTGAGCGTTATTCGGACCCAGCTCTCGCGTCCGCCGGTGACGGCGAAGCGGGCTCCCATGGCCAGGTCTCTGGCCCACTGGCGAGGACTCATATCGCGCGCTCCACGTCGCGGGACTTGCCGTCGCGGACGACGATCTCGCGGTCGGAGTAGGCGGCCACGCGTGTCTCGTGGGTGACGAGGACGACGGCGGCGTTGGTCGAGCGGGCCGCTTCGGTCAGCATTTCCATCACGCGTTCGCCGTTGAAGGAGTCGAGCGCGCCGGTGGGTTCGTCGGCGAACAGCAGGCGCGGTCCGGTGACCAGGGCGCGGGCCACGGCAACGCGCTGGCCCTGGCCGCCGGAGACCTCGCCGGGACGCTTGGCCTTGAGGTCGTCGACCTCCAGGCGTTCCATCCAGCCGAGCGCGGTCCGCTCGGCGTCCTTGCGGGAGGTGCCGTTCAGCCGCAGCGGCAGGGCGACGTTCTCCACACAGGTCAGTTCGGGCACTAGCTGCCCGAACTGGAACACGAACCCGAACTCGGAGCGGCGCAGTGCGCTGCGCTGGGCATCGCTCATCTTCGTCACTTCACGCCCGTTGTAGGTGATCGACCCGGAGTCGGGCGGCACGATCCCCGCGAGGCAGTGCAGCAGCGTGGACTTGCCGGACCCGGAGGGGCCCATGATGGCGACGACCTCACCGGGGTGGATGGAGAACTCGGCACCGTCCAGCGCGTGGGTCGGGCCGTACGCCTTGCGCAGGTCGTGCGCGCGGAGCAGGGAACCGGGGGGAGAAGTCGTCATCGGGTCAGGGCCTCACGGAGTTTGTCGAGTCGGGCGGCGGTCAGCTCCAGCCAGCGCAGGTCGGCTTCGAGGTGGAACAGGGCGTGGTCGCAGATCATCTGGTCCGCGAGGTCGCCCCTGCGCTTGCGGTCGGTGAGGATCCGCATGCTGCGCAGATGCTCGGAGCGCTGGGAGTCGAGGATCTCGGCGGCGTCGCGCCGGGTGAGCAGGGCGAGGACGACCTTGGTGTAGAGGGTCGACTGGAGGTATTCCTCCGGCTTCTCCGGGGTCGCAAGCCACCGCTGTACGTCGGTGATGCCGGCGTCGGTGATCGCGTAGCGCTTGCGCTCGGGACCGCCGCCCGCCTCGATCCCGTCGACCTCGACGAGGCCGTTCTTCAGCAGGCGGGACATCGTCGAGTAGACCTGGCCGTAGTGCAGCGGCCGGTCGTGACCGAACTTCTCGTCGAAAGCCCGCTTGAGGTCGTAGCCGTGGCGCGGGCCGGCCTCTAGGAGCCCCAAAAGGGTGTGACCGATGGACATGATCCGCACTCTACACGCTGTGTATACGCGGCATGTATACGCGATGCGTATACGCCGGGTGCTCAGGTCGTGGCGGGGTGTACGACAGTGCAGGTGAGGGAGCCGGGAGTTCCGATCGTCACGGTTCGGAAACAGGCGCCCAGCAGTGATCACGGCGCCGGAGCCGTCTTGGTCAGCCTCGTTCACAGGGCTGATTCCACGTCAGTTCGGCAAGCTGGTCACGGAGTTGCGGCACGGGGTGCGGATCCGGTGCGCAAGGGGCGGCCGTGGAGCCTGCTCTTGGAGTGCTGGGTGCTCTCCAGATCCATACATCTAGCTCGTGCCGGCGGGCGGGTCGGCGTAGACGCCGTGCAACATGCCCGTGGCCTGGCCGACTTCGATGAGATAGCCGTCCGGGTCACGCAAGTAGCACCGCAGTTCGGCACCGCGATCGATGGGCGGCGTGAGGAACTGGGCGCCCTTCGCGCTCCACTCTCGGTGACTGGTCTCGATGTCAGCGACGCGGAGGTTGAGGAAGCTGCTGACCGTGCTCGGGTCGGTGGGCGGGCGCAGGGTGACGTCCGGCTTGTCCGGGGTGGGGCCGCCACCGGGGTTCATGATGATCCATCCATTGGCGAGCTTGATGGTGCAGGGGTTCTCCTCCAGCACCACCTCACCGCCGAGAACGTCGGCGTAGAAGGCGCGAGACCGGGCTACGTCAGCCACCGTCAGAAAATGAGTGACGAGGAGCCCGGAATCCGGGGCAGGGAAACCGTCACGGTGCATACAAGACCTCCAGGCCAAACGGACGTATCCGCCATATTGGTGGATGGATGGCCATAGGCGGGGATCGACACGGCGAGCGAAGAGCCGGCCCCGCGCCAACTGCTGGACCCGCCGCACCCTGTCTCTTCGAACGGGGTCCTCGGTCGGGTGAGTTGGCAACTTGCCTGGCTTGTCCTCCACCAGCCAGACCTGTTCGACCATGGCCGCGTTACCGTGCTCGCCGCCCCCGCCCCCTCAGCGGCCCGGCCCCCGAACTCGGGTGGGGTGCCCGAAGCCGATTCGCCTGGCGTCGGGCACCCCCATCGCTCGGAGTCGTTGCTCCGATGCGATCATCTGTCGGCCGGTTGCTCAAGGGTTGGCGACGAAGCCCCCGCAGGTGTCGGTGCTGTGTTCGCAGACCCGGAACTTGGTGATGCGCGAGCCGTTTCCGGACCAAGGGCCCCAGTGTCCATCCGAGCCGTTCCCGTCCCAGACGGTGTAGTGCCCGCCGTTTTGAGTGTAGACGTCGACGAACACGCCCCTGCTGTCACGCTCCCCGTCGTAAGCCCGGGCTTGAGTCGAGGTGGCTTCCCCCTTGTTGTTGCCGTAGTCGATGACGACGGCGCTTGCGGAGGTGGTCGTTGCCACGCCGATGAGCGTTGCCGCCCCCAGCATCGTTGCTGCCCTGAACAGTGCCCTGTGCTTCATATGCCGCCTCCAGCGGTGTGTTTCACGCCCGAGATGTGCGTGATGGGTGGTCAGGGGGTCGGCGGACTCCCCTGGGCGCTTGCAACACCGAGTTCAGCGGCGGACGCATTGTTCGGCAGTGGTGTTCCGGCGACTGAACAATGGCCGGGCGTGATCTTTGCGGCAGTAGGGAGGGCGCATAGCTTGGCCGGCGGGCTGTTGTTAGGGCGACGCAAGGGGGGTGGAGGTGGCGGGGCGCCGAGAAGTGCCGGTGGATCCGGGAGCGGGTCCGGTACAGCGGTTCGCATTCGAGTTACGCAAACTGCGTGAGGAGGCGGGCGGACTCACCTACCGGGTGCTGGCTCAGCGGGCCGGATACTCCGTCACCACCCTGTCGCAGGCGGCTGCTGGTGAGACGTTGCCGACGCTGCCGGTGGTCCTGGCCTACGTCCGCGCGTGCGAGGGCGATCCGGCGGACTGGGAGGCGCGGTGGAAGCAGGCCGCGGACGAGGTTGCCGCCTCGACTCCAGCGCAGGACGACACGGGGGCAGTACCTCCTTACAAAGGGCTGGCACGGTTCGAGACCGGAGACCGCGGCCGGTTCTTCGGCCGCGACAAGCTCACCGCCGACCTGCTGGAGCTACTGCGACGGCGACAGCTCGTGGCGGTGTTCGGCCCGTCAGGCAGCGGCAAATCCTCCCTCCTGCGAGCCGGCCTGATCCCCGCCCTCCAGCACACCCAGGAAGCAGGGCTGCGGCCGGCCGCGATCCGGATTCTGACTCCGGGAGAGCACCCGGCGCGCACTCACGGACCCGCGTTCGAACCAAGCGACACCGGCCCCGGCACTGATGGCACTGGGACGGACACGATCGTGATCGTCGACCAGTTCGAGGAGATCTTCACCCTCTGCCAGGACGTCTCGGAGCGCTCCCGGTTCCTTGACATGCTGCTGGCAGCCCGTCGGCGTGAGAGCCGATTACGGGTTCTCATCGCGGTGCGGGCCGACTTCTACGGCCACTGCGCCGAACACCGCGACCTTGCTCAGGCGCTGTCCGACGCTCACCTGTTGGCCGGGCCGATGAGCCCGGCCGAACTGCGCGATGCCGTCGTCAAACCCGCTGCCGCGGCCGGCCTGACCGTGGAGCGGGCTCTGACCCTCCGTCTGGTCGAGGAGGTAACCGCTGCTCCGGGCGCTCTGCCGCTGCTGTCGCATGTGCTGCTGGAGACCTGGCGCCGCCGCCGCGGCAAGACTCTGACCACGGCCGGCTACGAGGCCGCCGGCGGCCTCGCAGGCGCCATCACCAAAACCGCCGAGAGCGTCTACGACCAGCTCACCGACGACCAGGCACGTACAGCCCGTCACCTTCTTTTGCGCCTGGTCACCCCCGGCGACGGCACCCCCGACACCCGAAGGCCCGTAGAACACGCAGAACTACAGGGGATAGGAGGACAGCAGACCTCTCATGTTCTGGAGGCTCTCGCCCGGGCGCGGCTGCTCACCCTCGACGACGGCACGGTCGACCTGGCCCACGAGACCTTGCTGACCGCCTGGCCCCGGCTGCGCAAGTGGATCGAGCGGGACCGTGAACGCCTGCGTGCCCACCGGAGACTGACCGAAGCCGCCCGCTCGTGGGAGGAACTGGGCCGGGATCCGGGGGCGTTGTACCGCGGCACACGACTGGCCACCGCCCAAGAACACTTCGGTTCCGGGCCGTCCGACGACCTGACCGGCCTGGAGCGCACATTTCTCACCGCCAGCCTGACCGCACGCGTCCAGGAACAACGCGCTACCACCCGCACCACCCGGCGCTTGCGCCGGTTGAGGGCGGGCCTGTCCGCACTGGCGGTGCTCGCGCTCCTCGCGGGTGTGCTCGCGTGGCGGCAGAGCGAGTCCGAGGAACAGGAGCGGCTGCGGACCGAGGCGCGCCGAGCCGCCGCGGTGGCGGAAGGCCTGCGCGTGACGGATCCGTTGACGGCGATGAGGCTGAGTGTCGCCGCCTGGACCCTTGCCGACCTGCCTGAGACCCGCATGGCTGTCATGAGCGCCGCGGTGCAGAAGGAGCAGGACGCCTTCACCGATCCCAACACCGATCCAGCGGCGGTGCGGTATCTCAGCGTCGACGGCCGCACGCTGATCAGCGTTACTGCCAAGCAGGTCATGACATGGGACGTGCGCACCCATCGCCGGACCGCCTCATACACGGGGCTGGGTACCAATCTCGCCGATGCCGGCGTGCTGAGCGCCGGCGCCCGCGAACTCACCCTCGTACGCGAGGACGGAAGAGTACAGATCTGGGACGTGCGGGCGGGCCGTGTGGAAGGGCGGCGTATGCCGGCCGACGACGGAGGCGAGATCAGTCCCAGTGGCCGCATCCTTGCTCTCTACCGGACCGGAGGCCCACACGCAGTCGTCCAGTTACGGGACATGAAGACCCGGCGGGTTCTGTTCGAGCGCCGCATGAACGACCGCCTGCCCGAGATCGCACCCGGGAAACTGTTCGAAGTCTCGGAGAGGGCAACGCAACGGCTGCACCGCCAGCGTCGAATGACGAGCTATCCGCTGCCCGACGTCCAGGTGAGCGCGGATGACCGCCTGATGGCGCTGTGCTTGCCCGGTACCCGCGTTCAAGTGTGGAACATCGCCCTGCGCCAACAACTGCCGATCACATGGACACCCGTGGCCACGGCGCAGAACTGCTCCGAGGAGGACTTCCAGTTCACCCCCGACAGCCGGCGTCTGGTCTTGCGCGGCCCGGCAGGAATCCGCACGTGGGAGATTTCCTCCGGCCGGGAACTGCCCAAGATCCGGCATGAAGGACTGGGAGACCTGGAATTCAGCACGGACGGCGCCTTCATGGCAGCAACAGACGCCGACGAAGTCCTGCTGTGGCGAACGGACACTCCAGCAGCACCCATCTTTCGCCACTCATTGCCTGACGAGGTGGTCAGTGAACTCAGACTGGACATGGAAGAAGGCTTGATCCGCTACTTCGCGGGCCGGTCCCAGACCGTGGTGCGTTCCCTCTCCCTGGACAAGGCCGTCGACCCCCGCTGGCAGAGCCCGCCCGCCGTAGCGGCCTCCTTCAGTCCCGACTCAGGCACAGTCGCCCTCGCCCATCAGGACAGCCGCACCGGCCAGGCCCGCATCCAGCTTCGCGATACCCGCACCGATCGACGCCTGGCCGACCTGCCCCCTGCTCCCTGCCCGCCCCCTCCGGTGGGGCCAAGGTCCCGGAAGGCCTGCCCGGTGCACATGGCCTTCAGCCGCGACGGACATCTTTTCGCCTACGGCGCCAGCAACCCAGCACAGTCTGTTCCACCGGAAAAGCTGTCCCTGTGGGACGTGACAGCCCACCGCATCACCGCCTCGCTCACGGTGACACGAACCGATCCCCACGTCCCCGGCGCACCCGCGAACCCGGTCAACGGCATCGCCTTCCACCCGGATGGGACATCGCTGCTGGCCTCCCGGCTACCAGAAGACGAACGCATCGAGTACTGGAACATGCTCCGCGGAACCCGTACCCGGGACATCCCCGGTATCGGTGGTGAACATCTGGTGGTGAAACCCGGCGGCCGTATCCTCGCCACCGACCACGGTCAGCTTCTCGATATGCGGACCGGCCGCGTCACACGCCGCGCCCTCACCTCGGGCGCCACAACTGCCCTGGCGTACAGCCCGGACGGCAGGTACCTGGCAGCGGGCGACGAATCCGGCGGAGCCATCCTGTGGGACGGCAACGCCCGCCAGCCCCTCGGCGTGCTTCCCCCGCCGCCCGTCCACGACGGCCAACCCAGACATGTGTCAGCGCTCGCGTTCTCTCCAGACGGAAACACCCTGGCCGTCGCAGGCGTGGACGGCACGCTGCGGCTGTGGAACGTGGACTCCAGCAGGCCAGTCGGCTCTGCCCTCCCCACAGCGGGTACAGCCGTTCTTGCCGTGGCTTTCAGCCCCGACAGCAAGACTCTGTACGCAGCAGGGGCGCACGTACCGCTGCAGACCTACGACACCACCCCCAAGCAGGCAGCAGCCCGGGCATGCGAGCGCGCCGGGGCAGGTCTGACTCCCGACGAATGGCAGACGCACATCCGCGGCGTCCCATACAAACGAACCTGCCAGCCAGGCCGACAGGGTACGGGCTGACACCCACGGCACCTTCCGCCGCCGCGTCTTCTTGCTCCTGCCCTACCGACCGCCATAGCGACCCGGCAGGACTGCACGCCAAGAACGCACCCGTATCCGCCGAAGCCGTCGACCCCCGAACGTCGCATCATGCAGGAACTCGGCCGACAACTCCCGTTGTAGGCCGTGCCTGCTCTATCCGAGGAAGCTGGCGTCTCCGTCAAGCAGTGGGCCAGAGCACCCCGAACCACCCGACTCCGGTGCACCGCTTTAGCTTGCGGGGTCCATCCGACCTGGGTGGTCCAGCTCTTCCGGCAGTCAAGATCACCTTTGGAGGAGCGCCTCAGAGGGGAACTCAGCTCCGTCTCCCAACTCAGGGGAGGCGGGGCTGTTTCGTGTTCGTTCCGCGCCGGCCGTGAGGCGGTGGGCTAGTCCCCGCCGACAGGACAACGCCGGTCGTTGCACCAGGCGTTGCGGATCGTCAGGGTGGATCCGAGCTTGGTCGTGCCGGGGCCCACGCACCGGTAGTCGTCGGGCCAGTTGGGGATGTCGACCTGGATCTCGATCCAGGTGCCGGTGTCCCGGCGCAGTGGTTGTAAGGGCCGACCTGCTGCGGCGTCCGTCCGACCCGACAGCGCCAGCCGACTTACCGGCCCGTCGCCACGCCGTCGAGTGCCGGACGTCGGGCCCGTCCTCGCCGTCGCCCCCTGCCGCCGTGGGGGTCCACATCACCGCGGCTTCAGCCGGTCGTGAGCACCATCCGGAAGCGGGCGGCGCCGGACAACATCCTTTGGTACGCCTCATCTGCTCGGTCCAGCGGCACGGTCTCGATCATCGGGCGGATCCCGTGCAGGGCGCTGAATGCCATGGTGTCCTGCACGTCCTGGGCGGTGCCGGACGGGTGGCCGCGGATGATCTTGCCGCTCAGGATGAGCTGGTTCGGGCTGATACCCAGGGGCTCGGCGTCGGCGCCGATGACCACAAGCTCGCCACGGGGGCGGAGCCCCTCCAGAGTCGCTGTGATAGCTGTGGAGTTGGCTGCGGTGGCCAGGACTACTTGGGCGCCGCCAAGTGACTGCAGCGCGTCCGCGACAGTGGTGTCCGCTGTGCTGTCGACGTAATGGTGGGCGCCGAGCTGCTTGGCGAAGTCGGCCTTGTCGGATCCGCGGGCGATGGCCACGGTCTCGAACCCCATCGCGGCCGCATACTTCACTCCCAGGTGGCCAAGGCCGCCGATGCCGAGGACGGCAACCAGATCGCCAGGCCGTGCGGAGCTGCGGCGCAGTCCGTTGTATGTGGTCACTCCAGCGCAGGCCAGGGGCGCCGCATCGGTCGCCGCCAGGGCGTCGGGGATCCGTGCCAGGGCGTCGGCCGGCGCGATCACCGTATCGGCGAACCCCCCGTCGTATGCCCATCCAGGAACCTTCAGGTTCTCGCACACGATGAAGTCGCCATGTCTGCAGGGTGTGCAGTGGCCGCAGCTTCCACCGAACCAGCCCACGGCCACACGGTCGCCCACCTGCCAGCCTCTGTATGTTCCCTCGCCGATCTCTTCGATGCGCCCGGCGATCTCGTGCCCGGGGACCAGCGGGAACCTGACGCCAGGCACCAGGGCGTTCACGAATGCGGCGTCGCTGTGGCAGACCCCGCAGGCTTCCATGGCAATCCGTACGTGGCCCGGTCCCGGCCGCGGTACCTCACGCTCGACGATCTCCAAGGGGCCGCCGACCGCTGCGACCTGAGCCACTCGATGGGCATTCATCTGGATCTCTCCGTGGTACGCGGATATGGGCACCCCTACGTCCAGCAGACCAGCTCCAGGCCCATCACGCACGCCGGCACATCAGGTGAGCACTCGACGTCGCTCACCACTCCCATCCGCCGCACGAGCAGTCCGTGCAGGGCGGTGACCGTCGGTGACGTACGGAGCCAGATGGTGAGGGCTGCGGCGGTTGCGGTGCCGAGGTAGACGTACCGGCGTTTGTTGTGGCGGGTGCCACTGCTCGGTGCTGCTTGAGCCGGTTGATGGCCCGTTCGACGGTGTTGCGTTTCTTGTACCGCTCTTCGTCGATGCCAGGTGGCCGGCCGCGGTGTGAGCCTTTGCGGAGCCGGGCGGTCTGGCTGTCGGTTTTCTGCGGGATGGTGTGCCTGATGCGCCGGCGCCGCAAGTACTCGCGGCAGGGTCGGTTGCTGTAGGCCTTGTCGGCGGCGATGCTGTCGGGCTTCTCGCGGCGCCTGCCCAGCCCGATCTTCGGGGCACGGATCTTCTCCAGAACCGCCTTGAACTGCATGCAATCAGCTCGCTGACCTGGCGTGACGACCAGGGACAGCGAGCGGCAGTGTCCATCCGCGCTCAGGTGGAGCTTGGTGGTGAAACCGCCGCGCGAGCGGCCCAGGCCCTCGCCTCCCGCACCACCTCCACCAGACGGGCGTGCAGGCTCTGCCACGGCGCTTCGTCCTGATGTTCTCTCCCTTCGCCCCCCCCTTTGAGGCGGGGGCGGACGGTGGGTCGGTGCGGGCACCGGCGGCATGCTGATGCGCCCGCACGGATGGTGGAGTCGACGGAGAGGTCCCAGTCGAACTCGCCTGCGGCGTCGGCCGCCGCCTGGACCTGCTGCAGCAGACGCTCCCACGTCCCGTCGCCCGACCACAGCCGGGGCCGTTCGTAAACCGTCTGCTCAGATCAACGACTCGGGCACGGCGGCCGTCACGTGGGCAGCACGACGCCTGCGTGCCGGCCGGTCTCTGCCCTGGAGAGGAACACCCGTCGGGTTGGCAGCTCGATTTCCTCGACGGCGACGACGATCTCCTCGCCGACTTCGAAGGCTTCAGCCGGACTTGCCGCAGGTCGGCCGTGGACCTCTCTGAAGGGGACCAGCCCGGAAATGCCGTCCCCAAGTTCGACGAAGACGCCGATGGGAACCACCTTCTCAACCCTTCCGCGGAGTTCCTGACCCACCACTGTGCGATCGGCGAAAACCTGAAGGGGATCGGGCTCCAGCGCCTTCAAAGACAGTCTGGCCTCAGCGTTGAAGGTGTCGAACTGAAGGAACTCGCACGAGACACGCTGCCCTGCCTGAACAACATCGGTGGGAGCATCGATGTGCCGCCAGGACAGTTCAGGGATAACGATGAATCCGACACCGGGCAGGGTGGGATGGCCAGGCCCCTCGTCCAGGGCCACGAAGACCCCGAACCGTTCGATCGCCGCGACGGTGCCGGACAGAATGTCGCCAGCGTGCAGGGACTCCAGGAACGCCCAGAGTTCCGGGCTCTCAGACTGCCAATCCATACCCGCAACCCTTGCACACGACGTCGTGTGCCAGCCATGGCCTCAAGCTGAAGCGACCGCCCGCAGTCCGCCATGCCTCAGCCGCCGGCACCTTGTTCGTCCGGACAAGTCCTAGCCGTCGTAGACCACGATGACGATGACCGCGAGGACACCACACAGGAAGCCCCAACCGGGAGGCGAGTACACGGCCCCGGACATTGCCCGGGAATCGTCACCTGCAGGGTGATCCGTGATCACCAAAACGAGCAGGTCGGCCAGGCCGCTCTTGCCGTCGTTGTGGGAGAAGCGGATGTTCCCGTCGGTCTCGTTGCCGTTGACGGCCCGGTACTCGATGACCTTCAGGCCCTTGGGCACCTGGGAGAACTCCGCCTTGGTGATCTCCAGGTCCTGGCCCGACGTGTTCCAGGCGAGACCGCGGTGGCGCAGGGCGCCGGGAGGCTGATCGGCCTCGCACCCGTTGTCCCGTGCCGCCGAACGATGATTGCGTGTCATCGAAGTTCGATCAGAGCGAGCTGCGCGAGATTGCCGAGATCATGAGATGTCGCAGTGGTCCACGAGCCAGTCCAGTGCGCTTGCACCAGTGTTGAGGACAGAGATGTGTCCGTCCCTCGGGCTCAGCCGCAGCTCTGACGCCGGGCAGCGGCTTGCGAGCCACTGGCTGTGTGTGCTGGGCGCGATCCGGTCCCGGCCGCCATGCAGCACAAGGACCGGTGCCGTGACCTGGCGGGGGTCGAATCCCCACGGAGCGACGTATGCCAGGTCGTCGTCTACCAGCCCGCCCGGCCCTGCCTCCAGGGCAGGGCCGACGACATCGGCGAACCAGGACCATTCACCGGCGAGCGCGGCGTGATCGGCTTTCGTGAACATCTCCGGGTCATACTCAGCGGATGCCTCGTAGGTCTCCTTTGCCGCGCGCCCCTCGGCGGCAGCCCGCAGGGAGGCTACGCCGGAGTCCGACATGCCCGCGAACCAGTCGAGTCCTTCAGCCGCGAACGGGGCCAGTCCCGCCACGCTGACCACGGCGAGAACGCGGTCGGGCAGCAGCGCGCCGCAGGCCAGGGCATGCGGACCACCACCGGAATGGCCCATCACCGCGAACCGCTCAATGTCCAGGGCATCGGCGATGGCGGCTACGTCACCCGCGGCCGAGGCGATGTCCCGGCCAGGGCGGGGAGTTGACCTGCCGTAGCCCGGCCGGTCATACGACACCCAGCGGATGCCGAGCCGGGCGGCGTGGGGGAGAAGGGGCTCGGGAGGGGCACCGATGTTTGGCGTGCCGTGATGCCAGAAGACGATGAGGCGGCCGACGGAATCTTCCGGGCTGGTGTCGTAGACGTGAAGGCTACGACCATCGCTCAGCTCCAGCTCAGTTTCCGTCACAGCGCCACCTCCGAAGACCCCACAGCCGCTCAAACCTACTGCGTTCTCGTCCCGCCACAGCCCCTCCACAAGCGGTCTGGAAGGTCCGGCCCCGGCCGGGTACGCAATGGGTCCGATGACCGCCGCTGCCCCGCATGGACAATTGGACCCACTGCCCCGCCGCTTCCGGGCGGGCCCCCTTGAACCACCCGACTCGATGTATTTTCGTCACCCGTCTTCCAAGGGGGTGGCGCCTGCTAGGACCGCTGCCGGCGAGCTCCCATTCAGTCCTCGGATGCGAGGCCATGGTCGCCGGCCCATCATTGCGGGCCGGGGGAGCGGCTGCTGTGCTGGCCGGGGTCGGCGGGTTCCTCGCCTTCCTCGGCGCGGGGCGGGGGTTGTGGCCGGGGTCTGTTGCCGCCGCTCTTCGATCAGGCGTAAGACCACTGCATGCTGGTGTGGTGCGGCGGGCGGCCGCGAAGCGGGTCGGCAGTGGCTTTGCGTGCATGCGCGGCTGCTTGGGTTGCGGCCGGCGTCGTCGGCCGTCGGCAGTGCGGGAACACGCTGTCGGCCGGTGCTCCTGACATGTGTCAGGAGCACCGCGGTTTCTGCGGAACATAGCGTCGCAGAGCAACTCCTGGTGACCGCTTTACAGCGGCGCCGGATCCGGTCGACACAGGAGGAGACTGTGCGCAAAGCCGTACTCGGTTTGTTTGTGGCAGTGGCGGTCGTGTTCGCGGTGGCGCCGCTAGCCGGCGCCGACCAGAGTGCGACAGTTGCCTGCTGCGGTGGTATGGGCGGCTTCTAAAGGGTGCTCAGGTTGGCTCGATGTTGTGCGAGGGCCCGTCAGCTCGCTAGCGGGCCCTTGCTTTCGTGTGGAGCGATGACCCGGCGGAAGCCGGCCGGCCCTTGATCCGCAGGCCCGCAGCATGGCCCGGACCCTGACATCTGTCAGGGTCCTCTCCTGCCCGCGCTTTTCTAGTCTTGCGTGCACGACGACCCTGTCGTCCCGGTCGCGAGGAGTGCTATGGATCCGGGCACCCGAATGGCGCGAGCCGCTTTCCAGGAGAGCGGAGTGCTGGCCCCCTTAACTGCAGGGGAGGCTTGCCGGGCGTGCTGCTGGACACGTGGCCGGCCCTTCACCGGTAACGGTTCAACTCATGTTGGCGTGTTGCCGGCAGCGGGGCGCATCGAGCGTGGGCGGCACAAGTGCTCGCCGCGGGCCGCGACGGCGGCCCTCTGGCCGGGTTCTGCACCGACGCTCCCAGCGGGATCGGCAACGCCCCGGACTGCTTACAGGTCGCCGTCTGCTGCGTCCCGCAGCCGACTGGTCGGCCGTAGAGGTCGCTAGGCAGGAGCGGCAGGGCTGGATCAGGTTGTTCCTTCGACAAGGAGCTGTGATGCGTAAAGCTGTTCTCGGCGTGTTGATGGCGTTGGCGGCGGTGCTCGCGATGGCACCGCCTGCCGACGCCGGTCAAATGGAGACCGCGGCCGCCACCGTCGCTGCGGGAGCCGGCAACACCGTGACGTCCGGCCCCCGGCCCGCGGTCGCAGGCAAGAGCGAAGGCGATGTCTCCATCAAGCGCGCCTTTACCACCTGGGCCACGAATGTGAACGTGCGCCACAACAACGCCAGCCTCACCACCTGCGGCATGTCGCCGTCCACGGCCAACTGCCCGGACATCCGGGCGCAGGTGAACCCGGGCTTCTCCTTCGAGGTCTGGTGCCAGACCACCGGCAGCCAGACAGTGGGCGGCAACCCGTACTGGGTCTACATCATCACGCCCAACTTCGACGGCTGGATGGCCAGTTATTACATCGACTACCCCGACAACGTGCTCCCGGACACCCGGTTCTGCTAGCGGCCGCCGGACCGCGACCAACGAGCAGTTCCCTCACGGGGAACTCCTCGGGGTCGTTGCAACACCGCGGTGAGTTGACCAGGCCGCGAGCAGCTTGGACAGACGCTCGGCCGGGGGTCTCCCGGCCGAGCGTTCTGCGTGGGCGGCCGTCGACTTCGATGGCGACGGCATACAGGTCGTCGCGGGTGTGCAGGGCAGAGGCTCGGTGCCTTGAGGAAGGACTGGCGCAGCAGGCCGTTGACGCTTCTATCCCAAGCGGACCGCTTCGCCCCCGTCACCGCACCACCCCAGCCACGCTGCCTGGACACCCTCAGCGCTGCTGAAGCCACCCGCGAACTCGACCCACGACCAGCGCACCGCCCCGGCCGGCCGCTGCGTTGCGGCACACCCGGACTAGAAGAATGGCCTCTTCGCCTTGTGGCTTGCCTGGTCTGATCGATCAAGCGGGATCTACGGCGGACAGCCTGTGCCACCAATGACCGCATCCGCCGGAGCAAAAGCGCTCGCGGCGCCGTTCGTCAGCGATCGCCAATACCGCGATCAGCAGCCGGAACGCCTTGCGGCGCTCATCGAGAGGGGCGAGAGCGGCGATCTTCCCCAGTTGCTGGTCGATTCGGCCGCGTGTGATCAGCACCGCAGGCGTATGCGTCGGGCGCAGTCCGGCACGGCGGATGCTCTCCGACCCATCCTCGATGACGGCGCGAGCTTGCACGCAGTGATGGCGCAGGAACAGCAGCGTCTCGGACTGCTCCTCCGGGCTGAGCCCGTCGAACCAATCAATGCCTTGTGACATGGGGCGCAGCCCTTGGGCGAGTTCGTTGAGTATGACGTCGCGTCCGGTCATGAATGGCTCCCGTTGGACAGACGTAGGCAGGGCTCCTGCGTCAGCGCAGGACATTCAGTGTTTCGGGCCCGGCGTCATTTTGGTCTTGAAAACCGCTGTGTGCCAGGGCGATACAACTCGCTCTACTTCATCAAGCGACCAAGATTTGGCCCACACCGATGACAACTGTGGCAACTAGTACTCCAGCCGTGGATCGCGATCTTGCTGTTCAGGGCCGGTGCGAAGACAGGTACGGCCACCGTCAGGGCCCCTCCTCGCGGCAAAGATCTCAGGCCGACGACACCAGCTCCTCCAGCTTGTTGAGACTCTGAGACCAGCCCTCCTCGTGAAGAGCTTGGCGCGCCTCAGTGGCGAAGTCACCCTGGCTGATAACCAACTCGGCCCGTGTACCGCCGATATCGCGAAGCGACAGCGTCACCACCGTCTCCCGATCCTCGGGATCAGGATCCTCCCACCGGAAGGTGTAGGAGAGGCGTTCCGGAGGGTCGGCCTCAACGAATTCCCCCACTAGGTAGAACAGATCGCCCTCCGGAGGCTGCATGGCGATCCGATACCTACCGCCTGGCCGAAGGTCGCTTTCCACACTTGGGATGGTGAACCCGTCAGGGCCCCACCACTTGGCCAGTTCCTGCGGTTCGGTCAACGCTCGGAATACGACCGAGCGCGGTGCGCGGAGGACACGCTGCAGATGCAGCCTCAGCCCGCCATCGTGTGTCATTGCGAACCTCCTCCAACCGAAAGCGCCGAGATTGACCAGCATGTTTATCGTAAGTATCCCAGCCGTAGACCGCGATCTCGCTGGCCAGGGGCGGTGTGAGGACAGATGCGGCCACTGGTGATCATCGCGTGCTGTGTGGACAAGCGAAGATCAAGAGCTGGTCGCGGGCCATAGCGTAGACCTGGCTCGCTGGCTGGGACATGTTCGATGCCCTTATGGGCCGGATCGCGGGCCGTTTCAGCGGACGTGGCGAGTGAAAGAGACCTTCCAATCCGGAAAGGGGCTGGCCGGACTGGACGAACACCAGGTCAGACGGTGGACCTCCTGGAGCCGGTGGGTCACCCTAGCCATGCTCGCGCACGCCTTTCTCGCCGTCACCGTCGCCCACGAACACGCCCGCCAACCGACCGCCGACGAACTGATCCCGCTGACTTGCAACGAGATCCGGCATCTGTTCACCAGCCTGGCCGTCCAGTCCGTCCACGGCGCAGCCCACCGCTTCCGCTTGTCCCACTGGCGACGCCGCCATCAAGCCCGCGCCCGCAACGGCCACTACCGACGACAAACAGCCTAAAACGCATGAAGATCATCAACTACGGCTGGAGTGCTAAGGCCAATACGGCATGAGGCCACGGCCGACTGCCGTGCCCTAGTGGTGTGTCTGCCCAGCTACACCCAGGTATCCAGCCACATCCGCGACCGCCAGTCGTCGATCGGGATCGCCGTGCCCGTGTAGATCGGCCAGAAGTAGATGAAGTTCCAGGCTATGAGCAGCACCAGCGTGCCCGCAGCCACCGCACCCCGTTTGCGGCGTTTCTCGGTCGCCCCCGGCGGGCCTATCAGCGCGCCCAGCATCATCGCCAAGGCCAGGCACAAGTAGGGCACGAAGACGACAGCGTAGAAGGAGAAGATCGTCCGGTCCTGGTACAGGAACCACGGCAGATAACCGGCACCCACTGCGCACAGGACGGCGCCCGCGCGCCAGTCACGGCGCAGCGCCCAGCGATAGAGCAGATACACCAGTGCGCAGCAAGCCGACCACCACAGCAGCGGCGTCCCCAGGGCGAGGATCGCCTGCGAGCAGCCGTAGGCCGCGTGGCAGCCGTCCTTCCCTGACGCCGGTGACTGGAAGTGGAACAAGACAGGACGGCCGAGGACCAGCCAACTCCACGGATTCGACTCGTACTTGTGGAAGGTGTTCAGCCCCACGTTGAACTGATAGACCCCGTACTCGTAGTGCCACAGGCTGCGAAGCGGGGCCGGGACCCACGACCATGTGCCGCCGCGGCCGTCCGCCCAATGCCGCCCGTAACCGTCGTCTGACAGGAACCAGCCGCTCCAGGTCGCCAGATAGGCGACCACGGCAACCGGAACGAGGGACACCACCGACCAGCCGAGTTCCTTGCGCAGCACCGCACGGTACGGGTGGAGTGCCCCCGCGATACGGCGGGCGCCGACGTCCCACAGCACGGTCAGGATGAGGAAGAAGGCCAGGAAATACAGGCCGTTCCATTTGGTTGAGGCCGCCAGGCCCAGGAAGACGCCGGCTGCGAGGCGCCACGGACGCGCTCCCGTCCCGGCGCGGTCACCGGTGTCCTGGTCCGGGCGCGTGCGGCCGTCGCCGTCTGCCGGTAAGGCCGCCGCGAGCCGGGCCCGTGCACGGTCCCGGTCGATGAGCAGGCATCCGAACGCCGCCAGGACGAAGAACATGACGACGAGGTCGAGCAGAGCGGTGCGGCTCATCACGTAGTGCAGACCGTCCACCGCCATCAGTGCTCCTGCGAGGCAGCCCAACACCGTCGAATGGAACAGGCGGCGCCCTATTCGGCACAGCATCAGCACCGACAAAGTGCTCAGGACCGCCGTCATGAAGCGCCAGCCGAAGGGGCTGAGGCCGAACATCCATTCGCCGAGGGCGATCACCCATTTGCCCGTCGGCGGGTGTGCGACGAAGGCCCCGGTTTCAGAGAGCGGGATCACCTGGGGGTCGGCCAGGATCTGTGGGTCGGCGATCTTGCGGTCCGGCCAGGTGCCTTCGTAGCCGAGCCGCAGCAAGGACCAGGCGTCCTTGGCGTAGTACGTCTCGTCGAAGACGACCGCACGCGGGCTGCCCAGACGCCAAAAGCGCGCCAGCCCGGCAAGGAACGCCACCAACATCGGGCCGCCCCAACCCGACCAGTGGGCCAGCCTGCCCGCTGCCACCGGGGGCAGCCCGAGCATGCGCCACAGCCGTGAGCTGGGTTCGGGAAACGGCACCACCAGGCGGTCGTGCGTGGACGTACGCGGGCGCTCGACGTGCCCGAAGCGACGGAGCCGCCGCTCCCAGGGAGCCGGTTGGCGATTCGTCGCCGTCCGTGGCACGTCGACAGACGCGGTCGCGTTCTCACGGTTCACCTGGTCAGCTTTCAACTCGTCGAGAGGTCGAGAACAGGGCAGCAGAGATCAAGCCGCCCAGTGGTCGGTGGTGGTCACGCCGGCTCAGGCAGCCCTCACCCACCGGGACCGCTTGAACCTGACCGAGGAGCTACCTGATGGTTGGAGTCCGTGTCGGCATCGGTACCGGCTCAGAGCTGGAGGGGCGGTACGGCATCGGTACCGGCTTGGTGGTTGACGTGCAGGTCGGGATCGGAACCACCTTGGCAGGGGAGGCGGGGCGGGCCGTCGAGGCGTTGGTAGCTGCTGTGCAGCTCGGCATCGGTGCCTCTTCGGCAGTAGAGGCGGGGCGGGCTGTCGACGGCATCGGGACCGACTCGGTGGAGGTGACAGGGCGGGGCTGAGGGCCAGTAGGCCCGCCCTGAGCGAAAGAGCTCGGCAGGACCATCAGTACGACTGCGAGTCCGGCAACGGTCAGTACGGATCCGATGGCCAGCCAGGCTGTCCGGGCCCGCTGCCGGGCGCGAACGCCGGCTTGCAGTCGGTACCGGTGCCTGTCCTCGTAAGGCGTGTCCTCTTGGCTGTCACGCATCATCCGTGCCAGCTCCTGCTCGAAGTGGTCCATGGCTCCTTCTTCACTCCACCGGCTTGGCTGCCTCAGCCAGGAGCAGCCTCAACCGTGCAACGCCGCGCGCCGTGAGCGAACGGGCGGTACCCACCGGACACCCCAGCACCTCGGCGACGTGCTGCTCGGGCAGGTCCTGGTAGTAGCGCAGCACCACCGCAGCCCGCTGCCGCGCCGGCAGCAACGCCAACATGGCCTCCAACCGGGTCCGTTCATCCACGGCAGCGGTCTCGTCCCCCACCTCGGGCGGATCGGGCAGTTGCTCCACGGGGTGCTCGCCCCACCAGCGACGCCGTGCCGAGCGAGCCGCAGCACGGACCAGGACCCTGCGCACGTATGCCTCGGGCGCCTGCTCGGCCACCCTCGGCCAGGCGAACCACAGCTTGACCAGCGCCTCCTGCAGCAGATCCTCCGCCCGGTGCCGGTCCCCGCCGGTGAGCAGCCGAGCCAGGTGAAGCAACGCCGACCACCGAGCCGCCACGAACCGGTCGAACTCGTCGGCCCGCAACTGCCCCATCAGCGCCGCCCCTCCACCTCGACACGCCCCTACATCTTCAAGAAGACACTGGCCCCTACCCGGCTATGCACCCCCGTCGTGTGACCTGCCTTACACAAGCCCGCCAGGCGTTCGGCACGTTGCGGGCGGCCCCTGAGCCTGATGAAACCAAGGCATGGCTTCACGCATCAGTGAGTCTTCGCCATCTTCGAACATGCAGGTCGGAGACTCTGGCGTGGTGCTCGCTCGGGGTACTCATGCTGATCACGGGCGGGAGTCGACGATCTTGATCGTCCGTCATGTCATCGGTTGAGACAGTTACATTTAGGTCGTTGAACCCAACTCGGCCTGCCGGGTTGTTAGTTTCAAGAAACCGTTCGCGGCGGCTCGGCCCGAAGGCACATCAGCTCCCAGCGGCATCTCTCGGTGCGGTACGCCCTTGCGGCCCACGGCCGGCGACGGCGTCCGCGAGGGTCGCAGCAAGATCCCCGTTGTATGTAGTGTGCGGAAGTGACAAGAAGCGAGCGGCTCGCGGAGCAGTTGGACTGGCACTGGCGCACGAACCTGCGGCCGCGGCTGGACGGTCTTACCGATGAGGAGTACTTCTGGGAGCCGGTGCGCGGCTGCTGGAGTGTCCGCCCGCGTGGCACGTCGGCCGCACCGATGTCGGAAGGTTCGGGGGAGTGGACGATGGACTTCGCGTCCCCTGGCCCGGTGCCGGCGCCGGTGACCACGATTGCCTGGCGGCTGGCACACATCATCGTCTCGTGCCTGGGCTATCGGGTCGGATGGTACTTCGGCGGCCAGGACGTCGACTCCGAGACATTCGCCTACGCGGGGACCGCTGACGAGGCGCTGAAACAGCTCGATGAGATGTACGGGAGATGGAACGAGGGGGTCCGCGCGCTCTCGGACGCTGACCTGGAGAATCCGCCCACGGTGGGTCCGGAGCGGTTTCCCATGGAGAACAGGGTCCTGCACGTCAATAGGGAGCTGATCCATCACGGCGCTGAGATTTCCCTGCTGCGCGACCTCTACCGCTGGCAGGACGGAGCCGTACCGCACCGAATATGACTTTCGGTAACCGGCGATCGAGCTTCGGAGGCTTACGTGGGCTCCGTGACGCTCCGTCGCTGCTGCCGCCGAGAGTCCTCACGATCTTTAACCGCCCTTCTACCTGCATGTTCGAAGAAGCTTCGCCATCTTCGAACGTGCTAGTCGAGGGCTCTGGCGTGATCGGTTTGCGGGGTGCTGGTGCTGGTGCTGGTCGTGGGCGGCAGTCTGGCGTGTAGATCGTCTGGCAGGGATGGTTATGCGGATTCCTGCCCGTCGGTTCGGGTTGCGTTTCTACGCTCCGACACATAACGGATCTCGAGGTGCTGGAGCGGCTTGCGGCGCGACGCGCGGAGCTGGACGGCCTCGAAGAGTAGATGGTCAAACAGTTGGCGGAGGTGCGGTCCGAGCGGGACGAACTCGCCGTGGCTGAGCGGGTGGTGATGCGGATGGCGAGCGGATCGCCGCTGAGCGGGGGATACTGCCTCCTCGCCGGTCGTGCACGTGGCGGGGCGCGCGGTGCGGCTGGTCCCGGACCGTGCGCCGGTGGTGGCCGAGTCCGCTCTGCCGGCGGAGTCCGGCGCATCCTGGCCACGGTGCGCGAGGCTGGGGGTCCCGTGGCGACCCGGGCCGTCGGCGAGATGCTGGGCCTGGACACCTCGGTGCGGGGCAGGCTGGAGCCGCTGCGCGGGAAGCTGACGAAGCTCGCTGATCGTGGATGGCTGCACAAACGGCCCGACGGGAAGTACAGCGTCCGCCCCTAACCAGGGCTTACTGGCTCTAACAAAAGCGGGTTGATCATGTGACTGTCGGCTTGATCGCTCGTTGATGTGGTCATGGGGAAGCGTCAGTCGCGGCCGTGGATCGTGTCGGACGAACTGTGGTCGCTCATCGAGCCGTTGCTGCCCGAGCCGGCGCCGAAGCTCGTGGAGGGACGGCCGCGAGTGCCCGACCGTCAGGCCTTGTGCGGGATCTTGTTCGTCCTGCACACCGGCATCCAGTGGGAGTACCTGCCCCAGGAGCTCGGCTTCGGTTCGGGCATGACCTGCTGGCGGCGCCTGGCGGCCTGGAACGAGGCCGGCGTGTGGGACCAGCTGCACCAGATGCTGCTGAACAAGCTGCGCTCGAAGAATCAGCTGGACTGGTCGCGGGCGGTGATCGACTCCTCCCACGTCCGGGCCGCACGCAGGGGCCCAAAAGCGGGCCCAGCCCGGTCGACCGCGCACGCCCGGGCAGCAAACACCACATCATCACCGACGGCCAGGGATCCCGCTCGCGGTGTCTCTGACCGGCGGAAACCGCAACGATGTCACCCAGCTGCTGCCCCTGTTGGACAAGATCCCGGCAGTGGCTGGAGTCGTCGGTCGGCCGCGCAGACGGCCGGACGTGCTCTTCGCCGACCGCGGCTACGATCACGACAAGTACCGACGGCTCTTGCGGCAGCGCGGGATCCGGCCGGCGATCGCCGAGCGTGGCCAGCCGCACGGGACGGGACTGGGCACTTTCCGCTGGGTTGTTGAGCGGACGATCTCCTGGCTGCATGGCTTTCGCCGCTTACGGATCCGCTGGGGACGACGCGACGACATCCACGAGGCCTTCCTCGGACTCGCGGTCTGCCTGATCACCCACCGGCACGTCCAGAGGCTTTGTTAGGGCCAGTTAGACGGTGTCCTATGTGGTGATCGCTCGTTGGGCTGTCTATGGGGCGGGGTACGTGGAGTTGGATTGTTCCGGAGGGCTGTGGGAGATCGCCGAGCCGCTGATCCCACCATCGAAGGTGCGGCCACAGGGTGGCGGGACGCAGGACACGCCTGATGAGACGCTGTTCGCGGCCATCGGCTACGTGCTGGTCAGCGGCTGCGCCTGGCGCCAACTGCCGTCCTGTTTCGGCATATCGAAGTCGACGGCTCACCGCCGGTTCCTGATCTGGTCAAGAGCCATCGTCTGGGGCCGCCTGCACGAAGCCCTGCTGCACCGCCTCGACGACGCTGGCCTCATTGACGTCACCCGTGTTGTCCTCGACACCGCCCATGTGAGGGCTAAAAAAGGGGCGAACACACAGGTCCGAGCCCCGTGGACCAGCCGCTTGCGGCCGCCCAAAGCCTTGGTCCGGTTCTTGCGGATCTCGAACATCACACCCCTCAGGGAGAGGTGTTGCGACGACCGCTAGAACTCAAGGGGGCAAGCCGGGTTCCAAGATGCACGTCCTGTCGGACGCGAACGGACTGCCCCTGGTCGTCGGCGTCTCGGCCGGCAACACCCACGACAGCGAAGCACTGAAGCCCATGGTCGAGGGTCACCAAACGAGACACGACCCTCATCGCGGCCGCCACTTCAAGCCCCAGCGCCTCCATGCGGACAAGGCATACGACGCGCCTCACCAGCGGAAATGGTTACGAGGCAAGCGCATCGGCGTACGCATCGCCCGCAAAGGCATCGGGTCCAGCGAACGGTTGGGCCGCCGCAGGTGGGTGATCGAGCGGACGATCTCCTGGCTGTCCGGCTACCGCCGACTCAGCCCCCGCTACGAACGCCACTCCCGCAACTACCTGGCCTTTCTCGGTCTCGCTGCAGCCCTGTGCTGCTACAAGCGACTGGTCCGCCTCACCACGTAGGGCACCCTCTTACTGCGCCACCGGCGCTACGCAAGCGGACCGACCGAGACGCCAGGTACCCGACTTTCGCGGGCGCTCCGGGCCTGTTCAGGTTGAGCAGTTCCCCGAGGGGGCGAGCGGCGCCGGGTAACTGCTTCACGCCACAGGCACTCGTCACAACGCATCGAGGTCGGGGCACCCCTGTCGTGTCGGGGTACCCCGGCCTTGAACCGGTCGGGTTGGTTGTCAGTGGTAGGGGGAACGGCCCTTGCCGCAGCCGATCATCCACTTGTTGACCGGCGTGGCGAGGGCCACCTCGATCGCGGACTTGTGGTCCAAGCCAACCCGGCGGACCGCGAACAAGGTGAAGGAGTAGCCCTACAGGAATGCCAGCGACATCGCCAGGACCACGGTGGGCACTCTCTCCAGAGCGGGGCGGTATCGGCACTCCGAGTATCTCGCCGATCGCCCGGCCTGTCAGGCAGTGCGGCTTGGCCTTCGCAGCCGTCTGTCAGGCCGCTCTTGCGTGCCCGCCTTGGTGGCTACTGGCTCGCCGCCTTGGTGAGCTGCTCCAGATCCTTCGTGGTCATCTTGAGCTTGTTGTGGGGGAGGGACTGCGGCTCTCCCGCGCCGTCCAAGGGGTACTGGCCCTGCACCGGCGTGATCACCGAGGCTGGCTGGTCCGGGAAGGTGGTCAGGAAGAGCAAGTACGGCTTTCCGGGAACGAGGGGCGTGGACTCGTCGGAGACGTACTCGGTGCCGCCCAGGTCGCCCCCGAGTTCCTTGACCTCGATGGTGTCCCCGACCTTGCCGACGCCCTTGTGGAGCTTGGTGATTTTGATCTTGCGGACCGTCACCACAACGGGGTCTTCGGCGGGCTGCTCGCCGCTGTCCACGCCGGCCTGGGGGTTGAGTCGGGGGTCGTCGCTGTCCGTTCCGCCGGACGAAAGCTTTCGGACTTCCGTGCCCGGCTGTACTACCGCCCGCACGACGAGGTCTGCTTTTCCGTAGAGCTCCTCGGAAGAGGAGAAATCGGGGTACGAGGCATGGTACGCGACCTGGTTGGGCGTAGACGACTGACTGTCTCCGGATCCACACGCCGTAATTAAGGAAAGAATTCCTGCGGCGCAGGCCAGGGAGAGGAACCGATTCTTCTTCACTTTTCCCCCGCTCGTCAGTAGATTCGGTTTACTTCGGCGATGTCGTACGTCGTTGGTTTCACCAGAGTGTTCCACGCCGTGTATTTCATGATTGACGAGGAGGACGTGGACGGATTGTCGGCCATGCTGAGTCCGTGGCCCAGCTCGTGCGAGAAGACGCGGGTTACCATGTTGCTGAAGTTGGTGGCGTCCCTGGAGATCGTCCTGCTGTTCAGCTTGATCGTGAAAGTGCGGCTGCTGTCGCGCGGGCCAGACGAGGTGAAGAGGCCGTACCAGGTGTCAGAGTAGGACGTCGCCGTCAGGGTGTTGGGGGAGCTGGACAGCTTGCCGATCGCCGCCGGAGTGGGCGTTCCGTTCCAGTTCACAATTCCGTTGTCGAGCGGGCCCTGCCACGTGGGGTTGTAGGAGTAGGTTCTTATCGAGAAATCAGCGCGGGGCATTCCTCCGGACCAGTAGGTGGCGTGTGCGGGTGCGGCGAAAAGCGCGATGGTGCAAGCGGTCGCCAGGGACGTGATGACAAGGCTTCGGGCCAGACGCATCAAGCGCATACTTTCATTCCTCACTGGCTGAAAGAGCCGTGGCATGGAACCTGTGTGCCTCCTGTGGTGCCTGAGGAATGCTAAGTGTCCGAAATGGATGGACGCAACGTTTTTCTTTGGAATTACGAGTTCCGCTTATTCCGGCCGGTTTTCAGTCATTCTTTGACGTACGGGCGCCTTTACCGCAGGCGTTTCATCCCGATCGTTCGTCTGGTCGAACTATTCGGCCGGTCGAATTCCGCATTCGACCGGCCGCGCTCGTCGGCAGGCATACGGTGTCCGGGTCCACGTACGGTCCGTCTGCGCCGGGGGCGACGGGTTGAGGTACCTAACTGCCAGCCGGTTCGTAGGAGCTGATGACGTACTTGGCTTCGTCATCGATGGAGTTCTCGTCCCAGTCCAGGATGATCCGCAAGGGATGCCCGTCGGGGGCGTACTCCACGTCCGCCGTGTCCGCCTGCTCGTGCCGGGCCTTCTCCAGCCTGTCCAGCAGGTCGCCGATCTTGGGGATCTGACCAGGTCCTCGCTCCACCACCTCCCGACTGCTGTCGTCGAGGCCCACCGCTTTGGTCACCTTGCCGTCCCGGACCGTCACCCGGAAGCTCCCCGCCAGGGCCTGTTCGTTCGAGGTGAGTGTGTAGACGTAGGAGGCAGGCTCGTTCCACGTGGCGTTGCTCTGTGTGGTCGTGCCCTTCGGTGAAATCCCTTCGGCTGGTTCTGGAGACGTCTGGCCGCCACAGGCGGCGGTCACCCACACCATCCCCGCGATCAGCGCGGCAGCGGAGAGCAAGGAACGGGCCCGGGAGTGTACGAGATCCATGGCGGTCCCCTTCTTCAACGGTTACGACTATGACGCCGCCCCTCCCCAGAACGTTCGAGGCGATCACGGTCCCCGAGCACCTAGGCGACCGAGACGCCGCACAGACGTTCAACCTCCCTGAGGTCGCAACTGCTCACGTACCCGCGGGACCAGCAACCTCCTGACGACCTGCAAGGTCGATCAGCGGGCCGCCGCGGGGGATGCTCGTTGCTAAAACGCGGTGTTGGGGTATGGGCCGAGGTGAAAGGGTGGTTGCCCCTGTGGAAGAACAGACACCAGCTGAGCAGGCTTTGAGCCGCTCGTACGTCACGGCTGACGGACTCCGTTTCGACGTCACCAAAATGACGGTCGAGCACCATCCGGACGGCAGCGCGATGTTGACGTACTGGCTGACTGTAGGCCGCCAAGGCCATCCGGATGAATGTTGGGTGGTCGCCCTCCCGTGGGGCGACAAGTCCTGGGTGGATGTGCTCACCTCGCCCGCCCCCCCTTCCGACCGACTGGGGCAGCGCGTGCACCTCGTCCACGCCCACCTGGAAGAGTGGTGGGATACCAAGGGGGGCAACCGTCAGTCGAAGCGAAGATGGGACGGCGACTTACCTGACCCCGGACTCTACTGGGCAAACTCGTCTTCAGGCGCCGCTCTTAGACCGTGTCCTACGTGGTGAGGCGGACGTACCGCTTGTAGCAGCAGATGGGTGCGGCGAGGCCGAGAAAGGCCAGGTAGTTGCGTGGATTGCGTTCATAGCGAGGGCTGAGTCTGCGGTAGCCGGACAGCCAGGAGATGGTCCGCTCGATCACCCACCGACGGCGGCCCAAACGTTCGCTGGACTCGACGCCTTTGCGGGCGATGCGCACTCCGATGCGCTTGCCGCGTAACCATTTCCGCAGGTAGGGAATGTCGTACGCCTTGTCGGCATGCAGGCGTTGGGGCTTGAAGTAGCGGCCCCGGTGAGGGTCGTGTCTCGTTTGGTGACCGGCCACCATGGGCTTCAGCCCTTCGCTGTCGTGGACGTGGGCGGCGGAGACGCCGACGACCAGGGGCAGTCCGTTCGCGTCCGACAGGACGTGCATCTTGGAACCCGGCTTGCCCCGGTCCACGGGACTCGGACCTGTGTGTTCGCCCCCTTTTTGGCGCGCACGTGCGCGGAGTCGAGGACGACGCGGGAGACGTCGATGAGGCCCGCGTCGTCGAGTTGGTGCAGGACCGCTTCATGCAGCCGGCCCCAGACGCCGGCCCTGGACCAGACCCGGATGTTCTCCCGCTCCGTCTCCGCCATCGCGGCGAAGAACCCGAACAGCAACTTGCCGGGACCGGTGGGGTCGTAGATGCCGGGCAACGGTCCGGCGAGCATCTCCAGCACCAGGCCGTGCTCGGTCAGATGGTCCGCGAGGGCGGTCTCTGCCGCGTCACACCTCACCCTCTTCATCTCGAACACGGTGAAGATGACCCGGCAGTGCGGGGCGTACGCCTTGATCTCCCGGGCGGTCTTCAGTGCCTCCTCGAACTTCGGGCGGATCTTGACCCGGGTGCTGTTCTTCTCGCTGAAGATCTTGTCTCTGCCGATGCCGTGCTTGGCGAGCGCGTCCACTGCGAGTCGAGCTCCTGGCTGTGGTGCGAGCAACGGGCATAGCCGATACGGATGTTGGCGCTCGGCAGGCTGGATCGACGGCCGCGGGCACCGACTTGCCGGGTCGTCAGGGCTGCCCCGTCCCTCGATTGGCCGGGGTCGGCACCCGCAGCTCCTTCGCCGGCTTCGGCACCTTGGTGAAGCGGCCGGTGGTAGGTGCTCGTGACTGCCCCGCTGCGCGAGCGGCACGGCGAGCCGGGGGCGGCCTTGTACTTCGGGCACGGATGGCGCTCGACGAGATCGCCTTCGGACTCAGGTCCAGCGGAAGGTTCTTGAGGGACCGTCTTGGACCCAGATTCTCGCAACGCAAGTCGCAGAGCTCTCTCCTGCCACCTTTGAGCGCGAACGGGTTCTGAGAGTCGGTCAGCTTCTTGGTGACCTTCATCCGACCCTATTTGATTTGCTCGAGCAAAGGTTTGTTCATGCGAACCCCTTCCCTGCACTCGGATCGCGCGTAACTGAGCGTTGGGTCGGCCCCGGAGGTTCGGAGGGCTTGAGCGGCGTGGTGAGTTCTGTTCTCACCGCGCCGGGCCGGTCTCTGGTCGTGTGGTGCGGGCGGCGTGGGCGTAGCGGGCGGCGAGGTCCCCGAATGCGGTTGCCAGTTGGGGTGGGCCGATGACTTCGATATCGGTGTCGAAGCGGCCAATGGCGGCGGCGAGTCCGGTCCATGACCAGGAGCCGAGGATGAGCCGGCAGTGGCTGGGGCCGAGTTCCTCGACGATTCCGTCCTGGGCGAAGGGTGCGACATCGGCGGCCGGGAGGCGGAGGATGACCTCGCCTTGGCATGGCCAGTCGGTGGAGGTGCCGTCGTTGCCGCGGAATCGGCTGCTGATGAAGGTGGAGACGGCGCCGCCGGGGAGGTCACGAGGGGTGAAGCGGGGGCCGGTGGGTGTGCGGGGCCGGATGCGGTCGACGCGGAAGGTACGCCAGTCCTCGCGGTGGAGGTCCCAGGCCACCAGGTACCAGCGATGACGCCAGGTGACCAGGTGGTGGGGTTGTACGCGGCGGACGTCATCGGCCGAGGTGCTTGGACCCGGGGCGTAGTCGAAACGCAGTTCCTCGCGGGCGTGGATGGCGCGGCTCAGGTCCATCAGGACCTGAGCGTCGACCTGGGGGGTGTCGCCGGCCGCCGCGGGCGGCCCGACGGCGGTGATGTGCAACAGGTCGATGCGGTGGCGCAGGCGGGGTGGCATGACCTGGCGGAGGGTGGCCAGCGCGCGGGTGGCGTCGTCGGCGACGGTGGTGCCGGCGGCCGCGGTCTGCAGCGCGACGGCCAGTGCGACGGCCTGGTCGTCGTCGAACAGCATGGGCGGCAGGTGAGTGCCGGCCTCCAGGCGGTAGCCGCCGGCCGGTCCTTTGACGGTCTTGATCGGGTAGTCGAGTTCGCGCAGCCGGTCGATGTCACGGCGCACCGTGCGCGACGTGATGCCGAGACGTTCGGCGAGATCATCGCCGGACCAGTCACGGGGCGTTTGAAGGAGCGAAAGCAGCGCGAGCAGCCGGGCAGATGTTTTATGCATGGCACCCATACTCCCCGGAGTACCGGACACAACCTGTCCTCTACCTCTGCCATCGTGGCGTACGAGCCGTTCGGGAGGCATCGCTCCTGGTCACGGCAGCCGCCGCTGGAGCTGGGACGGTCGGCGGTGTGTATTCATCACATCGAGCAAGGAGCAGGTCATGTCCGTCACGACCACCACTCACCTGAACTTCCGGGGCACCGCACGTGAGGCGCTGGACTTCTACCAGTCCGTGTTCGGCGGACGTACCGTCGCGGTCACCTACAAGGACGCGGGCGCCGTGAAGGATGAGAGCGAGGCGGACTGGGTGATGTGGGGCGAGGTAGCCGGCGACAACGGCTTCCATGTGATGGCCTACGACGTGCCCTCGCAACTGCCCTGGAACCAGGGCGAGAACCCGTTCTTCGTCTCCGTGCGTGGCGACGACACCGAGGAGATCAGCGCCCTGTGGGGCAAGCTCGCCGAGGGCTCGACCATCGTGCGTCCGCTGGAGCCCGCGCGGTGGGCACCGCTGTACGGCATGCTCACCGACCGCTTCGGTGTCACCTGGGTCCTGGACGTCACCGCTCCGTACAACGGCTGAACCAGCCGACCGACCTGACCTGCCTGCGCCGTCCGGGCCGCCGCAGCCGCACGGGCGGCCCGGACGGCGCAGGCACCGAACCCGTACGGCAGCGGAAGGAAACGGGGCACCGTGAGGGTGCGGAAGCTGGGACGGACCGGCATCGAAGTGAGTGCCTACTGCCTGGGCACCATGATGTTCGGCAAAGTGGGCAATCCTGATCACGACGACTGCGTGCGCATGGTCCACCGGGCGCTGGATGCGGGCATCAATTTTGTCGACACCGCTGATGTGTACGGCGACAGCGAGACCGAGGAGATCGTCGGAAAGGCCCTCAAAGGGTGCCGCGACGAGGCCGTGCTGGCAACCTAGTTCAACGGACCGATGGGCGAGGACCCCAACCGCAGGGGCAGCTCCCGGCGCTGGGTCGTCCAGGCGGTCGAGGGCTCACTGAAGCGGCTGCAAACCGACTACATCGACCTCTACCAGATCCACCACCTCGACCCGCACAACGACATCGAGGAGACCCTCTCCGCGCTCACCGACCTCGTGCGTGCCGGGAAGGTTCGCGCGATCGGCTCCTCCAACCTGCCGGCCTCGGAAATCGTCGAGGCCCAGTGGGTGTCCAGCAGCGTGGACTGCACCGCCTGCGAACCGAGCAGCCCACCTACTCCATCCTCAACCGCGGCATCGAGCGGGAGGTCCTGCCCACCTGCCGCCGCTACGGCCTGGGCGCTCTGGTGTGGGGTCCGTTGGCCATGGGTCTGCTCGCCGGCCGCTACCGCAAGAACGCCCCGCGGCCCGACAACGCCCGCATGCAGTGGGTCTCCCGGCACCTCACCGACGAACGCAAGCTTGACGCGGTGGAGCAGATGCTCACCCTCGCCGAAGAAACCGGCGACTCCCTCACGCACGTGGCCATGGCCTTCGCCACCAGCCACCCAGACGTCACCGCAGCCATCATCGGCCCGCGCACCATGGACCATCTGGACGCTTGCTCGTCGGCGCCACCCTTACGCTCGGCGACGACATCCTCGACAAGATCGACGCAATCGTCCCGCCCGGCACCGACATCAGCCCTCTGGACGTCTCCTGCGTACCTCCCTCCCTCACCCACACGGACCTGCGCCGACGCCCGTCCCACGAGCGAGCCGCCTCGTGAACTGTGCCCTCAAGCGGCGCCACTCGCTGACGACGACGCCTCATCCTCGTTGTCCCCGGCTGAGGCTTCGTCGCGGCCGCGCGGGCCCAGAGGTTGACGCGGCTCCAATCCATCGGCCTGGCTCTCACCCGCACTCTCTTCAGAGCCCTGAAGAGCCACTTCCTGGAGTTTCAACTCCAGCCACCCTTCTGCCAGAGGACCAAGGGGCGAATACAACACCCGGCAGATAGGCACCACAGCAACGGCGAGCGCGCCGGCAGCCACAACGACGGCCAGAGCCTCGGCGGCCTCAACCTCCTTCGGCTCCTTGGGGTCCGCCAACCAGACCAGGCAGAGGACGATTGCCGCCGCCTGCGCGACCATGATCAAACCCCACACGAGGCCAGTCGCCAGGAACAAGAGCGATTTCGCGGCCCCCACGCCATACTTCGGCAATCTCTGTACCTTGAACGCCTGCAAGGCTGCCCGGCGCTCTGACAGCGTCATGCTCGCCAGCTCCACCTTCATGCTCCTGAAGCTGTCGAACGCTGCGCGTGTCCAGTCCTGGATCGCCCTGCTCACGGCGGCTGCCTCCAACGTGGCGGCGATGAGAATCGCCGATGACACAGAGGCAACAGTCGTCGCAAAAGCTTCTGTCATCTGCACCCAGACAGACTGCCCAGGCGCCGCCTGTCCTGCGACCCACGTTGCCGAACAGTGACTTCCGCAGGAGGTGCCGTGGTTGGCAACCCCTGCAACGGGCGCCCCTACCGCAGGTACTGCGCGTGGCTCCGCGCACAGCGCCTGCCCTGCTGGTGGTGTGGCCACAACATCGGGCACGAGCTCGACGCCCGCCACCCGCTCTCCTTCACCCTCGGCCACCAGGTGCCCCTTTCCCGCGGGGGCAGCCTCCTCGACAAGACCAACGCCCGCGCCGCACATCGCCCTTGCAACTCAGCCAGGGGGAACCGGACGGCGCCGCAGCGGACGCAGCGAGCCCCACGGAGATGGTGAGCCGCCCTCATCGGGCCCAGACTCTCCCCGCCACTGAGTCACCAATTTCCGCGCCTCCAGCATGGCCTTGCCCTCAGCAACGCCAGATTGCACAACCGGGAAGTACGCAAGCCATACCATTCCCCCGACCAAGGCGAACCAGCAGAAGTAGGCGTTTGCCGTGTGCTGTCCAGCGTCTGGCGTGGCAAGCCACAGCAACGACACCCATTCCGCGGTGATCTGGGCAAGAGCAAAGAGCGTCCACCCCAGGAACACCCACTTGGCAGGGCGGGCTGCCAATCTCATCCGCTGCTCAGTCTGGTTAATATCTGGTGCGGGTTGACCCCGATCACGCGATTCGCGCAAGTCCTCCAGTATCCGGTCGAGTTGCTCGTGTTCCCGTCGGCGATACGTCGCCGCCTCCACCAGTCCCGCGAACACCAACACGGGCGCCACTGAAGCAACAGTCGTCGAGAAAGCCTCTGTGTCATCTCCACCAACCCAGGGTGCCGTTCACGGGACGCATGGAGGCCCGCGGCTGGCTGGCCGAGCCCGCACCGGGCCGGTTCATGCCGGCTGCGGGCGTGTCCGGGCCAGGCGGCGGGTCATGAGCAGGGTCCTCGACCAGTAGATCATTGCTTCGGCACCGGTGGTGCGGCGTTCGAAGTCGCGTGCCAGGCGTCGGGTGCGCATCAGGTGTGCGAAGAAGCGCTCGACGATCCACCGTTTGGGCAGCACCACGAAGCCGCGCATGTCGTCGCTGCGCTTGACGATCGCCAGGACCAGCGCGAACGCGGCCAGGCAGTGCTCGACGAGGCTGCCGGTGTAGCCGCCGTCGGCCCAGACGAGGGCGAGGCGGTGGTGGGCATCGCCTACCTGTTTCAGCAGCACGCGGGCGGCGGTGCGGTCGCCGGTGTCCGCGGCGGGGACCATCACCCCCAGCAGCAGACCGAGCGTGTCGACCACGACGTGCCGTTTGCGGCCGTTGACCAGCTTGCCGCCGTCGAAGCCCCGACTGTCCGCCCCGACCACCGCGTCCGCCTTGACCGACTGCGAATCGATCACGCCTGCGCTTGGCTCCGCGTCGCGGCCCACCATCAGGCGGGCCCTGGCGCGCTGCCGGTCGTGGAACTCCCTGACCAGACCGTGGTCGCGCCAGCGGCGGAAGAATGCGTACACCCGGTCCCACGGCGGGAAGTCAGCAGGCATCGCCCGCCACTTGATGCCGTTGTCCACCAGGTAGCGGATCGCATCAAGTACGGCCCGGTGGCAGTACGCCTCCGGCCGGCCGCCGCGACCGCGCAGCCAGCCCGGCACCGGCAGCAACGGCCGGACAGCCGTCCACTCCCGGTCCGTCAAGTCCGTCGGATAACGCGGCTGCCGGGACCCGTTGTCGGCGGCGTTTCCGAAAACCGGTGAGCCAGGCAGTCACACTCCAGGGCGACCGATCTGGACTGCACGGACATCAACACGGAACACTGCGGCACCGGGGCCTCCTGCTCGGTGATTCGATACCAACGAGTTGTTCAGGAGGCCCCACCCGTATGCGCCAAGCATCCCGCGACCACCCAATCGGGACTCCCGCCCGACGGGCTTCTCTCAAGATCGAAAAACAACAGCTACCAAGAGCCTCGGCCTCGGCGGCATCCATGCACCGCTTCGCCGCGTCCTGTCGGCCCGGGACATGTGAGCGTCAGACAGTCCTCTGGTGACGAGGGTCTTCAGTTACTGCACCGCTCCTCCGAACAGAGGTTCCCTTCTCGGGGGTGGGAATCGCGACGGAAGCTGCGTGTTGTGTGGTGCGCCCGTGGGCGCGGATGATCTCGGCGTAGCGGTGGCCGCTGTCCTTGATGGTGCGTGTCTGGGTCTCGTAGTCGACGTGGACGATGCCGAACCGCTGGGAGTAGCCGTAGGCCCATTCGAAGTTGTCCAACAAGGACCAGGCGAAGTAGCCGTCGAGCGGGACGCCGCGGCGGGCAGCCCGCGTGCAAGCTGCCAGGTGGGACTCCAGGAAGGCGATGCGCTCGACGTCGTGGACGCTGCCGTCGGGCGCTGCACGGTCGGGGTAGGCGGAGCCGTTCTCGGTGACGAAGATCGATCGCGGTGCGTAGTCCTCGCTGATCCGGACGAGCAGGTGTTCCAGCCGGTCCGGGTGGACCTCCCAGTCCATTCCGGTACGGGGTGTGCCCGGCGGTGTGACGGGACGGGCGAACGGTGCGGGCCCCTGCGGATCGTCGACGGTGACTGACCGCTTGTAGTAGTTGACGCCGAGCCAGTCCAGCGGCGCGGCGATCGTCTCCAGGTCACCGGGTTCGGCGGGTGGTTCGGTCCCGTACACCTCGACCATGTCGGCCGGGTAACCGCGGCCGTGGATGGGATCGAGCCACCAGCGGTTGTTGTGCCCGTCGTCGCGTCGGGCGGCGGCGATGTCCTCGGGCCGGTCGCTTACGGGCTCGGACTGCGTGAGGATGTTGACGATGCCGACCCGCGCTTGTGAGGCGGTGGACCGGAGGGCCTCGACGCCGAGCCCGTGGGCGAGCAGCAGGTGGTGTGAGGCGCGCACGGCGGCGGTCAGGTCGGTGCGGCCCGGCGCCATGACCCCCTGGAGGTGGCCGAGCCATGCGGAGCAGTACGGCTCGTTCAGCGTCGCCCAGTTGGTGACCCGGTCACCGAGCCTGTCGGCGACAACGGTGGCGTAGTCGGCGAATTGCAGGGCGGTGTCGCGGGCGGGCCAGCCGCCGCGGTCCTCGAGGGCCTGCGGCAGGTCCCAGTGGTAGAGGGTGGCATGAGGAGCAAGGCCCGCTTCCAGCAGTGCGTCGACCAGTTGGTCGTAGAAGGCCAGCCCTGCCGGGTTCACGCGGCCGTCCCCGTCCGGCATGACGCGGGGCCAGGCGATGGAGAATCGGTAGGCGTTGAGGCCGAGGGCCTTCATCAACGCCACGTCGTCGGGCCACCGGCGGTAGTGGTCGCAGGCGATGTCGCCGGTGTCCCCGCCGGCGATGGTGCCGGGCTGCTTGCAGAAGGTGTCCCAGATGGATGGTGCTCGGCCGTCCTCGGCGACCGCGCCTTCGATCTGGTAGGCGGAGGTGGCCGCTCCCCAGGCAAAGCCGGGGTGGAATGCGGTCAGGTCGTCAAGGGGCACAGCTTTCCTCGCTTCGTGGTAGGGAGACGTTCGGAGTGCCGATGGGACCGTGGATGGACCGGTCGGCTGCTCCGGCCCGGGGGGCCCCGGGGATGAGGCCGGTCGCGGCTCTTGACGTCCGCGACCGGCCTGTGGGTGTCAGGCGGGGGGCTGCCTCTCAGATGGTCTGCCACTTCTGGTTGTTGCCGCCCCAGCAGGACCAGAGCTGGGCCTTGGAGGTGTCCAGGGCCCTGTCCAGGCACAGACCGGACTGCACTCCGCGGATCGTGCCGTCGGAGTAGAACATCCACTTCTGGTTGTCCTGGCCGTTGCAGTCGTAGGTGCCGACCTTGGTGGCGTCGTTGGTGCCTGCTCCGTAGGCGTCCAGGCACTTCGTGCCCTGGCTGTAGACAGTGATCTGCCCGGAGGGCGTCAGGGTCCACTGCTGGTTGTCGCCGCCCCAGCACTGGGCCCAGACCTGGACTTGGCCGTTGTTGTGGTTGAGATCGGCGTCGAGGCAGCCGTTGCTGCCGACGTTGCGCAGGATGCTCGTGTGCGAGCCGGGGTCGCTGCCCCAGGCGTACTTCAGGCGGTCGATGCCGCTGATGTTGCGAACGCCCAGCGCCAGGTTGGAGCCGCTGCCCTTGAGGTCGAACAGGGAGTACCAGTCGTAGGCGGGCCGGTCGATGCGCTTACCGCCGAGGGCCGGCCAGTAGACCGCGCCCATGCCGAGGGAACGGGCGGTGTCGGTGTCGGCACGCAGGTACCGCACGAAGTTGTCGGTGCTCGTCGCGTCGTTGTAGTTGAGACCTGTGTCCATCGGCGCGCCGAACTCGTCCAGGATGGTACGCGTGCCGCAGGTGCCGACCTTGCTCTTGAAGTCGGTGACCCATTCGCTGTAGGTCTTCGCCGGCTTACCGAAGGCGTAGTGGTGGAGCGAGAGGTAGGTCCCGTCGAGGCGGGAGTCGGCGCACACGGTCGTGACGTAGTCGTTCGAGCCGGGTCCGCTCACGATGATCCGGTTCTTGGGGACCGAGGGGCGGTCGGTGATCCACTTGGCGGCGAGGTTCGCCCAGTCGGTGGCGCTGTAGCCGTGGGGCTCGTTCATCGGCTCGAAGTAGACCAGGCTGTTGGAGCCGTACTTGCCGATGACCGCGTCCCACATCGAGTTGAAGGCGGCCATATTGGTGATCCTGCCGCTCTGGGCCGCATCGTCCTCCCAGTAGGAGAGGATGACCTTGAAGCCCTTGGCGGTTGCGGCGTCGATGGCGCCGGTGTACTTGTCGCCCCACGTCGTGCCGGGGACGGAGTGGGTGTTGATCGGCAGCCGGACGGTGTTGGCGCCGAGCGTGCTCTGGAATCCGCCGAGGATGGCGTTGGCCTTGGCTTTGACGGTGTCGTAGCTGTCGGAGCTGTCCAACCCCTCGGGGACGACGTCGCCGTGGACATAGTTGTCTCCCACGCGGGCCCAGTTCACGCCCTTGAACTTGCTGGCGTCCGTCGGGTTGGTTTCCGCAGCCGCCGGCGACGCGGTGGACAGCATGGTGATCGGCGCGGCGATCAGTGCGGCCGCGAGGCAGGCCAGCGCGCGGCGGAGGAAGCGGGTACGGGCGGGGGGCAGTACGGCGGAGTGAGGACCTGGCCGGGTGCGTTGGGAGTTGGGCATGTCGTGTTCCTTTTCTGCATGCGGCTCTGTGCAGGCGGTCGTTGCCGCCTTGGGCGCCACGAAGCGATCTGCCGCAGTGGGCGGTTGTGATGCGGTGGTGGCGCCCGGTGTGTCCCTGGAGGGGGCGCGGCGCAAGGGTGGTGATGGGCGCCGGGCGGCCGGGGAACGTGGGGTCGGCTGAGTTGACGTGCTCGCTTTGGGCTGGCGGGCACGGCCTTTGATGTGGAGAAGGGGCCACTGCGGGTGAGGCCCGCTACGGCGTTGTCACCGCCCGCTGAGTGTCCTTGCTCGGGGCGGCGGGCGCGGGATGCTGTGGGCGGCTGCGCGGCCGGCTGCGGTGATCGCGACCACTGGTGCCCGAATCCGCGCGGGCGGTGGCCTGGGCAGGATGCTGGGCGAGCGTCCGTGCATCCGGGTTGCTCCTTCGGGTACGGGCGGCTCAGGGCATGGGGGAGGGAGACCGCGTGTGGCTCGGTGAGCCCGGGGTGGGACCCCGCCGGCCTGTCAGGTGGCCGGCGGGGCGATGGTGGAGGCGGGTCGCTGAGGTCGTCGTCAGCGGCGGCCGTTGGCGGCCGGTCGTGCGACCTCGTGCCCTCAGGGTGGAGGTGTGAAGAAGTGCCGTTGGCCGGTCCTGCTGTCCCGCCAACAGGCGGGCGGGACACGGGCCGGGGGCGTGTTACTTGACGGTGAAGCCTTGTTCCTGGCCGTACTTGCGGGAGGCGTCCTGCCAGGCTTTGAGGCCGTCCTGCAGGGTGGTGTCGCTGACGTAGGCCTTGCCGACGTTGTCGTTGAAGATGCTGTTGGCGTAGACCTGGAAGGGCAGGTACGACCATCCGATGAGGACGTCGTTGGCCGACTCGGCGAGCACCTCGTTGATCTTCTGGCCGCCGAAGTACGGGTCCTTCTTATTGAGGAAGTCCGGGGACTTCAGCTGCTTGGTGGTGGAGGGGAACGTCCCGGCGTCGACGCGGGTCTGCGCGCCCTCGTCGACGGTGGCGTACTTGAGGAAGGCGTAGGCGAGCTCCTTCTTGGTGCTGGCCTGCATGACGGCCAGCGAGCTGCCGCCGTTCTCGGCGGTGGCCTCCTGCCCGCTCTTCCACTGCGGCATGGGCGCCACACGCCACTTGCCGGCGCCGGCCTTGACGCCCGATGCGAGGGGCGCGGGCATCCACGCGCCGGTGACGAGGGAGGCGATCGTGCCGTCGCCGAGGCCCTTGTACCACGCATCGCTCCAGGGGGAGACCGGCGCGAGCAGCTTGTCGCTGATGAGCTGCTGCCAGGCGGTGGTGAACTTCTTGGTCCCGGCGTCGTCGAAGTTCACGCCGACGTCGGTGCCGTCGACGGTGTACGGCTTGCCGCCGGCCTGCCAGACCATGCTGGTGGTGAAGCCTGCGTCGCCGGTGTCGGCGGTGAGGTCCGCCTTGGGGTCCGCCTTGTGCAGCTTCTTGGCCGCGGCGATGTACTCCTCCCAGGTGGCCGGCACCTTGATCTTGTGCTTGTCGAAGACCTCCTTGTTGTAGAACAGGGCCATCGGGCCGGAGTCCATCGGCAGGGCGTAGATATCCTCGGTGCCGGCGTGGACGGCGCTCCACGGGCCGGCGGAGAAGGTGCCCTTGAGCTTGTCCGCACCGAGGGCGCTGAGGTCGGTGAGGGACTTGGCGAGCGAGAACTGCGACAGGGCGTAGTACTCGATCATGGCGACGTCGGGGACACCCGATCCGGCCTTGACCGCGTTCTGCAGCGCGGTGTACTGGTCGTTGTTGGTGCCGGCGTTGACCAGCTTGACCTTGACCTTGGGGTACTTGGCCTCGAAGTCGCTGACGACCTTCTTCAGCGTCGGGTCCCAGGCCCAGACCGTGATCTCGCCGCCGGTGTTCAGGGCGGCCTGGATGTCGGCGTTGGACGCCGGCTTGGCGCTGCCCGAGTCCTCGGTGCCGGAGGAGCTGCAGGCGGTGGCGGTGAGTGCCACCGACAGGGCCGCGGCGCCCAGCAGCAGGACGTGACGACGGGTTCTCGTCATGGGGTGTTCCCTTTCGTGCGGTGTACCTGGGAGGGGTGGCAGTCGGCGGGCGCAGATCAGCCCTTGACGCTTCCGGCGGACAGGCCGGACTGCCAGTACCGCTGGAGCAGCAGGAACGCCGCGATCAGCGGGACGATGGTGAGCAGTGATCCAGTGATCACGAGATTGAAGACCGCTTCGCCGCCCACGGTGGAAGCCTGGGCGTTCCAGCTGTTCAGGCCGAGGGTCAGCGGGTACCAGTCGGGATCCTTCAGCATGATCAGCGGCAGGAAGTAGTTGTTCCAGGTCGCGACCACGTTGAAGAGGAGAACGGTGACGATTCCCGGCGCCAGCATCGGCATGCTGATCTGGAAGAACGTGCGGAACTCGCCGGCGCCATCGACGCGCGCCGACTCCAGGATCTCTTTCGGGACGGCGTCGGTGGCGAAGGTCCACATCAGGTAGAGGCCGAACGGCGAGACCAGCGACGGGATGATGATCGCCCACGGGGTGTTGGTAAGCCCCATCTCGGAGAACATCAGGAAGGTGGGAACCGCCAGTGCGGTACCGGGCACCGCGACCGCTCCGATGACGGTCGCGAAGACGGCCTTCTTGCCGGGGAAGTCGAACTTGGCCAGCCCGTACCCGGCGAGCGTCGCGAGGAAGGTAGCGCCGCCCGCCCCGACCACCACATACAGCACGGTGTTGAGCAGCCAGCGGGTGAAGATCCCGTCGTTGTAGCTGAAGGTGTCGGCGATGTTGCCGAACAGGGCGAAGTCGCCATCCAGCCACAGGCCGAAGGAGTCGAACAGCCCCTTCTGCGTTTTGGTCGCGTTGATCGCCAGCCAGGCCAGCGGCAGCAGCGTGTACACCAGCATGATCACCGTCAGGGCGGTCAGCGTGGCGCTGCGCCTCTTCCGGCGGGAGGCGCGCCGCGCGGGGCGGACCACCAGCGGGCCCGAAGAGGCACCCGCGTGCTGTGCGGTGCGCGGCTTGTGCCCGACGCGGGGAGTCGTGGTCGCCATGATCAGGATTCCTTTCGCATGCCGCGCAGCTGGACGGCGTAGGCGATGATCATCGTGATCACACCCATGACGATGGCGACCGTGGCCGAGTAGTTGAACTTCTGTCCGGCAAACGACAGCGAGTAGGCGTAGAGGTTTGGCGTGAAGTAGGACGTGATCGCATTCGGCGCCAGGCTCTTGAGGACGCTCGGCTCGTTGAACAGCTGGAAACTGCCGATGATCGAGAAGATCGTCGCGATCGACAGAGCCCCGCGCAGCGCCGGGAGCTTGATCGCCCGGATGATCCGTAGCTGCCCGGCCCCGTCCATCTCCGCGGCCTCGTACAGCGTCGGATCGACCACCCTCAGCGCCGAGTAGAGGATCAGCATGTTGTAGCCGACGAACTGCCAGGTCACGATGTTGCCGATCGACGCGAGGACCAGACCGGGCGACAGCGGGTCGGGAAGCGAGATCCCGAACGCCTCATTGATGTTGCCGACCAGGCCGAACCGGGTTCCGTACATGAAGCCCCACATCAGCGTTGCGACGACGGCCGGCACCGCGTAAGGCAGGAACACCGAGATCCGGAAGAAGCCCGCCCCGTACAGGCGGCCGCTGTCGATCGCCAGGGCCAGTAGAAGCGCGAGGAGCAACATGATCGGGACCTGCACGGCCAGGAAGACCGCCACCCGCCCGAAGGCTGACCAGAACTGCGCGTCGCCCAGCACCTCGGTGTAGTTGTCGGCACCGACGAAGGCCGTTCCGCCGATCAGCCGGGTACGGAACAGGCTCAGGTAGATCGAGTAGCCGATCGGTGCGAGGAAGACCAGCGCAAACACCGCCACGAACGGCCCGACGAACCGCCAGCCGACCCATGACCGCCGTCTCGAGGCCGATGGCCTCCTGGCACCTAGAACCCTTGCCTGTGGTGCTGCGACCACCGCTTCACTCCTTGCTGCGCGAACGCTGACCACACTGCGTGGTCACGTGAACATCGAGTCCGGCTCAGCGTGCCGGCCCGAACCCTGTTCACGTGACCATTCAGCCCGCAGGCGGTTGGTCACGTGAACATGATGCGGTAGCGTGGCACCCGTCACAGTGGGAGGTCAAGGTTTCTCGCACGTTAAAACTTCCGCCCGCGCCTTCAGCGGACGGCGACGAGTGGACAGACAGGAGCGAAGGCTCGATGGACCTGAGTGAGCGCGGAGAGCAGGATCCTGGTCCTGCGATCGGTGCGCAGCGAGGCGGCTCGGCCGTACCGGGCGGGCGCCACAGGCAGCACGTCACGAGGGCCGACGTCGCCGCGCTTGCCGGCGTTTCACGTCAGACCGTGTCCAGGGTGGCCAACGGCCATCCCAGCGTGATCGGTTCGACCCGGGAGCGGGTGCAGGCTGCGATGCGGGAACTGGGCTACCGGCCCAACAGTGCCGCGCGCGCCCTCAGGTACGGGCAGTTCAAGACCATCGGCGTGATCCTCCACAGCCTCTCCGCCACCGGCCACAGCGACACCGTGCAAGCGATCGCGGCCCAGGCTGCGGCCGAGGGATACGCGATCACGGTGATCCCCGTCGATATTCCGACCCAGGACAGTGTGCTGGGCGCCTTCACCCGGATGGGCGAACTGGCCGTCGACGCAGTCATCGTCTTCATCGAGGTCTACCTGCTTGACGCGGGAACCGTGAAGCTGCCGCCCGGCGTGCGCGTGGTCGTGGTGGACTCCGACGCCGGAGACCGCTATCGCGTGGTCGATACCGACCAGGCCGGCGGCACCCGAGAGGCCATCAGCCACCTGCTGGAACTCGGACATGAGACCGTCTGGCACGTGACCGGTCCGGAGACGTCGTACGCAAGCCAGCGCCGAGCCCAGACATGGCGGACCGTGCTCGAGGAAGCCGGACGGTCTGTGCCACCGCCCCTGCACGGCGACTGGACCGCCGCATCGGGCTACGCGGCCGGCCTCGAACTCGCACAAGAGCCGGACTGCACCGCGGTGTTCGCCGCCAACGACCAGATGGCACTCGGTCTCCTGCACGCCTTCCAAGAACGAGGCAAGGCCGTCCCCGGCGACATCAGCGTGGTCGGCTTCGACGACCTCCCCGATGCCGCCCACTTCGCCCCGCCCCTGACCACCGTCCACCAGGACTTCGCCGAGGTGGGCCGGAAAAGTGCCCAGGAGGTCTTGCGGCAGATCCACGAACACGACGTCCCCCGATCCGGCACGGACATCGTTCCCACCCGCCTGGTGGTCAGAAGCAGCACGGCGCCGCCGCCCCCGAAGCGGTAAGGGTGGGTGGCTGTTGGCTTGCCGAACTTGAGGACGGCGTTTCATCTGGTCAAGCCTAGGGTCGGTGATTCCGTGGGAGCTGTGGCGTGTCGCGTTGTCGCTCGCCGGGAGGCCTCGAATGCCGTCGGGGTCGGGCTACTGGAAACAGTACGAGTTCGCCGCTCGCCGTCGAGTCGACGGGCTGCGTGAGGAGGCTGCCGTATCCAGGCCGAGCTGGCCGCGGCCGAGCTGGAATGGCAGGAGTGGGCGATCGCCCGCAGGCGGGTCAACACGGTACTGGCTCCGGACGGCGGCAACACCGTCGGCACGGGGGTCACCCCGGATCCGCGGGATGCGAACGCGCCCCCAAGCACCCAGGACCACCTAATCGGGACTCCCGTTCGACGCGCATCTCTCAAGATCGGAAAGACAACAACTACTCACGCTAGGTCCACTGTCGGGCACCGGCTCGCCGCCTCAGGTCCTCGGCCGCGGCAGCGGTGTCGTAGCGGAACGGGTGCACACGCTGGATGTAGTCGGCATGCCCCAGGAGGGCTTTGCGAAGCTGCTTCAGGTTGCGGGCACTGAAGGAGATGCCGCCGCGCTTGTCCACGACGCCGGCGGTGATGGCAAGCGGCTCGAGGTCCACCGTCAGCAGGTACGCCTCCGTATTGATGACGGCGCTGCATCCCATGGTTCCCTCTGAGTAATCGAGAGAGACCCAGTACTCAACCACAGCGCCTTTGTAGCGAGCGCATGGCATCACCACATCCTCTTCCTCGGGACCTGTAAGCCCCAGAGAAGCCGCCGTAGGGGCGCACGTCGTCCGCACCTCTTCGAAGAATACTTTCCACCCTGATGATCGCCTGGGCCTGGAAGCCGGGCCGCGCGTCAGCGAGGCAGCAGGACGTCGACCTGCCCCCGGATGTCCTGCACGATCCCCTCGACGCTCAAAGCGATGTTCACGCTCGCCGCCATGCTGAGGAACATCACGGCGGACACGATGTGTGCCAGTGTCGCGGCGTCGCCCTCTGCGACCCGCTCGTCTCGGCGCAGCACGGCGGCGATGGCCTCCTCGGTCTGCGCGACGATGGCGAGTGCTTCGCTGTGCCGGGGCTCCTCGGGGTCACCGAAGGCCATCTCTCGCAGGTAGGTGCGTCCGTTGTCGATCTGGGTGCGGTTGCACTCCACGATCGGTCGGACGATCGCCAGCACCGCGTCCAGCACGCCTGGGACGGTCTCGGCGTCCGCCCGGCCCTGCTCGAGCGCTTCGGCGTACTTGGCGTTCTGCACAAGCAGGAGGAGTTCGCCCTTGGTCTTGGCATAAAGGAACAAGGTCCCGGTGCCGATGTCGGCCTTGTCCGCGATCTGCTGGGTCGTGACCTCATCGACGCCGTGTTCGGCGAACAGCTCACTGGCGGCAGCGACAATGCGGTCGAGCTTTTCCTGCTTGTTCCGCTCGCGCCGTCCGACCGACTGGGGGGCGACAGACATGGCGGTGTCCTCCAGGAATCATTTCTGACTGTACTCAGTTATGATGGTAGTCATTACCGCGTGGGCTCCAATGTGGCTCCGCTCATTCTTCCACGGCCGGGCGAGGAGTCATTGCTCCATCCGCGCACAGCCACGCCCTTCACATCCCCTTGGAAAGAAGGAAGAGCAATGCCCTCTCTCGACGGATCAGTCGTCCTCGTCACCGGCGCCAATGGCGGTATCGGCACCCACTTCGTCCACGACGCCCTGGAACGCGGCGCCGCCAAGGTCTACGCCACCGCCCGTTCCCCCCGCGCCTGGGACGATGAGCGCATCGTCCCCCTGACCCTCGACGTCACCGACCGCGCGTCGATCGACGCAGCCGTCGCCGACGCGGCGGATGTCACCGTGCTCGTCAACAACGCGGGCGCCATCCCGCCGAGCGCGAGCCTGCTGGACGTCACCGAGGCGGACATCCGGGCGAACATGGAGACGAACTTCTTCGGGCCGGTCTTCCTCGCCCGCGCCTTCGCACCGGTCCTCGCCGCCAAGAAGGGGTCAATCCTCATCGACGTGCACTCCGTTGCCAGCTGGTATGCCTTCGGCGGCGCCTACAGCGCGTCCAAGGCCGCACTGTGGTCGGCCACCAACTCGCTGCGCATCGAGTTCGCACCCATGGGCGTCCACGTGACGGGTGTGCACATGGGCTACGTCGACACCGACATGGCCGCGCACGCTGTCGGACCCAAGATGCTGCCGACGCATCTGGTGACGACGGTCTACGACGCCGTCGAGGCCGGAGAATACGAGGTCTTGGCCGACGAGTTGACCAAGGGGGTCAAGGCGGCTCTGAGCGGCCCGGTCGAGGCGCTTTACCCGGACCTGCACAGCACGGACGCCTGAGCTTGTTCTTCGGTCCCGACGTGATCTCTTCACGTCGGGACCCCGTGATCCATGGCGTTCGAACAGTTGGCCGGCCGGTGTCGAGAAGGGGTGCACCGTCGCGGCCGTCGAGCCGCGGATGACATCGGCGGGCGATCCGGCAGCAGCCCGATCAGCAGCGGGGCACCACCGTGGTGACAGACCATCGCGGCTGTCGGGCCACGGGCTCAGGCGGTGCCAGGCACCGCGAGGTCGGCCCGGTCTGTGTCGGTGAAGCTCGGTCAGGCCAAGCTCGGCGCGCACTCGTCCGCGCATCATCCGGTGTAGTTCGTCCAGCGACCGCCAGGGCACTTCCCCCGCCACCACTCGCAGCAGTGTCGGTGGGTACAGGCTGCGCCACTTGGAGGTGAGTCCTGGCCAATCGGCCTGTGCCGCGACGCGGGCGCCGACGCGTTCGAATTCGCCCGCGATGCTGGTGCGCCGGTCGACCACAGTGCCGAAGACGTCGGAAATCAGGTGGGCCCCGCGACAAAAGAGGACGGCCGCGGCATCCGCTGCGTCCGTGCTCGCTTCCTGGTGGGTGTCAGCGTTGCTGGTTGGCCATGCCGATGTAGTGCCCGAGACGGTACTCGAAGTCGATGCCGACCTGTTCGGCCACGGCCTGCGTGCCTGTGGCCCGGGTGAGGAAACCGGGGAGGGTGAGGGAGTGGGTGAACTCGCCGTACGCGGCGATCAGGTCCGCGTCCGGGGGCAGGGATGCCCGGTTGATCTGGGCTTTGGCCGAGGCGAGTGAGGTGCGGTCGAAGGAGGCGAGCCGGGCGGCGACGGTGCCGACGAAGGCGTCGAGTTCGCTGTCGGGGAGGGCGCGGGTGACCCAGCCCCAACGCTCGGCGGTGTCGGCGTCGTAGTCGTCGCTGGTGAGGATGGCTTCCAGGGCGCGGTCGCGTCCGATGGCCCGGGGGAGGCGTTCGGTGCCGCCACCGCCGGGCAGCAGTCCGCTGCCGACCTCGGGCTGTCCGAAGATCGCCTTCTCACGACTGGCGTAGCGCAGATCGAGGGCGAGGGCGAGCTCGTTCCCGCCGCCGCGGGTGCGTCCCCGGATGGCCGCGATGGTGATGTAGGGCGCTCTGGAGAGTTCCAGACCAGATTCGTCCATGCCGGCACCGCGTCCGGGTCCTCGGGGGCGGGGAAGTCGGCGGCGGCCAGGTCGAAGTGGTTGTAGAAGAAGTCGGGGGGTGGCGCTGTCGAACAGCACGACCTGGATGTCCGGGTCGGTGGCCAGTTCTTCGACGATCTCGATGAGGCGCAGGACGGTCTCGCCGGCGATGAGGTTGACGGGCGGGTTGGCGAACGTGATCTTCGCGATCTGCGGTGAGGTGCGCTCGTAGTGGATGGTGCTTTGCTCGCTCATGGATTGCTGAGCAGATCCGGTGGTCCCGCTTCCCACCTGCGCTGCTCACTCCTGGTAGCGCGGGAGGATGTCGCCGTTCTTGACGTAGGTGAGGGCGGCGGTGACGTCGTAGGCGTGGATCGCGGAGACTTGCGGTGCCAGCCGGTTGGACAGGTCCTCGATCGCGTTGCCGGTGAAGAAGGCGTCCCCTGCTGCGGTGTCGGTGAACCCGAGGCTGACCGAGGCGTGGAAGTGCTGGTCGTGGGGGTTGTCGTGGGCGACGTCCGGGGTGTCCCAGAGCTTTTCGATCCAGGGCAGGAACGTCTGCGTGCGCAGTTCCTTCAGCACTCCGGTGCCGGCGAGCGCGGGGGCGAGCTGCTCGTTGACGAACTTCCGGAAGGCGCCGGCGCCGACGCCGTCTCTGCGGCGAAGGTAGATCAGCGCGCGGGCACCGACCGTCTGTCCGGGGCCTGCGACGTCGTACCAGCGGGATGAGTTCGGCGGGCCGGCGTAGAGCAGGGTGCGGCGGAACACGTTGATCTCGTCGGCGTAGGCCAGCTTCGTCTGCTTGCGCCCTTTCAGGGGTGCGAGCGCCGATTGAAAGGTGACTTCCGCGACGCCGTCGATCTTCCGGTCTGCGGGGATCGCGGTCTGGACCCCGTCGGTGGCCGGCCACCGGCCCGGGTTGTGCTCGGCGAGGTGGATCTGCCGGTACTCCTCCAGGCCCGGGGTGGCGGAGATGATCCCTGAGTGCGGGCCCTTCCAGTGGTCCATGCCGGTCTGGCGGGGCTGGTCGGTGCGCACCCACAGCAGGATCGAGGAGGTGAGAGGCTTCCTCACTTGCAGAGGTGCGACGGCCGGTGACGTGCTCATGGTGTTGCCCTTCTCTTCCTGGTCAGACGGTTGTCATCGGGCCAGGAACTCGACCGCCACGGGGGCGAACTCGTCGTGGTACTGGAAGATGCCGCCGTGCCCGGAGTCGGGGTAGATGATCAGCTCACTGCCCTTGATACGCCGGTGCAGGTCCTCCGACAGGACCGACGGCACCATGCGGTCGTTGTCGCCGTTGGCGATCAGGGTGGGCTGCGTGATCGACGAAAGGTCGTCGGGGGCGGAGCGCCCCCACTTCTTGATCGCCTTCAGCTGCGTCTGGAACGCCTTGGTCTTGATGTCCGCGTCGCGGTCGACGGTGCGCTCCTTGAGCCGGTTGACGAACGCGCGCGCGGCGGGCTTGCCGGTGGCGTTGCGGTTGAAGAACAGGAACTCCTTGGGGTCCGAGCGGGTCAAGGTGGCGCGCAGGATGTCCCAGTACGTGATTCTGGCGATCTTGTCCATGTCCTTGCCGCCCTTGGGCCCGGTGCCGGTGAGGACCAGCTTGCGGACGAGCTCGGGGTGCTTGACCACCAGGGCCTGGGCGACCATGCCGCCGAGGGAGAAGGAGAAGACGTCGATCTCGTCGTACCCGAGCGCCTTGATGAAGGTGTAGGCGTCGTCGGCCATCGCCTCGACACTGTCCGGCACCTGGCCGGTGGACGCCCCGACACCGCGGTTGTCGAAAGCGATGACGTGACGGCCCCTCGCGACGGGGTCGATGATGCGGGGGTCCCAGTTGTCCAGGGTCGCGGCGAGGTGGACGAAGAAGACGACGGGGATGCCGCCCTTCGGTCCCAGCTCGCGATAGGCGTAGGTGACGCCGCCGGCGCTGACGGTGCGGGCCGGGGCCTTCGCGTAGGAGGTGATGACGGCTTCGTCAGGGGTGTCGGTGCTGCTCATGACGGATTCTCCTTGCGTGTTCTGTGTCGCTGTGTGTTTCGTGTCGCCCGTCGCGGTTGCGGCGGTCAGCTGTTGCCGATGACGGCCTTGCCGCGGATGCCACCCTGAGACAGGGACTGCAGCGCCTGCGGGGTCTGGTCGAAGCCGACCACCTTTCCCACGACCGGACGCACCACGCCCTCGTCGATGAGGGTGGTGATCTGGCGGAGCTGGTCGCCGCTGGCGCGCATGAGCAGGAACTCGTACGTCACCCCGAGCTTCTTCGCCTGCCTGCGGATCTTGCCGCTCAGGCCCGCGACGGCCAGGCGCAGCAGCGGGTTCAGGCCGGCCTCGCGGGCGAACGCGGGGTCCGGGGGACCGGCGATCCCGATGGCCTTGCCGCCGGGCTTGAGCACCCGCAGGGACTTCTCGAGGGTCTCCCCACCGATGCTGTCCAGCACCAGGTCGTAGCCGGTCAGGAGCTGTTCGAAGTCCTGGGTGCGGTAATCGATCACCGTGTCCGCGCCGAGCGCGCGCACGAAGTCCGCGTTGGAACCGCTGGCGGTCGTGGCGACGCTCGCACCGAGGTGCGCGGCGAGCTGGATCGCGATCGAACCGACCCCGCCGGCCCCGGCGTGGATGAGAACCTTCTGCCCAGGCCGCACCTTCCCGCGCTCCACCAGCGCCTGCCACGCTGTGAGCGCCGCCAGCGGCAGTGAGCCGGCCTCTTCCATGCTGATCGAAGCCGGCTTGAGCGCAAGGTCGCCCTCCGCGACGGCGATGCGCTCGGCGAATGTGCCGATGCGGTTCTGGTGGGGCCGGGCGTAGACCTCGTCTCCGGGCTTGAAGCCGCGAACCGCTGCCCCGACACCGATGACGGTGCCCGCGACGTCGTTGCCCAGGATCAGCGGCAGCTTGTAGGGCAGGACCTGCTTGAACTCACCCGCGCGGATCTTCTCATCCAGAGGGTTCAGCCCGGCGGCCTCCACCCGGACGAGCACGTCGTGCTCCCCCACGGTGGGTTCGGGGACGTCCGCCTCCTGCAGCGGCTCCTTGTACTTGGTGACGACGAACGCTCGCATGAGGCGTCACTCCTTGCCTTAGTCCAATTTGTCCAGGTCTGAGACCGGGTCGGCCAATTCAGCGCGACACTCTGAGGTCTCGCCTCACTCAATCGATCTGAGTAAACTCAACTATGAGTCCACTCAGAATTCTTGTCAAGGGAGGTCCTCATGGGAAGCGGTCACATGCCGATCGGGCGCCGCGAGCTGGCCAAACAGGCCAAGCGCGAGCGCATCATGACCGCAGCCCGCGAGTTGTTCGCCGAACACGGCGTCGACGGGGTCACGACGCAGCAGATCGCCGACCGAGCCGATGTCGCGATCGGGACGCTCTACCTGTACGCGTCCACGAAGGCCGAGTTGCTGATCATGGTGCAGAACGAGAAGTTCGCCGCCGCCATCGATTCCGGCCTCGCCGCCGCGAACGCCGCCGTCGGACAGGGCGTACTGGAGCCGGTCATCACTCTCATCCGTCCCGTGGTGGAGTGTGTGAGGGAGCGCATCGAGAACGGCCGCACATACCTGCACGAACTCGTCTTCGGCGACCCGGCCGAGCCCTACCGGCAAACGGGTCTAGCCCTTGCCGGCCGCCTCGAGGTCGGCATCACCGGCCTGCTCACCCGCGACGAGCACATCGACGCCGCCGACGCGGCAACGCTGGCGCGGGTGATCACCGCGATCATCCACATCAGCACCACCGCCACCGTGTACCTGCACTGGAGTGACGAAGCCGTCCTCGCCGACATCCGCGACCAGATCCACGCCACCCTGGCACCCCACCACCGCGCCGCATGACCACTCGCTCCGCGAGCCAACCATCGAACACCCTGGAAAGGGGGCACGTCATGAGCGCGCACTACGACGTCGTCGCCCTTGGCGCCGGCACGAGCGGGTACGTCGCCACGATCCGCGCCGCGCAACTCGGCAAGACCATCCCGGCGCTGCGCGCGGTGTCGTGATCGCCGTGGGTCGTATCGAACCCCGCCAGGAGGACGTCCAGGTCCCCGAAAGCGGCTTGAGCCGCCTCGGCGATCCGGCCGACGTCGTCGTGCTGTCGCAGCACGGCTTCAGTTTCTCCGCGCCGCTGGTTACCGACGGAGTGGTATGCCCTAGTGGGTGCGATCTCTACGTGCGACTGCGGTCATGAGGTGGGGCCTTACCGGCGCCGGGCCGTAAGCGTCATTGTGCCCCTGTCAATCCGCAGGTATGTACTTCCGGTTGCTGGTACCAGAAGCTTCCGCTGGATGGAGTGACGGTGAGGCCGAAGTCCTCGCGTGCCGGGGCCTGGTCGCGGGTGTTTCTCGTTCACATGTGCTTGATCTCCTGGATAGAGAAGGGGAGTTGCCTCGTGCGGCTCGGTGATGGGGACGCCTTCGGCAGGTGGCCGCGTGGGGGGCTTGCCGCAGGACTTCGTCCGGGTTGGCGTGCGGGCTCGGGGCGCGCGGCCGGGAGGGCGCTGACTGCGGTCACTCTGCGCCGAATGCGGTGAGAACATGCTCGGCCCTCCCCGCGCCCCGGATCGCGCACGGCTTCACCAGCCATCTACGAGGGCTAAGGCTGAACATGCTGGGAGCGGCGCTGATGCCGGGCGTCCGGGCGGTTCTGGGAACTTTCTGAGAGAGAGGCCGACACCTCGGTCGTGCGTGCTCCGTGACCTGTGTGGATCCCCCACCAGCTCTCAGAGACCTCCCAGAACCTCTCGGGAACGTCGTATCCGCAACCGCGAGTGTGTGCGGGTCCCATGGCACGCGGCGCCGGAATCTCCCCGGTTCGGCGCCGCGTGCTCCCCGCGAGTGAAGCGGAGTTTCCTAGATGGCTGCCACCACACACCACCCCCGCACGAGGCTCGGTTCCAGTGCGGAGCCTGGTACGAGTCCGCGATCCCAACGCCGCACCGTGCCGGTACACCTGATCGGTTCATGGCAGAACGCTTTGGAAGGAGCGGGGGCCGCGTTGTGCGCGGTGGTCGCCATGGCGGCCGTGTCCGCGCTGGCTCTGGCCTTGCTCGATGCCGGGTCATTCGGATCGCTGTGGTCCTTGACGATGGCCCTGACGGCCATGGCCGTCGGCGGCTCGGTGAGCGCGGGTTCGGATGTCTCCGGAGACGCCGGGGCGATCGGCGGTCTGGCATCGCTGTTCGGCGGCGGTGGTGGCATGGGCCCCTCGACGAGCGGTGCGGCCGATGTCGTGCCTCTCGGAGTCACGTTGGTCGGCGCCGTCGTCCTGTGGGTCGCGTTCTCCAAGCGGCTGCGTCAAGGGCAGCAGCGGCGGTTTACCGCCGGTGAACTGGCCGTGCGGGCGGCGGGAGCGGGAACCGCGGCGCTTGTCACCCTCATGATCGTGGCGGGCCTCGCGCAGGGATCGGCCACCATGCCCGCGTCGGCGATGACCGGGATGGGAGGAACCGGCGGGGGCCGGTCTGATGAGGGATTCGGCGGCGGGAGTGGTGGCCTGAGTGAGCTTCTGGGCGGTGGCGGTGCGGGGGCCCAGCCGACGATGACCTACCACATGAGCGCGGGTTCGACCGGCTTCGGCGCGGTCCTGTGGGTGGGGGTCGTGATCGGCGTGGGATGCCTGATCAGCCGTCGGGTGCGGCTGCCGTTGGGCGGTTCGCTGGACGGGCTGCGCACCACCTGGGGCCGGAGCCTCTCAGTCGTCGTCCGCACGGTTCTCGTCTTGGCGGCTGTACCGCTGGTGGTCTTGTTGTTCGTCGGGGTGGTGGTCGGTGACCGGGTCGGCTCGGCGGCGGGTGCCGCTCTGTTGCTCGCCCCGAACGCCCTGGCAGTGTTTCTGACGCTGGGCGTTGGTTCCTCATGGACTGCCGCGGTGCATCCGGTACAGAGCGACGAGGGCGGCAACCCGCTCGCCGCGCTCATGCGTGGGATGGGTGGTACGGGTGGAATGGGCGGCGGCAATCGGCCGGACCGCACCGAGCACCTGAGGTCTCTGGCGGCGGGCGGATGGCCGCTGTGGCTCGCGGCGCTCGTGGTGACCGGCCTGATCCTGCTTGCCTGCGCCTACCGGGCGGCCCGGGCCGCGCACCCCGGCCACGAACTCCCGATGCTCCCGTACCGGGGTCCGCTGGCCCAGCATCTGGGCATGGCCGAGCGGTTCGGTGTCGTCACCGCCGTTGTCCTGGGCGGGGCGGCCTGGTTGGTGGGGGCGTCCGGGCATTTCGGCGTCAGCATGTTCGGCAGCGAGATGGGGGGAATACTGGCTGAGCTGCGTGGCAGCGTGCTGCGGACTGTCGTCTTCGGGCTGCTCGTTGGCGGCCTGGCTGGGTTCACCGGAAGCCTCCTGTCTGTGGTGCGGGGTGACCGTGGTGCGCGGTAACAGGGGGCTTTACGCGGTGAAGACGGTCCACTTTCGTATCCTGCCCGGCAGGTTCTCGGCTGCCGTGGGCCGCGCGGCTTCAGCCGTATCCCCCGTGTCTGGCGGGGTCAGGAGTGTGTTCCCGCTTGCCTGGAGGCCCCTTTGACACCTGTCGAGCGCTCTGCCCTGCCTGGGGTCGGCGTCGGGAGCGCCCCCGGCGCGGCGGCCGCCATTGGCGTGAACCTGCTGGTCGTGGACGACGAACCCACCGTGCGGGAACTGCTGTGTGCGGCCCTGCGGCACGCCGGTTTCACCGTCGCCGCGGCTGGGACGGGTCAGGAGGCCCTGGATCGTGCGCGGGAGGTCTCGCCGGATCTGGTCCTGCTGGACGTGATGCTGCCTGACCTGGACGGCTTCGAGGTGATCCGTCGGCTGCGCGAGCAGCACCGCCCTGCCGCGGTGCCTCGCGCCGGGCACATCCCGGTCTTGTTCCTCACCGCCCGTGACGCGACCCAGGACAAGATCGAGGGCCTGGTTCTGGGCGGCGACGACTATGTGACCAAGCCGTTCGACCTCCAGGAGCTGATCGCCCGCATCCGTGCCGTGCTGCGCCGCACCAGTGGCGACCCCAGCGCCTTGCTGCGGGTTGCCGACCTGGAACTCGACCCCGACGGTGTCCAAGCGGCGCGGGCGGGTGAGCCGCTGCGTCTGTCGCCCACTGAATTCCGGCTGCTGCACTACCTGATGACCAATGCCGGGCGTACGGTCTCGAAGCCGCAGGTCCTCCAGCGGGTGTGGGACTACGACTTCAACGGCGACACCGGCATCGTCGACACCTACATCAGCTATTTGCGTCGCAAGATCGACAACGGTGGCCCGAATCTCATCCACACTGTGCACGGCGTCGGGTACGTGCTGAGAGGACCGAAGTCATGACCAGGCCCCGACTTCGCGGGGCGTGGGCGCGGGCTTCACTGCGCAGTCGGGTGCTGCTGTTGGCAGTTGCCCTGCTGGCTGTCGGGTTCTCGGCCTTCGCCCTGGTCACCGGCAATTCCCTCCGCGGCTATATGGAGGACCGAGTCGACTCCCAGCTCCGTGCCACTGCTCAGGTGTTCGCGGCACTGCCGCCGACGGTGGCGGAGAACGGGGCCCAGCGGAAGCCGCTGGCGGGGCTGGCAGACTTCAGCACGGACGTTCTCGGCAACCCCGTCATCACGTACGTCGCCACGGACGGCACCGTCGAGAGGAGCATTGACTCCCTCGCGGGGGCGAACCGTACGAAGGACGCGCGGAGCCCGGCACTTCCCCGGCTGGACAGGGCAGCGGTCGCCGCCCGCGGAGGCCGCCCGTTCACCGTCGACGGTACGGAGGGCAACGCACGCTGGCGAGTGATCGCCGTGCCCAGGACAGCGCGCGTCGTACTGCCGGGAGCCTCGGTGGCGGCCTCTGCCGAATCCAGAGTGTGGTCGTGGCAACGTCGATGGAACAAGTGGACAGCACCGTGGGCCGCATGTGGCAGAACTACCGAACTACCGGACTCGCCTTGCTCGCGGTCTTGGCAGTGGCCGGCTGGTTCGCGGTCCGCTCTGGGCTGCGTCCGCTGTCCCGCGTCGAGCAGACAGCCGCCGAGATCGCGGGTGGTGACCTGTCCCGCCGGGTGCCCGAACTGGCCAGTCCAAAGACGGAGTTGGGCCGTCTGGCCGCCGCGCTGAACGGCATGCTCGGGCAGTTGGAGACTGCCTTCGCTGTCCGCGCCGAGTCCGAGGCGCGGATGAGCCGATTTGTCGCCGACGCCAGCCACGAGTTGCGCACCCCGCTCGCCGTCATCAAGGGCCTGACCGACCTTCACCGCATGGGGGGCCTCCCCGACCGCGAGGATATCGACGCCACGATGGCCCACATCGCCCGAGAGTCTGAACGCCTCACCCGGCTCGTCGAGGACATGCTCCAATTGGCCCGCCTCGACGCACATGCGCTGAAGACCACCGGGAGTCCCACCGGTTACCTCGCGCCCGGCCTCTCAACGGGCCTCGACTTCACCCCTGCTGACCTGCGCACCCTCGCCGCCGCGGCCCTGCACGACGTACGCGCCCTGGACCCGGCCCGCACCGTCGCCCTCACTGGTCCGGCCGGCGACGGACCGCCCGCCCCAGCGTCGACCCTCGCCGACGAGGCCCGGCTGCGCCAGGTCGCCACCAACCTGGTCGGCAACGCCATCGCCCACACCCCAGCCGGCACACCCCTCAGGATCGGCGTCGGCACGGTCGGCGACCACGTCGTCCTGGAGGTCGCCGACGAGGGACCCGGCCTCACTCCGGAACAGAGCAACCGCATCTTCGAGCGCTTCTACCGCGCAGACGCCTCCCGGAACCGCGCCACCGGCGGCGCCGGCCTCGGCCTGTCCATCGTCCACTCCCTGGTCACCGCCCACGGCGGACACGTCGAGGTCGACTCGGCCCCCGGCCGGGGCACGACCTTCCGGGTTCTCCTCCCTCAGCTCACTGACCAGCACATGTCGACAAGTCCGCCGGAACCGGCAGTTCTCCAGAAGTGACCACGGCGTGCAAAGCTAGGCTAGGAGCCGACGTTCCCAACTTCGGGGCGAAGGCAGCCGCTTGGGCGCGGACGCCGATCTGGGCGAGGGTGTAGCTGACGTAGGACTTGACGGTGGCCAGGGCGATGGACAAACGCCCCCGTCCGAGCAGGTGAGTACGCGCGTTCATCGGTTCATGGCGCGCCGAGTGGATGGCGGACCTCGTCACCCCCCGGCCTGCGTCGCGGTGACCGAACTTGAAGACGCCGTGACGAGGTCGTCAGATCCGCCGGGGGCAAGTGTGTATGTCTGGGTGCCGACGGCAGCGAGGGCCAGGGCGGCCAAGGCCGAGCCCGCCTGGGCGCACCGGACCGGATCGACGCCGGCGGCGAGGGCCGACAGGTAACCGGCGCGGAACGCGTCACCGACCCCCGTGGGGTCGACTGCCGTGGCCTCGGGCACCGCTGGGACCTCGGCTGGCGGCCTTCCCGCTTGCTCGACGTGGCTTCCATTCTCGCCGAGGGTGGTCACCCACACGGAGACCTGAGCCAGTACGTCGGCCGGTGTCCAGCCGGTCTTGACCAGTAGTAGCTCGCGCTCGTACTCGTTGGTGAACAAGTGATCGGCCCCGGCGACGAGCTCCCGGATGTCCGCACCGTCGAGTCGGGCGAGCTGCTGGGAAGGGTCGGCGGCGAATTTCACTCCCAGTGCACGACACGCCCGGGTGTAGCGCACCATTGCCTCCGGGGCGTCGGCACCAATGAGCACGAGATCGGCGCCACCGTGCCGCTGCAGCACGGCGACGAGGTCGATGGCGGGCGCCTCGCTCATCGCGCCCGGGTAGAAGGACGCGAGTTGGTTGCCGTCCGTGTCCGTGGTGCACAGAAAGCGGGCGGTATGGCGGGTGGTGGAGACACGGACTGCGGACAGGTCCACTCCCAGCGCGGCCAGCCGGGCACCGTACGTGTCGAAGTCGGCGCCGACCGAGGCGATCAGGAGCGGTCGGTGGCCGAGGAGGGCCAGCCCGTAGGCAATGTTGGCCGCGACTCCACCGTCCCGGACCTCCATGGTGTCGACCAGGAGGGATAGGGAGAGATGGTCCAGGCGGTCGGCCAGTAGCTGGTCGGCGATGCGGCCGGGAAAGGTCATGAGATGGTCCGTGGCGACCGAACCGGTGACGGCGATGCGCATGTCAGGCTCCGGCCGCGTCGCGGAGAGCGGCTGCCCGGTCGGTACGTTCCCAGGCGAAGTCGGGCAGCTCGCGGCCGAAGTGGCCATACGCAGAAGTCGGGGTGTAGATCGGGCGAAGCAGGTCGAGGTCGCGGATGATCGCGGCAGGGCGGAGGTCGAAGACAGTATCGATGGCCCGTTCGATCGCGGTCGGAGAGACGTTAGCAGTGCCGAAGGTGTCCACGAAGAGACCGACTGGTTCTGCCCTGCCGATGGCGTAGGCGACCTGGACCTCACAGCGGGAGGCCAGGCCTGCCGCGACCACGTTCTTGGCCACCCAACGCATGGCGTAGGCGGCGCTGCGGTCCACTTTGGACGGGTCCTTGCCGGAGAAGGCTCCGCCGCCGTGGCGGGCCATGCCGCCGTATGTGTCGATGATGATCTTGCGCCCGGTCAGCCCCGCGTCCCCCATCGGGCCGCCGATGTGGAACCGGCCGGTCGGGTTGACCAGTAACTGGCAGCCCTCGGTGGTGAGCTCGATGCCGTCATCGGCCAGCCGTGCGAGTTCGTGATCGACGACGTGCCGGCGCACGTCTGGCACGAGCAAGTCCTCAAGGTCGATGTCTGCCGCGTGCTGGGCGGAGACCACCACAGTGTCGAGGCGGGCTCGGCGATTGCCCAAGTACTCGACGGTCACCTGTGTCTTTCCGTCAGGGCGCAGGTACGGGACGGTGCCGCCCTTGCGGACCTGGGCCAGCCGGTATGCGAGCCGGTGCGCCAACTGGATGGGCAGCGGCATCAGTTCCGGCGTCTCGTCGCAGGCGTAACCGAACATCAGGCCCTGGTCGCCCGCGCCCTGTGCGTTGAGCGGATCGGCGTCCTTTGCGTCGGTGTCCACGCCGCGGGCGATGTCGGGCGACTGGGCGCCGATGGAGACAGAGACGCCGCAGGAGGCGCCGTCGAACCCCTTCATGGACGAGTTGTAGCCGATGTCGAGTACGGCGTCTCGGACCAAGCCAGGAATGTCCGCGTACGCAGTCGTGGTCACCTCTCCGGCGACATGCACTTGGCCGGTGGTGATCAGCGTTTCCACGGCGACCCGCGACAGTGGATCCTCCTTTATCAAGGCGTCGAGGATCGTGTCGCTGATCCGGTCGGCCATTTTGTCGGGATGACCCTCGGTCACGGACTCCGAGGTGAACAGGTTGCGGGGCATGACACTCCCTCGGGTTGCAGGGGCCGCTGATGATCTGGACAAGGCAGCAGTGCGGTACGACTTCTGGGTCAGGCCTCTGGTGTCGGACGCGGCCTCAGGCCGAACGGGGTGTTACCCGGGAATCATTGTCCGGTGGGCCGGTGACTCGACGTCAGCGGTCGAGGGTCAGGGCAGCCTGGCCGGCCTCGGCGGGATCGGTTCCCGGGGCCAGCACGAGTAGCCAGCGGGGCGAGCACTGCATGGCCGAGGCGATGGCGTCGGAAGCGGTGAGGTTTCCGGCTGTCCTGGGAAGCAGGACGAGAGCGCCGTCCACTCGCCTGCGGGTCGCAGCTTCCTCAGTGGGGTGGTTCCGGTGGCCGGGTGGGCGGAGGGCGACCGTGGCGCCGTGGCTGCCGAGCTTTGCCGCGATGGCACGAGCGGAGCCGCCCTGCCCGAAGACTGCGATGAGCCGCCCGGCCAGCGAGGTTGACCCGGCCGGAGTCGGTAAGGGCGGCAGCAGCACGGGGACGGGAACGGCCGGAACGGCGACTACGGGCTCGCGCATGGGTGGTTACCTCCGGAGCTCCTGGGTGGTTGAGGTCGGGCCGGGATTGCTGGGTGCCGTGTTGTCGGGACGTTCCGCTGATCTGGGCTCGCCGGGGGAGTGGGCCGGCTGCGCCCGGGCGTCGACGGCGAACCCCACGCCGACTGCTCCTAGGGCCAGCAGGGCCGCGACCCAGCCGGTGGCCACTGCGAACCCGTGTACCGTGGCGGCCTGTTCGACTGCCTCGCCCGGCTCCGCGCTGCCGTGCGCGCGCTCGTATCGCTGTGTCGCGCTGCTGGCCAGCGTGTTCAACAGCGCGACGCCGGTCGATCCACCGACCTGCTGTGCCGTGGTGAGGGTGGCCGAGGCGATGCCCGTCTCCCTGGGGTCGACGCCCAGCGACGAGCAGGCGATCGCCGCCATGAACGTGGTGCCGGCGCCGAGCCCCACCATGAGCTGCGCAGGCAGTACGTGCGACAGGTACGCCGGCTCTGTGCCGAGCCCGGTGAGCAGCAGCATTCCGCCCGCTGCCAGCAGCATTCCCGGCACGATCAACCCACGCGGTGGCACCCGGTGGCTGAGCCCGGCGGAGATCCGGGCCGCTCCGACGATGATGCCGACGGCTGTCGGCAGGAAGGCCAGGCCGGTCTTGAGAGGGGAGTAGCCAAGGACCGTCTGCAGGTAGTACGTGACGGACAGGAACAGCGCGAACAGCCCTATGGTGACAAGCGTCATCGTGACGTACGCACCCGCGCGCACGCGACTGCGTACGATGCGCGGCGGCAGCAGCGGCGTGCGGGTACGGGTCTGCCACCGGGCGAAGAGAGCTAGCAGGACGGTGCCTGCGACCAGCAAGCCCAGCACCGTGGCGTCCGCCCAACCGCGTGAGGTCGCCTCGCCGAAGCCCGCCGTGAGGGCGACGAGGCCGGTGCCGACCAGCAGCACACCTGGGAGGTCCAGGCGGGCACCGGTGTTCCCCGGGCGATCGCGCAGCACGATCAGCGCCCCGGACACGGCGACGGCGCCGGGCGGCAGATTGGCGTACAGACACCACCGCCAGTTCAGGTACTCGGTGAGCAGACCGCCGGCGATGAGGCCGACGACCGAGCCTGCTCCGGCGATCGCGCCGAACACGCCGAATGCCGTGGCACGTTCCGCGGGGTCGCGGAAGGTCGTCGACAGCAGGGCGAGCGCGGACGGCGCGAGCAGCGCGGCGAACACGCCCTGCAAGGCTCGCGCCGCGAACAGCAGCCCCGCGGTGGGGGCCGCGCCGCCCAGCGTGGAGGCGACTACGAATCCGACGAGGCCGATGAGGAACGTTCGCTTGTACCCGACACGGTCGGCGACCTGGCCGCCGAGGAGCAGCAGTCCGCCGAACGCGAGGGTGTAGGCGGTGATGACCCACTGCCGGTTGCCGTCGCTCATGTTCAGGCCGTCCTGGGCGTGCGGGAGTGCGATGCTCATGATCGTGGCGTCGAGCACCACTAATAGCTGGGCGAGGCCGATGACGGCGAGTGCCCACCAGCGTCGCGGATCGGGTGCGGCGGTCATGCGGCCACTGTCGGGCGGGGCGTTGGGGCCCGACTGGTGTCCGGCGTACCACCGGGCGCCAGACGGCCTCGAGCAATCGCCCAGTGTGTTGCGGTCGACTCCGGTCAAAGGCCCGTGAAAGTGGGAGGTATGAGGTGACCGAGGCATTGAACGCGCTGTCGATCGTGCTGAGCGGTGCGGCGCTGGGCGGTCTGCTGGTCGGCCTGTTGGTGATCGAGCCCGTGCTGCGCGGACTGAAGGTTGATCAGTATCTCTTGATGAACACGCTGCTCGCGTACCGGATGGACAAGCTGATGCCGGCGCTGGTGGTGTTCGGGGCGTTGAGCGACTTGGTCCTGTCGGTCACTGTGAACGTCATGGCTGAGCGACTGTTGTACGGACTCGCGGCGGCGTGCCTCGGTGGGATCGCCGTTGTCTCCCGGCTAATGGTTCGGCCGCTGTACGAGTGGGTGGAAAGGATCGACCCGACCGATCCGCCGCCGGAGTGGGAGGACGTACGGCTGCGGTGGCGCACTGTCCACCACGTTCGGGTCGGGCTCGGCGTCGTGTCCGTTGCGCTCGGCGCTTTGGCTGCGGCATTCAGCCTCTGATGGCCGGCTCTTGACGGCACTGAGCGCCTGGCGCACTACGCCAGGCGCGCGGAAGCGTCTGTCCCCGCCGCCACTGGGGGGACAGACGCTTCCTTGCCGTTTCCCTGGGGTGAGTCCTGGCCGTTCAGGGGGAGCGGCGGCCAGGTCTTCGTTCCGCCAGGGAGCGCTTAGCTCCGATGCAGCAGGCCCTCGACGAGGTGCAGTCGGGGCAGCGTGCCCGGAACGGTCTGCACACTCAGCTTCTTGATTCCGGCCTCCGCGAACAGTGGTTCGAAGTCGGCCAGGCTGTGCTTCGCCCCACCGACGTTCATCATCAGGAACAGGTCGAGTGTGGTGGTGATGCGCATTTCGTCGGGGTAGGCGTCCACCAGGCTGTCGATGATGATCACCCGTGCTCCGGGGGGAGCGCTGGCGGTGATGTTGCGGAGCACCGCCCGGGAGTTCTCGTCCGGCCACTCCACGAGGTTCTTCAGGATGTAGACGTCCGCCCTGACGGGCACCGACTCCAGGCAGTTGCCGGGCACGATCCTGGTCCGGGGGGCGAGCCTGCCGCCCTCCTTGAGGTCTTCGTGGGCGCCGGCCAACACCTGCTCGAAGTCGTACAGCACGCCGTTAAGGTGCGGGAACCGGTCGAGCAGAGTGCGCAGCAGCAAGCCCTGGCCGCCGCCGATGTCCACGACCGTGCCGACGCCGGTCAGGTCGATGGTCTGCGCGACCACCTCGGAGCTGCGCGCGCTGGAGTCCGTCATGGCACGCGCGAAAAGCTGCTCGTCGTCGGGTGCGTCCTCACGCAGGTAGTCGTAGAACTCCTTGCCGTAGATCGACGGGATCACGGACTTGCCAGTGCGGAGTGCTTCCTCCAGGCGCGGCCACGCCTGCCAGGTCCACGGCGCGCCGATCCACAGGATGAGGTTGCGGATGCCGTCGAGCGAGTCCTCGCGCAGCGGCAGCGACATCTCGGTGTGCGCGAAGCTCCGCTCGCCGACCTCCTCGAACACGCCGTAGGTGGTCAGGGCGCGCAACAGCCGGTACAGCAGGTGAGGTTCGATGCCCGCCTTCTCGGCGAGCTCCTCGACCGGGACGGGCTTATCTCCGATCATGTCGGGGATCTTCAGCCGGGTTGCCGTCTGGACGGCAGCCGCGTTTCCGGCTGCGAAAGCCAGCTCACCCAGCTTCCGGAGGCCGACGTCCCCGGCCGGTTGCGAAACGGTCATGGATTCCCTCGCGATCGATGCGGGCTCGAGGTTCTGACGGCCCGACATTGCCCGAGGGCGCTGGTGGGCCGCTGTCCGCGCACTGGTGGAGCACCGTCCAACGGCGACCAGCGTGCCGCCAGGCGTACCACCCACGATGCGCAAGGACGGATTTCAGCTCACATGCGACTCACAGAATCGAACTGCCGGGGAGGCGGAATGCACCGCACTTTGATCGTGGCGCGGATGAAACCCGAGGACGCCGACCAGGTCGCAGACCTGTTCCGCTGGTCGGACAACACAGAACTGCCGCACCTCATCGGCGCGCGGCGACGCACGCTCTTCCGCTTCCACGACCTGTACATGCATCTCGTGGAGGCCGACGAGGACCCCACGCACAAGCTCTACGCGGCACGGGAGCACCCGCTCTTCAAGGAGCTCCACGAGCGACTGCTGCCGTTCATCACGCCATACGACCCCAAGTGGTCCGAGCCCAAGCACGCCATGGCGCAGCCGTTCTACTCCTGGCAGGCCGACTGATGTCCGCCCAGGAAGTGCACACCGCCCCGAAGGAAGGGAAGGCGGAACTCCCTGTCGTCAAAGTTGCCGCCGCGGAAGTCCCGTCGAGCCCCCGGCACGGCGGCGATCTGCGCATCGTGCTCGGCCCGGCGACGACGGGAGTGGCCAGTGGCTTCATGGGCACCGGCCTCCTGGCCGCCGGCGAGCGGATCCGGGAGCACTACCACCCGTACTCGGACGAGTTCATGTACGTGGTGCAAGGCGGTCTACAGGTGACGACGGATGGCAAGGACGTCCACCGGGTCACGGCGGGCGAGGGCATCCTCATCCCGCGTATGACCAAGCACAAGATGCTCAACGACGGCACCGAGCCTGCATTCGTCGTCTTCCACTCGTGCCCGCTCGCGCCCCGGCCCGAGCTGGGGCATGTCGACACGGAGGAGCCCGATCCCGATGAGGAGTGAACGACGCGCCGTCATCACCGGTATGGGAGTGGTCGCCCCAGGCGGGGTGGGCACCCCGGCCTTCTGGTCCGCTGTTACCGCAGGCCGTACGGCCACGCGCCGCATCACGCTGTTCGACCCGGAGCGCTTCCGCTGCCAAATAGCCGCGGAATGCGACTTCGACCCGGCCTCGCTGGGCCTGACGCCGCAAGAGATACGCCGGTTGGACCGGGCAGTGCAGATGGCCCTGGTGGCCACCGGGGAGGCACTCGCGGACGCGGGGGTCGGCGAGGGCGATCTGGACCCGGCCCGCACCGGCGTCACCATCGGCAGCGCGGTCGGCAGCACCATGATGATGGAGGAGGAATACGTCGTCATCAGCGACGGCGGCCGGCAGTGGTTGTGCAACCAGGAGTACGGCGTACAGCACCTGTACGGCGCGGTGATCCCGAGCACGGCCGGCGTGGAAGTCGCCCGCCGGGTCGGCGCGGAGGGCCCGACAGCGGTGGTGTCGACCGGCTGCACCTCCGGGCTCGATGCGGTCGGCCACGCCGCGCAACTGATCGAGGAGGGCTCCGCGGACGTGGTTGTCGGCGGTGCCACAGACGCTCCGATCTCACCGATCACGGTGGCCTGTTTCGACTCGTTGAAGGCCACCTCGACCCGTAACGACGACGCCGCACACGCCTGTCGCCCCTTCGACCGGCACCGTGACGGGCTGGTGCTGGGCGAGGGGTCCGCGGTCTTCGTGATGGAGGCCAGGGATCGGGCCGTACGGCGCGGCGCGAGGATCTACTGCGAGGTGGCCGGCTACGCCGGACGCGCCAACGCATACCACATGACGGGCCTGAAGCCGGACGGCCGTGAACTTGCCGAGGCCATCGACCGGGCCATGGAGCAGGCCGGCATCTCGGCCGAGGACATCGACTACGTCAACGCGCACGGATCGGGCACCCGGCAGAACGACCGGCATGAGACAGCGGCGTTCAAGCGAAGCCTGAAGGACCACGCCCGCCGGGTACCCGTCAGCTCGATCAAGTCGATGGTGGGCCACTCCCTGGGGGCCATAGGGGCGATCGAGGTGGCCGCCTCCGCGCTCGCCATCGAGCACGGAGTGGTACCGCCGACGGCGAATCTCACCACACCGGACCCCGAGTGCGATCTCGACTACGTACCGCACGAGGCACGCGAGCACCCCACCGACGTGGTGCTCAGCGTCGGAAGCGGCTTCGGCGGCTTCCAGAGCGCGGTCGTACTGATCTCTCCGAGGAGCAGGCGATGACGGTGATCACCGGTCTGGGCGTGGTCGCCCCCACGGGCGTGGGCCTGGACGACTACTGGGCCACCACGCTCGCGGGCAAGAGCGGCATCGACCGCATCCGCCGCTTCGACCCGTCCGGATACACCACGCAACTTGCCGGACAGGTCGACGACTTCGAGGCGGCCGACCACGTCCCGTCCAGGCTGCTCGCCCAGACCGACCGGATGACGCACTTCGCGTTCGCCGGTGCGAGCATGGCGCTGGCGGACGCCAAAGCCGATCTCGCCGACTTCCCCGAGTACGAGCGGGCCGTGGTCACCGCGAACTCCTCCGGGGGCGTCGAGTACGGCCAGCACGAACTGCAGAAGATGTGGAGCGGCGGCCCCATGCGGGTGAGCGCCTACATGTCGGTGGCCTGGTTCTACGCGGCCACCACCGGGCAGCTGTCGATCCATCACGGTCTGCGAGGCCCCTGCGGGCTGATCGCGACCGAGCAGGCCGGGGGGCTGGATGCCATCGGGCATGCCCGACGGCAGTTGCGGCGCGGCGCCCGTATCGCCGTGACCGGCGGCACCGACGCCCCGCTCTCCCCGGCCTGCATGGTCGCGCAGCTGGCGACCGGGCTGCTCAGCCGGAGCGCGGACCCGACCGCCGCCTATCTGCCGTTCGACCAGCGTGCGGCGGGCTACGTGCCAGGCGAGGGCGGCGCAATCATGATCATGGAGCGGCGCGAGGACGCGCAGCGCCGCGGTGCCGAGCGGGTGTACGGCGAGGTCGCCGGCTATGCGGCAACCTTCGACCCCGCCGCCGGATCCGGACGTGGCCCGACGCTCGGCCGGGCGATCCGCAACGCACTCGACGATGCCCGGATCCCCCCGGCCGACATCGACGTGGTCTTCGCGGACGGCTGCGGAGTACCGGAGCTGGACCGCGCGGAGGCCACAGCACTGGCGGAGGTGTTCGGCCCGCGCGGAGTGCCAGTCGCCGTGCCGAAGGCCGCGACCGGGCGCATGTACTCGGGCGGCGGGGCACTCGATGTCGCCACCGCGCTGCTGGCCATCCGCGATGGCGTGGTGCCACCCACCCCGCATGTGGACGAGTTCACCTCGGAGTTCCCGCTGGATCTTGTTCGTGCGCAGCCGCGCGAACTGCCGATACGTCATGCCCTGGTCTGTGCCCGGGGTGTGGGCGGCTTCAACGCGGCCATGGTGCTGCGCGCCACGCCCTGACTGGCCTGCCAGTGCGGACCCGTCTGTAAGACCCAGGGGTCTTGGCGAGACCCGTGGGTGACCCAAAACCCATCCAGCCGATGAGGGAGCGAACGTGAGGACTTTGAGTGTGGAGAAGCTGCTCGAGATCATTCGGGCCACCCAGGGCGAGTCCGCAGACGCGTCGAGCCTGACCGAGGAGGTCCTCGACAAGGCATTCACGAACCTGAATGTTGACTCGCTGGCCGTCCTTGAGGTCGTCACCCAGATCCAGGACGAGTTCCAGTTGCGGATACCTGACGCCGCCATGGAAGAGATGGAGACTCCTCGGCAGGTGCTCGACTACGTCAACGCGCGTCTGGAAGAGGCGGCTTGAGATGGCCGGCCGCACCGACAACTCCATTGTCATCGACGCCCCCATGGAACTGGTCTGGGACATGACCAACGACGTCTCCACGTGGGCCGTTCTGTTCGAGGAGTACGCGGAGTCGGAGGTCATCGCCGTCGAGGGCGACACCGTCCGCTTTCGGCTCAAGACCCAGCCGGACGCTGACGGAAAACAGTGGAGCTGGGTCTCCGAGCGGACTCCCGACCCCGAGAGTCGAACGGTCACTGCGCATCGACTCGACAATGGCCTGTTCACGTACATGAAGATCCGCTGGGAGTACGCGCCGGAACCGAGTGGCGTCCGTATGCGCTGGATCCAGGAGTTCGCCATGAAACCGTCCGCGCCCGTGGACGACTCAGGCGCCGAGGATCACCTGAACCGGCAGACGGTAAAGGAAATGGCCCGCATCAAAAAGCTGGTCGAAGCGGCCGCACGGGCAGACGCCGACGGCAGGGCCCTGGATAAGGGGAGCGACAGTGTGAAAGATGCGTCGATCGCGAACGGCGACCAGGGACCGGTCTTCAGGGTGCTGCTGCGAGCCGAGATCGTAGCAGGCAAGGAGAAGGATTTCGAGGAGACATGGCGGGAGATCGGCGAGGTCATTACCTGCCAGCCCGCCAACCTCGGCCAGTGGCTCATGCGTAGCCACGATGAGCCTCGCGTCTACTACATCATCAGCGACTGGACCGACGAAGAGCACTTCCGCCTCTTCGAGCGCAGCGAAGAGCACATCGGCCACCGGAGCAGGCTGCAGCCGTTTCGGACGAAGGGCTCCATGGTGACCACCGACGTTGTCGCCGAGATGACGAGGACGGGGGTGGCACGGTGAGTGCCGGCACCGAGCGGGGCACGGTTCGGGTCACCATATACGTTCGGGTGCAAAACGAACACGACCCGGACGAGGTTGAGAAGTTGGTGCAGGCGTACGACGAATCCAGCAAGGCATTGCAGGGGACGCCCGGCCTGCTCCGCAACGAACTGCTCCGCAACTTGAAGGAACCCGTCCGTTTCGCCGTGCTCAGCGAGTGGGAGGACCGGCGAGCGTTCCTGGAGTGGGAAGAGGGTGCCCGGCACAAAGGACAGACGGCGCCGATCCGCGAGTTCGCCGACCCGAGTCCATCCGGAGCGCCTTTCGCCGTTTACGACGTGATCGCGTCCTACTCGGCGTGACCGATACTCTCCGTGAAGGGGGCGTCCCGGGCTGCGGGACGCCCCCTTCTTTTTGGACTCACCGGTAATTATGTCGTGAACTAGTTCTGGCTGCGTCCTGCTGGGACCGCAGGGAAATCGGCGGCAGAGTGTTTCTCAACGGCGCGCACCTTCGTAATCGCTTTCCGGTTCATCAGGTTGCGCCAGTCGGTGAACGGTTTATTCCCTCGACATACTCGCGAAACCCTGGGAGGTTCAACCATCGCTACTATAAGATGAGTTATGGCGAGTGCCCACCTTCGGATCAAGAGGCCGCAATTTGACGGGCAGTGTAATCCATTACTTGGGTTTTCGTGGCTGAGGCGACGCTCTCAGTAGGGGGATCACGCGGATGGGTAAGGTGGCTGAAATACGGTTTCGTGTCCTTGGGCCGCTGGAGGTGATCGGCGGCGAAGATCGCGAATTGACGCCGAGCGCACCGAAGTTACGTCAGTTGGTAGCGCTGCTGCTGGTGTCCGGGAACCGCGTTGTAGGTATACATGAGATGACGGACGAGTTATGGGGAAGTCGGCCGCCGGCCAGCGCGCTCGCCACTCTCCAGTCGTACATATACAAGATCCGGAAGAACGTCTTCGACGTTCTCGAGGGCACCGACATCTCACTGCACACCAAGCCCAACGGCTATCGGCTGGACATGCCGCCCGGCGTGCTCGACGTGCACCGCTTCGAGGAACTGATCGACCAGGGCCGGAAGACGCTTGACGGCGGAGACGCCGAGACCGCCGCCCACCTCCTCGCGGACGCCCTGTCTTTCTGGCGCGGTGCACCGTTGGCAAACGTCGCGCCGGGCGAGCAGCTCGGTGTCCAGATCACCCGCTTCCAGGAACGCCGGATGTGCGCGGTGGAGCTGCGGCTCGAGGCCGAACTCCAGCTTGGTCGGCACCGCGAGCTGATCAGTGAACTGAAGACGCTGTGCTCCACCCATCCCCTCGACGAGGGTATGCACAGCAAACTGATGATCGCGCTGTACCGCTCCGGACGGCGGCACGAAGCCCTGGAGACATATCAGACCTTCAGGCGAGGCATGATCGACGAGCTCGGCCTGGAGCCCTCGCCCATGCTGGCCCGACTGCACACGGCCGTGCTGGTGGCCGAACGAGAATTGTATCTCGAATGTGAGCCCACGCCTGAACTGACACTGCGTCCGGTGCGGACCACGCCGGACGGCATCGGTGCGGCTTCCGGGCACTCCGTGGCCGGCGACGAGGGGGAGTTGGTTGAGCTTGCTGGGGCACAGGTCGCGGCCGCGGTCGGACTGCCGTCGGGCGCGGCGCAGCAGGCCTGGTCTGCGCCTCATCCGGCACAGCTCCCTCCCGACATAGCGGACTTCACCGGGCGGACGAAGGTACTCAGTCGGCTGGAGAGCCGCCTCGCGGAATGCCGTGAGCAGCATGCTCCGCTGCCCATCCTGTGGATCACCGGCATGCCGGGCGTGGGTAAGTCGGCACTGGCTACCCGACTCGCCCACAGGGTGCGCGACCGGTTCCCGGACGGTCAGCTCTACGTGGACCTGCGCGGCGACAGCGCCGATCCGGTTCATCCGCGCACTGTGCTGCATCGTTTCCTCGCCGCGCTCGGCGAGCACCGTTCCGCTCTCCCCGATGACATCGACGAGGCCGGCGAGCTGTTCCGCAGCCGCTGTGCCTCCCGGTCGCTGCTCTTTCTCCTCGACGGTGCCGCGGCTACCGCCCAGGTCAAGCCGTTGCTGCCGGGCAGCGGTGACTGCGCGGTCATCGTCACCAGCCTCGCGCACGGGCTCGCCGGCTCCGAACTGGTACTCCTTGACCCGCTGCCCGACGACGAGGCCCGCGAGCTCCTGACCTCGATCATCGGACCACAGCGGGCGGGGGAGGATTCTCCCGCCGTCGACCGTATCGTCGAATTCTGCGGGGGGCTTCCGCTCTCGCTGCGGGCGGTCGGCACCCGGCTCGGCCGACTGCCGGGGTGGCCGCTTCGCCAGTTCGCCGAACGGCTCGCCGACCCTCGCCGCCGTTTCGACGAATCCAGTCTCCCTGGCCTCGACCTGCGCGCCTCCTACGATGCCGGCTTCCGGCAGTTGGACGAGCGGGACCGGCTGGCCATGCAGTTGTTCGCGATGCGCGCCGGGGGTTCGTTCACCGCCGAGGAGGCCGCCCAACAGCTCGGCTGTGACCTGGTGAGTGCCGAAGGTGTGCTCGCCCGGCTCGCCGAGCGGCACCTGCTGCAGGCGACGGGGACCAAGGACGGTCCGCTGGGTTACTCCGTCCACGAACTGGTGAGGGTCTATGCGCTGCAACGGCTGGCCGGGAACTGACGACAGTCTGTCGACCTCCTGCCGGAACATGGACCACCACCACGGGTTGCGGATGGGTGGGAGCCGGCCGCGTCCCAGGCGGAACATCCGCCGGTGCGACACGGCCGCGGGTATCAGATCCCCCCGTCCACGTTGATCGTCTGGCCGGTCACGTAAGAAGAAAGGTCACTCGCGAGGAAGAGCGCGGCGTCGGCGATCTCCTCCGTCTCGCCGAGGCGGCCGAGCGCCGTCTTCTCGCCGTAGCGGGCAACCAGTTGGGCGCGTTGTTCGGCTGGGATCGCGTTGGTGTCATCACTGTCGATCACTCCGGGTGCGATCACGTTGATCCGCACCCCCCGCCCGCCCAGCTCCTTCGCCGCCGAGCGGGCGAACCCCTCCAGGCCTGCCTTCGCAGCCGTGTAGTGGCTGCGTAGGGCAATGCCCCGGGCCGCTGCCCGCGAGCCGATCAGTATGACGGAGGACCGTTCCCCGTACAGCGGAAGGGTTTTCTGCACCACCATGAAGGCCGCGGTCAGGCTGGTGTCCAGCACGCGGTGCCACTCCGCCATCTCCAGTTCCGGCAGCGGGATATGGCTGATCACGCCGGCGTTGTGCACGACGACGTCCAGCGATCCGTACCTGCTCTTCGCCTCATCCGCCAGCCGGTCGAGGTCGGCCGGGTCGTTGACGTCGGCCTGCAGCAGATGGTGGTTGCCGTCGATCTTCTTCAGATCGGTGCCCAACTGGTCGGCCTGTGCACTGGGGTTCTGGTGGCAGGCCAGGACGTCGGCTCCCGAGCGGGCGAGGGCGAGCACGATGGCTCTACCGATGCCTCGGCTTCCGCCGGTGACGAGCGCGTGCTTGCCGGTGAGGTTCAGATTCATGAGGGGCACTCCGAGTTCGCGGGTGGGGCAGGATGGTTGCGTCGGATACGTTCGGACTGCGCTGTTCAGGGCTGGGCAGGACACCAGCGGGCTGCCACCGGGCCCACGGCCGGAGACGGTCCGGATGCGGCACCTAGGGGAGCAATACGACCTGGCCGGCGTGCACCAATCCGGATCCGAAACCGATGAGCAGGGCGGCGTCCCCGGACCGTGCCTCGCCCGAGGCGAGCAGGCGCTCCATTGCCATCGGGATCGAGGCGCCGGAGGTGTTCCCGCTGTCGGTGATGTCCCGGGCGACGGCTGCGTCGGCAGGCAGGCCTATGTCCTTGACCAGCGCGTCGGTGATGAGCCCGTTCGCCTGATGCGGGATGAAGGCCGACAACTGGTCCGGTGTGAGCCCGGCCCCTTCGACAGCCTCGCGGGCCGCCTGGCCCATGGTCTCAGTGGCCCACCGGAAGACCTTCCAGCCCGTCATGCTCAAGTAGGGCCAGGGGAGTTCAGGATTCTCGCGCAGACTCGGCGTCCACTGGCCGGTCATGGTGATGGCGTCCATCCGCCCACCGTCCGCGCCCCAGGCCACCGGGCCGATGCCCGGCGTCCTGGACGGACCGATGACAACAGCGCCCGCCCCGTCCGCGAAGAGGAATGCGGTCGCCGGATCATCGGGGTCCACCACATCCGTCATCCGGTCCGCACCGACCAGCAGTACATTGCGGGCGGTGCCCGAGCGGACCATGCTGTCCGCGATGGCGACACCATGGCAGAACCCGGCACAGGCCGCCGACAGGTCGAACGCGGCGGTGCCCTGGGCGCCCAAGCGTTGAGCCACATCGACCGCCAGCGCGGGCATCTGCAGGAGATGGCTGATCGTCGCGACCAGGACACAGTCCACCTCGCCGGCCGACAGTCCCGCCGAAGCCAGGGCCTTTTCCGCGGCCGTGGCGGCCATCATCGCCAGCGGCTCCTCCGGCCCAGCGAACCTCCGGGTGCGGATGCCCGACCGGCGCGCGATCCACTCGGGGTCCACCCCGATCCGAGGGGCGATCTCCTCGTTGGTGACAACGCGCGCCGGCCGGTACGCTCCGACGCCGCGGATTCGGCTGCCGCCGACGGGAGCCGACGGCGACAACGACAACTGAGACATCTGGGCTCCTTCGTACGGATCCACCTGCGGGGTGATACTCGCAGCGCTTCATCGCGGGCCGATGGCGCGTACGGACGGCCGTCACCAGCAGAGGAACGAGCGGTGCACGACCGATCCTCCAGCGGGTAGTGCCGCTGGAGGACTATGGGGTACTGCTGTTGGGGGCCAAGGGCCTGCACGTCGTCAGTTCGCCCGAGCGTCCTGAGTCTTTGGTGGCGCAGGGGGCGAGGGTGCGGGAGACGGGGGTGCATCCGCCGGTTCGACCGCCAGGTGCGGCAGCCTCTTGTCGAGCCAGCCGGGCAGCCACCAGTTGGCAGTGCCCAGCACCCGCATGACGGCAGGCACCAGCATGGTGCGGATCACGAACGCGTCCAGTGCGACTGCCGCTGCCAGACCCACGCCGAACTCGGAGATGATCCGCTCCTCGCGGAAGACGAACGCCGAGAACACACAGATCATGATGACCGCCGCGGCGTTGATGACCCGGCTGGTGTTCGTCAGGCCCACCGTCACCGCCTTGCGGTTGTCGTGGGAGTGCACCCACTCCTCGTGCATCCGGCTGACCAGGAACACTTGGTAGTCCATCGACAGTCCGAACAGCACCGCCAGCATGACCGCCGGCAAGAACGCCTCGACCGGCCCAGCGCCGCCGACCCCAAGGGGGTCCGAGAGCCAGCCCCATTGGAACAGCGCCACCAGCACGCCGAATGAGGCCGCCGCGGCGAGCAGGTTCATGACCCCGGCCGTCAGCGGGATCACCAGACTGCGGAAGGCCACGAGTAGCAGCAGGAACCCGAGCGCCACCACGATGAGCACGAACCACGGCAGCTTGCCGAGCATGACGGTGGCGAAGTCGTCGAACGTCGCGGTCTGTCCCCCGACGTAGACGTTCATCGTGGTGCCCCGCTCGGCAGCCGGAATCGTGGTGTCTCGCAGCCGTGCGATGAGATCGGAGGTCGTCTCGTCCTGAGGGGCGGTCTTCGGGATCACCTGTACCACGGCCGTTGTCGCGCCTGGCTGTGCGGGCAGGGCCACCACAGAGGCCACGTCCGCGTCGCTGCGTAGGGTGTCGGCGAGCTGCCGCAGAGCATCCTTGTCGCGTTGGCCGTCGATATCGGCGACCAATTGCAGAGGTCCGTTGAAGCCCGGCCCGAAGCCGTCCTCCAGCATGTCGTACGCCTGTCGCGTGGTGTTCGACTCGGGACGGTTGCCCTGGTCGGAGATGCCGAGACGGAGCGAGAAGAACGGGATGGTCAGCACGGCGAGTACGACCACGGCGGCAGTCAGAACACCGCCCGGCCGACGCTGGACAAATGCCGCCCACCGCACCGCCAGTCCGCGTGGTTCCTCCTCGTTCGAGCCTTCGGCGGCCAGTCGCCTCCGCTCCCGGCGGCTGAGCACCCGCAGGCCACACAGGCCGAGCAGGGCAGGCATGAACGTCACCGACGCGGCCATCGTGAGCACCACCACCGTGGTGGTGGCGATCGCGACGCCGGTGAGGAACTCCAGCCGCAGCGCGAGCAGGCCGAGCAGTGCGATGCAGACCGTGGCGCCGGCGAAGAGCACTGCGCGGCCGGAGGTGTTGAGTGCCCGGACGGCAGCCTCTTCCGGATCGATGCCCGCCTTCAGTCCCTGCCGGTGGCGGGTGATGATGAACAGGGCGTAGTCGATGCCCACGCCGAGGCCGATCAGTGTCGAGAGGGTGGCGGCCAGTTCCGGGACATCGGCACCGTGCGACAGAAGCTTGATCGTCATCATGCCGGTGCCGACGCTGAATAGCGCGCTGATCAGTGGCAGCAGCATTGCGAGCAGCGATCCGAACGCGAGATAGAGCACGACCGCTGCGGCCGCCAGGCCCACGAACTCGGCAATGTTGCCGGCCTGCCCCTCCTCGGTCTTCTCCGCGACGGGTCCCGAGACTTCGACCTTGATCCCATCGGTACGGGCCGCGGCCGCGGCGTCGATGACGCGCTCGGCCTCATCCACCGACAGCTCCTCAGCCGTCTTGTGGTAGGTGATCCCGGCGTATGCGGTACGGCCGTCGCGGCTGATCTGGGTGGCGCCGGCGGCGGCGTAAGGACTGGTCACCGTCCCGACCGTGTCAAGCCGGTCGATCTCGTCGAGCGTCGTGGACAGGCGCTTGCGTACCGCGGCGTCCTGGACGGTGCCGTCGTCCACGTGCCATACGACGGTATCCATGTCGCCCGCGCTTTGCGGGAACGCGGACTTCAGGAGGTCCTGTGCCTTCTCGGATTCGGTGCCGGGGACGGAGAACACGTTCGCGTAAGCGGGGCCTGCGGCCTGGCTGGCCACAGAGATGCCGCCTAACGCCAACAGCCACAGTAATAGAACCAATAGGCGATGCTGGAAGCACCAGCGAGCCAGCGGGGTCATGCCGCTCCTAAGTATTAATCGGTCGATCGATTAATACTTGCGAAGGTAGCATACGGACGCGGAGCTCAGGTGACGGCACGAGACATGTGCGACACCTCCCGAGCCCCAGAACGGGAGTTGCAAGAACGATGGCCCGGACCGCCGGAAGCACGGCCGGAGTTACCCGCCAGCGGATCCTGGACGCCGCAAGCGTGCTCTTCGCGGAGTACGGCTACGCCGGAACCTCGATGCGCGACCTCGCACGGCACCTGGGCATGACCAGCGCGGCCCTCTACTACCACTTCCCGGCCAAGGAGGAGCTGCTGTCGGCTCTCGTGAGCCCGGTCGTGGACGCCCTGGACCAGTTTGCCGACCAGGCCGAGGAAGCACAGTTCGACCAGGAGAGGCTGGTCCGCGGCATCATCGCGGTTCTGGAGAACAGCGGCCGCACACTGCAGGCCATCGCGACCGAGCCCGCCGCGCTGCGCATCCTGGTCGACCGCCACGACCTCGGTCGGCGACTGGCTCGGCTGGAGCGGCTCATCGCCGGTACGGACGACCCGGAGTTGATGCTGCGCTGTCGCTGCGCGCTCGGCGCCATCCGCGTCGGCGTCATGTCGATCCACGTGAAGATGCCGCGTCCCGGTGTCTCAGCGGACGCGACCCAGAAACCGGGCCCGACGAAGCCTCCGCCCCGACTCGCCGATTCCGAACGCGAGTTGCTCGTGTCGATCGCCCTGGCGGTACTCAACGCGCCGGCACCGAGCGGTGGCCGGGCCGCGTGACCCCCCTGGGCGCGGCCGTTGCTATGCCTGGTCTTGTCCGGCCCAGTCTTCCTGTCCGGGCCCACTGGCCGAGCAGGAGTGGCGGTAGCGGGTGCAAGCACGCGCCGCCCAAGCTCGCGTTTGGTGTGACAGTGCCGCGCGCGCCCTCAGGTACGGGCAGTTCAAGACCATCGGCGTGATCCTCCACAGCCTCTCCGCCACCGGCCACGTCAACACCGTGGAAGCGATCGCGGCCCAGGCCGAGGGATACGCGATCACGGTGATCCCCGTCGACATCCCGACCCAGGACAGTGTGCTGGGCACCTTCACCCGGATGGGAGCTGGCGGTCGACGCAGTCATCGTCTTCATCGAGGTCCACCTGCTCGACGCAGGCACCGTGAAGGTGCCGCCCGGCGTGCGCGTGGTCGTGGTGGACTCCGATGCCGGAGACCGCTACCGCGTGATCGACACCGACCAGGCCGACGGCACCCGACAGGCCGTCAATCACCTGCTCGAACTCGGACATGACACCGTCTGGCACCTGACCGGTCCGGAGGAGTCGTACGCAAGTCAGCGCCGAGCCTGGACATGGCAGACCGTGCTCGAGGAAGCCGGACGGCCGGTGCACCGCCCCTGCACGGCGACTGGACGGCCGCATCGGGCTACCGGGCCGGCATCAAGCTCGCAGACGAACCGGACTGCACCGCGGTGTTCGCCGCCAACGGCCAGATGGCACTCGGTCTCCTGCACGCCTTCCAGGAACGAGGCAAGGCCGTCCCCGGTGACATCAGCGTGGTCGGCTTCGACGACCTTCCCGAAGCCGTCTACTTCGGCCCGTCCCTGACCACCGTCCACAGCACCGCGCCACCTCCCCTGAAGCGGCAACGGTAAGCACGCTGGCGGTATGGGTTCTGGTTGTTGCGGTGGCGACGCCAGTCTCGCCAGTTGCGGTCCTCGAAGTGGACCAGAGCCCGCTTCATCGCGGCCACTGATCCGGACACCTCACGTTGTGAGAGGACCGCGCCTCGCCGTCGAGTACGTCACTCAATCCGCGAGATGCGGATACGCCCGGTAGCGCCTGGGTGGCAGCCCGAAGGTGGCGCGGGAGCGGACTTCGATGAACGCGTTGATGCCGTTCTGGCGGCGCGCGCCCACCGAGGGGTGGTGGGCGCGCGCGTCGGCGGCGTTCATCACGGCTCGGGTAACGTTGAAGTCCTCCATGGAGCGTTGGAGGGACACGAAGTGCGTGCCGGGCGACCCGCCGTCCAGAGTGGCGAAGTCGCGGCGGTTGATTCGGGGTAGGCCGTTCAGGCGTGCGCGGCCTGTGGCCTGGGCGTGCCCTACGACGCCATGGGCGGCGGTCAGCGCGGGGAGGTCGTCGGCGTCGCTGCGCGCGTCATCGACCAGGTGCGCGGCGGCGTGGGCGTCGATTCTCGGTGAGAACATCTGCGCGCTGCGGCGGTCCGCGTCCTGTTCGTACCAGCTGTCCACGTCGAGCGTCAGACGGCTGACATGCATGGTCGTCCCCCCGGCCAGCGGACCGTTCGTGATGGTGATCGCCTCCTCGGTGGCCTGGTTGCCGCGCAGCCCCGAGTGGAAGCCCAGCATCAGTGGTGCCCGCTCGGGGATTCCGGCGCCGGGCAGCCGCTCGGCCGGCAGTCCCCGTCCGACGAAGCCCGACCGGGTCTCACGCACCCGCAACCGCTCCCGCTGGCCGAGCGGTCCGTCGCCGAACAGCTCCTCGGCGACCTCGGCGAGCAGGTCCTCGTCGTCGCTCGCCAAGTGCAGGCAGGCGTCGATGTCCTCCAGGACCGGATTCTCCCAGCGGGCCATCGGCAGCGGGGGCGGGACCGGCGACCGGCCCAGCACGGTGTGCCGATCGAACCAGCCAGGGCCCCAGCCCAGGCAGGTCAGCAGCCCGTCAGGGCCGTACGGATGGCGGTCCTCCAGGGTCCGTAGCGCCCGCTCCAGAAAATCGGCGTCGGACCTGTTCGGCCGGCCCGTCACATCCAGCATGAGCAGCCGGTGGAAGCGCGGCGCCAGCGGCCGGCCCTCCGGGTCGCTGTGAAAGGTGCCCTCCCAGGCGTGCTGAGCCTCGGGCAGTTCCTCGGTCGTGGTCATGCCGTCATACCTCCGGGAGGGGACCAGGGAGCCGGGTGCGCGGATGCGGTACGGAGATCGAGCCCAGCCTTTGCCGCTCGGTGCGGTTGTCGGTGTCGCGGACGTCGTCGGGCCGCAGCTTGGCGAAGACTGAGGCCCAGTCGGTGAGTGGTTGCCCCGGCTCGTTGTAGAGCCCGAACGTGGTCCCGCGCGCGGCCGGCTGTTCGACGGCGGCGATCAGGGCGGCCGCGAGGTCGGCCCGCGAGATCATGCCGTCCGTGCGCGGATCCTGGGTCAGCATCAGGGCGTGTGAACCCGCCGGGTCCTCGCTGAACCAGACCGGCCGCACGATGGTGTAGGGCAGGCGCCCGTTCCGCGTCGCGTGCTCGGCGGCCGTCCGGCCCGGCAGGAGCGAGGGATCGGTCCGGTTCAGCGGATGCATCGGCCCGTGGCCGACGGCGAAGGAGCTGAGCAGTACCAGGTGCGGGGCCGTATCCAGCGCGTCGGCGGCGTCGGTAAGCGAGTGCACCGCGCCGTTCGCATGCTGCCAGGCGTTTCCGCGCCGTGGGATGAGGACGACCGCGTCGGTCCGGGCCAGCGCGGCCCGTACCGCCGCCTGGTCCTGGAGGCCGGGAAGTTCGGTGACCTTATGGCCCCGTTCCCGGGCGTGCGCCGTCACCAGCAGTCCCAGGGAACCGGAGTAGCCGGAAGCGGCGACCACCAGGTGTGCCATCGCTCATGCACCCCCGTCGTCAGGGTCGGGACCGTACCCCGAGCCCGTGCCAGAGCTTTCATCGGTGCCGCCGACCACGAGGACTGCCTTGCCCGCCACGCGCCGTTCCCGCATCGCGTCCAGCGTCTCGGGCAGCCGCTCCCAGGAGCTGCTCCAGCCCACCACCGGCGTGAGCCGGGCGGTCTCGATCAGCCGCAGCAGGATGGCCAGGTCCTGCGACACCGGTTCACCGGAGCCGAACACCCAGAAGGGATGCAGGGTCTGCCGCACATGCGGCACGAACGAGGAGATCGTCAATGTGGCCGGTTCCCGCGAGGAGGTGCCGAGCAGTACGAAGTTGCCCAGCGCGGAGACCATCTTGAGGGTGCGGTTCAGCACCTGTCCGCCGACGGACTCCAGGACGATGTCGAACTCGCCACGCAGGGCGTCGACATCGCTCACCACAGTGGTCGCCCCGAGAGCGGCGAGATCCAGGGTGCGGTGGGCACCGGTGAGCGCCGTCACCTCTGCGCCGCCGGCCGAGGCCAGTTGGACGGCAAACGAGCCGACGCCGCCGCTGGCCCCGGTGATCAGCACTCTCCGGCCCAACAGCGGTCCGCCGCGGCGCAGTGCCCGCAGAGCGGTCAGCCCGGCCACTCCCAACGTAGCCGCCTGCCGGGAGGGAACCGAGTCCGGTACGACGGCGAGCCGGTCGAGGGGCACGGCGGCGTACTCGGCCCAGCCGCCGTAGTCGTTCATCGCGGCGATACGGGTCCCGGCGGCCGGGCCGCCGCCGTCCGCGGCCGGTTGTACGACGGTGCCGGCCAGGTCCTGGCCAGGACGCCAGCCCTCCTCGCGGCGGTCGAAGAGGCCCAGTTCGCCGCGGTTGACGGAGAACGCCTCGATGCGTACCAGTACTTCGCCAGGCCCGGGCTCCGGGAGCGGAACGTCCCTCAGATCGGGGCCCTTTGGGGTGCCGACATAGGCACGCATCACGGTGTGCGGTGGGAAAGCGGTCATATTCCGACGCTATGAGCGCAGCCTGGCGCGGGGGAAAGACCGGTTCGTTATGGGTGGTCGGCGCTCTGCTTATCAATAGCTGCCCGCCTGCGGAATTCCCTGCCTATCGTGGGAGGAATGACACCCGAGGCGAAGCTCCTGCGGTCCTTCCTGACGGTCGCGGAAGAAGCGAACTTCACTCGGGCTGCGACCCGGCTGCACATCGCTCAGCCCGCGCTGAGCGCACAGATACGGCAGTTGGAATCACAGCTCGGCGTGCGCCTACTCGAACGCACCACCCGCAGCGTGCGGCTGACCGAGGCGGGCCGGGCCGTCCAGGAGCGGGGCCCCGCCGCGCTGGCCGCACTGGACGAGGTGTGGGAGGCGGCGCGGCGGGCCGGGCGTGGTGAACTTGGCCAAGTACGGCTCGCGTACAGCGCGAGCACCGGATACGGCACGGTGCCGAGCCTCGTCGAGGCGGTGCGGGCTGGCCACTCGGGCCTGCGGATCGCCGCGGACCTTCTCGCTACTCCGACGATCGCCCCCGCCGTACGCGAGGGCCGTGCCGACGCGGGGATCGCTCGCGCTCCCCAGCCAGACCCGGAGGTGCGGATGGTCCCACTGCGCATCGAGCGGTACGGCGTGCTGATGGCCGCCGCGCACCCGCTGGCATCCTACGCGCCGGGGCCGGTGCCGCTCGCGGCCGTCGCGCAGTTCCCGCTCGCGGTGCACCCGCGCGAGGCCAACCCAGGCCACTACGACCAGCTCACGGGGATGTTCCACCACGCCGGGGTGCCCACTGCCCTGGTCGAGCGCCCGGTGTCCTTCGACCCCACTCAGCGAGTCCTGCGGGACGCACGTACGGTGGCCCTGATCGGCGAAGGTGCGGACGACGGCCTCGCGGACTGGCTGAGCTGGCTCCCGCTGCCCGCCGAAGTGCCTCGTCTCGTCACCCGGCTGATCCTGCCTCCACAGGCCCGGACAAGCCCGGTGACAGCCCGCTTCGCTACCCTCGCGCTCCTCCACGGAAAGGTCTGCGGCTGGCTGCCGAACACGGATGTGGGCGCCGACAGTGGTGCGAACGCAGAGAGGGATATGGATACGCGAACGGACGCCGGCACAGACTGACGGCCCCGTGGCCGGAATCCGAGCCACACGCGGCGCGCTGAACGGCCCTAGGGACACACCCCGGACATGAAGCCGCCCGGCTGCACGCGACGGGGGAAGAGGCGCACAGCCGGGCGGTCGGCACCGCGGGACACGCGAGGCGGTGCCGTCAGGGGGGCGGTGTGATCACCGCTCCGGGGGCAGGGCGCGGGCCACGGGTCTGGTGAGGGATTGCGGCGGCCGGCGACCGCGCGTGGGCGGTATGCGTCCAGTCCGCGAGCAACGCGCCCACCGACATCCCACCGCCGAACGCGGCCAGCACCATGCGGTCACCCACCGCGAACTTGCCTTGCCGGTGCGCTTCGTCCAAGGTGACGGCCAAGGAAGCGGCACCGGTGTTGCCGTACTGGTCAACCGTAAGGTGCAGTTCGGCCGAGCCGAGGCCGAGATGGGGCCACACGTCGGTCAGCATCACACCGTTCGCCTGGTGCGGGACGAAGTGCCGGACGCCGGTGGCATCCACACCCGCCTCGGTGAGCAGGCCGTGGACGGCGACGGGCAGTTGCTCCTGTACGAAGCCGCGTACTCCGCCCCCGTCCATCGCGAAGAAGTGGGCGCCGTCCCGCACAGTGGCCACCGACGCGGGGAGCCGGCTGCCACCCGCTGGAACCTTGATCAGACCGTGCTGGTCGCCCCGGGTCAGCAGCCGGGTTCGGAGGATGCCGTGGCCGGAGGCCACCGGACCGAGTACGACGGCCCCAGCCCCGTCACCGAACAGCACGGCGGTTCGCCGGTCGGAGCGGTCGAGAATCCGTGAGTAGATGTCGGCGCCGATCACCAGGGCGTGACCGGCCGGGGCGTCCGTGCGCAGCAGCCCATGGGCCACAGCCAAGCCGTAGACGAAGCCGCTGCACACCGAGTTGAGGTCGAAGCATGCCGCGTTGCCGGCGCCGAGCAGGTGCTGGACGATGCCGGCCGTCGCGGGCTGCGGATGATCGGGGGTGGAGGTGGCGACCACGATGTACGCCAGATCCAAGGGACGGAGCCCAGCCTGCGCCAGAGCCCGTCTGCCGGCCTCGGCGGCGAGGTCGGAGGTGGCTTGGTCGGGAGCGGCACGCCGTCGTCGCTGGATGCCGGTCTTGCGGACGATCCACTCTTCGGTGACTCCGGTGGCCCGCGCCACCTCGTCGTTCTCCACCACCTCGGCGGGCAGGTAGGAGCCGGTGCTCACGACGCCGATCGGATCGCCGACGCCGTCCGAGCCATGCTGAGACACCATCACGCCTCCCGGGAAACAACGGGTTTGGTCTGCCCTCGATGGACCGCAGTCACTGCGGGACGGTCGGCGGTGATGTGCTCCCAGCCCATGCGGGCCGCGTACTCGGTGAGTACCGGGTCAGCGCCCACCACGACGGGCTGCCCGACGCTGCGCAGCAGGTCCAGATCACTGGAGTGGTCGCCGTAGGCTGCGCACACGGCAGGGTCGAGGCCGCCCAGGGCCATGGTGGCGTGGGCCGCCCTGCTCTTCGCGAGGCCGATGATCGGGGTGAGGACCTCGCCGGTCAGGTCGCCCCGGCGGATCCGTGGGCGGGTGCCGAGCGCCCAATGCGCACCCAGGTGATCGGCGATGGGGTCCAGGCAGGCGAAGAATGAGCCGGAGAGCAGCATCACGAAGTCGCCGCGGCACAGGTGCCCGGCCAGCCGCGCGGTCGGCTCGGTGGTGAACATCCCCCCGGCAGCGAGCCGTCGGTCGAACCAGTCCAACCCGGAGCGGGCCAGCCGTTGGGCGCTGTGGCCGGTGTAGAGGCGGTAGTAGTGCCGGTTGACCTCGTGGCGGGTGATGCCGGACGCCGCCATGCGGTGCAGCTCAGCAGTCAGTCGCTGGTAGGTGGACGGCGGTTCGCCCTGCTGTTCCAGGTAGAACTCCAGGAAGTCGAACATGCTCTTCAGGCCGATCAGGGTTTCGTCCACGTCGAAGAACGCGGCGCCTCCGCTGTTGCCCTGCCCGGCGGTCACGAGCGCGCCCCCGCCGGATCGAGGGTCAGTGAGAACTCGCACAAGGGCTCGCCATCCTGCAGGCACGACCCGCGTACCAGCAGGCCCTCGGCGGGGCCGTCCGGGTCCAGAGTGCCGCCCTGGGTCCATATCACGCCGGGTGAGACGGCCTGGGATGTCTCGCACCTCAGCTTGGTGGGTTTCTCCAGCTCGCCGAAGCGGCTGAAGACCACGAACAGGCTGGCGAGCGCGGTGCGGGACGGGGACATGCCCAGGGTCTCCAGCGCGGTCAGCAACGCGAGCTGGCGCGCGCCCTCGGCGATCACCATGCCGGGCAGGTGGTCCTGCGGATGGTCGAACATACTCGGATGCGCCGCGGGTATGCGCAGCGTGGCTTGCCCGAGGCCACCGGTCACCTCGCAGTCCGCGAGGACGACGTTGCCCGGGTCGTTCCGGCCCACCCGGTAGGGGGCCACAGGCTCGCCCTGGCCCCGATCCACCATGGTTGCGGAAGACGGCAGTGGCTTCCCGTCGCGGTTGCTCAGCCGCAGCCGTTCGTAGTCCTCGGGTGCTTTGAAGCGCAGCCCCACGGATGCCGATCCGACCTCCAGATCCTGTGCGTACAGCCCGAGCTCGTAGTCGAGACCGGTGGTCCGGCCTTCCCGGTGGCGGTGGGCGGACACCGCGACCCGCATGGACAGCCGACATGGTGCGGCGCCGACCACCGCGTGTTCCGGACGGCTCAGAGTGATCCTCAGGTGAGTCAGGATGAACTTGTGGTCGGCGGGGACCCGGTAGAACTGGTGAGCTCCGGCGAGGGTGGCCTGCCGGCACGCTTCCAGCAACAGGAGGGGGTCGTAGGCGGTGGGGCGCAGCAGATGGTCACCGTAGTAGGCATGGGAGCGGGGCAGTTGGGCCGCCGCCGTGAACGCCTTGGGGGAGCCGGTGTCACCGGCGTGACCGACGGCTTTCACATCGGTGAGGAAGACCTCGCCCAGGGAGTCCCGGTGCACCAGGTCACGGTCGACGGTTCGTGAATAGGTCAACTCGGTGTCGCCCTCAGGACGAAGCCCGTCCGGAGAGACTGCCGCGGTGGTCATGATCGGAGCCTGCCTTCGTGAGGTGGGTCGTCCGGTCCGGCGGGGTGGCCACCGGCCGATGCGTGATCGGGCACGTGCCGCTGATCGGCGCTGATCAGGGCGGTTGGGGTCGCGCGAAGCGCGCTCAGAGTCGTTCCACGAGCATCCCGGTCCAGCTGAAGCCAGCTCCGGCGCCCAGCAGGAGCAGCCGGTCGCCGGGGGCGAACTCCTCGTCGGCGAGGTGGTCGAGACCTGCGATCTGGTCACCACTGCCCAAATGCCCGACTGTGCGCCCGAAGGCCCACAGCGAGGCGTCGGCGCCTCCGGGGAACTCGGGGAAGTAGTTGTCCTCCAGCAGCTTCAGGCCGAGGTTGGGGTAGACGACGCGGCATAGCTGCGGATCGATACCGGCGGGCAGCAGCGTTCGGCTGATCTCTCCGACGGCGGCTCGGGTGGCCTCGCGCAGCCGGTTTATGCCGTGCTCGCTGAGAAAGCGCCGCTTGGCACTGCGCACATCGTGCTCGGCCGCGAGCAGGTCGGGCTGCTCGGGGGCGGGGTCGTCGGCACGGTGGAGACCCTCGAGTCCCGGGTCGCAGACGGTGTGGCGGGCCACGATCCGCCAGCCGGTCGCGCCGGGGTCCGTGGTGAGTACCGCCGCGGCGGCGCCGTCCCCGTAGACAATGCCGTAGTCGGCGGTGAACCTGTCGAAGCTGGAGCCGCCGAACCGGTCTGTGGCCACCACCAGTGCGGGGCCGCCGCCGCCGAGGAAGCGGGCTGCCACCTCAAGGCCCAGCATCTGGGCGTTGCAGCCCTGGTTGATGGTGAGCGGCAGTGCCCTCGGGCAGCCGAGCTTGGCTTGGAGCCAGGAGGCGGGCGACCAGAGCCGCTTGTGGCCGTGCCGGTGGATGCCGGTCACCATCAGCAGTTGCAGGTCCCCGGGCTTGACACCGGACCTGGCCAGTGCGCGCTCGGCGGCGATCAGGGCCATGTCGGCTGGGTAGAGGGTCTCCTCCACGGTTACGGTCGCATAACCGGTGGCGAGGATCCGGTCGTGGTCGTCGGGATACCGCTCGGCGGCCTCGGCCACGTCGATGCGGGTGTCGGGCAGGTAACTGCCGGTGCCGGCGAGAGTGAGCGCCGGACCAGCCGGGACCTGCTGCTCGGAGAGGCGAACTGAGGACAGGCCGAAGGCGTTCATACGCCGACTCCTCCGCTGACGTCGCGTCCGTTGATGTGGGCGGTGCCCGTCCCCTCACCCATGCCGTCGTAGCCGACGTCCCGGGCCTGGTGGGGAGCGGTGCCGTCCGGGCGGAGTACGGCGGCGACGTAGCCGTCGGGGCGAACCAGGACGGAAGCCGGGCTGCTGAGAAAGGCCGCCTGGCGTGGGGACTGACGGGTTATGACGGTCCCGGGTGGGAGCCCGGCGGTGGCCCCGCCGGGGATTTCGCTCGCACTTAGGGTGGGCGGCAGTAACAGCGTGAAGCGTTTCAGGTCCGGTGTGTGCATAGGTACGCGGGCTCCGGCTCGTAGCCGATGCGTGTCGCGGTTGCCGAGGACGGCCCGCGCGGTGGGGTCGTCCTCGGCAGGCCCCGGGTAGGTCAGGTAGAGCTGGCTCCAGACGTCGGCGAGTCCCGCGAGACCGTCCAGGACCGTGCGCTCGGCGGCCGCGCGCGTTCCGATTCCGTCGGCACGCGCGCTCCCCGCATCCTCAACGCCCCCGGCCGAAGCCGCCCGCATCGCGTCCAACAGCGGCAGTACGCCGGTGCTGCGGGCCACTTCCCCGGCGGCGGCTCGACGTTCGCGCGCGTAGTCGTCGAGCAGGGTCGGGTCGCCGTCCCCGGAGCCGGTGAGCCGGGCCAGTCGCCAGGCCAGGGCGGTGGCGTCGGCGAAGCCGGTGTTCATGGCCTGGCCGCCGGCGGGGGAGTTGAGGTGCGCGGCGTCGCCGGCCAGCAGTACCCGGCCGACCCGGAACCGTTCGGCGAGGCGCTCATGCACCTGGTAGTGGGCCAGCCGGTCGGCTCTCGCCAGGCGCAGTCTGTCGCCGAAGCCGAGGGTGTCGACGGTGTCCTGGAACTCGTCGAATGCCAGCGCGGCGTCACGGTCCAGGCGTTGTCTGGCGACCGGCCCGGCCACCCGCACGGTGCCGTCCGGCATGGGCAGCAGTGACACCGCGCCGCGGGTGCCGATGTACATCGCCGACTCGGCGCGGCTCGGCTCGGTGACAGGCTCTCCCTCGGCGAGCAGATAGCTCATGGGATAGGTGACGCCGTCGAAAGCGATACCGAGGCCCATGCGCACCGACGACGAGGCGCCGTCGGCGCCGACCATCCAGCGGGCCGCCACCGTGACGTCGTCCGCCCAGGTTTCGCAGCGCAGGAGGGCGACCACCTTGTCCCCCTCCTCGCGGTGCTCTTCGTAGCTCACCCCTCGTGCCAGGCGTCCGCCCAGGTCGCGGTAGGCGTCGGCGAGGACCGCCTCGACTTCTGGCTGTGGCACGTTGAGGTAATACGGGAAGGATGTGTCCTGATCGGTGAAGTCCAGTGCCCAGGAGCGGCCGAGGGTGTGGAAGCCGATACGCAGTTGAGCGATGCCCCTCGCCTCCAGCCGCTCCCGCAGTGCCAGCGCCTCGAACCTCTCCAGTGAGGCCGCGTGGACCATCACCGCCCTGGTGCGGGGGTCGATCTCCTGGCCGCGTTCGACCACGAGGCAGTCCACGCCCAGGGTCCGCAGTTCGCAGCCGAGCATCAGGCCGGTCGGCCCTGCGCCGACGATCAGAACCTCTGCCTCTGTTGTCGGGTCAATCCGGCCTTCGCGTGTCGATCCGTCCATGACGTCCCTATTGCCGAAGTGCGGGTGCCGATCAGGGAGAAGAAGGAGGCGGGCTCGTCAAGTGGCGGCCGACATCGCGCGTGGCCGCGCGAGCATCGCCGCGACCAGCAAGCCGACCGCGGCCACGACGATGCCGTTGACGAGGATCGCCGTGGTGATGCCGCTGAGCGTCGCGTCCTGGAGCGAGTGTCCGACCGACTCCGACCGGGTACGGGCGGTCGCGATCGCACTCATGATCGGGATGCCGACCGCGATGCCCACCTGCTGGGTGAGCGTGGTGATACCGGTGGCCAGGCCCTGCTCCTCGTTGGGCAGTCCCGAAGTGGCGGTCACCAGGAACCCGACGATGGCCGCCACGTGCGCGTAGCTGCTGAGGAACGCCAGCGTCAGCACCGGCACGAGCCAGCCGCGGCCTGGGCCGGCCAGGAACAGCACCCCGACCGTCACGCCCTGCGCCACGAGTCCCGCCACCAGCAGTGGACGGCTGCCGCCGAGGACACCGATCCAGCGCGGCGCGGTGACCCCGCCGAGGAAAGCGCCGACGCCAAGTGCACCGAAGGTGAACCCGGTGGTCATCGGCGAATAGCCCAGCACCACTTGGAGGTACAGGGTGAGCAGGAAGATCATCGCGGTGAAGCCGATGAAGGTGGCGAAACCGCCGAGGTTGCCCCAGCTGACCGAGCGGAGCCGAAGCACGCGCAGCGGGGCCAACGGCTGTGCGACGCGCAGCTCGACCCATCCGAAGATGGCCAGCAGCACCACCCCGACTGCGAGTCCGATCAGTGTCGTCTCGTGACCCCAGCCCTTGCGCCCGGCCTCGGAGACGCCGTAGACGAAGGCGATGAGGCCCGCGCTGACGGTGATCGCACCAGGGATGTCGAGTTTGGTACCGCTCCTGCCGCCGCCGCCCTTGAGCAGGAACGGCGCCGCCGCGGCCAGCAGGACACCGATCGGCACGTTGATGAAGAAGCCCCACCGCCAGCTCAGACCGTCAGTCAACAGGCCCCCCATGATGGCGCCGCAGGTGAAGCCGGCCGACAGCATGGCCCCGTTCAGGCCGAGCGCTCGGTCGCGCAGTGGCCCCTCGGGGAACGTCGTTGTCAGCAGGGCGAGACCGGCCGGAGTCACCATTGCAGTGGCCAGCCCCTGGGCCACCCGCGCGGCGATCAGCGGTCCGGGCGAGTCGGTATACCCGCCGAACAAGGAGGCGACGATGAGCAGGACCAGACCGCCGAGGAAGATCCTGCGGGCGCCCACCATGTCTGCGACCCGGCCGAACAGCAGGCTGAAACCAGCCGCTGCCAGCGCGAAGGAAGTGGCGATCCACTGGAGGTTGTCGGTCGCGAAGCCTAGATCGCTGCCGATGACCGGCACCGCCACGTTCATGATCGAGAAGTCCACCGCCAGGGTGAACTGGGTACCGAGCAGCAGCACCAGAGCCAGCTTCTGACGCTGCGTCATACGCGGTGGCCCGGGCTCCGGCAGTGCTGCGTTGGCAGTCGGCTCCGCCGCGGTGCAGGTGACCGCGCCGGAATCTTCGGTTGTTGACATCGGATGGATACCTTTCGCCTCCGGTCAGGGGGTTTCGGCGACAAGCATCCGGACAGACCATTCGGCGGAGCCAGTACCCGCATTCTCATATGGCCGCGCTTCACACCCCTGGCAGGGGTGGCAATCCAGGTCATGCCCCTGGCAGGGTCTGTCTACGGGGCAGACCGCACAATACCGTCATGGCATGCCGAACATCACACGCAGCGCTACCGTTTCCGTTGTCGAGGAATTCCTTCAGCGGCTCGGTAGTGGTGAAATCGAAGAGGCCATCGCGCTTCTCTCCGAACCCCTCGACTGGTTCACTCCGGGCGACACCGACCTCATTCCGTGGATGGGCCGGCGGAGCACGCACACGGAGGTACGCGACTTCTTCCGGCAGGCCAACGAAAACCTGACCCCGGAGAAATTCGACATCCAACGGATCGTCGTGGACGGCGAATTTGCCATCGCCCTCGGTCATTTCCAGTACCGGGTCGACGCGACCGGCGCGAGTTTCGCCTCCGAATTCGCCCTCGAACTGCAGGTCAGCAACGGCCTGATCACCCGCTACCACATGCATGAGGACAGCTACGCTATCTCGTTGGCTTTCCTCGCGCGAATCCACAAGTGAATCCGCAGTTCCCAGGGCGCTACGCGACTTCTCACAGGAGACTCCATGCCCACCGAGAACGACTGCGATGTACTCATCGTCGGGGCCGGCCCCACCGGTCTGACCTCGGCCTGTGAACTCCTGCGACGCGGGGTACGGGTGCGCCTCGTCGACGCCGGCGCAGGTCCGAGCGTTCATTCCAAGGCCATGCTGGTCTGGCCGCGCACCCTGGACATTCTGCAGGACCTGGGGTTGGACGGGCCGGTGGCCGACATCGCCGTGAAGCTGCGGCAGATGACGTACTACTCGGAGGGCCGCACGGTCACCCGCATCCGGATGGACGAGGACCTGGCACCGTACTGCCTGCCGCAGCGGCACACCGAGGAAATTCTGTACGACGGGCTCAAGGGCCTGGGCGGCGGCATCGAGCGCGGGGTGCGGCTGCTCGGGCTGCAGAACGTCGACTTCAGTGGGGCAATCACGCCCGGACACCGGGTAACGGCCGTTCTGGAACACCCGGACGGCAGCGTCGAGCGGTTCCCTGTGCCCTGGGTGATCGGAGCGGACGGTGCCGGCAGCGTGGTGCGCAACCAGTTGGGCATCGCCTACGAGGGCGCCACGTACGAGAACCGCTTCCTGATCACCGACGCTCGGGTCGCGGACAACCCGCTGGACCCAGACGAGGTGCACTACTACCAGTCCCGCAACGGCGTCCTGGCGGTCGTCCCGCAGCCGTACGGGCTCTACCGCTTCTTCACCAACGCGCCCGCCGGGGTGGACGACGGCACCCTGGCGGACATGCAGCGCCTGGTCGACCAACGTGGCCCCGGCGGCCTGCGGCTCATCGAACCCGACTGGGTCACCACCTTCCGCGTGCACCGCCGACGCGCCGCCACCTTCCAGCTCGGTCCGGTGTTCATCGCCGGCGACGCCGCCCACGCACACAGCCCGATGGGCGGCCAGGGCCTGAACACCGGTATCCAGGACGCGCAGAACCTGGCCTGGAAACTGGCTGCCGTCGTCCGCGGCGAGGCCCGCCCCGAACTGCTGGACAGCTACACGCCCGAACGCGCCGCCGTCGCCGACGCGGTGGTGCGCGACACCGACCTCCAGACCCGCGCAGCGATGTGGACCGGGACCTCGCAGGTGATGATGCGTGACACGGTGATGCGCCTGCTGGACCGGACCAGGACGCTGGACCGCTTCTACGCCCCCGTGGCCGCGGGCCGGCGCTGGGTGTACGCACCCTCTTCCGCCACCGCCGCTCCACGCGGACGGGTGCTCGCGGACTGGTGTGACGCTCGCTCGGTGCTGCGCCGACAGGCCAAACAAGGCGCCGCGCTACCGCGTGCGCTGGCCCTGGCCTTGGGTGTGGCGGGCCCCGACGTCGACCCCGTCCGCTATTGCGTTCTGGTAACACCCGATGCTGTGGGCGACGACGGACGCTTCGCCGAAGCGGTGCGCAACCTCGTCCGGCCCTGGTCCCGCCAGATACGGGTGGTGGCCGTATCCGGCCGCCGTACGGCATTCGGATACGGCGGCGCCGCCCTGGTGCGCGAAACCCACCGCCAACTGCACTGCCGACGCGCCGGGTTCCATCTGATCCGCCCCGACGGGCACATCGCCCTGCACGGCCACCGACCCGAACTCGACTCGCTGTACGGGGAGCTGCGCCGGATCCTCACCGACCCCCCTACCACTGCCCTCGACCCGCTGGATGCCGACGAACTCGCTCCGGCCACCCCGAATACCGCTACGGAGGAAGCCATGTCCGACCCCTACATCCCACCGCACCAGATCGTGGGCAACGGCTCGCACAAGGTCATCGTTCTGCACTCGATCTTCGCCGGCAAGTCGTCCTTCAGCGCCTGGCAGCCGTACTTGGACGGCAAGAGCTTCACGTACGCCTTCCCGGACGCGCGCGGGTTCGGCGACGCGCGGGAGGTGGCGGGCACGTACAGCACCGACGAGATCGCGTCGGACACGCTTGCGCTCGCCGACAGCCTGGGATGGGACGAGTTCTCCCTGATCGGGCACTCTCTCGGCGGCCAGCCGATCCAGCAGATCTACCTCAAGTCCCCCCAGCGGGTCCGCAAGCTGATCGGGCTCAGCCCCGTCCCCGCCAACGGCATGCCCATCCCCGACTCGGACTTCCCCCTCTTCGCCGACGCCGCCCACGAGGTCGCCAACCGGCGCACCATCATCGACCTCACCACCGGCAACCGCCTCTCGCCGACCTGGGTGAATAGCTGGGCCGAGCAGTCCATGACGGAGGTTGGAGCGGTGGCCTTCCGCGGCTACCTCGACTCCTTCCGTACCACCGATTTCTCGGCGCGTATCCAGGGCGCCGGGGTCCCGGCCCTGGTCCTGGTCGGTGAGAACGACCCTGCAGTGACCGCCGAGGCCATGAACGAGACCTGGATGAAGCACTACCCGGCCGGCGAGCTGATCGTGCTGGGCAACTCCGGCCACTACCCGATGGTGGAGACTCCGATCGCACTGGCGACGGCGCTGGAGAAGTTTCTGGCGGCGTAGGTCCCCCCGGGCCCCGGTCCAGTGTTCCGGCACCGAGTCAGTCCCTGGCCCGGCCGACAACTCGGTCCCGGCTTTCTGCGACCGGCCGAACGGCCCCGGTCCCGCCCTCCGGTCACCGGCGGCCGGGGCCGTTCACTTCACGCAACCTGCTTCGAACCGCTCTGCCGGCGCAGTGCTCAGGCGTCCGCCAGGAGGCTGTTGAGCGCGTCGCTCGACGGGGAGCCGGGTTCCGCCTGGTAGAGCACTATGACCTGGTCAGGTGCCTCTGGTAGGCGGAGGGTCTCGTACGACAGCGCCAGCGCGCCGACCTTGGGATGGTTGAGGTGTCGTATGCCGTGCGACTTGTCCCAGACACGGTGTTCGGACCACAGGGCACGGAACTCGGGGCTGGAGGCACCCAGTTCGGTGATCAGCTCGGCCAGTTCCACATCGGCGGGATAGCGGCCGGCCATCAGCCGCAGGTACCCCACCAGGTCGGTGGCCTCCTCCGTCCACTCTAAGTAGAGCTGCCTGGCGCCGGGCACGCAGAACAGCAGCCGGGCCAGGCAAGGTGGCTGGGGTTCGCCGTCGTTGCCGGTGAGGTCGATATAGCCGGTGAAGAGCATGGTGGCCAGCCGGTTCCAGGCCAACACCCTGGTCTGCCGGTCGAGTAGCACCGCAGGTCCGCTCTCGAACGATCGGATCATCCGGGCGAGACTGGGCCGCACCTGATCGGTGGGGCGCTCCATCCGCGCGGTTCGAGGCGAGCGCACGAGGTCGATCAAGTAGGCGCGTTCGTCGGGGCGCAGGCGCAAGGCCGTGGCCAGCGCGTCCAGCACTTCGGGAGAGGCGTTGCGGTTTTGGCCCTGCTCCAAGCGCGTGTAGTAGTTCACACTGACGCCCGCCAACTGGGCCACTTCCTCACGCCTGAGCCCGGTCACGCGGCGCCGCTTGCCATGAGTGATCAGACCAACCTCTTCGGGACTGAGGCGGCTGCGGGCGGACTGGAGGAAACTCCCCAATTCGCCCTGTCCCCCCGTGGACCTCTGCAATGTGATCTCCCCTCGGCCTACGAGAATAGAGTTGCCGCACCCGCGGGTCACCGCCGGCGAACCGGCTCCCGGTATCTGGCTGGAAGGAGCGGTTCCCCTCGCCGTCGAGGCAAGGACCACACGTGCGCTGCCTGAATATTTCTAGGCGATCCCGCGCATCGACCGCGTGGAATCAGCCACCTGGCTCAACAGTCTGGCATTCACGGCGCCCTGGTGGCGTTAATTTGCGGGAAATTCTGGCCATGATTCCAGGCTCGTTGAATGGTCAATTTCCGGTTGAAATCTGAATCGTCTATAGGGCGTGATCCGGTGGTGTAGGGCTGGCCAGTGGGGTACATGTGGTCGGTCTGAGTCCGGGGATGCAGCCGGGTTGCAGCCCGAGGGGTGGGACTGGCAGGGATATGCAAGACGCTCTGCCCGGCGTCCGTGCCGGGGGACACTTCACCTATGGAGGAGACCGCCATCCCAAACGAAGGCCCACGCTATGAAGAAGCCCCTGTGGGCGAGGTCTTGCGAGACGGGTTCCGCTTCTTGCTGCGCGGGATGAAGAGTACGCCCGCGGTTATCCTGAGCCCCAGTCGCGACGTGCTCATGTGGAACCCCCTGGGATGCGCCCTCCTCGCCTGGCATCTGACCGGGTTGGCCGAACCGCAGACCGGACAGACTGCAGGAGGCCGGGCGTCCATGACCAGGCCGGCCGGAGTACGGCCGAACTGTGCCCGGATGCTGTTCCTCGACCCTCCGACCCGGAGCCTGTATCCGCAGTGGACGCACGAAACCGCCCAGGAGGCCGCGGTGTTGCGGCAGGCGGTCGACAGCCATCCCGACGACCCGGCTCTCGCGACCCTGATCGGCGAACTCTGCGAGGCGGACGCGTACTTCGCGAATCTGTGGCCGCGTACGGCGGGGCGGGCGCGCCCTTTCGGCGTTCGTCAGTTCCTGCACCCCGTGGCCGGCCCTCTCGAACTCGCCTACGAGAACATACAGCCGCACGAGCCCGGCCCCTGCATCATCGTATTCAGCGCCGAGCCTGACTCCGCGTCAGAACGGGCCCTCCGCGAGCTCTCCGCCAAAGCCGCCGCCATCCGCTGAGCGGCGGATCGGCCGAATGCCCATTCGGCGGAGCTGTGCTCCGAAGGGTGGCTGCTCCCCCCAGTTCCGGATCCCAGGCCATTCAAGAAACCGCCGCGAAGGAGCCGCTATGAGAATCGCCCTGCACGCCATGGTCCGCGCCGACCGCTTCGCGGAGTACGAAAAGGCGCGCGAGGAGATGCCCGAGGAACTGACTGCCGCCATCCGTGCCGCCGGCGTCAGCGAGTGGACCATCTGGCGAAGCGGCACCGACCTGTTCCACTTGTTGGAAGTCGAGGACCATATGGCGAGGACTGCCGTATGGGAGGACCTGCCGGGCGACATCGCCTGGCAGGCTCCGATGGCCGAGCTGCTGGAGGCCGTCCACGGCTACTGCTTGCAGGGCGCAGCCGCCTCGCTGCCGGTGGTGTGGGAGCTGTGACGAGAGTCGAGAAGGGCTCGGGACCATCGGCGCGTACCAGCACGTGTGGGACCTGGCCGTCCGCGACCAGGACTGGATCACCACCCCTGCACTCGCCCCAGCGCCTCGACTTCGCCTCCTGCCAGGGTTGCCCGCGATCGGCCGGCGAAGGTGGGGAAGGGTAAGGCTCCCTGGCAGATGGAGCCGCCAGGCGACAGTGGGGGACGAATCGCGGGCGGCCGCGTCGAAGGCGCGTGAGAAGGTCCGCTCGGTGAGGTGGTCGGCGACCGCGGAGTCGGGGGTGCAGGTACGCAAATATGCGGCGACGGCGCTCTAGTGGCGCAACACGATGGCCTGGAAGGCGGGTGCGTCGCCTCTGCGGACAAGGTGGGCGATCTCTGCGTCGCCGCCGTACACCGGGCGGGATCGGTTGCGTTCCCGTGCGAACTGATATGCCTCGGCGAGCCGGCCGCGCAGGGGAGTTCCCGATCGGGCACGGCACCTCCTGTGTTCTCGATGGGGTGGGTGAGAGCGGAATGTGCAGGGCGGGTGGCGGTTGCTCAGCGAGGGCAGGGAAGGGACGTATCACCGCCCGCTCACCTGCCGGGACGTGGGTCAACCAGCCGGTGAGCGGTGGGTCGTGCTGACAGGCGTTCTTGTCCAGCGGCCGGCACTGGTTCGAGCCGTCGTTCGGCGGCCGCTGGACGACGTAGCCGCCCAGGGTGATGGATGCCGTCTCGGGTAGAGCGCGAAGACTCCTAATGGGTGCGTAAACCGATCTGGGCATGGAGTGCCTCTCGCGCCGGTGACGATGACGTACGCGAGCATGTCCACGTCGGGTGGTGCGGACCGGGTCCGGCAGCGGGGTCAGGTCTTGGGGATGGGCCCCTTGAACTGCTGATTGGCGCCGGTGCCGCAGGTGTACTGGACGAGGCGGGTGTGGTCGTCGGTGGAGGTCTTTGCGACGTCCAGGCACTTGCCGCTGTGCTGGGCGAGGATGCGGTAGTAGCCGTCGCCCGCGTCCTCCAGACGCCACTGTTGGTTGAGGCCGCCGTTGCTCATTGCCGACATGCTGACGTCCCTGTCTGGAGTGGGGCCAGTGCGCTTGCGGCTCGGCTTGAAATGGCTCAAATGGCGCCAGGTGCCGGAACGTTAGGGCTCCACCGGAGACTTTGACTAGGGGGTGGACGAAGACCTCTCAAAACTCCTCGGGAACCGCATCGGTGTGTGGATGGACGAGGCCTGAACCCGTCTCGGAGCTCTCGCCGTGTCTTGCAGCTACTTGCTCGATGCTAGTAGCCCCTTGCGTTGCGCCTCGCCCGCATGGTCCACGAATTCGACCGCTCCACCACCCACCGCTTCGGTAGCACGACAAAACCGTCGGCGTCCTTGGGACGGGGAACGACCTTGATAGTGATGCCGAGGGTGTCCTGGGCCCACGTGGTGCATTCCTCTCCGCCGTAGGCGTTGTCGGCCCAGACCAGGCCGATTTCGGGGTGTTCGGCATGGAGCCGGGTGAGCAGGATGCGGGCGGCGGCGCGCTCCTGGACGTCGACGGGGGTGACGAGCAAGTCGACCAGGAGGCCGTCCTGGTCAACGATGAGATGTCGCTCCCGGCCGTTGATCATCTTCCCTTGATCCCATCCCCTCGTAGCTTTCGAAACGGTTTCCGCGCCTTTGACGGATTGAGCGTCGGTGATCACACGGACCGGCCAGGGGCAACGGCTGCCGCGCGGACGCAGTCGACGGCGGAGCTGGTCGAGGATGCGCTTGAGGACGCCGGCCTTCGCCAGCGGGCGAAGTAGCCGAACACGGTGCGCCATGGGATACCGAAGTCGCGGGCGGCTGCGTGGCTGCACGGTGCGCGCCGCCCGCGGCAACGGCCTGCCGCGCAGGACGCCCCGCACTCCGGACAGATGGCCGTCCGGCCGGCCTTCACCGGCTCGGTCCTCACCCGCGCCCGCCGCATCCGCCGTCAGTGCCGCGAACGGCAGGCCGACGAGCAGAAGACCGCCGCCGCCTTCGCCGCCGGCATCAGCAGACCACCGCACCCACGGCATAACCGCGGGCCGGCGTCGTTCTCCGCAACTACAACCAGCCGCAGCCGGGGGAGTCCGTCCCTGCTCATGCGGCCACCGTACGACCCGGGCCACCGCCTGGACTTGCGAAGCGTGATAGCGGTGTGGCCCCGGCTCTTGCCCGGAACCGCGCTGCATTACGCATCAGTGATCAGCCGTCAGCCACCACGGTGGCTGCGTCGGCTAGGAAGAATCGAGGTGGCGGCGTTCCAGTTCCTGCCGGAGCCGGGCGAGCGCGCGATGCAGAGTGCTCTTGACCGTACCGGCTGACATGCCGAGGGCAGCGGCCGTCTCCTGCGTGGACATCTGCTCCCAGTGCCGCAGCACAACGACGCTGCGCTGCTGGGGCGCCAGAGTCTTCATGATGCCCATCAGCAGGGCGCGGTCGGCGTGCTGCTTGGTGGAGTCCTCGACGCTCACGTCCGGCAGTTGCTCGGTGGGAAGCTCTTGCAGCTTCCTGGCCCGCCACCACTCGGTGCGCGTGTTGATCACGACGCGGTGCAGGTAGGCATCCGCGAGCTGCTTGTCTATGCGGTCCCAGCGGCGGTACGTTCGCGCGAGCGCGGTCTGCAGCAGATTTTGTGCGTCGAGCGGATCGTGGACCAGGCACCGGGCGCTGCGCAGCAGAACGTCATGCCGCGTGCGGACGTACTCCTCGAATCCCAGCACCTCGCCAAGTTGCTTGCTTGCGTTCAGGTGTGCGATTCCTCTCATGGGTGGGCGGGATGGCCAGGACGTGCCGAGTGGGCCGACGGGGGACCGCACCGGACGGCCGGTTGGTCCTAGTTCAGCGCCTTTCGCAAGGCGGTCAGGATGGCTTCGTCGCCGGCGCCCAGAGCGCGGGCGGCCGAAGTGAAGTCCCGTGCCAGTGCGGCGAGTTGGTCCGGATCGGGGTGTGTCGCATCGGACGGCGGCGCCGCGACCCGGGAGCCTGCGCCACGGCGGGTGCGGATCAGCTCAGCGGCCTCCAGCTCGCGATATGCGCGGGCCACGGTCCCCGGCGCCAGGCCCAGGTCGGTGGCGAGCTGACGCACGGTGGGCAGGCGTTCGCCCTCGGCCAGTTGGCTTGTGAGAATCAGGGCGGCGAGCTGGATGCGGATCTGTTCGTACGGCGGCACCTGGCTGGTGGTGTCGATGCGGACGGCGAGCGCGGTCATCGTCGGGCCGCCCGGGGTGCCACCACGGTGAACAGGGACCAGGCCAGGGTGGGCAGGGCCAGCAGGCCCAGGGGGTAGATCGCCAAGGAGGCGACGGAGCCCATCATGCCCCCGCAGTTACTGTCCGCCAGATAGGTGGCGATCATCAGAGCGACGAGCAACAGCAGGCCCGAGACCAGCACCCCCCAGGCTGCGACGATCGCCCGCGCGCGGTCGCGGCGCTGCTGTTCGTCGCCCGGACGCCGGGCGATACGCCGCAGGGCCCAGGCGCAGGCGACTGTGCCGATGACGAGCGAGCCGAGGATCTGGCGGCCGTCCAAGATGCCGGGCCAGAGGATGACAGGTGGTTCGGTCCCGTCACAGCCGCCGTCAGACGCCATCGCCCCGATCACCCGGTCCGCGGCGCCTTGAGTGGCCGTGGCATCCCCGATGCCCACCAGCGCGACGAGGAATACCGCCTGGAGGAGAAGTAGAAGGGTGATACGGGGCGGCACATGGTCTCGCACTCGGCGCGGGGTGAGACTGGCGGTGCGTACCGCCTCCCGAGGACGCGGGGTGAGGGCGTCACCGAGCAGGACGCCGCCCACCGTGCACAGGCCGAAGGCGGTGGCGAAGCTGACCAGGGGCACGCCGAAGCCAAAGCTGCTGTGGCCGAAATTGGTGCTGTCTATGGTGGCCCACAGCGGTGCTGCGGCGACGCCCACGGCCGGACCGGCCCAGCGAGCGTAGTGATCAGCACGGGCACGGAGGCGGGACTCGGGCCGGTCGGTGTCGAGCATACGGGAACCCCAATGAGTGGTGATGGCCGCATGGCTTGCGCCCAGCGGAAGCGGACGCTGCTTGCCGCAAGCCACGTTTGTATCGAGCGGTGAGTACAAGATGCCGTGGATGGAATCTTGTGTCAAATACTCGATACAAGGATTGGTTGGCGACGGCTCTCCACCCGATTGAACCGGCCAGTGCGGGCGGCCTCGGGGATGTTTCAACAAGGACATCGCGCGGGGCGCCGCAGCCCGCTTCCTGTCCACAGCGCAGTGCTGCACCGCCCACGCCACCGCCTTCGCCGCACTCGGCCACCGCTATGCCGACCGGCTCAACAGCCCCCGCCAGCCGGCCTGGAAGACCGGACAGTCCCTCGGCATCCTCCGCCCCGTACGAATCGCCGACCACGAGATCAGCCCAAGAACCCTGTCCCACAACGTGCTGCGCACCGTCACCCGCTTCTGCCACGGCGCCGACAGCACACTGGCCCGTCACCACGTACCGTGCCTGCGCGGCCTCGACGCCCCCGCCGCCCACCGGCAATTCGCCGAACTCGTGCTCCCATTCGCCGCCAAGGCCTGGGCGGCACAGCAAGCAAAGAGTGGACGGACGGCGACTCGGTGCACGAGGTGCACTCCCTCAAGCGCCGCGCGGCTACCGCGACCCGGCCTGTGCCCATCCCGCCGCAGTTCGTACGCATGCTCCGCGCACACATAGAACGCTTCGGTGTGGCGCCGGACGGACGACTGTTCCGGAACCAGGCAGGCAATTACGTGGACGCAGATGCATATGGCACAACGTGGGCGCGGGCACGGAAGTACGTCCTGACCCGTACAGAACTCGCCTCCAGGCTGGCAAAGCGGCCCTACGATCTCCGGCACGCCGGGATCTCGTTCTGGCTGTACTCCGGTGTGGACCCCGCCGAGTGCGCTCGTCGCGCGGGCCGGAGCATCGAGGTCCTCTTCCGCCACTACGCCAAATTCCTGGACGGCGTCCGAGAACAGGCCAACCGCCTCATCGAGCAGTCCATGCAGGAGTGGGACCGCGTCAGCCAGGGCGCGGAGTCTGAAGGGTGAGTCGGGGTTTGGTCCGTGACTGGTCCGGAAGTACTGGTGAGGAGCGGGACAGCAGTGCGAGGAACTGGGGGTTATGACGTAAGTCGATCCTTGCCCCGGACGGACCGAGAGGAAGGCGCCTGACGGGAAAAAGCCCAGGTCAGACGCCTTTTCTCGTGCCTTTAGAAGAAGCCTGGCTTCCTCGGCGAATACGACACCAGAAGGTTCGGACCACCGCCTGGCTCCGCGACCGGGACCGGCACGCCGACTTTGAGTTCGCCCAGCTTGAAGGGGCGCCGATCGGGCTCCGTAGCCGACATCCGGTTCCAGCACGGCGGGCTATGCACCGGCACCAGACCTCCCGAGAGCACGAACGGGACTGATCGTCATGGCCCTGCCGACGGGCGTGGCCACTTTTCCCCGGCCGCGTCGCTGATGCCGTCATCCGGTCGACGGGGGGTTGCCGTGTCAGTGGGTTACGAGTCGGTCTTTGTCCCGATGCCGTGGGCGAGGAGGCTCTCGGCGGTCTCCGCGATGGTGTCCTCGATGGGGCGCGCTCGCCACCCGAGAAGCTTTTCCGCCTTGGTGCTTGTGGCGGCGAGATCCCGGCCGAGCTGGTGCCTGAGCAGCCGCAGTTCCGGGTTCACGATGCCCAGTGTGCGTGCGAGCCACACGGGCAGTTCACGGGTCGGGGCCTTCGCGGCGCGCTTGCCGAGGCGGTCATGCAGAATGCGTGCGATGTCGATGACGCGCAGGCTGTGCCCGGCGGTTGCCAGGAAGCGTTCGCCGGCGGCTGCCGGATCGGTCATTGCGCGCAGGTGCAGATCCGCGACGTCGCGCACGTCGACGAAGCCCATCCCGAAGGGTGGGCACGCAGGAAGTCGTCCCTCGAGCATTCTGCGGACCAGACGCAGAGACGGCGGGTCGTCCGGGCCTAGCAGTGGTCCGAGGACCCCCACGGGATGAACCGCTGCCAGTTCCAGACCACCGCCTTCGTCCTGGACGAACTGCCAGGCCGCGCGTTCGGCGAGTGTCTTGGACCGCTGGTAGGGCGGGATATCGCTGTCGACGTTGGTCCAGTCTTCCTCGGTGAACGGGGTCGAGCGCGGGGGGTGCCCGATTCCGACGGCACCGAAGGCGCTCGTCAGGACGACCCGGCGCACGCGGGCGTCGCGGGCTGCGCGCAGCACGCGCAGGACGCCCTCGCGTGCTGGGACCACCATCTCGTCGTCGTTCGCCGGTGTATTGCGCAGGGTCGGCGAGGCGACGTGGAGGACGAAGTCGCAGTCGGCGACGGCAGCGTCCCAGCCGTCGGGGTGTTCGAGGTCGGCGCGTACGACCGTGAGACGGTCGTCGTCGAAGGGTGTGGCCGCGTGGAGCCAGGAGCGCAGCGCCGGCTCGCGCCGCAGGTCGCGGACTGTGGTGCGGACGGTGTGCCCGGCGTCGAGCAGGGCGTGGATGCACCAGCTCCCGATGAAACCGGTTCCTCCGGTGACCAGTACCTGTGTCATCTGACTCTCCTCAGCTCTCGACTCGTGCAGTAAGGGGTGCCAGCGGGTGGGTCGCACGGTGGCGGTGGGCAGCGGCCACGCTGCTTCCGAGGAGGGCGTGGCCGATCATGATCGGGTAGATCACGGCGCGTTCGAACAGGCCGATGTTCCACATCCAGCCGGTGAACACGTCGGTCATGAAGAGGGGGAACGCGACCAGTCCGGCCGTGCCGAGCGCGGTGCTCGCGATCGACCGGCCCCGGCTGAGACCGATGCGGGCGCCGCTGGTTCCGACGGCGATCGCCATGATGTTGCCGGCGAGCATGACGCCCTGCGCGCCGAAGGTGTGGAAGGCGATCAGGCCGTTGTCGACGTTGGCGTTGGAGCCCTGGAAGATGCCGACGAGTGAGACTCCGACGCCGGCGAGGACGGCGAGGATCATGATGATGATCGGGCGGGCGCCCTTGCGTGGGTCGAACACGAGGAACGTGCCGATGATCAGGAGGGTGCCGTAGATCACCCAGCCGGTGTCCATGACGGCACCGAGGGGGGAGCTGGCGACCTGCCCGAACGCGGTCTGCGGCGGTCCGGTCAGGCCGAGGTGGCTGACCCAGTTGTACAGGGGCGAGTACGGCGGGTCCTGCCACGCGGCGGCGGTGATGAACTCGGCGCCCCAGGACACGAGCGGGCCCAGAAGGATGAGGAGGGCTCCGGTGCGGGCGGCGCCGGAGCGGACGATGGGGTTCATGCGAGAGCCATTCCGGGGACGCGCTTGCGGATGGCCTCCAGCTCGGCTTCGTCCGAGACGCCCTGCCAGTCGTAGCGGGGGGTGTACGGGGCTTCCAGGGCGCGCACTTCGTCGTCGGTGAGCTCGATGTCGAGGGAGGCCACGGCCTCGTCGATCTGCCGGATCGAGCCGGCGCCGACCAGGGGTGCGGTGACGACCGGCTGGCGGCGCAGCCAGGCGAGGGCGACCTGTGCGCGGCTGACGCCGTGGGCGTCCGCGACCTGCCCGACCGCGTCGATGATCGCGTGGTTGGATGCCTCCTGCGCGGGCGAGTAGAGCAGGTCCGCGTAGGCGCCGTCCGTCTCGGAGCGCACCGTCGAGCGAGCGTCGTCCCATGCGCGGGTCAGGCGGCCGCGGGCCAACGGCGACCAGACGATCGTGCCCACGCCCTCGTCCAGGCACAGCGGGATCATCTCGCGCTCCTCCTCACGGGCGAGGAGGTTGTAGTGGTCCTGCATCGACACGAACCGCGCCCAGCCGTTCTCTTTCTGCAGGCGCAGCGCCTTCGCGAACTCCCACGCGTGCATGGACGAGGCGCCGAGGTAGCGGACCTTGCCGGCCTTCACGAGGTCGCTGAGTGCTTCGAGGGTCTCCTCCCAGGGGGTGGAGTGGTCGTTGCGGTGGATCTGGTAGAGGTCGATGTAGTCGGTTCCGAGGCGGCGCAGCGAATGGTCGACCTCGGTCATGATCGCCTTGCGTGACAGTCCCCGTCCGTTGGGTCCCAGCCGCATGGGGTGGCGCAGCTTCGTGGCGATCACCACGGCATCACGGTCGGCGAAGTCCTTGAGCGCCCGGCCGAGGATTTCCTCACTGGAACCGTTGGAATACATGTTCGCGGTGTCGAAGAAGTTGATCCCCGCTTCCAGCGCGTGCTTGATGAGCGGTCGCGCGTCCTGTTCGCCCTTCGACCAGACGGGGTGCCCGCGGTCGGGCTCGCCGTAGGTCATCGCTCCGATCGCGATCGGGGATACGTCAAGGCCGGTCATGCCCAGCTTGATGTAATGCATGACGCTCCTTAGAGTAGGTGGAGAGCTCTCCACATAACGTAGTGGAGAACTCTCCACTTATCAAGGTGAGGTCCTGTGGTCCGCTCAGACGCCCGCGAGAACAGGGCGCGCATCCTCGCCGCCGCACACGAAGCGCTCGCGGCGGACGGCAGCACGTCGATGAACCAGATCGCCCAGCGCGCGGGAGTCGGCGCGGGCACGCTGTACCGCAACTTCCCCACACGCGAGTCGCTGGTCCTGGCCGTCTACCAGGACGAAGTGGCACGCATCATCGGCACCGTGCCCGGCCTGCTGGCCCAGATGCCGCCACTGGAAGCGCTCCGCCACTGGACGACCGACCTCGTCGAGGCCATGCGCAGAAAGCACGGCCTCGGCGACGCCCTCGGCCCGGGCGCGCACCAGGCGATCAGCGAGCAGAGCTACGGGCCGGTCATCGCCGCGATCACAGAGCTCCTTGACGCCGGCAAGAAGGACGGAAGCATCCGCCCAGACGCCGACCCAGGCGACTTCCTCCAACTCACCGGCGCATTGTGGCGCGCCGCGTCCAGCCCCGAGGACCGGGCACCCCACATGCTCGCGCTCATCCTCGACGGCCTGCGCACGCACCGGTAAACGCGGCGCACGCGCAGGCCTGTCAGAAGGACGGCTTACAGTCACGTTCGTGCTGGTGACGGGCGCGCAATTCGGCCACGAGAACGGTGGCGTCGTCGTCAAGCCGGCCGTGGGGCTGGCCGTCGAAGTAGTAGCGGTTGATGCAATCGACAGCTCTGATCGCAGCCCATCCCAGATGCTCGGCTCCAACGAGCGCTCTCGTCACCCTGCGGCAAACCCAGCGCCGAGCAGGGCGGCGCCTGGGCATCTGCGGGCGCGACGCGCAACGCAGGCCCTGTGCAGGCCGCACGGCAAACCCGCTCCGGCCGGGACGCGGGCCCAGGTTCATGCTGCCCGCTCCCTGCCCGGCATCGCCGCGCTGGGGCGGAGGCCGCCCTCGTCGACCAGGAGCTGGTCCTCGAGGACCTGGCCCGCGAGCAGGTCCTGGGCTGGTGGCTCTGTACACGGGAATGGGGGTCGGTTGTCGACGACTTCGGGAGTCGCCTCCCGTGTAGTAGGCGTGATCGATGTCGATGAGTTCGGGCGTTACTTGCTGCTCAGCGGACGTTGTCCCTGCCGGCACCCGGCACCCGGCACCCGGCACCCGGCACCCGGCACCCGGCACCCGGTTGCCTCGCACGAGCCCGCGACCTGGTTTTGGTCGGAACCCGGTCTTGGTGGGTCAGCGGGCGAGGGAGACGGCGAAGGGCTTGAAGCCGTGTCGGCGCAGGATGTGGGGCACAGCCAGGATCATGGCCTCGGTGGCGCGGGCTGTGGTGATGTCGCCGAGGTCCTCGATCCGTTCGGGCTGCCAGCCCAGGTCGCCGAGCAGGCCGGTGACGGTCTTCTTCGCGTGTTCGTCGTCGCCCGAGAGATAGGCGGTCGGTGGCGTGGCCAGGGTCTCGGGGGCGGTCATGACCATGAAAAGCATGGTGTTGAGGGTCTTGACCACATGGGTGTCGGGGAGTGCGGCCTGGAGCTTCTCGGCGAGGCTGCTGCCGGGGTAGCACAGGTCGCCGGGCAGGCCGTCAGCGGCGTCGTGGGTTGCGTTGGAGACGTCGATGAGGATCTTTCCGGAGAGCTCGGTGCGTAGGTCGGTGAGGCGCTCCAGGGAGCTGTCGCCGGGCGTCGCGTTGATCACGATGTCCGTGGTGCTTGCGGTGGTGCGCTGGTCGGCGAAGGCGATCCGCGGGTCGAGCCCAATGGTGCGGGCGGCGGTGTCTTCAGGGCTCCGGCCACCGAGGGTGACATGGTGCCCGGCTGCGGAGAGCTTGCCGGCGAGGTTGGTGCCGACGCGGCCCGCACCCAGGATGCCGATGTTGGTCATGCGGTGATGCTCCTTGCGGTATCGGGGTGGAGGAGAGCGCAGACGTCCGGTCAGGCGATCGGCGAGAGGACCTTGAGGGCGGCGCCATGGATGCCGGGGGCGGCGGCCAGGAAGTCACGGCTTGCGGTGTTCCAGGGTTCGCCCGTCAGGTCGGTGACGGTGCCTCCGGCCTCGGAGACCAGCAGGGCGCCGGCGACCAAGCCGGAGCGGACGTCGGAGAACTGCCAGAACGCGTCCATGCGTCCGGCGGCGACGTGGATGAGCTGCATCGTGGCGGGAACGGACACGCGCACGACCAGGCCGTTGATGAGCATGGCGGTGACGGAGTCACCGATCCGCCGGAAGGTGCGCTCGTCCTCGCCGGGCTTGGCCTGGCCGGTGCCGATGAGCGCGGCGCCCAGGTCGGTCTTGGGGGACACCTTCAGGGGTCGGTCGTTGAGGCGGGCACCGCCGCCGGCGACGGCGGTGTAGGTGTCGCCGGTCAGTGGCAGGTGGACGACGGTGAGTACCGGCTGGTTGTCGCGGACCAGGGTGGCGGTGACGGCCCAGTCCTCCATGCCGTGGACGTGGTTGATGTTGCCCTCGGCGGGGTCGACGACCCACCACTCCCCGGGCGGGAGCGCGCCGCCGGCCAGCTCGTCCTCGGCCCACTGCGACCCTTGCCGGGCCCGCAGCAGCGGTTCCCTCAGCACATCCAGTACCGCGTCGTCGTTGGCGTGGATCTCGCCGACGACCTCGTCCAGACTCACGCCCCGGGCGTGCGAGGTATGGCGCTCTCGCAGCGTGACGCCAGCGGTCTTCACCGCTGCTGTCACGTCGGACAAGAGCGTCGTGCCGGCGTCGAAAGGCATGGCTGTGCTCATGGTGGGCTCCCTGGGGGATCGGTAGAAGCGGGGCGGTTGTCTCGCCCCCGCACTTCGAAGGTAGGCCGCCTGACCATTAACAACAAGTGCATGCTTGTCACTTGTAGAGTTACTGCCATGCAACTGGATCTGAACCTGCTCACCGCCCTGGACGCCCTGCTGGAAGAGGGCAGCGTCGCCGGCGCGGCAGCACGCCTCCACGTCACTTCACCGGCGATGAGCCGCTCCCTGGGCCGCATCCGCAAGGCCACCGGTGACCAGATCCTGGTCCGCACCGGCCGCAGCATGGTCCCCACCACCCGCGCGCTGGCCATGCGCGCCCAGGTCCACGCCCTCGTGCAGCAGGCCCACCAACTTCTCTCCGCGCAGCAGGACCTCGACCTAGCGGCTCTGGATCGGGTGTTCACCGTGCGCTGGCACGACGCCCTGACCACCGCCTGCGGTACCGCCTTGATCACGGCCGTCCACCATCAGGCCCCCGGCGTCCGGCTGCGCCTGTCCGCCGAACCCGGGACGGACGACGCCGAGCTGCGCCGGGGTGAGGTCGACCTCGAATCAAGCTCCAGCACTCCGACGCTCCCCGACATCCGCCACCGCCTCATCGGCAGGGACCGGCTGATCGTCGCCGTCCGTCCAGACCACCCGCTCACCGAAGGCCCGCTGAGCCTCGAGCGCTACGCAGCCGCCGAACACCTCACCGTCTCGCGGCGCGGAAGCCTGCGCGACCCGATCGATGACGCCCTGACCACACGCGGCCTCGAACGACGCGTCGTCGCCGCCGGGCCCACCGCCGCCTTCGCCCTGCAACTCGCCCTCGACACCGACCTGGTCGTCACCCTCCCCGACGCGGTGACCCGCACGGCTCGGAAACAACTCGGCCTGGCCACACTGCCGCCGCCACTCCCGCTGCCCGACGTCCCCCTGTACCTGCTGTGGCACCAGCGCTACGACAACGACCGCGCCCACACCTGGCTGCGAGACCTGGCCACCGAAACCGTCCAGGCACTATTCGCACCCACGACCGCCTCTCAACGGCCCCTCACCGGGCAGTGAGGCTTTTCCTTTATCGGACTGAGCTGGTCAGATGCAGGGCGAGGACGGCCTGGACAAGGCAGGTGATCCGAGTGGTTGAGCACCGGAGGTTGCGGAGGAGTCGCCAGGACTTGAGGGTGGCCATGGCCTGCGACGAGTGCGCGGACCTTCGGGTGGGATCGGTTGACCGCCTGCTGACCTGTGGAAAGGGTCTCCCACCGACCCCGGTGTTGGGTGCGGATCGTGCCGCGGGCACCCCTATGTATCAAGCCGGAGACAACGAGCTACTCGTCGACGAGCTGACCACGAGGGTGCACACCGCCCTCTCCGCGCCGGTCACCGCTCTCTAGCCGGCTCTCACGCAATAGCCGAACCACTGACCTTGAAGGCGTGATCTCGTCACGGTGATGCGGGCCCGGCCAGGCCCGCTTCACCTGTAGCCAAGTTTCTTCGTGACCGTTTCGTGCGATCACCGGCCGCTTGGCCATGAGTACCGAGGCCGGACATACGCCTGGCCCCGGAGGGAAAGGCATCCCCGGGGCCCGGCGTATGGAGTTGCACGGTTCAACGACGGTGCGGCATTCGCGTCACGGGGTGGCCTGCTCGGCTTGTGCCGGGTCAGGGCAGGGCCAGGCCATGGTGATGTGATCGGCGCAGACGCCCTGGCCTGACCACAGCACCAGCGAGGGCTTGCCGCACAGGACGCCGTGCATCCACTCACGCTGCCCGCCGGGCATCTCCACCTCGCGGGCGACCAGGCGACGACACATGATTCCGTCCAACATCCGACCCACTCTCCTCGCCCCGCTCGCGTGACCGCTAGATCGCAATCTGCGCATTGCAGTACACCTCGACCCTAACTCCACGCGCGTAGATGTGAGGTAAGCGCGGTCGAGGGTCGGTCGTCTGGAGCCCACTGCTCCCGCGTGGTCTCCAGGCAGGGGGCCTCATGGACGTGCGGGGGTGGCCGGGGAGGGGACCTGGTGGGCAGGCCGGGTTCTGCATTGGGCCCAACCGGCGCTGACAGGGGTCACTGACAACGCGTCACAACGCCAGTACCTGGAGTGGTCGAGGAAGGGGAGAACAAGCCAGTTCAGGGAAGCGCGGGGCTCTGTCCCGACGAAAGGGCACGGTGGCCCGTACCGACTGCGCTTCCGTACGATCCACCTTGAGGCTGCCTGTCACAGCGGCTGCCGCACTGGCCCTACGCGAGGGCCGTCGACGACGCCTTGGCCGCGCGCGGCGTCCCGCCCGGCTCGGTGCGGGGCCAGCTACACCAGCCGCGACCAGCGACTGACCACGTACGTGCGTGACGTGGGACGTCTCGCGCACCCGGCGGCCGCGGTGGCCGCTGGCCGCACGGGACGGAACGCCAGGGCGTTGGCCGCTGCCTGGTATTTCATCTCGCGCAGGCCGAATCGCCCCCACTCAGAGCAGGGGGGCGGAGCTGGGCAAGACACTGTGCGTCACCGCAACAGCCACCTCTCGATTGACCGGAGAGTGAGTGCCGGTTTTCGTGCCTGGTCAACGGGTTCCGCGGGCACTCCCGGGGCACTCGGGAAGCAGGTCAGACCGTGTTTGAGGGGCTGGCTGACAGGGGCCTTCGGTTCGGAGCAGAGCCGGAGGTCTGCTGTGCTCCCGTGGCCCTCATGTCGCGGGAACCGGTCGCCGTCGACGGGCTGCCCGGCGGCGGCCGGGGCGACAGTGGTGAGGTGGAGGTTGGTCAGGCGGCCACCATTGCGGGCGACGCGATCTGCGTTTGCGACGGACCCCGCGCAGGGGTGGCTGTCGTGGGGTACCGATTCCGGGTGGCGGCCAGCTCCTGCCACCTTCGCCGGCATGCTCCGGTTGGGACCTGCCCGATCCGGCGTGCTCTCACTGGGCCTGAGCGTTCTGGGGCGTAGACGCCAGGCGGCCGTGTCGCCTCCGCTTGCGGTGGATGCCTGGCTACCCGGATTCGGGTGGGTTGCTGTCGGGGATCTGGGTGGGGCCGTGGCGGTCGAGAGCGCCTTCGAGTGCGGTGCGGATCTCGGCGGGTGGCGCCGTGGCTACTGCCGCAGGGATTACGAAGCGCTGGTCGTCGTGACAGTAGACCGTCGCCAGGAACCCCGCATGTCGGTGGGCCCATCCCAGTACCCGCGCGGGCTGGGCCCAGAACCGACAGGGGCTATTCCGACAGGCTCTAGAAGGCGCTGTTGTTGCAGCCCATGGTCGAGCCCAGGTGGGTCTTCTGCGCGCCGGCGTCGCCTTCGCCGTTGAGTGCGCTGCCCAGCAGCCCGTTGAGTAGGCCGACCTGGCCGAGGATGTCGAGGTTCAGGTCGTGGGACTTGCAGTTGGTGCTCTGCAGGACGCTGTAGCTGTTCCCGTCCTTCTTGTCGCCGTGGCCGTCGAGGCCCTGGGCGGTGGCGGTGCCGGCGCTCAGGAATCCAGCGCTGCCGATGGCCACGATCACGAGGGCAGCCTTGCGAAGCTTGTGCATGTCATCTCCGATGAGCATGAGGGGTGGCGATCCGCGAGAGATCGACGTCGTACAGTCACGGGAGATTAAAATCAGGAAATTCAGGATGTCCTCGGTGACACACCGAGAGTCCTGATCTCGTGGAGGCACGGTCAGGCAAACGGTCGTATTCGATTTCCTTCGGCAACTACGCTTCCCGAATCGCCCGCTGAGTCTCCGACAGATCGGCTCCTTGAGATTGCCCCCGACGAGTTCGCATGCGCCTGAAGGTTGTCGGAGATCTTGGGCGGCCACCCTTCAGGGAGATCATCAAGCGGAACAGAGCCTTGGGGAGGCTTTGCCGCCAAGGGGGCAACTACGGGGGCCGCTGGCCGCGGCCACCCGCGTCGTCAACTGGACGAAGTACACCAGTACTTCGGCACGCGCTGGGGAGTGGCCGTGAACGGACGCTGCCCCGACTGCCACAGGACGCACAACGTTCGGATTCGACGCGGAGACAAGATCAGTAACTAGCGGTGTCCGGACTGCGACCCCTCTCGAGGGGTGTGTCGGCCGGACGGGGGCGTGGCCAGTACATGTGCCCTATCGCCGGGGAGGCCGTCGCCCTCGGACAGCCCGGGTAGCGAGGTCGGGGTGGGTGGCGGCTAGCTGGGGGGTGGGTGGCGGTCAGGGGGGGGCGATGAGGGCGGTGAGATCGTCGTGGGTGAAGGCCGCGCGGCGCTGAGTACCAGAATCACCGTTGTGCCAGCGCTTGATGAGGCTGATGAGCCGTCGCTCAATGGCTCCCTGGCGGGCCGCGTTCCGCGTGGCCGCCCTGCGAGCAGCCCTCGACGCCTTCAATGACCACGGCACGCGTCGAGTCCGCTGACACTTGCCAGCACCCGTACGGCCGGCTACTGCGCGGGCCGGTGTGATCCCCAGGCCGATCGCGGCCCGCTGGGGTATCCCGGTGATGTTCCCGTCGGGACCGGAGGGATGGCGTCCAGGTCCGGGCTTTGGTGATCGGGCGAGTTGTGGGGTTTGTCTGCAGCGCCGGTGTCGGACGTTCTACGCTCACCCATCTTGTGTCATCGGCGGGGGAGGGGATGACCTATGCCGCAGGCCCCAGGGCACGTGGGCGACGGCCCAGCGGACACGGCGCCGGACGCAGCCGCTCAACCCGCCCCGTTACGAGAGTGGCGCTACGCTGCCGAGGGCGCCGCCCATGGGCGCAGCGTTGAGGCGATCCTCACTGAGCAATCCATCTCCGGTCGGCTGCTCAGCCGTCCCGAGGTGACTGCAGACGCGGTACGTGCGGCCATGCAGGCTCCTGCTGCCGTCAATCGGGCGCTCACACTCAGCGGGGAGATTCCCGGTGCGACCCGGCAGGCCCTCGACGAGAAGACCAAGACCCTCAGGAGACGCGCCCGGGCCCGAGCCGAGGTGGCCTTGAACCAGCCTCTGGGTGACCTCCAGCACGGCCAACACGACCATCGACGGTGTGGAGCCGGGCTACCTGGTGTGCCTGAGATGAGCCGAGACAATTTGTCTTCGAACGCTTCATCTGTCGCCGGACGTGTCGGGGACCGGGAGCCAGGCCTTCGCGTCCTCGCTCCAGCGCAGGAGGTGCCCGCGCAGTTCGGGCCGTTTGACGTCGAGGTCGATCAGGGCGACCCGGGCCTCGTCGGTGAGATCCGGGCCCAGCTCGATCCTGAACATGGCCCCGACTGTGCCCACCTGGGTGACTTCGAGCTCGTTGCCCTGCCTGCGGCGCTGCCACCGGGACGGCGGCGTGATCACCGTGACCCTATGTGCCAGATGCTCTCCGAGCTTCGTGGCGAACGCCTGGACGAACGGGGTGACCGCAGCGACGATCACGAGCAACTCGATCCCGTGGGAGGGGCCACCCCAGTTTCTGGGGGGAGGACACCGCCAATCCGTGGCCCGGGCATTTCGACGTCTGGCCCATGCGAGGAGGGCTGCGAGCAGAACGACGGACAGCAGGCCGAGCCAGGGCGAAGGCATTGGGTCAGTGGACCGTACGGCGCTGCCGGTGGGTTAGCCCCTGCGGGGGGCGCGTGGTTGCGGCGAGGGCCCGGCCATCCCTCCCACCGACGCCGGGCCCCCTGCGGATCTGCATCCTCACCCAGCCATGAGGCTCCGAGAGCTGGGCATACAGTTATGCCCCATGAAGTCGCCACTACCAACGGATCCGCAAGCCGAGGCCGCACAAGGCCGTATCGCTCTGTGGCTGGACCGGGAGGACTTGCGCTGGCTGGCGCAGCACTGCTGTTGCGCCGACGACGCAACCGAAGCAGACAAGGACCGCTGCGGACGGCTCCGCTTCCGGGCTAGCGCAGCCCTGCACAAGCATCATCACTCGGCATGAGGACGTAGGCCGTCGCGGAACTGTGGCCAGAGCCGATTCTCAAGGAGCGCCATCACCCTGGCTATTTGATCTGCGATGAGGCTGGTATGACGAAGGAGTTGAGCGATGCCCGTGCCTCGGCCGACGTCGTCCGCGGTTCTCCGCGGTCTGCTGCACGGTGGAGCGCGCCGATCATCCCCATGGTCTGCTCTGCCCATGCATGCAGATCGTCATCGCGTACGAGCAAGCGCGGACTGGTGAACGGCCTGGAAGGCCTGGCCACGGATCCGGAACGCCTCCGATCTGGCTGCCACGTGTGCCGGGCCATTCCGTTCCTCGTGCTGGCGGTGCCACCAGTCGCGTTGACTCCGTATGAATTCGTTGGCCGCAGCGGTGAAGGCGAGGACAGCGCTGCGGCGTTCACTCCGGTCTGCCACACGCTTCTGGAACTGGTACCCCAGCAGGGCACCGATGAGCGTGCCCACCACTGCGATCAGGGTCGTAAGTACCTGGCTCACTGGGCTAGTTGACCACGCCGACACCGGAACCAACAGGGACTGTGGCGGCGAGATGCCGCACGGGCCCTAGTGGTGGCGCCAGTGGTGGTGGACCCGCTGCACGTCGCCTTCGAGGACGTCGCGCAGGTCGTCGTCTCCCGCGGGTACGTCCAGGCCCAGGGCGTCGGCGACTTTGCGTTAGGACGTCGTCATGGTCGGGTCTGCCGAGGCGACGAGGGACGACAGGAGTGCCCGGTCGGCTGGCGTGCTCTGGTTCGACAAGTGTCAGGACCTGGATCCGGTCCACGAGCGTCATGAGGGGGAGTGCGGAGCCGAGTTGCTGTTCCAGCCGGGCCCAGGTGGTGGTCTGCTGTTCCCGGGCGGTCTTCTTCAGGGCCCCACGCACCGCCGCGGCCGCGGCCTGGAGGACGTCCGGCGCGAGTTCCCGGCGCACCGGGTTCGGCCGGTCCTGCCTCGGTGTCCGGGACGTTTTTCTGATCCAGAACCGGACCTCGCGCTGCTCCTCGGCGGACAGCCAGTCGCCGGCGGTGTCCGCGACGGTCGCCAGCTCTCGTGCGAGCTCGCGCTGCTCCTCAGCGGAGAGAGGAAGGCCGCGCGGGAGAGTGTCGGGTGGGCCCGGGTGGGGCGTCAAGAGCTTGTGCCATGACGGGGACGGTACGGAGCGGGGCACCCGGCACTCAGTGAAAATCGAAAGATCAACCCCACCACCGACGGCATCGCAACCTCCTCGATCAACAACGAGGCCGTCCGCTGCCTGACCGTCGCTTTCCACGATCACGGCCCGCACACGAAGTAGGCCCTGCTCATCGAGGGGGACTCCTCTTGCCGCAACGAACTACAGCGTTCGGTACACCCGAACGGTCACCGGCGGGTGCTCATAGGACTCTGGGCAGTAGTAGATCTGCAATTCTTCGCCCCCCAAATTGATCATGGTCGGGTCGCCCACTGGTGGGTAACCGTTCCGGTCATCGGCGTCGGCGTCCTCCATCGGGCGCCAACCGCCTTCGTTGTCCTCGTTCCATTCACTGAGGCCAACGGTGAGCAGCGGCTCGGTCACCGTGCCGCATCCGCATCGTGGCGGGTCGGCAGCATCGGCATCGTCCGATGAGACGACACCCCAGCCGCCGGTCTTCCAGCCCGGGGCCACCGCGAACTCGGTGTAGTGATGACCGGTCTCCTCCTGCCACGCCTCCACGCGTGCGCTCACCGCGGCAGGCATCTGGGTGGGCGCCGGGTACTCGGTGACCTGTTCCGGATGCAGGACACAGGGTGCGGGCCAGTAGTCGTCCAGTTCGATGACAGGCGGCTCCGGTGGTGGCGAAAGAAGTGCGGTGACCTGGTCGGCACGGCGCCAGCGCACGTGGATGGCTGGGATGTCGTCGTCGTGGTCCATGAACGGGCACCACAGGATCTGCAGCAGGTCGGTGCCATCCGGGACAGGCAGGCCGGGGACATCCCGGGCATAGAGCTGAGCCACGGGCAGCATCGGCACCGGATCTGTATAGGGGCTGTCGGTCTCCTTCGGTGTTCTTCGGTCGAAGATCGACTGTTCCTCGGGCGTGGGCGGTTCATCGTCCGGCCGTGACCACCGGGCGATCGCAATGTGATGCGAGGCGCGCACCGCCTCAAGCTCCACCACCTCGTACACCTCGTGCGACCGTGTGCACGTCGGCCACGGCTCGCCCTGCGGCCACAGCAGCGGGCCACCCACCGAGCTGTCCTCAACCGTGGGCAAGCCCGACCGCGGATGCAGCCGAGTGACGTGCCTGGACATCGTGGCCAACTCGGGGAACACCGCGGTCACATCCAAAGGCCGCGGCGGCGTCGTACGTGTCACGGGACCTCCATTCCTCTCACAAGCACTGGGCAGGCCATCGAAGCACGCGGCACTGACAGGCCCTGGCCGCGGAGAGAACCCCCCCCTTCGAAACGGCGGCGGCCACCAGGCCTGTTCCATGTATGTGGGAACCGCATCTGCGGGGCGTAGATCTGCTACGCACAGACGAAACCCGTGATCTTTCTGCTGGTGTGGAGCAACGAGCAGCAGATCTGCACATCGTCTCTAAGAACTCGTAACACGATCTTGCTGAGGTGCGCGGTGTCTCCGAGCGCTTCAGGTGGCGCTCGGGCAGTTCAGGTGGCACTTTGGGCGCTGGTCTCGCATGCGATGCCGGCCGCAGGGGTTGGTCACTCGAAGGGGCGGATCACGTGAGCGTAAGCGGGGGACGGGAGCACTGGGAGATACCCGGAGCCGGGCTGGGGCCACTGCGGTTCCGGATGAGCCCGGCCGAGGTCGCCGACGCGCTCCAGGTCTCTGAGCCGCAGAAACGAGTGGGCGGTCCCTACGAGCAGGAAGACTTCGCCGACGGGGTGAAGGTGTTCTACGACGCGGGCGAGTTGGCGTGCATTGCCCTGGATGCGGTCACGGGTCCGCAGGTCTTGCTGGCGGACTATGCATTGGCCGGCAGTGATCCCGAGCAGGCGCACCAGTTCCTCCTTGACTACGCAGCCGAGCACGCGAGTTGCTTGTTGTACACACCCGATGACTCCCTCGCCCTGACCGATCTGGGGGTTCTTCTGCGCACACAGGAGGTCGGTGGCGTGCGGATGTCGCGGCCGGTCTTCGTGAGGGAGGACTGGTTGGAGTCGGAGTACCTCCGCGATCGCCTTCCTTTGGAAGGCGTTCCGGCTGCCGATGCATCGCCCCGGCCGTCGTAGATGCGCGTGCCGATGCCGCAGCGGGAGGGGCGTGGCCGGTGTGATGATTCGGCCGTTTGGGAGAGTGTGAGTGTTCGACCGTGGATTGTGGACGATGGCCTCTGGGCGTTGATTGAGCCGTTGCTGCCGCCCTGGCCGCAGAAGGCCCCGGTCCCAAGTCGGTGGATGACCGGCTGCGCCTGCAGGGCATCGTGTACGTGCTCAACAACGACGTGAGCTGGCAACTGCTGCCGCTGGAGCTGGGGTTCGGCTCCGGACAGACCTGCTTGCGCCGGCTGGGCCGATGGCAACGAGGCCGACGTCTTTGAGAAGCTGCACCGCATCATGCCCGCCGAATTGCACGCGGCCGATGCCTTGGACTGGACGCGGGCCTGCGTGGATGCCTCCCACACCGACGGGCCGTCATGAGGCTCTGATGAGTCTGGCGGAGATGCGGGAGAAGGCCGGAGACCGGGAAAGCGCCGAAGCTCTGGCCCGGCAGGCCGTCGACTACGGCGAGGCGGGCGATCCCCTGTTTCGGAACGATGCGCAGGTATTGCTCACAAAGCTGTGGCCGCACGGTCTGGACCCGGACGGTAGGCCGACGCCGCGATGGCAAGCGCCGTAGCCGTGGCGCCCAACCCCCAGCTCGCGCCACGAACCCCACCGAACGACCACCGTGCCGGCGACCCGGTGAGCCGAACAAGCCGCCGTGGCGGGGCTCAGCCGGGTCAGCCCAGCAGACGCAAGAGGGCAGCCGACACCGTGATTACTGCTTTGCCTCGGTGCGGCTGGACTGGAACGTCGTAGTTATGGCGTCGAGTTGGCCAGGCCCACGTGCAGCGGAGCTGGTCATAGGCTCCGTACGGTGAAGACGTTCCTGATCATCACGGCTGCAGTCCTGTGGGGCTACGGAACGGGCGTGCTCATACCCCGCCCTGCCTTCCGTCTCTCCGTGCCCGTCGAGGAACCCTGGCGGTCGCAGTGCCCGGCGGGTCACCCTCTCGCCGGCACTGGCGCCGGGTGGCTGGGCCGCGCCCGTTGTCTGACCGGGGAAGCGTACGGACCGAGCACGCTCTGGGTCGCCTCCGTTACGGCCGTGGTCTGCACCGTTCTGGCCGCCGCGATCGGTGCCCGCCCCGAGCTGGTGGTCTGGTTGCTGGTCGTCCCGGCCTGCGTGCTGCTCGCCGTCGTCGACGCTGCGGCGTACCGGCTGCCCGACGTGCTCACCCTGCCGGCCGCCGCTGCCACGCTCAGCCTGCTCGGCGTGGCCGCGCTTCTTCCCGGCGCCGGTGGCAGTTGGACGTCCGCGATGCTCGGCTCACTCATCCTCGGTGCCGGCTACCTCGCGCTCTTCCTCATCAGCCGGGGATTGGGGTTCGGTGACGTGAAACTGGCGCTCGTTCTGGGTACCGTGCTGGGCTGGTACGGGTGGCCCTTCGTCTTGATCGGAGACCCTTGCCGGGTACCTGCTCGGCGCGCTGTACAGCATCGGCCTTCTCGTCGTGGGCCGGGCCGGACGGGACACCAGGATTCCGTTCGGCCTGTTCCTCCTCACGGGAGCGTTTACCGGAGTGCTGCTGGGATCCACCTTCTCCTGAACCGGACGCCCTCTTTAGGGCACGGGTTCGTCCGTCACCAGTTTTTGACCGCTCTTCCGTGATGACTACGGCCAGTGCTCGCGCGTCCTCTACCCGAGCGTGAGCAGCGAAGTGGCGTCACGACATCATCCGCCTTCGCGACGTCCTTGACCCTCCGGTCGCTCCACAAAGGGAAGCCCTCTTCGATATCTAAGCGATCACCCGCAGTCACGGGTCGCAGAACTTGGACCCGTGCCGGAACTCGTGAACAGAGCCAGTCGGGCGTCGGCACCCGAGCAGCAGCAGCCCGCTCCCAGCAAGGACTTCGCCCGCAAGGAGGGCCTTGGCTGCGATCGGTGGCGCGTTCTCCGGGGCGGCCCGCGCCATGGCGCAACCTCTCCTCGGAGACAGCTCGTGACACGACCCGGTGGTCTCGGTCTCCCAGTCCTCGAATCTCGCTCAGTCTTCGGTGACGCGGATGATCGTTTTGCCGTGGGTGCGCTTGTCCGGTGTGAACGCGGAGGCTGCTTCGGCGAGGGTGCGGACGGCGCCGATGATCGGCTTGAGGCGGCCGTCCCGCAGGCGCTGGGCGAGGTCGGCCAGGCGGGCCCGGTCGGGTTCGACGACGAAGAAGATCGCTCGTCCGTCGTGGGGGTGGACGGTGACCGGTTCGGCGATGGTGACCAGGGTTCCGCCGGGACGGACCAGTGCGGTGGAGCGCTCGAGAATCTCGCCGCCGATCACGTCGAACACGACGTCGACCTCTCCGATGTCCTCCAGTTTCTCGGCCTGGAGGTCGACGAAGGCGTCCGCGCCCAGGCCGAGGGCGGTGTCGCGGTCGGCGGCCCGCCCGGTGGCGATCACCCGGGCGCCGGCCTCGCGGGCCAGTTGTACGGCGATGGAGCCGACGCCGCCCGCGGCGCCGTGGATGAGTACGCTCTGGCCGGTGATCAGGTGGGCGTGGTCGAACAGGGCCTGCCAGGCGGTGAGTCCGGAGATGGGCAGTGCGGCGGCCGTGACGTGGTCGACGTCGGCCGGGAGCGGGGCGAGGTTGCGGGCCTCGACCGCTGTGTACTGGGCCAGCGTGCCGTTGCGGGTCCAGTCGGTCAGTCCGAACACGCGCTGGCCGATGGTCAGGCCGGTGGTGCCGTAGCCGAGCTCGGTGATCACGCCGGACAGCTCGTGGCCGGGCACGCTCGGAGTGCGGTCGCGGCCGGCACGGTCGGTCCAGGTGCTGGGCCAGTCCAGCTCGCCGGGGGTGAATCCGGCGGCGTGGACCTTGACGATCACGTCGTTCTCGGCGGCGCGCGGGTGGGGGGCCTCGGTGAGGGTCAGGCCGCTGACACCGGCGCCACGGTCCTGGACGGTGATGGCTTGCATGAGGGGTTCCTCTGAGTCGGGGGACGTTCAGGGAGCGGGCACCGCGCCTGATGGGCGCATGCGTCGGCCCACAGGAAGCCGGCCGCCCGCCATGACCAGTCCCAGTGTCCGTCCCGTCCCGCTACCGCACACAGCGGCGGACGCAGCACGGCTGACAGGTGCCGTTGTGATCACGCTTCCGACCCTAGGAGGGAAGCAGCCCAAACGCCTGGGCCACTTGCACCCACTTCCAGTGGGCCACTTAGAGCTGCAGGCGTCGGCTCGCACGGCGGGCGTCTGACCCGAAGCTCCGTGTGAGCGGCACGCGCGCCTTCAGCGGGTCGTCCCGTTCCCCGGGACCGCGTATGCCGGGCCCCGCCTCGATGGCGTTGCGCTGGAATGCAGGCACTTCGTGGCCTTCCGCATCGCGTTTGCCGCGGGAGGTCCGCCGGGTGAAGGTGACGGAGACAGCGGTGACGTTCCATCGGAATCCCCACTTCGCGACGGTGGCGATGCGGTCGGCGACCTTGGGATGGTCGGCGATCTCGGACGGCAGCCGCGTGGTCGGCGTGGGGCAGGCTGCCGTTACCTGCTGGACCGTGAGGAGTCCGGCCTCCCGCAGGTCCGCGCCATCCAGCCAGGTGTCGGTGAAGACGGCGTCGTACAGGATGGCGCCGGTCAGATCCGCGTCGAGGCAGGCGCGGGTGAGGTCTGCCTCAATGAGACGTGCTTCGCTGAGGTTCGCACGGTGGAACTGGGCGTCGGTCAGGTTCGCGGCGTCGAGCTGGGCTCCGGTGAGTTCCGTGCGATCCATTTGGGCCCGGGCGAGGTCGGCCTCGTCGAGCCGCGCATGGCTGAGGTTCGCCTGGTTCAGCCAGGCGCCGGTGAGGTCGGCTCGGCGGAGTGTGGCGTACGAGAGGTCCGCACGGTCGAGTTGGCCGTAGGCGAGCTCCGCATCCTCCAGATGGGCGTGCGAGAGGTCGGCGCCTTGCAGCCAAGCAGCGGCCAATTTCGCTCCGTTCAAGCGGGCGCCGGTGAGATTCGTATCGACGAGTCGGGCGCCGGCGAGGTCCGCTCCGTCCAACGCGGCATGGGCGAGGTCGAGTTCGCTGAGATCGATCGTGTGGTCAGGGAGGCTGCTGCGGCGGGATGTCGGACGGGTCAGTGCCGTCAGGGCGGCTTGTATGTCGGCGTCGGGCGCCTCGCGCAGCCGCGCGTGGGCGAGCGAGCGGGGTGCCCTGGAGCTGAGAGCGGCGCGCAGTTCGGCGGCGCCTTGCGCTTCCTGGACGCTCTGCGCTGTGGAGTGCCGGGCGCGCGGGGCGCGGTCGCGGATGAAGGCGCCGAGGACGTGCGCGGCGTGGGTGGCATGCTCGGGGGAGTCCTGCACAAACCGTTCCAGCACGAGGACCCCGCCAAGGCGCACATGCAGATCCGGCGACCCGAGCCGTTCGAGGGCCTTGGTGAAGCGGTCGGTGTCCTGGCCGCGGCGGGAGAGACGGTAGGTGAATCCGGTGAGGACCAGCGCCGTGCCCGCGCCGAGGAAGGCGGCACTCTGGACCGCGGCCAGCCGGAACTGCCCGAGGGCCGTAGCACGGGCCGCACTGTCCATCCGTGTCCAGTCCGGCCCCCAGGCCCACTGCACCACCCACCGGCCCACGGGAGTGAACACCAGCGCCAGCGCCCCGACCACCACCAACGCGCCGGCGGCCGCAGCCCATGCCGTACCCCGCGGCCACTGTCGTAAGGCTCGCATCCCCCCACCCTGGCGGTGACCGCCGACGACCGTGGGCCAAACCGTGTGGTTCAGAGCTTTTCCAGAGCTACCGGGCGCCGGTGCGCCCTCTACGACGAGCGTTGCGTTGACGGCCTCCTTGTCCGCGATTACGAGTGGACGGTCAACGGCCGCACGTACCGTCGGAGCGCCGACGCCCTCAAGGAGTTGGAGGGGGAGCGCACGACTGTCTTCGTGGAACCGGCTCGACCGGACACCATAGTCCCCGAGGTCATGTCCGCGTACCGGGGCATGTACGGCGTGGCCCTGTTCGTCTTGCGCACGCTCGTCTTCCCCGGCCGGTCCCTCAAGGAACTCCAGGGCAAGGTCGCCGACCAGGTACGCAAGCGCGTCGACCGTGCCCTCGCCAAGGCAAGGGAATCAGTGATGACCACATCCTCCTGAATTCGGTGCGTCGATCTGCGTCAGACGGGCTGCCGCATCCGCACATCGAAGGGCTGCTCACTGCCTCCGAGAGACTGAAAGTCCCAGGCCCGTGTAGCGCTGGCGCTGGCCGTTCGGTGGGCCAGGGATGGCGACGTACGACACGGCCCGTCAGCATCACCACCCGCCCGAACGCGCTGCCTACGCGGACACATGGCGGCGACCGATGTACTTGCGGCAGGGCGAGGCGGCCTTGGGCGGCCGGACCATGCCTTTCGGCACCGAGATCCCGGAGAAGCCGGCAACTGGGGCAGCCTGAGACGACGACGTCTTGACTTCCGAGGCCCTGGTCACCACGACCAAGCCCGTCGCCATACTCGCGCCGGCCGAGGCATCAGCTCGGTCAGATAACGGTGCTGCGCGCCCGCGTCGACGCGGGCCGGGCGTGCCGGCGGGCCAGATGACCATGGCCACGTGCCGGCAGAGCTGCGGCATCGGCACGGCGCCGATTACCGATGAGGCTCTTGCCTTCGGCAGGATGGGGTCCATGAGTGAGATCCGCACCCCCCGCCTCCTCCTTCGCCGTTGGCATGACGACGACCTCGCGCCTATGGCGGATATCAATGCGGACCCGCAGGTCATGCGCTGGATCGACGATGGCGCGGTGCGCGACCTGGACCACACGGCCGAGGATATTGAGCGGTGGGAGGAGGAATGGGACGAGGAGGGTTTCGGCCTTTTCGCCGTCGAGCTGCTGGCCTCTGGTGAACTGGCAGGCTTCACGGGGCTGTCCGTGCCCGAGTTCCTGCCGGAGGTGCTGCCTGCCGTGGCGATCAGCTGGCGGCTCGGCTCACAGTTCTGGGGCCAGGGCTACGCATCCGAAGCAGCCCAGGCCACGCTGGAGTTTGCGCTCCAGGACCGCGGCCTTGACCGCGTCATCAGCATCAACCGGGTCGGTGACGACGCCTCCGAGAACATCAGCCGCAAGCTCGGCTTGGTGGCGGAGAGTGTGATGGCACATCCGGTGTACGGCTACCCGCTGCACGTTCACACCATCGATCTCACCGAGTTCGAGGCGTGAACCGGCTGAGCCGTCGGATGAGCAGGAGGCAATCGCCACGGAACGAGGCACTCTGGCGTAGGTTCTCGCCTTCCCGCCGTGACCTGCACCTTTACGGGACTTTGGCCAGAGCCCGAGAGCTGCGTCACCTCCGGGCGAAATTCGATTCGGCCCAGCCGGATCAATGCCGTACAGTTCACCGTACCGACGCGGGGTGGAGCAGCTCGGTAGCTCGCTGGGCTCATAACCCAGAGGTCGCAGGTTCAAATCCTGTCCCCGCTACTCACATGTGAAGGCCCGGCATCCACCGGGCCTTCACTGCGTCTGTGCCCGCTCGAATCCGATCCTCAGGCTACTGGGGTTCCAGAGGGTTGGAACACGTCAATCTCCGGGCACCCTCGCTCGAAGGCACTCACGGCCACCCGTGGGCTCCGAGGTGCTTGTGGGTGATCATCCGCGGCGGGGTCTTACCGCCCGGTCACGCCAAGGGCCCCGGGGGGAAAGGCGTCCCCGGGGTCCGGCGTATGGAGTCACGCTGTTCAGCGACGCCGTGCCGACGGCGTCACGCGTCCCCATCCGCGGGTTTCGTGTCCTGCGCAGCCGGGAGCGCGATGGGCTCAGGTCACGGTCTTCCAGGCCTCCAGGCAGACGATGTAGGTGTCGAAGTTCCGGCAGGGCCGGAAACTGGTCACGGTCGTACCGGACGGCGCCGTCCCGGACCCGCAGCCCGACGCAGACCCATTGGTGTCCTTCACATAGCCGGACTTGCCATCACTGCGCCGGTATTCCGTCCAGAGACCGACCCCATCCGCGTACGTGTCGCACGAGGTCACGGTCCGGTGGTTGCTGGACACCTTCGAGTAGCCGCACTGCTGCGTCCCGAGAGTGCCGCAACCGGGGCTCCACGAGTACGTCATCTCGTGGGCCTGCGCCGCCGGAGCACCCAATATCGTGAAGGCGGCAGCCGCAGCGATCACCGAAAATGTAGCCCGCTTTCTCACATGCCCTCCATAAGCCCTTTATCTGCTTGTTCCTGTGTGGCAGCAGGGTAGGAAGGAGGTGGGCGGCAGCCCACCTACAAGGTTGCAGGTTGCCTTTCCGTGCAGCAGCGATAGGGAGGGCCTGGCAAGGTGTCGGTGTGAGTGTCGATGGTCAGCCGCACACTCAGGTGACCTTCACGGATCCTTCGTTCCCCATCCTGCGGAGAAGGACCAGCCTCTCCACGGATGGTCGGCCCGGGCTGTGGACAACAGCGGCGTCATCGTCTGGGTGGAGGCCTTCGTGAGGGTGGTGCTGCGCCCGGCGTACTGCAGACTGCCCATCTGTGTCGTATCTGCCGAGCAGCAAGGTACGGGGCGGGGCCAGGGACCCGGTGATCGCGCCGATGATCGCCTCGGTCGTCTGGCGCGGCTTGTACGCCTTCCATGCCAACCGAGCCCAGGTCAGCCACTCTGTGACTTTCTCAGGATCGATGGTCGGCGGACACAGCGTCCAGGGTGTCGTGAGTCGGCGGGTGGTGAACATTGACTCGAGGGCGGCGCGGCGACGGTGGTACGGCCTGCTCGTGGTGTCTGTGCCGGAAAGGCGCGGCAGATTGAACGCGACGTAATGCGCAGGCCAGGTGTCGGTGGCCCGGTCCGCACCAGCTCCGCGTCGGTGCAGCCGGTCCTGGAGCCGCTCGAACGCCGGCCGCCCTTGTACCCAGACGATCAGCTCGCCGTCCAGTGCCGTCGCGTCCGGCAGCGGCACGCGCCCGGATTCGATCTCCGGGAACGAAGCCGCCAGGCTCGTGCCCCGCCGCGAGTGCAGCACGACCAGGCCCACGTCGACGGAGACCAGGGTGTGTCCAGGCACCGCAGCCGGACACCGGGCTGCCCGGATCCCGTGTCGTACGGTCTGATGTCGCGCCCGCCCACCGTCCGCAACGGACCTCACCGAACCCGGAGGTGCCGCTGGTACGGCCGAGGGATCTGATCCAATACCGGGAATCAGGCTGCGACGAGCTCCTGCTCGCGGTCCGGCGTCTTGACCTTGGGCTTCTTGTTCGGCAGCGAGAGCCGGAAGACCTTGTGCCACGCGGAGAACACCTGCTTGGGCAGCGACCCGGTGACGTACTCCAGCTCGTACTTCTCGAACAGCGCGCGCACCTTCACAGCGACCTCGGCGTACCGGTTGCTCGGCAGGTCCGGGAACAGGTGGTGCTCGATCTGGTGCGACAGGTTGCCGGTCATGAAGTGCATGGCCTTGCTGCCGCTGATGTTCGCCGAGCCCATCATCTGGCGCAGGTACCACTGGCCGCGCGTCTCGCCCTTGATCGACCGGCGCTCGAAGACCTGTACGCCCTCGGGGAAGTGCCCGCACATGATCACCGAGTGGGACCAGAGGTTGCGGACCAGGTTCGCGGTGAACGTGGCGGCGAGCGTGGTGAGGAACGACGGGCCCGACAGCAGCGGGTGGATCACGTAGTCCTTGAGCACCTGCTTGCGGATCTTGCGGCCCACGGCCTTGGCCCGCGCGCGGAACTCCGGGTTCTTGCGGCGGCGCTTGTGCAGGTTCTTGCCGAGCTCCAGGTCGTACGCTGCGATGCCGTACTCGAAGAAGCAGGCGTTGATGAAGTTCCACAGCGGCTGGCCGAGGTGGAACGGGTGCCACTTCTGGTCCTCGTCGACGCGCATGATGCCGTAGCCGAGGTCGTTGTCCTTGCCGATCACGTTGGTGTACGTGTGGTGCAGCTCGTTGTGCGAGTGCTTCCACTGGTCGGACGGCGAGACGTGATCCCACTCCCAGGTGGTGGAGTGGATTTTCGGGTCTCGCATCCAGTCCCACTGGCCGTGCAGGACGTTGTGACCGATCTCCATGTTGTCCATGATCTTCGCCACGGACAGACCGGCGGTGCCGATCAGCCACGCGGGCGGGAAGAACGAGAACAGCAGCACGCCCCTGCTGACCAGCTCGAGCTTGCGCTGCGCCGAGATGACCTTGCGGATGTAGGCGGCGTCTTTCTCACCGCGGCTGGCGATCACCTCGTCGCGGATCGCGTCCAGCTCGCGGCCGAGCTCCTCGATCTGCTCCGCGGTCAGGTGGGCGGTGGGGTCGATGGCGGTCAAGGTGCTCCTACCGTTCGATGTCGCAGGGGCCCGCCGCGGCGGACACACAGGTCTGGATGAGGACGCCCGGTTCGGCCTCGGTGATATCGCCGGTGCGCAGGTCGCGGACGGCGCCCGCCTTGAGCGGCGTGATGCAGCCGAAGCAGATGCCCATGCGGCACCCGGAGGGCATGAGCACGCCGGCCTCTTCGCCGACGTCCAGCAACGGCGTTGCGCCGTCCGCGTCGACGGTCTTTCCGGTGGCGCTGAACGTGACCTCGCCGCCGTCGCCGGCGACGACGATGCTGGGGCGGAAGCGTTCGGTGTGCAGGCGCTCTTGGACGCCGTGCTCGGTCCAGTGCTCTTCGGCGGCGTCGAGCAGGCCCGCGGGCCCGCAGGCCCAGGTCTCGCGCTCGGCCCAGTCGGGCACGAGTTCGTCGAGACGGGCGATGTCGAGCATGCCGTCTGTGTCGGTGTGCACCTCGGTGAGCCGCAGCTTCTTGTCCGCGACCAGGTCGTGCAGTTCGTTGCGGAAGATCACGTCGTGCGGCTGAGGCGCGCAGTGGACCATGACGACGTCGTCGAACTCGGTGTCGCGCAGCATGCCCATCACGGGCGTGATGCCGCTGCCGGCCGTCAGGTAGAGCACCTTGGCGGGCTTGGCCTGCGGCAGCACGAAGTCACCGGTCGCCTGGTCGAGCTGGATCAGCGTGCCCGGTTTCGCCTTGCGGACCAGATGGTTGCTGACCTTGCCGTCGGGGATCGCCTTCACGGTGATCGTGACGCGGCCGTCCTGGCGGTTTGTCGGCGAGGTGAGCGAGTAGGCACGCCAAAGGCGCACCCCGTCGACGTCGACTCCGATCCGCACGTACTGACCCGCTGTGTGGCCACGCCAGCCTCGTCCCGGTCTGATCACGATGGTCGCGGCGTCCCCCGTCTCGGGGTGCACTGCCTCGATGCGCCCCCGCAGGTCAGCACCCGCACGCAGCGGGCTGACCAGGTCGAGGTAGTCAGACGGCAGCAGCGGCGTCGTGACCATCTCCAGTAGTTTCCACGCCCTGCTGCGGAGGGCTGTACTCGTCATGGCTCCAGCTTGCTGCGCCTCAGGGCGTAAAGTCCTGACCGCAGGACGTAAATCTGGCCTGCTGAATTGTTCGCAGGGAATAAAACATGAGCCATGTAATCCGGAGGGCCAGTGAACTGGCCCTGGATGAGACGACGGTCACAGTACTTCGGGCTGCGCTGAAGGCCACCGCCGACGAGGTCGTCCAGGCGATCATCGACGAGGTCCCTCCCTATGCCAACGCCCTCTCGGGCCACATGGGCGCCACCATCCGCCGAGCCGTCCGCACCGCCCTGGGGCACTACCTGGACCTCGCGAGCGGGAACGCCACGAGCAGCGACGGCGGTGACGCGGCCTACGAGCTGGGCCGCGGCGAGGTCCGCGACGGCCGTTCGATGGACGCCCTGCTCAGCGCCTACCGCGTCGGTGCCCGCGTGGCCTGGCGATGTCTGGCAGCAGGGGCCGTACCCGCAGGTCTGCCCGCCGCCGAGGTCGCCAAGTTCGCCGAGCTGACCTTCGCCTACATCGACGAGCTCTCCGCCGCGAGCGCCGCGGGCCACGCCGACGAACTGGCCGCCCGGGGCAGGGATCACGAGCGCCACCTGGAGCACCTGGCTCGCGACCTCCTCGCCAGTGCGAGCCCGGACGTGCTGCTGGTCTCTGCTCAAAGGGCCGGCTGGCAGCCTCCGGGCTCGCTGACCGCGGTCCTGCTGCCCGCCGCCCAGGCCCGGCCTGCCTACCGCACGCTCGACCCGAGCACCCTCGTCCTCGACGATCTTCCGGACGCCACCGGTGTGCTGCTCGTCCCCGATGCCGACCGATCACATCTCTTGCGGCAGATGACCGACCGCACCGCCGTGGTCGGCCCGGCCCGGCCATGGACTCGTGCGTCCGCCTCGTACGCACGAGCCGTACGCGCGCGCTCACTCTCCGCTGATATTCGCGACACCGAGGACCACCTGCCCGAGCTGGTACTGAGCGCCGACGTGGACGCGTTCGCAGACCTGCGTGCCCGAGCCCTCGCACCGTTGCGGACCTTGCCTGTCGCGACCGCACGGCGGCTGGAGGAGACGCTGCGGGAGTGGCTGCTGCACCAGGGCAGGCGGGACGAGGTGGCGGCGGCGTTGTTCGTCCATCCCCAGACAGTCCGGTACCGGATGTCGCAGATGCGGGAGCTGTTTCCGGATCTCGCATCGCCACACCGGGTCCTTGAACTGACGCTGGCGCTCGGTCTTCGGGTCGGCTGATCTCAGTCGAACGACTTGGGCCCTCGCCTCACCCGACAACCGTCTGCCCTCGTCGGCGGTGCCCAATGGTCCCGTCCGAGGACGCGACCTTTGTCAGTGCCTCCTGGCAGGGTTCTGATCATGTTCGACGGACCTCATGACATCGACTGGGCGTCGATGGAGCGTGCGTACGGCTCGGCCGAGGAGATGCCGGCGCTGCTGGCGGCGTATGGGCTCACCGGACGCCGCGGAGCGCGACACGGCCTTCGACCGTTTCTACGGTGCGGTCCACCACCTGGGCAGTGTGTATCCGTCCACGGCAGCCAGCCTGCCCTTCCTGTTCGAGTTGGCCGCCGACCGTGCGACGCTTGACCGTGCCGCGGTCGTCACGCTGCCGGTCAGCATCGGCCGGGAGTCACTCGAGCGGGGCTTTGAGGAGGATGGCATCGAGATCGACTACTGTCCGCCGACGGGCCGCGCGCAGGCGATCGGCTTCCTGCGCGTTCTCCGAACACCCCAACGATGACTGTCCGTTGGTTCTGATCACCGGGCGACACTGACGCACCGCAACTCCAGCAGCATGACCCGCGCGGCAACTTCGCGCTCGATCCCGTCGACTTGCTCGACCTGCCCATTGAGGACGCCGTCCGGGTACGGCGTCCGGGACGGGTGCGCACGTCACCTTGAAGAGTGGACACGGCCGAGCTTGGCCTATCGCCGGGGTCAGAGAACGAATGGCCCCAGGCAGGCGTTCCGCTCTTCCACATCCCCGAGAGTGGATGAAACGTCTGACCCGTTTCAGCGGGCTCGTGGAGTGCAGTAGCCGTTCGGATCCTGCCATCTCAGAGGGCATTCCACTCAGGACTGCGCACTGCTGCGGCCATGGTCTGTGGCGTACGCAGCGAACACTTCCGCCGGTGCTCCTCCCGTGTGGAGGAAACGCTGGTCGAGGGTGGCGGCGAGGTCTTTGAGCGCGCCGGCGAGCAGGTCACCGGCCAGGCGCACCTCCGGACGTCGCGCTGTCTGTCCGTGCTCGGCGAGGCCGGCGGCGTAACCGACCGTGGCCGCCAGTGACGACTGGTCCTCCCCGTCGTGGAAGTAGTAGGCCTCGGCATACTGCGTGAAGTCGATGCGGACGCGTACGACTTCTGTGACCAGACTGTCCAGTAGCAGGGCCCCTGCCGTGGAGTCGAGCTGTTCGGGCCTCGGGTCCGCGTCGCGCAGCAGCGCCAGCCGGATGGCGAGGACCCTCCTGCGGGTCAGCGCCGGGTAGATCTCCAGCACCCAAGAGACCGTGGCCGTCAGCAGGGCGAAGCCGACGAGGGCTTCGAGCGGTGAGATCAGGCGGAGCCAGCCCTCACCGGGTGCGATGTCTCCCAGGCCCAGGGTGGCCACCGTGACGAGAGACAGGTACACGGAGTCGAGCAGCGCCGACTCCTGTGCCGCCTTCGAACCCGGTGAGAAGGTGAACGCCCCGGGCATGTGGGGCCAGTAGACGATGGCCCAGCCGATGATGACGGTTCCCGCCCACATGCCCACCACCGTCACCATGGCGAGCGGGCCGACGAGCCCGACCACTCGCCTGCGCGTACGAAGGCGTCGGGCCAGTTGCCACATGGCCGTCATGACGAGGCGGCTCAGACCGCCGTGGCGGGTGGGGTGCCAGAGCGTGTGGAACAAGTCCCGCAGGCTGACCATGACGAGCCCGGCACCGACCAGTGAGACCAACCACTTCACGCACGCCTCCCACATTGCTGTCACGTTGGCGCGGTCCCCGGTTTCGGAGCCCAGGCCCAAACCTGACGGATCACGCGGCAGACGTGGTGCCCGGCACGCCCATCCGCGGGGATCAATCAACTTGCAGGCAGCCCCACCGTGCCGGTCAACCCGGGCGGGATGGTGACGGTCGGTCCGCAAGCGGCACGCAGATCGTTGCCTCCTCGGAGTCGGGTAAGCCGATGTGCAGATGTTCGCTCCATCGCCGGATGCCGACGCCATACTGACCGCGACGGCGCGGCAGAAATTCGTGTTCGCAGAGCACCGGCAGAGGCGTCAGGTTCAGTGACAGGGCGTCCTCGCGCCCCGCCGGTCGTGCTGCTCTGGCCGGCGGCGATGTCGCCCTCCGGGACCTCCTGGACATACAGCCGTGTCTCGGCTCCTCTGGTTCCGGTGAGGACCAGGCCATGGGTGAGCCGACTCTGTGTAGAGCCTTGGCCGGGTGTGGTGCGGTGCGGGTAGTAGTCGACGGCCCTGCACCAGACGTCGTCCTGGTCGTACCGGAGACGACCCGAACACAGCCCAAAGCTCGCCGGGGGAGCGGAGGTAGCCGGGCATGGAGGCCTCGGCCTGCTTGGGCGCCCTGTGGTGGTTTACCGCGTCTCCCTCGGCCGTCGGAATCTGGTCCAGCCGTCGGATCGACCGGTTCAGGGCAGTGAACACCTCTGCAGTGCAGCCAAATGCAAATCCTCCGTGTGCACCAGGTGGCTCTGCTCGACGCCGAGCATGCCCCGCTCGTCATCCCGGTGGGGGAACGAGCGGGTGAGCGCGGCTGGGCGCACGGCCAGCGCATGCCGGGATCCGGGAGGGAATGCGCATCCGGAAGATCCCCCACGTTCCCTCTCCGCCGGAAGTCGTAGGAGCCCTGGCCCACGCGGCAAAGTTTCAGACCCGCTGCGGGACGATGGCGACCGGACACTCGGAGTGGTGCAACAAGGAGTGGGCAGCCCTACCGAGTTGCAGACCGAAGTGACCGTGCCGGCGCAGTGCGCCGACGACGATCAGATCGGCATCGGCCGAGGCGTCCAGCAGAACACGGTGAGCGGGGCCTTCGATCAGTCGGCGGTGTACCTCGACTTCCGGGTGCTCCCGTCCGGTCTCGCGGAGGGCGTCGGTGAGCCGGCTGGAAGCCTGCTCCTCATACGCCCCTGAGGCGTCATCGGCGATCAGCAGGTGGTCCACTGGCTCGTGAGCCGGGCTCCGCCAGGCCCGAACGGCCGTCAGGTCGCAGCCGCGTGCACTGGCCTCGCGGGCGGCGAACCGAACGGCGCCCTCGCCGTCGGTCGAGTCGCCGACGCCCACCACGACCCGGCCGAAGGAACCTCGAAGGTTCCCCTCCGAGCCGCGGACCACGATGACCGGGCACACCGCGCGGGCAGCCACCGCGAGGCTGACCGACCCCAGTAGCCGTCCGGCGATCTCGCCGCGCCCGCGGAATCCCGTGACCAGGGCGAACGCCTCGTGCCCTGCCCTCAGCAGCACCGACACGGCATCGTCGGGCAGTATCTCGCCCGACGCCTTGACCTCGGGGTTGCGAAGCCGGGCACGTTCCGTGCAGGAGGCGATGATGTGCTGCACCATGACCTCCTCAGCAGGACGATCGGTGCCGAGGGACGGCCGGCTGCCCTCATAACGCTCCCAGAGGGAGGCATAGAGCAGGCGGAGCGGCAGCCTGTGACGTGCAGCTTCGTCCACCGCCCAGTCGACTGCCACCAGACTGGAGTCCGATCCGTCGACGCCCACGACCAGTGGGAGTTCCATCGTCGCCACCGCCTTGTCCATCCGGCTTGCTGAAGGGCCCCCTGTGACTACCGTCGCACCGGCCGCGGACCTCCGCGACATACGGACGGCTCACGGTACGGATTGCCTTCGGCCGAATTCCGGTACGCCGGCCATGAGGACATCGAGGAGGAGGACGGTGCGCCGCGCCAAGGGCTCGAGGCTGTTCCCCCGCACTCGCTCGAACGCGCGCGCCCGGGAAATAGTGGAAGTGCCAGGGCTGTGCGTTGTGCACTGAAGGGGGGTTGCAGCCTCGTGGGCCTCGGCCGCCACCCGTTCATCGGACGGGGTGTGCTGGCTCACTTGTCGGCTTACCGGAGTCTCCTCTCGCGAGCTGGCGGCAAGCCGGGACGAGGTCACTGCCCCTGGCAGGTCACTGATCGGCGGGAGTGATGCGCCGGCCTGTGAGACTCGTGGGCCGGATCGACACCCACATCTCTCGTTGACGCCCCGCCCATGGCGCGGTGTGGGCGCTCTGGGTGAGCCTGCGCACGGCATCGGGCTCCGTCACCACACTCGCCGGGCCGACCGCGAGCACGCTCCAGCCCTGGCTCAGAGCCTCGTCGATGTGGTCGACCTCGAAGGCGACGTCCGTTCCGACGGCGGCGGGAACCGAGTCGGGCGCGGTCCGGAACATGATCGAGTCGTCGACGACCTCGTAGTTGACCGGGACGACCGCCGGACGTCCGTCGGACTCCGACACCGCGATACGCCCCACGCCGTGAGTGGAGAGGAGTGTGCGGCATTCTTCCGGGCCGATGTCGCGCAGCTCAGGGTGCAGCAGCGCGTGGCCTTGACCGGGAGGGAGATCGATCCCTTCTCCGCGCAGGGCGGAGACGGTGGTGCCGAGCGCGTCGGCCAGCCTGATGAGAGTGGCCAGGGTCGGGTTGGCGGGCTGTTCTTCCAGATACGCCAGATAGTCGGGCGACATCCGTGCGCGGCGGGCGGTTTCCCCACGGCTGAGCTTCTGCCTCCGACGTTCGGCGGCCACGCGTCGGCCGAAGTCGCCGGGGTCAGGTGTCCCAGTCGGCCGGGCGGCCGGGGCCGCCGCTTCCCCCGTGTACGGCCGGGAAGATTCGTGGGTCGTGCCGGGCTGTCCGTGCTCGGCATGGTGGATGTGCGCGTCGGGGCCGGGGAAGACGAGCGTCACTTCGTCCGTGTCCGACCACCGAACGTCGTAGGGAGGTGTTCCGTCCTCGTGGTGCAGTCCGACGATCTCGCCGTCGCGCCTGCTGGCGCCGGTCGTCGGGCTTTCGATGACGAGTTGGTCGCCGAGGTGAGCTCGCATGATCGCCGCCCTCTCCGCAGAATGGTGCTGTATCCAACGTGCCACGTACGACACACCGCCGCATGGGGCCGAAAGCCCCGTATCCGTGAGGCGGGCGGCCCGTATCCGGGAGGCAACATGCACCACCGAACGGTCGCGGAGCTCATGACCCGGGATGTCGTGCGGGCGCGGCGTGACATGCCGTTCAAAGAGATCGTCAGGCTGTTGACGGAGAACGATGTCACCGCCGTACCGGTGGTGGACGATCGGGACCATCCCGTCGGCGTGGTGTCCGAGGCCGACCTGCTGCGCAAGAGCGCCGGCCAGTCCGACCCGTCGGGCAGGGCCCCGGTCGCGCACCTGGAGGCTTGGGAACGGGCCAAGGCCGAGGGGGCCCGAGCCGAGGAACTGATGTCTGTGCCGGCGGTCTGCGCACGTCCGGACTGGAATGTGGTCGAGGCCGCCCGTCTGATGGAGACCCATCACGTCAAGCGGCTGCCCGTGGTGGACGAGGCGGACCGGCTCCTGGGCATCGTCAGCCGCGGCGACCTGCTGCGGATCTTCCTGCGCCGTGACGACGCCATCCGCGACGAGATAGCCGAGGACGTGCTGCGCCGGACGATGGGGCTTGCCCCCATGGAGGTGACGGTCGATGTGCACGAGGGCCAGGTCAGCCTTCGCGGCTCCGTCGAGTTCAGAAGCCTGATCCCCGTCATCGAGCGGTTGTGCCGGAGCGTCGACGGGGTGGTGTCGGTCGCCGAGCACATCGGGTACCGGACGGACGACTCCCGGCGTTCGCCGGCCGTTTGAGGGCAACCCACCTGGGCCGCTGAGCGGCACGTGGGACCTCAGTCGCGCGTGGGCCGACGGCGACGGAACCGTCGGCCCGTCACGGAAATGGGCGCCGGCCTGCCGAACCGGGTACGGACCAGGTGGCGGCCCTGGCCCGGCTCAGCCGGTGATCTCGACGCGCTGCGACTTCCCCCTCTCGGTCTTGGGAACGCGCACCGTGAGCACTCCGTTGGTCAGATCCGCGCTGACGTGCTCGGTGTCCGAGTTCGAGGGCAGGCTGGTGTGGAAGTCGAACTGCCCGATGTGGCGGGTGTGCCTGCGAACGACCCCGGCGCGTTCCCTTTCCTTGATCTCACCGTGGACGTCCAGTTCGCCTTCGACGACCTCCACGGTGATCTGGTCCTTGTCCACACCGGGAAGCTCCAGTTCCACGAGGTAGGCGTCCTCGGTGTCCTCGACGTCGGCCAGCGGCGCCCAGGCCTCGGCGGTGCCGAACTCGGGGAAGCCGGCGATGGGGAAGGTCGCATGCATGAGTCGGTCCATGCGGGTGCGGAGATCCTCGATCTCACGGAAGGGGTCCCACATGGGATGGGCGCCCCTGCTGCGTCGTACGGGATGAGTCATGGCTGATCCTCCTTGCCTTCCGGTTCCGGGGCTCACGTGGACCATCCAGTGACTTGAGGGGCGCTGGGCCGGGACGCGCCCACGTCTTCGATGTCGCGCTCGGCGACGCTGAGTAGCTGCTGGGAGAGATCGTTCATGGCCCTGCTCGCCGCCAGCTCGTCGCCTATCTCGGGCACGTTCATGTCCGCCGGATTGCAGTGCGCGGCCCCGTGGCCGGTGAGTGTCGTGATGCCGGTGTCCAGCACCACGCGTGCCTTCGTCGTCCCCTCGTCATCCTCGAAGAGGTGGAGACGAACCTTCCATTCCGCCGTATGCGGCATCACTTTCCTCCTCACGTCGGTACGGACCGCTGTGGTCCGGATTCGGCTCGTTCCGAGGCCGGGCGCTGTATGAGTTGGCCGACGTCTCGCTCCTCCTCGATGCGCCGTCGGACTCGGACCGTGAGCGCGCTCAATCGCTCGGACACCGTCGCACCAGGCGCCTGTGACCCTCGGATCCGACGGGCCGTCGACGGCAGTCCGCCCAGGTCCGCGGCGAACCTCGCCCGGCACCCGTCGAGCGTGGGCCTTTCACCGGTGCGCTGCCCGCCGCGCATCACCGTCTCCAGCAGAGGCCTGCCGTCGGCGGGCGGCTGCTCGTCGGCCAGACCGATCACGTCGGCGTAGCCCGGGCGGCGGAACACTTGTTTGGGGCCAGGTGCCGTGACCTTCGCGGAGGAGAGCTTCATCACCGGGCGGCCGTCGTACTCCACCATTTTGTAGGCGGAGTCCAGGAACGGTGCGTCGGCCGAGACTCCGACGCGCGTGCCGACGGCGTACGTGTCGATCGGCGCTCCGGAGCGGACCAGGCTGTCCACGGCGTACTCGTCGAGACCGCCGCTGGCGGTGATCCGTACGTCCGGCAGGCTCGCGCCGTCGAGGATGGCCCGTGCTCGCACCGCCAGGGCCCCTAGGTCGCCGCTGTCCAGGCGTACGGCCGAACCCGGTCCGCGCTCCAGGTCCCGCAGGACACGAGACGCGACGCGGACGCCCTCCTCGGTGTCGTAAGTGTCCACCAGCAAGGTCACCGGCCCGGGATGGGACCGTGCGAAGGCGCGGAACGCCTCTTCCTCGGTGGTGAATGCCTCCACGAAGGAATGCGCCATCGTACCGACGGCAGGTATGCCGAAGGCGGTGGCCGCCGCCACGTTGCTGGTCCCCGCGAAGCCGACCATCGCTCCGAGGCGGGCGGCCTGGAACCCGGCCTGCGGACCGTGGGTCCGCCGCAGGGAGAAGTCCACCAGAGGATGGCCGGCCGCGGCCAGTACGCAGCGTGCGGCCTTCGAGGCGAGTGCCGTCTGATGGCTGAGTTGGTTGAGCACGTACGTTTCGGCCAACTGCGCCACCGGTAGCGGCGCGGTCACCTCAAGCAGCGGCTCTCCCGCCAGCACGATCCGCCCTTCCGGCACGGCCCGCACGTCGCCCGTGAACTCCAGGCCGAGCAGGGCCTGAAGATCCCCGGGTGGTCGGTGCAGGGCGGAAGCGAAGGCGGCGGCGTCCTCGGGGCCGACATGCAGGCCGGACAGGTAGTCCAGGGCCGACTCCAGCCCCGCCGCGACGAGGAAGCCGCGCTCAGGAGGCAGGTCGCGGACGAAGAGGCTGAAGGTCGCCGGGCCGGTCATGCCCTCCCGCAGATAGGACATGGCCATCGTGACTTCGTACAGATCGGTGGTCATCGCATCCGACATGGGCGTCACCTCCTCCGTCTTCCGACCGTGCTCCCGTCTGTCACCTGCGATATCGCGCGGACCACAGGGGCTCCACCAGGACCCACTCGGATTCCCATTGCGCGTACCTTCTGCGGTCAAGCACGTAGCGCATGCCTGCCCGCGTGGCGAAGAATCCGGCGGTCACGCAGGCCGCTGCCAGGCCGCCCACGAGCCAGCCCGTGGTCTTGGCATTGAGCGTGCTCATCGGCGGGCCGGTAAGGGCTCCGTCCCGGTCCACCCACACCTGCACGGTCGCGCCCTTGCGCGTTCCCGGCTCCACCAAGGCGGATCCCGTCCACACCCCGCCATTGCCGTCGGTCCAGCGGACCTGCGCTTGTTGCTTCGCGTCCTCGGCATTGCCCTTGACGTCCGCCGTAAGCCGGGCGGTGACCTCCTGCCGCTGTGCCGACTGGGTCTGCACAGCGCGCATCGACGACTCGTACGCAGTCAGCCCGGCACCGAGTGCGGCGGCCGGCAGGCCGAGGACGAACACGAGCATCAAGAGGCCGCTCAAGCAGTATTCGATCCTGTCGGACGTCCGCCGCAGGGGGTTTGCCCTCTTCGGCGTGTGCTCCTGATGCGGCGGGGGCGGGCCGGACGCGGACGGCGAATCTTGTGCACTCATGAGTCGGCCTCCAGCAGGTCGCTGGTCCGTTCCCCCGTCTCTCCGTCCCACGATCGAACAGCAGCGGTGTCCGGTCACTGGGCCGATAGTCCCTGTGGAGCCGACGTCCGGCCCCACAGGGCCCGGCGGCCGACTCGATCTGTCCCTGTGCCCTCTCCTGCGCGGGTCCACATGCGCCCCGGATGAGATGGGGTAATTCTCGAAGGAGAGAACGCACCACGCTAGGCATGTCGGCGACGTTCGGACCATCCGCACCATCGGACTCGCTCACCGTCATCCACCGTCGTTTCCAGCTTCGTACGAGACGGAGGCCGCTGCCATGCAACCAGTCGTCACCGTGGGCCTGGACGGCTCACAGGAGAGCCTTGCCGCCGCCCGATGGGCCGCAGACGAGGCGGAGAAGCGCAAGCTCACCCTGCGTCTGCTGCACGCGTGGCCGCTGCTGGCACCGGAACCGACCCGCGTCCCCTCGGAAGTCGATCAGAACTACTGGGCGAAGCGCCTCGTTCACACTGCGCAGGCCGAGCTCCAAGCACGTCACCCGGGCCTGTCGATCGTCGGTGACCTGGTCGCCGAAGACGCCCAGAGCGCGCTGCTCCAAGCTGCGTCGGAGTCCGAGATGACCGTGCTCGGTTCACGGGGGCTGGAGCCCGTCGAGAGCTACTTCCTGGGCGACGTCAGCATGCCCGTGGTGGCGAGGGCCGAGCGGCCGGTCGTACTGGTCCGCGCCGAGACCTCGGAGCGGGGAACACCCCCGGCACCGGCGAGCCGTGTGGTCGTGGCCCTGAAACTGCACGGAGCCTCCGACGACCTGCTCGACTTCGCCTTCCACACCGCCGCGGCCAGGGGCGTTGCACTCCTGGCCGTCCACGGACGCAGCGTGCCGCTCCATGCACGGCTGCCCTGGGGTGTGGACCATGATGTCGCTGAAGAGATGACACGGGACGCACAGAAGGACCTGAGCAAGGCGCTCCGTCCCTGGCGCGAGAAGTACCCGCAGGTAGACGTCGCCGACAGCATCCGTCTGGCAAACCCCGCCAAGGCCGTCGTACGAGCCGCCGAAGACGCCGGGCTGCTGGTCGTCGGCCGGCGCGCCCACCGGCACGGCACGGCACCCCACATTGGTCCCGTGGCGCAGGCCGCCATCCATCACGGGAGCTGTCCCGTCGCTGTCGTTCCTCATGACTGAGCGGGAGCTCAGCGGGACATCGGTGCGATCGACGCCTCGGGCCGACCATTCGTGCTCCGGCCCCGGGCGGATCGTGACGGGTGGGCATCTGTGTTGCCCGGGAGCCCGGTGGGGGAGACCGTGGAGGTGCGGGAAACGAGGAAGTGAACACAGTGCGAGCGCTCGTCTATCACGGCCCGGAACAGATCTCCTGGGACACTGTCCCGGACCCTGCGATCGAGGAGGCGACCGACGCGATCGTGCGCGTCGATGCCACCACCGTCTGCGGCAGTGACCTGCACATCCTGCGGGGAGATCTCCCCGAGGTGAAACCGGGAACGATCCTCGGCCACGAGGCCGTGGGAGAGGTCGTGGAGGTCGGGAGCGACGTCCACCAACTGCGGCCAGGGAGCCAGGTGATCGTGTCGTCCGTCTCGGCCTGCGGCCACTGCAGGGCGTGCCGCGACAGCATGGGCGGACAATGCCGCGGGGGTGGAGGCTGGATCCTGGGCAACCTGGTCAACGGGACGCAGGCCGACTACGTGCGGGTGCCGTTCGCCGACTACTCCACGCACCGATGGCCTTCCGCCATCCCGCTGAGCGAAGCTGTCCTGCTCGCCGAAGTCCTCCCCACCGCCTACGAGGTCGGAGTGCGGAACGGACATGTGAGCCCGGGAGACACCGTGGTTGTGGTGGGCGCGGGGCCCGTAGGTCTCGCCACGGTCGCCGTCGCGCGGCTCTACTCGCCCCGCCGGATCATCGTGGTGGATCTGTCCGCCGCGCGGTTGGAGGCAGCCCTCCGCGTGGGTGCGGATGCCGCCGAACTGCCGGGACGAATGATCGCCGAACTGTCCGAAGGACCGGGAGCCGACGTAGTCATCGAGGCATCGGGTGAACCGGAGGGCTTCGTCCTGTGCACCCGCGCCGTCCGAACAGGAGGGCATATCGCCAACATCGGCACACACGGCAAACCGGTCACGCTGCATCTCGAATCCCTGTGGCGCCAGAACGTGACGATCAGCACCGGCCAGGTGGACACGTCCTCGACCCCCTGGCTGCTGGAGCAGGTGAGGTTCGGACGCCTCCCCCTCTCCCCGCTCGTCACCCACACTTTCGGCCTCGATCGGATGGAGGACGCCTATGAGGTGTTCTCACACGGCACCACCACGGGCGCCCTCAAAGTCGTGCTGCACCGCGAGTGAACCGCCCGGCCCGAAAGAGGGGCGAACGTGCCGACCGGACCCTCGGTCAGGGCCGTCCGGCCCTACAACTCGTCGGCGAGCGGTGGTGACATGGAATTGAGCCGAGGGCGACAAAGAGACACGGAGCAGCGGATCAGGGGCCGCGCACCGTGCAATTCGGGCCCGCAAGAAGCGGGCGGTCCTCGGCTCCATCGACGCCCGGGGTACGTCACCGGCCGTCCGCGTCCGGCTGTGCCGCCGGGCCGAGGTGCAACCAAGGCCGGGCACAACATGGCCCACGAGGCGGTCGAGCGGCACACGGCTTCAGGCCTCGCGACCTGGCCGCGTTGCGATGAGTGGCCCGGGACGATTCCGTCCGGACCGGCACCTACGCGGAACTGGCCCGCACGGCGGTCAACCGTCTGCTGCGGAAACCGGAGCGGCTGTGGACATGCCCGACGACGTGTTCCGCGACGGGTGGGAGATGGATGCGCTGGACTTCCATAGGTTCGTCGAGGCCCTGAGCGAGCGGTCCGGCGTGCGCGGTCGAGGACACGCCCCGGCTCACCACGTCGGCTGCTGCCGGCGCCGAAGTCCTTGCCGCTCTTGTGCAGCCCACCACGTCGTCGATGTCCCGTACCGATGCGAGCAGTTCGGGGACCACAGCGTTGTCCAGTCTCCCCGCCATCGTCACCACGCCGTTCTGCACAGCGACTTGGACGGCGTGTGGATCCAGCAAATGCCGACCGATCAGAGATTCGGCCTCGGCCTGGTGCGGCGGGCGTCCTTCTCCGTGGAGCTGTGCTCGAAGTCGCTCACGGATGCCTCCCGTGACGCAGTCCACTACGCGGCCAGTCTTGCATCGTGGACGTCCGGTGTCCGTCCCGGCGACGCCGAATGTCGGCACCGCCACCTCACGAATGCTGCGTACTCTCCATTGACGCGCCACGGTGGTGTGGGGGAGGGAAAGGCGGGCGGCCCTTTCGCCGGGACCATCGGGGCCCGCCGTGGAACAGTGGAAGAAGGGTCGGAAGAGTCGCGGGACGCGCCTGCGGACGTGCACGGCGGGCGAAGGAGGACGCGATGAGTCACCCGGTGCTGGCGGGTATCGACGGCTCCGAACGCAGCCTGGCCGCAGCCGACTGGGCCGCGCGGGAGGCGCTGCTGCGCGGCGTCGCGCTGCGTCTCGTGCGCGCCTTGCCACCGTTTCCGGGCGGTGCCGTTCCCGCCCCGGCCATGCAGACGCTGCACCACATGGGGGTGCACATGCTCCAGCGGGCGATCGCCGATCTCGGCGCCCGCTACCCGGACCTCCAGGTGCGGGGCGAGCAGGCCGCCGACGCTCCGGCCGTGGCACTCCTCGCCGCCGCGCGCGACGCCGGGCTTCTCGTGGTCGGAGCACGGGGCTCGGGCGGCTTCGACGGACTCGCGGTCGGGTCGGTGGCCCTTCGCGTCGCGGCGGAAGCCGCTTGCCCCGTGGTGCTCGTGCCCGAACGGCCGGTCGAGGGCATCGGAGACGGGACGCGGGTGGCGGGCGGTGGCGCCGAGGTGGTGGCGGGGTTCGACGCGCACCGTCCGGTCGGCGAGGTGATGGACTTCGCGTTCTCGGCATCTGAGGCGAGACGGGCGCGTCTGCACGTGGTTCAGGCCTGGGCTCTTCCCGCCGAGGCCGTTTCTCCCCAGAAGCTGTTCGTGACCGAGGAGGACCGCGCCACCTGGGAGGACCAGGAGGTGCTGAAGCTGTCAGACGCCCTGCGCACGCGGCAGGACAAGTATCCGGAAGTCACGACCCGCACCGACGTCGTCCTGCTCCATCCCGCGCAAGCGCTCGTGAACGCGTCCCGGGGAGCGGGCCTGCTGGTCGTGGGCCGTCGCACAGACCCGCGGGCGCCCGAGGGCCGGCTGGGGCCGGTGACCCACGCCGTACTGCATCACACCCGCTGTCCGGTGGCGGTCGTGGGGCACGTCGGCTGACAGAGGAGGGTCAGCCGAAGAACACCTCGAACTCGTCGTACAGTGACGGATCTACCAGCTTGGTCCTGGCCCTGCTGCCGTCGAGAGGAATGCGGATGATCTGGGTGCCGCGCAGGGCGACCAGCTTGCCGAAGTCGCCGTCCTTGACCGCGTCGACGGCGTGCAGCCCGAAGCGCGTGGCCAGCCAACGGTCGAAGGCGCTCGGAGTCCCACCGCGCTGGACATGGCCGAGGACGGTGGTTCGGGCATCCGTGCCCGTGCGTTCCTCGATCTCCTGAGCAAGCCACTCGCCAATGCCCGACAGCCGCACATGGCCGAACTCGTCCAGCGTCCGGTCCTTCAGGACCATCTGCCCCTCGATCGGGACGGCTCCCTCTGCGGCGACGACGATCGGCGCATAGTGGATCTTGAATCGGCCTTTCACCCATGCACAGACCTGATCGATGTCGAACGGCCGCTCCGGGATGAGGATCACGTTGGCGCCGCCCGCCACACCGGCGTGCAGGGCAATCCACCCCGAGTGCCTCCCCATCACCTCCACCACCAGCGTGCGCATGTGTGACTCGGCGGTGGTGTGGAGGCGGTCGATGGCCTCGGTCGCGATGCCGACGGCTGTGTCGAAGCCGAAGGTGTAGTCGGTGCCGGACACGTCGTTGTCGATGGTCTTCGGTACGCCGACCAGATTGACCCCCTGACGGCTCAGCTCGGTGGCCACACCGAGCGTGTCCTCGCCCCCGATCACGATGAGCGCGTCCACCTGGTGCGCGGCAAGGGTGCCCTGGATGCGCTCCACGCCGTCCTCATGCTTGAACGGGTTGGTGCGGGAGGAACCGAGGATGGTTCCGCCGCGTGGCAGGATCCCGCGCACGTCGGCGATGTCCAGCGGCACCACGTTGCCCTGAAGCGCACCGAGCCAGCCGTCCCGCAGGCCGACGAATTCGAAGGCGTACTCCTGGATTCCCTTGCGGACGACGCTGCGGATCACGGCGTTGAGGCCGGGGCAGTCGCCGCCGCCGGTCAGCACTCCGACCTTCATGGCTTCCTCCCTGCTCTGCAAGTGACGTCGGGCGGCCCGCACCTGTCGGCTTTGTCCGCTGTGTCTTTGGGGCGGTGACGGTGAGGATGCCGTCGGCGAGGTCGACGCCAGGAGCGGGTTCATCCGCTCGAAGAGTTCGTCGCACTCGGCGGCGAACGGCTCAGACCGAGGAGGTCCGCCCAGCAGGCTTTGGCATGTGCCGAATGGGCGGAGTCATTCGGCTGACCTCCGCGGACGTGAACTCGAACAGCCAGGTGACTCTCCTTCCAGCATGAGCGACACCGGCCTCGTCGGCGACCCGCTTTGCGGCCCCGCAGCCCACGGCCTTCGACCCCATGACGGCCCCGGGGACGCCGCGGCGCGAGATCGCCACGCGGCGCTCATGCTCCGGTGGGGGAAGTCCGGGAGGCGTCGATCCGATACCCGATGTGCACGGAGACCGAGACCACGCCGTCGACGTTCCTGCACAGCCGTTCGATGATGGGGATCAGGCTGCTCACCTCGACGGTTCCTTTGAGGGTCACCTGTCCGTCGCGCACCTCGACCGTCACGTCCGAGGGCGCGAGGCCCAACGTCTGCCGCAGCACGTCCCCGGTGATCTCATCGCGGACGGCGTCGTCCCGGCGCAGGAAGATCCGCAGCAGGTCGCTGCGGCTGACGATGCCCCGGAGCCGGTCCGCCTCGTCCACCACCGGCAGTCGTTTCACGTTCTCGGTTGCCATGAGCCGGGCGGCCTCGACCACACTCCACTCCGGACGTGCGCAGACGGCGGGCGTCGACATCAACTCCTCGGCCCTGACACCGGCGGCCCTGGCCCGCTCCCACGCCTCCAGATGCGGAATCGGCGCGTGCCCGGACGGGTCGGACCGGACGGAGCACTTGCGCAGCAGGTCGGCCTCGGACACCACGCCCAAGGGGCGGTCGAGGTCGTCCACCACCGGTACGGCGGTGACGTCGTTCTCGGCCAACAGCTCGACGATCTCCTTGAAGGGCGTATCACGCCGTGCCCGGACCACATCGTGGGTCATCAGGTCGGCGACCGTACGGTGCTGCATGTCGCTCCTCCCTTCCCCAGAGTGACAGTCGGCAGCCGTCACATGTCCAGGGTGGCAGGGTCCAGTAGTCTGCAGGAGAGCCGTCCAGGACCTGTTCAGGACCGGATGGCCCTCAAGCCGGGCCGTTCGGCCACCCTCGGATCGGATCGTCGAGCGCACACGGCGGAACGCTGCACATGCCCAGGCTCACCCGGCGAGGGGCTCGGCCCCGGACGCTGTTCGACATCCCGCCGGTCAGGCGGTCTCAGGGACCCACTGGGATCAACCTGCACCCTGCACCGGAACGTTCGGCCCTCTCCGGCCAGGGTCTCCGCTGAGAACGTATGGCCGGTCGGCTCCCTTTCCCGAGCAGGGCGAGACCGGGTGCTTGCGGGAGCTGACCGCGGACGCCGAGCAGCGTAACCGTTTGGACACCGACCGCAGCACCGGGAGCCGTCGATGGGTGCGCGGGGACCCCTATGCGGAGGCCGACACCGAGCTTGCCGTGGGCGGCGCTGGGCCCGCAGGAGGCCCGGGAGTGACTCCGCATGCGCGACTTCACTGCCCAACGCCATCGCGACCGGCTCCCCGCCCGCGTCTACGAGACGACCCCTGTCATCGCTGTGCTGACCACCGAGCACGACCGGCGCGTCGACTGGCTGTGCGCCGGGCAGGCCCTCGAACACGTTCTCCTGCTCGCCACGGCTCACGGACTGCGCGCGTCGCTCCTGCACCACGCGATGGAGTGGCCCGGTCTGTGTGCCTCCGTGAGCCGAGGGCCCGACCACGCAGCCATGCTCGTACGACTCGGCTACGGCCCGGAGGGTCCCGCAACTCCGCGGCGCGCGGCGCGGTGCTCCACGCCCGGGCGGTCAGCGGGGTAGCCGGTCGGGGCCCGTCACACCTCCCGGGACGGTGACCACGTGTGCGTCGAGGAGTGCGGGCAGGTTGGGGTTGACCTCGAATGCGTCCTCCAGACCGGTGATGCGCAGCACGCGCAGGAAGCACGAGTCCTGGGTGACCGGACGGAGTCGGCCCTGCCGGGCCATGACGCGGTTGCGGGCCCGGCACAGGACGCCGAGCCCCGTGCAGTCGATGAAGGACACGGCACGCAGGTCGAGCACCAGATCGGGGCACGTCCCGGCGGTCAGCGTGTCCAGCCATGCCCTCAGGGCCGGTGCCGCGAGGAGGTCGATCTCGCCGCACAGCTCCACCACGGTCGTACCAGCGACTACACGCGCTGGGAGAGACTGCGAGGACCTGGTGGGGTTCTCGTACATGCTCCAAGCGAACCCTGCGCGTCGCGCCGGGCGCAGGGCCGATCGGCCCAGTCCACCCGATCACGCGGGGCCGTATGGCCAAGCCTGCGTGCCCCGGCTGGGGGCAACCTGGGCCTGCGGCCAGTACAGGCACCGTCGAGGCTCGCCCACCGGCGACCGTGGAGCATGTACTCAGCGAGCCCTGGGTGGCTGGGCGGCCCGATCACCGGCTGTTCATCGCGCCGCGCGGTGTCACCGGCCGGCGGATCACCGCGCAGAACGGGCCACTGTCCGGCGCGTCCGGGACCGATGGCCCTCGCCCGTGGTCCCCGCGGGGCGAACGATGAAGTGGCCGGCGCACGGCTGCACCGGATGCATCAACGGAAAGACGGACTCGCTCATGTACCGCAACGACGGATTCCGCGAACTCGACAGGCAGGAGTGCCTGCGCCTGCTGGCGAAGGCTCCCGTAGGGCGGATCGTGTACACGCGTCAGGCCCTGCCCGCGGCACTGCCCGTCAATTTCAGCCTGGATGCCGACGGCGCCGTGCTGCTGCGCACCGCGACCGGCTCCGAACTCGTGCGCGCGATCGACGGCGCCGTCGTCGCCTTCGAGGTCGACGACATCGACGCGGTCACGCACTCGGGCTGGAGCGTCGTCGTCACCGGCTCCGCCATGGTGGTCACCGACGCGGCCGAGCACGAGCGCCTGGTCCGCACCGGCCCGCGTTCCTGGGTGCCGTCGCCCAGCGAGGTCTTCATCCGCATCGAACCCGAGCTGGTGACCGGCCGCGAACTCGTGGGCGGACGCGGCATGTACGGGCTGGGCCTCTCCTGCTGACCCCGGTGTGAGCTCCTCTCGCGTTTCTCCGGTGCGGGCCGTACGGCCCTGCGGTGGGGGCCGTACGGCGTGTCGCCAGGTGCGCGTGGCCCCTGCCCGCGACGTCGCGGAAGGACGAGCATCGGGAGCACGGAGCAGAAAGGAGAGGGAGATGGCTCTCCATCATGTGGTCGTCGGCGTGGACGGTTCTCTGAACGCCGTACGAGCGCTGGACTGGGCCTCGGACGAGGCCGCACGGCGTGGCACCCACCTGCGTGTCGTGTACGTCGTGCAGGACCGCGACGAGGCCGGACCCGTCCTCGCGTCTGCCGCCGCACGTGTCCGGCAACGTCATCCGGCCCTGTCCGTGGTGACCAAGGCCGCGGCGGGTGGCGCCGTGCGGGCCCTTGTGCGCGAGAGTGAGGGCGCTGACCTGACCGTCGTCGGCACCCGCGGTTTCGGCGGCGTCACAGGGTTGCTCGCCGGCTCGGTGAGTCTGCGCCTGGCGGCTCATGTGCACGGCCCCTTGCTCGTCGTACGCGGTGACCACCCATGCGACGGCGAGCGCAGCGTGCTGCTGGGCCTGGAGGGCGACTCCGACGCCGACGCGGCCTCCTACGCCTTCCATGAGGCGGAGCGGCGAGGTGCCAGGCTGAAGGTCCTGCACTCGACCCACCGGTACGTCACCCCCGAACTGCCCTCCCTTATCCCCGCGACGAGCCCCGGGCAACGGCGGCGCGCCCAGAACGATCTGGCCGAGGAGGCCGTGCCGCGCTTCAATCTGGCCAAGCTGCGGGAAGAGCATCCCCAGGTCGATGTCGATGCCCGGACGGTCCGCAGAGGACCGGCCCAGGCTCTGCTGGACGCCACGCGCGAATCCGCCGTCGTCGTGATCGGTGCCCACCGTCGTACCAGTCGGCCAGGGCCGCAGGTCGGCCCGGTCGGGCACACGCTCCTGCACCGCTCCCACTGCCCTGTGGTTCTGGTGCCGACGACCGGCTGACCGGCGCACACCTGGCGTTCCGGGGCCGCCGACTTCTCAGAGACTCCCGTCCGTCAGGACGGCCGTCACACGGGACCGTCGGCTGTACACAGGGACCTCCGGTCCCTCCTGCCGCAGGGGCTCGGGACACAGGAGCGGGGTCACACACCGAAGGGGGCCCGCTCATGTCCCGCACCGTCACCGTCGGTCCAGAGGGCTCCCTGGAGAGCCTCGCCGCTGCCGACTGGGCAGCTCGTGAGGCACACCTGCGGGCAGTTCCGTTGCGAGTCGTGCACGCCGGGGAGCAACAGCCGCACGCCTATGCGCCGTTCGCGGCGGAAGCCGTGGCGCTCCCGGGAGAGGGCCGATCCGCCCGGATGCTGCATCACGCCGAGGTGTTTCTGACGTACAGTCACCCCGGTCTGAGGATCGCCGCTGAGTAGCTCGCCGGACAGCCCGCGACGGTCTCGTCGGCACAGGTGCGAGAGAGTCAGGTGCTGGTGCTGGGGTCGCGCGGACTCGGGCGTGCCTCCGGATGCGTCTTCGGTTCCGTGGCATTCGCCGTGGTGGGGCGGGTCGAGGGACCCGTCGTCCTCGTCCGCGCCGGAGCAGGCGATCTGGACGAACACCGGGCGGCCGCCCACGGGATCGCCTCCGAGGTCAGCCCGAACCAGGACGTCGTACTTGGCCTGCGGTTGCCGGGGCCCTACGCCGAAGCGGTTCTCGAGTTCGCGTTCGACGCGGCCGCGCGTCGTGGGACCGGTCTTCGGGTCGTGCACGGTTGGAACGCGATGCCGCCCCGTCGGCGGGAGAGTAGGACGGGCCGGCCGTGGAGCCGGAGGTGCTGCTGAGCGAGACGCTGCGTCCGTGGCGGGAGAAGTTTCCTGGAGTAGAGGTGACGGAGGAGGCCGTGATCGGCAGGCCGGGCGCGCATCTGGCGGATGCCTCCCGTGACGCCTCGCTGGTCGTCCTCGGGTGCAGGCGCCGCAATGCGTCGGTCGGACCGCACGTCGGTCCCGTGACACACGAGGTACTCCAACGCGCGATCGCGCCCGTCGCGGTGGTACCACACCACTGACCGGAGAGACGGATCAGGCCTCGACGCGGGCGAGCCGGCGTCCGGTGACCAGGTCGGGGTGAGTGCGCTGTTGTACGAGAAGGAGATGGAGCCGGTCCAGGTCTTCGCTGTCGAGGCCGCGATTTCGCGCCGTCCCGGCAACGTGATCTCGGGCATGCCCATCCTGGACGTCGACAAGGCGAAGAGTGGCGTCGTCGTCAAGTGCTCGATGGCGCATGGCTACGCCGACGTCGACAACGAGCTCTGCGCCGACCCGAAGACCGGCATGTCCTTCTCCGAGGTGAGAAGGTGCTGGGTGAACTGAAGGCGGCGGTGGAGGAGTTCGCCGGCATGGGAACAATCCCGGCGTCGCGGGTGCTGTCCCTAATACCCCGCTGGGTATACGACACCGAGGAAGTGCCGCCCGAAGGGGCTGAAGCCGAAGACCTGCCCCCAGGGAGGGTGTGAGACCGATGGTGACGGCGGAAGGAAGCCGGTCGAGCACGGCCGGCGACGCGCCTTTGGTGACGGCCTGCGGCCGGCGGATCGCGGTGAGGTGCCTCAGGCTCGCGTCGACGGATCGGCCGATCAGCCGGGTCGCCCTGGACGTCGGTCGGGACCAGGGTGGTGAGCCGGGGGTCTGGGCAGCACTGACCGCGGACGAGGCCCGTGATCTTGCGCACCGCCTCCTCGCCCACGCCGCGTCGGCGGAGCGCGGCCCCCGGAGCGGTGCCCGCTGACGGCCGGGCCGCTCGGCCGCAGGGTGCCGAAGTGCGGCTCGCTCGAGTCGGCGGAGCATGACCCGGAACAGCCGACGCCCACTCGGCGAGAACGCGTGGGCGGGCCGTCCACCCCGGTCCCGGGCCTGTGTGCCCCTTGCTCCGCTGCCCGGTGGTCGGGCGGTTCACTCGGTGAGTTGATCAGCACGCGGCCGCCGGGGCCCGAGTCCCTCGAAGACGTTCACCTGGTGCGGCAGTGTCGCGTCCTGGATCACCAGGGTGTCGGGCCGGGTGACGGGCTCCCCGACACGGATCCGCCGCTCATCGATCCGGTAGAACGCGGCCGTGACGGGCCCTGGCTGCGCCCCGTCCGTGGATGCGTACCTGCAACACGGAGCTCATCTCCCGTGCGGCTTGCCTGCCGTCGTACCGCTGCGGCCGGTCGGCGGATCAGGGGCGGAACGTCCCGGGCGACTGGCCGGCAGTCATGAACAAGCTGCCGTCCTCGGCGATCGGCCCCACCCGGTCCGAGCCCTGCCGACGGAACCGCGAGGGACGACTCACGCGTGCGGCACGATCGCGACCGGGCAGCGGACGTGGTGCATCACCGCGTGCGCGACCGGACCGGTGTGCATGCCGACCCTGGCCGGGCGGATCCTGCGGCCGACGACCAGCAGACCGGCGTCCTGCGCGGCGTGCAGCAGTTGCTGTGCCGGACGGCCCTCTTCGACCAGCTCGGTGACCTCCACCGCGGGGTACTTCTCCTGCCACGGTCCGAGAACGGAGTCCAGCACTCGCTGGGCGCCCGACTGCACGTCCCTGCGTGCCTTCACCTCCAGCGCGTGAGGCACGTACGGCACCTGCCACGTGTGAACCACGCGCAGTGGCGTGGCACGCAGCCTCGCGCTCTCGAAGGCGAACGCGAGCAACTCCTCGCACGACTGAGCCGGGTCCACGCCGACCACGACAGGGCGGTACGGCGTGTGTGACGACGGCCGGCCCTCCGAGTCCGGCTCGTGCTCGTCCTCAAGGGGCTGATCCGCCCGTACGAGTACGACGGGTCGCGCCGCGTGGGCAACCGTCGCCAGCGCCACCGAACCGGCCATGAAACCCCCGAAACCGCTGAACGCGCGGCTGCCGAGGACCAGCAGCTCGGACTCGTCCCCCGCCTCGATCAGCGCGTCGGCCGCCGGCCGGGAGATCTGCTCCGCGCTCAGATACACCTGCGGATAGCGCTCGTTGAGCCGGTCCATGGCGTCCCGCAGGATCCGCCGCGCCCAGTAGCGAGGCGCCTCCAGTTCGGGCAGCTCCGACTCGTCGGGCGACATTCCGCCCTCCCACGCGTGCACCAGGCGCAGCGGAAGACCGCGCCTGAGCGCCTCCCGGACCGCCCAGTCGGCGGCAGCGAGGCTCTCGCGGGAACCGTCGAGTCCCACCACAACGGGGCGAAGCACGGCCACCACCTCCCCGGATCGGTGCCCGCACGCCGGTGTGCGGGTCCCTCCACTGCCAGGATCCCCGTGCGGTCAGCGGCTCCGGGAGGGGCCGGTGCGGCCCTGTCCGGTGCCGAATGGCCCTTTCGCGTCGGTCGGTGCGCCACGACGGCCGGAGACGGTGAGTGACCGTCCGGGTGCACGTCGGTGATGAGATCTAGCCGACGTCCCGCCGCCGGAACCACGCCAGCCCTGCTGCCGTCAGGGCGGCGGCGAGTGCGGCGAGTGCGGCGAGTGCGGCGAGTGCGGCGAGTGCGGCGAGTGCGGCGAGAAGTGCCGGTGCCGTGAGGCTCGGGTCGGCCGCGGGGAGGTGCGGTACGTGCTCGAACGGGGAGAGGTCCCTGGCCCAGTCCGGTAGGTCGAGGGCCTGGCCCAGCAGGCCGTTGACGAAGCATGCGATCAGGGCGGTCCAGGCGGCCATCGCTCCGCGCGGGATCAGCCCGAACAGGGTGGTCGCGAGCCCTGCGAGTAGCCAGGGCGCCGGTGCGTAGGCGAGCGCGGATCCGATCAGCCGCGGCACCTGGCCCAGGTCACCGCTGATGAGGCCGTACGCCAGGCCCGTGCCGAGCCCGCCGGCGACGAGGACGACGACGCTGCCGGCCAGCGCCACGGTCAGATGGCCGGCCACCCAGCGGCTCCGGGAGACCGGTGTGGCGAGCAACGGCTCGGCCCGCAGACCGTTCTCCTCGCCGCGCAGCCGCAGGACGGACTGCACCGTGTACGCGGCGCCGAGAAGAGCCACGACGAGCAGCGACTGGGACAGGTAGGAGTCGGTGAGGCTCGCGCCGCCGTACCCCGCGATCCTGGAATCGCCGGAGGAGGCCGTCATGCGTACCGAGATCTGCACCAGGCCCATGTCCCACCGGCTGCGGCACCCGATCGTCCCGGCCGCCGCGACCCTGCTCGTGTCCTCCGTGGCGACCGCGTGCGGAAGCGACACCGGACCCACGGGCACCCCTCCCGGGATCACACCGCCGAGCACGTCGAAGACCGACGGCACCAACGGCGGCACCACCGGAGCCGGCCCCACCACACCGGGCCGGGACGGTACCGGCCCATCCGGCACCCTCGGCACGACGACCCACACCCCCTCGCCGTCGACGACGCCGAGGGGTCAGGGCGGCGGACCGCGCCAGGTACGGACGTCGGTGTACTTCCTGCACGGCGAGAAGGTCTCACCCGCCCCGCGCATGGTGGCCACGCCCACTACCGCGGCCGGTGCGCTGCGCGCCCTGCTGGCTGGGCCTAGCCGCTATGAACGCGCCCACGACCGCACCACGGCCATTCCCCCGGGCACGACACTGAACTCGGTGGCAGTCAGCCGACACGTGGCCACCGTGGACCTCTCCGCGCGCTACGACGACGGCGGCGGAAGCCTGTCGATGCGCGCACGGCTCGCCCAGGTGGTCTTCACCGCCACCCGCTTCCCTGCCATCGAGAAGGTGCGGTTCGAACTGGACGGCAAGCCGGTGACCGCCTTCGGCGGTGAGGGCATCGTCCTGAACAAGCCCGTGGGCCGCGCCGACTTCGAGGACCTCGCACCGCTGGTCCTCGTTGAGTCGCCGCTGATCGGCGACGCCATTCGCACTCCCGTACGGGTATGGGGAAGCGCCAACACCTTCGAGGCCACGCTACGGCTGAAGATCACCGACGCCGCCGGGCGGACGGCGGCGAACATCTACGCCACGGCGACCTCCGGTACCGGGACCTGGGGCACGTTCGACGTGACATTCCCCTACAGGGCGACCCGCTCGGGTGCCGGCACGCTCACGGCGTACTGGGACTCTCCCGAGTACGGCCGTGCGGTGATCGAGGACACCGTGCCTCTGACCGCCAGACGGTGACCCGGTCAGGCGGTGCCCAGGACTCGGCGCGTGGGCGACCGCGCGCCGAGTCCTGCACATATGCCCGATGGGACCCTGGACAAGGGGCCACTCGGCCCATGTTCTCCCCGCACGCCTGACCGAGTCTGGAGACAAGAGACGTCACTCCTCGACCTGCACGTCCCCGACGACGGCGGACCTCGCGGACGATCGGGAGACGGCACACCGCCCGAAGCGGATTTTCGCCGGAGGACACCATGTACGGCACCCCGAATGTCGTGAGCGACGTGATGACCCGCACAGTCGTGGCCGTTCAGCGCGGTGCGACGTTCAAGAGCATCGTGAAGGCCATGCACCGGTGGAACGTGAGTGCCCTGCCCGTCGTGGACGAGGGGCAGAGGGTGCTCGGAGTCGTTTCGCAGGCGGATCTGATGGTCAAGGAAGGGTTCCGAGGCGGCGGCGACGTCGGCCGGTCCGCCGGCTTGGGGCTGCTGTCCGACCTCGCCAAGGCGGAGGCGCGGACCGCCGAGGAACTGATGTCGATGCCGGCCATCACCGCCGACGAGGGCGACACCCTGGCTCAGGCCGCCCGGACCATGGCGTACTACGGGGTCAAGCGGCTGCCGGTCATCGATGACCAAGGTGTGCTGAAGGGCATCGTCGGCCCTTCCGACCTGCTCAAGGTGTTCCTGCGGGACGACGGGGACATCGCCGAGGAAGTGCGGCGCGAGGTCGTCGCCTTCCTCTTTCCCGAGGCACTCGAAACGATCCGGGTGGGGGTCCGCGAAGGAGTCGTGCGACTCACCGGCCGGGTGCCGGACAGCACGCTCGTACCCGTCGCCGTGCGGCTGGCGGGCGCCGTGGAGGGCGTTGTGGGCGTGGACTGCGAGCTGCTCGGACCACGCCGCCCTGCCCTCGGATCGGATCTGCCGGACGACCAGGCGGTCGAGCGGCCCTCAGGAACCGTCGAATCCGCCTGAGAAGCCTTCACCAGTGAGCCGCTGTACCCGGCAGGGGCGTGCGGGACCGCCACGCGAGAGCTCGAGGTGGCGCCGTCCCGCATGTGCGAAGTCCGACTGAACCGGGCCAGCGGATCCGGTCCACGACGGCTCGTCCTCGCTGGACGGACCGACAGTCGGCCCGATGACGCCGACGAACCGGTCGGCCCACACACCCCGACCTGTTCGGAGAGTCTCCCCTCCACACCGTGCCGGGAACACCCGGCCTCCGCATCGAGGAGCGTCTGACGGACGGAACGCACGTGCTGCGGGCCGAGCTTCCGGGCATCGACCCTGCCGAGGACGTTTCTTGTCCACCGTCGGCTCCCGGACCAGGGGCGATCGACTTCGGATCACGGGCCGAGTCGCACTGGATCCGAGGGCCGGTCGGCCCCCCGGGCAGTGTGAGAGCGGACCGCGTCCGGCAAGGGCCGCTCCAGCCCTCTGTTCGGGACACGTGGCTCATGTGCCGGGAGCCGTATCGGAGTTGGCTGTAAGCGAAGGGAAACGATGCCGACACTAGGGGGCGAGGACCGTGGGCACGAGTCTCACGCCGGAGTTCTGGGAGCGGTTCACGCTCCTGCTGTTCGCGGCGATGGGGGTGACCTTCGCTCTTGCCGCGCTGTTCGACACACTCGCGCTGCGTCGGCAGAACCGCCGCGGGCACCTGCCGTCGGTTCCGCCGACGCGGGCCCCGCACAGGACCGAGACCGCCGACCACCGCCCGCCCGTCCGCTTCTGAGGCACCCGGCTCACCGGGGAACGGGCCACTGCGCCACGGCTCCCCGCCGCCCGCACGGCGGGGAGCCATCATGCGCGAGCCGTCAAGTGCGGAGCAGTTCTGCGGCGATCTCAGCCGCCCAGGCGTCGATGACGTCCCAGTCACGGTAGTCGCCGTACCAGCCGCCCATCAGACGGAACCGGATCCGTCCGCCGAGCGGCAGATGGGAAGCGCGGATGACGCCGGAGAAGAGACGATGACCTCGGTACGACAGATCCGTGGGCAGGCTCCGGACGATCACCGGGGCCTCCATCGGTCCCAGTCGCTTCCACGGCCCGCGCAACGCTCCTGGCATTCCTACGCTGAAGAGCCACACGGGGCGGGAACCGAGCAACTCCAGGTTGTCGCGCAGGAACGCCTTGGCCGGGTCGAGCCAGTTCTGGTTGTGCACGGCGCTGCCGAGGACGAAAGCGCGGTACGCGTCGACGTTGTCGACTACGTCCACAGGGCGCACATCGGTCCGCAGCCCGGCGCGGTCCAGGCCGGCGGCCAGCCGGTCGGCGACACCATGGGTCGATCCGTGCGCGGTCGCGTAACCCACCAGGACATGCATGGTGCTCACCTCATCGTAGGGTGGCTGTGCCAGGCCGCCCCACTCCGGACGCCGGACGGCTCGCTCGATCCGCGGCGCCCCGTCACGCGGCTCCGGTCCGTACGCCGGCAGTGGCGCCGACCGCAGTGAGCCGTGCCGTCCGGCGGTCGGGGGCGGGCACCGTCACCACGGGGACCGTGGCGTGGCGGAGTCACTCGCGGCCGACCGTGCCGACGGCCGGAAGCTCCCACTGCCCGTGTGCCCGGCGTCCGAGGGCCAGTAGCAGAGCGTCGCGCCCGTACCGCAGGAGCACCCGTGCGGGTGCTCCCTCCACCACGACGGCACGCAGGTCGGGGCCGAGGCGGGGACCGAACGCCGCACGCACGGTCGAGGCGAGGACCTCGGCGGCTCGCTCGCGCTGGTCCGCGACCGTCGAGAGCGACGACGCCGGCGCGTAGGGCGCGAACCCGGCCGTGGCCGGTTCCCAGGCGTGCACCGCGACTACCGGCGTGCCGAGGATCCGTGCCTGCTTCGCCGCCCAGCGCAGCGCGGCCACGGATGCCTCGGACCCGTCGACGCCCACCCCGATTCCTTCCGCGTGTTCGGTCATGGCCGCCTCCCCGGATGGCCTCTCCTGCCACCCCTCCCGAACCGGGCGGGCGACGCGTGGGCCGAGCGGCTCCGGGCTCGTGCCCAATGGGCCCTTGCCGAGGGCCTGCCCGAGGAGGGCTAGGTATGGCGACCACGGTCGGCTCGTCGCCACGGAGGCGATGACTCCCGCGTCGAGGAGCACAGCACGCGGCAGGCCGAGGTCCTGACGCTCGGGTACCTCCTCTCGCCCGCCGAACTGCCGGCCTGTTCGTCAGGCTGGGACTCCGCCCGCACGGGGAGACCTGGCGGGGCACCGTCGACCACAGGCTTCGCCCTGCGTCACCGGGGGGCGACCTGCCGGGAGACTGTCTCGATCGAGCGGGCCGCCCCCGACCGTCAGGCGGCCTGGATGCCCGAGATGAGCCGCGTCGCCAGATCGGACTGAACCATCAACTGGGTGCGGTGCACCCGGCTCCCGGAGTCCTGCCAGGTGAGCGTGACGCGGGTCCAGCAGTGCCCCATCCCACTGTCGTTGTAGACCGCCTTCCAGGCGATCGGGACGCCCTTGGCGCGCAACACACCGTCCCTGTGGTGGGTGGCCTCCCAGCGGGCCAGGCTGCTCCGCAGCCGCTCGGTGAGGTAGTGGCCGCGCAGGGAGTCGGCCGGTCGGCCGCGCCCGGAGTCGAACAGGATGTCGATGTAGGCGCCGTAGAAGTCGGCGACCCGGTCGACCGTGCTCGTCGGGCTCCCGCTGCGGGCCGGGGCGGTGGTGGCCGTGGTGCCGGTGGCCGGAGTGTCCGCTCCGACGCCGCTCGCAGCCGCCGTGACCGAGGCTCCGAGGGCCGCCACCGCGCCCACGAGCGCGAGATGACGGAACGTGCGCGACGTAGCCATGCCAAGACTCCTCTCGCGAAGAATGGGCGAATGAGCCCTTCAACTGGAGTACAGCGCAGATGAGTTGCCGGATGCGCGGGCCGAGCGACCCCGTGTGGGGGCCGATCGGCGGTGGTGGGCGGTCACGCCCGGGCGCCGGTCGTCAGCCGGTGGCGCAGGGACAGGGACGCGAGGGTGAGGAGCGCGGCGGCGAAGGCGGCCAGGACTCCCAGAGCGCGCAGAATGGCGGCCAGGTCCCTGTCCCGCGACAACAGCGTCGTCCACGCGTCGACGGCCCAGGCGTGCGGCACCGAGTGCCCGGCGCTGCGCAGCCAGTCGGGCACCACGGCCAGCGGCCACATGCAGCCGCCCAGCATGCCCGTCCCGATGCCGAGGGCGGGGCCGATCGCGTGCACCTGTTCCGGCGTACGGAACAGGGCCCCGGCCAGGACGCCGGCGCCGGCGCCCACCAGCGCCCACACGGTGACCAGCACACCCGCGGCGAGCGGATCACCCCACTCCACGTCGAAGACCAGCACCCCGATGCCGACGATCAGCAGGACTGCAGAACCGCCAGCAGCAGATAGGCAACCGTCTCGCCGAACACCAGGGTGCGGGCGGCGACCGGTGCGGCGAGCGCGCGGGCGTAAACCCCCGTCCGACGTGTCTGCACGATGGCCGCACCACCGGCCAGAGCGTTGATGAACACGAACAGCACCAGCATGGTCGGTGTGCTGTAGCTGTAGCCGAGCGGCAGGAAGTCGCGCTGGCCGTTGACGGTCTCGCTGCGGACGGCGATGGGGGACGCTGCCCGCTCGGCGCCGCGTGCGAGCGTGAGAGCGTCGTCGAAAGAACTGCCGGTCGGCGGGGCCCATGGCCGAGATGGCCGGGCGTGGGGCCCGGCGGCATGCTCCTGCCCTCGCCCTGCCTACCGGGCCCGGCGGACCCGGCAGGGGCAGGTCGTGCGCAGCCGTGGAGTCGGCCCGGGAAAGGGGAGCGAGATGAACGGCCCGGTAGTGGTGGGGGTGGACGGCTCGCCGTCGAGCATGGTGGCAGTGGAGGTCGCGGCCCGCGAGGCCGGGCTGCGAAGGGTGGGGCTGCGGCTGGTGCATGCCTTCAACTGGCCGGCCGCACACGTACCGCCCGGCGGGCCCTGGGAGCCGAGCGGCGCCGGGCTGCGCGAGCTGATCGACGACGCGCTCGCAAAGGCCGAGCAGCGCGCCCATCGGAGGGCGCCCGGGACCGAGGTCACGCGTGAGGTCGTGGTCGGCGAGCCGGTGACGGTGCTCGAGATCGAGTCGTGCACGGCGTCCCTGGCGGTGGTCGGCAGCCGCGGCCTCAGCCGTTTCGGTGCGCTGCTGCTCGGTTCCACCGCCGGCCATCTGACCGCCCATGCCGCCTGCCCGGTGCTGGTGGTGCGCGGGAGGCCGAACCCGGCCGGGCCCGTTCTCCTGGCCGTGGACGGGGCGCCGGCGGCGCACGGAGCCGTCGAGTTCCGCGCAGGCTTCCATGCACGGCAGGGACCTGATTGCGCTGCACGCCTGGTCCACCCGGAGCGAGCGCACCTACGACGGACCGTCCGACCCGCCGTTCGTGACGTACGACGAGGACCGGATGCGGGACGAGGAACAGCGGGTGCTGGCCGAGGCGCTCGGCGGGCTGGGGGAGAAGTTCCCGGACGTCACCGTGCATCGCAGGCTGGTACGTGGCCGGATCCGGCACTCGCTCATCGAGGTGAGCGCCGAGGCCGGGCTAAGTGGTGGTCGGGGCGCGCGGCCGGGGTGGGTTCGCCGGGCTGCTGCTGGGCTCGGTCAGCCAGGCGGTGCTGCACCACGCGCACTGCCCCGTCGCTGTCGTCCGGACAGTTAAAACCACGGGCGAGCGCTCGGGCGCCAGAGGCCGCGCAGGAGCCGGTTGCGGGGAGGGGCGGATGTCAATCGGATCGCCCGAGCGGGTGGCGGCCCGGTCCGGTGTCGAGCCGACGACGGGTCTGAGTAACCGCGACGCCGACGAGAGCGCCACGGCCTCACGACCGAACCGGCGGGACGGCTCGAACGGTGGCGACCGTACGGAAGTTCTTGAGCCGGCTGATCGCCCACCCGGTACAACACGCCGTTGATCACCTGTCGGTGATCTCGCCACCTGCCGCAACGCCCGTGATCGTCAGGGCGTTGACCAGGGCCTGGCGATGGTCGGCACTGATCGCTGAATACGGTCAGTGGCCGCAGACCCGGGTGATGACCGGGAGTATCCGATCTACCCGGCCCGGTCTCACACCGCCGAAGTGCCCTGTTCGTCCAGTTCGAACACCACATCCACAACCCCCTCGACCGCCCGCACCAGCCGCGCCGCCGCCGGTACCAGTGACTTGTCCCGGATCCGGCCGCCCAGGTGCACGACACCGTCGAGGACGTTGACCCGTACTGCCGAGCCGGGCCCCGGGAAGAGGTAGGCCACGACCTCGCGCCGAACCTCCTCCGCGATCTCTTCGTCGTCCCGCAGGAACACCTTCAGCAGGTCGACCCTGCTGACGACACCCTCCAGTCGTCCGTCCGTGTCGACCACGGGCAGGCGCTTGACCCTGGCCCGCGCCATGGTCCGGGCAGCCTGGGCGAGCGTGGCGTCGGCGGTGACGGTGAGCGCGGGACGGGTCATCAACTCGCCCGCGGTCAGCGAACCGGCCTTCACCATGTCGGACAGCCGGCGCAACTGCGTGTACCGGTCGGGGTCGCTGTCGCGGAACTCCTCCTTGTGCAGCAGATCGGCCTCGGAGACGACGCCGAGGACCCGGCCCGCGCCGTCCACCACGGGCAGGGCGCTGACCTCGCGCTCCTGCAGGGTCCGCACGATGTCCTTGAACGCGGCGTCGCTGCCGACGACAGCGACGTCGCTGGTCATCACGTCACGCACGATGTGCGGGGAACCGGGCACGATGACTCCTCCAACTCCTAGATCGGTTCGGTCCGCGGCGCCGAGGGCGGTCAGTGCAATGTCCCGCTGCCGTACGGCGCGTAAAGGTCCAGCAGCCGGATGCGGGCCGCCTGGAGGCGGTGGGCCACTACCTCGCCCACCCACCGGGCGATGCTCCGGCCGAACTCCGGGTCGCTCTGGCAGATCGCGCGAACGGCGACGGCGTCGAACTCGTACACCCGCAGCGGCGAGGCCGCCTCAGCGCCCAGATGCCAGACGTGCGGCGCGTACAGCCAGGACCAGCCGAGCAGTTCGTTGTGGCCGAGCGACTCGATGACGGCGGCCCGGCGGCCGGGCACGCGCATGTCGAGTTCCACCGTGCCGGTCCGGATGATCCAGAACCGGTCGGCCTTCCCGCCTTCCTCGAAGAGCCGGGCCCCCTGCGGGAAGGACACCTCGCGGGCGAGCCGCAGCAGCCGTTCCCGGTGCTCGGCAGGCAGCGCTCGAGGCATGCTCGTGGATGCGGGTGCGTTCATGGGGTGCCTCCAGGTCGTGCGTACGGAGCTGCCACCTCCAGCGTGGGCACATGCGACCGCCGGTGCCATGGGCCACCCGGCCCCAGGACCGGGCCACCCGGCGGCGGACAGGAGCCCTTCGGCACGCTGCGCGAACGGGCGGCCCGGCGTTCGATGGTGGCGAAGGGAGTGTCTTGGCACAGATGCCGGCAACAGAGGCGAGGAGAGGGGCGGAAATCATGCGCATCGTCGTCGCCCTCGGCGGCAACGCCCTGCTGCACCGCGGTGAACGCCCCGACGCGGACGTTCAGCGCACCAACGTCGTCCGCGTCGCCACCGCGATCGCCGCCCTGGCCCACGACCACGAACTCGTCGTCACGCACGGCAACGCACCACAGCTCGACCTCCTCGCCGCCCAGAGCACGGCGGACGCGGCCCTTACCGCGCCCTACCCGCTGGATCTGCTCGGCGCCCAGACGCAGGGCGTGATCGGCACCCTCCTGGCGCGCACCTTGCGCGACGTGCTGCCCGGACGCAGGGTCGCCACTCTCGTCACTCACACGCGGGTGGCCGTCGACGACCCCGCGTTCGAGCGCCCCACGTTGCTGGTCGGCCCGGTCTACCCCGAGAAGCCGGCCCGGTTCCTGGCGGGGAAGCACGGCTGGCACATGACCGTGTACCGGCACGGCTGGCGGCGCGCGGTACCCGCCCCGGCGCCCGAGCGGATCCTGGAGGCCGACACCGTTCGAGTGCTGCTGGAGACGGGGACCGTGGTGGTCTGCTCGGGCGGCGGCGGTGTCCCGGTCGTCGCTGACGAGGTCACCGGAGCCCTGCGCGGCATGGACGCGGTGGTGGACAAGGACCTGGCCGCGGCCCGACTGGCCGAGGACCTGAAGGCCGACTTCCTGCTCGTCCTCACCGACGTCCCGAACGTCTACGCCGACTACGGCACCCCCGACCAGCGGCCCGTCCTTGACACCACGCCCGCCGAACTGCGCGACGCCCGCTACGCGCAGGAGTCGATGGGCCCCAAGGCCGAGGCCGCCGCCCGGTTCGTCGAGAACACCGGCCAACTCGCCGCGATCGGCGCGCTGGACGCAGCGTACGAGATCGTGCACGGCCGTTCCGGGACCCTCGTGCGGCCCGATCTGCCGGTCGCCTGACACCCACCGACGCCGGTCACCGCTCCCGGGGGCGGCGAATTCGGAGCCGGCGGGGCCCGAGGAAGGGGCCGTTCAGCCCGACAGTCACGGACCTTCGGCATCCGGCGACGGCATGTCCGCGCCATGAGTAGTGGACGGCGTCGACAACGAATCCGTCCCGAGGGGGATGAGGACCATGGCAGTTCACGAACAACCGCACCGGCACCTGCGATTCCGCCTCCCGTCACTGCACAAGGCCGAGGCGGCGACCGACGCCGTGGCGACGAACGCCTATGTCTTCGCCGGGCTGCGTCTGCTGACCGGGTTCGTCTTCCTGTGGGCGTTCCTGGACAAGACGTTCGGCTTCGGGTACGCCACCCAGTCCGGCAAGGGCTGGATCGACGGCGGCTCGCCCACCGAGGGCTTCCTCAGCGGGGTTGCGGCGGGGCCGATGGAGTCGACCTTCCACGACTGGGCCGGGGACGCCTGGGCGGACTGGCTGTTCATGCTCGGCCTGCTCGGCATCGGCGTGGCGCTGGTCCTCGGCATCGGCCTCCGACTGACCGCGATCGCGGTCACGTTGATGATGGCGTTGATGTGGATCGCGGAGTGGCCGCCCGCCAAGCGCCTGTCCGATGGTTCGCCCAGCATGTTCACCAACCCGTTCGCCGAATACCACGTCGTGTACGCGGTCGTCCTGATCGCTCCGGCGGCCGTGGCCGCGGGCGCGGTCTGGGGGCTGGGCAAGGCCTGGGCGCCGCTTCCCGTCGTCGAACGCCACCCCTGGCTGCGGTGAATGGGAGGGGCCGTTGGGCCGGTCGGTCCACCGGCAGAGGACCAGCGACCCCTGCACCCGCGATGCCCCGAATCCGAAGCTGGACACAGAATCCCCGATCAGGAGGCAGAACCATGGACCGCACCGTTGTCGCAGGTCTCGACGGCTCGTCCGAAAGCCGGGCCGCGGCCGAGTGGGCGGCCCGCGAGGCGAAGCTGCGCGGCCTGCCGCTGAAGATCGTCCATGTCTCGGAGCCCGTCCCGGAGTCCATGGCCCAGGCCCCGCTGCTCGGCGCCGAGACCCAGCGGCACTGGAGCGAGCGGGTGCCCCGTGAGACCGCCGAGGGAATCCGGCTGCGCCACCCCGGCGTCGAGGTCACCACCGAGCACCTCACCGGTGGGGCCGCCGATGCCCTGACCAAGGCTGCGGCGGACGCGGAACTGCTGGTCCTCGGCTCACGCGGACTCAGCGGCATCGGCGGGTTCATGGTCGGCTCCGTCGGCCTCTCCGTCGTGGCGCAGGCCGAGCGGCCGGTCGTGCTGGTCCGCGCCGGCGAACAGGCCGCCGACGAGCACGAGCCGGACCCCGTGGGCATCCCGTCGGCCGCCACCCCCTACCGGCCCGTCGTCCTCGGCATCGACGCGGCGAGCCCCGACGACTCGGTGATCGAGTTCGCCTTCGAGGAGGCTGCCCGCCGCAAGACCGGTCTGCGGGTGATCCACGGCTGGAACCTGCCCCCGTACTTCGTCTACGGCCTCTCCGCCGATGCCCAGTTGCACGACGAGATCGGCCGGCAACAGGCCGCCGTCCTGGCGGACGCACTGCGGCCCTGGCGCCGGAAGCACCCGAACGTCGAGGTCACCGAGAAGACCCCGTCCGGCAGCCCCGGCATCCGGCTGGTGGATGCCTCCCACGAGGCCTCGCTGGTCGTCGTCGGCCGCCGCATCCGCCGCAGTCCGCTCGGCGCCCACATCGGACCTGTCACGCACACCGTCCTGCACCACGCCGCGGCTCCCGTCGCGGTCGTCGCCCACAACTGACCACCATCCCTCAGGAGTTGACCCCATGAAGGCAGCGGTTGTCCGAGCCTTCGGCGAGCCCCTGGTCATCGAGGACCGGCCGGATCCCGAGCCCGGTCCCGGTCAGGTACGCATCCGCGTCGAAGCATCCGGACTGTGCCACACCGACATCCACGCCGCCCACGGCGACTGGCCCGTCAAGCCCAGCCCACCCTTCGTGCCCGGTCACGAAGGAGTCGGCCTCGTCGAGGAGCTCGGCGACGGCGTCACCCACCTCAGCGTCGGCCAGCGGGTCGCCGTGCCTTGGCTCGGCAAGGCGTGCGGGCGGTGCGAGCACTGCCTGTCCGGCTGGGAGACGCTGTGCGAGCGGCAGATCAACACCGGCTACGGCTGCGACGGCGGTCATGCCGAGAAGATGCTGGCCTTCGCCGACTTCGCGCAGCCGGTGCCGCAGGGCGTCAGCGCCGTCGACGCCGCGCCACTGACCTGCGCCGGCGTGACCACGTACAAGGCGCTCAAGGTCGCCGACGTCAGGCCGGCCCAGATGGTGGCGATCTCGGGCGTCGGCGGGCTCGGTCACCTGGCGGTGCAGTACGCCAAGATCGCGGGTGCCACGGTGGCGGCGATCGACGTCACGGACGACAAGCTCGACCTCGCCGCCGAACTGGGTGCGGACCTCGTGATCGACGCACGCAAGCACAATGTCGGGGAGGTGCTGAAGCAGCACGGCGGTGCCCACGCGGCGATAGCCCTGGCAGTGAACGAAGGCGCCTTCTCGGCTGTCAACGCCGGGCTGCGGCGCGGCGGCAAGCTGGTCATGGTGGCGCTGCCCGCGCACGGTACCGTCCAGGTCCCGATCTTCGACACCGTCCTGAACGGCACCTCGGTGATCGGCTCGATCGTCGGCACTCGCCAGGACCTCGCCGAGGTCTTCCAACTGCATGCGGCCGGCCGTACGAGGGTCGTCAGCGAGACCCGGCCGCTCGACTCCGTCAACGAGTCCATCGACGACGTGCTGCGGGGCCAGGTCAAGGCGCGGATCGTCTTCGATCTCGGCGCGGGGAGGTGAACGTCGTGAAGCTGCCTCTGGTCGTCGGTGTCGACGGATCCGAGCCGAGCCTGCGCGCCACGGACTGGGCGTCCGACGAGGCCGCGCTGCGTGGAGTGCCGCTCGAGGTGGTGTACGCCTGCCTGTGGGAGCGGTACGAGGGAGCGGCGCTGGCCGAGGACCTCGGTCGGCCCTCCGCGCAGGTGCTGCCCCAGGAGATCACCGGCGCCGCCGTCCGGCGCGCCCGTTCCCGGCACCCGGACCTGAAGGTGACCGCCGATGTGGTGTTCGAAGAGCCCGGAGACGCCCTGGTGCGGGCGAGCCGGAACGCCTCGGCGCTGGTTGTCGGCAATCGCGGCCGCAGCGGCCTCGCCGAAGTGTTGCTGGGCTCCGTGAGCCTGACGATTGCCGCACATGCCCATTGCCCGGTGGTCGTGCTGCGTGGCAGCCACGACAACCAGGTGATGCCCCCGCTCCATGGACGCATCGTCGTGGCCGTCGGAGAGAACGCCGAGAGCTCGGCGGTCGTGCGGTTCGCCCACGAGGAGGCGCGGCGCCGCGGAGTTCCCCTGGAAGCCGTACGGGCCTGGCGGTGCCCCGTGCACGAGACCACCGACCACCCCTTGTTGGCCGACGCCCCCGCCCGTCTCCATGCGCAGCACGCCGAGGAGACCCTGACGGAGGCCCTTCGGGACGCTCCGCCGGATCTGGAACTGCACCGCCGTACCGTGGAGGGCCACGCCCGCCGCGTGCTGGTGGACGCCTCGTACGACGCCGACCTCCTGATCGTCGGCGCCAGGCGTCGCACCGGTCATCACGGGCTCCAGCTCGGCCGCGTCGCCCATGCGGCGCTGCACCACTCCGCCTGCCCGGTCGCCGTCGTACCGCACCAGGCGTGACCGCCCTGCCTGGCACGGAGGCCGCCCGTGCGGTCCGGGACATGGCTGTGCAGACCGCACGGCAGGCGCCGGTTGCCGGCCGACCCGTTTGACGGTGCCGCCCCTGCCTGCTGCCGCCCCTCAGATGACGACGAGGCGGGCACCTCTGCGAGCGTCCCTTGCATCGGGGCGCAGCAGTTCCTTCTCGTACGTCCTGGCCGGGTCCTTGTCGGGCGGGCTGGGAAAGCCTGAGATCCGGCCTTCTTTTGAGGGCCGACCGGCCCACCCACACCGCCCGGACAGCCCATGGGGCCGGCGTCCTTCCCGCTGGATGCTCTAAGTGCCGGGGAACACCGAGGGAGACCGAGGAGACCGCGATGACGGACGACACACTCAGTCGGCGCACGGTCCACGCCCTGCTCGCGGACGGCACCACGGTGTGCATCCGTCCGGCGCGGCGGGACGACCACGACCAGGTGCAGGGGCTGTACGAGGAAATGTCTCCGGAGAACCTGCGCCTGAGGTTCTTCGCCGCCAGCCGACGTTCCGCCGAGATGGCCGCCGACCGGGCCTGCGCCGAGCCGGGCCCAGGGCACCGGGTGCTGCTGGCCGAGACCGGTGGTCGGGTGATCGGCCTCGCCGAGTACGACAGTGGCGGGACGGGAGACACGGCGGAGATCTCCATCGCCGTCGCCGACGGACTGCACCACCGGGGCGTCGGCACCCTGCTCATCGAGCACCTGGTCTCCGGCGCCCGCGCGGAGGGCATCACCGGCTTCACGGCTGACGCGCTCAGCGAGAACCATGAGGTGCTCAAGCTCTTCGCCGACCTCGGCCTGCGCACGACCCGCCGCTTCGAGGGCCCCGAGGTGCGCTGCTCCATCTCCCTCGACCAGAGCGACACCTACCTGACGGCCGTCGAGGAACGCGGCCGCGCCGCCGACGTCGCCAGCCTCGAACCGCTGCTGCGGCCGCGCACGGTCGCCGTCGTCGGGGCCGGACGAAAGCCGGGCTCGGTGGGCCGGGCGATCCTGCACCAACTGCACGCGGGCCGCTACACCGGACGGCTGTTCGCGGTGAACCCCCGTGCCGACTCGATCCTCGGAGTGCCATGCCACTCGTCGGTCGGCGCCCTGCCCAAAACCCCCGAACTCGTGGTTCTTGCCGTACCCGCCGCCGCGATCCCCGGCACCGCCGAGGAATGCGGGAAGGCTGGCGTAAGGGCGCTTCTCGTCGTCACCGCAGGTCTGGACGCCGACCAGGCGCGCGCCCTGCTGGCGGCCTGCCGCTCCTACGGCATGCGGCTAGTCGGCCCCAACTGCCTCGGCATCTCCCATACCGACCCGGAACTGCACCTGGACGCCACCTTCGCCGCCGGCCACCCGCGGTCCGGCACCGCGGGAGTGGCCGTGCAGTCCGGCGGCGTCGGTATCGCGCTGCTCGACGGGCTGTCCCGGCTCGGCATCGGCGTCTCGTCATTCGTCTCGCTCGGCGACAAGTACGACGTCAGCGGCAATGACATGCTCCAGTGGTGGGAGAGCGACGGCCGAACCGACCTCGCCGTGCTGCACCTGGAGTCCTTCGGCAACCCGCGCGGCTTCTCCCGCACTGCCCGCCGCGTCACCCGCCGGATGCCGGTCCTGACCGTCGACGCCGGACGCACCGAGGCAGGCCGACGCGCCGCCGCCTCGCACACCGCGGCCGCCGCGACCCGCACCATGACCCGGGGCGCCCTGTTCACCCAGGCCGGCATCACCGCCACGCGCTCCTGCGGCGAACTCCTCGAAGCCGCCGCTCTGCTGCATACCCAGCCCCTGCCTGCCGGTCCCCGCGTCGCCATCGTCACCAACGCCGGGGGAGCGGGTGTCCTCGCCGCCGACGCCTGTGCCGAGGCGGGGCTGGAGCTTCCGGCGCCCGGCCCCGAGCTGATCGACGACCTGCTCGCCGTCCTGCCCGTGGGCGCCACCGTCGCCAACCCTGTCGACGCCACGGCCGCCGTGACGGAGGAGCAGCTCAGTGACTGTGTGGACCGGGTCATGCGAAACGGCGGTGTCGACGCCGTCCTTGTGGCCCTGGTCCCCACAGCGGTCGCCGCGGCGACGGGCGACGACCTCGTCCGTGCCCTTACCTTCCCCGAGTCTCGAATGGACTCAACCGAGGAGACCCGCATGCCCGGACGACGGCCCAAGCCGATCCTTGCCGTCCGGCTCGAACAGGCCCTGCCGGTCGAACTGCTGCCCGCCGCTGAGGACACCGCCATCCCCGCCTACGCCGAACCCCAGGCGGCGGCCCGTGCGCTCGCCCATGCGGCCCGCCGCACCGCATGGCTCGCCCGGCCCGCCGGGACGGTTCCCGAGCTCGACGGCGTCGAGACGGAGCGCGCCCACGCCGTCGTCGACGCCTATCTCGACCGGCACCCGGATGGCGGCTGGCTCGACCCGCGGGCATGCGCCGAACTCCTGGGCTGCTACGGCATTCCTCAGATGGCATGGGCCTGGGCGGGCACCGAGGTGGACGCCGTCCTCGCCGCCGAGCGACTGCGCGGCGCCGACGGCCGCGTCGTGATGAAGGGCCACTGGCCCGGCCTGGTGCACAAGACCGCCGAGCACGCCGTCCACCTCGACCTGCACGGGGACTCCCAGGTCCGTGCAGCCTTCCGTGACTTGGAGACCAGGTTCGCCGGCCTGCTGGAAGGCGTGGTGATCCAGCCGCTGGCCGAGCGCGGCACCGAGCTGTTCGCCGGAGTCGTCCAGGACCAGGTCTTCGGGCCACTCGTCCTGTTCGGCCTCGGCGGTACCGCGACGGAGGTGCTCGCCGACCACGCCGCACGGCTGGCCCCGCTCACCGACCACGACGTCCACGACCTGATCACGGCCCCACGCTGCGCCCCGCTGCTGCTCGGCGCCAACGGGGCCCGACCGGTCGACCTCCAGGGCCTCGAACAACTGCTGCTGCGACTGTCCCGCATGGCGAGCGACCTGCCGCAACTGGCCGAGGCCGACTTCAACCCCGTTCTCGCGACACCGGGCCGAGTCACCGTGCTCGATGCGCGCGTACGCCTGCTGCCCCGCAGGCCCCAGGACCCGTATCTGCGCCGACTTCGCTGAGGAGGGACAACCATGAAGCACAACAAGGTCGGCTCCGTGATGACCACGGAGGTCGTCCGCGCCGAGTACGGCACCCCGTTCAAGGAAGTGGCACGACTGCTCGGGGACCACCGCATCAGCGGACTGCCAGTTGTCGACGACGACGAGAAGGTCATCGGCGTCATCTCCGAGACCGATCTGATGGTCCGGCAGGCCCAGACGCCCGACCCGTACGAGCCGAAGAAGCGCTTCCGCTTCGACCGGCTGACCCGGGCCGGCCGGGAGCGGGCCGTGAAGGCGCGGGCCCGCACCGCCGGTCATCTGATGACACAGCCACCGGTCACGGCGCATGCCGACGACACCATCGTCGAGGCCGCCCGGACCATGGCGCAGCACCACATCGAACGGCTTCCCGTCCTCGACGAGGAGCACCGGCTCGTCGGCATCGTGACCCGCCGCGACCTGCTCCAGGTCTTCCTCCGGCCGGACGCGGACATCCGCGCCGAGGTGGTCGACGAAGTGCTGGTACGGGCGCTGTGGCTGCTGCCGCGCAGCATCGCCGTCTCCGTCACCGAGGGGGTGGTCACCCTCATGGGCCAGATGGAGCGCAAGAGCGAGACGGAGATCGCCGTCTCCATGACCCGGCAGATCGACGGCGTGGTCGCGGTCGTCGACAAGCTCACCTACCGGCTGGACGACTCACACCTCCGGCCCGGTGAGCAGGAGCTGCACGGCATCGCCGACGACTGGCTGCGCAAGCTGTGAACAAGTGAAAGGAGGCGGAGCGCCATGACGACCAAGGTGCTGGTTGCCTACGGGACGACGAACGGATCGACCGCGCAAATCGCCGAGGCCGTGGCCGAGGTCATGCGAAAGGAGGGCCTCACCGCCGAGGTGCTGCCGGCCGGTTCCGTCGCCCGTGTCGACCTCTACGACGCCGTCGTGGTCGGCGGCGGACTGTACGCCGGACGCTGGCACAAGGACGCCCGCCGGTTCCTCCGCCGGCACCGCCGCGAGCTGGCGGGGCGCCCGCTGTGGCTGTTCAGCAGCGGTCCGTTGGACCCCTCGGCGTCGGAGCGGGAGATCCCGCCCGTGGCGGGCCTGAAGCGGGCCATGTCGCGACTCGACGCGAACGGACACGTCACCTTCGGCGGCTGTCTGCAGGAGGGTGCCAAGGGGTGGGTCGCACGGATGATCATCAAGAACGGAAAGGGCGGCGACTTCCGGGACTTCGCCCGGATCGAGGACTGGGCGCGGACGGTCGCCGACGAGTTGGTGGTCAAGGGCTGAGCCGGGCCTCGCGGGTCAGGAGGGTTCCCGAAGGGGGCAGCACCATGTCCGTACGAGAGTCCCGGCAGCGCGTCCAGCGTGCGTCCCGGTCGTGCTGCCCTCCACCTGGCCCGCGCCGCCTCCCTGGCACCGTCACCGCACAACAGCCAGCCGTGGCTCTTCGTCGAGGAGGGGCACGACCACGGCTTCGAGTTGCACATGCACGGCGGGCGGCGGATGATCCTGACCGACCCAGGTGGCCGGGAAGCCGTTATCGCCTGCGGGGCGGCCCTGTTCAACGTGCGGATCGCCGTATGCCTGCTGGGCTTCCAGCCAGCCGTCGAGTTCCTGCCGGAGTCCGGGAACCCCCGACCGTTCCGGCACCGTCACCCTCGACCTCGGCCGAGGCGGGCTCGGGCAGGCCACCCGCCGGCCGCGTCTGAAGGACGGACAGGTCACCTTGCACCTGATGACCGCCGAGACACTCGGCAGCCCCGCGCCGGCCCGGCTCGTCGACCGGATCCAGGACGGGCTGACGCACCGTACCGCTGTCGAACATCCCTCGGGGTTGAAGGCCACCGGCCTCGACGTCACAAGTACCGGGCTGGACCGAGGTCCGACCGGGCTGCCGGAAAGGACGAGCACCTGATGCCCCGCCGTGCGGATCCCAGGAGCGTTCGTCAGCAGATCCGCGGCAACTGCTCCCCGAGCGGCATCTCCACGATCCGCCGGGCACCCACCAGCGTGCGCAGCGTCACTCTCCCCGCGGGGCCGTCCGCCGGCACCTCGCCGATGCGCACCGCTCCCGCGCCCTCGCTCGACGACCGCATCGCCTCCAGGGCGCTCGCGGCCGCGTCGGCGGCCACGAAGGCGACAAGACAGCCCTCGTTGGCGACGACCAGCGGGTCCAGCCCGAGCAGATCGCAGGCCGAGGCGACCGGTTCGGGCACCGGCACCGCGCCCTCCTCGATCTCGACGGCCACGGACGAGTCACGGGCGATTTCGTTGAGGGCCGCCGCGAGCCCGCCGCGCGTCGGGTCGCGCAGCACATGGACATCGGCGCCGAACGGCACCAGGGCGCTCACCAGGCGGTGCAGGGGCCGAGTGTCGGAGGCGATGTCGCTCTCGAAGCCGAGGCGTTCACGGGTGCTGAGCACGGTCGTCCCGTGCAGTCCGACCGGCCCGGACAGCAGGACCGCGTCGCCGGGGCGGGCCAGCGCGGCGGATGGATGGAGCGAACCGTGCCGCTGCCCGATGCCGGTGGTGTTGATGAACAGTTTGTCGGCGGCACCGCGCCCCACGACCTTGGTGTCCCCGGTGACCACGGGCACTCCCGCGTCCTGCGCGGCTTTCCCCAACGAGGCCAGGACAGTGCGGAGTTCGGCCAACGGCAATCCCTCCTCGATGATGAGGGACACTGACAGCGCGAGAGGCCAGGCGCCCCGCATGGCGAGATCGTTTACCGTTCCGTGGACAGCGAGGGACCCGATGTCGCCGCCGGGGAAGAACAGCGGGCTGACGACGAAACTGTCGGTGCTGATCACCAGTTCGCGGTAGCCGGGCAGCAGCGCCGCGTCCTCCATAGGGCCCGGGGCGCCGTCCAGGACGGGCAGGATCACTCGGTCGAGGAGTTCGGCGGTGAGGCGCCCGCCGGCTCCGTGGCCGAGCAGGACGACCTCGTCGTCGTGGTGGGGGGTGGGGCATTGCATGGTCATGCCGTGCTCCTCGCGCGAGTGCGTCCGGCCGCGTGGAAGGCGGCACAGGTCCCCTCGGACGACACCATGGGCGCGCCGAGGGGATGACGGGGCGTGCAGCGGGTGCCGTACGCCGTGCAGTCGGTGGGCAGTTTGGCCCCGGTGAGGACAGCTCCGGCAATGCACTCGGCGTCCTCGACCGGACACAGCCCGGTCACGTCGAAGCGCAAGGAGGCATCGAACCGCCTGTACTTCTCGGCCAGTTCCAGCCCGCTGCCGGGCAGCGCCCCGATGCCTCGCCAGGCCCGGTCGGTCACCTCGAACACCTCACGGACAGCGTCCTGCGCCTCGGTGTTGCCCGAGCGCCGCACGGCCCGCACGTACTGGTTCTCCACCTCGTACCGCCCCGACTCCATCTGCCGTACGGCCATCAGGATGCCCTCCAGCAGGTCCAGCGGCTCGAACCCGGTGACCACGATCGGCACCCGGTACTCGGCGGCGATCGGTTCGTACTCCCGCCAGCCCATCACCGCGCACACATGCCCGGCCGCGAGGAAGGCCTGCACCTCGCAGTCCGGGTCGTCCAGCAGTGCGGTCATGGCGGGCGGTACGAGGACATGGCTGACCAGCATCGAGAAGTTCGTCAGCCCGAGGCGGGCCGCGTGCAGCACGGCCGTCGCGTTGGCCGGCGCGGTCGTCTCGAAGCCGACCGCGAGGAAGACGACCTCCTTGTCGGGATGCTCGGCGGCCAGGCGTACGGCGTCCATCGGGGCGTAGACCACACGTACGTCCGCTCCCCGCGCCCGCAGTGACAGCAGGTCGGTGTCGGTGCCGGGCACGCGCAGCATGTCGCCGAAGCTGGTGAGGATCACGCCGGGCCGGGCGGCGACGGCCATGGCCCGGTCCAGGGTCTCCAACGGGGTGACGCAGACCGGGCAGCCGGGGCCGTGGATCATCCGCATCCCGGCGGGCAGCAGCTCGTCGATGCCCTGGCGGACGAGGGTGTGGGTCTGTCCGCCGCACACCTCCATGATCCGCCAGGGGCGCGTGGCGGTCTGCCGCAGCTCGTCCAGCAGGCGCCGGGCGAGGACGGGATCGCGGTACTCGTCGAGGTACTTCATCGGTCGTGCCGGCCCTTCATCGGTGGCTCAGATCCAACTGGACGTCGATGACTCCCTCAATGGCTCGCACGGCCCGGGCGACCACCGGGACGAGCCCGCGCTCGGGCATCGAACCGGTCAGCGTGACCACGCCCTCGGTGACCGAGACGCCCAGCGCGGTGGTGACCGGGAGAAGGCCCAGCACGCTGCCACGGATCTCGTCGGCGATCTCCTCGTCGGACCGCAGGAACACCTTCAGCAGATCGCTGCGGCTGACAACGCCCTGGAGCAGGCCGACGCCGTCCACGACCGGAAGCCGCTTGACATGCCGACGAGCCATGATGCGGGCCGCCTCGGCCAGCGAGGCGTCCGCGTGCACGGTCACCGCAGGGGCGCTCATCAGCTCGCCCGCGGTCAGTGCGCTCGCCTTGAGCCGCTCCCCGGCATCGCTCCCGATCTCGTTGCTGTTGCGGAACTCCTCCTTGGGCAGCAGATCGGCCTCGGAGACCACCCCGACGACTCGCCCCTCGCCGGCCAGCACCGGCAAGGCGCTGACCTTCCACTGGTCGAGCAGCTCGACGATCTCCTTGAAGGACGCCTCGCTGCCGACGGCGATGACGGTCTGCGTCATCACATCGCTCACGGTGTACGGAGATTCAGACATCACAGACTCCCGCATGTCTCGTCAGGTGCGGACGACCGTCAGGTCGAGGAAGTGGGTGGAGCAGGAGATGCACGGGTCGTGATTGCGGATCGCCCGCTCGCACAGGGCTGTCAGTTCGCCGTCGTCGGGGTCGCCGTCACCGATGGCCCGCTGGGTCAGCCGCCGCAGGTCGTCCTCGATCGCGCCCTGGTTCTGCGCCGTGGGCGGCACCAGCAGCGCGCTGGTCACGAGACCTTCGGCGTCGAGTTCATAGCGGTGGTAGAGCAGCCCCCGGGGGGCCTCAGTGGCACCGTGCCCGATGCCCGCGACCGGGGGCACCTCCGTGTACGGGCGTGGGGGTGGCTCGTAGGACTCGATGATCCGCAGCGCCTCGCCGACGGCGTACACCGTCTCCACCGCCCGCACCAGGATCGACCGGAAGGGATTGCGGCACACGGCCCCCGCACGTGGATCGCCGAGCCCCGCCTCCACTGCCGCCTGCAGTGCCACCGACGACAGCCGCGGGCCACTGATCGCGAACCGGGCGAGGGAACCGGTGAGATGGAGCCGCCCGTCGAGCCGGGAGTGCAGCGCCGTGGAGTGCGGCACATGCGACTCGGTGACGCGCTCGGTGAAGTCCCGCACCGGGAAGGAACCCGTGGTCCCGTCGGCCCGCAGGACGGTCGGCGTCCCGCTCTCGATGGCGTACGTGTCCGGCTCGGCCAGCGCCAGCAGATCGGCCTCGACCCGGGCGTCCGGGAACTCGAATCCGGCGACCCAGCGCACGGTGTTCCATGCGTCGTCGAGTGCCTGCTTCAATTCCTCGGCGACCGGACGGAGTTCATCGCGGGTAGGCACCCGGTGGAAGCCGCCGAGGCGGACGTTCACGGGATGCACGGCCCGGCCGCCGAGCAGCTCCATCAGCGAGTTGCCCGCCTTCTTCAGCCGGAGCCCCCTCTCGACCTCGGGCCGGTGCGTGCGGGCCAGCTCGATCGCGCTCGCCCGGCCCAGGAAGTCCGGGGCGTGCAGCAGGTAGATGTGCAGGGCCTGGCTCTCGATCCACTCCCCGCAGTACAGCAACCGGCGCAGATCACGGATCGCCGGATGAACCGTGACCCCGCACGCGTCCTCGATCGCCGCGCACGCACTCATCTGGTACGCCACCGGGCAGATCCCGCACACCCGCGCCGTGATGTCCGGCGGCTCGGTGTACGAACGCCCGCGCAAGAACGCCTCGAAGAACCGCGGCGGCTCATAGATCTCCAGCCGCGCCTCGGTGACCGTGCCGTCATGGACGTGCAGGTGCAGTGCGCCCTCACCCTCGACCCGCGACAGCGAGCCGACGTGCAACAGACGGGAACCACGGTGCGTCACCTGGCCGACTCCTTCTCGATCTTCTCGAACGCGGCGGCGTTGAAGGTGTGCAGGAACCGCTCCACGTCGTCTTCGTCGAGGCCGTCGCGGCGCAGCACCGGTATCAGCGCGGGCAGGTTCACCGACCCGGACGGGCCGAAGCAGCCGAAGCAGCCCCGGTTGTACGCCGGGCACAACGCCCCGCACCCGGCGTGCGTGACCGGGCCCAGGCAGGGGGTGCCGTGGGCGACGGTGACGCAGACGGTGCCGCGCCGCTTGCACTCGAAGCACACGCTGTGATCGGGAATGTCCGGCTTGCGGTCGGCGAGGAACGCGGTGATCACCTCGATGAGCTGGCGCTTGTCGATCGGGCAGCCGCGCAGCTCGAAGTCGACGTCCACATGCGCCGAGACGGGTGTGGAGGTGGCCAAGGTGTCGACGTACTCCGGGTGCGCGTAGACCACGCGCCGGTATTCGTCGACGTCCGCGAAGTTCCTGAGTGCCTGGATGCCCCCTGCGGTCGCGCAGGCTCCGATGGTCACCAGGTGGCGCGAGGCCGCCCGGATCGCGCGGACCCGCTCGGCGTCCTCGGCCGTGGTGACGGAGCCCTCGACCAGGGACAGGTCGTACGGGCCGGGCTGCACCGCGCTGGACGCCTCCAGGAAGTGCGCGATCTCCACCTCGCCCGCCAGCGCCAGGAGTTCGTCCTCGCAGTCCAGCAGGGTGAGCTGGCAGCCGTCACAAGAAGCCAGCTTGAACACGGCGAGTGCGGGTGGCATCTCACAACTCCCTTACCGACAGCAGCGGTTCGGCGCGGCCCCAGTCCACTACGGGGCCCACCTGGCACAGCAGCAGAGGGCCGAGCTGGCAGTGCCCGCAGTGCCCTGTCCCGCAGCGCATGTTCCGCTCCAGCGAGACGCGGATACGGTCGCGGGGGACACCACGCTGGGCGAGTTCGCGTGCGGTGGCCCGGATCATGGGTTCCGGTCCGCACACGAACGCCCAGGTGCCGTCCGGCTCGAAGTGCGCGCGCCCCAGCAACTGGGTGACCACGCCGACGTCCCCGCGCCAGTCCGGAGCGGGCTGGTCGACCGTCATCCCGGTGAATGCCGCGGCCCAGCTCTCCACCTCCCCCCGGGCGATCAGGTCGTTCGGAGTGCGCGCCCCGATCAGGACGTTGACGCGGCGGAATGCCTCGGGTTCGGCCAGCGCGCTCAGAATGAGCGGCCGCAGTGGGGCGAGACCGATGCCGCCGGCCACGACCAGCACGTCGCTGCCGCGCGCCCGCTCCAGTTGCCAGCTCGTGCCGTACGGACCACGCAGCCCGACGACATCGCCGACCCGCACCGAGCAAAGCCCGTCGGAGACCGCGCCCACCGAGCGGATCGTATGGGCCAGACCACCCGTGGCCTGGACGGAACTCACCGAGACGGGGATCTCGCCGCGGCCGAAGGAGTGCACCATCGCGAACTGTCCCGGTGCGAAGTCGGGCAGTGGCGCGCCGACCGGTTCCAGTCGCAGCGTGACCGTGTCCATGGTCTCCGGCCGGCGGGCGACCACGCGATACGGGACCGGCACGGCGGTCATCGCGCTTCCTTCGTCTCGTAGATCCCGTACAGGTCGACCAGCCGGGCACGGGCCGCGTTCAGCCGGTGCGCCAGCACCCGGCCCACCCAGTGCTCGACGGCACGCCCGAACTCGGGGTCGTTCAGGCACATCAGGCGTACGGCGACGGCGTCGAACTCGTAGGCGCGCAGCGAGGTCAGGGTCTCGGCGCCCAACTGCCAGACGTACGGCTCGAACAGCCAGGACCAGCCGACGAGGTCGCCGACGCCGAGCGTCTCGATGACCGGCGGCCGGCGGCCGGGCACGTGCATGTCGAGCGCGGCCGTCCCGTCCCGGATGATCCAGAAGCGTTTGGCGTGGCCGCCCTCCTCGAACAGACGGGTGCCCGGCTGGAAGCGGACCTCACGGCCGACACGGAGCAGCCGCTCGCGGTGCTCGGCGGGCAGCGCGTGATTCATGCGCAGGGCTATCGAGGGAGGCATCAGTCCGTCTCCGTTCCGGGAGCCACCTGTGCAGCGCGCTCGGCGTCCAGGGCGGCGACTTCCTCCGTGATGTCGATGCCGACCGGGCACCAGACGATGCAGCGCCCGCAGCCGACGCATCCGGTCGTGTCGAACTGGTCGTGCCAGGTGGACAGCTTGTGGGTGAGCCACTGCCGGTAGCGGCCGCGGGGCGAGGAGCGGACCGGGCCGCCGTGCAGATAGGAGAAGTCCAGGTCGAAGCAGGAATCCCAGCGCTGCCAGCGCTCGGTGTGATCACCGGTGAGGTCGGTGACCTCCTCGGTCGTGGTGCAGAAGCAGGTCGGGCAGACCATGGTGCAGTTGCCGCAGGTCAGACAGCGGGCGGCGACGTCGTCCCAACGCTCGGCGTCGAGGCTCGCGCCCATGAGGTCGCGCAGGTCCACCGGTGGCAGGGCGCGGCCCATGCGGTCCCGGGCGGCGTCCACGGTGGCGCGGGCCGTGGCTTCGGTGTCCGGGTCGGCGGTCCGGTGCGGCACCTGGTGCAGCAGTTCGGCACCCTCCGTGCTGCCGACGCGTACGAGGAAGCGGTGACCGTCCTCGTCGATCACCTCGGTGAGCGCCAGGTCGTATCCGGGGTCGGCTGCTGGGCCCCCTCCCGTGGAGATGCAGAAGCAGGTGGCGCCGGGTTCGGTGCACTCCGCGGCGATCAGAAACGCCTTGGCGCGGCGCTTCCCGTACCCGGAGTCTTCGTGCCGCCCACCGGTCAGCACGCGGTCCTGGATCGCGATGGCCCGCAGATCACAGGGGCGGACGCCGAGAAAGGCGTACGACGGCGGCTCCGGCTCGTGCGGGGTGTAGCGGACGTGCCCTTCCGGCGTCCGGTCGGCGCTCCACAGCTTCTCCCGCGCGGGATGCAGATAGGACTTCCAGGACTGCGGCCCCGAGCTGTGCGCGAAGGCGGCCCCGTCCTCGCGGCGGACCAGCCGGTAGCGCCCGGCGTCCAGCTCCACGCCCCAGCCGTAGGGGAGCGCGTTCGCCGAGGTCAGCTCGGCCAGCACGATCGCGCCGTCCCGCACGGTCGGCCCGACGACGGTCCGGCCCGCCGCCACCAGCGCCGCGACCAGGGCGTTCAGGCCGTCCCGGTCGAGCACGGCCGGGGCTGCGGTGGCGGTCATGACGGTCCTCCTTGTCCGGGCGGCTCCGTTCTCGTCCATCATCAGGTTCCGACTGCGAGGGGTGCCTGCGGGAGGGGCCGACCGGCCCTGGTCCGGAGCCGACCGGATCTCTCGACGCCGGGAAGCATCGCGCCGCCAGGGTGGCGTGGCCGTATCCGTATGCGGCTCCGCCGTGCGGGCACGACCAGCCACATACGACCTGCCGTGCACGACGCACGGACCACCCTGTCCAAGGTCCGGCCAGCCCGACGGAGCGCTACGGCAGCGGCTCACCCAGCTCACCCTCGACCGCGCCCGCCATCGCCCGCAGCACGTCGAGCGTCCGCTGTGCCTCGGCCTCGTCGACCTGGGTGATCGCGAAGCCGACGTGCACGATGACGTACGACCCGACGCCCGCCTCGGGCGTGCAGCTCAGGCAGACCTCGCGTCGGATACCGCCGAAGTCGACCGTCGCCATGCGCAGTCCGGCGTCGTCGTGGATCTCCAGGATCCGTCCGGGGATGCCCAGGCACATACGCGTTCACCCCTCCCAGGCCAGCCGCGCGGCCGCGACCGCGGCCTGGCCGTAGCTGATGCCGCCGTCCCCGACCGGGACCTGGCCTCCGACCAGCACCCGCAGCCCCTGCGCGTGCAGCCGCCGCTTCACCTCGGTCAGCAGTCGCCGGTTGACGAAGCAGCCGCCGCCCAGGCACACCGTGCGCGGCGCGCCCTCGGCCACGGCCCGCTCGACGAGTTCGGCGGTGACGATCGCCAGCGTCTGATGGAAGGCCGCCGCGAGCCGTGCCACCGGCTCCCCGTCCATCTGCCGCAGCAGCAGATCGGCCAGGGTCGGCGCGGAGTCGTACACCCACAGACCCTGCACCCGTACCACCCGATGGGCGAGAGGCACGGCATGCTCGTCCCCCGCGGTCGCCTCCAGCCGGACGGCCGCCTCGCCCTCGTAGGTCACCTGGCCGGCGAGGCCGAGCAGCGCGGCGGCGGTGTCGAAGAGCCGGCCGGCGCTCGACGCGCGCGGGCAGTTGACGTTCCGCGCGATCATGGCGCGCAGGGTGGCGACCTCTGCCGGGTCGAGCCGGTCGGTGAACGGCCGAACGAGCCACGGATACGGGCGCGGGCAGCCCAGAGCCTCGCCGCCGAGCAGGTGGCCCAGGGCGGTGCGGGAGGGATGGCGTACCGCCGCGTCGCCGCCGGGCAGAGGCGCCGTGGCGAACCTGCCCACGCGGCGGTAGCCGCTCAGATCGGCGACGAGGACCTCGCCGCCCCACAGCGTGCCGTCGTCGCCCAGTCCCAGCCCGTCGTAGGCGACCCCGAGGAACCGGCCCCGCACCCCGTGCTCGGCCGCGACGGCAGCCACGTGTGCGTGGTGGTGCTGCACCGGAATCCGGCGAAGCGGCTGCGCCTTGGCCCATTGGGTGGAGAGGTAGCCGGGGTGCAGGTCATGGGCCACGACCTGCGGCTCGATGCCCGTGAGTGCCTTGAGGTGTGCGTACGACGCCGTGAACGCCTCGTACGTCGGCTGGTCGGCCAGGTCCCCGGTGTGCGGCCCGATATGGGCCCGGCCATCGGCGGCCAGGGCGAACGTGTGCTTCAGATGGGCCCCCGCCCCCACGACATGCTGCCGTACCGGCAGCGGCAGCGGGGCGGGAGCGAGACCACGCGCCCGGCGCACGGTGATCCGGGTCCGTCCGGTGAACTGCACCACGGAGTCGTCGTACCGGGACCGGATGGGCCGGTCGTGGGTGAGGAAGCCGTCCGCCACGATGGCGAGAGCGTCCCGTGCCTCCTCGTCGTCGATGGCGATCGGCTCGTCGCTGAGGTTGCCGCTGGTGACCACGAGCGGCCGGGCGAGCTCGTCGAGGAGGAGGGCGTGCAGACCGGTGGTGGGCAGGAACAGGCCGACCCGGGTCAGGCCGGGGTGGACTTCGGGAGCGAGGGGAGCCGTTCGCCCAAGCGATCGGCGCCGCCCGAGCAACACGACGGGCCGCTCCGGAGAAGCCAGTGCCTGGCGCTCGCCCGCGCTGATCTGCGTCAGCCGCGCGGCCGTCTCGACATCGCGCACCATCACCGCGAACGGCTTTGCCGGACGGCGCTTACGGCGCCGCAGCTCCGCCACGGCTGCCGCATCGCCCGCGTCGCACACGAGCTGATAGCCGCCCAGCCCCTTCAGCGCGACGATTCCGCCCGTGCCGATCGTCCGCACCGCAGCCCGCAGCGCCTGCTCACCACGCATCTCCTCCCAGGCCAACCGGGGCCCGCACACGGGGCAGGCGACGGGTTCGGCGTGGAAGCGCCGGTCGCCGGGGTCGGCGTACTCGGCCGCGCAGGCGGCACACAAGGGGAAGCGGCGCATCGTCGTGCGGACCCGGTCGTACGGCAGGTCCTCGATGATCGTGGCGCGCGGGCCGCAGTCGGTGCAGTTGATGAACGGGTAGCGGTAGCGGCGGTCGTGGGGATCGCGCAGTTCGCTCAGGCAGGCGTCGCAGATCGCCGCGTCCGGCGGGATCTCGCGGGGTGCCGTGTCCGAGTCGCCAGGGGTGCTGTGCCGTACCTGGAAGCCGGTGGCGTAGGGCACCTGCCGCCGGCCACCGGTCAGCCGGACGCGGCGCACCCGGGCGAGGGCCGGGGCGCCGGTGGCCAGCCGGGCAGCGAACTCCTCGATCGCGCGCATCGGTCCGGCGACCTCGCCCTCCACATGTCCGTTGACGTTGGCCACCCAGCCGTCCAGGCCGAGCTCCGCCGCGGTGCGGTAGACGAAGGGCCGGAAGCCGACGCCTTGCACGATGCCTTCGACGTGGAAGCGCCGTGCAGTCATGTCGACCTCCCGCTTGTGGGGTCCCCGTGGCGGGTGATCTCCGCCTCGACGGCCTTGACGAGGGGTTCCACCGCCTGTGCGACGGCGGGAGACAGACCGATGCCGAAGTCGCTCTCGGCGCCCTCCACGGCGTACACGATCAACTCCTCGGGCAGCAGGCCCAGCACCCGTGACAGCTCCACGGCCTCGCCGAGGCCCAGCCCGTGGGAACTCGTGGTCGCAGGCTGTGCGAGGACCCCGGCATCGAGTGCCAGGCGGTGCACGCGGCCGGGGGTGCCCGGGTGGGCGTGGGCCGCGTCGACGACCACGGCGAGGTGGGCGCCCTCCCACAGGTCGATCAGCCGACCGGGTTCGCCGTCGCAGGTCGTCAGGTCGGTGTCCGGCGGCAATGGCCGGCCCTCGGCCCGTTCGCGCAGGCGGGCGAGCACGGCCCAGCCCACGCCGTCGTCGCGCCGGAACTCGTTTCCGACGCCGATGACGGCGATCCGACCGGGGCTCCTCATGTCTTCACGGTGGGCTGTTGTCGCCGTACGCCGCATGGGCCGAACGACCCAATCCACAGGGCCGAACATCCCTGACAGATGTTCTTGCCCATCGGCGCCGAGCCTGTGGTCCGTCGCACGGCTACACCGGCACGACTGCGACCGGGCAACGGGTGTGCGGCAGCAGCGCGAGTGCCGTACGGCCGGAGCGGCGGCCGACCACCACCAAGCCGGAGTTCCCGGCCGCGTGGGCGAGCGCCACTTCCGGGGCGAGCAGGACGACGTCCTCCAGAACGTCGACCTCGGGATGCTTTCCGCGCCACGGCCGAAGCGCGTCCGACAACCGCTGCACCTCGTCGTCCTCCCAGGTCGCGCGATCCTCCTCCAGGACTGGGAGGGGCCGCTCCGCCGCCTGCACGGGCAGCGTCCAGGCGTGCACGGCGTGGAGCCGTACGTCACGCAGCCGGGCCGTGTCGAAGGCGAGGCCTACGGCGCCGCTCGCGGGGCTGCGGGCGTCGATACCGAGGGTCACGCCGTCGGCGCCGCCGGGCGGTCCCTCGCCCGCGAGGGTGCCGGGGACCAGCACCACCGGCCGTTTGCACACCCGGACCAGGGCGTCGGCGGTCGAGCCCACGGCGATACGGGGATGACTGGCCTCGCCGCGCAGGCCGAGCACCAGTAGTTCCGCATCCTGGGCCATCGTGCGCAGGACCGCCACCGCAGCTCCGGTGAGGTTCAGGCCCTGAGCCCGCAATGCCGGATGCCGGTCGGTGAGTTCGGCGACCACACGGTCCGCCACCGCCTCAGGACGGTGCGGCCACCGTTCGCCTGAATCCGGACCGTCCGGCGGCGACACATGGACCACCCGCAGGGACAAGCCACGCGACAGCGCCTCGCGTGCGGCCCAGTCGGCCGCGGCACGGCTGCGTGCGGAGCGGTCGACGCCAGTGATGATCTCTCGTTCCATGTTGTGCCGCCTTCCGCGCAGAGGGGATTCGATCCCCAGGCCGGTCCAGCATCGCCACGAAACCGCCCGGAACGCACGGGGCCGAACGGGCCGGGTCGGAGCCTTGGTGGCCCATGTCCGCCTGCATGGCAGGGCGGGACGCTGGCATCGAGGAACGGACACAGCACAGGAGGTGTGCGCCATGCTTCTGGCCGTCATCGCCGCAGTCGACGGATCCGCCGAGAGTCTCGCCGCCGCCGAGTGGGCTGCCCGCGAGGCGGTGCGCCGGGACCGGCCGCTGCGTCTGGTGCATGCCTGGAACTGGCACCCCCGCCAGGGAGCCGGCGAGCCTGCCACGGCAGCCCAGCGGTATCTGGGCCGTCGTGCGCTGCGTCAGGCCGAGGACCGCATCCGTCGTACGTGCCCCGGCGTCAAACTCGACGACGAACAGATGGAGGGACCCGCGACCACCGCTCTTCTCCAGGCCGCCGAACAGGCCGACCTGATGGTCCTCGGCTCACGCGGCCTCAGTGGCTTCACCGGGTTCCTGGTCGGTTCGGTCGCCTTGGGCGTGGTGGCACGCGCCACCCGGCCGGTCGTTCTCGTCCGGGCGGGCGAGGAGGGGGCGGACGAGCACCTTTCGGCCGACGACCGCAGCCCGTCCACCCGCACCGGTCACCGGGACGTCGTCCTGGCCATCGACCTCGCGTCCCCCTGCGACGAGGTGATCGAGTTCGCCTTCGAGGCTGCCCGGCTGCGCGGCGCGCGCCTGCGTGTCGTGCACGCCTGGCAGGAACCGTCCCCGCTGGGGCTCGGCCCCGGCGACATCGGACTGGTGAACGGCCCGGAACAGGCCGACGAATGGCTCGGCTTCCTCACTGCCGTCCTGCAGGGGTGGCGGGACAAGTACCCCGAGGTCGAGGTCGCCGAGACCGTGACCGAGGGCCGCGCTCAGTCGGTACTGGTCCGCGCTGCCACCGGGGCGAGCCTCCTGGTGGTCGGCCGTCGCATGACGGAACGCCTGACGGGTCCTCGCACCGGACCCGTCACCCACGCCGCGATCCATCACGTCGGCTGTCCCGTGGCTGTCGTCCCCCACGAGTGAGAGGGCCGGTCGGTGCGTCCTTGAGGTCCGGACGGCCTCGTGCGGGACGGGGGCCGGTGCGCCGACGCTGAGGCCGTGCCGGCCAGGCCGGGGCGCTCGGGAACGCGCCGGGCGGGCCCGGCCGGTGGAGGTTGAGGCGTGGGAGGCGGACAGACGTGGGGTGGGGCCGGATGGGGTGCCGTCGGCTGGTCATCGGGACATACGTCACCGATCCCGGTGAGGGCTCACCTGTACGGCGGCCCGTCCGTGCGTGAGATCACGCGACCGGTTCATTCGGCTCCTGCCCCCCCCACATTGCTCGGTGGCCGTGATTTCGTGCCCGAACGGAAGGACCTGACTGTGGAGGCATCGACGACGACAAGGGTCGGGCGGACAGCCTCCGGGCAGGAACACTCCCGGGGGCTGCCCGATGCCCACGCCCTGCCTCCCGAGCAGGTCGCGGCCCGCCTCCGCGTGGACCCGACCGTCGGCCTCAGCACTCGGGAGACCGCCGAGCGCGCGACGGTCCACGGGCCGAACCTGCCCGCGGGTGACGGGAGCTGAGCTGGACCGGATGGCGGAGGATCAACCCGCCGCGCGAGGCGACGACATCGGGGTGTTCGCCCGCGTCGCCCCCGAAGCACAAGGTCACGATCGTCCGAGCCTTGTCCAGCCGCGGACACATCGTCGCGATGACCGGTGACGGCGGCAACGACGCCGCCGCCCTGCGGGCCGCCCACATCGGCGTGGCCATGGGCGTCACCGGCACGGACGTGGCGAAGGAAGGCCGCCGACATGGTTCTCACCGACGACGACTTCTCCACCGTCGTGCGCGCGGTCCACGAGGGCCGCTGCATCTACGACAACATCGTCAAGTTCGTACGCTTCCAGCTTGCCACCAACGTCGGAGCGATCCTCACCCTGCTGGGAGCGTCCCTTGCCGGACTGCCCGCCCCGCTCACGGCGGTCCAACTCCTGTGGATCAACATCATCATGGACGGGCGCCCGCCATGGCGCTGGCCGTGGACCCCGCCCGCGACGACGCGATGCGCCGGCCACCGCGCGACCCGGCCGAACGCATCCTCGGGGCCCGCCGCCTGGCCGCCATCGCCCGGGCCGGGGCGGTGATGGCCGCGGGCACGGTGACCCTGCTGGCCCTGGCCCGCCCGCAGGTGGGCGCGGATGCCGCGTTGACCATGGCGTTCACCACGTTCGTCCTGTTCCAACTGTTCAACGCTCTGGTCGCCCGCGCGGGCGACGGTTCCGTTCTGGGCCGCCACCAGTTCCGCAATCGGACCCTGTGGCTGTGCCTTGCGGGCGTGCTCGCCGTGCAGGTTGCCGCCGTCCAACTGCCTTGGGCCCGAACGGTCTTCGGCACCGTTGCGCTGACGGCAGGTCGGTGGGGCGGTCTGCCTGGCCACCGCGTCCAGCGTGCTCCTCGCCGAACTGGCTTTTCATGCCGTGCACTCGGTGTGGCGCGGGCGGCGGGCCGGTTCCCGGCAGGGGAGCCAGGTTTGTCTTCCAGGGTCCTGAGTCCACCGCCGAGCGACACTGGAGCTTGAAATACCGAACCACTCGGTTTAGTTTTTAGGAAGTGGCGGGACACGCGAGTCCCGGCGTCGCAATCGCCTGGAAAGGTCTCATTCTCATGCGCTACGCAGTCCTCGGCACCGGCGTCGTAGGGCGGACGATCGCCGCCAAGCTGGCCTCCGTCGGCCATCACGTGGTCATCGGCACCCGCGACCCCGAGGCCACCCTGTCCCGCACCGAGCCCGACGGTTACGGCAACCCGCCGTTCTCGCAGTGGCTGGCCGCACACGAGGCGGTCCGTCTGGAGTCCTTCGCCGACGCGGCCTCCTGGGGGGAGACGGTGGTGAACACGACCGCGGGAGCCGGAAGCCTGCAGGCCCTGGAATCCGCAGGGGCGGCGAACCTGGCGGGCAAGGTGCTCATCGACATCGCCAACCCGCTCGACTTCTCCGCCGGTCTGCCGCCCACGCTGACCCCGGTCAACACCGACAGCCTGGGCGAGCAGATCCAGCGAGCCTTCCCGGAGGCGAACGTGGTCAAGACCCTCAACACCATGAGCAGCCAGGTCATGGTCGCCCCGGCGCGGGTCGCCGGTGAGCACACGGTGTTCGTCTCAGGTGATGACAGCGGTGCGAAGAAGGCTGTCACGGAGCTCCTGCTCTCCTTCGGTTGGCCCGAGAGCAGCGTGCTCGACCTGGGAGGCATCGAGACCGCCCGCGGCACCGAGATGCTCCTGCCGATCTGGCTCCGGCTGTGGGGCAGGCTTGGGCACGCCGACTTCAACTTCCACGTCACCGGCGCCCACGGCGGTGCCTGACCCCGGCGTCGTGGCATCCGAAGTATCCATACCGGGCCACTCGGTATGTTTACTCGCGGCCTATCCTGTCCGCATGGGTGACATGGAGATCAAGAGCGCGGGACGGCCGCGATCCGCCGAGAAGGACACCGCGATCCTCCAGGCGGCCCTCGAACTGCTGGCCTCGCACGGCTACACCCGGATGAGCCTGAATCAGGTGGCCACCACTGCGGGCGTAAGCAAGTCCACCATCCACCTGCGCTGGAAGACGAAGGCGGACTTGCTCACGGCCGCGCTGGCAGCCCTACGGATGGCCGATGCCACGCCGCCGAGTGGAGACGCCAGGGCCGACCTGATCGCGGTTCTCCAGGACTTCGCCGCCACCGTGGAACGCGTGCGCGGCATGGCCCTGATCGGAACCTGCCTCGCGGAGGAAGCCCACACCCCCGACCTCCTCGCCCTACTGCGCGAGCGGACGGTCATGCCCCGGCGTGCGCTGCTCCGGCAGATCCTCGAACAGGCCCGTGACCGCGGGGAGATCCGCCCGGGCGCTGACCTTGAGGCCGCAGTCTCGGCGCTCCTCGGCCCTTACTACGCCGACTACATGGCCGGCCGCGGCGGGCGCATCGGCTGGGCCGAGGACGCGGTGGACATCGTCCTCGCTGGTTTGCGGCCGCCGAGTTCCTGAAGAGCGACCGCTCGGTCGACGTACCAGTCCCGTCACCCGCGCGGCGATTCATCACGTCGGCTGCCGGTGGCGGTCGTGCCGCACAGGTGCGCCGTCACGAGGGCCGGTTCAGTCCGCCGGCCTCAGCTCGCACGACTCTCCCGGCGCGACGGACACGGCACGGTCGGGCAGTTCGATGGTGATGGGGGAGCGGTCGGAGGCCGGGACGTCGACGTGGAGCTGCCCGGGGCGGATGCGCAGCCGTACGCCCCAGTGCCCGCGGTAGCGCAGGGCGAAGCCGTACTCGGCGAGTTCCGGCATGGGAACCGGGTCGAGCCACAAGGCGCCGCCCCGGGTCTCCAGGCCCGTGAGCCCGCGCTGCACGACGTCGAGGGTGCCGGCCATCGCGCCCAGGTGGATGCCCTCGCCCGTGGTGCCGCCCTGCAGGTCGGCGATGTCGCCCTCCAGAGCCTCCTGGACGAAGGTCCACGCCTCGGCCCGCCGCACCCGGGCCAGCACCCACCCGTGCACAAGTCCGCTGAGCGTGGAGCCATGGCTGGTGCGGGCCAGGTAGTAGTCGACCGTGCGGCCCCAGGCGTCGTCGTCCAGGGTGTGGCCGAGCCGGGCGAAGAGCGCGTGCAGGGTCGCGGGCGGAAAGAGGTAGCCGAGCATGAGCACGTCGGCCTGTTTGGACGCCTTGTAGCGGTTGACCGTGTCGCCCTCTGCCTCCAGGATCCGGTCCAGCCGACGGATGTCCCGGTACCTCTTCGCATACGCCTCCCAGTCGAGCTCGGCGAGTTCGCCGTACCCGTCGAACTGGCTGATGACCCCGTCGTGGAAGGGCACGTACAGCGAGCGGGACACGTCCTCCCACAACTCCAGTTCCCCGCTGTCGAATCCGGTGCGCTCGGTCAGTTCCCGGCGGCGCGGCTCAGGGAGGGTCGTCATCAGGTCGATGGCCCGTGCGAGCACCCAGGCGGCGGTGACGTTCGTGTACGCGTTGTCGTCCAGGCCGGGCCGGTAGGTGTCGGGATAGCCGTCGTGGTACTCGTCGGGGCCGACGACACCCCGGATGCGATAGCGGCGCATGGATTCGTCATACGTCGCCGTCTCCGCCCAGAACCGGGCGATCTCCAGCAGCATCTCGGCGCCCTTGGTGTGCAGGAACTCCGTGTCGCCGCTGGCCTCGCAGTACTGCCAGACATTGTGGGCGATGGCCGAACCGACATGGTGCTGCAGGCGTGAGTGGTCCGGCAGCCAGCGCCCGGAACGTGGGTTGAGGTGCAGTTCCTGCGTCTCTTCGCGGCCGTCGCTGCCGCTCTGCCACGGGTACATCGCCCCGGCCCGCCCGGACTTCCGGGCGGCGGAGCGGGCCCGTTCGAGCCGTCGGTGGCGGTAGGTCAGCAGAGCGCGCGAGACCTCGGGGAAGTGCAGGTTGAGATAGGGCAGGACGAACAGCTCGTCCCAGAAGACGTGCCCCCGGTAGGCCTCACCGTGCAGACCGCGCGCCGGTACGCCCACGTCGAGGTCGGCCGTGTGCGGCGAAAGGGTCTGCAGCACATGGAAGAGGTGCAGCCGCAGGATGCGGCCTGCCTCGCCCGGGACCTCCAGCGCGGCCCTGCGCCACAGTTGGTCCCAGGCGGTGAGGTGGGTCTCCAGCAGCTCGTCGAAGCCGGGCGCGTCGCTCACGCGGTCGACGGCCGCCTGGAGCGGGTCACTGATCGCGGGGTCGCGGGACGTGTGCAGGGCGACGACCTTGTCGACGGTGACCGTTCGTCCGGGCGTGAGGGGCAGCCGGAACCGCTGGGCGGCGCGGCGCTCTTCGAGGTGGGGTTGCGGCTGCTGCCCGTCGGACGTGGAGGTGCGGGCCGCCAGGCCGACGCGGATGTCGGAGGTGCTGGTGCGGCAGCGCAGCCAGACCGTGTCCGGGGCGGCAGTGCCGGTGTGGACGTGGGTGAGGTGACGCCCGTTCAACCGGCGGTAGCGTGCCACGCCGCTGTTGGTGACGGCTCCGTCGAGGGCCGCCTCGACCTCCAGTTCGCCCGCCCAGTTCTCCGCGGTCAACTCCGAGCGGAGCACGGCCAGGTGGGGATCCGCCATATGGACGAGGCGCTCTTGCCGCACGGTGATCCGACGGCCGCTGCGGTCCTGGTACCGCGTGTGGCGCTCCAGCAGAGCGGAGCTCAGGCGAAGGCTGAGCCAGTGCTCCAGGACGGTGGCCGTCTCCGGTGTGAGCCACTGGCCGGTGCCGTCGTCGCCGTGGATGCGGAAGCGCAGGGGCAGCCAGTTGGGCAGGTTGACCATGTCCTCGTTCTCGACCTGGCGTCCGGCCACGTCCGAGGTGAGCCGGTTGTAGCAGCCGGCGGCGTAGGTGCCCGGGTAGTGGATGCCGTCCGCCTCGCACTCGGGGGCGGCTCCGCGGGTGGCGAAGCGGCCGTTGCCCAATGTGCACAGGGACTCGCGCAGGCTTTCCTGCGCGGGGTCGTAGCCCTCGTACTCCCAGGTCCAGTCCGTCACGCGCGCGCTCCTTCGGTGAGCAGTTCGGCCAGATCGGCTACGACGATGTCGGCGCCGTGACGTCGCAGCCACACGCCCGTGGAGTGGTCGTCGGTGCGGTCGACGCCGATGACGAGGCCGAAGCCGCCGCGCCTGCCCGCCTCGACCCCGGCCAGGGCGTCCTCGACCACCGCGGTGCGCTCCGGCGGACTGCCGAGCCGGCGGGCGGCTTCGAGGAAGAGGGCCGGGTCGGGTTTGCCCGGCAGGTTCATCCGGGCCGCCTCGCCACCGTCGACGAGCGCGTCGAACAGGGGCAACACCTCGGTGCGCAGGAGGAGTTCGCGGGCGTGCCGGGACGCCGAGGCTGCGGCGAGGCGCACGCCCCGCGCGCGCAGGGTGTGCAGCAGGCGTACGGTTCCCGGGTAAGCGGGAATGGCTCCCGTGCGCATCCGCTCGACGAACAGCCTTTCCTTGTCGGCGGCCACCTCCGCCACCGTGGCGTCGGACAGGCGCAGCCCGCGAGAGGTGAGAAAGGAAGCCGCTCCGTCCAGCCGGGACTTGCCGTCGACATATCGCAGATAGTCCTCGTGGGCGTCGAACGGCCGCCGCTGAGCGGGATCGGTGGGCGGATGGTCGCGCAGGAAGGTGTCGAAGGCCGATTTCCAGGCCGCGGCGTGGGCCCGTGCGGAGTCGGTGATGACCCCGTCCGTGTCGAGGACCACGGCCTCTACATCCCTGAGACGTGCGGAGATCCCGGTCACAAGGCAGTCCTTCCCGTTCGGCGGAGCGCGGACCTCGGGCGGTGCGGGGGTCACCCGTGTTGCGGTACGACGGCTACGGGGCAGTCGGCGTGGAGTACTGCGTGACTGACACGGCCGAGCTGGAGGCCGGCGTGTCCGTGGCGGCGTCGGGCTCCCAACACCAGCAGGTCGGCCCCGGACGAACGGTCGAGGAGCACCCTGCGCGCGGGCCCTTCCACGACGGTACGGCGCACGTCGACGTCCCCGTGTTCCCGCGCCGGGACGCGCAGCGCGTCCTCCAGCAGCTCTGTCGCCTGCTGCCGGTGGTACCGGGCGGATTCGCCGGCCGCCAAGGGGTGGTCGACCAACTCGTGCGCGGGGTACCGCCAAGCGCGTACCGCCTCCAGCACACTGCCGCGCACCTCGGCCTCCCGGAACGCGAAACCGGCAGCGGCGGACGAACCCACGGCGTCGCCCACGCCGAGGACGAGGCGCCCGTGGGCGCCGTCCCGGCAGGGCGCCCGGGCCGCCAGGGCCAGGCTCACTGAACCCAGCAGGGGCAGATCCATGTCGAGCACCGCCTCTCGCGTATCTCCCTGCCTGACAGTGCGTCAGTTCGCGCCGGACGTTGCGGCGTCCATGGGCCGAAGTGACGGGCCCGGGCGTCCGGCCTGCCCTCGCGGACGCCCGGGCCCGGCGACACGGCAGAGCGGGAATTCAGCCGTGCCGCACGGGGATGGTCCGGGTACCCGTCTTCGTCTCGGGAACCGGGACCGTGATGGTCAGTACACCGTCCTTGTACTCCGCGGTCGCGTCCTCGCCGCGGGCCCCGGCCGGCAGCCGGACGGCACGGGCGAAGGTGCCGTAGCGGAACTCTGTGTGATGCTTCTCGGTCTTCTCCGGGGAACGCTCCGCCCGCAGTGTCAAAACCCCCTCCGTCACGGTGATCTCGACATCCTTGGCCGGGTCGATGCCAGGGAGTTCGGCACGCAGGACGTACTTGCCGTCCGCGAGGTGCTCCTCGACACGGATGCCGTGCACTCCGGGCGTCTGGTGCAGGCCCGGGACACCGCTCTCGATCCAGCCGAACAGGTCCGGCAGCGGCGGCCAGCCCGGCCACCGTTCGATCATTCCAGTCATTACGCTCTCCCGACTGCTGAGGCGTCTTCCTCCGGTTCCCCCGCTCCTTCCAGCTTCCGCCGACCGTGCCGGCAGCCGCCAGGGCCGGTCGGTCCACTGCTCGGCCAACCGGCCCCGATTCCCGCTGTCCTGCGATGGATCACATGGTCTTGCGGCGCCACTGCGGTCCGGTCTGCTCCCATTCCCTGCCCCACTGGTCGTATCGCCGCTGGTCGAGCCGCCACCGCATGACGCGTCCGGCGCCGAACGTCAGTCCGCCGAGCGTGACAGCGGCGCCGGTGCCCAGGACCGTCGCCTCCACCGCAGCCTCGGTGGCGGACTGTGGCTGTGGCGTCAGTTGCCCCCCGTCATCCAGCCAGACCACGACATTCGATCCGGCCTTGAGTCCGGTGTCCACCAGGGTCTGGCCCGTGTGCGCGGAGCCGTCCGACGTCGTCCAGCGGACCTTCGCCCGGACCCGGTCGCTCATGGTTCCCCTGCCGGTGAGCGCGGCGTCCGTCGTACTGTCCACGAGCACCGCCTGTACGGCGCGGCGTTCGTCGCGTTGCTGTGCGAAGGAGTCGTCGGCGGCCTCGGCGGTCAGCACGCCGACGAGCGTGCCGCCCAGCGCGATGACCGTCCACACGGCCAGCACGGTCCAGGCCTCGACGATGTCGTCGTGCCGCCGCAGCGGGTTGCTCCGCCACCGCCACAGCAGATGCCTCGTGGCCTTCGTTCGTTTCGTGCGCCGCTCTTCACGCATCGGACTGCACCTCCTCGTCGTCGTCTCGGACAGGAAGGTGACATCTGGGAAACGCGCCGCGGCAGGGGCCGAACAGGGGGCGTCGTGGGGTCCTTCGGGGGCGTCTTGGCGTGTGCTGGGGGCCGTTCGGCCTTGGTTGTGGCACGGCGGCGGGCGCCGGGAGGCCGACTCCGGTCCGTCCGGCGCCCGGCTGGGGACCATCGGCCCCTCTCCTCGGCGCTCCGAGTGCCTCAGGCTCTTCAGGAGAGCACCACCCGCTCCGAGTCACCGCGGGGAGGAGAACACCATGCGGTCGACGACTCTCGACGCCTCGACCTTGGAAGCCTGCATCGCAGCCGCGGTCGCCGCGCCCTCGATCTTCAATACGCAGCCGTGGCGCTATCGATTGGACCCCGAGGCCGTCACGTTCCAGGTCCGCGCGGCTCCCGAGCGAGGCCTGCGCCACGTGGATCCCACGGGCCGTGCCCTGCATCTGTCGGTTGGCGCGGCGGTGCTCAACCTCCGTGTCGCGGTCGCCCATTTCGGCTGGTACCCGGTCACCCGCCTGCTGCCTGTGCCGCAGGACCCCGAACTCCTCGCCACCGTCCGCCTCGCCGCCCCCACGGCCCGCCCGGCAACCGGCCACCGTACCGACCTCTACGCGGCCATCCGGCGCAGGCACAGCAGCCGGCTCCCGTTCTCCGGGAGGCCGCTGCCGTCGCACGTGCGCTCCGAACTGACCGAGGCCGCCCACATGGAGGGTGCCCGGCTCACCTTCCCCGAGCCGGAGGACACGGCCCGGCTGCTGCGCCTGACCGCCGAGGCCGAGCGGCGCAACCGGGACGACGCCGACCGCCGTGACGAGAGCCGCCGCTGGATCCGTCACGACGCCGACGGGCAGGCCGACATCGGACTGCCGGAGAGCGCGCTTGGGCCGCAGGACACCCGCGAACGAGTCCCGCTGCGGGACTTCACCGCCGAGCGTCATCCCGAACGGCTCGCCGCCCAGCCTTTCGAGGCCGAGCCGGTGGTCGCGGTACTCAGCACCCAGCACGACCGCCGAGCCGATTGGCTACGGGCAGGACAGGCGCTGCAGCACGTACTGCTGGTCGCCACGGCTCACGGAGTACGCACCTCACTGCTGCACCAAGCGGTGGAATGGCCGGACCTGAGGCGGACCCTGAGCGGGCCGGTGGGCTTCGCCGGGCATGTCCTGATGCTGATCAGGCTCGGGTACGGTCCGGAAGGGGCCGCGACTCCTCGACGGGCCGTGGACCAGGTGCTCGACTCCGGCCTGCCGGAACGGTAGAGCGGCCGCGTGCGCTGAACCCGGGGTGCGACGGCACCGCGCAGCGATGCGTGCTTTGCTCACCGGGCCTGTCGTGCCGGCCACCGAGCAGGGGTCTCTCGTGCCCCTACACCGGCACGCTGCGGTTCTTCCCGGCCTCGGGGGAGTTGTCGGTGCCGTCTGCCCGGAGCAGGTCCCCGGGCAGGCGCGGTGATACGTCGAAGGCGTGGCCGAGGCCGGTGCAGCGCAGGATCCGCAGGACCTGCGGGCTGTTGACGACCAGCCGTAGTCGTCCGCAACGGTCGAGGACGCGTTTGCGCGTCCGGCACAGGATCGTCAGACCGCTGCAGTCGATGAAGGTGACGGAGCGCAGGTCCAGCACCAGCCGGGGGTGAGGGCCGGCGGTGAGTGCGTCGAGACGCGCCGAGATGCGGGGTGCGGTGAGGATGTCGATCTCACCGCCGAGTTCCACGACCGTCGTACCGCCGACGACGTGTTCGCACAGATCGGGGGCGGACCGGATCCGGATCTCGTTCATGAGGTAAGAAAAACCCGTTGTCGGGGTGCACGGAAGGGCCGATCGGTCCCATTGACAGTCCGCGGGTCCCTGTGATGCGGCAGGTGCGCTCGTCACTCAGGGCGACGGCTGGTCACGGCGTGACGCACCGGTGTCCGAAGTCGGGCTGCCGAGGTCGTCGACCCGGTACTCCAACTCCTCGGTGACGTCGACCACGCCGTCGACGGCGCGGCACAGCCGTACGGCCACGGCAATGGTGCTCCTTCGCTCGACGGTGCCGCGCAGGGTGACCCGGCTGTCGACGACGTGCGCGGTCACGGTGTCGGGCGGGATGCCCAGCGTCCGGATCAGCACGTCCCCGGTGATCTCCTCACGGATGGCGCGGTCCCCCCGCAGGAAGACCCGCAGCAGGTCGGCACGGCTGATCACACCGATCAACCGGCCAGAGCCGTCCACCACCGGCAGCCGCTTGACCCCGCCCCGCTCCATGGCACGGGCCGCCTCGACCACCGTCCACTCCGGGCGAGCGGTGACGGCCGGGCTGGTCATCAGGCCCTCGGCCGTGGTCGCCTCCGACTTGTCCCCTACGGCGGACTGCGGGTGTGTGGGCAGGAGCCCGGAGGTGTCGGCCCGGCCGGCCTCTTTGCGGAGCAGGTCGGCCTCCGACACCACGCCCACGGGCCGATCGTTGTCGTCCACCACCGGAACCGCCGTGATCCCGTGCTCGGCGAGCAGCTTGGCGATGTCCGAGAAAGGCGCGTCGCGTCGCACGCTCACGACATCCGTCGTCATCAGCTCGCCTACGGTGCGATGCCGCATGGGTCCCGCCTCCTTTGACGTACTTCCTCACTCTCCACGGTCCGCCACACGGGCCCATCCCGCATGGGCCGGTCGGGCCCCACTACGCGAACCCGCCCGTCAGGGCACCTCCCGGGCCCCGGCAGTGGGTCGGGGGTGACGTCGGCCCTGCCGTGGTGCACCGTGGTTAGTGAAAAGGCTGCACGTGGCCTGTGCGTCAGAAGGAGGCTGTGATGTCCGAGCGGAAGTCCAAACCGCCTGGTCTCCAGGATGTGACCGCCCTGGTCGGTGACGCGGTTCGGGCCCCCTCAATGCACAACGCGCAGCCCTGGTCCTTCCGCTATCTGACCGGCGAGCACCTGTTGCACCTGCGGGCCGACCCCACGCGTGCCTTGCCCCGCACGGATCCCCGCCACCGGGCCTTGCACATCGGCTGCGGAGCGGCCCTGTTCAACCTTCGCGTGGCCGCCGCCCACGCCGGTCTCGGTGCCCAGGTCCGGGTGCTGCCCGACCCCACGGATCCGCAGCTTCTGGCCGTCGTCGGCCTGGATCCAGGGTCCTCGCACACAGCACCGGAGCACGACATGGGCCGGCTGTATCCGGCGATCGGACGACGGCACACCAGCCGCAACCCCTTCTCCGAGAAGGACGTACCCGAGCCGGTGCGGCAGGTGCTGCGCGAGGCGGCCGCGGAAGAGGGGGCAGAGCTCGTGTTCGTCGACTCCTGGCACGCCGATTTCCTGCTGAAGCTGGTGCGCGACGCGGAGAGCCGCGACAGCCTGGAACCTGCGGGCCGGGAGGAGTTGGAGCGCTGGACCCGTCTCGGAGCGGAGGCGGACAGCGCTGTCGACGGCGTTCCCGAGTACGCCTTCGGGCCACGTCCGAGCGAGGGCACGGCGGCCTGGCGCGACTTCGCCGGGCGCAGGCCGGTGGCCGACCGCGGCACCACCGCCTTCGAGCACACGCCGCACCTGGCGCTGCTGGGCACGCGCGACGACCGGCGGGCCGACTGGCTGTGCGCGGGCCAGGCCCTGGAACGCGTCCTGCTCGAAGCGACCCTGGCAGACCTGGCCACCGCCCTGAGTTCCCACTCGCTGGAGCGCTCCGACCTGCGCGAGCTGACCCGCGATCCCCTCAGCGGCATGGGCTACGTCCAGATGGTGCTGCGACTGGGCTACGGTCCGCAGGGCCCGGTCACCCCTCGCCGCTCTGTCCGGGACGTCCTGGAGATCGGTTGATCATGCGGCGCGGCGCGCGGGCGACTCGGCCGGCGACTGTGCCAGTGTGACCGCTCTGGGCCGGCTGGCGAAGCGGCCCTCGGCGACGGGGCGGGCGGTGCGTTGACATCCTGACAGCCGGTCATGGTCACCAGTGCAAAGGAAGCCCGGTAGACGGCGTCGGAGTGGACCGGTGGTTGGTATCGCGCCGAGGGTGGTCAGGGGTCGGCCACCTGCGCGCTCGGCGTCGTCGGAAGCCGCTCCATCTGTACCGCGCCGGTATCCGGGCTTGAGGGACCCCCCCCACCAACCCACTCCGTACCGAGGCGGCAGGGACCAATGGTCCCTCTGCCGGGGCCGTACGGCGCGCTGCCGGGCTCCCGACGGCCCTGCCCTCGGCCGGCGTTCAGGACCAGCATCGAAAGTGAAGGCGTCCGAGCGAAATCACGGACGCGTCGTCCGGCGCATGCGGAGGCAATGATGACGACGGTGGCCCGGCACGGAGCGGAGGAAGCGCAGGGATCCGCGTCCGCGTGGCGCGGCTTCACGGGCGGGCGCTGGCGCGACGCGATCGATGTACGCGACTTCATCCAGGCCAACTACACGCCGTACGAAGGCGACGCCGCCTTCCTGACCGGCCCGACCGAACGTACTCGTACCGTCTGGGACAAGGTCAGCGCCCTGTTCCCCGAGGAGCGGCGGCGCGGCATCCTCGACGTGGACGTCGCAACCCCGTCGACGATCACCTCGCACGCACCCGGCTACATCGACCGGGGCCGCGAGCTGGTCGTGGGTCTGCAGACCGACGCCCCGCTGAAGCGGGCGATCATGCCCAACGGGGGTCTGCGCATGGTCGAGAGCGGTCTGAAAGCGTACGGCTACGAGCCGGCACCGTTCGTCACGCGCGTCTTCGGCAGCTATCGCAAGACCCACAACGACGGCGTTTTCGACGCGTACACATCGCAGATGCGTGCCGCACGCAAGGCGGGAATCATCACCGGGCTGCCGGACGCCTACGGCCGCGGCCGGATCATCGGCGACTACCGGCGCGTCGCGCTGTACGGCACCGACCGGCTGACCGAGGCCAAGCGCGCCGAGAAGGCCCTGCTGGACGCGCAGCCCTCATCGTCGGACGTCATCCGCGACCGCGAAGAACTGGCCGAGCAGCTCCGCGCGCTCGGGGAGCTCGCCGAGATGGCTGCCTCCTACGGCTGCGACGTCACCCGTCCCGCCGCGACCGCCCACGAGGCGGTGCAGTGGCTCTACCTCGGCTTTCTGGCCGCGGTGAAGGAGCAGAACGGTGCGGCGATGTCCCTGGGCCGCACCTCCACGTTCCTGGACGTGTACCTCCAGCGGGACCTGGACGAGGGCGTCATCGACGAGGTCCGCGCCCAGGAGCTGATCGATGACTTCGTCATCAAGCTGCGGATCGTACGGTTCCTGCGCTCTCCCGAGTACGACGCCCTCTTCTCCGGCGACCCGACCTGGGTGACGGAGTCCATAGGCGGCATCGGCGCGGACGGCCGGCCGCTGGTCACCCGCACGTCCTTCCGCTTCCTGCAGACCCTGTACAACCTGGGCCCGGCCCCCGAACCCAACCTCACCGTGTTGTGGTCGCCGCGCCTTCCCGAGGGCTTCAAACGGTTCTGCGCGCAGGTCTCCATCGACACCAGCGCCATCCAGTACGAGTCCGACGAGCTGATGCGCCCGCGCACCGGCGACGACACCGCGATCGCCTGCTGTGTGTCGGCGATGGCCGTGGGCAAGCAGATGCAGTTCTTCGGGGCGCGGGTCAACCTGGCCAAGGCGCTGCTGTACGCGATCAACGGCGGCCGGGACGAGATGTCCGGCGAGCAGATCGCACCGGAGGCGCCCGCGCTGACCCGCGAGTACCTGGACTACGAGCATCTGCGGGCGGCGTACGACCACATGCTCGACTGGCTCGCGGCCACATACGTCAACACGCTCAACGTCATCCACTACATGCACGACAAGTACGCCTACGAGCGCATCGAGATGGCCCTGCACGACCACCCCGTGCACCGCTTCATGGCGTGCGGCATCGCCGGCCTGTCGGTCGCCGTGGACAGCCTCTGCGCGGTCAAGTACGCGCGCGTGAAGGTCATCCGGGACGACACCGGGCTCGCCGTCGACTACGAGATCGAGGGCGACTACCCGGCATACGGCAACAACGACGACCGCGCCGACGCCATCGCCACCGACCTGGTGACGTCCTTCATGGCCAAGGTGCGCCGCCACCCCACGTACCGGGACGCCGAGCACACCCAGTCGGTGCTGACGATCACCTCCAACGTCGTGTACGGCAAGCACACCGGGAACACTCCGGACGGGCGCCGCGCTGGACAGCCCTTCGCTCCCGGTGCCAACCCGATGAACGGCCGCGACCGGCACGGCGTGGTCGCCTCCGCCCTCTCGGTCGCCAAGCTGCCGTACGAACAGGCCCGTGACGGCATCTCGCTGACCACGACGATCACTCCCGAGGGGCTCGGGCATGACCCGGCCGAGCGTGCGGACCACTTGGTCGGCATCCTCGACGCGTACATGGCCGCCGACGGCTTCCACATGAACGTCAATGTACTGAACCGGGCGAAGCTGGAAGACGCCATGGAACACCCTGAGCAATACCCGGAGCTGACGGTCCGGGTGTCCGGATACGCCGTCAACTTCGTCCGCCTGACGCGCGAGCAGCAGCTCGACGTGATCAGCCGCACCTTCCACGAGTCCCGATGAGGACCACCGGCCGGATCCACTCCTGGGACCTGTCCACCGGCGTGGACGGTCCCGGGACCCGGTTCGTCTTCTTCGTGAGTGGCTGCCCGCTGCGCTGCCTGTACTGCGCCAACCCCGACACCTGGCACATGCGGGACGGCAAGGAGGCCACCGTCGACGAGGTGATGGCGGAGATCGACAAGTACCGGGCCTTCGTCACGACCGCCGGGGGAGGGGTGACGATCACGGGCGGGGAACCGCTTCTCCAGCCCGCGTTCTCCGGCGAGGTCCTGCGTCGCTGCAAGCAGACCGGACTGCACACGGCCCTCGACACATCCGGCTTCCTCGGTGCCCGCGCCTCCGACGAACTCCTCGCCGAGACCGACCTGGTGCTTTTGGACATCAAGTCCTTCGACATCGGAACCTACCGGAAGCTGACCGGCGGCGAGCTCGCCCCCACGCTCGGTTTCGCCACCCGCCTCGACCGCCTCGGCGTGCCCGTATGGATCCGCTACGTCCTCGTTCCCGGCTGGACCGACGACCCGGAAGCCGTGGACGGGCTGGCGGGATTCGTGGCCGGGCTCGGCAACGTCGACCGAGTGGATGTCCTGCCGTTCCACAAGCTCGGCGCTCACAAGTACGACGCCCTGGGGATCCCGTTCCCGCTGCGCGACACCCCCGTACCGGATCCCGGCCTCACCGAGCGGGTGCGCGAGCAGTTCCGGGAGCACGGGCTGAGAGCGCTCTGACCCATACGTGCCTCACATCGCTGTGCATCACACATCAGGGGAGGGAACGGCAATGACCACTGCCCGTGTGGTCGTCGGAATGGATGGCTCGCAGCCCGCCGTACGGGCACTTGATCGCGCCGCAGGAGGCGGAGTCACGCGCCGCCGTGCTGGACGTCGTGTACGCCGTGTCCGACCGCGACGCGGCCGCACCGGTTCTGGCGTACGCCGCCTCACGACTGCGGGACCGCCACCCCGGCCTGCCGGTCACCGCCTCCGCCTTCGAGGGTGGCCCGGTGGAGGCGCTGACGCACCATGGCCGGGACGCGCTGCTCGGAGCCTGTTTCTGAACCCCCGCCGTCCGCACCGAACGCCGCTGCGCCCGCGCTCCGTGCGGACGACGGGGGTTCAGAAACAGGCTCTCACCGTGACGGGCACCCGCGGACTCGGCGGCGTGGCCGGTCGGCTGTTCTCGGTGAACCTGCGGCTGGCCGCACGCACACCCGGTCCGCTGCTCGTCGTACGCGGCGACCGCCGGCCCGCGAAACCGGGTGACGTGCTGCTCGGTGTGGACAGCGACCACGATGCCGACGCCGCCGCATACGGCCTCGCGGAGGCGGAACGCCGTGGCGTCCGGCTGCTTGTTCTGCACGCCTGGACCTATCGGCATCTGAGTCCCGAACTGCCGGCCCCGGCGCCTTTGGTCCGAGTGCCCGACGAGGCGGTCCGACTCGGCAGGACCGAGGAGGCGGTACCGCGCTTCGCCGTGTCCGCGCTGCGGGAGCGGTACCCCCGGATCGCCGTGGAGACCCGCGCCGTCCGCTCCGGTGCGGCGCATGCCCTGTCGGGGGCCACCCGTGAGGCCGAAGTCGTGGTGATCGGCGCCCACCGCCACCCGCGCCGCTTGGCCGGGCACCCGGGCCCGGTCGCTCACACTCTGCTGCATCGCTCCCACTGCCCTGTCGTGATCGTCCCCGGCCACGGCTGAGCGGAGGACATTGTTGGCCCGACCGGCCCTGTCGCCGCGCCCTGCGGCTGCCGCACGGTGAAGAGAACCCGCGAAAAGCGGCAAACCGATCCCGGCCCGGAGGGAACCCGACCATGCCCGACGTCGCGCAGCAGACGCCGACCGACATCACGGACGAGGAGCTGAACGCCCTCGACGCCCACTGGCGTGCCGCGAACTACCTGGCAGTGGGCCAGATCTACCTCATGTCCAACCCGCTCCTCACCGAGCCGCTGTGCCCGGAACACGTCAAGCCGCGGCTGCTCGGTCACTGGGGCACCTCACCCGGCTTGAACCTCGTCCACACCCACCTCAACCGTGTCATCAAAGCCCGGGGGCAAGATGCGCTGTGCATCTGGGGACCCGGCCACGGCGGACCGGCGGTGCTCGCCAACTCCTGGCTGGAGGGCACCTACTCGGAGACGTATCCGGACGTGAGCCAGGATGCGGACGGCATGGCCAGGCTGTTCCGGCAGTTCTCGTTCCCCGGCGGGGTTCCGAGCCACGTCGCGCCCGAGACGCCCGGCTCCATCCACGAGGGCGGCGAGCTCGGCTACTCCCTTTCGCACGCCTACGGCGCCGCCTTCGACAACCCGGACCTGCTCGTCGCCTGTGTGATCGGCGACGGCGAGGCGGAGACCGGGCCGCTGGCCGCCTCCTGGCACTCCAACAAGTTCCTCGACCCGGTCCACGACGGCGCGGTTCTGCCGATCCTGCACCTCAACGGTTACAAGATCGCCAACCCGGCCGTGCTGGCCCGGCTTCCCGAGCCCGAACTCGACGCGCTTCTCGAGGGATACGGCCACGACCCGATCCACGTCACCGGCGATGACCCGATGACCGTGCACCGGGCCATGGCCGCCGCCATGGACGACGCACTGGACCGCATCGCCGCGTTCCAGCGGGCCGCACGCGAGGACGGGGCGACCCAACGCCCCGCGTGGCCGGTGATCGTGCTGCGCACCCCGAAGGGTTGGACCGGTCCGGCCGAGGTCGACGGCCTGCCCGTGGAGGGCACTTGGCGTGCCCACCAGGTCCCGCTGGCCGCCGTACGGGACAACGCGCAGCACCTGCGCGAGCTGGAGAACTGGCTGCGCTCCTACCGCCCCGAGGAACTCTTCGACGAACGAGGACACCCCAGCCCCCAGGTGCTGGCCTGCGTTCCCGACGGCGCGCACAGGCTGGGCGCCACACCGCACGCCAACGGCGGGCTGCTGATGCGCGAGTTGCCCCTGCCCCCGCTGGAGCGCTACGCCGTCGCCGTCGACAAGCCGGGCGCGACGATGCACGAGCCCACCCGCGTGCTCGGCGACCTGGTGGAGTACGTCATGCGCAGGACAGGCGAGCGGCGTGACTTCCGTCTCGTCGGCCCCGACGAGACGGCCTCCAACCGCCTCAACGCGGTCTACGGCGCCAGCGGCAAGGCCTGGCAGGCCGAGACCCTTGACGTGGACGAGCACCTCGACCGGCACGGCCGGGTGATGGAGATTCTCTCCGAACACACCTGCCAAGGCTGGCTGGAGGGCTACCTCCTGACGGGACGACACGGACTGTTCTCCTGCTACGAGGCCTTCGTCCACATCGTCGACTCGATGGTCAACCAGCACATCAAATGGCTGCGGGTGACCCGGCGGCTGCCCTGGCGCGCCCCCATCGCCTCTCTCAACTACCTGCTCACCTCGCACGTCTGGCGCCAGGACCACAACGGCTTCTCCCACCAGGACCCCGGCTTCGTCGACCACATCCTCAGCAAGAGTCCTGAGGCCGTACGGGTCTACCTGCCGCCGGACGCCAACACCCTGCTCTCCGTCGCCGACCACGCCCTGCGCAGCCGCGACTACGTCAACGTGATCGTGGCCGGCAAACAGCCCTGCTTCGACTGGCTCACCATGGACCAGGCGAAGGTCCACTGCGCACGAGGCGCCGGTATCTGGGAGTGGGCCGGGACCGAGGAGGGAACGGGCGAGCCCGACGTGGTGCTCGCGGCGGCAGGAGACGTACCCACCCAAGAGGTCCTGGCGGCCGCCCAGTTGTTGCGCCGGCACCTGCCGGATCTCGCGGTCCGGGTCGTCAACGTCGTCGACCTGGCGCGGCTGATGCCCGAGGCGGAGCACCCGCACGGCATGCCGGACGCGGAGTACGACGCGCTCTTCACCCGCGACAAGCCGGTCATCTTCGCCTACCACGGCTATCCGTGGCTGATCCACCGCCTGGCCTACCGCCGCACCGGCCACAAGAACCTGCATGTGCGCGGCTACAAGGAGATCGGCACCACCACGACGCCCTTCGACATGGTCGTCCGCAACGACCTCGACCGCTACCGGCTGGTCATGGACGTCATCGACCGCGTCCCCGGACTGGCCGTGCGGGCCGCAGGCGTGCGGCAGTTGATGGAAGACGCACGGTTCCGTCACCACGACTGGATCCGTGCGCACGGCACCGACCTGCCGGAGGTCGCGGACTGGACCTGGAGCGGCTGAACGGGCCCGCACGGCAAGGACGTTCGGCCCCGTCACGCGGGCCCCACGGACCCTCCAACCTCTCTCGCCGAAGCGGGACATTGAAAGCGCAACGAGAGCCAACCAGACTCCGCGCAATCACCCCTGGAGGGGATGACACCATGGCAGTCCACGAACACCCCCAACGGCACACGGGGTTCCACTTCCCGTCGCTGCGCAGGAGCCGCTCCGCTTCCGTGCCCGGCGAAGCCGCGACCGCGTCCGCCGCGGCGGTGGGCTCGTACGTCTTCGCCGGCCTGCGCCTGCTGACCGGGTTCGTCTTCCTGTGGGCCTTCCTCGACAAGACGTTCGGCTTCGGCTACGCCACGCAGTCCGGCAAGGGCTGGATCGACGGCGGCTCGCCGACCAAGGGTTTCCTCAGTGGTGTCGCGGTGGGCCCGATGGAGTCCATGTTCCACGAGTGGGCCGGAGCCACCTGGGCCGACTGGCTGTTCATGCTCGGCCTGCTCGGTATCGGCCTCGCCCTGATCGCGGGCATCGGCCTGCGGCTCGCCGCGGTCGCCGGCACCGCCATGATGGCGCTGATGTGGATCGCCGAGTGGCCCCCCGCCAAGCACCTGTCGGACGGTTCGCCGAGCATGTCCACCAACCCCTTCGCCGACTACCACCTCATCTACGCCGTCGTCCTGATCGCCCTCGCGGCCGCGGGCGCCGGTGCCACATGGGGCCTGGGCAGGGCGTGGGCGAAGCTGCCGTTCGTCGACCGCAACCGCTGGCTGCTCTGAACATGCCGGCAGGCGAACCGGGGCGCCACCGCAACTGCGCGGTGGTGCCCCGCTGCTGCTGCCTGGGGACCATCGGTCCCGGTCAGGGACCAGCGGCCCCTGCTGACGCGCACATGCCGCTCGAAGACTGAAGGTGCATCCACGAAGGAGGACCACCCATGCCCCGCACCGTCACCGTCGGCATCGACGGCTCCCCGGCGAGCCTCGCCGCCGCCGACTGGGCCGCACGTGAAGCCCTGCTCCGCGACCTTCCCCTACGCATGCTGCACGCCTGGCAGTGGCAGCCTTACGCCTACACACCGCTGGTGGGGGTGACCCTGCCGCCCGCTGGAACCGACCCGCAGCGTGAATGGGCCGAGCGCATACCCCGCGAGGCCGAGGCCCGGCTCGCGCAGCGTCACCCGGACCTGCGGATCACCACCGACCAGATCGCCGAACAGCCCGTGCCCGCGCTGCTGGCCGCCGCTGAAGACGCCGAGCTGCTGGTGCTCGGGTCCCGCGGGCTGGGCAGCGTCACCGGATTCCTGGTCGGCTCGGTCGCACTCGCCGTCGTAGCCCGCAGCCAGCGGCCCGTCGTCCTCGTCCGGGCCGGTGAAAGCGGCGAGGACGCAGACGTGCTGGACAGCTCCGGGACCGCCTCCACGGCCACGCCGTACCGCGATGTGGTACTCGGCCTGGATCTGCACAGCCCCCATGGCGCCGTGATCGAGTTCGCGTTCGAGTCCGCAGCCCGACGCCTGGCCGACCTGCGCGTGGTCCACGGGTGGAGTCTGCCGCCGTACTACTACGGCTACGGCGGCGGCCTGGACCCCGAGCTCAACGTCCAACTGGGCGCGCAGGTCAGGGCCAGGCTGACGGGGTTGCTGCAACCGTGGCGGGACAAGTACCCCGGGGTCGCGGTGACCGAGCAGGCCACGATCGGCGGCGCGGGCCCTCACCTGGTCGATGCCTCACGAGACGCGGAGCTGGTGGTCGTGGGCCGCCGAACCCGTCACACACCGGTCGGCAGCCACATCGGGCCTGTGACCCACGCCCTCCTGCACCACGCCGCGGCGCCGGTCGCGGTGGTCCCGCACGACTGACCTTCGACACGGTGGCTCTCAATAGAGGGACGCAGGCCATGAAGAGGCCACGGCGACGATGACGCCCGTGTCCAGGAGCATCCCGACCGTGAGCCACGGGTCGAACCAGACCGCCTTGAGGGCGAGCCCGCTCGCGGCCGCGACGACGGCCGCGGTGGGCCACCAGCCGGCGGCTGCCGCCGTACCGGCGCCGGCGACGATGTACAGCAGTGCGGTGTACCAGGCGAGGGCCAGCGCCGCGGCCCTCGTCGGGGCGGCAGCGACACCGGCCGCGGACAGGACCCACGAGTGGCCGGGATCGAACGGGGCCGGCTTGTCGGGCTGGACCGGAGCCGTCCACACACCGGGATGCAGCAGACCGTGCACGACCAGAAACGCCGCGACGAGGAACGTGGTCATCTACGTCTCCTCCCGGGCGGCAGGTTCCACGCCTCCCATGTCGAGACGGAACGGCGGGTATACGTCCGTCATCAGGGCGGCGTATGCCACCACTCGCAGACACCAGCGGTTGAGACCGAGGATCAGGTCGAACAGATCCTTCGGGTACTTCTCCGTGAACGCCATGATCACGGCTGCGATCACCGTCAGGACGCCCACGAGTCCGCCCGTCCACCAGCCGAAGCGGACACCCCCGACGAAGAACCCGATGACGAGGTAGTGGGGGATGGCAAGGAGCCACCACTTCACCAGCACCAGGCCTCGGGACAGGCGCTCGGGGTAGGCGACGTCCAGCCGTGTGGGGTACTCGGGCTCCTCACCCAGGCTGAACGGCGGATATCGGTCCGTGCCCAGAGCACTGTACGAGTAATACGCGACTCGCCAGCTCCAGCGCAGCACACCCAGATTGAAGTCGAACAGCGGGCGCGGATAGCGCTCGGTGAACAGGATCGCGAAGAATGCGATCACGCTGACGCCGGCGAAGGCGATCCATAGGAAGAACAGCACCACGAGGTGCGGGACGACCAGGATCCACTTCACCAGCCACAGCCAGCGGGACAGCGGCGCGTCGAGCACCGCGTTCAGCCGGACGGGGCGGTCGGGGAATTCCAGCAGGGTTGCCATGGGCTATCAGCTCCTCGGCCTGCCGAGGGTCTTCAAGGCCAGTGTGTGCGCCGTCGGCGGCTGTCACGAGGGCCGAGTGGGGTCGTCCAGCAGGACCGTCGGGCCCTCCCATGCTGCGGTCAGGCGGATGCCCGAGACCAGGTCCGGGTGGATACGGACCGCGTAGTCCATCGTTTGCTGCACCCAGGGATGCAGCAGTGCCTGATAGCGGGCCAGCTCGCGAGGGTCGGTGACCAGACGGGCGTAGCCAGTGGCCACGACGCTCCAGCCGACGTGGGTGTCCGGGTCGATGGCGTCGGCCTGGTAGGCGACGACGACCCCCTCGCTGTCGGCTCCGAGCGTGTGCGCGGTCAGGGCCGCTGCCTCATGGGTGCGGATCACGATGTCACCGTCGACCAGGATGTGGTTGACCGGTCGGACGGTCGGCAGTGCGTGCCGGGTGAAGACGATCCTGCCCAGGGACACGCTGCCCAGCAGACGCATTGCCTCGGCGGCGTCGACTTCGACGCTGTCGCGCGGGCCGGCTTCGGTTGCCCGGCCATTGTTGGTTGCCATGGTGTGTTCCGTCGGATTGATCGCTGGTCGTCGGGTGCCCCGGGGAGCGCGCAGGTGCGCTCAGACCTTCATGGAACGGCGACTGATCGTGTCGTGCCAGGGCCGTTCGGCCCCTTCTGCCGTACTGACCGGCCTATTCGGCTCCGTGCACGTCGTCTTCCTGTGCTACATGGGCGGTGGAGTCCGCCTTCCCGTAGTAGGCCGCTCGCATGAGCTGCTGCATGTCGTCGAGCATGGGCATGCGCGGGTTGGCCGGTGCGCACTGGTCCTCGTAGGCGTTCAGGGCCTGCCGGGGAAGGGCGGCGATGAAGGTCCGCTCGTCCACGCCCAGGGCCTGGAAGGACGGCTCGATGCCGACCGCGTCGCGCAGCCGCCCCACCGCGGCCGCGAGGGACTCGACGCCCTGCGCCGGGGTGGCGGCGGGCAGCCCGAGGGTGCGGGCGATGTCCTGGAAGCGTTCGTGCGCGCGGTAGTGCTCGTATTTGGGCCAGCCTGTGAGCTTCGTTGGGATCGTGCCGTTGTAGCGGATGACGTGGGGAAGCAGGACCGCGTTCGTGCGCCCGTGCGCGAGGTGGAAGGTGGCGCCGAGGGTGTGGGACATGGCGTGGACGATGCCGAGGAAGGCGTTGCCGAAGGCCATGCCGGCGATGGTGCCCGCGTTGTGCATCTTCTCGCGCGCCACGGGGCTGTCCGCCCGGTTGTTCACGGCCGCTTCGAGGTTGTCGAAGATGAGCCGGATGGCGTGCAGGGCGAGGCCGTCGGTGAAGTCGTTGGCGTAGACGGACACGTACGCCTCGATGGCGTGGGTGAGGGCGTCGAAGCCGCTGTCGGCGGCCAGGGCCGGGGGCAGGTCGGCGGCGAGCAGCGGGTCGACGATGGCCACGCTGGGTGTGAGCGCGTAGTCGGCCAGGGGGTACTTCCTGCCGGTCGCCGGGTCGGATATGACGGCGAACGGGGTGACCTCCGCGCCGGTGCCGGAGGTGGTGGGGATGCACACCAGGCGGGCGCGCGAGCCGAGCACGGGGAAGCGGAAGGCCCGCTTGCGGATGTCGGAGAACTTCTGCCGCATGTCGGCGAAGTCGATGTCCGGCTGCTCGTACAGCAGCCACATCACCTTGGCCGCGTCCATCGGCGACCCGCCGCCCAGCGCGATGATGGTGTCCGGGCGGAACTCGCGCATCAGGTCGGCGCCGTGCTGCACGGAGTCGATGCTCGGCTCGGGCAGGACGTTGTCGATGATCTGCAGGGTCACCGGCTCAGGGCGGCGCTGGAGGACCCTGCGGACGCGGTCGACGAAGCCGAGGCGGGTCATGACCGCGTCGGTGACGACGGTCACGCGGTGAACGTCGGGCATGGACTGCAGATACCGGATCGCCTGCGGCTCGAAGTAGATCTTCGGTGGGACCTTGAACCACTGCAGGTTGTTGTGACGGGTGCCGACTCGCTTGATGTTCAGCAGGTTCGCCGCCGAGACGTTGTTGGAGACCGAGGTACTGCCCCAGGATCCGCAGCCCAGGGTGAGCGAGGGCAGCAGGCTGTTGTAGATGCCGCCGATGGCGCCCTGGGAGGACGGGGCGTTGACGATGACCCGCACCGTCTTCATCCGCTGTCCGTATGCCTCGGCGAGCGCCCGCTCTCCGGTGTGGATGACGGCGCTGTGCCCCTGGCCGTGGAAGGCGACCATGGCAGCGGCCAGGTCGAAGCCCTCCCGCTCCGAGTCGGCGCGCAGCACGGTGAGCACCGGGCACAGCTTCTCGCGGGTGAGGGGCTCGTCCGGGCCGACGCGGGCGGCCTCGACGAGGATGACGGAGGTGTCGGCAGGCACGGTGAAACCGGCCTTCTCGGCGATCCACGCCGGGCTCCGCCCCACGGCCGCGGCGTTGACCTTGGGCTCGCAGCCCTTGTTGGAGGCGTCGACGGGGAAGAGGAACCCCTCCAGCTTCGCCTTCTCGTCCGCGGTGGCCAGGTGGGCGTGCAGGGTGCGGAACTCGGCGACGGCCGCGTCGTAGATCTCGCTGTCCAGGATGACGGCCTGCTCGGAGGCGCAGATCATGCCGTTGTCGAACGACTTCGACAGCACCAGGTCGTTGACGGCCCGGCGCAGGTCGGCGCTCTTGTGCAGATAGGCGGGGACGTTGCCGGCGCCGACGCCGAGCGCGGGTTTACCGACCGAGTAGGCGGCCTTGACCATGACGTTTCCGCCGGTGGCGAGGATCAGGGAGACGCCGGGGTGGTGCATGAGGGTGCGGGTGGCCTCGATGGAGGGCCGCTCGATCCACTGGACGCAGTGCTCGGGTGCTCCGGCCGCCACGGCCGCGTCGCGTACGATGCGCGCCGCCTCCGCGCTGCAGCGCTGGGCGGAGGGATGGAAGGCGAACACGACCGGGTTGCGGGTCTTCAGCGCCATCAGGGCCTTGAAGATCGTGGTTGAGGTCGGGTTGGTGACCGGGGTGACCGCGCACACCACACCGACGGGCTCGGCGATCTCGATCATGTCCTCGATGTCGTCGCGGGCGATCACGCCGACCGTCTTCATCCTGCCCATGCTGTGCGTGACGTGCTCGCACGCGAACATGTTCTTGGCGGCCTTGTCCTCGAAGAGGCCGCGCCCGGTCTCCTCCACCGCGAGCAGGGCCAGCTCGGTGTGCCGGTCCAGGGCGGCGACCGATGCCTTCTTCACGATGTGGTCGATCTGCTGCTGGTCCAGCGACTCGTAGTCGGCGAGAGCCTTGAGGCCATTGGTGACCAGCCGGTCCACGACGATGACGGTCTCGGAAGGCCCCGAGCCGAGGGCGGTGGATGGGTCGCGGTCGCAGTGTCCGTTCATGGTGAGTACGCCTCTCCGTCGTCGAGTTGCACAGCACGGGTGAGGAGCGGCCCGGGGGATCGGAACCGCTCCCACAGACACCATTTCGCGGCCGGGGTTGTGTCCCCCAGAGCCCAATGGACTCAGGTGCAGGGCCGGTTGGCCCGGGTCGGGGCGGGCTGAAGGGCCGATGCGATGTCTCTCCCTCACTCCAGCAGCCGTGCCACGTCCTTGAACGATTTCCATGGACCGGGGTGCCGCTCAGGCCCGCCCGACCGTGTGGCCGCCGCGCCATCGCGGTGCTACCGCCCTGCGGTCGGCGCTGCCCCGGACGGCCTGTTCCAACTGGTCGCGCAGCCGGTCCCTCAGCCGATCGGCCAGTTCCCGGCCTGTGGCCTCGCGCGCGTGGACGACCACCAGGGCATGCCCTGCCCGGACCTCGGCCACCGCGGTCCACGGCTTCTCGGCGGGGTGCGCCGTCGCCCGGGCGATCCTGACCTCGCCGGTGAGCGCGGGCCGTCCCGGACGCTCGGCGACGGCCTGGATCCGGTCCCGTGCGTAGGCGAGGATCTCCGCGCTCACGTCGCCGCTCCTCGCGCGCACCAGCACGCCGTCGGTGTCGTGAGCACCGGTTTCCGTTCGGGTCATGCGATCGACCCCTTTCCTGAGTCGAGTGGGTTGCCGCTGCCGTCGTCTCCCGGCCGATCGCTCACCTGGTGTCGCTCGGTCGAGTCCCGTCGATCACGGCCCGCCCCGCCTCAAGCCGGGCGACCGGGACGCGGAACGGAGAGCAGGAGACGTAGTCGAGGCCCGCGGTGTGGAAGAAGTGGACCGAGGCGGGGTCGCCGCCGTGCTCGCCGCAGACGCCGATCTTCAGGTCGGGTCGTGCGGCACGCCCCTCGGCGACGGCGATCTCGACCAGGCGGCCCACGCCCTCGCGGTCGAGCGTCTCGAACGGGGACACCTTGAAGATGCCTTTGTCGAGGTAGGCGGAGAAGAACGCCGCCTCCACGTCGTCGCGGGAGAATCCCCAGGTGGTCTGGGTGAGGTCGTTGGTGCCGAAGGAGAAGAACTCCGCTTCCCGCGCGATCGAACCCGCCGTCAGCGCGGCCCGGGGCAACTCGATCATCGTGCCGACCGGGCAGTCGACGGCGATGCCGGAGGACGCGGCGACCTCGGCCAGTACCTGCTCGACCTCCTCGCGTACGAGCCGCAGTTCCTCGACCGTGTCGATCAGCGGAACCATGATCTCCGCCCGCGGGTCACCGCCGGCCCGCTTGCGTTCCGCGACTGCCTCGGCGACGGCTCGCACCTGCATGGCGACCAGGCCCGGCGCCACCAGGCCCAGACGTACCCCGCGCAACCCGAGCATGGGGTTCTCCTCGTGCATGCGGTTGACCGCGTCGAGCAGTTCGGCGTCGTGCGCGTCCGGCGGGTTTCCGCGGGCCTCGGCAGTGGCGACGCGTACGGCCAGTTCGGTGCGGTCGGGCAGGAATTCGTGCAGCGGAGGGTCGAGGAGGCGGATGGTGACCGGCAGACCGTCCATCGCTTCCAGGATGCCGACGAAGTCCTGCCGCTGCAGCGGGAGCAGGGCGCCCAGCGCGCGTTCGCGCTCGTTCTCCGAGCGGGCCAGGATCATCGCCTCGACCAGCCGACGGCGCTCGCCGAGGAACATGTGCTCGGTGCGGCACAGCCCGATGCCCTCGGCGCCGAACCGACGGGCGCGGGCGGCGTCCTCGGGAGTGTCGGCGTTGGCCCGCACCCCCAATCGCCGTACACCGTCGGCCCGTTCGAGAGCGCGAGCCACCGCGTCGACCAGGCCCGCGGACCGTGCACCGGTCTCGAAGTACCGCATCACCGAGGAGTCGACCAAGGGCGCGGCCCCGAGGTACACGGCGCCTTCGGAGCCATCGACGGAGATGACCGTGCCTTCCTCGACCGTGGTGCCGTCCGCAGTGAAACGCCGGGCCTGCATGTCCACGGCCAGTTCCTCGGCGCCGCACACACATACCTTGCCCATGCCACGGGCGACCACGGCCGCGTGACTGGTCTTGCCACCGCGGCTGGTCAGCACGGCTTGGGCAGCGACCATCCCGGGAAGGTCATCGGGGGTGGTCTCCTGGCGTACGAGGATCACCTTCTCGCCGGCCTCGGCGCGGCGTACTGCCTCGGCCGAGTCGAAGACCACGGCCCCGACGGCCGCGCCGGGGGATGCCGGAAGGCCGTGCGCGAGCGCCGAGCCGACCGCGTCGGTGTCGAAGCGAGGGAACATCAACCGCGCCAGTCCGTCCCCGCTCACCCGGGCGAGCCCTTCGTCGGGGGTGATGAGCTCCTCGTCCACCAGCTCGGCGGCGATCGTGAACGCCGCCTCGGCGGTGCGCTTGCCGACCCGGGTCTGCAGCATCCACAGCATGCCGCGCTCGACGGTGAACTCGATGTCGCACAGGTCGCGGTAGTGGGTCTCCAACAGCCCCATGTGGTCGTGCAGTTGGACGTATGCCTCGGGGTTCAGGTGCCTGAGCTCGTCCAGGCCGACGGTATTGCGGATACCGGCGACCACGTCCTCGCCCTGCGCGTTGGGCAGGTAGTCGCCGTACAGGCCCCGGTGGCCGGTGGCCGGGTCGCGGGTGAAGGCGACGCCGCTGCCGGAGCCGGGGCCGAGGTTTCCGAAGACCATCCTCTGCACGTTGACCGCGGTGCCGAGGTCGTCGCTGATGCCCTCGCGGCGACGGTAGAGCCGGGCGCGTTCACCGTTCCAGGACTCGAAGACGGCCAGGATCGCCCGTTGCAACTGCTCGGCAGGGTTTTGAGGGAAGTATTCGCCGGTCTCCTGGTGGATCACGTCCTTGTATGCCTCGACGAGAGCGGCCAGATCGTTGGCGTCCAGATGAAGGTCGTCGGCCGCGCCGCGAGCCTCCCTCAGCCGGGTCATGACGCTCTCGAACCGTTCGCTCTCGACGCCCATCACAGTACTGCCGAACATCTGCAAAAGACGGCGATAGGAGTCCCAGGCGAAGCGCTCGTCCCCCGAGGCCTTGGCGAGGCCCAGAACGGACTCGTCGTTCAGGCCGATGTCGAGGACCGTCTCCATCATGCCCGGCATGGAGAAGCGGGCCCCGGATCGGACGGACAGCAGCAACGGATCGTCCGGCTGACCGAGTCGCCGTCCGGCGGCCCGCTCCAGGGTGGTCAGGTGCGCGGAGACCTCGCGGGCCAGGCCCTCGGGCTCGGTTCCTGTGGCCAGGAATGCCCGGCAGGCCTCTGCGGTGATCGTGAACCCCGGCGGTACGGGCAGCCCCAGCCGGGTCATCTCGGCCAGGTTCGCTCCCTTGCCGCCGAGCAGGTAGGCCATGTCCCGGCCGCCCTCGGTGAAGTCGTACACGTGGTTCGTCATGGCGGTGTGCCCTTCCTTCCGCGTGCCGGCCCGGAGCCGGGTCACATCTCGAAGACGATGCGTGCCTTGATCCGGCCTGCCAGGACGTCGGTGATGCACTCGTTGACGGTGGCCAGCGGTCGGGTCTCGTAGATCACCCGGGTGCGGCCGGCGGCGTGCAGCTCGAACACCTCGGCGAGGTCCTGACGCGTACCGACGATCGAGCCGATGACGGACGTGCCGTTGAGCACGGTGTCGAAGATCGGGACGTGGATGGTGCCGTGTGCCGGGAGGGCGACCATGACCAGCTTTCCGCCGCGGCGCAGTCCGCTGTTGACGGCGGCGAAGGCCTGCTCGTTGACCGCCAGTGCGATCGCGGCATGGGCGCCGCCATGCTGCTTGAGGACCTCGGCGGGGTCGTGCTTGCGGGCGTCGATGACGAGGTCGGCGCCGAGTTCGGCGGCGAGTTCGAGCTTGTCGTCCGTGACGTCGATGGCGGCCACGGTGGCGCCGGCGATCTTGGCGTACTGCACGGCGAGGTGCCCCAGCCCGCCGACCCCGGAGATCGCCACGAGCTGCGTCGGGCCCACACCGGCCACCTTCAGTGCCTTGTACGTCGTGACACCGGCGCAGGTCAGCGGGGCGGCGTCACGCGGGTCGATGCCCTCGGGCACGGGCTGCGCGAAGTCGGCGAAGGCCAGCATCTTCTCGGCATAGCCGCCGTCGACGCTGTAGCCGGTGTTCTTCTGCTGCTCGCACAGTGTCTCCCAGCCGGACAGGCAGTGCTCGCAGCGCCCGCAGGCCCAGCCGAGCCACGGTACGGCGACGCGCTGCCCGACGGCCAGGTGCGTGACGCCGTCGCCGAGCGCCTCGACGATGCCGACGCCCTCGTGGCCGGGGACGAAGGGAGGGTTCGGCTTGACGGGCCAGTCGCCGTGGGCGGCGTGGATGTCGGTGTGGCACAGCCCGGATGCTTCGACGCGGATGCGCGCCTGGCCGGGAGCGGGATCGGGATCGGGCCGGTCCTCGATCACCAGCGGTTCGCCGAAGGAGTGGACGACTGCTGCCTTCATGGGTGCTCCCGGTTGTGTCGGAGACTTCCGCGCGGTTGTGATTACAGGTTCGAACGGGCCCTCACGTGGTGGGCAGGTCCCGTACGTCCTCGACCGGTGGGCCGGTCGGCCCTCAGTCGTGTGGGACGACCGCGACGGGGGCGGCTGCGTGATGCAGCACGGCATGGGCGACCGGGCCGATGGGCAGGGCGCGCGGAGTGGTGCAGCGTGCGGTCGACCACGACCGGCCCGGCTCGGGCAGCGTCCCGCAACACGACTCCGCAAGCGTGGACCAGGTCGAGTGTCTCGGCGACCGGCACCTGCGGGTACTTCTGCCACTACGGCAGCAGCAGCTCGTCCAATCCCGCTCTACCCGGCCTTCCGGTCCGCCGGCTGTGTCGCTGATATGCCCCGGCGGGGCGGGAGCCGAAGGCGGCGGCAACTGCCAGGCGTGCACGGCCCGCAGGCCGCCCGATCGGCCGAGGCAAGTGGGAAACGGAGATGGAGCCATGGCGTTGGGGGTCGAGCACCGGCATCTCGGCCGTCTCCGCCTCGCCCAGCAGTTCTTCGGCGGCTACCTCGGAGACCTCCGTGGTGCCGATCACCAGGCCGATGGAAATGCAGCTCACCGCTCCCGCCGACTCGGGTCCGTCTTCCAGGGGCCGGTGGTCCCGGGCTCCGGCCTTGCGGTCCTCGCCCAGGTCCGGCTCAGGTGAATCAGGGCCGGTCGGCCCTGGTCCATCGGTCCCGGAAGGCGCAGGATCAGAGGCATATGGCGGTCTCGTGCCGCTCATTCGGCCCAACCCGGGCAGCAGGCGACGCAGGTGACAGAACAGGAGCGACACATGGCGGACAGTGCACTGGCCGGCGGCGATCCGATCCGGGTCTTTCTACTGGACGACCACGAAGTCGTACGGCGCGGGGTGCACGACCTGCTGAACGACGAGCCGGACATCACCGTGGTCGGCGAGGCGGCCACCGCCGAACAGGCGCTGGTCCGAGTACCGGCGCTGCGTCCGCAGGTCGCGGTCCTCGACGTCCGTCTGCCCGACGGCGACGGCGTCACGGTCTGCCGGGAGCTGCGCTCGAGCCTTCCGGAACTGGCCTGCCTGATGCTGACCTCTTTCGATGACGAGGAGGCCCTGCTGGACTCGATCATGGCGGGCGCCTCCGGGTACGTGCTGAAGCAGATCCAGGGCTCGGATCTGGTGTCGGCAGTCCGCACCGTGGCCGCGGGCCAGTCCCTGCTCGACCCCAGCGCCACCACCAAGCTGATGGCCCGGCTGCGCGCGGGCGAGCAGCCGGAGCCGGAGCCCGAGGCGCTGCCCGGTCTGACGGATCGTGAACGGGAGATCCTGGCACTCATCGGCGAGGGGCTGACCAACCGTCAGATCGGCGAGCGCCTTTACCTTGCCGAGAAGACGGTGAAGAACCACATCTCCCGTCTGCTCGCCAAACTCGGCGTCGAGCGGCGCATCCAGGCCGCTGTCATCGCCACCCAGGCCCAGGACCGGATCAGGCAGGAAGGGCACTGAGAGCCGCCGGCGAGCCGTGGGGCCGAAGGTCCTCTGACTCGCCCCCGTACGGCCCATGTCCCGGCAGGAGCCGCGGCCACAGGCTGGCAGCGCACACCACGAACACCGACCGGGAGGACGACGGACATGACCGTGCGCGTGGGCATCAACGGCTTCGGCCGCATCGGACGCAACTACCTGCGCTGCGTACTGGAGCAAGCGCAGAGCGGCGCCGGCACACCCGTTGAGGTGGTCGCCGTCAACGACATCACCTCCCCGGCCGCGCTGGCGCACCTCCTGTCGTACGACTCGACCTACGGCCGACTCGGCCGCACGGTCGAGCACGACGATGCTTCGATCATCGTCGACGGGAAGCGCATCGCCGTCACTGCCGAGCGCGACCCGGCCGCCCTGGCCTGGGGCGACCTCGGAGTCGACATCGTCATCGAGTCCACCGGCCGCTTCCGCACCCGCGAACAGGCCGGACTGCACCTGAAGGCCGGGGCGCGCAAGGTACTGCTCTCGGTGCCCGGAAAGGACGTCGACGCCACCGTCGTGATGGGCGTCAACGAGGGTACATACGACCCGGAGCGCGACCATGTGGTCTCCAACGCCTCATGCACCACCAACTGCGTGGCGCCGATGGTGAAGGTTCTTCACGAGAGCTTCGGACTCGTCAAGGGCCTGATGACCACCATCCACGGCTACACCAACGACCAGGTCGTCCTCGACGGTCCCCACAAGGACCTGCGTCGCGGCCGGAGCGCCGCCGTCAACATCATCCCTACCTCCACCGGTGCCGCCCGCGCCGTCGGCCTCGTTCTGCCTGAACTGGCCGGCACCCTGGACGGCAGCGCCGTACGCGTCCCGGTCGAGGACGGCTCCCTGACCGACCTGACCGTGGTTCTGGACCGGCCGGTGACCGCGGACGAGGTCAACGCCGCGTTCCGGCAGGCCGCAGGCGGGCCGTTGAAGGGTGTGCTGCGGGTCTCCGACGCCCCGATCGTCTCCCGCGACATCGTCGGCGACCCCGCGTCCTGTGTCCTGGACGCACCGCTGACGCAGGTGCACGGCGAACTGGTGAAGGTCTTCGGCTGGTATGACAACGAGTGGGGCTACACCAATCGCCTCCTCGACCTGACCGAGTACATCGCCGCCCGACTCCCGCAGATCTGACCCGCGCCGTACACGGGCCGCTCACCTGCGCAAGACCTGCGGTTTCCCCACCGCCCTGCCGTTGGAGCCGACTTCCTTTCCTTCCGAAATCCCGTCACGGTACGGTGACAGGCCAACGGACGACCGGCCGTCGGCTCGGCAGGGGATGCCTGGAGGAATCAGCGGGTGGGAAGCTCGGAGAGCGGCCGCGTGCGGCTGCCGCAGCTGAAGCTGGACGAACTGCTGGAAGAGTTGCAGGCCCGCCTGGACGCGGCGCGGGGAACGCAGAACCGGGTCCACAGCCTGCTGGAGGCGGTGCTCTCGGTCGGCCGCGAGCTGGACCTGGAGCAGGCGCTGCGGAGCATCGTAGAGGCAGCCGCGGTACTGGTGGAGGCCCAGTACGCGGCCCTGGGCGTGATCGGGCCGGACGGCAATCGGCTGTCGGAGTTCCTGACGGTGGGCGTCACCGACGAGCAGATCGCGAAGATCGGGCCGTACCCGGAGGGCCATGGCATCCTCGGTGAGCTGATCCGCAACCCCGAGCCACTCAGGCTCGCGAAGATCTCCGAACACTCGTCGTCGTACGGTTTCCCTGCGAACCATCCTCCGATGAATACTTTCCTCGGTGTCCCGATCCGCGTCCGCGACCAGGTATTCGGCAACCTGTACCTGACGGAGAAGCGGGGCGGCGCCCAGTTCGACGAAGAGGACGAGTCCGTTCTGTCGACGCTGGCTGTCGCGGCCGGTGTCGCGATCGACAACGCCCGCCTGTACGAAGAGGCCCAGCGGCGCGAGCGCTGGGTGCGGGCGAGCGCGGAGATCACCAGCAGCCTGCTGTCCGGCAGCCCGCGCGGCGAGGTGCTAAGCCTGGTCGCCGACAGGGCGAGGCAGATCGCAGGCGCGGTCCTGTCCGTGGTCGGTGTGCCGGTGAAAGACACCGAAACGCTCACCGTGGAGCTGGCCACGGGCCAGGACGCCGAAGCACACCGCGGGCTGGTGTTGCCGGTTGAGGGCAGCCTCATGGGCGAGGCCTTCGCCGCCGGCTCACCCGTGACGAGCGCGGACGTCCTGCAGGACGAGCGCTTCCTGGTCGGCCGGCAGCGCTTCACCGGACTCGGCCCGGCGGTGGCGGTGCCCATCGGCAAGGGCGACGGGGTGCGGGGCGTGGTGCTACTGGTCCGTGAAGCCGGCAGCACGGTGTACTCGGACACGGAGACCGAGCCGCTCCAGGCCTTCGCCGCCCAGGCGGCGGTTGCGATGGAACTCGCCGACCGGCGCAACGACGCCGAGCAGATGGCGCTGCTGGAGGACCGCGACCGAATCGCCAGGGACCTGCACGACCTGGCGATCCAGCGGCTCTTCGCGACCGGAATGACCCTGCAGAGCGCGGGGCGTTTCATCGAGCACCCACAGGCCTCGGAGCGGGTTGTGCGCGCGGTGGAGGACCTTGACGAAACCATCAAGATCATCCGCTCGACGATCTTCGGGCTCCGTACGCGGGAGGGCGCCGCGGGGCAGAATCTGCGGGCCCATGTGGTGCGTGTCGTGGGCGAGGCGGCGCCGGTCCTTGGCTTCGCACCCAGCCTGCGCATGGAAGGGCTGCTGGACACTCAGGTGTCCAAGGAGACCGCCGACCAAGTCGTCGCCGTACTCTCCGAAGCACTCACGAACGTTGCCCGGCACGCGCATGCCGACCGGGCCGAGGTCCTGCTGGAAACCGACGGCCGTGAGGTGCGGCTGACCGTCACCGACAGCGGCGTGGGCATCCCGGCCGACGGGCGGCGCAGCGGCCTGCGCAACATGGCGGAGCGGGCCCAACAGCTCGGCGGCACGCTGGAGTTCAGATCTCCCGAGAGCGGCGGGACGACACTGGTCTGGCGCGTGCCGGCGGGGGGCGCCTAGGTCCTGTCGTCAAATGTCACGCCCACATCAGCAGGGATGCCAGGGTGACGGCTGCCTGGTAGGACTCGGCGGTCTTCTCGTAGCGGGTGGCGATGCCGCGCCGTTGCTTCAGCCGGTTGAAGCATCGTTCCACCACGTTGCGCCGCTTGTAGATCTGCTGGTCGAAGGCTGGGGGCCGGCCACCGCGGCTGCCACGCCGGAGGCGGTTGCGAACCTGGTCCGCCCGCTCGGGGATCGTGTGAGCGATGCCCCGCCGACGCAGCCGGGTGAGGATTGCCTTCGAGCTGTAGCCCTTGTCCCCGATGACGTGAGACGGCCTGGTCCGGGGCCGGCCCGGGCCGATGCGGGGCACCCGGATCGCTTCCATGACCGTGGTGAACTGGGTGCAGTCGTTGGTGTTTCCGCCCGTTGCCACGAGCGCGAGCGGGCGGCCGAAGGCATCGCAGGCCAGATGAATCTTGCTGGTCAGACCGCCGCGTGAACGTCCAAGGGCCGGCGCCCCCTTTTCGGGCACCGGCGGTGTGCTGGTGGGCGCGCACGATGGTGGAGTCGACCGACACCAGCCAGTCGATGTCGTCGGCCGCATCCGCCCTCGCCTGTGCGGCCTGGGGCATCCGAGTGAACGTGCCGTCCTTGGCCCACCGGCGGAAACGAGTGTGCAGCGTGGCCCACGGCCCATACCACTCGGGTACGTCTCGCCAGGCCACCCCAGCCCGAAACTTCCACACGATCCCGTTGAGGATTGTCCGGTCGTCCAGCCGCTTCCGGCCCTGCAACGATTTCGGCAGCAGTGGCCGGACGAACTCCCATTCCACATCGGACAGTTCATGGCGACGTATCACCCGACCATGATCCACCACCCGAATCACGAGGCGTTTTGCCCGACGGTACTGACGGTACGGCCTGTCGCGTCCGAGGGGCGCTATAGCATGCCCGCGTGAACTTGGACCAGATCGTCATGGCGTCCTTCATCCCTGTGTCGGCGGGGCTCTCGGGTTGGGCCTTCGTGAAGGCGTGGACCAACTTCCGCCTCCTTACCCGAGGGCAGTGGATCGAGGCGGAGATCGTCTACGTCCGGGAGGACACAAACGGCGACGGCGACCCCCGTTTCTATCCCGAGGTCGCCTTCACCCCTCCGGACAGCGATGAGGTCAGGGTCGAATCCAAGGTCGGTCGGCTGTATCCGATCGACTACCCAACGCGGATACGCGTCCGGTACGACCCAGCCGAGCCCCGACGTGCCCGTCTGCAGGGCTACGGCGAACCTGGCCTGTTCGCATGCCTGGTGGGCGGGGTCGGAGGGGCCTTCCTCGCTGTGGGGCTGTTCATGGACCTCTTCACCTGACGATCTTCCGGACCACCTGGCCGCCGACACGGGCCTAGGAACAGGTTCTCGATCAGGCTGACATCGCCCCCCTTGGTCGTGTTGGCCTGACACTTTGACGACAGCTCCTAGGGCCCGCCCGAACTGCCCCGACTGCAACGGCGAAGGCGGCTGGTGGTCTGAAGGGCCGTACCCGGGCGGCGAGCTGTGCTGGTGCTGGGACCGACCGACACGGACCCTTCGGCTCCTTCCGGTCCGCGACCCCTGGCCGGACGAACCCCCGTTCTAGAGCAGTTCCGTCCCGGCGATGCGGGCCGGACCGGAGCCTTTCGGGCGGCGGCGCATCAGCAAACAGGCGGCCGCCCGCTCCCTCACCCCTCAAACCAGATCAGGAGAGACACCGTCGTGCACCGCTCCGGCACCTTCGCCGCGCTGCTCGGACTGACCCGCGCCGCCAGCGCCATCGGCGACTTCTGGGTTAACGCGGCGAAAGCCCTGTCCACTTTCCCAGGTGTCTCGCTGCCAAGGGAGCTCCGTTCCGCACCCTCTTGCCGGTGTGCTGCGGATGTGTCTCGATTACCGAGCGGCGCGTTGCCTCGCCGAAGTTCACCCGTGCGGGTGGCGGAGACAACGACGGCGTGATGCAAGCAGTCGTTGGCCATCTCGTCACTGATGACGGCCCTCACAGGGCAGGTTGTGCAAGTACTTCAGCGATGGTGCGTCGCCCAAGCTCGGCCATGGCAGGGTTGGTCTGGCGGTAGTACGTGATCCCACCGACGAATGTCAGGGCCCAGCCTCGTCCCCGGGCCCATGTCGCGTCGTCGAAGCCGACCGCCTGTCGGAAGGTCGGCCGCGTCTCGGCATTGAACAGTGTCCATGCGGGGAGCGCATCGCAGGCGGGGTCGCCTGCGCCGGCCGCGCCGAAATCGATCACTGCGCCGAGTCGCCCGTCGCGGATCAGCACGTTGCCGGCAATGAGGTCGCCGTGCGTCCAAACCTGCGGACCATCCCACTCGGGCTGGGCGAGGGCATGCTCCCAGGCGGCAAGCACAGCGCGAGCGTCGATAAGATCTGCTGCCTTGGCCGTCCACTCCCGAACGTAGGCATCGCGGGCTCGCAACGATCCTCCCCGGTAGCCCAGTCGCGCTCCCGTAGCGTCAGTCGTGCGCAGAGCCGCGACAAACCTACCTAGATCCATGGCGAATCCGTGCCTGTTCCTGTCTCCGTCTGCCGGATGCTCGCCGTCAAGCCAGCGGTTGACCGCCCACGGCCAGGGATAGCCCTGGCCAGGCCGCCCCAAGGCGATCGTCTCCGGCACGGCGACGGGCATGAACGGTGTCAGTCGCGGCAGCCAATGGTGCTCGAACTGCACCTGCTCGACGGCATCCTCGATACGGGGCAGGCGAATCGCCATATCGTCGCCGAGCCGGTAGATCGCGTTATTGGTGCCCGCTGCGTCTACGGATATCAGGGGAAGCCCTGCCCACTGGGGGAACTGCTGTGCCAGCAGCCTGCGCACCAGCGGGACATCGGTCTTGATCTCGTCTTCGTGCATCATCAGCCTGGAACCTATCCCTGCGGTCGAGAACCCGCATCGGAGTTCTCTGGCACCCATGCCAAACCGAATGGGCTCGGCAAGTGCGGTCGGCTGGCCAGTTGGAGGCGGAGCCGCCGAAGCTAGTCGTCCTTCGCGGCGAGGGCGTTCCACTTCGGTCTCTGCCGCCGATGCGCCGGCGAACGCCAAGTGCGGACGCTGCTGACGCCGCCCGACGGCAAACGCCGTCCTGAGCTCGACCCGCCAATGGAACGGCGCGATACCGTCGACGCCCTGGACGTGGATGACACATGAACTCTATATCCTGGCAGTGCTGATCAGCCTGCCGGCCCCTGGCCTTTCCTCGGTAGGTGCAGCGGCGACTGCCGCTGAGTCGAGATCAGCCGGACGTGCGAACCGATCACCCGCCCGAGCCGCCCGACCTGATCGCGTGACCTGCCAAGTACGCGACACAGAAAGACTGATCGACCCAGCCGAATGGCGCGTCAGACGTCCTGCAGCGATGCCGGGTCGGCGTCGTTGAGACGTTCAGGAAGAGCGGTGAGGGCGGGCTCAGCCCGCCCTCACGCCGACTTCGAAAACCCTTTGGACTCCAAGCCGTGTTTAAGGCCTGGTTCCGAGCCGGAGCCTCAGCGGTTGACCAGGGTGCGGTTGAGGAGGGGGAGCAGGCGGTCCCAGTGGCGCTGCAGCGCGGAGGGGTTGAAGGCGTCTGTGTCGGACATGGTGAAGCCGTGGATGGTGCCGGGGTAGATCTCGGAGGTGTAGCCGACCCCCGCGGCGTCCAGGGCCTGGTTGAGCTCGTCGAGGGCCTCGGGCGTCATGTCGCCTTCGGCGTGGCCAAGGTAGACCTGGGCGGTCAGCTTGGCGAGGCTGTCGGACCCGTCGGCGCCCACGGGGCCGTGGAATCCGGCGACGGCGGCCACCTGGCCAGGGTGGGCCGCAGCAGTGCGCATCGCCAGGAGGCCGCCTATGCAATAGCCGGTCACCGCGACCGGTCCGGCGCCGACCTCGGGTTGGGTGGTGAGGAACCTGAGGTACGCGTCGGCGTCGCTCAGGACACGTTCGGCGGTGTGCGCCTCGATCAAGGGCATCAGATGGGCGAAGACCGCGGCCCGGACCTCTTCTCCGATGTGCTCGGGAAGTTCGATCACCGGTGCCGGGCCGTGGCGGTAGAAGAAGTTGGGGACGAGCACGTAGTACCCGTGCCCCGCCAGTTCGCGGGCCATCTCCCGCAGCACGGGCCGGATGCCGAAGCCGTCCGCGTACATCAGCACCCCTGGGTGCCGCTCACCACCGTCGGGGAAGGCGGCGAAAGCGTCGGCCTGGCCGTCCGCGGTGGGAATGTGCAGCGTCTTGGTGGGCATGAATTCTCCTGTCGTGGTTGATGTGTTGAGCCTGTGATCAACACGACAGAGGCGGAGCCCGCGCAGCAGCGCAACATCCTCGATCGAACAGCGGGCCCTCACCGGCCCGTACGGCGCTCAGAAGAGCACCGGGTCACCAATCCGTGTGTGGCGCAATGCCGTCCCGGTAGTCATCGCCGCGCAGCATAGCCCACCGGACGAAAGCTGCCGCCAGTACCCCCAGAAGATCCCGGGCTCTCTTCGAGACTTCGGAACAGCCCGACAACCTTGATTCCGACAACCCACTTGCCTAATGAAGGCAGTCGTAGTCGCAACCGAGGTTGATCTCCCACGACGCTTTGACGAAGCCGTAGCGTGACGGCTCGCGGGCCAGGAGGAAACCGTGCGAGCCCGTGGTCGGAACAGTCATCCGCCACGCTTGCGAGGCAGCGTCGTGCAGCCAGGCCGGGGCGGGCTGGTCCTCGGCGACGGCCCTGCCAGGCTCCTCATACCGTGCCTGGGGAATCTGGACGCCGGCCGCGTGACCGGGCTGCACGAGCAGGTACTGCCCCAGGAAGGGACTGGCTATCGGGCGATGCATTGCAAGCCTCCAGAGTGGAGTGGGCCGCGCCTCGGCCGTACGTCCGCACGACCGAGCGCGGAAGTCGATCAGGCGATGGCCGGCCGCCGCGCCAGGAAGTACGTCATGGCCCTCTGTTGAAGGCGCGCCAGGCAGTCCTCGCACGCGAGGAACGGAGCGTGCTGGTCGTCCCACTGGACCGGTCCGAGGTAGATCACCAGCAGGCCGTCACGCTCGCAGCCGAGCCGGCAGACTCCGGTGACCCACTCTCGTTCCACTGCTGATGTCCTTCCTGAGCGTCGATTTGGGGGCATATCCGGTCGGCGGAGAGCCCGAACAGGGGTCCCGGTTCGGGCAGGACGTGCGGCATGTGAAGCCTCCAGCGAAGGGGAGGGACAGAAGCCGTGCGCCACCCCGCCTCAATCCGGGTGGGGACGGCAGTGGGCACGGAGGGACGGAGTTGGACCGGTGGCCGGGCGGGAAGGGGAAGCACCGTCCGGCCACCGGAGATCACCACTCGGCGCCGCCGTAAGCGAGCAGAGCGAGCACGAAGGCTGTGACCGTGACGAAGAGGAGTTGCGCGGCGACCTGCCGCCAGCCGATCCGGGTTCTCCGCCGCCGCGCAGCAGCCTCCTTCAGCGCCCCGTCTAAGCCGTTGAGCGGCATCACGGGGTCACCTTCAGCTCTGCCCAGCAGCGCTTGCCCCACGGACGGGTGGCGGGGCCGAGCCGGTCGTAACCCCATCGCTCGCTCAGGGATTCGACGATGGCCAGCCCGCGCCCGCTCTGCTCTTCATCCTCCGGGGTGCGCAGGTGTGGCAGGCACGCGGGTGCGCGGTCGATGACGGCGAGATAGACGCGCGTGTCACTGGGCCGGTCGACGATGACTCGGACGGAGGGACCGCACGCGTGCCGCACCGCGTTGGCGAACAGCTCTGCCATCACGAGGGCCGCGGACTCCGTCACCTCGTCGGGAAGGCCCCATGCGGCGCACGCCGTGCGGGCCAGACTGCGGGCCAGGGGCGCAGTCTCCTCGGTACGGGGGCGGAGTTCGCTGTAGCCGGGATACCCCTTCGCGCGGGGGCGGCTCGCCGTCATCGTCATGGATCACGCCTTGGTCCGGGGGCGGGGGAAGCCGCGCCGACCCCTCGCGGGGGATTGGGTGGAGGGGCCGGCGCGGCGTCAACTGGCTGCCCAATGGGGATCACCGAACGGCCTGTAATCACTCAACTCCGGTGCGCGCAGCGGGGTAAGGGAGCAGAGTGGAGTCACGGTTGAACTGGTTGAACACAGCTCGGGGGTTGGAATGGCACGACGACCGCGCACGCCCAATACGGCCCTCGCGGGCCTGATGCAGACGGAGGCGATCGGAAACGCGCGGCTAGCGCGGCGGACGAACGCCGTCGGGAAGGAACTCGGGGTCGCGCTGCACTACGACAAGTCGAGCGTGTCGCAGTGGCTCGCCGGCAGCATGCCGAAGCCGCAGGCCCGGCCCGCGATCCTTGAGGCGCTCTCGCGGCTCGCCGGACGGCCAGTAACGTCCGCCGAAGTCGGCTGGGGGGACGACCCGGCCGAAGAACGCGACGCTGTTTCAGGTGTGATGGCGCTGAGCCGAGCAGACATGGATCCATCCCGCCGCAACGTGCTGACCGCGGGCATGTACGCGGCCACGCTGGTGGTCCCCACCTACGACGAGCTGACCGACGAACTGGACCAGCGCGTGAAGGAGACCAGCGCGGGGCGCACGCTGCGGATCGGGATGAGCGATGTTGAGACCGTGACCAAAATGACGGACAAGGTCGCCGAGATCCTGGACGAGATCGGCGCAGGCCACGCGCGACCGATGGCAGCGGCGTTCATCACCAACACGATCGGGACGTACCTGCGCGCCGATGCCTCGGAGACTGTGCGCAACGCGATGCTCGCGGCCGTCGCGGACTTCGTCTACCTCACGGGGTGGATGGCGATGTACGAGACGAAGCAAGGGCTAGGCCAGAAGTACTACCGCTCCGCCCTCGATCTCGCGGCGGAAGGCGGAGACCACATCACCTACTGCCGGACCCTGCGCGGCATGTCCTTGCAGGCATCCCACCTCGGCTACGGAGAAGCGGCTTTGAAACTCGCGGATTCCGCAGCGGAGGCCGCCCCGGCGTCAGGACCGCGCCTAGTGGCGTTCCTGCGCGGACAGCAAGCCGCCGCCGCGGCGATGACCGGCGACCGGACCACCGCCCTCTCCCGGCTCCGCGAGACGGAGACCGCACTAGCCCAGGCCGACAACAGGAGAGACGCCGTGGGCGGTTACGACGAAGCTGCCTACCACTTCCACGAGGCACACGTCAGGTGGTCACTCAAGGACGGACCGGGCAGCATCAAGGCCCTGCGCCGCTCGAACGCAGCCCGCAGCCCCCAGGAACGGCAGGGCCGGGTGCACTGCCTCGGAGTGATCGCCGAGCGGCAGATGGCCATGCGGCACGTGGAGGCAGCCTGTGCCACATGGGCCGAATTCCTCGACGAACACCAGATGATCAGTTCAGCGCGCGGAGACGAGCACCTGCGGAACCTGCGCGCGCAGCTCAAGCCGTACGCCTCATTGTCCGTCGCACGCACCCTCGGCGAACGGGCGCGTGAGGTCGCCAGGCTCAAGGCGGCCTGACGCGGGCAGGGGAACCGAATCGGCCGATCGTGCGCCCATGGCCCACCCCTTCACCCGTGCCTCCCACGGGGCCGATCGGCTCGTTGCTACGCTCCCGTTCATGGCCGGGGCAGCGCTCACGCCCGCACGCACCGGCTGTCAGTGGTCGGCGTCTGCGGGCTGCGCCTCGGCTGCAGGTGCTTCGGCCGGCTTGGGGGCGGTGTAGAAGACGGACCTTCCTTGCTTGGTGCGCTCTGCCTGGCTTTTGGCCACGAGCCCTTCGAGCGTGACCCGTACGACCTTGTCTGCGAACTGGCGCTCGGGGTGGGCCTGGCCGAGCGCTGCGGAGATTTCAGCAGCCGAGCGGGGTTCCTTCAGTTCGAGGAGGTGGCGGCGGATGAGCTCGACCAGGGTGGGCTGGGCCGTCTTTGCGGCATCCGCCGACTTGGCCTCGGGCTTCTTGGGCGCTGCCTTTTTCGGTGGGGCGGTGGCCTTCCGGGCCTTCTGCTTCCGGCCGCGCGTGGCGCTGGTCTTCTGCCGGGGGGAGGGTACCGCGGCGCTCTCGGCCTCTGCCGTGGGCTGGGTCGGCGCCTGGGGGAGGCCGAGTGCCTGCTGCACGTTCATCAGCACCGTGTGGTCGTGCTGTACGGCGGCAAGCTGTTCTTGGAGGGACGCGATCTCCGCGCTGATGCGTTCCTGCTCTTTCGCATTGCTTTCAAGGTCGCCGGTCACCTGGGCGAGGTACTGGGATGTCAGTTCGGTGGCGGGGGCTGTTGTCTCGGGCATGGGGTGGACCTTTCCTCGGCGCATGTGTGTCGTGTGGGGCTGTGCCGCATGTGCGTGGCGCGCCTCTTGGGTGAGGTATCGGCGGCCCGGCTGGGCGCCGCAGGTGCCGCAGGATGCCTCGGTGTACAGATGGTACGGGCGAACAGCGCTGGTTGTTCGTGCCAGGTGGTGTCTTCTTACTCTTGAGACAGTCTCACAATGCCCCTGCCCGGTGTCTGCGAGGCATTACATGGACAGGCTGGTGAAGTGCCTCCGGGCCCGCGGCACGTACGTGTGCGCCCAGCCGGTCAGTTGGTGGTCGATGGTCTTCGAGTGGATCGGCTGGGGCTCCAGCCGAAGGCTCCAGGGTCGGCCGCGCCGGACGGCGTCCGCTCCCTCACGGCGTAGAGCAGTCACGAGTTTGCGGAAGCAGTGCGGGCTCAGCCCGGTGAACGGGCCTATCCAAGACGGCTGATACGCCGTGATCACACCAGCCACACGATGATCATCGCAGTCGGTGCGGGCCGACCGGATCTGCTGTCAGGGCTCCGGGATGAAGGCGGGGTCGATGCCCATCGCGGTCACGCCCTCGCGCACGGAGCGGTCGAAGTGCTTGATCTCTGACACGAGGACATCCCAGCTGACGGCTGTGGTCCAGAAGGCCGGCGTGAGGATGGAGCCGATCTGCCAGCCCTGACCGGAGTTCACGATGCGGATCACCCCCTCCTCCGCCTGCATCGAGTTCAGCTCGAAGTCTTCATGGCAAGCATCCGGACTCTGGAGCCAGAGCGCCAACTGGTACGCCAGCTCGGCAACGGGGAACTGCTCCTCGGACCACACCGCCCGTCCCTGTTCCCAGATGGACAGCTCAGCCTCGATGTCGAGGAGCAGCACAGCCAGGGGAGCCTCCTGCGGGGTGAGACCCCGCCGTGGCAGATCCGACAGTCCAAAGTTTCGACAGGCGAACCGCACTGCCTCGCCTCCACAAGATCTGGGGCCTACTGCACGTCCCGGCCACTCAAATGTGGACAACCGTACCAAGACGTTTCAGACGCCCCGCCCGGCACCCCATTGGTGGGACATCCCTTACAGGGTGTTGCACAAGGCTCTGAGCTGGGGCCTGACCTTGAAGACGGTCAGGCGACCGAAGGACGCGAGCGGACGCCGTCGTCGCATCGGACAGCCGCGGCTTCGACGGCGGCAAACTGGTCAACGGCCGCAAGCGGCACGTCGTGGTCGACACGCTCGGCCTGCTGCTGGGCGTAATGGTCACCGCAGCGGACACCGGCGACCGCACCGCCGCCCACGTGCTGCTCGGACAGGTCGCCGACATGCACCACCGGCTGGAATTGGTCTGGGCCGACGGCGGCTACACCGGCAGCCTTGTCACCCACTGAGCCCTTTCAGCGTTGCCGCTCAAGGGTGAGCACGGCCGCGGCGATTGACGACATTCGCAGCGCACGCAGGAGCCCGGGTGCGCGGGTGAGCCGACGCGGCATCGCGCAGACCAACCCGGAGAAGGCCGACCCGCATCGAGACAGACGAAGCCGTCGCCCGTAAGTGCAGCTACAAGGCGCTGATGAGCCTGGCCCGACCGGCACGGGTCGCAAGAGGTGCGTCGCACTCAACAACCGGGAACAGCCGTTAAGTTGACATACCTGTAGCTTGCGGATGGTAAGGGCGAAGAGGGACGATTAGAAGCAGTCCCTGACAGGGGCGGTCGGTTGAACACACAAGGGGTGACGGTGATCGAGCGCAATCTCACGCAAGAGGAGGTGGACGCTCTCCCATTCGAACACAACCTGTCGGATGGCCACGCCTTCCGCTCCTGGACACACGCCGAATCTGCGATCATCGCCGAATCGGCGCGCTTCTTCGCCGAGTCCGACCGCAGAGGCGGGCAACGGGCCGAGGCCGAGTACATACGCCGCTACCTCGCGCTCGGGGGGCAGTCATACATCCCGGATTACTTCACCGGGCTGATGTCATACTCCGCCTCGATGGCCGTCGAGATCGTAGCCAATCTGCTGCGCCTCCGGAGGCTTTCCGCGGCCCTGATCGAGCCCTGCTTCGACAACATCGCCGACATCCTGCGGCGCCACCGCGTACCCCTGCAGCCGTTTCCGGAGACCGTACTGACGGACGGAACGGCCGCGTTGGAGGCGCTGCTCGAGACGCTCACAGCGGACGTGATCTTCCTGGTGAGCCCGAACAATCCGACCGGTACCGTGGTGAGTGAGGCGGCGTTCACCCGGATCGTCGAGTACTGCGTGGCCGAGGGGAAGCTGCTCGTTCTGGACGGGTGCTTCCGGGTCTATCTGTCCGACGAGGAGGTCTACGACCACTACAGGATCCTCGCTGCTTCTGGAATCGACTGCGTGGTGATCGAGGACACGGGAAAGGTCTGGCCTGCGGCCGAGTTGAAGGCACCCTTCCTCAGCGTCTCGCCGAGGCTGGTTAGCGCCGTCATCGGAATGCACTCGGACTTCCTTCTGCACCTCTCGCCTTTCACCGTCCGACTGATCACAGAGTTCGTGTGTCTCGCGGAGGCCGATGGTGGCCGCTATCTACGCGAACTGGTCGTGGAGAACAGGACGCTCTTTCAGAGCAGAATCCCTGGTTCATTTCTGAGGACGGACGACACTCAGAAGCTGGGCCTGGCATGGCTGGAGGTGTCGGCCGGCGGACTGGATGGAGAGGGCGTCCGCAGGCTGCTCGCCGAGCGAGGCGTCCATGTCCTGTCCGGCGAGAGGTTTTACTGGTCGTCACCGCACCTGGGTCGACGGCACCTTCGCATGGCCCTGTTGCGCGACCCGGACATCATCGTCCATGCCTCGGCGGTGATTGCTGATCTCTCGGACGAGCTCGGTGTGGGCTGATCACGGAGATAACGGCACAGCGGCAAGGGCCCGGGCCGAGCGCTGGGTGTCCGGGTGGTCTTCGCCCAGCACCCGGCATCGCCGCATCCAGGTGTCGCGGTGCAGTTCGCGGGCGCGTGTGTATTCCTCAAGGGCGCACAAATCGTCCGCGAAGCTGTAGGCGGAACGGAGCGTGTCGGGGTGGTCGTCACCGTGCAGCCGTCGCCGCCGGTCCCAGACGTCCTCGTTCAGCGCCCGCGCTCGGGGATACTCACCCATCCGGTGGAGGGTGATGGCGAAGAAGTGTTCCGTACGCAGGGTGTCCGGGTGGTCCTGGCCCAGTCGGTGCCGCCGCTGCCCCAGCACCCACCGCTGCAGCTCCAAGGCTTGCTCCAGTTCACCCAGGTCGCAGAGGTCCGAGGCGAGATGGTGCGCGGAGTGCAGTGTGTCGGGATGGTCCTCGCCGAGGACCTGCCGGCGTCGCTTCCAGACGTCCGCGTTGATATCTCGGGCCCGCTCGCGCTCGCCGAGCTCATACAGGTCGGAGCCGAGGTAGTGAGCCGACTGCAGTGTGTCGGGGTGGCTCTCGCCGAGCAAGCGGCGGCGATGCCGCCATCCCTCCTCGTCCAGGGCGCGCGCGCCGGCAAAGTCCCCCAGGTCGCAGAGGTCGGCAGCGAGCTGGTGCGCGGAACGAATGGTGTCCTGATGGTCCCTACCGAGGATCCGGCGCCGCCTATCCCAGACTTCCTGGTCAACATCCCGGGCTTGTGCGTACTCACCGAGCTCGAACAGGTTGGACGCGAGGTTGTATCCGGAGTGGAGCGTGTCGGGATGGTCGGGGCCGAGCCGGGCCGTCCATGAATCCCGGGTGATCCGGCAGATGTCGACCGCGGACCGGGATTGGCCGGAGAAGTACAGATACCGTTGCACCTTCAGGACCAGGGCACGGAACGCCTCTGCGTCCAGCTGGATTCCGGGGAGGGCTGCGGCGGACGACAGGAGCTCCCTGACGTGCGGGACGATCAGCCCGTACTCCGGCCAGGATTCGGGCGTGTCCGGGTCACCCAGAGTGATCGTGGCGAGCAACTCCTCAGCGGCGTGGTGAATCCCCCCGTGCTCGGAGAGCGGAAGCCTCGCCCGGAGCAGAGTATGAACGAGGCGGTGCATCTGCAGGGCGTTGTCGGCGTGCCGGGCCAGTCCGAGGGTGACGATCTTGCGGACGGCCAGAGCGGCCGTCGCCGTGTCACCGAGCTGGACGCCGAACCGAGGTGGCCCGACAGTGGGATCGGAGCCCAGCGGAATCGGTTCCGGGGCGAGGAACGCGAGCCGGTCGAGCAGAGCAGCGGCAGCCGGCCCGGCAGTCGTCACCAGCCGGTCACGACTGGTGACGACCACTGATACCAGGCCGGGATGGGCTGAGACCGTGCGGTCGTCCAGGCCGCTCGCCGTCGGCTGGGATTTGAGGAGCGTGAGGTAGTCGGCGGTCTCCAGGCCGGTCTCGTCCAGGAAGCAACCGACTTGCTCGACCGAGAGGGGCAGGTCGCCCACTGCTGCGGCGACCCGGTCGGCGTCTTCGGAGGACAGGGACGGACAGCGGCGCGACAGAAGCGTGATCGACTCGTCTCGCTCGAACTCGGTAATGTCGATGCGCGTGCCGATCCGTCCGATGCGGGGATCGCGACCGGTGATGAGTAGCCTCCCTCCTTCGGGAGGGAGGAGATCGTTCATGCCGCCGACATCGTCAAGGTTGTCGTACACCAGCAGCCAGTCCCTCCTGGCCGCCAGTTCTACCCAGAGGGCCCGTATCAACAGGGACGGCTGCACGGCGGTGAGCCCCAGATGGGAGGCCAGGGCGGTGAGGCTCGCCATAACCGCGGCGGGCTGGTCGGCGCCCACCCACCACACCAGCCCGTAGTCATCGGCGTGGCGATGGGCGTATTCGAGGGCTAGTTGGGTCTTGCCGATACCGCCCATCCCGATGAGCGACACCCAGCCATGTTCCTCGGCGCCGCCTTCTCCTGCGCGCCGCATGTTGTTGCTGACGCGCTTGAGGAGGGCGATCCGCCCGGTGAAGGCTTGATTGCGCGACGGAAGCGCGTGGATGGGTCTCGAGCGGGTGATCGGTCCGTTCGACGGCGGGGGCGCCAGGTGCACGTGGTCGATGCGCGCGGCAACGACTCCGGCGGCGATCGCCGCCGTTCCGGCCGCGATCGTCGGGTGGGCGGGCGTCTCTCCGGAACCGCTTAGCCCTCGTGCGGTTCCGGGGGCGAAGGGTGGTGCCCGGTCGTCACTCCTTCCGCGACATTCCCTCCGACAACGACGCCACCAGTTTCGACCTGGAGGCCAAGCGTCAGGCTGCCGCCGCTCTGATGCGCCAGGCCGGCCTCGTGGCGTTGCAGGCGGTCGACGGATGCGGCCAACTCGGCGGCAAAGCCGGGATCTTCCTCCGCCACGTCGGCGATCGCGTCCGTCGCCCGCCGCGTCGTGCGCTCAGTCACCTCGCCGTCGACGGCCTGCACCAGCAGCCGCGTGACGGCGGGATCGTCGCCGACGACCCCACTGACCAGCTCGTGCAGGGCGTCCATGCTCTCGTCGAGGACCCGGTCGACCTCGGCATCGGGAGGGGTGCCCACTCTCCGAACGTTCCTGACGAGGTAGCCGACCGTCGCTCCGGCCACTAGTTCCAGTCCGGGTGTAGGCACTGTCCCTCCCCGCTGTCGCCTGAGACAAGTAAACACCCTGACGGCCCACTTGCTGCCAAATCGTTTCCGACAAGGTTCGGGCCGAAAGACGCGAAGTGTGTCCATCTGATGGCCTTGTCTTGCTTTCGACGGTTGCTGTGGCCCCCTGGCCATCAAGGACGCAGTCGAAGAGAGGGAACGGCCCGTCGCGCGGGCTCCGATGCCGTAGTACACGGCGCTGCGCTGTGCCTGCGGGCGCACCATCGAGGCGCATACATGACTGTCACCGGGCCGGCCGTGGCGGACGGGCCGTTGGACGTACGGGTGGTGGTCCGGGCGAGGGTGCGGCGTAGGCGGGGTCGGCCCCGTTGAGTGGGAATGAAGGGGGAAGTGTGCTCACCTGTCCGGGGGGTTCCTCAGAGGCCCGGCGGCGGGCGCAACCAGTGGCGGGTTTGGACTGTCTTCTGAGAATGTGAACACACACCTGCCCCGGCGCTGGGCCGAGCGGCGCGGACTGCGACTTTGGCCTGTGGGCACGGTCCTCGCCCTGACCTTCACCGCCGCGGTCCTTGTGGCGGTCGCGGTGTTCTACACCGGGTGGGAGCTCCTTGGTGCCCGGGGGCTCAAGGCCGAGCCCCGCATTGAGTCTCAGACGCTGTTCGATCTGGTGAAGCTGTCGTTCGGCGTGGTCGCTGGCGCCGGTGCCTTGGTGGCTCTGGTGGTGGCGTACCGGCGCCAGCGCGTCGACGAGGACGGTGCCCTGCGGGAGGCGACCCGCTTGCACACCGAGCGCTTCACCACTGCTGTCGCCCAGCTCGGCGAGGAGTCCGCCGCCGTCCGCCTCGGCGGGGTGCACGCTCTGGCTGGCCTCGCCGACGACGCTCCCACCCGTCGCCTGCGCCAGACCTGCATTGACGTTATGTGCGCTTACCTTCGCCTGCCGTACACCGTCGAGGCAGACCTGCCGGCAGACAACGCCCAGGCCCGGCACGCGTACTTGGCCCTACGGGAGGTGCGGCACACGATCATCCGCCTCATCCGCGACCATCTGCGGCTTGAAGAGCACCCGCACTCGTGGCGGGGGCACGACTTCGACCTCACAGCTGTCACGTTCGACGGTGGCGATCTCTCGAAAGTGCACTTCGGCGGCGGGACGGTCGACTTCAGCGACTCGGTCTTCTGCGGAAGCATGGTCGACTTCCGGGGCGCGCGGTTCTCCGGCAGCACGGTCGACTTCAGCAGGGTGGACTTCAGCGGCGGCACCGTCGACTTCAGTGGCTCGGACTTCTCCGCAGGCACCGTCTATTTTCGCGACGCGCGGTTCTCCAGAGGCACGGTTCACTTCAGCGGCAGTCGCCTCGGCGGTGGCACGCAGTTCTCGGGCAGCGCGATCGTTTTCAGTGGATCGGAGATCTCCGCCAGTACGGTCAGCTTCGATGGCGCGTGGTTCTCCGGCGGCCAATTTTTCTTCGACAGGGTGGACTTCTCCGGCGGCACGGTCGACTTCAATGGCTCACGCTTCTCCGGCGACGTTACCGTCGAGTTCGGCGCGTCGTTCTCCGGCAGTACGGTCAGCTTCTGCCGCACGAGCTTCTTCGGAGGCATGGTCAACTTCAGCGACGCGGTCTTCTCCGGGGGCGTGGTCGACTTCCGCGCCGCGCAGTTTGCCGTCGCCCGGGTCGTATTCGGCGGCATCGTCAGCGGAGCGAGGTTCTCGGGTGGGCGCGTCGACTTCCGCGGCGCGGAGGGTGTCGCGCCGATCAACCTGGTCCCGACGGACGGGTCGCCACTGCCGGCCGGGTTGAGTCTGCCGTCCACGTGGCATCCGTCACGGACGTAATCCTTCCGCCTCCCCGGGACAGTTGCGAGCTTGGTCCTCCACGATCTCGGCTCGTACGACGTCATGGACTGGCACCGCGACCTTTCGCGGGGACGCGGCCTACCTGCCGTACATTCTCCTTAAGGAAGAACGGGGGCTGCGCTATGCGCTGGCGCTGACCGGGGAGGTCGCCGACCTGGGGAGGCCGAGCCGCAACGAAGGGTTCCTCATCCTCGGATGTGCCCTGATCTACTGGGGGGCGGCCCCTGGGTGACCACGGGCATCAAACGCAGGCCCCTGCAGGAACTCAGCCTCACCGAGAAGACCGCCAACCGGGCCCTGGCCGCGGCACGGGCACCGGTCGAACGCGGCGTCGCGCGCCTGAAGTCCTGGCGGATCTTCCGCAGATTCCGATGCAGTCCAAACTGCATGACGTCAAGCGTCAAAGCCGTCCTCACCCTGGAGGTAGGCCGCGGCGTGCGGGGTGTCGGGGTGGACCAGGGTGACGGCGATCAGGTCGGGGCCGTAGTCGTCGCCGGGGATGGGGTGGCTAGGGCGGCGTCATTTGGCTCCACCCGGGGCGGATGCCGAGGTGGACTTCGGGGAGGTCTGGGTCGATCTGGCGGGGCAGCGGGTGAAGTGCTACCTGTTCGCCTTCCGCCTGGCCTATTCGGGCCGGGCGGTGCACCGGATCTCCCGTTCCTGCGGGCAGCAGGCGTTCTTCGAAGGACACGTGCACGCGCTGTCCGTGCTGGGCGGGGCGCCGGCCGGGCAGGTCCGCTACGACAATCTCACCCCGGCCGTCCGCAAGGTCATCTTCCGCAGCCGACTGCGGGAGGAGAACTCGAAGTGGACCGCGCTGCACACGTTCTACGGCTTCACCCCCTTTTACTGCGAGCCGGGGCTGCGCGGCGCCCACGAGAAGGGCGGGGTGGAGGGGCAGGTCGGCTACTTCCGGCGCAACTACCTCACGCCCGTCCCGCGAGTGGAGACGCTGGAGGTTCTCAACGGGCAGATCACCGTGTTCGAGGAGCGGGATCTTCAGCGGCGGATCGGCTCGCGGATCCGCACGATCGGCCAGGACTTCGCGCGGGAGGCGCCGCACCTGCTGCCGCTGCCGGCGGAGGCGTTCGAGACGGCGATGACCTTTCAGCCGCGGGCCGACCGCTACAGCCGGATCACGGTGAAGATGTGCTCGTACTCCGTCCCGGTCCGCTTCATCGACCGCAAAGTCACCGTCCACCTGACCGGCGACCTGCTGGTCGTCTTCGCGGGCCGCCGCGAGATTGCCTGCCATGCCCGACTCGCCGGCCGCGGCCTGGAGCACCTGGTCCTGGACCACTACCTGGAGGTGCTGCTGCGCAAGCCCGGCGCCCTGGACCGCTCCGAGGCGCTGCACCAGGCCCGCGCCGAGGGCACGTTCACCGCCGAACACGAGGCGTTCTGGGCCATGGCCCAGCGGCAGCTCGGTGAGATCGAAGGAACGAAGGCCCTGGTCAGGGTTCTGCTCCTGCACCGCCATCAGCAGCACACGGACGTGATGGCGGGCCTGCGGGCCGCCGTCGACCTGGGCACCTGCAGCGACGACGTGGTCGCCCTGGAAGCCCGCAAGGCCGCCCAGGCGGCCGGCCGGGCCCCCACCGTCACCGCCACACCGGCACCGGCGGACCAGACGGAACTGCCAGACCCGCAGTTGCCGCAGGTCAGCCATCTCGCCCCACGCCGTCTGGCCGGGTCACTGCCCGAGGATGCCCGCCCGCTGCCCCGCCTGGAGCAGTGGGACGAACTGCTGAACCTGCGACGGAAGGATTCGTCATGACTGCCGCCCAGCACGCGCTCACCGCCCAGGCGTCCGACGCCGCGATCGACACCGCCTGCCGGATGCTGCGGCTGCCCACCATGCGGGCCCAGGCCGCTGACACCATCGCCCGCGCTGAGCGCGAGGGTCTCTCCTACGCCGGATTCCTCGCCGAGCTCCTGCTCGCCGAGTGCGAGGACCGTGACCGCCGCCGGGCCGAACGCCGCATCCGGGCCGCCCACTTCCCGCGCGAGAAGTCGCTGCGCGAGTTCGACTACACCGCCAACCCCAACGTCGACCCGGCCGTCATCCACAGCCTCGCCATCTGCGACTGGATCACCAAGGGCTACCCGCTGTGTCTGATCGGGGACTCCGGCACCGGCAAGTCCCACCTGCTGATCGGCCTGGGCACCGCGGCCGCCATGGCCGGCTACCGCGTCCGCTACACCACCGCCGCCTCCCTGGTGAACGAGCTCGTCGAAGCCGCCGACGACAAACAGCTCGGCAAGACCATCGCCCGCTACGGACGCGTCGACCTTCTGGAAATCGACGAACTCGGCTACCTCGAACTCGACTGCCGCGGCGCCGAGATGCTCTTCCAGGTTCTGACCGAACGCGAGGAGAAGAACAGCATCGCCATCGCCTCCAACGAGGCGTTCACCGGCTGGTCAAAGACGTTCACCGACCCGCGGCTCTGCGCAGCCATCGTGGACCGGCTCACCTTCAACGCCACCCTGATCGAGACCGGAACGGAGTCCTACCGGCTGGCCCGCACCAAGGCGAACAAGACCAACGGGCTGAGGTGAGTGCCTGCCAAGTGTCCCGTCTCGGTCGACCTGGTCTCGGTCTCAATCGATCTGGTCCGATTCGCTTTTCGTCCCAGGCGATCCGGTCCGCCGGAGCTGCTCGTCCGGTCGCATTCAAGCAGATGAAATGTGCCCCTTACGGCAGGGAGCGAGTGAGCCACACCAGTTCGCCACGGTCGTCTGCCGAGACATGGTCGCGCTCGAACCCGAGCTTTTCGAGGACGCGAAATGACGGCGCGTTCCAGGGACGCACCGTCGACCACAGCCGCTTCCGTCCGGTCGCGATCGCGGCGTCGAGCACCGCGGAAGCCGCCTCGGTCGCATAGCCCAGTCCGTGCACGCGTCGGAACAACTCGTACGCGATCTCGGGCTCATCGACGGAAGCCCGACCGACGGTGAGCCCGCAATACCCAATGAAGTCGCCCACATCGCGGCGGATGACGGCCAGCAGAGCAATGCCTTTCAGTGCCGACGCAGCGCGCTGATCCTCGATCATCCGTCGGTTGTGCTCGATTGACGGCATGCCATCGCCCCGTTCGGCGACGAGCTCACGATGGGAGTCGATGTCCGACTCGGTCCACGGACGCAACGTCAGCCGAGCGGTTTCGAGTTGGAGCGGCATTGGCGGATACGGCACGGCGACACTCTATCGACGCCGCCTCGGGCCGAACCAGATCACCTGAGACACCCCCGCTATCCGCGAATCCGGAACCAGATCAACTGAGACTTCCGGCACCCCGGCGTCTCAACCGATCTGGTCGCCGCAGGTCACAGGGCCACCCATAACCCAGATCACTTGCGACGGGACACCAAGGTCAGGAGCTGAGATGCTTATGCAGCATTGTCCCTTGTCATCCAATCGAGTCGTTTGACAGCGAACCCAGTCGTTTCGGCTTCTTTGACAGTGAACTTAGTCGTGTGAGGTGAGTGATCCAGTAGCCGTCAATGAGACGGGGGTTGCTGGTGACGGGCCGGTGTTCCGAGTCTGCGCTATTGGGGGGTGGTGAGCAGGATGCGGCCGTGGCCACCGCCGGCGTCGACGTGGTCGTGTGCCTTGGCGATGTCGTCCAGCGGGTAGCGGTCGCGGACGTCGACGGTAGGGCGCCGACGGCGGCTGCGGAGGTGAGGTCGCGGGCGGCCTGGCGTTTGGCCTCGGCGGGGAAGTCGTCGCTGCCGAGCAGCCGCAGGGTGACGTTGTTGAACAGCAGGGGCCAGAAGGGGATCTCGGTGCGGTCCGTGCGGGTGGCGTAGGCGGCGATGACGGCGTTTGTTGGCGGCGACGGCGTTGTCGAGGTCGGCGTTGTCGGACAGCGCGACCTCGATGATCCGATCGACGCCCCGCGGGGCGTACGAGCGGATGGCCGCGGCGGGCTCGCCGGTGTCCAGGGCGACGGCGTGGGAGACGACGGCCGGGTCGACGCGGTCGAGGTCCGCGGTACGGCGGACGGTGGCGATCACGGTCGCGCCGGCCCAGTGGGCGAGCTGGGCGGCCAGGGAGCCGACACCGCCGAGAACTCCGTGGACCAGGACCAGTTGGCCGTCGACCGGGCCGTCGGCGAAGACGGTGCGGTGGGCGGTGATACCGGGGATGCCGAGGCTCGCGCCCAGCTCGTCACTGAGGTGGTCGGGCAGGGGTGCGGCCTGGTGGTCGGGTACGACGGTGTACTGGGCGGCGGTGCCGAAGGGGCGGTAAGACTGGGCGCCGTATAACCAGACCCGCTGTCCGACGCGGTGGGCGTCGACTTGGGCGCCCACGGCGTCGATGACTCCGGCGGCGTCGCTGTGCGGGATCACCCGCGGGTAGGGCATGGACGAGCCGAGCCAGCCGCGCCGTTTCTTGGTGTCGCCGGGGTTGACGCCCGAGACGGTGACGCGGACGCGGACCTCGCCGGGGCCGGGGACGGGATCAGGGAGTTCGCCGACGTGCAGGACATCGGCGGCGGGGCCCTGGTCGTCGTACCAGGAAGCAAGCATCGAGGTTCCTCCGGGGGCGGTCAGTTCGCGGGAGCGGCGGGCGCATGCGGATCGCTGTCGGTGCATGCGGTGTCGAATGCGGGCGGCTCCTCGCCGAGGGTCTCGCGCAGCCAGGTCCGTTCGGCGCGGCTGGTGGCGCGGGCGGTGAGCAGCATGCCCCGCCGGTAGGGGTCGGCGATCTCCTCGGCACGCAGGGGCCGCTCGTTGTCGTAGAAGAAGCTCGCCGGCTCTTCCAGGAACTCCAACCGTCTGCGCAGCACCGCGTGCTGCTCGGCCACGTCGGGCAGGTGGGAGAGGAAGGCCAGGACGACGTAGAACCGGGTGAAGTCGGTGATCTGGTGGTCGGCGGGCTTGCGCAGGCGCTGAAGCAGTTCGGCCCGCCCGGCCGCGGTCAGGCTGAGCACGTATCGGGCTGCTCCTGCGGCCGGGTCTGAGCGCCGCTCGATCAAGCCCGCCTTGGTCAGGCGATTGATCGCCGGATACAGGCTGCCGTCGCTGACCGGCCGCGTGTAGCCGGTCAGCTGTGAGATGCGGCGGCGCAGCTCGTGTCCGGGCAGGGGTCCCTCGGCGAGGAAGCCGAGTATCGCGAGTTCCAGCATGAGTCCATCTTCGCATGGAACATCGAATCGATGTGAACATCGATTCGATGTTACGCTCGCAGGCACCCGCCCAAACGTCTCTGGAGAGGCACAGCAAGATGCCATCGCAGTCCACCGAGTCAGTGATGAACCGCTTCGTCGAGTTCATCAACACGGGCAACGAGGATCTCGCCCGCGAGGTCATTTCTCCGGACGCGGTGTTCCACGCGCCAAACCACCCGGAACCACTGCGGGGGCCCGATGGGTACCTGGAAGTCCTCGGGATGATGCGCGGCGCCTTCCCCGACGTCCAGTGGACGCTGGAGGAGGCGGTCGCCGAAGGCGGCACCGTGGCCGCGCGGTTCACCATGCGGGGAACCCACGACGGTGAATTCTTCGGGATCCCGGCGAGCGGCAACAAGATCTCGGTGCAGGCCATGAACTTCTACTACCTGGCCGGCGGCCGGATCGTCGGCGAACGCGGCCAGCCCGATCTCCTCGGGGTGATGCAGCAGATCGGTGCCCTACCGGCGCCGTGAACCTCGTAGCGCCGCGTGAGCCTGCTATCGCGCGGAACTACCGCTGCCGGGAAGGGGCCGTACCGCGCGGTGGCAGAGGGCGACAGCCCGCACCGGAGCGCGGGCGGTCGGCGCGGGTTCACCGCAAGAGGCTGGTCTTCTTCTTGCTCCGGCGTCTTCGCCCAGACAGCGCCCGTTCAGCGAGAGCTCTACACCTTGTCACCGTTGACGTGACCGAGCCGGGTAGGGAACTGCTCGCTCTACGGCGGATACTGCAACCCTCGAATACCGACAGGAAGACGACGTAGAACGGACGACTGCGGCGACATCGGCGAGGCTGTCGCCGAGCTTGGGGACCCGGGAGGCGACCACCACCAGCACAGTGGCGGCCATCAGCGGCACCGTCGTGGTGATCGTCGCGTCGGAGACCTTCTGCCCGGCCGGACGGCGCGCGCTCGACGGGTAGCAGCGCGGCATCCTCGTAGAAGCGCAGCATCCTGGCCGGAACGCCGGAGCTCTCGGCGAACTGCGGCATGTCGTCACACCATCGACGCCAAACCTTCAACCCGACTCGAAGGTCAACCCGCATCGGGACAGCCACCAGTCCCTCACCGGCGTACGTGTTCGCACTCGAACTGCTCCAGGATTCCGCGAACCCGCGCGCTTCCGCCTTCGACCTCCTGCTCCACCCCGGGCACGGAGACGTCCGAGCCCGCCCCTACGACGAACGCCGCGGTCTACTCGCCGACCTGATGCTGGAATACGACATCGGGCCCCCGATCCAGCTTGTCCCAATGACCGATGACCCCGCGGTGGCCCGGGTCTGGTACCAACAACTGCCGGAGCAGGGGAGCGAGGGCATCGTGGCCAAGCAGGCGACCTCCCCCTCCAGGCCCGGCCGGATCTGGCGGAAGATCCGGCATGCCGAGACCGTGGAGGCCGACGTCGTCGGCTACACCAGCTCAGCCGCGCGGCCGTGAGCCCTCGCGGTCCGCCTCCCCGACGGACGCACCGCCCTCACCCAGTCCCTCAAAGCCCCGCTCGCCGCCCAGGTCGTCGCGCACTTCGCCGCCAGCGGCCCGCCGCGCAGCGCACGCACCCGGGCCGGGGAGCCCTACAACACCGCCGAGCCCGGGCTCGTGGTTGAGGTCCTCGCCGGGACGACCCGACACGCCGTAGTGACAGTCACCCGGCTGCGCAGTACGTGACACGCCCGAGACCAGTGGTGCAAGGCGACGAAGAGCGCAGCCACGGCCCTTTGGGGCGGGCGTCCGTGAAGACGGCCTGCACCCGGTCCTGGTCACTCCCGGAAGCCGGCGCGGCAGGCCGCACGGAGCAGGATCACGCTCGCGGCCGCCATCGTCGGAGGTCCGATCGGGTGAGAGGTCGACTGGAGAGTGAGCCGAGTTACTCCAGATGCAGGACACCCTATCGGTGCCCGTTCCTACGGTCCCAGCATGCTCTTCCAGCTCATCCTGCCCACGGACCCGACCGGCTTCGCAGCCGAACCACTCCACATGCGCGACGCCGCCGCACGCATCCTCGGCCTCCGCGCCTCCGACTTCGACCACCTGATCCGGGCCGGTCTCCTCACCCACGCGGACACCGCCCGCTCCGGCTGGAACAAGCACGACGTGGTCCTGCTCTACCGCCAGGCTGACCTGGACCGGGTGATCCGAAGCCGCCGTGTCGACTGGGACGCCGTCCCCGCGACCCTCAAGGGCCACCGCTCCCCGCTAGCGGCCCTTCCCACCCGGACGGCGGCTGCCCGGTGACTGCCGAGCTGGCCACCGACTGGTATGCCGAGGTCGCGGCGGGCTGGGCAGCGCGCCGAGGACGAGAAGCGGCGTATTCCCAAGGGTGAACCTGGTCCGCACTCATTGCGGGGGATCGACGGCGCCGGCCGGGCCTGCCCCCGGACGATCGCGCACTCCGGGCTCTACGGCCTCCCGCCGGACCACAGGCATGACGTGCCGACACAACTGCCCTGGGGGCGACTGCTACTGCCCGGTCCCCGAGGAAAGCCCGATCAACCCGGCCTGCGGGCACCTGCAGTCGTCGATGTGCGGATGCGGCTGCTGAACCGTATGCGTCGGCTGCCACTGCTGGGGTTGACCTTGTCGGCTTCCTGATGGGAGCGGTCCGGCCAAGTCTCGTAGTTGGGTGTCAGGAGACTGCGCGAACCGGGTGTACCGCTCCCCTCGACCGGCCTCGTCCTGCGCGCTTGGCTCCCATCCCTTGGTGACCATGTGCGCAAAAGGGCGGACGGGAGAAGGGGCGGCGCAACGATGGGCAGTGGCTGCGAAGGGGGGGGCCGAATCAGTCAGACACCGGGCGGCATGGGCGGAAGTGGAAGACGGCTGAACGACTGCTGGCGGCGCTGGCGGCATTGATCGCTGTCATCGGCGGCGTGGTCTGGGCGACGCAATGGATGACCCGGGAACCTCCGGTCGAGAAAGAGCGGAAGCAGGTGGAGCAGCTGAGACCCGGGCAGACTTTTGCCCGTGCCATCGAGATCATGGATGACGAGCCGCACTACACGGAAAAGCTGGCATCCGGAAACAGGCTCTACCAGTACATCCGGAAGTGGGAGCGCATCCAGCTTCTGGTGGATTCGGACGACATCAGCGTCCTGTCTGTGGGCATCTTCGCCGACAGCGCAGACTTCCGCCCCTCGTTCCGGCTCGGCAGTTACCGGCTGACGATCAACCGCACGCCATACGCGGCGGCAACTGGCGAGCCGCCGTACTTCGTGTTCGGCAACTGCGGGGCTCACTCCGGGAGCTACTTTGAAGGCCACCCCAACCTGTCTTTCGTCGCAGCCGGAGGCAGCGTCGCCGTGGGCATTCACGACGCGCACCTGGGCAGCGTCAGCATGGACCCGGTGTGCGCGGCACTCCAGGAAGCCCCGGACGCCTGCGTCCCCTTCGATTTCAAGGACGTCGACCCCTCGCCCGGCCCGCACGCAGAGTGCCTGACGTCTGCTCCCGCAGGCGACTCGCGCTCTCGCAGCCGCGGGATACACCGAGCTCAGCCAACTCGCCGGCGCGTCCGAGGAGGAGCTGAAGGCCCTGCACGGCGTGGACCCGAAGGCTTTGCGCGTGCTCCGCGATGCCCTGGGGGAGCGTGGCCTCAGCCTGAGTTGACGTAAACGCCCTCCATTACGCCGCGTTGAGCGCTTCAGTGGGCGAGTCCCGTCAGGTTGTTGACGATTCTTGAAATTGGCTCTGTCCGCAGTTCCGTGAATCCCCAGGTCAGTGGAGTGAGCAAGGGATCGTTTCGGCAGAGTATGTCCCGGCATGGCGAGCAAGACGGTCGAGGCTGTGCTGTTTCCCGGGATCGATGTGCGAGTGGAGCGCGTGAGCGACTCCTCCGACGTCCTCGTGGTGGAGGCCGTGTCCACCGCTCGCCCGGGTCGATGCCCGGACTGCCGGAAACAGGCGAGGCGCATACATAGCACGTATCAACGCGCCCTGGATGAAAGGCCGTTGGGGCCTCGCCGGGTCATAGTCCAACTGCGGGTCCGCCGGTACTTCTGTGACCGGAAGACGTGTTCCCGCAAGACGTTCGTCGAGCAGGTGGCGGGCCTGTCCGAGCGGCACCGCCGCTCCAGCACCGGGCTGACGGGGTGGCTGCGATCGATCGCGGTGGAACTGGGCGGCCGTCCGGCCGCGCGGTTGTGCCGCCGCCTGAGGCTGGTCGCGGGCCGGACCCGGCTGCTCAGGCTATTGACGGCGCCGGCGGTGCCGGACCGTGCGCCGCGGGTGCTGGGGGTGGATGAGTTCGCCTTCCGAAAGGGCTGCACCTACGGAACCGTGCTGGTCGACGTCGAGGCCGGCCGGGTCGTGGACGTGCTGCCCGACCGCACCTCCGAGACATTCGCGGCCTGGCTCGGAGAGCATCCCGGAGCAGAGATCATCTGCCGGGACCGGGCCACCGCCTACACCAAGGCGGTCAGGGAAGCTGCCCCGGACGCCTTGGAAGTCGCCGACCGGTGGCATTTGCTGCAAAACCTGGCCGCCGCGGTGGAGAAGACCTGCCACCAGCACCGCAACTGCCTACGCAAACGCGCTGAGGAGGAGACAGTGGCCGAGGTGCCGGAGCGGCCCCCGATGCTGTTACCGCCCGCGGAACTGCCCCGCACCCAGATCATCGAACGCACCCGTCACCGCTACGAGGACATCCACCGTCTGCTGGAGAAACGCTGGACGATCAGCGCAATCGCCCGTCGGCTGAACCTCGACCGCAAGACCGTCCGCCGCTTCCGCGACACCGACCTCGACGAGCTACTCGCCTCCGCCCGCGACCGCCGCCCCAACGGCGTCTTGGAGCCGTTCAAGGCATATCTCAACGCCCGCTTCACCGACGCACAAAGCCAGGTCAGCGGCGCCCGACTGTTCCTGGAGATCCAGGCTCGCGGCTACCGTGGCAGCCGCCAGGTCGTCCGCAAGCACCTCGCTGCCCTTCGCGCGGGCACCGCCGAACCGGTCCGAGCCGACATTCCGAGCCCTCGCAAGATCACCTCGTGGATCATGCGGCCCCGGGAGACGCTCACCGAGAGCCAGGACAGGCGACTCCTTCAAGTCCGGCTCGCCTGCCCGGACATCACCCGGGCCTGCGACCTCGCCCGCACGTTCGCGGACCTGGTCCGTCAGCAGCGGGGATACCTGTTGCTGGCGTGGATCCGACAGGCCGAGCAGGACGCTCCGAAGCCCATGAAGGGCTTCGCGGGCTTCCTCCGCCAGGACCTCGGCGCGGTGACCGCCGGTCTCACCCTGCCCTGGAGCTCCGGGGTCGTCGAGGGACACGTAAACCGGGTGAAAACGCTCAAGCGGGCTATGTACGGCCGAGCCTCGTTCGAACTTCTCCGGGCCCGCATCCTGACTCAGCTTGAGGGGTAGACACGAAGCGCCACCTGCCTGCCCGCAGGCACGGTGCACAGGCGCAATGGGGGTGGGGCAGGTGCGGCGGGTGGTCAATCTGCAATCTGTTGAGCAGAAGTTGTTGCTGCTCGCTCTCCTGTTCGTGATTGGCGGGTCGATCGTCGCAAACCTCTTCGCGTGGGACGTGAAGTGGCAGATACCGCTCATCTATGCAGTGCTCTATGTCCTACTATCAGTCGTTATTGAGATCCGTGACCGTCAGGCCCCTACAGCTTCCACGCACTACCGCACCAGTGACGAATTCTTCCTGTCGTTCGCCCGTCTCGTGCGCACTGCCGAGCGTCATGTCTACACGAGCTACGTGCGCAACACGCCCCCGCCGAGTTTCCAATCCCCGGCTGCACAGCAGTACTTCAGGGCCGCGGCCGACTGGACTCGGCGCAACCCCGGCGCGTCATTCCACCGCATCATCGGCGTCCCTGCCCAGGAGCCCGGCAAGAGCGCCATGCGCCTGTGGCTGCGAGAGCATTACGAAGAGATGGCCGGCCTTGCCAACTACCACGCCCGCGTGGTGACTACGGACAGCGGTGTCGACGCGGTCAATATGGCGATCATCGACGACACCGCGGTTCTGCTGCTGCTGACCGCGGACGGTTCGTTCATGAGCGGACACAGCCTGGAAACGGCTGAGGCCGTCAATTCCTTCAGGGACTACTACAGGTCCTGGTGGGCATCGGGCGAGTCCTTGGACAGCTACGCGCAGCGTACGGGCCTCATGGCCTCCAACGACTGAGCTGCGCGAAACTGCGGACAGAGTAAATTTCCAGAACTGCCATCATCGCCAAGCCTCCGACGCTCACGGCGTCTCTAAGCGTTCATCGATGCGCCGGAGAATGTCCTCGCTGATGTGCCACCGGTCCGAGTCCCGGCGGAAGCGAATCCCCCGCTGGGACTTGACGACCTTGGCGAGCCGCCTTAGCTGGTTCGGGTCAAGGTCGTCGATCATGCGCGCTGCAAGCCGCATTGCGTGGTACTGCTCGAATGCACTGCGTGAATGCTCGATAGCTTCGAGCGCCGCATCGAAGTTCCGCAATTCACGGCTTGCCTGCATCATGGCCAGGGCAGTGACACGTTCCTCGTCGCTTCCCTCCCGCAGCCAGCGCAGTACTTCGGCTGGCTCGAATGGCTGCTCCTTCGCGAGACGGCGAGCTCTGGAAACGGCCTCTTCCATCGCCCAGGTACGCTCTGGACCAGCACGCATTGAGCTGCGCACTGACCGGTAGTCAGCTGCGATGGGCCCCGCGGCGTCCAGCAGGGCGTGAGCCTCCACTCGTAGCTGACTCGCCGCGGCAATGTCTCCGCGGCGCTCCGACTCTTCTGCCAGTGCGAATTTCTCCGCCGCGGCGGCACGGAGCCTCAGCGTGGCTCCACCGAATTCCAAGCTCTCGATGCGGTTACCAAGTAGAGCGAGAACAAGCAAGACACCGCCGAAGGCAAGCAGTACCCCCGCGCCACCGTTCGGAGTCACGAAAACCGCAAAAACCCCCGTTCCGAAGGCCCCCGCGCCCAGTAGGCCCGTGAGCACACGCAGGACGGGTGTGAACTGGGAAGACATTGAGGGCGGATCCACTGACTTCTCTCCATCTCTTCAGATGGGTGGGAACCTACCGCGCGTCTACGTGAGACGGCGGACATCAGACAGCGACGCATCTGTATTCGACCAACCAGCCGATGGTGGATGTCGGGCATGGCAAGTGGACGCCGCGCTGGTGGCGCGGCGGATCCAGGACGATCCGCGCGAGGCGGCGCTGCCTTGTCGGAGGTGGGAAGTCACAGGTCATCGTCTTGCGTACTGCTTGGAAAGCAGCGGCACCTCCTGGCAGCGTCTTCGAGATCCTGGGGATTCACGGAACTGCGGCCAGAGCCGTTTTCAAAGATCGTCATCAAGGTGAAGTGCTCAGTCACAGTTGGAAGTCGAGGCCGGTCTTGGCGATGAGGCCGTTGATGAGGCCGGGTCGGTACTGCATCTGTTTGAGCCGGTTCTTCACCAGCGCGGTGAGCTGGTCGAGGCTGTGTTTGGTGAGGTTGGCCAGGGACCGTTTCAGGTGTGACCAGACGCCCTCGACGGGGTTGAGTTCGGGTGCGTACGGCGGCAGCTGGTAGACGGTCAGCCATAATCGGGCGTCGATCAGCTGCCGCATGGTGCGGCTGACGTGCGTGTTCAGATTGTCCCAGACCAGGACGATCGGGCCGCCGAGCTGCTGGTGTGCGGTATCCAGCAGGCGGGCGTAGTCGGTCTCGTTGAAGCCCTTGCGCCGGTCTTTGGAGGTCGACCTTGACGGTACCTTTCCTGTGACCTAGGGCGTGCATCAAAAGTGGATCTTGAGTGATGGATGATCGTGGTCACGGCGCGGCGAGATCTCACGGATGCACAGTGGGCGGTGTTGGAGCCGTTGTTGCTCATGGGAGCGAAGGTTGGGGGGCCGCCCCCTAATTCCTGGCGGCAGCTGATCGACGGCATATGGTTCCGGGTTCTCATCGATGCTGGGATAGCTGGGCGGCTGTGACCTGCGGTCCCGTAGATGTGGCGAGACAGTCTTGAGGGGCGGTTCGGGGGAGGGCAGCCTGCCCCAGGCGCACGGGGACGCGCTGTTCGAAGTCTGACTCGTTCCAGCCCGGCCGTGCGGTCTCACTCCGGAATGCCTCCCCCACTGGACGGGACGATCGGACCGCTGCCGCGCAACCTGATCCCGGCATCAGGGGCTTCCCTGCCAGTTGGGCTCACCCTGGCGGCAGCCTGGCGAACGAGTTCGCTGGCGAGATGTGTGTCATCCAAGGTGCACTGAGTGATGGGTCCTGCATGAACTTGACGGCGTCCTGGCCGGATGCGTCTGCTGGCTGACAGTGCTCTTTGGCTGGGTGGCCAGCCGAATCTGGCCGGACGGCACAGTCGGTGGGAGCCGTTAGCGTCGGCTGGGCGTCACGTGACATGGCGTTGCCAACTCGGGGGCCCGGGGGGGGGCGGTGCCTGCTCAGGAGTGATCTGCCGCCTGGCGTCGGTGTCACCACCATCGGGGTTGGTCCAGTGGCTGATCCGTGTCACGAGTGGGGTCCTGTGGTCGGGGTCTCACCGGGCGAGGGCGGCTGTGTTGAAGTACCGATGCTGACCGGCCGGTTCGCCTCCTGGGGTACGGTCTGTGATCCACCATGGGTCCAGCACGTTGCGAGAGTTGGGGAACTAGAGCCTGGGGGCGAGCGGTGCGAGGCAGGAGTTGGCAGACGTGGGGTGCTGCCGTGTTGGGAATCCTCGTGCCGGCCCTTGCCGCGGTGAGCGCCGTAGCGGTCAATGCCGCCACTTCGGTGCAGGCGCCCTGGCCCTGGGGGTTGGAAGTCCTTCGGCGGTATCCATGGGTGGCGACGGCTGTTCTCACGGTCGCCGGCGTAGCTGCCGCACTCGTCGCGCCCGTCCTCCAGCGTGGCGGGGCTACGGCCGGCTCCGATGACCCCCCTCCACCGCCGCTGCCGGACATCCCGGACTGGGTGGTGGAGCGGCCTTCGGAAGCCGACCGGATTGTCAGGGCCCTGTGCCGCAGAGGTGGCACCGTCGGAATCACGACCGCCCTGCACGGTGCCGGTGGCTTCGGGAAGACGACGTTGGCGGATGTGGTCGCCCGCGACAAACGTGTGCAGAGGTTCTTCAGAGGCCGTGTCTACCGGATCACCCTCGGGCGGGACATTCGAGGCAGCGCCGCTATCGCGGCGAAGGTCAACGAGACCATTCGGTTCATCACCGGCCAGGAGTCCGGGCTTGAGGATCCCGCACTCGCAGGCCAACATCTCGGCCGCCTCCTGGAGAAGCGCGGGCGGACGCTACTCGTCATCGACGACGTCTGGGAAGATCGACACCTGGCGCCCTTCGTCGTCGGGGGCACCAAGTGCGTCCGCCTTGTCACCACCCGGGTGGCGAGTGCTCTGCCCGACGACGCCGTCCGCGTACGCGTGGACCAGATGTCCACCCGCCAGGCGCATCAACTGCTCACCTGGGGGATCCCTGACTTCCCTCCGGTCGTGGCCGAGCAACTGTTGGCCGCCACGGGCCGGTGGCCCTTGCTGTTGCGCCTGATCAACCGCGTACTGAGTGCCTTTGCCCCTGATCCTGCTGCTGTCACCTCTGCGGGCCACGAGGTCCTGGAGCGCCTACGGGGCTCTGGGCCGACAGCCTTCGATCATCTCGCCACGGTCGTGCTCGATCTGGACGACCCGCAGCAGCGGGCTCGTGCCGTTCGGGCAACCATCGGCGCGAGCACCGACCTGCTTCCTGCCGAGGGTGAGCAACGGATGCTGGAATTGGGGATCTTCGCCGCAGACCAGACCTTGGCTCCTTCTTTGGCGTCATCCTTGTGGCGGTCCACTGCAAACCTCGACCCTCTGGAGAGCCGGAGTCTCGTCCAGCACCTCGTCCGCCTGGCCCTGATCACCGAGCACTCAGAGCTTCCGGGGCGACCCTTCTCGCTCCACGACGTCGTACGCGACTACGCGCGCGCGGAGCTGGGGTCACAGCGCCTCACCGACATCAATCGCAGCTTCGTCGAAGCTCTCGCAGAGGGGCTTCCTGCCGCCTCAGCCCTGCCGCCGGACAACAGTTCGCCTTTGCCGGCCTGGTGGCACTTGCCCACGGAGGACCAGTACCTGTGGGACCACCTGGTCGGCCACCTGAACGCCGCAGGCCAGCCGGCCGAAGCCGAACGTGTCGCCTGCGACCTGCGCTGGGCCGAAGCAAGGCTGCTGCGTTCCGGACCTGGCGCGCTGTACTCGGACCTCTCCGTGGTCGGTACACCACACGCTTTCGAGCAGAGGGCGGCCTGGGTCCAGGTGACGCCTTTGCTATCACCCACGGAACCGCGCAACGCTGTCTTGGACGTCCTGCGAACTGCGCTGTCCAGCAGTCCGCACTGGGGACCGCAGATCGCTGCCGCCCCGCAGGACCCATCGAGGGCACGTCTGACAAGCCGTTGGCCGATACCAGACATGCGGACGGACACGTTGCGCCGCACCTTTCCCGAGCGCGAGCAGGGCGAGCACCCCGGTTTCAGCCCGGCCACCCTGTCTGCCGACGGCAACAGCGTGATCGCCGGCGAGGAGGACGGCCGTGTCGTGGTTTTGGATGCTGCCACAGGGCGCCGGCACCTGGCCCACAAAGTCCATCGCCGGCGGCCCTCGGTCCTGGCCATAAGTCCGGACGGGGTCTGGTGCGTCACCGCGGCCTCTCGCGAGCCTGCTCGAATGTGGTCCATGGAGTCGGGGCACGACCGGCCGGGATTTCGCCGTCTGTCAAAAAGGGCCCAACGCATTGCGTTCAGCGGGGACGGATCATGGTTCGCGACCTTCGTGTATGAAGGTCGCGAATTCCTCGAAGCTGACAGACAGGGGCGCGTCCAGTTGTGGGACGCCTCGTCCGGGCAGTTCCTGGGACAGCTGCCCGACAGATGCAAGGCCTTCGCCATCTCGCCTGATGGCACCTGGATCGTGACCGGGCATCGAGACGGCAGGGGCACCATCTGGGATGTCGCGTCGAAGGAGCAGCGCACGAACTTCTCTCTGTTCCAGGACTGCGCAGTGATCACGCTCGCGGTCGCCCCCGACGCCACATGGATCGCTGCCGGCTCCAACAGGAACACGCTGCGGATCCTGGACGCGGCCGACGGCGTCCTCCACACCGAACTCACCCTGCCCACGCTGGAGGGGTCGTCGAGGGGGTGGGGGGTGACAGCGGTGGCGATCTCCCCGAACGGCAGATGGCTCGTTGCCGGCAATGATGGCGGGCAGATCGCGCTGTGGACACGGGGCGCGGACACCTGGCATCGGACCCTGTCCACAGACGATGCCGTCCGTTCATTGACGATCTCCCCTGACAGCAGCTTGTTCTTGGTAGGCGGTGAGGCCGGCAGGCCTGAGCTCTGGGAGGCAACAGCCGTCCGAAGGACCAGTGTCCAGACACCACACTCCGGACCCCGCAGTGCCATCCTCGCGATTGACCCGACCCGAATCGTCACCGCCGGGGACGACGGAGTAGCGACATGGGATCCGGCGACGGGGCGCAGAGTCCACCTCCGGCAGTTCGCCTGCCGTCTGCTCGCCGCATCTGCCGACGGACGGCTACTCGCCGCCGCCGACGCGCGACGGGTACGCCTGTGGCAGAGCGGATCGGCCTCGCCCCTGATCAACATCAGCCAGGACCATCCCGTGCTCGCACTGGCCATCCGCAGGGACGGCGGTCTGACCTTCGTCAGCAGCAGCGACGCACAGGTACACCTGTGGGATGCAGGAACCTTCGAACTGCTCCACGAGATCCCTGTATCGGTCACAGCCGATCCGGTGGTCTCCCAGGACGGCCGATGGCTCGCTGTGGACAACGCAGCCCGCAGAACCCGGATTTGGGATCTGGCGGCCGGCCGAATTCATAGCGAGGCCGCCGTCCCGGGAAGGCCCGTCGGGTTCCGCCAGGACGGCAGCCAGTTGGCCATCGCCAGGGAAGACACCGTGACGCTCTGGGACATCCCTGCCCAGGCGATAGCTGCTGAGTTCACAGCCAAGGACGCCCTGATCCACAGGGCCTCTTTCTCCCCCGACGGCGCACATATGGCCGCCCTTGCGAACAACACCCTGTCGGTCTGGCACTTTGCCGCCCCACAGCCGGTCGCGGCCATCCGTACTCCCCGCGTGCTCCTCGACTGCGTATGGCTCGCGGACGGCACAGGAATCGCCGCGACGGGTCTCGGCGGTCTCTACGTCTTCGATTTTCCGCCGCTCTCGCAACGCCCGCGACCGTGATCGAGTTCGTACTGCTGCTGGGTTTGGCAGAGCGAGCGGTGTCGGTACGTGTCCGGGGTTGATCATGCCCCCGTCAGTGCTGCTACGGGCAGGGATGCTCGTTCCCTGTCGGCCCCCATCTTGCCCGCTCGTCATCGCGTGCCACTGTGCCGCACAGCATTTCTGTGGTCGTCGACCCGTCGGAGCGGCCCCGCACCACCGCGAGCAGCTTGTCCTCCGTCAGACGGCCACCGCTTGCCGCACCGTGCGCGTCGATCCAGCCGGTGGCACCGTCGAAGCCCCCGCCGCCGAGTCCCTGGTACAGCACGGCCTGCACCAGCCCCCGGTCCAGGCGCTTGTCGTGCCGGCCCGTGGTGCGCCAGGCCTGGTCGATGCCTTCGGCGAGGTAACGCAGCGCGTCCCAGGCGAGTGCGACATGGGCGTCCTCGCGCAGAGCCTGGCCCCGGATGCTGCGGTCGCTGCCGTAGGCACGGTCGTACGCGGCGAGGAAGGCCGAGGCCTCCGGGCTCTCGGCGGCCAGGGCGGGGGCGTAGCCGTGCGAGACGTAGAAGAGGGTGAGGCCCTTGAAGTGGTCCCAGGGGCGCTGCTGATCGGTGAGCGCGTTGGTGACGTCGTCGCCGGCCAGCACGCTCATTTTCGGGCAGTCGCCGGAGATCCGGGAGACCTCGGCGAGGAACAGCTGGAACTGGCTGGCCCGCGCCGACCAGACCACCGCCGTCCTCGGTTCTTCCTTTACCGCCCGGCACACCTCGCGCGCCAGATCTTCCAGGGTCGGCACCAGCCGGCCGCCGAGCGCCCCGGGCAGCGGGTCCGGCTCCGGCGCGTCGGTGGGCGTGTAGAGAAGGACATCGGTGCGGGAGGGCCCGTAGGCAGTGCGGAAGGACGCGGCAAGGCTGTTGCTGTACGCATCGGTGGCATCGGCGACCAGGCTCACCTGGCGCGCCTTGTGACCGCCCGTGGCCATGGTGGCGTCCGATGCGAACGCGGCCATGAGATGAGCGGCCCGCTGGTCGGTGGGTGCAGTTTGGTAGTAGTGCTCGCCCTGCCGGAGTAGGTCGTCCGCGGTGCCGGAGGTTCCGACCATCGGTACACCGGCCTTGTCGAGGATGCGTATCGCCTCGTAGGTGTTGCGGCGGCTCTGCCCGAGGCCGACGACGCCCGCGATGGACGGGTCGCTCGCGGCGAGCTCCGCGATGCGCTCGGCTACGGCGGGGGCATCCTTGAAGCGGTCCCCGGCGTTGGCTGCCAGGACCCGCAGCGGGACCCGCTCGCCGGAGCGCAGGGCCTGCGCGTTGATGTGCTGCTGGGCCACCGCGATTCCGCGCAGTTCGGCGTACGTGCCGCCACGCACCGGATCTTCCGCGTCCTTGCCTCCGGTCAGCGGGCCGAAGTAGACCACGGTGCGGCGTCCGGGCCGCGGATCGTCCGCAGCGCGGTCCGCGAGCTCCTGGTCCACCTCCTCGTTCTGCCGCTCGATCTGCTCCAGCACGGTCCGTACGGCCTGCTCGCTCGGCCCCTTTCCGAAACCCGCCGCCCCCTCGCTGACGCCCACGCACTGGCCGTCGGTGCCGAGAAAGGTGGAGCCCTGGCAGGGGTCGTCCCCTTCGCGGTGCCACAGGCCAGGGACGAGGAGGAGGCCGGCCACGAGCGCGATCGCGAGCGTGCCCGCGCCCAAGGCCCCGGCCACCTCCGTCACCGGCCCCCAGCGCGGTGACGGCGTCACCAGCGTTGGCCAACGGCCGAGCCAGTACACGGCGGCCTGGTCGTCCTCGGGTCCCTGCGCGACGGGGACGACGATGCCGGTCGGTTGGTCCGGCGTCATTCCCCGGCGCTCGATGTTGATCAGCTCGGCCCCAGCCTGGGCGAGGCTCGAGGCGTGGATGTCGGGGATCCGGGCGGCCAGTGATCGTACGCCGCCGGCCACCGCGAACACCGATGTGCACCGCAAGTCGGCCACGGCGGAGCGCAGTTCCCGCAGGAAGCGCTGTACTCGCGAGTCCTGCGGCCCGGCCTCGTCGAAGAGCAGCACGAACCGGGAGGTGCGGCGCCGGCGCCACGGATGGAGGAACCGGGTCCGGCAGGCCTGTTCGAGATCGGAGAGCACCGCCTGCATCAGCACCCGGTCGAGCTGCTCGGGGTTGTCCCGCAGTTCGGTGTGGACGAGGTCGAGCGCGGAGCGGAAGAAGTCGGTGGGCGGGCTGCCCTGCTGCTGCCGCACCCATCGCGCGTACCAGCGACGGCTCCGCGCCCGTCCCAGCATGTGCCGGTTGATCCGCCGACCGTAGACGGCGCGCGGCAGCCGCTGGAACAGCGGGCCGGCGACGAAGTTCCACAGCAGCTCCAACAGCGTCCCGCCGCTGGCCTGGTCGCGCCCGCCGAGCCACCACAGGGTCTGTGCCGTACGCGACCACGCGCGGTGCTGTGCGTAGCAGTGGTTGCGCAGCTCGGTGTGGCGGTGCTCCCTGAGCCCGTCGAAGGCGGGAGCGGTGACGACGGAGCGCAGCAACCGGTAGCTGTGCAGCCGCAGTTCACCGGTGCCGGGCGGCATGGTCTCCTTGAGCTGGTTGGTCAGCAGCTCGAACAGCTCGAGCGGCGGTGGATCGGCGCCGTCAGGAATCCGCGGGATGTACGCGTGAGGGGCGAGCACCTCACTGCGCCCGCGCATCCGCGATCGCAGCCCGGCCACGATTCGCTGTCCCGCATCCCCGCCCTCGGGTTCGTGAAGCAGCACGACCGGTACTCGGCTGCGGGTGCGCCGTGACTGGACCACCAGTCTGTCGAATGCCTCGATGAACCGGTCGACGCCGGGGTAGGCCGGAATACGGCTCTGCGAATCCCCCATGGCCATGGGCTGGCCCCTCCTCGTCCTCTTGGAACCCAGGACTGTCTTACTCAACTGATCCACTCAAGCAGGGAGTTGGATCACACTGGGGGCTTTTGCTGCTTTCCCCCAGGCCTGTTCAGGCGGAGCCGGATCCGTGCGGCCCCGGGAGTGTCCGTTCCTGGAGCAGCACGCGGAGAGCGCCACGGCTGGCGTCGGCGGCATGAGCGTGTACGCCGCTGTCTTCCTCGTCCTGGTCGGCGTGTGGTGCTTCGCGGGCAGGTTCTTTGCCACCCGGCCGGTCATTGCAACGGCCCTCAGTCGGTGGGGCCACATCCTGCTTCCGCTCGTCCTCATCGCGATCGGCCTGCTCATCCTCATTGAGGGCGGCGCCTTCGGGCTGTGAGCAACGACTGCTCGGTGACAATCACTCAAGGTTCGGTGTCACAGGACAGGCAGTGGCTGTCCCGTGCCGTCGAACATTGAGCATTGCCACCGAAGCGTGGCGAACCGTAGGTTCGTTGCGGCTGGGGCGTGAGGCCAGATGAACTGCTGACTGCAGGGGGTGCCGTGTCAGACGCGGTCTACGGTCTGCTGGGGGCGCTAGGTGGGGCGATCGTCGCCGGCGCAGCCAGTTTCTACGGGCCCCTTCAGATGCAAAAGCGGGCACTCCGAGAGGCAACAGCCGAGCGCGACTCGGCTCACGCTCAGGCCGAAGCAGCCCGACAGTACGAGTTGCAGCGTGCCCAGATCGGTCGGGTCGCGCAGGTGCGGAAGTCAATGGCCGCGTGGGACAACCTGCTGGATCGCACGTATCGCCAGATCCAGAGTCGCCGTGTTGTCGATCCTGACGAATTCCGTCAAGCCGCAGAACGGGCGCGGGAAGATGCGACCGCGGCCCTCTATGACGCGCTGAACGATGGCTTGTACATCCCGGCAAGCGTGATCAGCGGCAGCCGTGAACGGGTGCAACTCGGCGACTATGACTGGGGGGATCCCGCAGACTCGAAGTGGGTCCTGGATGTATTCGAGGACGCCACAACTATGCTGGACGCCGTGGTGGTGGCCCAAGCCGCAATGGATGATGCGGATCTGGCCGGTGACCCCTGGGAGGAATATGTCCTGCATGCGGGAGATCCGATACTGAAGGCACATGAATGCAGATCTGATCTCTCGTACGCCCTGATGCGGCACGTCGAGACCATTACGGATGTCACCACGATTGAGACCCGACGTGGCGAGGAAGCAGAACCGGCATGACACGCAGCCCGGCCCGGAGTGCCGCCGCCAGGAGCCTTGGACGCACCTGAGTCCGGTGCGGCCAGAACTGAAAGTTCGTCAACCTTCGGCGACAACGATCAGCATGGCCGACACGCTCGTCCAAGGATCTGTTTTGAACTGGCCAGCGATCCCGTCCGGTTCCGCAGCCTGCACAACCAGCACGGCCATGGAGGTTGAGCCGCCGTTGATCACGCAGTGCCGGGCGGGGCAGGGGCCGGTTCGTCAGCGGGCACGCCGGTGACCAGGTAGACCACGCGGCGGGCGATGGACACGGCATGGTCGGCGAACCGCTCGTAGTAACGGCCGACCAGTGTGACGTCCACGGCTGTCTCGACACCGTGGTGCCACCGGTCGTCCAACAGGTGCTGGAATATCAGTCGATGCAGTTCGTCCATCCGGTCGTCGTCCCGCTCCAGTTGCAGGGCGGCATCGACGTCGCGCGTGATGAGCACCTCGGCGGCCTGCGCCATCAAACGCTGCGCGAGCTGGCCCATCTCCAGGACAGTGCGACGCAGATCAAGTGGCACCGCGTGCTTTGGGAAACGCAGCCGGGTGACCTTGGCGACATGCTCCGCCAGGGCGCCGCACCGCTCCAGGTCCGCACTCATGCGCAGTGAAGTCACGACGATCCGCAGATCCGTGGCCACCGGCTGCTGCCGTGCCAGGACCGCGATCGCCCGGTTCTCCATATCCCGTTGCAGATCATCGACCGTGTCGTTCGCGGAGACCACACTCTCCGCAAGCTGAAGATCGGCATCGAGCAGAGCGGTGGTGGCCCGGCCCATGGCGGAACCGACCAGATTCGCGATCTCCACCAGACCATCACTGATCGACGCCAGCTCCTCGTGATACGCCGCCCGCACCAGATCTCGCCCTCCAAAGCCACAGACAGTCACCACCTGATGCCAGACTCGCACAACCCACACGGAGCTGAAACGACCACTGCTCTCCCGGGAGCAGGATCACGCGTGGGATGAGTGGCCGGTCGTAGCCTTGCGGTCCCGGACAACGATCAAGCCGAGGCGGCAGCAGTCGACTCAGATGCAGGCGCTGGGTCGCTGTACGTGGTGTCACCAAGAGGCCACTCGCAGATTGTCGTGCTCCGTCACACCACGCTCGCCGCCCTTGTCATGCGTCAGGGAGTTAGCAGGTTGGTCTCGGTATAGCTGGGCTCAGTACGTGTGTGCTTAGTCTCCGGTTACTGACCTTCAAAGCGTGGTGTCGTAGGGACTGACCTCTCATGATCCCTGCGGTATGCCGACCGCATGAGGTATGCGCAAGGGGGCGGGCTGACTGACGAACGGCGGGCCTTCCGCGAGAAGTTGCGGTTGCAGGCGGCCGAGCGGTTCAGGCAGGGCGAGAAGAACACGGTCATCGCTCACGACCTGCGGGTCAGCGTCCGGTCGGTACAGCGCTGGCGCAAGGCTTGGTCGCAGGACGGGCCGAGAGCCCTGGCCTCGAAAGGCCCAGCATCGCTGCCGCTGCTCAGCGACGAACTGTTCGCCGTGCTGGAGCGGGAGCTGGCCAGGGGCCCGACGGCACATGGGTGGCCGGACCATATCTGGACCCTGTCGCGGATCAAGACGCTCATCGGGCGCCGTCTCCACAAGAGCTACACCGTGCAAGGGGTGGCCGCCCTGCTCAAGCGGCACGGCTGGAGCTGCCAGGTCCCCGCCCGGCGGGCGATCGAGCGGGACGAGAACCTTGTGGCCGGCTGGGTGGAGGAGACCTGGCCCCAGGTGGAAGGACCGTGGCGGCGCTCGACGCCTGGCTCGTCTTCGAGGACGAGGCCGGATTCTCGATGACGCCGCCGACCACCCGCACCTGGTCCCGACGCGGCCACACCCCTGTGGTCCGCGTCCGGGGCCGCTCCCGCCGCCGCTTATCTGTGGCCGCCCTGGCCTGCTACAAGACCGGCGAAGCCTCACGGCTGATCTACCGGCCTTGCCCAGACGCCCGGCCCGATGGGCGCAAAAGCTTCTCCTGGAAGGACTACCGCGACCTGATCCAGACCGCCCACCAGCAGCTTGGCGGCCCGATCGTCCTGGTCTGGGACAACCTCAACACCCACCTCACCACCGGCATGCACCGGTACATCGCCGACCGCGACTGGCTCGCTGTCTTCCAACTGCCGCCCTACACACCCGACCTCAACCCGGTCGAGGGCATCTGGTCCGTCCTACGACGCACCACCGTGGCCAACCGTGCGTTCGTCGGTCCCGTTGACTTGATCACTGCCGTCCGACGCGGCCTACGCCAGCTCCAATACCGCCACGGCGTCCTCGACGGCTGCCTCACCGGCACCGGCCTCCGATGCCAGCCAGCATGACGACATCACGCACTCGACGCGGTAGTCGGAGAGCCCTTTCGGTACTCAGATGTGCTGCATCCAGATATTGGGCTCTACGTAGGTGCCCTGATCAGCGGAGTGGTCGAGTCGTAGCAAGCTCAGCCCTTCAGGGATGACGTAGTTACCCGTCTCAGGGAAAGCCATGCCGGTCCACCCCTCCCATTCGGCGATCGTGCCGGTCATGGTTTGCGACTCGGGAGCCGCTGCGAGAATGCGGGCGCCCAGACGCTGGTGCGTCCGGATCCATGGATCCAGGGCCATACCGTCCTCACGGGTCCATCTCATGAAGGCCTCGATGGACGTCAGTGGGTAGCGGGCTTTCAAGGTCGGGCGGACCGGTGCGATGACGCGCGGCCATCCTGCATCCTCGGCGAGTTGGCGCAGTGCTTTGAGTGTCTCCCCGGCCAGGCCGCGTCCTTTGAGTGACGGGGTGACGATTGCTCCGCAGATCACCAGGGTGTCGGGTTCGACGCCTTGTTCTCGGCCCTCCACGGCGCGGATCGTGGCCTGGGTGTAGCCAGTGGGGAGTGTCTCCGCTCGCCCGTCCCACCGGATCGGTATACCCCAGCCGGCCGCGACAGGCATGCCGTGGTCGTCCACCAGCGTGAGATTAAGGTCGGCGAACCACTCCCTGATCCTGCCTATGTACTGCTTGGCCTGCCGATCGGCTGTGATGAACTCCGGGAAGCCCTCGCTGAAGAGCTCCTGCATCTGCTCATCAGGCCATGTGCGTGCGTCTGTTCGCTCAACAGTCAAGGTCACCGGCCCGTTTATAGCGCACCGACCACAGACGGAGCGACAGAGTTCTTATGGCTTGGGCTGGAGCAGGCCGCCGGGATCACGCCCTGCCCGCCCTCACGACACCACGCTTTGAAGGTCAGTAGTGAGATTTTCACGGTACGCGTTTCTGCAACAGCACAGATCGCAGCGGTGGCGGCGGGCTCGTCTCGACCCGCCGGTACATCGGAGGTCTCCTTTCCGTGCGGAGCATCTGCTTGGCGTGGTGGTCAACTGGCCCTCGGTGTGGCCTGACCGATGAGTTCTGCGCGCCGCGGTGGTCTGTACGCCGAATACCACTCACGGGAGGCTGACGCCATGCGGAAACTGACCTTCGGCATGAACATGAGCCTGGACGGCTACATCGCCGCGCCCGGCGACGACCTCGGCTGGAGCGTGCCGAGCGACGAGCTGTTCCAGTGGTGGTCTGACCGGGTGGACGCGATGGGCCTGGCGCTGTACGGGCGCAAGCTGTGGGAGACGGTGAGCTCCCACTGGCCGACCGCCGACAAGCAGCCGGGTGCCACACCGGCGGCGATCGAGTTCGCCGGCCGCTGGCGGGACATGCCGAAGGTGGTGTTCTCCTCTACGACCAGCACGGTTGACTGGACACCCGTCTGGTCACCGGCGACGCGGTCACCGAGATCACCAGGCTAAAGGCCGGCGACGGCGGCTCCATGGACATCGGCGGTGCCACACTCGCCGCGGCGGCCATGCGGGCCGGGCTGATCGACGAGTACGCGATCGTCACCCATCCGGTCCTGGTGGGCGGCGGCACGCCGTTCTTCACGGCCCTGGACAACTGGGTGAACCTGAGCCTGGTGGAGACCCGGACGTTTCCCGACGGCGTGGTGCTGACCAGGTACGAGACAAGGCGCTGAGTGCCATACGGCGGATCAGCGCGGGCTTCGGGCCACCCAAGGATCTCGTGGCGATGTGTTCCGAGGCGATCGTGACGTCCCTGCAGGATCGATCCTGTTTTCACCGCAGACGATCTGTCCTGATAGGGATCCCCTAACGGACGACCGGACCGGTGGCTACTGGCTCTCCGGGCTGGTGAGGTACGCCTGTCGCGGCGTCCGGTCGTCGAGTGTTTGATGGGGCCGGAAGTTGTTGTAGGTGTGGCGGAACTGGTTGATCTCGACGGCGAGGGCATTGCCGTCACCGATGATCGCGGCCTCCTCGTGGCGGCCCTCGGCGCTAGGTTCGCCTTGCTGGCCTGGGCGCCGATGGCGCGCATCAGCATCGATGGCGGGTTCGAAAACAGCAGCACCGTCGCCACATTGGCCGCCATGGCCGTGCTCGCACTGGGAGTGTGGGGACACAACAGATGGTCGAACCGCTACCAGCGGCCGGAGTTCGTGTCCTGAACGAACGTTCTGCACCAGGTGTGTGAATCGCGCAAGGCCACGGCAGCCGTTCGCCGAGGCCCGCTTCACGCGTGGGCGCCGTGGGACGTTATGCCCTGCCCGATGGGTGATCTCGGCAGTCATCAGCGATCTCGACGGTGCATGGATGGCGACACCGGACCGGGGGCAGGCGCTGCCCCGCCGCGTCGATTTCGCAATCGCCGTCTCTTTCGCTGCCTCAACGAGGAATGTACCGCCGGTCGGCGCGCCATGCGATCGCGCACCAGGTCGATCACCAGGGCATCGGCGGGCAGTATCCCTTGTATGGGGCTCCGGTCGACGAGCTCACCTCGTTCCGGCCGGTCCGGCGGAGACCGTAGGCTCTGGGCATGGTGGGTATGCAGCGGGACGGGGCCGTACGAGGGCGGGGGCGCCCGCGCGAGGAACGGGTCACTGGAGCCGTCCTGACCGCGGTCGTGGACCTGGTCACGGAGCAGGGGATCGGGGCGGTCACCATGGACGCCGTCGCGTCCCGCGCCGGGGTGAGCAAGCCGGCCATGTATCGGCGGTGGCCCACCAAGCAGGATCTGATCATCGCCGCTGCCGAGACCCGTCTCGGTGTCCTGTCAGTGCCTGATCTGGGCGACTTTCGCGCCGAGCTCCGCCTCGTCCTCACCGCTCGCCTGGAGGCGTATCGGCTGCCGGGGTCGGACCGGCTGATCGCGGGCCTGATCGGAGTGGCGGCCGAGGCGGGCGCGGCACGGGGCCAGTACGCGGAGTACACCGAGCGGATCACGAGTGAGACGAGACGCATCCTCGAACGCGGGATCGACCGAGGTGACGTGGACCCGGACACCGACGTCCGGGCCGCCGCCACTCTGGTGGCCGCACCGCTGCTCTTCCGGCTGATCGGCGAGCAGGAGATGCCCGACGCCCCCTTTGTGGAGACGCTGGTCGAGCTCGTGGCCCGAGCTGTGGGCCCGACCGGCTGAAGCCTGGCATCCGCGGTTTTCCACGCCCCATTTTTCGTGCTGCCAAGGCCTTGCCTCACTGCACCCTAATAACGATACTTCCGGTAACGATTTTCCCGGCCGTTACGGAGGACTCATGGACAGCGCCGTCACCACCCCCGCCCCCGCTCTCGACAAGCCGCTGATGCACTACGGGAAGCGCACGCTCGACCGCATCGCGCCGAACGTGTCCCAGCCCGAATACCGGCTCCTGGACATCTGCCCGCTCACCCCGCACATCGGGGCCGAGATCGAGGGAGTCGACCTCTCGCTCCCGATCGGTGAGGACCTCGCCGAGGAGATCAGGCAGGCCCTGCTGGAGTGGAAGGTGCTCTTCTTCCGCGACCAGCACGGCTTCGACCCGCAGTCCCAGCTCGCGTTCTCCGGACTGTGGGGTGAGCCGGAGGCCAACCCGTTCTTCCCCAAGGGCGACACGATCGGAGTCTCCCGGCTGGCCAAGGACGCCATGGTCATGGGCACGGAGAACATCTGGCACAGCGACCACTCGTTCATGGCCGCGCCGGCCCTCGGCTCCGTGCTACGGGCCGTCGAGGTTCCGTCCGCCGGCGGTGACACCATGTGGGCGGACATGGCGGCTGCCTACGACAACCTCACCGAGTCCATGAAGGCTCGGATCGAGGGGCTCACCGCGGTGCACGACTGGGTGCCCAGCTGGGGTTCGCTGATGACCGAGGTCCAGCTCGCCGCGCATCGCGAGAACCTGCCGGCCGTCGAGCACCCCGTGGTCGTCCGCCACCCGCGCACCGGCCGCAAGCTGCTCTACGTCAACGAGCCCTTCACCACTCGGATCGTCGGTCTGTCGGACGAGGAGAGCCGCGAACTGCTGGGTGAGCTCGTCCTCCAGGCCCGCATCCCCGAGTACCAGGTGCGCTTCCGCTGGCAGCCGGCGTCCGTTGCGATCTGGGACAACATCGCCACCCAGCACTACGCGATCAACGACTACTTCCCGCAGCGCCGTGTCATGGAGCGCATCGCCATCGCCGGCGTCCCGCTCTCCTGAACCAGCCTCCCGGCCCCCTTCTCCCCTCCCCATCCAGTTTCCGCGGAGCCCCAGTGACCGATACCGACGTCGCTTCTGTTGTGCCCGCCAGCACCGCGAAGGCGCCGAACGGAACGAGACGCCGCGCGTGGATCGTCACGGCGCTGCTCGTCGTCTTCATGATGATCAATTTCGCCGACAAGTCCGTGCTCGGTCTGGCCGCGGAGGAGATCCGACAGGACCTCGGCTTGTCCGCATCGGCCTTCGGACTCGCCAGCAGTGCGTTCTTCCTTCTGTTCTCGATCTCCGGTGCTGCGGTGGGGTTGCTCGCCGACCGCGTGCGGCCGAAGTGGCTGCTGCTGATCATGGCCGTTCTGTGGTCGGTCTCCCAGGCGCCGCTGGCGGTGGGCGGGGGGCTCGCCGTGCTCGTCGCCTCTCGTGTTCTCCTTGGTGCCGCCGAGGGGCCCGCGTACCCGGTCGCCCAGCACACGACCCTGTCCTGGTTCCCCAACCACCGGCGCAACCTGCCCGGGGCGCTGATCGTCCTGGGGATCACGCTGGGGGTTCTGGTCGCCGCTCCGGTGCTGACGTGGTTGATCAACCATCACGGCTGGCGCTCGGCCGTTGCCGCGGTGGCGCTGGTCGGCGTGGTGTGGACGCTGCTGTGGATTCCCTTCGGCGGAGAGGGGCCGTACGCGACCACGTCGGACAACGACTCCCCGGCCGAGGCGTCCTGCGGCGAGGGGCCGGGGACGGGCAAGGGGACCGAGGCAGGGACCTTCGGTCAGGCACAGACCAAGATGCCGTACCGCAGGATCCTCGCGACCCGCACCTGGATGGGTGTCACGATCGGCTACTTCAGCACCTACTGGGTGATCGCCTTCGCCCTGGTGTGGCTCCCCTCCTACCTCCGTGACGCGCTGGGCTACTCCTCGGCCGTGTCCACACAGCTGCTGATGCTGTTCTGGGGTCTGAGCGGAATCCTGGTGCTCGGGCAGGCGGGCCTGAGCGGATGGATGCTGCGCCGCGGAATCGCGAGCCGGTGGGCCCGCGGTTGGGTTGGCGGCGCCCTTCTGCTCATCTCCGGTGTTTCCTGTCTGGCCCTGCCCGTGGCCCCGGCCGGTACCGTGACGGTCGTGCTCCTGGTCGGCGCCTTCGGCCTCGCCGGAGCGATGGGCAGCATCGCCGCCACCACCATCATGGAGCTGGCTCCTGCCAATCGTCGCGGCGGCACCCTGGGCTTCATGAACGCTGTGGTGACCACCGCCGGTCTGATCGCCCCGACGCTGATCGGCAGCCTCGTGGACACCCATGGAGCGGGGGGCTACAGGTACGCGGTCATGATCACCGGTGCCTTGCTCCTCGTGGGCGGAACCGCCGCCGTCACGCTGATCAACCCCGACCGCGACGCCCGCCTGCTCTCCGTGTGACGACCCGTACGGGCCTGCTTCTTGGCACAACGCACGGGGCAGGCCCCGCCCTTCCCGGCCTTCTCACTCCCGACCTTCCGCAAGGGACGACGTTGAACACCAGCGCCCTCGACACCTCCTTCCTCGACCGCACCGTGGCCGACGTACGCGGCAACGCCGAGTCCTGGTCCACCACCCCGCTCACCGAACGCATCGCTCTCCTGGAGCGGTTGCAGCCGCGCGTCCTCGCACGTGCGGCCGAGATGGCGGGCGCGGGCTCCCGGGCGAAGGGGTACGAACCGGACTCCCCCTGGGCGGCGGAAGACTGGATGGGTGGCCCCTGGGCCCTGGTCCAGAACACCGCGGCGCTTCTGCACGTCCTGCGACGGATCGCCGCGGGCAGGGATCCGCTGGACGCCAACGCTGTCCACGAGGAGAACGGCTGCACCCGCGTGGACGTCTTCCCCGCCACCGGCTGGGACACCGTGCTGCTCAACGGGTTCACGGCCCAGGTCTGGATGCGCCCCGGCGTCACCGCGGAGCGGGCGCGGGCGCGCGCCGCGGGCGAGTACCGCGGCAGGCAGGGAGACCCGGCCCTGGCCCTGGTGCTCGGTGCCGGCAATGTCTCCGCCATCACCGCGCTGGACATCCTGCACAAGCTCTACGCCGAGGGCCAGGTCGTCATCGCCAAGATGAACCCGGTCAACGCCTATCTGCGCCCCCACTTCGAGTACGTCTTCGCCGAGTTCGTCGAACGGGGCTGGGTGCGTTTCGTCGACGGCGGCGCGGCCGAGGGCGCCTATCTCACCCGCCACGACGGCATCGACACCATCCACGTCACCGGCAGCGACCGCACCCACGACGCCATCGTCTGGGGCACCGACGAGGACGCGGAACAACGCCGACGTGACGACCTCCCGCTGATCGCCAAGCCCTTCAGCAGCGAACTGGGCGGCGTCAGTCCCTGCATCGTGGCGCCGGGCCCGTGGAGCGACGCCGACTTCCGCTTCCAGGCCGAACACATCGTCACCAGCAAGATGAACAACTCCGGCCACAACTGCATCGCCAGCCAGATCCTCGTCCTGCCGCGCGCCTGGGACGGCACCGAACGGCTCCTGGACGAGATCCGGCGGGTGCTGCGTGCCCTGCCCGCGCGCACCGACTACTACCCCGGCGCCGCAGGCCGTCTCGCTGCGGTACGCGAGGCCCACCCCCAGGCGGAGGCACACGGCGACGACTGCCGACTGCTTGTCCCCGACATCACCGACCATCACGACGACGTCCTCATCACCGACGAGGTCTTCGGCAGCGCCCTGGGCGTCGTACGCCTGCCCGGCGCGACCCCTAACGCATTCCTGCGCCACGCCGTCGACTTCGCCAACGACACCCTGCCCGGCACCCTCGGGGCCACCCTGATCGTCCACCCGAAGACCGAGAAGGCCCACCGGGAGGCCGTGTGCACCGCCATCGCCGAGCTGCGCTACGGCACACTGGGCGTCAACTGCTGGTCTGGGGTTGGCTTCCTGCTCGGCTTCACTCCCTGGGGCGCCTTCCCCGGCCACACCCGCCAGGACATCGGCAGCGGCATCGGCTTCGTCCACAATGCCTTCATGCTCGAGGACGTCGAGAAGACCGTTCTGCGCGCGCCCTTCGCACCCGCTCCGCGCGGCCTGCTCACGGGGGACCCGTCACTGTCACCCCGTCCTCCGTACTTCGTCACCAACAGCACCGCGCTGACCACGGTGAAGCGGCTCACCCGATTCACTGCGGCGCCGAGCCTCGTCAAGCTGCCCGCTCTCTTCGCCTCCGCGCTGCGGGGCTGACCCCGACCGGCCTCGGTCCCGCCGACCCCCGATTCCGCCACGCCTATGGCCCGCCGAAGCATCCCCACGGAGACCTCATGCTCAATCTCGCTGCCCTGCTGGAGAACAGCGCCCGCACCGTGCCCGACCGCACGGCGATCGTGCTGGGTACTCAGCGGCTGACCTACGCCGAGCTGGACACGGCTGCCCGCCGGGTGGCCAACCTGCTGCGCTCGCGCGGCATCCAGCCCGGTGACAAGGTCGCGCTGTCCTGTCCGAACCTGCCCTGGTTCCCGATCGCCTACTACGGCATTCTCAAGGCCGGCGCGGTGGTCGTCCCGCTCAACGTGCTGCTCAAGGGCCGTGAGATCGCCTACCACCTGGCCGACTCCGAGGCGAAGGCGTACTTCTGCTTCGAGGGCGGCCCGGACCTCCCCATGGGACAGGAAGGCTTGTCCGGCTTCGGTGAGACCCCCGGCTGCGAGCAGTTCTTCCTGATGACCGCCGCCCCCGCAGAGGTCTCGCCGATCGCGGGCGCCGAGACCCTGACCGCGGCGCTGGCCTCCCAGAGCGCGGACTTCGAGACGGTGGCCACCGAGCCCGGAGACACCGCGGTCATCCTCTACACGTCGGGCACGACCGGCCGACCCAAGGGCGCCGAGCTCAGCCACTCCAACGTGATGCTCAACGTGGTGACCTGCCACAAGCTGTTCGGCGAGGTCGAGCACGATGTCCACCTGATCACCCTGCCGCTCTTCCACTCCTTCGGCCAGGTCGTCCAGATGAACGCCGGCATCGCCTCCCGGGCGACCCTCGTGCTGCTGCCACGTTTCGACGCCCGCTCGGCCCTTGCCCTGATGCAGCGTCATGCCGTCACGTTCTTCGCGGGTGTTCCCACGATGTACTGGGCCCTGCTCGAAGAGGAGGCCCCCGATGTCGACCTGTCGCTGATCGCCAAGAACCTGCGGATGGCCGGGTCGGGAGCCTCGGCACTGCCGGTCGAGATCCACCGCCGCTTCCGTGAGCGCTTCGGGGTCACCATCATGGAGGGGTACGGCCTCTCGGAGACCAGCCCGGCGGCCACCTTCGTGCCGCCCGGCGAGGAGGTGCGTCCGGGCTCCATCGGGCGCCCCGTCTGGGGCGTGGAGGTGGATCTGGTCGACAAGGACTGGACACCGGTCCAGGGCGCCGACGCGATCGGCGAGATCGTCGTCCGCGGCCACAACATCATGAAGGGTTACTACAACCGACCCGAGGCGACCGCCGAGGTGATGCGCAACGGCTGGTTCCGCACCGGTGACCTGGCCCGCCGTGACGCCGACGGCTGGTTCTACATCGTCGACCGCGCCAAGGACATGATCATCCGTGGTGGCTTCAACGTGTACCCGCGCGAGATCGAGGAAGTCCTGCTCGCCCACCCCGCCGTGAGCATGGCTGCCGTCATCGGCGTGCCGCACGACCGCCATGGCGAGGAGATCAAGGCGTGCGTGGTCCGCGCCCCGGGGGCGACGCTCACCGAGGAGGAGCTGATCGACTGGTGCAGGGACGAGATGGCGGGCTACAAGTACCCACGCCTCGTGGAGTTCCGCAACGTCCTGCCCATGAACGCCACTGGCAAGATCCTCAAGCGCGAGCTGAGGGACGCGGAGGACCACGCGATCGATGCGACTCGATGAGCACGCGGCCTTTCGTCCCACGGTTGGCCGGTCGGCTTGCCGCCACAGCGCTTCTGTTGCGTGAGTTGGACGGACCGGCGACAACCGGCCGGGCAGTGGTCGGGGGAGCAGGTGGAGCGCTTGGGGTGCTCGGCCGGTCACGGCAGTGCTTGCTCAGTCCAGATGGTCTTGCCTCGGCGGCCGGGACGGGTGCCCCAGCGCTGGGTCATCTGTGCGATCAGGTAGAGCCCGCGGCCGCCCTCATCGGTGTCCTCGGCGTGCCGCAGTTGCGGCGAGGTGCTGCTGGTGTCGGAGACCTCGCAGATGAGGGACCGGTCGCGGATCAGGCGCAGCCCGATCGGTCCCTGGGAGTAGCGGATGGCGTTGGTGACCAGCTCGCTGACGACCAGTGAGGTGGTGTATTCGAGGTCGTCCAGGTCCCAGGTGTTGAGTTGGCCGATGGTGAGTTTGCGTGCCTGCGCCACGACCTCGGGTGCTGGGGGCAATGTCCAGGAGGCCACGTGGCCGGGGCCGAGAGCGCGGGTTCTGGCGAGGAGGAGGACCGCGTCCTCCTGACGGTCTTCCGGGGTCAGGAGGCCAAGTAGGGCATCGCAGATTTGCTGCAGGGAGCTGGCGTCAGACGCGAGGGCGGTGCGGATGCGGTCCAGTCGTTCCCCGCCGCTTTGGTGGGGGGAGCTGGTGGAGTTCAGGGCTGTGTTGTTGAGGATTATGAGCGTGCCTTCGGGCAATTCCCGCTGGACGGTTCGGTACGTGGGGAGGCCCTGTCCGAGGGGTGGTCCTTGGGGGATGTCGGCGAGTTGCACAGAGCCGTCGGGGAAGGCGAGGGCGGGAGGCGGATGGCCCGCCCGGGCCATGCTGCACTGCCGGGTCGCCGGGTCGTAGACCACGTACAGGCAGGTAGTGCCGACGGTTTGGCCGTCGGCACCCCCATGCTGGGGACGTTGGCCTTCGAGCCGGGTGACGAGCTCGTGTTGGCGCTCAAGGAGTTCGTCGGGCGCCAGGTCCAGTGCGGCAAGGGCTCCGATGGCGGCCCGGATTTCGCCCATGGCTGCTGCGGCGCGGATTCCGCGGCCCGGGGTGCCGCCGGCCGTCAAGGCGATTCGAGCGCCGGACAGGGGGATCACGTCGAACCAGTCGCCGCTGGGGCCGGAGGGGAGGTAGCTGTGTGCGGTCTCCACCGCGGTGTGCGCAGGTACCTCGGGCGGCCGCAGGCTGAGCTGGAGGAGCTGGCCGGCGGAGTGTTCGCGGCTGTAGAGCCGGGCATTGTCCAGACAGACCGCAGTACGTGCGGCCAGCTGGACAGCGAGTGCCAGGTCGTCGTCATCGTAGGCGTCCGGGCACTGCGCCCGGTAGAAGCAGACCAGGCCCAGCACCACGCCCCGCGCGGACAGGGGGACCACCATCATCGAGTGCACCCCGGCCTCACGCAGCGCGCGGGCACGGACAGGGTCCCGGGCGAGCCACCCGGTGTCCGGGTCCAGCCGTCTCATCAGCCGGGGCTGAAGGGCGGCCATGCTTCGGCGGTACGGCGTGCCCGCGGGGAACACATTCGCTTCCCCCACTGGTGGTGTACTAGGCTCTTCGGCGTCATCGAGCGCACGCCAGGCGGCCCGTCGCAGGGGGAGGTTCTCGATGAGCCGTCCGGGTGCCGGCGCCTCGCCGCGCAGAACCAGGTCGAGAAGGTCCACCGTCACGGTGTCGGCCAGCTCCGGGACAGCGATGTCCGCCAGGTCCTGCGCCGTGCGGAAGAGATCCAGGGTATGGCCGATGCGGGCCGCGGCCCGATCCAGCAGGGCGAGTCGCGCCTGGGCCCGGTAACGGTCTGTGACATCGACGATCGCGCCCGCCACCCCCAGGGGACGCCCTTGCGGGCCCTCCAGCCGGAACCATGACACCGACACTGTGACCAGGGCAAACGGCTCATGCCTGGAACGTACCGTCAACAAGACATCGCGAATCGGGCTGCCGGTGTCCAACACCCCGCGGACCATGTTCTCAATGGCGTCCGCCCGCGCGACGCCAAGATCCCGGAGCACGTCGATGAGCCTGCGTCCCAGGGACGCCTCAAGTGGGAACGCGCGAATGTGTCGGGCGGCGGAGTTGTACCGGACCAACCGTAGCTCTGTGTCCAGGACATGCAGGCCGACCTGGGGTTCGGAGAACAGAGCTGCGAGGACTGCATCATCCAAGTCGCGGTCGGTCCGACTCGACGTGTCCTGCGGAGTGTTCACGGCGCCCCATCCAACCCGCTCGCGGACAGCACCTTGATCGGGACGGTGGCCAGGCCGAACGAGATGGCGCCGGACCAGACAGGGCGGGGCATGACGAACCTCCATCAGGAGCCTCGACATCAGCCTACCGAGGGAGGCGGAACCTGGCATGTGGGCCTGTCTGCCATGGCACCGTTCGACGAGGGTGCCCGACGGACTACGCATCGGATGGGGAGTCCAGATGTCCTCCGCCGGCACGCAAGGGCCCCGCAGCGGCCGCGCCCGCGCATCGAAGGGTCGGGACCCAGCCGACCGGAGGAAGCCGGGGTCCGCGTACGGGCCGACCAAGGCGCACGCCCCAACATCGACCGCCTGGTCGCCGGCCGGGGAATCGCGGTGTATTCCGGTGGCCAGGCTGGGTTCAGTCGACCCATGGCGCTGGCTTGGCTCAGGCTTCTCTGGTTCAGCCCACGTGCTGCGCAAGCTGCCCCCGTCGGGCCCGGCCGTCACGTCCTGAAGGCGTGAGGCCACGGCAAACGGTCTTCGTTGACTATCGACGTTCCCGGCGGCGGTCTTGGGATAGGTGACCCCGCGCTCGGGTAGCACGAATGATCACTCCCTCATCTACACTGCCGGCCGAGGTTGGAAGAACGTGGGGGCTGCTATCGACAGCGCACTGGTGCAAACGTTCCCATGCCAGGGCAGCCGTGAGCCCCCCGAGCCTCGTCCGTCATTCGAAGGGAACCTGCATGCCTCACCCCGCTGTCGCTCGCTTGTACCAGCTACTCACGCCGCCTGCCACCGGCGGTGACGTAGTGGATTGGGAGGACATCGAGCGGACGACGGGCCTGGCCTTCCCAGCCGACTACCGCGAATTTGTGGGGTCGTACGGGGGCGGAGAGACTGACGAACATCTTTCTGTCAGCACGCCGCCGGTCCCCGGTTCTCCCTATGGAGATCTTCTCGACAGAGTGAATCCAGCTATCACCGATCGCGACCGCGAAGAGCTGAGCGCGCTCCTGCGCTCAGGTGCCCTACCGCCGCTGCTGCCTTTTGCGGACACGGCCAGTAGCGATGTCGCCTTCTGGATGCGTCGGGGCGCACCTGACGACTGGCGGTTGGCTGTCTTCCGGAGGCAGACACCGCGTGGTCTGAGTCGCTGGACCATTGTCGACGGTGGAATGGCGTCATTCTGCTTGGCGGCCCTGAGCGGTGAGGCGGACGTGTTCAGCGAGCGCTTGTCGACAGGGGAAGCCCATGAGTTCGTGAGCTTGCGCGGGGTGTAAGGGCCGGCCTCGTTTATTGGACGCCATGCTGTGAGATCTGCAAGCCGTGGACCTCTGGACCTGATGGCTTTGGGTGCAGCTCTTCCGTAGGGGAGCTATGACCTGCGTAGTTGCTGACCTTGGGTTGGTTGCTCGATCGTCGTGGCGTCGGGTGGTCGGGTTCCGGGGGCGGCGGTGATGGTGTCGTGGCTGGAGGAGATCGAGCGGCGGGAGGCAGCCACTCGGGAGAAGATCGGGGAACTGCGCGCTCAGCTTGAGGACTTGATCGGACACCTCCCGAGCAGGAGGCGGTGCTGTCCAGTCTGGAGAACATCCGGGAGACGATGACGGAGATCCTGTCCGGTGGTGAGGCGGTCACGGGGCGCGAGGCCGGGGTCGGGTCGGGGGACGCCGGACCGGTGGAAGCGTCGGGCAGTCGGCCAAGGGAAGAGGAGAGCCGGTTCGGGGTAGGGCCACCGGAGCGGGTGCTGCAGTGGTTGCCCGAGCTGGCGGTTGGCGCCCTGCCGTGCTCCTACCAGGACATTCTTGAGGTCCCCGAAGGCGCGGTGCATCCGATGCGGGCGCATCCCGTCCGCGCTGCGCTGGGGTTGTCGACGAAGACTGAGGAACTGCTGCTTTTCACACCTGGAGAGCACGAAGCCCGCCCGCGCTGAGTCCGAGCCCGGCAGGGCCGTGGTGGGGCCGATGGGTACTTCAGGTCGGTGCACTAGTCGACTAGCTAGCCATCTGGTGGACTGGTCGGCGGGTCGGGTGCCCGCGAACGGATGAAACGCCCGCGGACACCCAGGGGGTGCAGCTCAGAAGCCTCGGGCAGCGAGCCGGGGCCCGTACTCCCACACCCGCTGACCACCAATCAGTCGACTCAGCGATGCTCTTTCAGATCTAGCGCCGCTTGCACCGGCAGGTGGTCGCTCGGTAACTGGCCATTCGCTACAAAGGTGTTGATGGCCGCCCAGTGTGTAGTCACCCGGGGGGTGGTGAGGATCCAGTCGATGCGCTGGCCACCGGCCTCCGGCGGCCGGAAGTTGTTGAACGTCGCATACAGGGGACCGCGCGCAGCCGCAGCGTCCCAGGTGTCCAGGAGTCCGAGGGCCAACATCGCGTCGTAGACCTGGTTGTCGTGTGCTGCGACGTTGAAGTCGCCGGTCACCACGACCGGTAGGGAGCTGTCGAAGGCGGCGATGGTTTCGCCGATCAGCTCTACGGAACGCTCGCGCGCGTACTGGCTCCGGTGGTCCAGGTGGGTGTTGAGTACGTAGAACTCCCGGCCTTCGCGGGCGAGATCGCTGAACCGGACCCACGTCACCACACGCGGTAGGTCCGCGCCCCAGGTGTTGGAGGCGACCACGGATGGCGTGTCGGAGAGCCAGTAGTGGTCGAATTGGATTGGCTTCAGACGTCCGGTGTCGTAGAAGACGGCCGCGAACTCGCTTTTCCTGCCGCCCATTCGGCCGATGCCGATCCAGTCGTAGTGCGGGCCGATGTCCTTCTCGATCCTGCGCAGCTGCCGGTAGAGACCCTCCTGGGTGCCGATGACGTGGGGACGCTCCCGGCGCAGCAGTTCCCGCATTGCCGGGCGCCGCACGGCCCAGCGATTGCCGCCGGTGGCGTGGGCGACTTTCAGGTTATACGTCATGACGCTCAGCGCCCCTGGCTGCTCGCCGGCCGAGGCGGGCATGGTGGACCCGTCGGTGGTGAGCAGCGGGGTGGCCGCCGCTGCGGTCTTGAGGCTCTGGTGGCGCGTCAGTCCTATGTCGTCCGGCACGTGATCTCCTCCCCTTGGGAACCAGGATGAGGGCGGCTGTCATGTCAGTGTGTCCACCGGCGTGGCGCGTGCGCCGGGGGCAAAGCGAGTGAAGTGCGCAGACGGGTGATCGATGGCTAGGTCGGGCCGCCATGCGGTGAGGATCTGGGCGCTGCACACGAACAGGCCGTCGGGGAGCTGGTCGAGCGGGTACCACGCTCAGGCGCCGACGCTCTCGTCCGGCTGTGTGGCCGGCTGCCCCTGCCAGGCGTGGACGAGCGCGCCGACGGTGACCCGCAGGACACCTGCGACGTGATCGACGAGCGTGCCCAGGAGCCCCCAAGTCCTCGGCGCGAGCGACCAGACCGGTTTCCTCGGCGAGTTCGCGGATCACCGCGTGCGCAAAGGGTTCCCCGGCCTCCACGCTTCCGCCGGGCAGTTCGAGGGTGCCGCCGTGGTGCCGGCCCAGCAGGATGCCCTGCTCGCTCAGCAGGATCGCTCCGACGCCGACGGCCGCGTGCGCGGCCGGTGCTCGGGTGCTGCTGCGGCGGCTGGAGACGCGTGTCAGCCGGTCGGGCAGGCGCCGGCCGCGGATGAGTTGCACGATCGCCGGGTTGTCCGTTTTCGGTGCACGCAGCAGGTCGATCGCCTCCACGACGAAGCCGTAATCAGTCAGGAGGCCCTCCCACCCTTGCCCGGTCAGGGCCCACGTCTGTACCGGGGCCGGTGGTGCCGTAGCCGAGCTCGGTGACCACGCCGGACAGCTCGTGGCCCGGCACGGACGGGGTGCGGTCACGACCGGCCCGATCGTTCCAGGTGCTGGGCCAGTCCAACTCGCCCGGGGTGAATCCGGCGGCGTGGACCTTCACGATCACGTCGCTCCCGGCGGCGCGCGGGTGGGGGACCTCGGTGAGGGTCAGGCCGCTGACACCGGCGTCACGGTCTTGGGGAACTCCGGGCCCACCGGCGCCGGCCTGGCGGTCGTCCAGACCGGCGGATGGGGCGACGTCACGCAGGGACGCTGAGCGGCGGGTGCTCGAGCACTTGGGGCTTGTACTCGACCAGCTGGATGCGGCCGTCGAAGGTGCGGTGCTCGATCATTTCGAGGGCAACGTCCGGGTAGCCGTCGTAGATGCGTTCTTCGCCCGTGGCGCCGGTGATCACAGGGAACATCACGACCCGGAAGCGGTCGACGAGTCCGGCTCGTAGCAGGGACCGGCACAGGCTGAGGCTGCCGATCGTGCTGAGGAGCCCCGAGCCATTCGACTTCATGTCGCGGACCGCCTCGACGGCGTCGTCGCGGACGAGCGTGGAGTTGGCCCACGTCAGTGGCTCCTGGAGTGAGGAGGAGAACACCACCTTGGACGCTCGCGTGAGCTCGTCGACGGACGCCTCTTCTTCGGGCCTGAACTCGTCTTGGCCAGTCGGGACCTCGCCTGCGGCGAAGCCCGACATCAGGCGGTAGGTGTTCGCTCCCATCAAGTAGGTAACCTCGGGCTGCTCGCCGAGCCATGCGAGGTACTCCGGGCCCTCGAGGCCCCAGAACCCGGGCCATCCCTCTCCCGATGCGTGGCCGTCGAGGGAGGTGATGAAGTCGACGAGAAGCTCCGACATGGCGGTGTCCTTTCCTAGGTGTCACCAGGTTGGACCGGCCGGGAGCCGCAAACTCATCGGCCGCGCTGTGGACCAACGAGGGAACCTCTGTTTGCCCGCCTGTCTCCTCGGGCGGACCTGGTCAGGCGGGATGCCGGTGCTCGAGCAGGAGGGTGGTGTCGTCGAGACGGGTAGAGATTTGGGCATCTCCGGGTCGTGCGGCAGTTCGGTGCGCGGTTGGCCGGGTGGTATGACGCTAGCCGCCGGCGCCGTTCCGAGGTGCGGCTCTGGCTCCCGGCGCGCACCGCACAGGACCAAGGCGGCACTGGCCGCCCAGTGGCTGAGTGGCCCCGAAGGAGCGACTCTGCCGCTGGTCGACGTTCGCTCGGCCGGCAACCGCGTAGACATCCTCACCGACAACAGCCGGCCCGACGAGCTCGCCCGCTCTCACTCCAGCGGCTGGTCAGGGCTGTGGCGGATCAACAATTCAGATGCGCACGAGCTAGTTCGCACTCGTATACTCGTGCGACTCATGGAGGGGCGGTGGAGACAGTGAAGCTTGCCGAGGCACTGGCAGAACGCGCGGAGGCGGCCCGCCGCGTGGAGCAGCTGCGAGCACGTGTCGTCAGTAGTGCGCGGCACCAGGAGGGGGAGGCACCCGCCGAGAATGCGGCTCAGCTGTTGGCTGAGGCCGGTGAGGTGATGGACACCCTGGAAACGTTGATCAGGCGGATCAACCGGACCAATGCCACCGTGGAGGTGGGTCCGGACGGCACGCTCACCGATGCCCTCGCACGCCGGGACGTCCTGCGGCTGCGTCACTCTGTGGTCACCGCGGCGGCGGACGCGGCAGCGGGTACGGGGGAGCGGGGATACGGCCGGCAGCTTCGTTCCGGGCTGATGATGCTCTCCGCGCTTCCGGTCGCAGAACTGCGTGCTCAGGCGGATGCACTCGCCCGGGAGATCCGCGAGGTCGATGTGCGGATCCAACGTACGAACTGGGAGATCGATCTGCTGGACTGAGCAGTCCAGCAGACTGGGAGGATGTGGAGCAGGTAGCTGCTTCGGAGGCGTGCACACACCGAGGGCTGGCGGTTTTCCGGCCCACTCCTGGCGCGTGAAGAGCAACGCGGGGTTCGACTCCCTAATTAACAGTGCAGCTCAGCACCGCGTACAGGTAACAGTGCACATCGCACCGCACATCACCACGTGCAGATCCGAGGCGGCGAGGGCGGGTTCGGGGCTTTCCACATCGCAGCATCACGGAGACGGCGATCCACGGCGGATGCAATTCTGGCGGCGGTCCTCCATCTATCGCGAACGAGGGCTTCTGCGAGATCCGGGTCGTTTGAGAGCGCTGGCCACTGGCGCACTCGAACGACCTGGCAACCGCGCAGGTCAGCAGCCCACCACACGCCAGACGCAGTGCGCCAGGGCAATGCAGGTCGCGCCCTTATCTCGTTCAACGCTGAAACGCCGGCACCTGGAAGGCCAGGCGGCCCCACCGGGAACAGCCGGCCCTACCGGCACGGTTGCATCGACCGAGGGACCGGCGTCGCCCGGGCGGGGAACACGATGACCAGAGGGTTGTCGCCCCACCAGGATCCGGACCCCAGGAGCGGCACGCCCGCCGCGCAGTCGGACCAAGACGTATTTCTGCAGGAGGACTGTTTCATGACCGACCGGCCCTTGACGCTCATGGCAGTACACGCCCACCCCGACGACGAGGCCACCGGAACCGGAGGGGTCCTCGCGCGGTACGCGGCGGAAGGCATCCGTACGGTTCTCGTGACGTGTACCGACGGCGGTTGCGGTGACGGACCGGGGGGTGTCAAGCCGGGCGATCCCGGGCACGATCCGGCGGCGGTTGCCCTGATGCGCCGTCAGGAACTTGAGGCGAGCTGTGGCGTCCTGAAGGTCAGCGATCTGGAGATGCTGGACTATGCCGACTCCGGGATGATGGGCTGGCCGAGCAACGACGCCCCCGGATCCTTCTGGCGGACCCCCGTGGAGGAAGGCGCGGCCCGACTCGCGGACCTCATGCGGCACTACCGACCGGATGTAGTCGTCACCTACGACGAGAACGGCTTCTACGGTCACCCCGACCACATCCAGGCACACCGCATCACGATGGCGGCGCTGGAGATGACCGCACTCACCCCGAAGGTGTACTGGACCACGATGCCCCGCTCGGGAATGCAGCGGTTCGGTGAGATCATGCGTGAGTTCGGTGAGGACATGCCGGAGCCGGATCCTGCCGAGGCCGCCGCGCTGGCCGAGATCGGCCTCCCCGACGATGAGATCACCACGTGGGTGGACACCACCGCGTTCAGCGGTCAGAAGTTCGACGCGCTGGCCGCGCACGCCAGCCAGGGCGAGAACATCTTCTTCCTCAAGATGGGCAAGGAGAGGTTCAGCGAGTTGATGGGCATGGAGACCTTCGTACGCGTCCAGGACGCCACCGGCGCGGCCCTACCAGAGAATGATCTCTTCGCCGGACTGCGCTGATCCATCCATCGGGAGCGGAGCTCGGAAGGACCCCATGCACGACGAGACCTGGGCCGCGGCGGTGCGCTATGCCGTGGACTAGGGCGCGGACGTGATCAACATGTCGTTCGGCAACGACGGCGGCAAGACCCTGAGCGACGGCCTGGCAGCGATCGCGTACGCGCAAGCCCACGACGTCGTGGTGGTGGCGGGCACCGAGGGATCCATAGCCGTCGGCGAGCGGGCCGCGCTGCCCGGCGTCGTCGCCGTCGGCGCCATCGACAAGGACGGCAACCGCTGGGAGCGTTCTAACACAGGAGGCGGGCTGGCCCTCGTGGCTCCCGGTGTCCAGATCCTCGGAGCGGACCCCACCAGGTCGTAGAAGTACAGCCTGTCCAGGGGCAGTTCGGATGCCGCAGTCTATGGGTCGGCCACTGCCGCGCTGATCCGCTCGAAATACCCCGAACTCACCGCAGGCCAGGTCATCAACCGCCTCATCAAGTCGGCCTCGTTCCGCGACCGCAAGGGGCTGACGGCGCCCAACGAGGAGTACGGCTACGGGATCATCAGGTCTTCCTTCGTGGATACCCCCGGCTTCAGCCGGGGGAGGAAACGAAGCTCCCGCGGGAGCGGGGCCGGGAGAGCCGATTCGCCGGCAGGGCGGATCGGCGTACACCAACAGCGCAGGTGAAGCCGACCACGTAGGGCAGGAGGGCTCAACTGTCAGTCCTCCCAGGTACGTTGGGACGCATGACGACAGAAGCGATCACGGAGGCGAGCGGCTACTGCCGGTACTCCTACCGTCTGCGTTGTCGTCTGCGGCGCGCGCTGCTCTTGATACGGAGTGGGACCGGTTGCGGTGGGTGTGGAATGAGTGCGTCGCGAAGTCCAGGGCCGTCAACGCGCACAACCGGGCGACCGGTGAGGGGGCGACGTGTGGTCCGGTGCAGATGGCGGCGATGCTGACCGAGGCCCGCGCCCGCACTGAATGGCTGCGGGAGGGTGCGTGTGTTCCTCAGCAGCAGGTGATCCGCGACTTCGGTAAGTCCCGAGCCAAGGCGCTGAAGGACATAAAGGCCCGGCTTCCGATGCGGCAGCGGGCCGGGATGCCCAGGTGGAAGGAGCGCGAGGCACTGCCTACTCTCGAGTACACCCGGCGGGGTTCCGGCTGAAGGACGGCCGCCTGTATCTGGCCGGCGGGATTGTGGTGCGGCCGGTGTGGTCGCGTGAGCTGCCGAAGCCCCTGTCTGGCGTGCGCGTGTACCGGGATGCGGTGGGGCACTGGTGGGCATCCTTCGTTGTCCCCGCCGTGACCGAACAACTCCCGGCGACCGGGCGTGTGATCGGGATCGACTGGGGCGTCAGGGAGACCGCCACCACCACATCCGACGACCGCGATCTCCCCCACCCGCAGCACGGGCGTACGGCCGCGCAGAAGCTTGCCCGCTACCAGCGGATGATGGCCCGGCGCCGTCCGGCCAAGGGACAGGCCGCCTCGAAGGGCTACCGCGAGTCGAAGCGGCAGACCGCGAAGCTGCACCGCAAGGTGGCCGCCCAACGGCAGGACACCGGCCGCAAGTGGGCCCAGCAGGTGGTCCGCGACCACGACGCCATCGCGGTGGAGGACTTCCGGCCCAAGTTCCTCGCGAAGACCACCATGGCGCGCAAGGCCGCCGACGCGGCGATCAGTGCCACAAAGAAGGCCCTGGTCGAGATGGGCCGCAAGCACGGCAGGGCCGTGCACCTGGTCCACCCCGCACACCACCATGGACTGCGCCACGTGCGGAGCGAGAACCAAGCACGCACTCCCTCTTTCCGAACGAACCTATGCCTGCACCGCGTGCGGAGCCGTCTCCCCGAGAGACAAGAACTCCGCCCGCGTGATGCTGGTCCGGGCTGGTCTCAACCCGACTGGTGCTGATCTCGTAAGCCCTGCCACCTGCTAGGTGTCAGGCGAATGAGCCAGGAATCCCCCTCCTCCAGGAGGCGGAGGAGTCAAACATGTCGCCTTCGGCCAGAGGAGCGGGGCGCAGCACCTCCAGGGCGAGGGGCAGGAGATAGCTGAGTCCCACGTTTTGCCCGATCAGCAAACGCATGTCCTCGACGGTCAGTTTCCTGATCGGCCGACGCCGAAGGGCATGTAGCGCCGCAACAAGGTGACTTGCATCTGCTGGTGGGGCCGGCCAACGGTCGCGCTCGAGGTCCTCCAGAGAGCGGACGGTCTCCAAGTCGAGTCATTGTGCGATCGTTCCATGCCGCAGATCTCAAACGCGGTCTTGGAACGTCCTGGTCGGGGGCGCCTCGTCGCTGGGGGAGCGTGCTACTCGTCGATCGCCGCTCCGAACTGCGCATTAGCCGCAGGAGCCCCGAGCCGGGATCCGCCGTAGTTCCACGTGCCCCGGGCGACCAGTCCCGACGGCGAGGCGGGGATGACCCATACGAATCCGTCGTTGGTGTTCTCGCCCGGTGCCGTCGCGAGCAGGCCGCAGCGGCCGTCCTTGTTTGCGTCGATCAGCCGGACCTGGCCGCCCCAGCGGTCCGAGGTCTCCGCCGTGCCGGGGATGTCGGCGAGTTGCTGGTCGAAACTCTTCGCGCCGACGTTGGTGAAGCCGGTCCGATCGCCGCGCAGCACCCACACCGCGCCTGCGTTGGAGACATTGCCGATGTCCTCGCCGGGTGCGCCGATGGCGAGGTCCGGGTGGCCGTCGCCGTCGGTGTCGCCGGCCGACAGCTCCGCGCCCCACTGGTCGCCCGCCTCCGCGACTCCCGGGATTCCGCTGGAGTCCTGGGTCCAGTACTGCACGGGCTCCGGTTCCAGGCCGGACAGGTCGCCGCGGCCCGCGTAGAGGCTGATCCCGCCGCCCCGGGGTGAGCCCGCGCCGGTGTCGCCGATGACGAGGTCGTCCTGACCGGTGCCGTCCCAGTCGCCGGACACGATCGCCGGGCCGCCTGGGAAGGTACCGCCGTCGCCGAGCTCATCGACGTTCGGCGCACCGTGCAGCACGTGCACCGTGCCGATGCCGGGCTGGTCGCCGGTGGTGACGCCTGAGACGGCCAGGTCGGCCCAGGAGTCCTCGTTGTAGTTGCCGTGGCTGAGACTGCGGAACTCGAAGCCGCCGTCCACCGGGGCGAAGTCCCGCGCGCGCAGGCTGCGCTGCGACGTCTTGGCCAGTTGTCCCGCTCCGCTGGGCTGGGCGGTGAAGAACAGCAGGGCGTCGTCCTCCAGGACGGCGATCGAGTCACGTGGGTCGGCGTTCGGGTCCGTCGGGTCCGGAGCAGAGTAGCGGGCCGCTTCGATCGCCCGGCCGAAGTTCGCACCGGCCCGAGGCGCTTCGGTGTTTTCCAGCCAGGTGCTGTCGGACCCGCGCAGCCCGGTCGGTGATCCCCAGAAGATCGTGACGCCACCCGCGTCGGACAGCCCCGCCAGGTCCTCGCCGGGGATGCCGACGATGGCGTCGTCGTAACCGTCGTTGTCCAGGTCACCGGAAGCCACGGCACGCCCGAAACCGTCGCCGGCCTCGGCACTGCCCGGGACCCCTGAGGCGTTCTGGTGCAGCACGCTCCTCCTGGTGGTGCTGAGACCGCTGGACGAGCTGTACTGCACGGTGACGTAGCCGGCGCCTGTGGCGCCGCTCACCGTGGCCCCGGGGGCGCCGGTCAGCACGTCGTCGAAACCGTTGCCGTCGTAGTCGCAGTTGCGCTGCTGCCAGCCGATCGACGGGAAGGGCACCGCGGCTTGCGCGGCGGGAGCCGCGAACACGGCGCCGCCACCGAAGGTGAGGATTGCTGCAGCCGCGAGGACGGCGCTTCTGATGTGACGCACAGGAGGAACTCCTTGGTCCCTAGATGTCCTACGGCGTGCCGCTCGGCCGCGGTGGGGTGGTCGGCAGAGGCGCTAGATCAGTTTGTCGGCGCGACGCCGGAACACAGACCGGTCCGATTGCCCTGAGTGCCGGGCAGAGCGCCACTCAACCGAGAAGACACCTGAAGTTCATGAAGGGTTGTACGTCAGGTCGGACGTTCGTCGCGGAGGCGGGAGGGGCTGCACCCGGGGCTGAGGTGAACCGGAGTTGGCGACGCCGGGCGAGATCATCCCGCTCGTCACGCTCACCTACCACCTACGAGCTGGCGGCCCGCGGGTGTTTGTTCTGCGGCAGCGGGTTGCGCGCGGAGTTCCCCGTGTGGCTCGCGGTGGCCACCGCCCGGAGACGCCACCCTCAACTCTGACACCTGTTCCTTACTGGCGAGTTGGAGGGCACCCACAGCGACCGCTGCCCATGGTTTGGAGGATTCGCGCTGCAACCCTCTCCAAACGTCGGCCTCATCACGTCCACTACCTGTGTTTCAGGCTGAACGCCCCAGTTGATGACCTTGGGGCGGCGACACGGTGGCCTGTAGGAAGGTTCCCGGCGCGACTCAGACCACCAACCAGCTTGAGCCCCGGGGGACTTGCTCAGTCGTGAGCTCGCGGGGCCGGGCCTGAAAGGACGATCCAGCGTGTCTGGAACGAGGAAAAGAAATCGCTGCCTGTCCCGAATAACCATCGGTGTCACCACCGCGGCCCTGTTACTCGGCACCGGCGTGGCGTCTGCCGCCGACAGCCCGGATCCCAGTGCGAACGGGAACTACGCTCCGTCGTCGCGGCCGGCCGCCGGGCCGGAGAAGGGCACCCGAGCCGGCGGCCGCCCCGCGTCGGGAAGCAAGCCGGAAGCCGGACCCACATGGAAGCAGAGCGGCACCGTGTGGCTGGTCGACCGCACCGTGGCTCAACTGCGCAACTCGGTCACGGACCCTGACGGGGACAAGGCGAACCTCACCTTCGAGGTGTGGACCGTGGACGCGGCCGGGAAGCCGAAGGCCAAGGTGAAGCTCACGGGCCAGAACGCTGACCCGGCCAACGAGGGCGACGTGTCCGCCGAGTACGGCGTCATCGTGTCCAAGATGGTGGCCTCGGGTTCGAAGGCCACGGTCACCGTCCCGCACGGCAACCTCAAGCCCGCCACCACCTACGCGTTCCGTACCTCCGCCTACGACGGCTCGCTCTACGAGACGGACTGGTCGCCCTACGCGACGTTCAAGACCCGGGGCCGGCAGGTCGACATCACCCTCCCGGCACCCAAGAGGGACGCGACGGACCCGGCGTTCGACACCTCATGGCAGCCGGTCCCCGGCTGGGGTTCGGTGCAGACCAGGGACGCCGCGGGTGAACAGCACTGTGAGGCGACCGCGCGGGGTGACCGGCTGTGCATCGCCTGGAAGCCCGCCACGAAAGCGGACTTGGAAGCCGCCCGCGCATCCAGGGCGAAGCTGAAGTCCACGCGGGCCGCGAACCCGCCGCTGCATGACTCCTGCGAAGTGGGCGCCGCGCAGGGCACCTACCTGTCGGTCTTCACCCGCGACAAGGCGTGCATGTACGGGAAGTTCTCCGTCCAGGTCACCGATCAGACGGGCCAGGACGAGAAGGGCTATCAGGAGTTTTTGTACTCCTCCCACATGAGCACGGCGCTGACCGGCACGGAGCTGAAACTGTGGGCCCGTGTCACACCGCTGCCGATGCCCGCCGGACACCTGCCGTTCCCCGCGCAGCCTGGGGCGATCAAGCTGACCATCTCCCCGCAGTGCTCCGCCGGGTGCGCCGACAAGCCCTCCTACGCCTGGGACGGCAACCTGATGTGGGGCGGCTCCTACGACATCGACCCGCACGAGGAGACCGCGACGGCCACCGTGCAGTGGTCCGGCGGGGTGCCGGACGAGTCCGGGAAGAAGGACTCCGACCTCTCCCAGGCGCTGGCGTTCGCACCGTACGCGACCTTCTCCACCTCGGTGCCGGAAACCTTCCCCACGGACAACAGCCAGGGTTTCATCGGCAATCCGGTCTATACGCGCTGCGACATGGTGTACTCCCCGGCGGGCTGCGTGTTCCGGGACTACATGCCCGGCTATGTGTTCAACACCGCCAAGACCCCGGCGGCCGCCGCGCACGCCTGGCTGATCCAGGCGAAGATCCGCAAGGGCGCGCCGCTGACCTACCTCCCCGACCGCAGGGGCGACACGGGCGAGCACGGTGAGCGCAACAAGTACGGCCGCGACCCCGACGCCAACCGCAGGGTCATTTGCCCGGACGGCTGGGCCGCCAAGTCCGGGCACCCGGACACCACACCGGTGACGGACATCTCCGCCGGCGACAAGTCGTCCTGTGACGAGTTCACCTTCGCGGCGAGTTACAACAGCGGCGGGATGCCCTCCGACATGGGCGGCACGAACCAGGTCAGCTCGGGCGACAAGTGTGCGCAGACCTACGCCACCAAGCTGTCGGACGGCACTTGGCGACTGTACGATGACGAGCGCACGGCCGCGCCGACGTGGTCCGAAGTGTGCGGCCGGTCCGCGATGTCCGGGTGGGTCAACTCCACCTCGATGAGCCGCTTCCCCACGTTCGCCAAGGAGCTCCGGCTGATCGATCAGGACGCGTATTTCGTCAGGACGCCGGGCTTCGATAAGTGCGACGCCTCGAAGCCGACGATCAAGTGCGACATCCGCTAGCACCGGACTGACGCACACCCCAGGTGTGGCACGGGGCCGGTCACGGGCCGACCCCGGGCCGCGCCACATCGGAGAACGGAGACACGCAGTGAGTTCCGGCGGGATCACATGGATTGCCGACGAGGACATCTCCTGGCTCGGCTACTGCATCAAGCTGGCCCGGGGCCTGACCGGCGAGGAGCTCACCGCCCGCCTCGCCGCGACCGGCGGCCCCGTACCGGTCGAGGCCACCACCGGGCCGCGGGCCGAGGAGCTCATCGACGAGCTCGACGCGGAGCGTGGTGACAGCGACAGCATCGCCGTCCGTTACGGCGACCACGCCGGCCTGGGCTTTGCCGTTGCCTACGGCCACTGGCCCTCCGTCCTCGGGCCCGCGTACCACGACGGGGCATCCCGGAACGGCGCCCACGTGTTCGAGCTGTACTACGAGAAGCAGAACCCGAAGGTCCCGCCGCCCGCCTTCGCCTACTTCCACGACGACAGCTACGTGTGCGGCTTCGACATGTACATGAACACCTGGTCGCAGGAGATCACCGGCCCGGGCGCCGACCTCGTCCGCGCCGACATCGTCGCGGCCGGAATCCCGGAGGAGAGGGAGAGGGACACAGCACACCGCGCCTCTCTCGCCGTTCTGGAGCAGCGCTTCGAACTGGCGCTGCCGCGTGATCTGATCCTCGACGCGTCACTGCCCACTGCGCTCGTCAGGGGGCAGCAGCCGCAATGAGCTCTGCCGCGCACTCCGTGTGCCAGCCCCTTCCGTCACGATCAGCCGTAGCGGGCCGACTGCGGGCAGCGCAAGCATGCGAGCCAGCGGATGGCCGCGAAGGGGGAGCGGGCGGCGTTGCGCGATGAGACCAGGCGTCAGCGCCAGCAACTGCGGGCCACCTCCAACTACCTCCGGAAGGGGCCAGTGATCACGCCGCCGAAATCCCAAGGGCTCACAACGAGTTTGCCACGCTGGAAGCCGAGGTCACGCCACTGCGGCGGGAACTCGACCACCTGACCACCCAGGCCCCGCGCCTGCCGAGTGTCCGGCCGGCACCCCCTCGGTGCCGGCCTTCGGCGCATTCGGCACATGTTGATGCCGATGAGCGTGTCCAAGTGGTCCCACAGGGCGATCACGGACATGGCGAGTCTCTTCACCCGCTCGTACTCACATTGGAGGCCGCTGCGCTCCGTCAGGCCCAGGCGTCGGCGGGCCTCACCGACACCGGCGATGGCCACCTTCGCCTGGACGTCGTCCGCGGGCCGCTCATGGGCGTGTCGCTCGATCTGTGGGACCAGCCCTTCGAGGGCCTCGCGGAAACCGGCTTCGAAGGCTTTGACGGTGGGGTGGCTCGGCAGCGTCGTCTGGGCGGTGAACCAGATGGCGCTCGCTCGCGTACTCGCGGTACGTATGGGCGACTTGGCCTCGTGGACGGCGCTCACCGGGCCTCCGCCGAGGGACCCTGCTTCTGGAACTTGTCCGCAGTGCCGCGATCCCCGGTCACTGTGCCGTAGCGGTCCACGGTGTACACGCGCACCGGCTTCTTGTCCCGGATGTGCCTGGCGGCTGCGCTGTTGCCCATGTCGACGCTCCCTCGCTGGTTGAGCGTTGGCCACTCCCGGGGCCTTTCGTGCGACCCTCGGGCTTTGTCGTCTCCGACGCTAGGAACGGCAGCAGCGGCATCGCCAGGAATGTGCACCGATGTACACACGGCTTGATTGCCTACTTGACCAGTCAAGGTTTAGAGCTGACCGTGATGTACATCCATGAACACTCAACGTGCAGGAGGCGGTCATGCCCTTACAGTTCATCGGGATCGACCCCAACACCGGCGACGGGGAGAGCCCCACGGTCTGGGTTGACCAGGACAAGGACGAGCTCGTGCTCCAGGGCTGGAAGCCGAGCCCCGAACTCCAAGCGCAATGCGCGGCGTTCGAGATCCCTGGCCACGCCAAGGGAATCCCGAACCACGAGGCCGTCGTCCGGATCCCTGCCAGGATGGTGCACATGATCAGGGAGGCGTGCGATGCCCTTGAGCGTTCCGACATGGCCTGAGCTCCTCGGCTCAGCCAGTCATTCAGCCGTGCATCTCGAAATGCGCGACTCCTACGCAGTCGACTACGAGAAGGGGCCGTTCGCCGACTGGCGCGCAGGGTTCCGACACGACCGGTGCGAGCGTGCCTCCTGGTGGCGGCCTTGGCTCGACCTGATCCAGGAGACCGTGGGCCGCGGCGTCGTCGTGTGCCGCGCCCGCATCGTGTCCGAACCGGTCAGCGAGTACACCCGCTTCCTGTATGACGGCACCTTCACCAACATCGCTGCGGGCGAGCAGGTGCGGTGGCTGCCGCGCCGCCGTGCCTCGGACATCGCCCTGCCCGGCAACGACTTCTGGCTGATCGACGGCCGGCTGATCAGGTGGAACCATTTCACTGGTGAGGGTGCCTCGGCCGGCGGGGAGATCAGCGAGGACCTGGCCGCAGTCAAGCTGTGCGCCGACGCCTTCGAGGCCGTGTGGGACCGCGGCATCCCGCACGACATGTACAAGATCAGCTAGCGAGAGTGACCAGGCCAGCTCATGTCTATCTCCCCGTCCTCCTCCGCCCAGGCTGCCCGGGAATCCGTCGCCGGCCGCTTGAAGGAACTCCGCGCGGATGCCGGGATCAGCGGGCCTGAGTTGGCCTCGCTCTGTGGCTGGAGCCACCCGAAGACCTACCGGATCGAAGGCGCCCGCACCCCTCCATCGGCCGAAGACATCCGCCGCTGGTGCGAAGCGTGCGGAGTACCCGGGCAGGCCGACGACATCATCGCCCAGTCCCGCACCGCCGAGTCCATGTACGTCGACTGGCGGCGCAAGGTCCGCACCGGGCTCAAGCAGCTGCAGAACAGCTACGTCCCACTGTTCAAGTCCACGAAGCTGTTCCGGGTCTACTCGCCGACGATGGTCCCCGGCCTCCTCCAGACCGAGGGCTACGCACGCGGATTGATGACAGGCATCGGCCGCTTCCGGGACATCCCCGACGACGTCGCCGAAGCGGTCGCTGCACGAATGGAGCGCTCCCGCATCATCCACGAACCGGGGCACCGCTTCACCCTGGTCATTGAGGAAGCGGTGCTCTCCTACCATCTGGGGGACAGCGATGCGATGGCGGCGCAGCTCGGCTACCTGCTGACCGCCGGCGCGCTCCCACAGGTCTCCCTGGGCATCATTCCCAGCGCGACCCCGGACCGCCCGATGTGGCCGCAGGAGGTGTTCCACATCTACGACGAGTCCCTCGTCTCCGTCGAACTGCTCGCCGCCCGCGTTCAGGTGACTCAGCCATCCGAGATCGCGCTGTACCTGAAGGCATTCGAGCAACTGCGGAGCATGGCCGTCTACGGGGCCGACGCCCGTGCCCTGATCGTGAAGGCCATCGACCGGCTGCACTGATCCAGTCAGATGCCGGGGGAGTCCATCCATCTGGTCCGTCGGCTGGGGTCTGTGACGGGTCGCCAGAGGGATGCTGAAGGTCCGTCTTGGAGTAGGTCGGTCAGGAGGGCGGCCAGGATGGGCACGTTGTGCAGGAAGTCGGCTCGTGCCAGCTTGGCGCCGGCATGGAGGGCGGTGAGGCGGTTGTCGATGCCGGTGGGGCCGGTGCCGTCCAGGACGAACAGCACCCGTGGGAACACGGGATAGCGGTGTCGCCATTCTTCCGTCGGGAGTTCACGCGTGCCGGGCAGGGGCCGCACGACCGGGACCGGCACGTACCGGTAGAGCCGTTCGTAGAAGCTGATCTTCGAGGCGAGGCGTTCGGGTCCCATGGTGGCCCGGTCGATTTCCACGAATGCCCGCAGCATCGGCCCCCCCGCTGCTGTCTTGGCTGCCGTGCCGGTAGTACAGCAGGGCATCGGGGACCAGGGCTTTACTGCTGCCGAGCGGGTGGTGGACCTCCGGGATCCAGTCCAGCGGCTGGCACACGTCCCCGCAGCGGCGGGCGTCCTGCACGAATGCCAGGGCGGTCTCCGTCACTGCCAGGGTGTGTCCCACGCGCAGCCCGGGCGGCGGTGCGATCGGCTGCCAGCCGCGGTGGCCGCCAGTCCCGCAATTCCGGCCACTGCGAGGCGACCTCCGCCCCGTACTGAGTGACGAACCACACCCGTGTGCGGCCGGCCTGCGGCAGCGTCACACGCGCGACGGGGCGGGCTGCGCTGTGCCGCGCCGCGCCGCACCACGAACACGAACCTCCTTCCCGGCCGGTCGGGTGCGTCGCGTACGTCCTCAACGACGAAGCCCTGCTCCTGCAAGTCCCGCTTGACCGCCAGCGCTGGCACCATAGGTCCTGTCTGAAAGGGCCGCGCCGCACCAGAGGGTGAAGGGCAGCCCATAGGGGCGTGCCCACTGCGCGAGAGACCGGATCATGACCGAGCCCGCTGTCCATAGCCTCTACTTCACCACCGCTGAGCCCACCGGCTGCGTTGTCAGCGCCGACATCGACCGCAACACCGTCCGCATCCGCATCCGTACCTGCCACTGCACCGATCACACGCAGCGCGGTCCCCGCATCGACACGGTGATCTTCAACAGTCGTCCATAGGCGGGCTTCGTCCCAGGGCCCCGTCTACGCCGATGGGGCTCGCCGGAGGCGGCCAGATAACTATCTCCCGCATCAGCCTGCCCGACGAGCCCGCCGAACCCGCTGTTGAGGAGATGGCGTACGACCTGTGTACCCGCTGGGTGGGCCACAGCCCGCTGCGTCGCGCCGCACTTGCCATCCTGCAGCACCTTCAGGACCAGGACGTCGACCTCAGCGACGTGGAACTCTCCGGCTGCCGCTTGGCCATCCCCAGCCGTATAGCTGGCCGCCTCGAAGGGCCCCGCTGGTGGGTGAGCTGGAAGTGGCAGCACTACCGGTCCATCCCGTACTGCCTGCCGACGGTGACGGCACGTTGGCGAGGTGGTGATGTCTCTGCTTCGTGTTGCTCTCAACGGATCCGGCGCGAGTGGACATACCGAGTAGTGCCTGGCGTCGGCGCGAACCGGTAGCGCGTGCGCGGGGGCGCACGGAATTATGGTGCGATCGGCAGCGGCCGTGAGCGCCCATGCAGAGACGGAGAGGGTGGCGCATGGCGGAGATCCATCCGAAGCTGTCAGTGGATTCCGGCTACGACCTCACACTGGCGAACGACTCCTACAACTGGTACCGCAGCGTTGCGATCCGCCCGCGCCGTGCCTACAGGATCTCCGAGACGACGATCCTCCTTGGTCGCCCCGCACATCACCTCATCCCCGCGGCCTCGGTGCACTGGGCGTCGTCGGTTCCGGCCTGGGCTCCGTCTATCACTGGCAGGACAACTACGTGCACTTCAGCGGTGCCCACGAAGCGGCAAAGGCCGAGCGCAGCCGCCACCACACCAGCGCAGAACCGTACGACGATGCAGCCACTTGGGACCAACTCCTTGCTCTGGAGGTTTCGCGATCGAACAGGGAGAGACGAACGGGTGGGCCAAGGTGGCCTCGGAGCGGCCGAAACCGTAGGTCTGTCCATCAAGTGATGAACGCTGGCGGAACTGACAGGAGGGATGGCCGATGACTGGCGAACCGGTTGCTTTCATGAGTTACGCCCAGTTCAACGACCGGCATGATCGCGGCTGGCTGACCGCCTTCCGTAAGCGGCTGAGCGGTGAGGTCGAGGCGCTGACCGGCATGCCGTTCCCCATCTTCCAGGACCGCGAGAGCATTGAGTGGGGCGAGCACTGGGAGTCGCGAATTAAGCAGAGCCTCGACGCGGTGACACTGTTCATCCCGATCGTCACGCCGCATTTCTTCACCAGCGTCTCCTGCCGCAAGGAGCTCGGAGACTTCTTGCAGAACGAGCGGACGCGCGGCCGCCAGGACCTCGTGCTGCCGCTGTACTACGTGACCGCCGATCTGCTGGAGGACTCCGGGAATACGGACGAGGACGCCACAGTCCTGAAGTCCCGGCAGTACTACGACTTGCGCGGGCTGCGCGGTGAGAAGCCCCGCTCCCATGCCTTCGAGGAGGGGGTACGGCACGTCGCCCAACGACTGCGCCGAGCGTTCACGCAGCGCTCCGCGACTGGTCCGGGCCGCACGGGGAATCGGGCGGTGGACGGCCGTGCATCGGCTCCCGCGTCGAAGGAGCCCTCGGACGACGAGCTGGGCTCGTGGGACGGCCTGGTCCGTGTGCTGCGGCAGACCGCTTTCGACGACTCGAGCTGGACGGCCCTTGCATCGAGCGCTGCCCTGCTCGTGCACCAACTTTCCTTGACCCGGCCGCCCCACCCGACCGACGACGACGTACTCAGTAGGTACGTAGGGGAGTTGGAACGCACGCTGGCGGCGGCGTCGAGACCGTCCGCCAGCCCCATGCAGGTGCGCTCCGCTTGCGCGCACGCGGCTAAGACACAGGGATGGTTGCTCCAAGTGCTGGCGAACAGCAGTCGGTTCTGAGTCCCGAGCGTGGCCGCGGGAGCTCGCCCGAGCGGGTACGGCGCGGTGTTGAAGGCCGTCCAGGCCAAGCTGGGCGAGCTAGGCGAGCAGTGCAGAAACCTCCCGAATCTTGAGCGGCACTTCGAAAGTTTCAGTGCAGAGGTCGACGAGGTCCGAAGTCTCCTCGGTGGCCTGGGCGACGCGTTGCCGCCCCCGATGCGGCAGCTTAAAGAGGCCCTGCTTGACCAGGCACAGGACTTGAAGGACGACACAGACAACTTTCGCGACTATCTCTCACGGCAACACGAGATGCCGCCGAGCAGGTACCTCATCGGCCGAAAGGACATGGGCAAGGAACTGCGACAGACCATCAAGGCCATACAAGAGTTCCTCGCCAAGTTGCCCGAGACGTTCAGCGGCACGTCCAGCCTCCGGCACAGAGCCCGCGACTCGATCGTGGTATCGGTCCACGACGAGCATCTGGCATCGGGCGACACGGTCCGACGGGTGGCCGAGGACTGACCGCGGACCCAACCGTGGCGCTTGCCGGAAGGGGACGACGCGGAAGACTGCCGCGAGGTGCGGGGCGCCTTCACGCGGTACCAGCACGAGCAGCCGCGCCTTGGGGGCGATCCGCTTCGCCGCCGCGGCGGCGACCACGGTCTTGCCCGTTCCGGAGGCGGCATGTACCCGTCCGCGCAGGCCGTTCTCGAAGATCCCTGCGAGCGGGACGTCGAGCCCCCCACACGATGTCGGCCACGGCCTCGACCTGCTGGTGGCACAGCTTGATCCCCGTCACCGGCCAGGTGCGTCGGGAGCGCACTCCGGGATAATGCGGCTATGCCTCTGACAGGGCCCGACTACGTGCGACTCACGCACACCGCGCCAACACTCGACAGCGAGGCGGACGGTCGCTGGATCGCCCCTGACGAGTCCGGCTACGACGGCGAGGATCTTCTGAGTGAAGGCCGCTACATGATTGTGGCAGGAGTCGCCGTCGACGACGCGGAAGCCGAAGCCATCGTGGGCGACCTCCGTACAGAGACAAGCATTCAGCCGACCGTCCGCGAGCTGAAGTTCAAGCACTTCCAGCGTGGGGACCGGCTGCAGAAGCTCAGCCGCCTGTGGCAGATCGGCGGCGCGTTGCACGGACGATGTTCGGTGTACGTGGTCGACAAGCGATACGGAATCATGAGCAAGGTCATCGACCTCTTGGTCGAAGAAGAGGCCTACCGACGTGGTATCGACCTGCATGTGAACAGGCAGGCCAGAAAGCTGGCCCGGGCCCTCGCGTGCGACGGTCGACGCGCGCTGAAGGGCGACCGGTTCAACAAGCTGGAGCAGGCATTCGTCGCCTTCGCCCGCCGCAAGGACCCGGGCGACCGGCAGGCAGTCATCCAGACCTTCTATGACGAAGTGGAGGCGGCCTGGACGGTATCGACCCGGCGCAACGTCACCGAGGCCCTGCAATGGCTTCGGCCCACGCGTGCCCACGCGGAGGCACTTCACAACGACGTAGCGCCTCAACCGCCGCCGCACCTGGAACTGCTGGACACTGCGCTCGCCACTCTGACAAGAGCCTGGAGCGAACGCTTGGGAACAATCAGCGTCCTGGCCGACGAACACCGAGAACTCACGGACGCCCGGCTGGAAGTGACCAGAAACGTCCTGCGCTCCGGGGCCGGAGCTACGCCTTCCTCCATGCACCGGCGCCTTCGCGTTCAACGCATGGTGCGCGGGAGCTCCTACGATCACGCGTCCATTCAGCTTGCCGACCTGCTCGCTGGCGCGGCGGGAAGCGTGGCCAAGGGTGACGGCCGCAAGCCCACCGACGCCAGCGTACTGCTGCGTCCGATCATCCTGCCGCTGATCGAGCGGACATCGCTCGTCCCCACCGAAGGGCTTGACCCCTTCAGCTCCGACCGGATGTGAAGAAGGCCGAACTCGAGGATCTCTTCACCCGGGTCACGTAGCCGGCCAGTGCGCGTCCCACCAGGAGACGACCACGGCCTGTGCCACTTCCAGCGCACGGGAGAACAGGGGCATACGACGCGGCCGCATTAACTGGTGGTGCGCCGCCAATACCTCTGGCAGCCCCTCCAGACCTGCCAGCACATCCAGGAGCGTCGTCCTGCCCACGCAGTCGGGCGTGTTTCGGCGTGTCACAACCTGGCTGAAGAACCGAAGGGTCAGAGGTGCTGGCGATATCGCCCACGCTGCGGTCGAGGCTGAGCACACGGCACTGCTCGGCGAGAAGCTGGGCGCGATGATGGTCTGTCGGCGTGGGGCGGGGTCATTCGGGTTTTGTGATGGGTGGTGCGTCCAGGGGAGTGGGGTGGGGGGTGCGCTGTGGCTGGTGGGTGTGGCGGGCCTGTTCTGCCTGGATGCGCGGACTGCTCTTCAGGATTTCTGTTTCTGCGGAGGTGGAGGGCCAGGCGGAAAGCTGGTAGCGCTCGATCGGGTCGGAGTCGGTGCCGTCGGGGTTGGTGGCGCGGCCGTGTGCGTGGACGCGGATGCAGTACCAGCCGAGGCCGGCGGTGGCCAGGTTGGGCAGGTCTTCGGCCGGGCCGAGGTCGAGGGACTCGACGAGCATCTGGGCGGATTGGCACTGGATGCTGACCTCGACGATCTCGTCCCAGGGGGTGTCGTCGGTCGTGTGGGGCGGGCTGTCTCGTGCTTCGGCGGTCACCTGGACGTCGCCTGTGCGGATGCCGGTGAGGATGATGGCGCCGTGCGACATGGGGGCGGCCAGGCCGTTGGACCAGTCGGCCGTGTCCACGGGGATGTCTCCGCCGTCCAAGACCCCGAAGGTTCGCTCCGCGACGAAGAGTTGGGGGGCGCTCATCTGCTGGGCCTCTCCTTGCCGGGGATGCAGTGGCAGCCCGGGAGCTTGCCCCCGGGCTGCGATCGTACGTCGGTTCGGCACCGGCCGGCGGACATCGCACGGTCGCGATGGCCGCCGAACGGTTGTGACGGACGGTCTAGGAGATTCGGATCTGGAAGGGGTCTCCGTCCAGCATGCGCTCTCTGCGGAAGAACTGGGTGTTCAAGCCGCCCTGGGCCTCGTTGTCACTCTTGTTGATCATGCAGGCGCTGGCTCCCCTGGAGCCACCGCCCGAGGGGATGTTGGGCAGGTCGCAGGCGGAGAAGGAACGGCGGGATCCCCCGGAACTCAGCCCCTGCTTGGAGGTGGCGATGGGGTATTCATCGCAGGATTTGTCCTGGATGCCGGGGGCGTCTCCGCATGCCTTGGTGCGGTTGTCCCGGATGGTCTGGGCATTGGTGGTGCGGGTCAGCGGGTCCTTGAAGGAGCCGCCGGGCAAGCCGGAGGCCTGGGCGCGCTTGACGTGCTTGGCCAGGTCCGGGTAGGTGGTCTGGTCGTAGTAGAGGATCGACGGGTACCAGGAGACGACGCAGCCGACCCGGGGCCGGCCCGTTGTGGCGTTGTCACAGCGGAACTCGTTGAAGCTGACCGGCAGGAGCGCGTCGTTGTGGCCGGGAGTCTGGAGGGTCAGTGTCCAGGTGCTCTTGCACTTTCCCTTCGTGCCGGCGGTGTGGATCGTGGTGTCGTAGAACGACTCCCCAAGCCGCCAGGAGTTCTTGGGCAGCAGCGGCTTACTCGGGAACCTCGCGCTGCTGACCTTGCAGGCTCCGGTCTTCTTGGCGGAGCCCTTTACCGAGCCCCTGTTGAGGGCGTCGCCCCAGCCGTCGTATGCGGCGACCTCGATCTGGTGGGCGATGGTGCCCAGGCCGGTGTCGCCATAGCTGTAGCTGATGAACAGCAGCTTGGCCCGGCCGGTCTCGCGCCACACACCGTTAATCTTCTGCTTGGTGGTGTAGTCGGCACCGCCGACCTGGCACACAGCCGTGCGGAGCCCGACGACCTTGCCCCTGCTGTTCTCGCACCACTGGGGAGGAGCTACCCCTGCGCGGGCCGCGTCCGCAGTCATAGCCGTCGCACTCTGGGCAATCGCGTCCGGCGGAACCTGCTCCACACAGGCCGCCTTGCCCTCCTCGTCAGGCTCCGAACACGTTTCCCCCGTGGAAGACATGGGCGACTGCTGCAGCTTCGTGAAGGGCATCTCGACGCCAGCACCGGCAGCCGGCTCCTCTACTGAGGGATCCTCCAGCCCGTCGGCCACCGGCGCGGGATCCCCTCCTTCCGCCAGCAGCTCGGACATCTCCTCGTCCATCACCCAGGAGGCATCCCCCCCCAGGACGAGCCCTCCTCCTCCGGGACGGGTGTGGGATCCTCCGGCACCCCCACGGCCACGTCGGGCGCAGATCCAGCAGGCGGTCTCGGTCATCCACCGCGGGCGCAGCGTGATGGCCCCCACCCTTCCCTCTCACGAGGCCGAACCGAGTCAACCCGGCCTGCCCGCATCACTGATTGCCTTGCAGCGTGCGGCAGACCTCGAGCGCAGGAAGCTGGAACTGCTCGAACCCTCTGACGAGCGGACGCAACAGCGTCAGCTCTGGCGTGAGGCGGCGGGGGTCGTGCAGGACGCTGTAACCCACTACGCACGAGCTGAGCGCCAGAACCGCTTTGACGTTGAACATCAGCTACGACGAGCCGCGAGGGGCGATGGCAGCGGTAGCAGCTGACCGGGTACCCGTCACCGCGTTCAGACGCGTCCGTGATAGGTCGTGCGGAAGACCAGCAATGCCCAGAAGGCGGGGCCTTCGTAAGCGGAGGAGGAGCCGTACGTGCTCATGCTGTCCAGCGTCCACCCCTCCCGCTCAACGCCGTCGATGGCCGCCGACAGCAGCTGCTCGTGCGCCTGGTCCGAGGCCGCGGGGTGACTCATCGGCACGCTCACGGAGAACACCTTCGCCTGGGAACTGCGCGCTTGAGCGGTGATCGTGTCCAGCCATGCACTCGCGCTCTCCACGACCGCTGTCATGTCTTGCCCCGTTCCGAGCTGTACTGCCATCCGTCCCCACACGTTCGATCCCCTACGTTCGACGGCCCGCAGGATGCAGGCCCTGCGGACTCCATCCACGACATGCCCCGCATACGGCTGTCCCGTCTCACTTGATCTGGCTCCGCGCCAAGGCGTGGACCTGCGGGCGACCAGGTCGACTGAGAGTCGCGGTGCCGGGAATCTCGGTAGTTCTGGTTCCGGGAGCGTGGATGCCGGACGTTGTCTCAGCTCAGAGGAGTCCGACTCTCATCGGGCTGTCGAGGTGCCGATCGGTGCATGCGTACTGTTGCCCCCACTGTCCGTCGGTGAAGCGCGACCACCACACGGCGGAGTCGCCTGCCGCGCCTGCCCACACCATGATCACGGACCCTGTATCGGAGGCCCCCAGCGTCGGACTGCCCGCTGTCCGCCGGTCGTTGAGCACCTGCCGCGGCCGCCACCTGGGAGCCTCGGGAGGGCCTGTCAGCGTTGACCAGCTGATGTGGTCATCGTCGGTGTTGCGCCATGCCATGTGGAGCGTGGTGCCGTCGGACACCAGGGAAGGCAGCGCGTTCGTGTGCTGGTCGTCGGCGATCGTCCCGTCTTGCGCGGTCGCGCCATCGAACCAGTGCCAATGAATACGGGTGTCGGTGCCTCTGCCCCGCCACGCCAGGTAGCGACGCCCTTGGTGTACGGCCGCTGCGACGCCCTCGACACCACGAACCACGGTGTCGAACTCCATCGGACTGGTCCACTCGCCGTCGACCAGCTCGGACCAGACCATCATCCGGTCGCGGGAGTACGGATCGGGGTTGGTGTTGTACCGCTTCCAGTACATCAGCAGCCGGCCGTTGAACGGCGACAAGGTCGGAAACGTGTCGGTCTGGAGCCAGTGCGCCGATTGCTGCGGTGACCAGGCCGCCGGATGGTCGGTCAACGGCCCGCTGTAGCCCGACAGCGTCGACCAGTAGATGTGCTTGTCGTCGTCGGCGCCTTTCCACGCCATGTAGGTGGTGTGCCCGACGCGCGCGATGGACGGCGGGCTGCTGGCGCGGCGATCGTCCAGTACATGCAGTCCCGGCCACTGGAACACCAGCCCAAACTGGCGCTCATCCGGCGACCATCGAACATGATTGTCCGAGTCACCCTGAAACCAGACCATCGCCGGCACTCTCGACATACGCCCCCCTCATCCCCCGCGCACCCAGATGTTGCCGTCCAGCCAGTACAGCAGACCTTGCCGCACGTCGGAGCCCCTAGGCGAGGGAAACCGCACCGATCGGGGAAGCGGGGCCGGGGGTCCCGTGTCCCGTACGCAGAAAGTGTCACCTCGACCAGCGACAGCCCGCTTCAAACACGTCGACGAACCGGGTCACCTGAGACCGCAAGCGAATCGAACCGGATCACATGAGACAGGGACCAGATCCTTGGGGAGCTCATCCCCTCGACCGCATCCGCGTTATTCAGCTTGCCAACCTCGGCATCTCCCTCACCGTGTGAGTGGATAAGCGCCAGCAGGATCGTCACGAGCCACAAATGGTGGCTGACCGACCCCGTGAGCTGTGGATTAGGTGAAGGTGCGGGAGTGTCCGAGTCTCGTGGTGTTGGACTTCGGGCGCGGTGTGCCGCCCCCCCCCGCGGTCCGGAGTGGAGCCACAATCTCGCGGGCGCTTCATCTAGGCAGGAAGTGTGATGATTGCGCTCGATCAGCGGCGGGTCCAGGCACGCCGCATGCGGCGCCTGCGCCGGATGGGGGCCTGGGTGCTCGTCCTGGGCGGCGCTCTGGTCCTCGCGGTCGGTCTGCCCTGGCTTGCGTGGCGAGGGCCATACCTGCTCGATAAGGGGGGAACCGACGAAATGCGGCCCGCGGGGTGACGGAATGCCCGGAGTGGGGCAGCGGGCCGGACGGCCGCCGCGTGTTCGTCGGCGCGCGTGCCGCGCTGGGTTCCCAGACTGGGAACGCGGGACCTGCTCAGGAATCTTGGGTCGTTCTGTGACTGAGCTCCTCAGTTGGCCTTACGTTCCAGGGACGGGATGGTGGAGCCATTCGTAGGGTTGGGCCGCCCAGGGGTGCCGGGTGTGGCTCTTAGTTGGCTGCCGTCCGTGGCTGCAGTGGCTTGGCCGCCCGGCGCCCCACGACGACCCGGCCGCCAGATTGGGAAATGCGGACAAGATCGCTGTGTAAGGCCATGCCGGCGAGGTCGTCTGTGGCACGAACCCTGCAGGACGATCGTCTGGAGCACGATGAACCGGATCTGGGCCGGCATTGGCAGCGGCAAACCCACCACCTTGCCTCGTACTCAACGAAAACGGCGAAGCATTGCTGTCCCGCCCGTCGCCAACGACGAGCCGGAGCTCCTGAAGCTCCTTGACGCCGTACTCGCCCTCGGCGACCAGGTGACCTGGGCCGTGGACATGGCCAGTGGTGAGCCCGCCCTCTTACTCGCCCTACTGGTCAATCACGGCCAGGAAGTCCGCTACATCCCTGGCCGCGTGGTCAACCGGGCCAGCGACGGCTACCGGGGTGAAGGCAAGACCGACGCCCGAGACGCACTGGTCATCGCTGACCAGGCCCGCATACGCCGCGACCTGCACACGCTGCGGCCCAGCGAAGAGGCCACCATCGAACTCCGTGTCCTGACCAACCGCCGCACCGACCTCGTCCGCGACCGCACCCGGTCCATCAACTGATTCCGCTCTGCACTGACCGGCATGTTCCCCGCGCTGGAACGGGTGCTCGTCCTGACGAGTGCCGGACCCCTCGTCCTGCTGGACGGCTACCAGACGTCGGCCACCCTCCGGCGCATAGGCACCGCGCGGCTCACCGTTGGCTGCGCGCCCGCGGCGTCCGCAGCCCCCAGACACTCGCGCAGAAGGCCGTGCAGGCCGCCGAGCGGCAGCACACCGCCGTCCCGGGCGAGGCTGTGATCGCCCAGCTCGTTCGGACACTTGCCGAGGAGGTCCAGACCTTGAACGAGAAGGTCGCCGAGATCGACCGGCTCATCGAGACCCGGTTCCGGACACACGAGCTGGCCGAGGTCGTGGCCAGCATGCCCGGCATGGGGCCGCTGCTGGGCGCCGAGTTCCTCGCTGTGATCGGCAGCGACCTTGAGGATTTCGACGGCCCGGACCGCCTCGCGGCTTTCGCCGGCCTGGCTCCGGCACCGCACGATTCCGGGAAGCGGAATGGCAACTTACGCCGCCCTCGCCACTACCACCGGGGACTCCAGCGCATCTTCTACATGTCCGCTCTGACGAGCGTCCGCTACGACCCCAACTCCCGGATCTTCTACGATCGCAAGCGTGCCGAGGGCAAACGCCATACCCAGGCCGTGATCGCCCTCGCCCGCCGCAGGGTCAACGTCCTGTGGGCCCTGATCCATGACCGGCGCCGTTACGAGGTCGCCCCACCACAGTCCGCCGGTTAGGTTCTGCGTCGGAAAACGAGGCGACGAGCCTTGCCCGTGCTCGGCAGACTGCGGGCATGTCCACCGATGTCAGCGGAATGATCGAGTGCAGGTCCTTGGCCCGGATCTTCGGGGAGGACGACGAGGACGCGGTATGGCACGCCGCCATTGACCTCTTCCTCCTCAACACCGGCAACGCCTTTGCCTGCCTCTTCGGCGTCCGCAACTCCTTCGGGTTCCGACCGCTGTCCGAGGACCGCGGCCTGCCGGAGGACGCTTCCGAGGGACTGCGAGAGACATTCAGCGCATGGGGTGGGCCACAGGACGCGCACGGAACAACGTGGATCAGATGGGCCGAGTTGGCAGCCGCCGACTGGGACGAGACCGATCGCTCCGGCACACTCAGCCGAAGCACCGTTGCCGGGACGGGAACCCATTGGGCGCCGGTCTGGGACGTGATGAGGACGCTGGCCGAGCTGCACGGCCCGGAGCACGTCCGCCTCGTGGTCTGGTTCGACTGAACACGGAACCAGGTTCTGTCCAACGCACAGGAACTCAGCTTGACTTCTCCATTGGGAAGCCATTGAGCGCTCCAGGTGGCCGTTCCGGCGCTCAGTGTTGTCCTGCCCGGTGTGCCTCAGCCTTGGAGGTCGAGCGTCCGTCGACTCCGCGTGCGAGAGGCGATCCTGCCGGCAGGAGCATCAGCACCGACTGGTGCGGTCACACGCTGACGTCGACGCCCGTTCCGGCGGGCAGCCAGCGGAAGCGGTCCCGGATGTCGGCGGGAGCCGAGGCCAAGTGCCGTTCGATGGCTTCGCGGTTCTCGCGGAAGTGGTGCCAGCCCTCGTAGTGGATGGGGAGGGCGGTTCGCGGGGTGAGCAGACGGCACAGCTCTACAGCCTGAGCGGCCGTCATCGTGTAGCGGATCGGGCCCGTCAGAGGGAAGCGCACGCCGCCCATGTGCAACAGGGCGGCGCCCACGTTCAGGCGGCGGGCAAGGTGACGTACACCGTCGTGGAGGACGGTGTCCCCGGAGATCCACAGCACACCGTGCTGCTGTCCCTCCCAGTGGAGCGCGAAGCCGGTGACGTCCCCGGTGATCAGCCGGGACAGCGGCGGTCCGTGGCGGGCGGGAGTCGCGGTGATATCGATCGTTGTGCGCCCTGGGGCCTGAAGGCGTGTGGTCGTCCAGGGCGCTAGGCCACGCGCGTTGCCGTTGAGTCGTCGTGCTCCGGACGGCGTGGTGAGTACGGTGTCCACGGTCGGCAGCAGGGCGCGCCCGGCCGTGTCGAGGTTGTCGCCGTGGTGGTCGTGAGTGAGCAGGACGGCGTCGACCGGCGGCAGGTCCGCGACGGCAAGGGCGGGGCCGGACGTCTTACGGGAGGACGTGCCCCAGCCGAACGAGTAGCGGCGCCCCGGCGGATCGAACGTCGGGTCGGTCAACAGCCGCCAGCCGCCGACCTCGATCAGTGTGGTCGGACCGCCGATGTGGGTGACGCGGACCTCTGTCATGCGGTCATCCCTTCCCTGGCCCGGGACGGCGGGTATCCGTCCCGGGCGTACTGGTGGCTATCGGGCGTGCGACAAGGCCCACGACAGCGCGTGGTCCGCGACCTCTTCCCAGCCTGGCGAGGCCGGCATCAGGTGCGGCTGCCCCGGATACACCTTGACCTCGGTGACCGTGTTCGACTTGTAGTGCTCGGCGTTGGACTGCTGGACCTTGGGCGGCATGAGGTGGTCCAGTTCGCCGGAGAGGAACAGCAGCGGTGCACGGTCGTCGTTGTGGTAGTTCACCCAGATGTCCTGGTGGCCGGGCTGGAGGTTGGCCAGCACGCTGTTCCACAGGATGCGGCCCGACGCGGGAATCGCGTAACGCTCGTAGAGCGCCCGGGACTCCTCTTCGGGAAATGTGTTGGTGAAGGCGTAATGCCACTGCTCAGGGGTGAGGCCGACCGCCTTGTGGTGGTTGGCGGGGTTCTTGAGCACGGGGAAGGTCGCCTTCACCTGGCTCAGCGGGGTCACCTTCACGCCTTCGGTGGGCGCGGAGTTGATGGCCACTCCGGCCGCGCCGAAGCCGTGGTCGAGCAGGACCTGGGTGAACGCTCCGCCCGCGGAGTGGCCGATCAGGACGGGCGGTTCGTTGAGCCCGCGGATCACGTTTGCCAGGCTCTCCATGATCTGCGGGGCAGTCACCTTCTCGATCGGGGTCGGGTCGGCGTTCAGGGACTCGACCTCCACCTCGAAGCCGGGGTAGGCGGGCGCGAGCACGCGGTAGCCCTGCTTCTCGTAGCGGTCGATCCAGTGCTCCCAACTGCGCGGCGTCACCCAGAAGCCGTGGATCAGGACGATGGTGTCCGGTGCGCTCATCGATGTTCCTTCCAGGACGTCAACGGGTGGCGCGGTAGGCGGCCAGGATCTGGCGGACGACGATGTCGGGATGCGACATCATCACGACGTGGGAGGAGCCCTTCACCTCGACAGTCGTGCTCCCGGCGCGCCCCGCCATGAAGCGCTGCACCGCGGCCGGGATGACGTTGTCGGCGGTGGGAATCACGTACCAGGACGGCAGGCTCTTCCAGGCTGGCACGCCGCTGCCGGACGCCAACCCGCCCACGCTGCCGGGGCGTTGGGTGGCCGCCATGAGCCGCGTCACGGAGGTCGGCAGATCCTGGGCGAAAACCTCGTGGAACTTCGCGTGGTCGATATAGCCGTCGGTGCCGGTTGTGCCGTCGGGCAGCGGGAACGGGCGGGTCACCAGCGCGTCCTTCAGTTTGCTGCCTGGGAACATGTCGGCGAGCTGCAACGCGCTCTCGCCCTCGTCGGGCGCGAAGGCTCCGACGTACACCAGCGCCTTGACATGGGAACGATCGCGTCCGGCGTTGGTGATGACCTCGCCGCCGTAGGAGTGGCCGACCAGGATGACCGGGCCTGGGATGGTGTCGACGACGCTGGAGACGTACGCCGAGTCGCCCGCCAGGTCGCGCAGCGGGTTCGCGGGGGCGATGACTGGGAATCCGGCCTTCAGCAGCCGGGCGATGACGTCGTTCCAGCCGGAGGAGTCGGCGAACACGCCGTGCACGAGCACGACGGTCGGTCTCGTACCGCCGCCCGAGCGGGCGGAGGCCGAGGCGGGGGCGGCGCCGAGCGTGACCGCTCCCGCCGCGAGCAGGCCGCCGAGAACGCGACGGCGAGGCTGACCTTCGGAAATCATGCGGTGGTTCCTTCCGCGATCAGGAGTTGAGGAAGTCCAGCAGGTCGGTGCCGAGCTGTTCCTTGTGTGTGTCCGTGATGCCGTGCGGCGCCCCCGGGTAGACCTTCAGCATCGCGTTCTTGATGCGGGCCGCCGACGCCTGACCGCCCACCTCGAAGGGCACGACCTGATCGTCGTCGCCGTGGATAACCAGCGTGGGCACGTCGAAGGCATCCAGGTCGGCGCGGAAGTCGGTGGCCGAGAAGGCCGCGACGCATTCGTAGGCGTTTCGGTGTCCGGCCTGCAGGCTCTGGCGCCAGAATGCGTCCCGGATGCCCTGGGAGACATCGGCGCCGGGTCGGTTGTTGCCGAAGAACGGGCCGTCGGCCAGGTCGCGGTACAGCTGCGAGCGGTCGGCGAGCGACCCGGCGCGGATCGCGTCGAACACGTCGACCGGCACGCCGCCGGGGTTGTCGCCGGTCTTGAGCATGAACGGCGGTACGGCGGACACCAGCACGAGCTGCGCGATGCGGCCGGTGCCATGCCGCCCGATGTAGCGGGCGACTTCCCCGCCGCCCGTGGAGAAGCCGACCAGCGTCGCATCGCGCAGGTCGAGCGTGTCGATGAGGGTGGCGAGGTCGTCGGCGTAGGTGTTCATCTCGTTGCCGTGCCACGTCTGGTCGGACCGGCCGTGCCCACGACGGTCGTGGGCGATGGCGCGGAAGCCGTTCGAGGCGAGGAACAGCTGCTGTGCCTCCCAGCTGTCCGAGTTCAGCGGCCAGCCGTGGCTCAGCACGACCGGCCGGCCCGTGCCCCAGTCCTTGTAGAAAATCTGCGCTCCGTCGCTTGCGGTGACGTACGGCATGGAATGCTCCCGTCTGCAGGATCTGTCCGGTCGCCCAAGACTCGGCCAGGACGGACGGTGCTCGAATCCCGTGAAGCACGTAGTCGTGACCGCGGTCAGTCGTCCAATGCTTGGTGGAGTTGCCGCCGGGACGTCACGTCGAGCTTCCGGAAGATCTTCCGCAGGTGGTAGTCGACGGTGCTGGCGCTGATGTACAGCTGTGCGGCGATCTCGGCGTTGGTTGCGCCGCCCTTGGCGAGGCGTGCGATCTGGAGCTCCTGCGGGGTCAGCACGCTCGTCGCCCCGGCCGTCCCGCGCTGGGGGTGCGCCCCGGTGGCAGCAAGCTCCTGAGCGGCGCGCGCCGCGTAGCCCGTGGCCCGCATGGCGTCGAACATCGCCACGGCCGTACTCAGTTCCTCGCGGGCGTCCTTGCGGCGCTTACGGCGGCGCAGCCACTCGCCGTACAGCAGGTGGGCGACGGCGAGATCGGAGCGGGCTCTCGTGCCCGACAGGAGGGTGATCGCCTCGCTGTACAGCGGCTCGGCGTCGCCGACAGGGGCAAGCAGGGCGCTCGAGCGAGCCAGCAGGCCCAGGGCCCAGGGCGTGCCGGAGGCCGCCGCCCGGGAGGCCAGCGTCCCCAGCGCGGACGTGGCCAGGACCCGGTCGCCGCAGCGTACGGCCGCCTCGACAAGGCAGGGCAGCAGCCGGGAATGCACCCCGAGCACATCCTGCTCGATCAGCTCGTGCGCGACGGTGCGCGCCTCGGCGTAGTCGCCGCGGCTCAGGGCCAGCACCACCATTCCGATGCGGGCGATGGACTCGACCGCGCCGCTGCCGAGCCAGGTGCCGGCCTCCATCGACCCGCGCAGCACGGCGTCCAGGTCGTCGCGCTCGCCATGCCAGGCGAGCAGTTCAGGATGCCGGTATATGGCCCACACGTCGTCGTTGGCGCCGATCGCCGAACGAATCTGGTGCCCCTCGGCCAACAGGTCGTTGGCAGCGGCCAGTTCGCCGAGATTGGTCTCGGACATCGTGGCGCAGTACAGCGCGCTATCCAGCTGCCACAGGGAGCCGGTCCGCCGGGCGACGTCAGCCGCCCGGCGGATGACCGCGGTGTGGGTCTGCTCATCCCATAGGATCATCGACATGGTCATGGTGGGCAGATAGCCGCGCAGCACCTCCTCCTCGAGGGTGTCCGGGTCCAGCACCATGGCGCAGGCCCGCCGCAGATGTGGTACGGCGCGTTCATAGCCGTCAGTGATCAAGGCCGCGAAACCGCGCAGCACGAGATCGACGCCGGTCGCTCCACCGCTGCGCGGCACCAGCGTCTCCACGGTCCGGGCGATCTCGGCCAGCGTCGTATCCCGCATAAGGTGCTCTGCGGTGATGAGGCGGTCGATGGCCCTGAGGAGTGCCTCACGAGCAAGGTCCGGAGCACCGTCAGAGAGAAGCCGCGCGGCACGAACACACAGCGCCGGCGCCTGCGCGAACGAATCCTCGCGGCCCAGCGCGATGCCCGTGTTAGCCCGGACCAACAATGCCCGGCCCTGGCCGACATCACCGAGCAGTTCCCCATCGATCCCGTCCAGCAGCGACTCCGCCTGCAGCGGCGCCCCGGCTCGCAGCGCTGCCTCGGCCGCCGCCAGCAGCCGTCCCGCTCGTACCTCGCCTTCCGGTGTCAGCTCGGCGGCCCGGGTCAGGAAGGTGGCGCGCGCGGCGTAACCGCCACGCGCGCCTGCTCGGTCGGCCACGTCTTCCACCTCCGCGGCAACGGCGGCATCCGTCCCGATCGCGGCCGCGGCAAGATGCCAGGCGCGCCGGTCGGCGTCGGCCGGGCGGTCAGTGACCTGGGCCAGCGCGTGGTGCGCCCGTCTTCGCTCGACGCTGGTGGCGCCGCTGTAAACAGCCGACCGGACCAGCGGATGACGGAACTGTGCGGCGGCGTGCAGCACAACCAGGCGCGCGGCTTCGGCCGGACCGGAAGCCTCCGCGCTGATCCCGAGCCGGTCTGCCGCACTCGTGAGGTACCCGAGGTCACCGCCGGGCTCGGCGGCGGCGAGGAGCAGCCAGGTCTGCGTAGGCTCCGGCAACTCGCGGACCTGCTGGAGGTAGTGCGCCTCCAGCGTGCCGCCCACGGGCAGCGGTTCCGGCAGTGCGAGCCCTCCCGAGAGCTGGTCGGCGGAGAGTTCCTGCCCCAGGTCAGCCAGCGCCAGCGGGTTCCCGGCCGTGGCGGCCACGATCCGCGCCGCGACCCGGGTGTCGAGCTGTCCGGGGACGGCCTCCCGCAGCAGTTCCAGAGCGAACTCGTCCTCCAGACCGGCTACTTCAATGCATGGAAGGCCCGCAGGCGCGTCGAAACCGGTTCGCGCGGCGAACAACAGACCGACGCCCTCGGCGTGCACCCGCCGACCTACAAAGGCGAGCACGCCCAAGGACTCCTTGTCGAGCCACTGGGCATCATCGACGCAGGCCAGCACAGGCCGTTGCTTCGCGGCCTCCGCAAGCAGCGTGAGCGTCGCGAGCCCCACCAGGAACTGATCCGCGGCAGGGCCGTCGGCCAGTCCACAGGCCACCCGCAGCGCCGCGCGCTGGGCTGCGGGCAGCGCGCCGGGTTCCTTGAGGCCGTCCAGAAATGGAACGAGCAGACGGTGAAGCGCCGCGAAGGGGAACCCGGACTCTGCCTCCACACCCGCCACCCGCAGGACGCGCAGATCGGCGGCCTCCGCGGCGGCATGATCCAGCAGGACAGTCTTACCGATACCAGCGTCACCGCTTAGGAGGGCGACACCGCTTAATTCCCCGCGCAGGTCCGCAACGAACCGATCGAGGGCTTCACGTTCCCTGACCCGCCCCTTGAGCATCACGCCGACACCTTTCAGAAAGGTCGGGTGGCAAGGTCAACGGCAACGCGGTCCCCCCACGCACACTACGCCCGCACCCTCCGCTGGTGCTGCCCATACTGCATATGCTCGCCCGGACTTACAGGAGACTTGCATAAGTCATATGCCTCCCTCCGCTTCGCCGCGGCTCCTTCGTCAACCGGACGACGCTTTGTCCTTGGCGATGTGAGGCGACGTCGTACCGATCTCACACTCCCAATGGGCGTCTTCCAATTGCTCGACCAGCGCCGGCCCAGGCTTGCGCAGAAGCCGCTGCCGGCACCTCCATGGGACAAACATCAAGTCGCTGGAAGATGCGGCAGCCTGTGCCGATTGCGCAGACGGACGGGAACAAGGCACCGGACACCAATCAGGCCGCCTGCGGCCGAGCGGCCTGGTCAGCCTGACGCTGATCAGCCGCCACGCGAATCGGCTTACCGGCACCGTGCTACCCGCGGGACGGCAGCCAGCTCACGTACCGCACAGACGACGTCGGCGTCCGGCGAGCTCCCAACGGCACTCCACCGCCGTAACCAGCCCTCGCCGACCTCCAGCCGCTGAGTGACCTGCTCATCCAGCACGTACGGCGCGATCAGCTCATCCAGCCCGCACGTGTGCGACCACCGGCACGCAGGGCTCCGAGGACGCCTCCACGAGGCCAGCACAGCCGCTGAACCGGCTTCGCGGTCGACTTCATCGAAACCGACATCAGATGTCCGAACTGATCGCTAATCCCTCCGGCCAACTGTGACGCTCAGAGTGGCCAATTGAAGCGCTCAGTTACACGTTCCTGGTAGGTGAACTCGGTGGCCATTGCCAGGGCCTGGTGAGTTTCTTCGGTGGTGGTGGAGGGCTGGTTGCGCTGCCGAGCGTGGCCGTGACGGCTCGCACGAAGCTCTCCACCCACCCGGTGAACCACGCACGTTCGGCCGGGGCGTTGCGGTCGTCGATAGTCTCTGCGATCTCGCCGAGCCAGAACGTCGCCCAGTCTGTCCAGGACGATTCCGTCGCGGTGCTCCAGGAGCAGCCGGCCGATCTGCTGGGCGACCGGGGAAACGGCGTTCCTGCACGAGCATCAGGGCCCGCTCGGCCCGTTGCTCGGCGGCTGCGCGGTCCTCGTGTTCGCGGGCGGTTTCGGGGGTGCTGCGCTCGCCGGGCTCGCGGAGCTGCTCGGCCTTCAGCCGCCGCGCCTTCTGGTAGGCGCCCTGTTTGGAGGTCACGCGCAGTGCCTCGGCGAAGTGGTCCCAGGGCACGCCGGCGGCCCGGCCGTCCTCGATCGCCTTCAGATGTCCGGCGTCGGCATGCTCGCGCAGGTACTGCCACAACTTCGCGCGTAACACCGCGGCCTCGCCGACCACGTTGACCAGGTTGTCCTTCGGCTGCTTCAGCTTCCCGGCCCACGTCTGCGCGTGCTCCAGGGCTGGTGAAGAACACCTCCGCATTGCCGTCCGCTCCGGTGACCACCACATTCGCCCGGCGGCCCGTGATCCTCTTCGTGCACGCCGCGCACTCCGCGTGCTGCGATATCAAGCTTGTCGCGGAAACCGAGCGGTGCCCGCACCGTGTGGTCAGGCTCGGTCGCCTTGGGGCTGACCACCATTCTGAACAAATAGTGAGGGTCCGCCAGCGAGCTGACGGACCCTCACTGCAAGATCGCGCTAGCGGTGAGTACCCATTACTTCGGGGTCTGGCCGCAGCAGGCGACGGTGTTCGAGATGTCGTTCGATGCCAGGAGCCAGGCACGGGCGCTGTTGCCTCAGCTAGCGAGCAGGGCCTGCATCCACTGGTCTTCGCGTTGCTCGATGTATTCGGCGTCGTTTCGCCAAGCGTCGCCGTGGCCTTCAGCCCACAGCCTTGCCCAGGGCTGGGCTCCTTGGGCTGCCTGGTCGCGCAGGAAGTCGTGCATGGAACGCGTACGGCGCCCCAGTAGAGGCACCAACCGACGGCGTTCGGACTCAGCCAGACCGTAGGCGTCGGCGAAGACTCCCAGTCGGTCCGCCGCGTCCGGGCTCTGCCAGTCCGGATGCGCGGACAGCGGGATGAACCCGTGAATGGCGTATGCGACATCCCACAGGCGCGAGCCGGGACCTGCAGCGTCCCAGTCGATGAAGGCCCACCGCGCCTCGTCTGCGACCACGAGGTTCCAGGGGGCCAGGTCGTTATGGGCGATGATGTCACTGCCCTCAGCGGGGATCAGCGTCTGCCACCGCGCATCGGAGGGCGCCGTGAAGTCCTGCACGGCGTCGTGGAAGTCCCGGATCAGCCGTGCCACGCGAGCCAGTTGTCGAGCGGGTTCCATCAGCGAGAACCGGTCGGGCCAGACCACATCTCCCGGCATGAAGGTCAGGACCTCACGCCCCTGATCGTCAATGCCGAGCGGACGAGGCGCCGCGCCGAATCCCACCTCGTGCAGGTGGGCAAGCAGGGCATGCACAGCGGGAGTCCATGGTCCGGTCGGACGGCGAACGGTGTCCCCGACGCGAACGACACCATCACTGACGTTGCCACCGGACAAAGGCTGTTCATCATCTTGCCGCATCGAACCAGTGTGTCGGATCAGCTCGTCGTGATCACCCCATTAAGTCGTCATTTCAGTTGGCGAGTCTGCGGTGGCATATGAGGGTCGCAGCTATGGCGGTGAAGGCGAGGAAGTGTTCGGGCTTGCGCTCGTAGCGG